>NZMJ01000051.1 GCA_002692855.1 Maricaulis sp.
CTAAAAACGTGTCAATATCTACTTTGTTTCTTTCAGATGAAGGAAATGAAATCCAAACATTACCATCTTGAGCGTTATACCAACGATCCATAGTTAAGTTGTAATATTCATTTGAAGTTTCTTTTATAAAAAACTTAAATGACTTAGCCCAATAAGGAGCAGGACTTAAAACCTCTGCTTGAAAATAGTTTTGTTTAGTGCATAAACGCTTAGGAACATCTAAAGTACCTATGTCGTTTGCTGTAAGCACAGGTGTTTCTCTACCGTACTCATCTCTATAAACAACGCCAAGCTGATACTTACGCATTGTTTTAACTGAAGGCTGTGGAAAATAAACGCCTTCTTCATTTTCTATATCTTTAGAGTTTATGTTTAGTGAAGCTCTAACTGGAAAAGGATCTTGTACTAAGTTACGTCTTATATCGTAATTGTTTAAATAATTACCATATACAACTCTATTAGCTGTAACTTCTTGTGCTAATGCTATTCTAGGAACATTATCGTAAGGTCTTATTAGTTGATTAGAAGGAACTACAGCGTGTATAAGTTCTGATTTAATCTCGTAAGATCCTCTACCAACTATGCTCCATTGAGGAGATGCGTATGTAGGCTTTATAGTTTCTACAGTATAAACAGTTGTAGAGCCTTCTTCTTTGTATAGTATATCTACTTCTACAATATCGCCGCATCTATTTTCTTGCTTAGGTAAATAATTTTCTATAGTAAGCTTTCTAATTCTGTTAGCCATACCTAAGTTATAGCCTTCTTTAGCGTTATATCTAAAAGCGCCAGGTAAAAAAGCTACTTCTGAAAAAGGCGAAAACGCAGAGTACTCACCATCTACGTATTTATATCTATAAGCAAACCTTGGAAACTTAAACTCAAACAAAGGATCTTCAAGCTCAAGCTTTAACAAAATAGTAAAGTTAGTTGGCCACTCGTCTATTCTAGAAAGCACAATAGCATACCAAGCGTTTTCTGGATTTGGCAAACCGTTGCCAGTAGGTCCATAAGGCGGTAAGCCAGCGCTGCCTAATTGAGGCTCTACTATTTGAAGTCTTATATCTGCGTCTTGAGTTTCAAAATCAAACTCATTATCTTCTTGTATNTTACCTATTATTATATCACCAACTCTCCAGTCTACAGCTGTGTTAGTTGTAAAAGCCATTACAGTTTGTGTGTCAATAGGCGTGCTAGCTGTCTCGTCACTTCCAAATATATTAAACCCAGCCCCGTTAGTATAAGTATCTGTTGATTGCGTAGGATTAACATTACCTTCTTCATCTANTCTTTCAGAAGCAGTTTCAGACATTTTTAAAGTTGGTGGAGTGTTAGGGTTTTTACGTATAACTGTTATATCTTGCTCTTTAGCAAACAAATGAGGTTCACCATATATTTGAAAACCTTCAACATTAACACTGCTTTCTGGTTTTTCAGAAACTAATCTAGTNGGTAAATCGGCGTGTTCACCGTTACCCATAACTCTAGCTAGTGGCCCACCAGTACCTAAAAGCGATCTAGTTATATTTATTTTTTTAGGCTCGTTAGCGTTGTCCGTAAAGAACAACATATCGTCTATTATATTTATACCTGTTATTAATCTTCCTTGCTGAAACTTTAATAGTCTATTAGAAGTAAAATCTAAAGTAGCTCCTTGAGGAGACGCGTTGTTTACAGAGCCTTCTACTATAACGCCGTTAACATTATTGTCGTCAAAGTCGTTGTTATATACTTTAATAATAGAGTTATATAAAAAGTTACCAGCTGCATCATATATACTTACTTTGTCTCTAGTTTTTAAACCTTTTCTACTAGTAAGCTCATAATAAATATCTGCACCCGGCTGGGCTGAGTTAACTATACTCAATGAGCCTTCGTAAGTATCTACAAAAACGTACTGTATGTTAGAAGTATCTATGTTATATCTTATTATATAATCGCTTCTAGTATAATCTCCGTTTGGAAAAACTCTATCTGCACCAGCTACTAAATAGTATATAGCATTTTCTTCATTGTTAACTATAGATCCAACACAATAGCTTCCGTCAGGCACAACACCAGAAGTAAGCTCTACGTTACCTCTCACTGTTTGTAAAGCTCCAACATTGCTAGCTTCAGAAGTAGAAACTTCTATATTTAAAGCATCTCTATATTCTCCGGCAGGTATAAGTCTCTCGTCGAGATCTTTATTCATCTTGCCTTTAGTAAAGTTCCTGTTGAATAAAGGCATATTATCTCTTAATTATTTTAGATTTATTTCTAATAACTTGTTCTAACTCTTTTGTTTTATAATTTGAAAGTCTTAGCTTAGCATTTCTAACAGCTGCAAACTTTTCTTTTTTAATCATTTGTACTATNCCAGGATTATANTTAGCTCCAGTAGAAACAATGTAGTAAGAAACACATTTATAAAAAGCTTCTTCAGCAAACTTGTGTATAACAGCATCGTCGTATTTACCAAGACCATCTGTNACNTAATCTAAACAAACTGTTTCGTCTACTATGTCCGAGCCAAAATATATATGGCCTCTTTGATAATCCATAAAATAACTACCATTTACTTGAGAGTTTTCAGGCTCTAAGCCATATCTTCTACCTGTACTAAAATCGTAGTAGTTATCNTTATAGTCTAACGAGTCTAAATCTATTTCGTTATTACCCATGCTTTGGAAGTTGCTTACNGCAGTTGAATCGCCTGGTGTTCCATCAGCATTGTCGTTGTAGTCTAAATCTGTTAATTCACCTCTAATATTAGTGTTAGCGTGAAACCAAGGATTTCTAGGATTTTCACTAACTTTAGTTTTTAAAGGATTACCGCTATGTCTAGCTGGGTACAAAGGTCTTTTAATACCGCTACCATCTATTCTGCTTATACCTGTATAACCTACAAAGTCATGTGGCATAGGTATGTAAAGTCTATTATCAACAACAAACTCTATAGATTTTTTAGATCTTAACGTATCGTAGTTTAATTCTTGTAAAGCTCTTTTAGCAAAAAAAGCTACATCAGATCTATCTGCTTTAGATATTATTTTGTTTTCACCTACATATACGGTCATAAATGTTTCTATAAGATCGCTNATNTTTTGGTATTGATAATCTCCAAAACCATGTGGATCAGTGTAGTACTGACCTTCGCCGTTATAATCGTAAAATCCTCTTGACATTATCGTTTCTCGTTATTTGATTGTTCTGCTAGTTCACCTTTAGCGTAGCTAGCTAAACCTGGCTTGTTAATAATTATTCCAGCGTACTCTAATATTCTGTATACAAGAGTTGTTTCTTCAGACGGATGCANCTCAAAGTTTACAGAGCCGTTAGCATTATATAAAGCTTTTTCATTAACTAAAATATAATCCCACTCTACTTTTTTAGGTTTTTTAAAGTAGTCCATAGTTACAACACCACCTGGATTACTAGGAAAAAACGCTTGATCTAATACTTCCATTATAGCACCGTCACTATTTCTAGCTGTATATAATCTAAGCTTAATATTGTTTATAGTTTGTGGCGGCGCAACTTCATCAGAAACTCTTGAAGTACGTATGTATACAGGATTGTTTGGGTGCGGCTTTACAGCAAACACACCTTTGCGCATAGCGTCAAGATCTTTAAATGTTTTTTGTTGGCAGTCTACGCCGTTTAGCTTTACGTTTATTATTCTATATATTTCGTAGTCTGCGTTACCACCTGGCACGTAGCCTTCTTTCGGCGAGAAAAATACAGGTTCATCGTATACGCTAAAAAAGGAAAGCTTGTCTTCTATGTAGTCTACAGAATCTGAGTAAGAAGAGTCNTTACCTAACTCCATCAGATACTGGTTTAAATCGTGAAAATATTCTTCAAATATATATAGTTGAGCTTGATTAGCAAACAAGTTAAATTCTTGAGGCGTAATATAACCTCTTTGCTCTTTGTTAGCTATAGCCAATACTCTTTGATATACTGTGTCTACATTTATTGGCATAATAAATTTTTTATAGTTGAGTAACCACCCCGAAGAGCGGTTACTCTTCTATAAGGTAATTACATATTTAAACGCTTTTCAACGTTTTTGTATACCTCCATACCTTCGTCAGTTTTAAACCAAGCGGCTAAAGCTGAGTAAGGGTGTTCATCAAAAGGAACTGTCATTAATTTTCTACCGTTGTTGGCCCAATTAAAAGTTCTTTGATCGCTAGATAAACTTATAAGTCCTGCTTCAACAGACTTAATAGCAAAGTTTCTAAGCTGAACATTATCATCATTAACTAATTCTAAGAACAAAGCAGGATTTTTTCGAGCATATAATAGTAAATCTCTTTTAAGTTCCTTAGAACTCATCTTATTAACTCTAGAACCTAACTCTACACGCATTATAGCTTCAGCCATGTCAATATCAATAGATCTTGCTAGGTCTAAAGCTTCAACTTCCATTTCAAGATATGCTATTTCATCAACAGCTTCTTCAACAGGCTTGTATTCATAGAACAGTTGGTCTCTGTGTGGGTGATATAATGATAAAAGCTTTTGCAATACTGTTTTATTTCTTGGAACAAACAAAGCTCCATTTTCAAAAACAATATGCTCTAGCCTTTGATCACCTTTCATTTCATCTACAAAAGGAGTTTTTTGATTTGAAGTGTACTTAAGTTCTCTTTCATATCCTAGTTTTTCATCAAAATAGTATATGCCAGAAGATCTCATAGCGTATGTTAAAGGTTTTTTTCTACCTTTTAAATAATNCACTCTATCTTTTATTTCCCACTCAGGTTTTTTTGGCTTTGGCTTTTCAATAACAACCTCAACCATTTCGTTTGTAGCTTTAATTTCTGGCTGTGCTACTTCAACCTCAGGCGCAGCTTTTGCTGCAGTTTTTTTCTTTGCCATAATATAATATAATATAAATTAAAAAAAAGATCGGGGCCGAAGCCCCGACCAATATGAATTACTTCATTAACATAAAGTTGTTAGCACCTTGAGTGATCAAACATCTTTCAGATAAGAAGTGAATTTGCATAGCATCTAAAGAGCTAGTGATGTTTCCACCAACAGATCCTGTAACGAATGTCTTCATTCTACGATCTTCCATTTGAGAAGCTCTATAACGTACGTGTAAGAACGGACGCTTTAAGTTTCTACCTAAAGTTTGATCGTAAACTGTAGATACACCAGCAGGAATAATAACACCTCTGATTGCTTCAGCTGCGTTAGCATCGTTGATAGATCCACGAGTAGCTTTGTCGTTTAGATAACGGAAGTCAGACTTATAGAAGTCGTAAGATCCTCTACGGAATCCTTCAAATCCTAAGTTTAAAGCCATAGACTCAGAGTTATTAAACACACCATAAGAACTACCAGTGTTACTAGATCTGTTTACAGAAGCTAACATATCATCGATAGCTAAAGATACAGTTCTATTAACAAATAGCATATTCTCTTCGATAGCACCTTGCTTGTCAAACTCAGCTAAGATTAAATCGAACTCGTCGAAATCAGTTGAAGGGTTAATACCAGTTACACCAGTAGTAACGTTACCTCTGCTTTCGATAGCAGCAAATAAACCTTCAGTACCAGTAGCAGCAACAGCTGTGTTAGCTCCAGTTAGTCCTAAAGCATTATCTACAAAGTCAGTACCAGGTACACCAAGCTCAGCTTCCATCATAGCAATCTCTAGGTAATCAGCAAAACGAGCTCTTGTGTCTCCTTCAGCTTTTAAATACCATAAGTAACCGCTTTGTCCTTCTTCACCAGAAACTTCAACCCAACCGACTTGAGAAGCATCAGATCCAGAGATCTCGTAGTAATCTTTCAAGATAATAGGCTTGTTAGTAAAAGTTTTAAAGTCAGGCTCATTAGCAAATCTTGCAGGTGATCCTTGGTAGTCGTCACCTTTTTTGAACTCAGAACCGTAAACTAAGATAGTAGTATCTTTAGTTCCACCAGTAGTAGTAAAAGCAGCTAAGTTAGCAACACCGTAAGGAGCTACGTCAAGTACAGCACCGTTAACTTCTTCTACATAAGCTTTAACTACACCTTGAGTATTAGCAATAATAATCGTATCACCTACTCTAACACCGTGGTTAGCAGCAGAGAAAGCTGGACCAGTAGCGTTAGTTTCAGTACCATCAATATCACCTTCGATTTCTACTTGACCACCAAGTAAAGTACCACCAGTAGTACTTTCAATGTGACCTTTATAAGAAAGGTGCAAACGACCTTGCTCAGACCAGATAACCTGATCAGAAGTCATAGGCTCTTCTGCGCTAACTTGAGATAAGAAGCCTGAAATTGTACGAGGTCCAAAAACCTCAGCTTCAGCTTCCATCAAGTCTGGCAGGTATTGTTGTGCCCAACCAGCAGTGGTTTGGCTTGTGAAATCAATATAGTTTGTAGATAACGTCTGCTGTTGTGGAGCAGGTACGCTATTTAACAAACCACCATTTACAATTGACATAATTTTAAGTTTTAAGCGTTAATTAATTTTTTATTTTAAATTTAAGCTTAGACGAGCTATCGCCACTTAACACTTTATACTTTGTACCTTCGACTTCAACCTCTTGGTGAGATTGTCTAGGCTGCATGTCTATGTTTTTGCTTTTCTCAAAAGAGTTTTTTAAAGCATCAGCACGACCTTGCTCGTAAAAATGTCTAGCTATAGCATCAGCATTACTGGCTGTAAATAAAGATTTGTGATAACCTGCAGCGTCTTTCATAGTACCATCTTCATTCAAAAACTTCTTGACAAAGTTAGTAATATCACTTTGATTATTTTTAATCTCATCTGCGTTATTGACTTTGTACCTAAACGTTTTTTCACCTACATTGAAATCAAAACCTTTGAAGTCTTGGTTAAATACGTTGTTAGTTTTTTCGTCAAAAACTTTTTTAGCCTGCTGAGTCGTTTCAGCTTGTTGTTTATAGCTATTGAAAAACTCAACAGCTTGTTGTTGTTCTTGAGTAAGCTTAGCACTAGACTTAACTTCCTCGTAATACTTAGACTTTTGCCCGTCTAAAAAGGACTTAGCGTTTGCAACTTGCTCTTTTAACGCTAGCTTTTTTCTTCTAATGTCTCGTTCGTCATCAGTTTCTTCGTCATAACTAAACTGATCTTCCATTAAGAAGTTTATTTCTTCAGCCGTTAAATGCGGCTTTGTTTTTTTATAGTACTCGTAGAGCGCGTCTTGATTATCCATATTTGAATAATCTTTATTTAAAGACACGTAGTCTTCTAACGTCCCACCAGTTTCTTCCATAAAGCTTACTAATTTTTCTACGCTGTCAGGTATTTTTATTTCTATATTACCTTTTTCGTTTTTAGTAACCTCTACTTTAGGTTCTTCTTTTACTTCTTCAACTAACTTTTTTTCTTGTTCACCTTGTTCGGTAACCTCTTCAATTGGTTCTTCGACGTTTTCATCACGAACTTCTTCGCTAGTTTCGGATTCGTCGCGAACAGGAACCTCATCTGTGCTTTGCTCCGTATTGGCATCTTCGTTAGTTTTACTTAAATCAACTTTGTAAACATCTTGAGTAGACGTATCAAAGCTTTTCATTTTTACTTTAACAGTATCTTGATCTTTTGTTTCTTCAACTGTTTGTTCTTGCTGAACTTCTTCAACAATGTTTTCTTTGTTTTCTTCCATAATATAAAATATAAATTATTATCTAGGCTCGAAGCCTTCCATATTCACTCGTCCACTTACTATATCATTACCTGACGACTCGAATTTTTTATCTTCTCTTGCGTCTTTACGACCTTCTTTGAACATAGTACCTTCGGCATCTGCTTTTAGTTTCATGCCTTGAAGCTGTTGATTAATTTGAAACTCTTTATCCATTAATCTTTCTTTAGCTGCAACTTCTTGTTCTAGCTGTTTAGCTTTAAACTCTGCTTTAGCTTGCTCTAATCTTATCTGCATGTCTATTAACGACTGTTGCTTTTGAACTTCTGCTTGAGCTGCTACTTGCTGAGACTTAGCGTTAGCCTGAGCTTGCGCCTGTATGTTTTGTTGTTGCGCTTGCTGTTCTAATTGTTTTTTCTTTTTCTCTTTTATTTTTAATAATTGATTAGCTAGCTTTATGTTTTTAGTACCTCTAATATCTATAGCGTCAGACAGAGCTATTATTTTTTGAGCTAGTGCTTGCTGTATATTGTTTTCAAGCATTTGTTTTTCTTCTTCATCTGGCGCTAACTCTATAAATATACCAAAGTCGTACAAGTGTAACTCTGATAACTCTTCTAACGTACCTACATTATGCACGCCTATACTTTGTATAAACGCTTCTCTAGTTGGCGAGTATTCTAATATATCTGATATTCTAAGTGATAATTTTTCTGCAGTTTCAGCCGTTAAAAATAAACCAGCTTGAAGTATATGTCTAGTAGCTGTATTACTATTTGCGGCTGCTAGCTTTTGAACACCCACTAAAGAGTTTCTATCAGGCGTACTACCATCTCTAGCTTCATTAAGCCCGGTTACATCACGTATCATTTGCAAGTAGTAATTGTAATTACCTATTAAAGCTTGCATTTTGCTACCACCACTACCACTAGTTATTTCTTGTATAGGCACTTTACCTGGATTAGGATCACCATCTACAGTATATGATCTACCAATAACACTACCCGTTTGAAAGAACATATTTAAAGCTTCTTGCGGATTATAGTTTGTACCATTACCTAAATCTATTTCAGCTAAACCATCTGCGTCTAAATAAACACCATCAGGCACTATACGCGCTAACACTTGTTGTATTTTTAAATGTGTTAGCTGTATCATATCTGCAAAACCAGTTATACGACTTACTAAACTTTCTACTTTACCATTGTATAATCTAGGTGCAACTAAAGAATAATTCATTTTAACTTTAGTAAAATCGCTTTTAGGTCGCATCATATTTTTAGACATCTGCCACTTTAAAAGCTTATCAGTACCTAGTATTAAAGCGCCTTCGTATAAAACTTCTATAGCTCTATGTAGTCTTGTGAAATTACCTTCTTTGTTTTCTGGTGGATTAAAGCTATCATCTTTTTCAATAGCTTTTTCTGCACCACTACCAGTTTCTTTTACTTTATAAACTTCGTTCATATATGTTTTATAATTAA
>NZMJ01000052.1 GCA_002692855.1 Maricaulis sp.
ATTGCTCAGTTTATGAATCCTTATGAAGCTCAAGTGGTGCAACAAACCATGCAAGACTTGCAAAGGCAAAGTGACATTGCAGCACAACAACAAGCTGCTCAAGCTATTGGCAGTGGAGCCTATGGTGGTTCTCGTGCAACACTACAAGATTTAGAAAGAGAAAGAAATTTATTGGATGCTCAAGCAAGAGCTGCAGGGCAACTCAGACAAAGTGGTTTTGGTCAAGCGGCACAACTTGCTCAACAACAAGCACAATTGACAGGTGCACTCGGAGAAGGTGTCGGTAAGTTTGCAGCTCAAGAAGCAGGACTCGGAGAACTACAACAACGGCTCATGGGTCAAGACATTTCTCAGTTGGGTCAAGCAGGTGCGTTGCAAAGACAAATGCAACAAGCACAACTTGATGCAGCAAGACAAAGTAATTTACAAAGAGAACAATTCCCATATCAACAATATGGATTTATTTCTGATATTTTAAGAGGTATACCAACTTCACAAGGAACTATGACAATGCAACAATATCCTACACCATCCCCATTCCAACAGTATGCGGGTCTTGGTATTTCAGGTTTAGCAGCATTGAGTGGTGCAAAAACAGCGGGGTTATTTTAAATGGATAATATATACAATCGACCACTTTTTAGGCAAATGGGTGGCACGGCTATGCCGAGTCCTCAAGAGCAAATGGCAATGCAACAACCTATGCCAATGTCTCCACCGATGGAGCAACCAATGGTTTCACCAGAGCAAATTGGAGAAGAACTTGCTCGAGTTGAAGCTGATGCAGGTGCTCAAGGCGTGGGTATTGGACAAGAGTTAGCTAAACGAATGTTAGAAGGTTTAGATAGTGCTGAAACGCCAAAAGATATTATGGACTCCATTCGAGGAGATGATAAGTCGGTTGAAGAAAGAAGAACAGAATTAGCAGAGTTTGTTGGTGAGGAAGATGCCAACCAAACTCCTGATACAGTGTTAGCAATGGTGCAACCCACTATAATGCTCACGGAACGTGGAGCAATGGATTCAGGTGTGGGTGAATTAATGGAAGGTGTTGCTGACTCAGAGATGGAAACAATGGAAGGTGAGCCCACAGACGTAGGTGGTGGTGTGGCTTCACTGATGGGGGTTGGGCAACAGCCCGTTCAAAATTTTAGATATGGTGGTATAGTACAAAAGTTTAATTTAGGTGGGGATGCAACAGGTCGCCAACTAAGTATGGCAGGGCGTAATGTATCACCACAAAATCAACAATTTTATGGTTTAAACCCACAAGGTTTTTATGAGAAAAACCTACCTTTTTTTGAATCTTTGTTTGATACCCAACAGCAAAGACAAACAGCAAAAGCTAATTTATTATTTGATATTGCAAAAGCGGGTGCAGCTTTAGCTACAGGCGTAAATCCGTTAACAGGTCAACGACAAAAAATGAATGTGGTAGAAACACTTTCTTCTGGATTAGGTGCAGTAGCTGACCCTTTGAAACAATACGGTCAAGCAGTGCAACAAGCCGAGCAACAACCAAAAATGATGGCGGCTCAAGAAGCTATTAAACAAGCTGATGAGCAAAGAAAATTTGAAAAAGATAAAGAAATAATAGAAACACAAGGTATCGTAGATACTAATAAAAGTTTAACTATAATGAGTGCTGACAATGCTTTTAAAAGAGAACAGGCTCAAGATTCTAGAGATCACGAAAAAAACATGTTAACTCTTAAAACAAGTGCCGAAGAAAATTTAAGAAAAATTGAAAACAAATTAGCTATAAAAAGAGATAATAATTTAGTATTAGAAAAGTTAAAAGCTGAAAAAATTTTAAGAGAGATTAATCAAGAATATGCTATAGCTTTGGAAGATAAAAGAAACGATAATTTATTAGCACGTTTTGGTTTGCAAAGAGAACATGAACTCGAAATGATAGAGAATAAACAAGAGTTCCAAAAAACACTACAAGAGAATGATTTTAAATTTAAATCAGCTCAAAATGATTTAGATAGACAGATTTTAAAAGAAAAAAATGAACAAACACAAGGGTATCAAGATAGGGTTTTACAGTTAGAACAAGATAAATTTGATCTAGAAAAACTTCAGTATCAAAATTTCCAAAAGTTAACAGGAAGTTTAACAACTAAAGATGGAGAAAAGGGAGCATTTAACAATCCAAACGCTGATTTAACTGATGCTAAATACCGTGATTTATTTTCAGACGCTCCTATAGAAAAAGCTTTTGGACCAGATGCTAAAATATTTTCTGGTATAAATGTTGTTGCTGGATTGGCTGGATTTACACCAGCAAAAGATACGGCTAGAGTTGTAGAAGGATTTAAAGAACTAAACACTCAAGCAAAAACTACTCTCAGAAACGCAGAAAGAGATTTAGGTGGGGTAGGTAAAGCTTTAAAAGCTGAGTTCCAAGAATTAGTCGCAGGATTACCTGATCCGGGAGCTTATTTTGAAAGTAATGAAAAAGCTCAAAATGCAATAAGAAACACTGTTAATAAAATAGATTCCGTAATTTCACAAATTACTAATCAACTGCAAACAGGTGCTCTTACTGATATTAAAGGAACAACTAAAGAGTTTAGTAAAGTGTACCCCACTTTAAAACAATTACAAATTTTAAAAGGTGTTTATTTAAAATCATGGCATAATATAAGTTCAGGTGGAGAATATTCTCCAGAAAAAGATATTCCTGAAGAAAATGAACCTGTAGACGAGGATAATGCTGTAACCAATACAGGTGGAGGTAATGTAGTAGATACTGTAGATAAAATGAGTGACGACTAATGGCAGAAAATTTTATGGAAGATCAATTAACCACTAATTTAGTTGAAACTATTGATTTAGATTCTTTATCTAGAGATATTAGAAACGAGAACATTAATGAACCTTTACCTAAAAAATTTAATCTAACTAAAAAATTTAATTTTTTAGTTAATGATTATGTAAACCCTGTTACTAACAAAAAAGGTATGTCACGTTCTGCTGCTGAAACTTTAATTTCTAAAACTTTATTAAAAAGAGCAGGAGTTCCATCCGACCAATTAGATGATGCTTATGAAAAAATAAGAAATGATGGTGCAAGTAACGATGCCATTATTTCTCATTTTACAGGCGTTAGGAATCCTAATGATTTTTTTGCCTTTGCTGAAGGTGCAGGTAGAGAAACAACTCGATTAGCTCCCGCCTTTTATTTAGCTAAACGTGGTGCAAAGCTTGGTTTTAGTTTAAACCCTATTCCATATACTCCTGCTAAATTAGTATCGGGAGCGATAGGTGGAATTACAGGTTTTTTAACAGGTTTATTTGCAGGTAGTAAAGTAGAAGAAGCCGTGTTTCCTGAAACAGGTGTTGTTCCAAGTGCTATGCCTGCGTTGGAAACAGGAAGGTCTGTTGCAGGTGTTGTTACAGGTGCACCTTATGCTTTGGCTGCGGCGAAAAAAATTCCAGAAGGAGTTAACTTTGGAGCAGCTAAACTTTTAAAAAATATCAGAGATGTTTCAGGAAGAAATCCAAATTTAAAAGAAAAAGTTTTTGGAAAAACTGGAAAAGTTTTAAATATATTAGAAGATGGTGTAAGAGTTACAGGTCAGTTTGCACGAAAAAATCCCAAAGCTTTTGTAGTAGGCGAAATGATTTACACTTTACCTATTGGTTTAGGAGCAGCAGGTGCTGAATATTTTGCTCCGGGAGAAACAGGAACAAGAATACTTTCTGAAATAGGAACTTCCATGGTTTTTCCACAAAGGTTGGTTGTAAATGCAGTTCCTATTTTAAAAAATCAATTTAGTTCTGTAGTAGATTCAGCTAAAAATTTAGATAAAGCTGAACTGAAAAAAAGTTTTGCAAGAAAATCTGTTATGACTTATTTAGATAAAATTAGTAAAGATTTAGAAGGTGTTACTTTAGAAAATTATGAAGAAAAATTATTAGAAGCTATATTAAAATATGATTTAAGAGATGTAGATGGGAAAAGAATTGATTTAACTCCTTCGCAAATTACAGGAGACCCGGGTCTTGCTTTACTTGAAAAATCTTATTTGCAAAGTAGTGCTAAATACGGCACTCAAGCCAGACAAGCAGCAAGTCAAGGATTAAAAAAAGTATCCCAATTATTAAAAGCCCTTACTGATTTAGATACTCCAGATTCTATAAAGTTAGCTGCCGATCTTAGAGAAAACATTTTAGAATCCATGTTTATAGGTAAATTAAACAGATTAGGAACTGAAGTAGTTAATGCAACAGAAAAAATAGCTAAAACAGGAAGTAAACGTGAACCTTCTGTAGTTATTAAAGAATTAATTGATGCTGCTATTGCCGATTGGAGATCAGCCGAAAGAGCCGCATACAACGCTATTCCTAATTTAAAACAACCTGTAGAAATTAACAACATAAAAAAAACTTGGTTAGATATTCTTGAAAATAAAGTTATAAAAGATAAAACAGGTAAAAACATAATAACGCCAATAAACCCTATTATATCTACTTTTATAAAAGGTAAAACAGATTTATTAGATGGGTTTGAAGTAGTAGGTGGTACGGATGTAGGAACTCTCGCAAACCAAAGAGCTATAGATAAAGTTCAAGGTCGAATACTTAGAGATGAATCTGTTTTAGATAATTTAGTAGATGAATCTCCTGAAGTTTTTAATTTATATAATCAAGTAGTAAAAAAAGGTTCTGTTGATGAAATAGAACAAATAAATACTTTAATGCAAGGGTTGTTAAAAAATAAAAAAAGTGCAGGTGCTGCTTTCCCTGATGTTGATGCTAATATTAGAAATAGACTTAGAAAATATGCAAAAATACAAAAAAGACTTCTTCAAAATAAATTAGAAAAAAATAGACTAGAAACAACAAAAGTTGAGTTACCTATTGGTCAAACAGAAGAAATAATAGAACAACCTACTACATTCAACGAGATTAGATTATTTAGGTCTGCATTATTAGATGCTCAAAGGGATGCGGTAGCTGCAGGAAATTCCTCCGCAGCAAGATTTTTAGATGAGTTTGCAAATGCTGCATTAAAAGATTTAGGTGTTATTTTAAAAAAAGCAGAGGATAAAGCCACCATGGGGGTTGAATTAACTCCTAATGAAAAAGCTTTACGAAATGCTTATACTATTTCTCGTGTAGGAAACGACATTTTTTCTAGAACAATTGTAGGAGATTTAACAAGAAAATCAAAAACAGGAGCTGATGTGGTTTCTCCAGAATTATTATCCGAAAGAATATTTTCAGGTAGTGATGATCAAGTTAGACAAAATTTATTAGAATTAGAAACTGCAATGGAAGGCATTGCTAAATACGATAAAGACGGTAATATTCTTGATTTAGTTCCCACGGTTGATGGTAAATTTGTTGATCCTCAAGATTCAACAAAATTCATAGAACTTAAAACTTTAGCAGATAATGTTGAAACAAGAACATCTAATTTTAGAGACTCTATTTACAGTATACTCAAAGTTTTATCTGATAAAGCCATAAAAAAACAAAAAGTTCAAATTCCTAAAAAAGATGGTGTGGGTGTAGAAGAAATAGAAGTAGTAGATGAAAAATCTGTAAAGAAATTTATAGATGATAATGAAGGTATTTTTGAAATACCTTTTATAAAAAATTTAGGGTTAAAAGACGATATATTAAATGCAAACAATCGTTCTCTTCTACTAAATGCTTTTAAAGATAAAAAATCAAGATTATACAAATCAAATGAAAATCTTAAACTTTTACAAAAAACTTTAGAGGGAGATAATCCTTACGAGGTTATTTCTAAAATTTTAAGTAGTTCTACAAAGGTAGAGTCTGGATTAAATAATATGATCCGACAAATAAATAAAATAAAAGCTAAAGATGAAAAATTAGCTGAACAGGCTAAAAAAGGATTAGTAACTACTGTAATGGATTGGGCTATTACTAAAGCTAGTAAAAGAACTAGAGAAGGTGACATGTATGCCGACCCAATTATTTTAAAAGAAATACTTACTGAAAGTCAAAAAGGTAGAAAGAGTATTTTTAATATTCTTAAAGATGCTAATATTATTGATGATAATTACATTACTAAGTTTAACCAACTTACAGACGCTTTAGATAATATTTTAAGTACAACTAAAATTAGTCAGGGTATAGGTCCAGACTTAAAACCGACACCTATAGAAGAAGCGGGTGCAGGTGTCCTTGGAGCGTATATAGGTAGACAAGCGGGTAGTGGGACTATTCAAGTTCCTCAAATGGCTTCTAATTTTTTTAAAGACCTTTTAGTAAGGGGACCTAAACTTGCTATTGGAGATACTATAGAAGAGTTACTGTCGCCAAACGAAGTATCTAATGTAATGTTTAGTCAATTAATTCAAGAAGGGTTAGCTTTAAAAAATCAAACAGGAAAGAAATTTAAACCATTAAGTTCAGATTCTTTTAAATTATTCTTAGCTAGAGTATTTGGTGCTCCTTCTGCTACCGTCTTACCTGCGGGTAGAGAAATAACAGGAGATATTGTTCCTTCAGAAATTGAGGAACCACAAGAGGTAAGACCCATCAGACCAGAAATAAGACAATTCAGACCCCCCGTAAGAGAAACATCTCCACAAGTTATGACTCCTCCACCGTCTGCACCTAAAACAGATATGGCATCAAGAGCAAGGTTTCAACAGTTATTCCCCATGGATATCGCATCACAGACCATGACGCAAACAGCTCAAGCACCTGTTGCACCACAACCTATGAGATCAGGAATCGGCTCTTTAGTATGATTGAGTTTATCTTAAATACTATCTACGTTATTATGGTAGTAGTAGTTATTGGAATAGGTATTTATTTCTTAGCTACACTAGATTAACCATTGCCTTGCGTCTTCACCTAAGACCTTTTCAGCAATATTAATTTTATTCTTCAAAGCTTTTAATATCTTCTCATCAATTGTTCTTGGCACAACAATATCAATGTATGTCACTTTATTTTGCTGACCGATACGATGAGCTCTATCTTCGGATTGTAGTCGTATCTCTAAGTCGTAGCTGTTTGAATAATAGACCACGGTACTTGCTTCAGTCAAAGTAATACCAAACCCACCAGTTTTTGGTTGACCAACAAAGAAACGTAGTTTGTCGTTTTTATCTTGAAACTTTTGTACAATTTCTTGGCGTCTATCTTGTGGTGTTTCACCGTAGTATGTTGCAACAGAGTCTTCGCCAAAGTTCTTTATCAAAAGCTTTTCTATTGCTTGGATGTCATGTGTCCATGTTGCCCAAATAATAACCTTTCCTGTCGTTTCTTCAATCACGGACAACAGCTCATTTAATCTATTATTTGGTAAATCTTTTATTTCACCGTCATCTAGTTTTAAAAACCCACAACATATTTGTTGCAGTCGCATGATCTGTGTTAATACCGATTGGGTAGATGCAAGTCTGCCTTGATCTAATTCTGTCAAAGCAAGTCGTTTCATTTGTTGATAAGCAGAAGTTTGTTCTGTGGTTAATTCAATATCTCGTCTCACATACACCTTTTCAGGTAAGTCCAAACATTCATTCTTTAATACACGAGAGCTAAATTTATCTAGTTTTCCGTTTAATTCATCTAATCTTTGATACCCAACAATATCTCTAAAAGATCGATGACCCATAGTTTTATTGATAACTACAGCATATCTGCCTTGAAAAGCATAATAACTTTTAAAACCCAAGGCATTAGGACTAAGAAACATACATTGACTAAATAAATCCATAGGTGATTTAGTAATGGGGGAGCCCGTAAGTATTCTTCTAAATAAAGCCAATCTACCCAATTCAACCACATTCTTTGTTCTTTTTGCTGACCGATTCTTTATTGTAGTGCTTTCATCAACAATCATTATTGAGTCTGGGTTTTTATTCAAAAATAATTTTGCAAAACTAAAAGCTTTTGTCGTGCTTAATCCTTCAACATTCATAACAAATACTTGTAAAGTATTGTTTTCTTGCATGTCTGGTAATATTAATTTTTCCAAATCAGACATAAATGATTTAGTATGATTGGTCTGCCAACGCACCACCTTGACATTAATATCTGACGGTAGATGTCTTGGTATTTCATTCATAACCCAATTATCAAACACCCCTTTTGGTGCTAAAATTAAACAAGCTTTTATTTTATCTTCTAAAAAAAGCCTACCCATAGTGTCGATTGCTACCTTGGATTTTCCTGTACCCATCTCCATGAAAAGCCCAAAATACTTACGACACCATGAGTCTGCAAAAATCTTCTCTTGATGCTCATACGGTTTGGTTTTGTATTTATACATTTTTCTCCAAAAAACTATTTGACAACTCTCATTTATTCGCATATGATAGCACTAAGTTGACAAGAAATCAACTTTAATCACGAACCACGAAGAAAGGACTAATATGTCAAGATTATTAGATGAAATGGCTGAAGATTCGGCAATTGAGAGCAAAAAATCTCTCAGCACCGATAATGCAGGTCTCAAAACAATAGCTGAATTAGCAGAAAAAATTCAGAGTCAAGAGCAACAAATAGCTAATACTGAAGAAGACTTGAAGAAACAAAAGGAAGAACTTCGTAATTTACAAAACGAAGAACTTCCAATGTTGATGCAAGAGATTGGTATTAAGAAGTTTGAACTTGAGGATGGCTCATCTGTAAATGTTAAAGAGATATATGCAGGAAGTATTTCTCAAGCAAACAAAGAAAAAGCTTTTAATTGGCTCAGACAAAATAAGTTTGATGACATTATCAAAAACACAGTAACTACAGCTTTTGGTAAGGGTGAAGACACGGCTGCTCAAAACTTTATGGATATAGCAGAACAAGCTGGTTACACTCCTGTCCAAAAGACAGAAGTACATCCACAAACTTTAAAAGCTTTTATTAAAGAAAGAGTTGAGGGTGGGGATGAGTTTCCCATGGAACTGTTTGGTGCTTATATTGGATATAAAGCAGAAATAAAAAAATCTAAAAAATAGGGAGAGTAAAATGAGTAAAAATTCACAAGTCGCTGAAAAGAAACAAACTGCCGTTTCAGTAATTGATGAAGCAATGTTTGAACAAGACCAAGGTAAAGGTCTTGAAAATGTAGGAATGGAAGATTTAGCTTTACCGTTTCTTAAAGTGTTATCAAGACAAGACCCATTGCTTGATGATTTAGAAAATGCAAAAGCTGGGGACATTTATAATACTGTTACTGGTGATATATTTAAAGGTAAGGAAGGAGTTAAAGTCGTTCCATGTGCTTACCAAAGAAGATTGATTGAGTGGGCTCCAAGAGGTCAGGGCACAGGTGCTCCTGTTAATATCTTTGATCCAAGAGTGGATACTCTACCAAAGACTGAAAGGTCTAAAGAAGATAATAGGGAGTATTTGACTGACGGTTCAGGGCACTACGTTGAGGATACTCACCAACATTATGTTGTAGTGGTAAAGGATGATGGAACATCGTCCACGGCTCTTATTGCAATGAAGTCAACACAATTGAAGAAGTCAAGAAAATGGAACTCAATGATTCAAAGTCGTGTTATGACAAAGAAAGATGGCTCTTCTTTTCAGCCACCAAGATTTGCATATGTGTATAATCTAAAAACTGTTTCAGAAGAGAACTCAAAGGGTTCTTGGCATGGTTGGGATATTTCTCTTGACTCACAAATTGAAAGTGCTAATCTGTATAATCAGGCTAAAGCATTTGCTGAATCTATTAACAAGGGTGAAGTTGAAGTTAAGCACACTCGTGAAGAGGAATCTTCAGAAAAAGACGATAACGTACCGTTTTAGTTAGGTCAAAAGCCTAACTAGGGGGAGCACACCTCACTCCGATCTCACACGCTCCCCCGCTTTATTTTATGAAAAGGTACGATTATGTCTGTTGAAAAGTTTAGTAGTATATTTGCAGGGCTAGATAAGGCATACGGTGTTTACAAGATTGAAAAGGCAAACACCAATGGAAAGCATGTCGGTAAGGCTACCCTTGTAAATAAGGAAAGAACAAAAAAAGTTTGGGAAGGACATTTGTCAGGCAAAGGCATGGCAATTGGAATTGTTCCAATTAACGAAGATAGCCAATGTAAATGGGGTTGCATCGATATTGATGAATACCCACTTGACCACAAAAAACTACTTGATAAGATTCGAGAGGTTGAACTACCACTTGTAATGTGTCGTTCAAAATCAGGTGGTGCTCATGTGTTCTTGTTCTGTAAGGATTGGATGTCAGCTAAAGACATGCAAGACAAATTAAAATACATTGCAGCGAATCTTGGCTACGGTGGTTGTGAAATATTCCCCAAACAAATTACATTAAATTTAGAGAGAGGTGATGTAGGAAATTGGTTAAACCTACCTTACTTTGATGCCGAGGATGGTTTACGTTATGCTTTTTTGGATGATGGCTCGGCTGCGACATTAGACCAATTTTTTGAACTATATGATAAGTATGTTCAAACCCCCGAACAAATTCAAGCCATTACTTTAGATAAACCTGAAGTATCTATACCACTTAAAGACGGACCACCGTGTTTACAAAGTTTATGTAAATCAAAAATAGGTGAAGGTGGTAGAAATAATGGTTTATTTAATCTTGGTGTTTACTTGCGTAAGGCAAAAGCAGATACATGGGAAACAGATATTCAACGATACAATATGGANTATGTAGACCCACCTCTACCCTTGAATGAGGTAAATCTTGTTGCTAAACAGCTAGAGAAAAAAGANTATGCTTACAAATGTAAGGATGCACCGATCAAGGATTATTGTAATCAAGACTTATGTCGAACAAGNAAATACGGTATAGACCCCGTGCTTTCAGGATCACGCATAGCGAATCTTCGTAAGTATAATTCTCAACCACCGATTTGGTTTTTAGACATTGACGGNAAACCATTAGAACTTGATACCGAAGCTTTGATGAGCCAAACTGCATTTCAAAAATGTTGNATCGATCAATTAAANTATATGCCACGNTCTGTTGGNAANCAAAGTTGGGAATCTNGAATNAANTTTTTGTTAAATGANATGAANACNACCGAGGGTTCNNTTATTGAAGTAAGTCAAGACGCATCCGTGTCNGGTCAATTCTATGATTATTTAGAAGAGTTTTGCACTAGCTTTCAACAAGCTACTAATCGTGAAGAGATTCTACTGAAAAGACCNTATACTGATTCNGATGCAAATACNACATTCTTTAGGTTAAAAGACTTTGAAAACTTTNTACGACANAATAAGTTTTTTGAATACAANTCACATAAGATTGCCCAAAGATTAAGAGAAGCAAATGGCAAGGCTACNCANATAAANATAAAAAACAANGCTGTTCGAGTGTGGGAACTCCCTGCATTTGGTAACAGNNATATAGTTATTGATACACCTGATTTAGGTGGAGATGAGAGTGAGGTTCCGTTCTAATGTTTAGNATATTCGGACCACCGGGTACAGGTAAAACATCNAGTTTACTTGATATGGTGGATAAAGCTTTAGCTAGTGGNATGAATCCACANAAGATTGCNTTTNTAGCTTTTACTCGTAAGGCTGCAAANGAAGCAAAAGAAAGAGCAGCTANACGATTTGGATTAGACCCAAAAGAAGATTTAATTTATTTTAGAACTCTTCACTCTTTAGCNTATAGGTCTTTAAGTATTNNGTCAGAACAGATTATGTCNNGAGGTCANTANGCNGATNTGTCATCTAAAGTTGGNATTGAACTGCAAGGTTCCGTANTNTCNGAACANGATGANACNCTTGGTTCCGTTGCAAGTGACCATCCTATTCTTGCTTTGATTAATTTANCAAGACTAAAGAAGACNGATTTGAGAAAAGANTACAATCAATCTCAANTNCANCACACTTGGTTTGAAGTAGATTATGTTGCTAGAAGTTACCAAAAGTTTAAAGAAGTCAATGGTTTACTAGACTATACCGATATGTTGGAGATGTTTGTTAAGGAGAAAGATTCATGTCCTGAATTTGATCTTTGTATGTTGGATGAAGCTCAAGACTTATCCCCAATGCAATGGGATATTGCTCACAAGCTCGATGCTCACTCAAAGAAAATGTATTGTGCAGGAGATGANGACCAAGCNATTTATTTATGGGCNGGTGCTGATTACAATCATTTTATTCACCTTGATGGTGATGCAGAAGTCTTACAGCAATCTTACAGAATACCACACTCTGTTCATAGTTTGGCAGATAAAATTGTAAAAAGAATTTCAAATAGGTTTCCTAAAACATANTTACCACGACAGCAAAAAGGTAAGGTTGACCGAATCGTAGATATGTCCAATCTAGANATGTCTNACGGCTCTTGGCTCATTCTNACTCAAGCTAACTATATGATGAATCCGTTGGTNGATGAATTAAAAACAAAAGGTTTACTGTTTGAGAGAAANAATGCACGATCTATTCCTGAAAAACTATCAATCGCTGTAAATGGTTGGGAGAGACTACGACACGGTAATACAGTTGATTTAAAAACAGCCGAGACAATCTATAGCTACATGACTGGTAACAATGTTAAGATNGCTAGGGGGTGTAAGAAACTAAAACCTTTACCTGATAATCTTGATGAGGTCTTTACNTTTGACCTTTTAGTAAAACANCATGGNCTGTTAGCTAAACGAGAAGAGATATGGCATCAAGCGATGGATAGAATACCTGATGTNGATAGAGCCTATNTCACGGCACTATTGCGTTCAGGNGAGAAGTTTAATGCCAAACCNCGTATTAAGATGTCNACGATTCATGGGTCAAAAGGTGGTGAAGCAGATAANGTTGTGTTGTTTACCGATTTATCAACTGCAGCGATGCAACAGAATACAGATGATTTACATAGGGTGTTNTANGTTGGAGTCACTCGAACAAAAGAAAACCTATATTTAGTCGAGCCACAAGATGTTCATAAGGGATACATAATATGACAGAAGAAAAGAATAATAAATTACAGTTTGCAATATTTAATCCTGATTCGGAGTGGGCTGTACCACACCATTTACCTGATTTATCTGATGCAAAAGAAATAGCAATTGACTTGGANACAAGAGACCCTGACATTAAAACATTAGGTCCCGGGTGGGCTACTGAAAATGGAGAAGTTGTTGGGTATGCTATTGCTACCGAGGGTTGGAAAGGCTACATACCGACTGGTCATTTGGGTGGGGGTAATTTAGATAAACGTATCGTTTCCAAGTGGTTAAGAAAAGTGTTCGAATCCCAAGCAGATAAGATTATGCACAACGCACAATACGACCTTGGTTGGTTACTTTCTGAAGGATTTACCGTCAATGGACGCATCATAGATACCATGATAACAGCCAGTCTGTTAGATGAAAACAGATATAGTTACAGTTTAAATGCTTTAGCATATGATTATCTTGGAAAAACCAAGAGTGAAAAGACGTTAGTCGAAGCATCACAAAGCTTTGGGGTTGATCCAAAAGCAGAATTATGGAAACTACCGAGCATGTATGTCGGACCATATGCTGAAATGGATGCTGTGTTAGCCCTTGATTTATGGAAACATTTTCAAGTGTTAATGAATAGAGAGGACATTTGGACGATTTGGGAATTAGAAACATCTTTACTACCTTTATTAGTNCAAATGACAAAAAAGGGTATTNGAGTAGATTTAGATCAGGTTGAGCGATCCAAACAATTACTNCTGAAAAAAGAAAAAGAATCAATGAANNAAATTAAAACATTGGTGGGTAGTGATGTAGAAATATGGGCATCTCAATCGATTGCTAAAGCGTTTGATAAATTAAAGCTACCGTACCCAAAGACAGAAAAAGGCTCACCAAGTTTTACNAANTCTTTTTTNAGTGAACANTCACANCAATTACCTAAACTTATTTTACAAGCACGAAACTACAATAAGACACAAGGCACATTTATTGGGTCAATCTTAAAGTATGTATCTAAAGATGGGCGTATTCATGGGCATATTAACCAACTGCGTTCAGAAGCAGGGGGTACTGTGTCAGGTAGAATCTCTATGAATAANCCTAATCTACAACANATTCCAGCTCGTGACCCTGAATTGGGTCCGATGATACGAGGACTGTTTTTACCTGAAGAGGGAGAAGAATGGGCNAGTATTGACTTTTCTCAACAAGAACCACGCATCTTGGTGCATTATGCCAAGACGGTCGGTAATTATCGAAGAATTGAGTTAAGAGGGGTAGAAGAGTTTGTAGATGCTTACAATACTGATCCCAATATGGACTTTCATACAATGGTTGCTGAAATGGCAGANATACCTCGTAAACAAGCTAAAGTNATTAATTTAGCAATGATGTATGGAATGGGNGTGACAAAACTTTCTCAACAGCTAGATATATCTATTGATGAAGCTAAAGCACTTACCAAGCAATATCATGCACGAGTACCATTTGTTAAGCAATTGATGGATAGTGTTAGCCAACGGCTCAATGATCCTCGTAGTAATGGGTCTATNCGTTCNTTAAAAGGTAGAAANTGCCGATTTGATTTATGGGAACCTGATAGTTTTCAAGCACATAAAGCTATGCCACGAGATCAAGCACTTGCTGAATATGGCTCAACCACACGATTGAAACGAGCTTACACTTATAAAGCTTTGAATCGACTTATTCAGGCATCTGCCGCCGATCAGACAAAACAAAGTATGGTGAATCTGTATAAAGAGGGCATTATTCCGTTGTTGCAAGTTCACGATGAATTAGCCTTTTCGGTAAAAAGTAAAGAACAAGCCCAAGCTTATGCAGACATTATGATTAATGCTGTAAAACTTGAAGTACCAAACAAGGTTGACATTGAAATGGGCAAGAATTGGGGTAATTGTAAGGAAATTAGTTGAAACTTTACATTTAATTGTATATAATCGAATAATATCAAATATAGGAATCTATTATTATGGACACTACAAAATGGAAATCAGTTTTATTACCACGAGATTTGTACGCAGAAGTGAAAACTGCATCACGCATCGAGTGTCGCACGTTATCTGGTCAACTACGGCTGATTATAGAAACTTGGAAAGCACAAAACTTATCTAAAAAAGATGTCATTATGCTCCAAGAAGAAACTGATGCGTATAATAAAAAGGTTTTAGCAGAACAGAAAAGAAGAGAGGATAAAAAAACACTTGATCGAATAGACAAGATGTTGGAAAAAGGGTAGACTGAAATCATACATTTTTTCATTTTACTCCGACCTCTCTCGACAAGGAGAATTTTACCCCTCTTCGGAGGGGTTTTTTTACCTTATAAGGAAAATAATTATGGAAACAATTACAAAAGAACAAGCAGACAAAGAAATTGACGCAATTTACGAAAGGTTGTTTGATCCTCAAACTAGTGCTACTATGGACAAAGAAACACAAGATAAATTGTATAACTTACTGAAAATAGTAAATGACAAATGAACAGTTAATGGGAATGGTGGGCAGAATATTAAAGCAACTGCCTGTCGAGTTTAAAACCATATCTTCGGAAGAAAAGATTTTGGCTCTTTTAACAATTGCTTTAGCTATTATGAGTGATGANAAAGAGATAACTTTTGAACCTTACTTTGAAGAGGAAGACGACACATGCGACTCAAAACATTAGATATACCTTTATATNCTAAAAAACCAAGTTGGTTTCGTAGATTAAAAACTAGAATTAGACAAAGACAAATGGAAGAACAAAANGGTTGGCATCAACCTGATTTTGTGGATGAATTAGTNCGATACTGTNCAAACTTTGCTTTTTTGTTTTTAGGTTTATTTACCNTNTTTATNNTANTTGCTTTTATTGTAGGGTTNTAGTGGGTGCATCAAACAAATGTTGGTATTGCACATTTGGAGATGGTTTACCTGANGGTAAAGTTNTTTGTCACNTATCNGGTAGTTNTACTGAACAAGAGTGTTTGATGTTTCAACCTAAACCTAANTTATTACATGAGAAAATGAANAAATGTAGAAAAGGTGTAAAGACAAATTTGTTTTCAAAAGAAGAAATTATAATGCGTCCAAAAGATTATTTTGATACAATTGAAGGAGATGACACTTAAATATCCTACATATTTAATCGAATGGGATGACGCAATGGCAGATGCGTCTTGGGAAATTTTNAGAGAAGAGGATATTAAAGATTCAAAGTGTTATACTTTAGGTTTTTTGATCGGAGAAACACAAAAACATATAGTAATTGCGTCTACTTATGATGAAGAAACCGAACANACTAATGCACGGTTACAGATTCCAAAAGGCATGATTACAAAACAAATTAGGGTTGACTTACCTGAAGAAACAGAGAAAAAACATAATTTATTATTGAGAGAAGAATAAATGTCAGATTTTTTTAAACAAAGTATTGAGCAATCACAAAAATTACTTACTGCAATGCAAAAAGATTTTAANGAAACGGTGACTTTTCATAACGAAATGTANACTAATCTAATGAAAAAACTTGACGAAAGAGATGAGTTAATTAAATCATTAAAAGCAGAANTTGATAAAACAAAAGATAAAAATAAACAATTAGCTAGTAATCAATGTCAATGTCCATAGATAAAGCTAAAATGCAGACGTATCATACTTACTTGAACATGCGTCAAGATGCAAGAGATTTATCTGACCGATTAGAAGAATTAAAAAAAATTAACGTAGAAAAAGCTGAACGAATAAAAGAAGAAAACTTGAAAAGAGCAATCAGCGAGGAGAGAGTAGATGTATGGGCATAAAAGTCAACAAAATACAAATCGGTGGTAGTCACTATAAAGACCTACCTATTCAAACATGGGATTACATCTGGTCTAATAAGATAGGATACTTTGAGGGCAATGTTATTAAGTACGTTTCACGGTGGCAACAAAAGGGTGGAATATCCGATTTACAAAAAGCAAAACACTATCTTGAAAAATTGATTGAATTAAATTCTAAATGACACGAAAAGACCGATTAAAGAAATGGATGCGACATACTGCCGTTTGGATATTTGCTTGTTTGCCTACGGCTTTTTTGTGGATTTACGTTTTCGCAACGATTGAGATATATACTTCCTAGCATCATTTAATACTTGCGTGTTATCACGAAACAAACCTAGTGCCAAGTTACAAGCATTACATAATAACCCTCTAACTTTTCCCGATTCGTGATCGTGATCAATTCGCAAATTGTCTGATTTTTTAAGACATATTTTGCATTTAAAATTTTGTAAAACGAGTAGTTCAACATATTGTTCTTTCGTAATTCCATATCGCTTTAACCGTTTTTTTAATAAATAATCTTTGTACCATTGCTTACCAACGGCTCTATATTTACGGTTAAGTTTATTGTGTTTTTCTTTATTTTTCTCTTTATACCGATTAGTTTTTTTTCTAACTTTTTGTGAGTTTTCTGGTACGTTATACCATCTTCTTTGTCTTGCATTAGTACAAGTATGACACGTTTTTCGATGTGTTCCTCTATCTGTGCGAAACGTAAAGTCAGCAATGTTTTTTACTTCACCACATTTACTGCATTTTTGTTTTTCCATTTTCTTTTACCACGAACCACGGGTCTTTTCAACCATTTTACCTTTAAATAATCGGTAAATAAAGGGGTTGACACATTTGATAAAGTCGCATACAATTCTTATAGAAAGTGCGAAAAAAGGGCTTAAATAATCACGGCTGACGGCATTATCGCATATAAAGTAATAGTAGAGTATACCCATAAAATGAGGGCTTTTTGAGAAAAAAGGAGTGAAAATGCTAGGAAATGTTTTAAGTTTATTTGATGGAATTTCTGGTGGTCAAGTTGCTCTAGACCGACTAGGTATCAAATATGAAAACTATTATGCAAGTGAGATTGACAAATATGCCATTCAAATTACGCAAAAGAATTATCCCAAGACAATACAAATCGGTGATGTAACCAAAGTTAAAGCAAATGACTTACCAAAGATAGATTTACTAATGGGTGGCTCACCGTGTCAAGGATTCTCAATTGCTAACCAAAATCGTAAAAATTTAGTATTTAATGAGTATGGTGTATGTAGTGATGAAAGAAGTCAACTTTTTTTTGAATTTGTCCGATTGTTAAAAGAAACAAAACCTGATTGGTGGTTTCTAGAAAATGTTCGTATGAAGAAAGAACATATGGAGATTGTCAACAAAGTATTATCTGATGCTGTTGGTTATACAGTAGAACCTTATCTTGTAAATTCAAGTGTACGAAGTGGGCAAAATCGTTTGCGATACTATTGGACAAACATTCCATTTGAGAATAATCTAGAGGATTGGGGTATCAAATTAAAAGACATACTAGAACCTATACCGTTTAGTAAAGATTACCCAAACTATTTAAGATTACCGATTGTTAGAAAAAAAGGTGGTGCGAGTAAAAAAACAAGAGGTGAGATGGTACGGTCTATTGATGACGAAAAGTCTTTCACGGTCAATGCGACAATGTGGAAAGGTCAAAAAAGTAGTTATGTTAAAGCACAAGAGATAAACCCATTTCGACCATGCGAACCAAGAGAGATAAAAAAAGATAGTCTATGTCATCATGTTGCTGATGCGACAGATATTAAAGGTAATCAAGCAATCAAACGAGTGTATGGGGGTGAGGGTAAATCACCTACTCTTACAACAATGGGTGGTGGTCATCGTGAACCCAAAGTATTAGTTGTTCCTGAAAAAGTAAAAGTAAGAAAACACGAAGTAGATATAAAGAAATTACAATCTATTTTGCGTCAACATAGATTACCTATAAAAGAAATATCTGAAAAATTAAATGTTAAAAAAACAACCGTTGAACATTGGTTTAGAACAGATAATTGTTTTTCTATACCTGATGCTGAAATATGGTTTGATTTAAAAAAATTATTAAATATTGAAACTAATGAATTTGATTTACCGATTACTGAATTTGAAATTAGAGATGGTAGATATGAGATGGCAGATAGAGTTTATAACCCTAAATACAAATCGCCTACTATTGTTTCAAG
>NZMJ01000053.1 GCA_002692855.1 Maricaulis sp.
AGAAGCTGGAGCTGTAACTGTTACCGAAGTGCTACCCGATGCTGCTGTAACTGTTATAGCCATATTACCTAGAGATATCTTCGTTTACAGTAAATGAACCTCTAAGAATGGTTGTGACGACATCGCCTACTTTTTGCTGAATATCGTACTCAAAAGAACCGACTGGCAAGTTAGACATNGTGTCAGCAGANGCCGTGACATTTACAGTTCCGCTATCTGTAATNTCTTTAAACTCGAAGCCGTTACTCAACCTGTTTTTTTGATCTGACGTTAGTCCCTTTGCGTTTGACGTGGAGGGGGACAATGAGCTAGACGCAATAACTTCCCTCTCAGATAATCCAGATCTAGTTCTTTGGCGCACGGTCTTTACATCCATCAAAAACTCATAGCCAGAAGTAGCCAGGGTTATAGCGTTTCCACTTGAATCATTTAAAGTAAGAGTCAAAGAAAATGTATCACCTCTTCTGCAAGTGATGTCCAATCTTTCTGCTACGTCTAAATTTACGCTACTAGCCATATTAACCTAATAATGAGTTTACAACTTCGTCCATGCTGTCAGCCGCCTCTGGCAGCTCGCCTCGTATGCCTTGTCTTTGAGAGATTAGTTTGCTCTGCTCGGCAGACTGCTTTTTAACCCTTTCGTCTTTTCTATCTTCCTTGAGGACCTCTAGCTTTTCTTTAAACTCTTGCTCATCGGTTTTGAAACCAAGTGTAGCCTGAGCCTTAATCAGTTCAATTTCTTTTCTGAACTGATGCTTGACTTGTTCGAGCTGACCCTCAAGCTGTGCCTTTAACTGAAGTTGTTGTGCTTCGAGCTGAGCCTCCATCTGCATTTCTTGNATCTTGGCTTGAGAGGCAGCCTGGGCAGCCTGCTGAGCGGACTGAGCCTGCGCTTGTGAGTTTTGCATAGCCATCTCCTGCATCTTAGCCATACGCTTTTTGCGGCGAACAACAAGAAGGCGCTCAGCCTGATTCACGTCCTTCATGTTTCGGATAGCAATAGCNTCCTCAATGTCAAGTTCTTTTTGCTGAATAGACATCTGAATGTTTTGCTCCAGATAAACCCTGTCTTGATCCTCCATCTCCTTAACGACTTGAACGCCGAAGTTGTACATGGGAAGCTCGCTAAAAGAAGAAATAACAGACATGTTCTCCTTGCCTATTGCGTTCTCGTAANTTTTGTACAAGACAGAATCTGTTGGCAGGATCTGAATGCACTTTACGATATCTTCGCAAACCTTCTTATAAAGAATCATAGAAGCATTCGTAATGTCGTAGATNGCGTTATTTCCAGCTGCGATTGCTTGCTGCTGAACACCTACGAGCGTATCACCTTTTGGCGTGGANGCATCCATCATCTCGTTGATGCCCGTTGTGTCACGGATCATTCTGAGATAGTGGTTGTACAAACCGATCAACTCATTGATATTGCGGATGCTGTTACCAATCTCTCTTACTGGGGGATTCTGGAACCCGCCTTCTGGGTTCTTACTTCTGTAGTAGAAGACACCCGTCTGCTCGTAGATATCATGAAGGTCCAANGGCTGAAGCTCGCCACCCTTTCCAAGCTGTACGTTTTCTAATCCTTCAATATCAATAATCAATCCGTCAGGCTTTGCCTTTGCGATAGCTTGTTGAATCTTCAAGTGGGTTAACTGCAACATATCCGCGAATCCAGTGCAGCTATCCACCATGGATTTGGGCATCATGCCACGTATGTTAGTNGCGACGGCAGAGTAAGAAAGCTTACACCTTGACAGATCGTGAATATTTTTTGGGACGTTTTTCATCATCCCATAATTAAATATCACACCAGATCCACCCATTACGTAAGACCCCCCGTAAAGAGTAGATACCTCCATTTTGTGAGGGGTTCTGTCAAAAACGCTCCCCTGCTTTTCTTCATAGTCAAACCCCTTCATAAAGAAGTTTGTATTNCCAAAACGATTTTCCTTTTCTTCGAAGTAAATACAGTCAACAGAGATGAACTCAAAATCAAGGACGTCTAGCATATACTCATCATACCCATACTCCTGACGCATAGAGTTTTTGTTGTATGATTTCTTATTGTACGAGTTAGGGTTGTTCCCGTACTTGCTCATCACGCTTTTCGCTATTTCTTCAAAAACAGACTCATCTAATTCGTGTCCAGCTAGACGCTTTAGCTCTTGAATAGAAATGGTTTTAACGTGGCCCGCATAAATCAAATCATTTAATCCAGGATCCTCTGTATAGCTATGAATAAATAATGAAGGATCTACGTATTCTGTTTTAATGCCTTCGTTAGGGTCGTTACTTCTTTTTACGACCGCCATTCCCAAAGACACCAAATCGTTTACGCATCTTCGAAACACGTTGTCATTAAACGAGTTCCAAGAAAGGGTCATGTTGGTTCCGATCTGAGCGGCTATCTCAGCATCAGTTTTTACATTTGTTCCTAAGAGGATTTCAGCTTCTTCAAGACTATCAGGAAGTTTATCTGGATCTTCTCCAATAACCATACCCGTGCTTTGTTTTAACTGCTGAAGCTGCTTTTTTGCTTCTACCTGTATTTCTATCCTTCTTTTTTTATTGTTCTTCTCCGAGGAAGAAAGAGGATCGACAGCCTCAAGGTTTGGATAAGGATTGCGAGATAAAATTTTATTTGCTACGACCCTAACAAACTTGGGAAGAATTGGAACTGGGGTGTAGTCAAGGTTAAGGAGGCTTCCATCTCCATCGTTTGGAGATAACGACCTTAAAAGTTTTTTGTAGACATTGGTATCTTGCGTCCCGTTTGCGTAATCTCTACTTCTTTCAAAAATAGAATTCCTTTTTCCGTACAAAGAAGAGGGCGATGTCATTTTCCCCCACTGGGCTTCCATGGCTTTTGCGTATTGCAATCCATAGGCCTTGCTTTTTTTAACCTCCGTGCTAACAAGAGGATCGGGAAAAGAGCTTTTACGCGAGTTGTCTGTGTAATTCATTTGTTGATAGCACTATAGGCGTATTTTGCAAATATAACAAATACAAGCTAGACCCTATATCTCCTGAAAAACACCTTCTCTTCGAAGTTTNCTCTTTCNTTTTTTTTCGTTTTTTGAGCGGCCAACAANCAAAGTCCAGAGCTAATAGTCAAGTCAAACTTAGTTCTCTTATCTATTTTAAATCCTATCCAGTCCTCTAGCGTTCTATTGAAATACATTTTGCCTACCTCNCCAGTTTCGTGATCTATGCCAACGTGCTCGTGAATGTATTTTTCTATTGATTGAGCGTGAGACTGAATAACATCTTGTGAGTTAGAGGGTATACCTTTTGTCTTAACATTAACATGTGAAGAACTGCTAAGCAAGTGTTTCGGCCTATCCATTAAGTAACCGTCGTAACCCCTTGACTCAAAGTATCTTACAATCCCATACTTGTTATTTTCTACAAGCAGTGGGTATCCNTAATAAAATGCACACATCAAAACGTCNTCATAGAATATACTCGCNAGGTCGGGGCGAGAAGCATANTCAACNACAAACATATTTGATGGTCGATTCATAGAAAATTTATTGTACATGTGTAGGGCGCCTTTCGAACCCCTATTATCTACGGTAGCATCTAAATCATAAGAGTCAACCCCACCGCAGCCATATTCAGGAAATGGTGCAACCCTTTTGCCCCTNTGTAGTTTTGATACATTTCGATCCTGAGACTCTGGCATCCAACACACTCTGAACCTGCCGTTCGGGGTGGGAGAAAAAACAACCTCTTTGTCTTTCTCTCTCCAAACAAAATTTCCTACTACAACTGGATTTGGAAATAGCTCCTCGTTGTGCTCAATCTGTTGATAGATCTTTCCAATATTAAATAAACTACCCTCAATGCTATCTCTAAATGCTTCATCCTCCGTGAACGGGAACTGCCTCGTTACCTCGTTTAGTTCTGAAGGGTTATCCTTGAATGACCTGCGTTCATTTTTTAAGTACGTCTTGCTGCCGATGGTGATAAAGTCCCCATCGATTCCTTCTATCTCTTGCTCTGGGTCTTCTATGACTGGGTTTCCGTACTGATCAAANAATCCTTCNAGNGCNTCNTANGCTGGNATNAATATTCTGTACAGNCCCGACCTGGTTCTACCGTTACTATTTCTTTCGTTNGGGTCAGAGTCATACCACAANCCTTTGTACTCGNTGCCNCCNTTGTTCATNGGGTTNACGGTACTNCCNACGATAGCNTTTCCAACCACNTTTCTACCTACGATCAAACACGTACGCTCGATACGCCACGCCTCACGGATATCGGTAGGCTTCTCCCACTTGCCCGCCTCATCGAGGTACAGCATGTGCAACTTCTCACCGTCGTATGCGTTGTTCGTGGTGTTCTTCCAGTTGATGAC
>NZMJ01000054.1 GCA_002692855.1 Maricaulis sp.
GTTATGCGGGAGGTTCTTGCAAATTTATCAAACGCAGTTGCATTATACAGCAACTATGTTGCACTTGCTAATATCCCAGGTGTCTATGATGAACAAAATAGAAAATTTACAAGCACTCCTGCAAACCCAAGCTCCGTGATCGTTAACGGAGAGGTGGCCACCACAATGACTGGGCAAGAAATAATGAATTCTTTTGGAACTGATAATTTAACCAACATTATCAATACTTACCTAAGCACGCTTGATTTATTTGTTGAGATTGACCGCCCAGTTACTAATAACATAACCATAAGACAAGCTTTATATCAAAACATTGGAGCAAATATTGCTCCAACTGTTGGTTCTGTTGATGGAATTATTCTTTTTGAAAAAATATTAAACGATTTACTTGCCAAAGTAAATGATATATTAAGTGTGGGCAGTAACTCTGTTGGCGTGCAAGCAACCACAACTAACCGCCAAGCAGATAGTGTTTCTTCACTAAAAACAACAACAATGAAAATCTCTGAGGCATTTGAAAATACAATTGATGCTAGATTCTTAAACGAAAGTTATATTAATAATGTTGGCGCAGCATTTGGAACATTTAACGGATTAAATATTTATACAGGAGAAAACCTAGCACAAGCGACTCGAACAGAAACCACACCAGAAAATGCTTTTTTAACTAAACAAGAGACATTAGCAGATAATAATATTATTTTTGAAATGATCCCTGAACAGATAATAAGTACACAAGAAACTGAATCCTCTATAGACTTAGAGAACTCTCCAAAATTTGTATCTTCTACAAAAGTTCTTGGGTTACAAAGTGAAGGAGCAACTGGTAATCTTAACTCAACAATTCTAAGCCCAACAGACTTAGAGACTATAAAATTTAAAGATTTAGTCAGCCCTCCAGACTCATCTTTGTCTGCATTTGATGCCAATGCTCAATCGACTGCTCCAGAAGTCTTGTCGGAAAGTGAATTGAAAACAGAGGTTGATGTTTTAGTTGGCTTTACAGTTCGCGGTGTTGTGGATGTCGCACAGTACCAACAAGCATTTATAAACACATATATGATTAAAGGTGCTCAGTTTGAAACCAAACAATTAGGGGAATTAAGCACAGCCACCGGAACCGGCTTTTATCTTTGCAGGCAAAAACGACAAAGCGATATGGAAGTTGTAGACGCATTTTTCTTATTGCCACCAGTATCATCCACATTTGGGAGAGCGCAGGATTTGGTAATGGGAGAACTCGCTCCTTTACANGAAGACACACCAGCGATAGGNCCAATTANCAGNACAGATTACACAGCTTGATGGTCTCTCTCCACTCGCCAGGGTTACTGACCCATTAAACGTGTCTCCAGATGCTTTAAATCTACCAGAAATAAGAGCTTTCGCTGATATACCCAGTGAAAATCAACAACGAGTACAAGAGCCTCAACTTGTAGCAACCATGCCAACTACTTTACGAACGAGGGGGTACTAATAAATGGCTGTTAAAAAATGTGATGATATTGTAGAACAGACAACCGCTACAGAAGAGGCAGTAGAGACTATAGAAACAATTGAAACTATTACACCTTCTCAGGTGAGCGAGAACGTATATCTTGGAAAAAACATTACAGCAGTTGAGAGCAATGTTTATGATGCAAGTGATGACGACTTGGNACCAGTATTTACTTTTGGTGGTGGAAATGTTACAACCACCAGACCCTCTGATATTGCTGATCCGCTTCGCTCAGAAACAAGAAAGTTTTTTGCTCTAGATAAAGATGGTAGAGCAATCTATGTTAGCTCTGACACAAATGCACTTGCACAAATAGCACAAACAGATAATTATTACACGCCATCAGCAATTGGCTATACATTTGGCCACATTGAGCCTACCTCTGTTACGACAAAAGGCGGGGAAGAATTTTTTAAAAGATTTACACAAGAGATGCAGGTATCAAGTATTTTATTTGATGGCAGTCAGTGGGGTGTTATAGTTAAGGGTGGACAAATAACATTAAGTGACAGCACTGATTTTCAAAGACCAGGACCACTCATTGATACCGAAACAACGTTCACTGATCATTTTACAAAGTTCGTTGCACCGTTTTCTGAAGAGGAATTGGAATTATTTTTAAATAACGTCAATAACCCCGCTTATGCAAAAGTTAATTCAAAATATAACTTTTTTGTTCCAAACTACGAGGATTATATTTCTTCTGGAGATATTGAAGAATATTATTTAGAAAACCAGTTCTCCAATATTACCCGAGATGGCTCCGAATTGCAACAAAAACTACATAATTTCGGCTCAGACTTACGATACGTTAAGAATTTTGTAGGAACACCACATGGAATATCGCTGACTAAATTAAAAAACATTGGCGTGCCGCAAGAATCGGTATCATCAATCAAGAAGGTTACCAATACAGACGATCTTTATAGCATGATTAGCACTATAGAGTTAAACACTGCTAAAACTGGTAAATTTGGAGTTGCAGCAGAAGAAGCGGGATTGACAAATAGCTTGCTAAAGCATGTTATGGATCAAACAATTATTTACCCTAATGAAGAAATAAGCGAAGCAGCCGACAATGGTTTAGACTTTTTGGTCGCGACCGAAGCCCTTGCATTTGCTGGAAGTAAAACTTTGATTAACACCTCAGTGAATATAGTGCTGGTGTCATTGATTGATGTTACACCATGGTTGGTTTCTTATCTTGCTGGAACACCATGGCAAGTAGACGAAGAATTTGATCGTGTAGCGACTCTTCTCGGTATTAATCCCGCCGCTTCTCAACAACCAGAAGAGTGCAATGCCTTTGCAAATACTTTAAAATCATTGATTTTGTCTGGCAAGATTACCAATATTATTAATGAAAACTTCCGCTCGTATCAAGAAATGATCGAGGGCAAAGAAGCATATAACGAAACGATTATTTATGAAATTAAAAAAATTGTTCCAAATAGCACAAACAATTTGCAAAGAATTTTTATTCCCAACACCGAGGAGCTTGATATTTTACAATATGTGGATTCTCAACTTAAGTACGATAAAGAATACAAGTATGAAATTTATGCCCATCAATTAATTGTTGGGACAAAGTATAGTTATACTTCCACAGCCGAAACCCAAGTCAACACAGCAACGAATGAACGCTACACAGAATATACAGTCAACTACCAGCCGTCACTTCAAATCGCACGAATTCCAATCTTTTCACAAAATGCAAGAGTGCTTGACAATGCACCAGTTTTTCCTAACGTTGAGATTGTACCGTATAAAGGAGTTAACAATCGTTTGCTTATCAATCTTGACGGCAACACAGGTAACTATGAATTGGACCCAATTATAATAACTGAAGAAGACTCGGCATTTGTTGAAAAATATAGAAGTGATCGTGGGCTACAACCGACTGATCCAATTACATATAAGTCTGACGACGTTGTTTCACAGTTCGAAATTTATAGGCTAAGTGANGCACCACAGTCTTACAGCGACTTTAAGAATCAAATTCTAACAACCTTGTCAACACCAGGGGCATCCTCCACATCTTTTATTGATACAATCAGCCCAAATACAAAATATTATTACACATTTCGCTCTGTTGATGTTCATGGTAACCGCTCAAACCCAACAGAAGTTTTTGTAGTAGAGTTAGTTGAGTTTGAAGGAATGATCTTTTTTAACCAAAGTGTGTATGAATTTGGAAGTGAAACATACAATAATGTAAAAACTACACGAGATTTTAGAAGATATTTAAAAATTAATCCCAATTTAATTCAATCGCTTATTAATTATGATAAACTTGGTGAAATTTCATCTGCCTATGAAGCTAGTAAAGATAAAGTGGACCTTGGAAAAGCAGAAGAATCAGTTTGGAAAAAAAGGTTTAAAATGAGGATTACATCAAAACACTCTGGCAAGAAATTTGATATTAACTTAAATTGCAAAGTCAATTTTTCAAAAGACACTTCGGAACCTTACACTCAACAAGCTCCCCCTTCAGATCCTACAAAGGAAACTAAAAAGTAAACGAGACAACAACATTTTNAAAATTGGTATTTTAATATTATTGGAAACTATTTACATACGAAAGAGGTATAATTAACTATGGCATTTCTTGATAACTCAGGCGATATTATTCTTGACGCAGTATTNACAGATACAGGGCGTCTTCGATTGGCNAAGGGCGATGGCTCTTTTAACATTACAAAGTTTGCTCTTGGCGACGACGAGATCAACTACGCACTTTATGACAAAAATCATGCAAGCGGCTCTGCTTACTACGACATTGAGATTTTACAGACACCAGTGCTTGAGGCATTTACAAACAATACTTCTTTACTAAAATCTAAACTTCTCTCAATTTCAAGAACAAACTTGCTTTACCTCCCAGTTATTAAAAACAATACTAAATCTGGGCTTGGCAAGGCAACTGTTGATACAAACGGCAGCATTCTAGCTGTTGCTGTTGATCAAACAACTGTTAATAATGCCAAAGGCGATGATGAACTTCCTGATGGAATTATTGATGGTCCCAACGTCATAGGTGCTTTCTCAAAAAATATTGTATTTGACCAAGGAATTGAAAGCAATGCTCTTGGAAGTGGTGAAGATGTCGCGCTTGACGCAGACCTTGTAGAGACACAGTATATTATTGAAATAGATAATCGATTTGGCTTTTTAGCAGATCCAAATGGCGCGATAGCAACACCATCGTTTATTGATGATGATAATATTGCTTCTTATTTCTTGTCAACGACAACAAATCAATTATATTTTAAAAGCTTGAGTCAAACAAATGCGTCCATGCAGGACAACGTATTGCTTGGACCAGTGGGAAATCGTTTGTCATTCCTCATTGGACCATCAACAAACTTGGCTTCCAGCACTTATCTTTTTACACAACTTGGATCAACCACTACAATCAAACCCGGTGCAGGTTCAGACATCACTGTTAATTCAATCGATACTACCGTTCGTATTACAGGTGCAACAACAGGTTTCAGAGTTGACCTTCCAGTTAGGTTTATCAAAAGCTAATAATAATAGGACTTAAATATGGCTACAACATTTAAAACAATCACCGCAAATGATGTTACTAATACTAGAACATTATTACACGAAGCAATCCCCTTAACTGGAACAATCGCTTCAGGAACTTATGCAGATGAAAACATTAAGACATTTTCTCATGGAATGTTTGAGTCTGTTTATGATTATCCCTTTTTAAGTTCTTCTGCAAATCACATTTTTGATATAACCTACGGATACTCTGCTAATTCAAGTAAATCAAGCTCTGCTGCAAATCAAAACGCCAAAAAAATTAATGTATATAATCAAATGGCTCAAGTGCTTGTTGGTTATGACTCTGATGGTGCTATTCAAGACTTTGACCAGGATGGAAATATCGCTGCTGGTGGAACTAAAATGCAAGAGGCTTTCTTTGTTAACTTTTCGCGCCTTCTATCAAAAGACGAAATTAAGAAAGATAGCTTTCG
>NZMJ01000055.1 GCA_002692855.1 Maricaulis sp.
CGTGATCGCTGCCGTCAGCGTCGTCTTGCCGTGGTCAACGTGACCAATCGTGCCGATGTTCGCGTGCGGCTTGTTCCGCTGAAACTTTTCCTTGCCCATAAGTCGATCTCCAGGCCTGAGTTTGTCCTACAGCGACGATCGCTTAGGCGATCTTCGCGATAACTTCTTGAGCCACGGCCTGAGGCACGGGCTCGTAGTGGTCGAATTGCATGGTGAACTGGGCGCGGCCCTGCGTGGCCGAGCGAAGCGAGTTCACATAACCGAACATGTTCGCCAGCGGAACCATTGCATTCACAACAGTCGCGACGCCCCGCATTTCCTGGCCCTGAATCTGGCCACGACGGGAGTTCAGGTCGCCGATGACGGTGCCGGTATACTCGTCCGGGGTCACCACTTCGACCTTCATGATCGGCTCCAGCAGTTTCACGTCCGCCTTGCCCTTGATCTCGCGGAAAGCCGCGCGGGAGGCAATTTCGAATGCCAGCACGCTGGAGTCGACGTCGTGATACTTGCCGTCGATCAGCGTTGCCTTGAAGTCGATCACCGGGAAGCCGGCGATGAGACCCGCTTCCATGACGGAGCGGATGCCCTTTTCGACGCCCGGGATGTATTCCTTCGGCACGTTACCGCCGACAATCTTCGACTCGAAGTGGAAGCCTTCACCCGGCTCCAGCGGTTCGAAGATCATCTTGACTTCGGCGAACTGGCCCGAACCACCCGACTGCTTCTTGTGCGTGTAGGTGATTTCAGCCGTCCGGCCGAGCGTCTCGCGATAGGCAACCTGCGGCTGGCCGATATTGGCTTCGACCTTGAATTCGCGGCGCAGGCGATCCACCAGGATGTCGAGGTGAAGCTCGCCCATGCCTGCCATGATCGTCTGACCGGATTCCTCGTCCGTCGTCACGCGGAAGGACGGATCCTCGGCAGCCAGCTTGTTGAGGCCGACGCCCAGCTTTTCCTGGTCCGCTTTCGACTTCGGCTCGACCGCGATCTCGATGACCGGGTCGGGGAATTCCATACGCTCGAGGATGACCGGCTTCATCGGGTCGCACAGCGTGTCACCCGTGGTCGTGTCCTTCAGGCCCGCAATGGCGACGATGTCGCCGGCGAAGGCTTCCTTGATGTCCTCACGCGAATTCGAGTGCATCTGGAGCATCCGGCCGATGCGCTCCTTCTTCTCCTTCACGGTGTTCAGGAGGGAGATGCCGGTTTCCAGCTTGCCCGAATAGATGCGGCAGAAGGTCAGCGTGCCGACGAAGGGGTCGTTCATGATCTTGAAGGCGAGCATGGACAGCGGCGCTTCGTCGCTCGACTGGCGCGTGGTCGGCTCGTCGGTCTTCGGATCGATGCCCTTGATCGGCGGGACTTCCAGCGGGTTCGGCAGGTAGTCGACGACAGCGTCGAGCAGCGGCTGAACACCCTTGTTCTTGAACGCCGAGCCACACAGGACCGGGTGGAAGGCGAGCGAGATCGTGCCCTTGCGGATCAGGCGCTTGATGGTCGCCTCGTCAGGCTCGTTGCCTTCGAGGAACGCTTCCATCACGGCGTCGTCCTGCTCGACGATCGTCTCGATCATCTGCTCGCGCGCCAGGATGGCATCATCCATCATATCGGCCGGAATGTCCTCGACCGTGAATTTCGCACCCAGGGATTCATCGTCCCAGGTGATGCCGCGCATGCGCACCAGGTCGACCACGCCGCGCAGCTCGTTCTCGGCGCCGATCGGCAGCTGAACGACCAGCGGAACGCAGCCCAGGCGATCCTTCATCATCTGGACGCAGCGCGCGAAATCGGCGCCAATCTTGTCCATCTTGTTGACGAAGAACATCCGCGGGACTTTGTACTTCTCGGCCTGACGCCAGACGGTTTCGGTCTGCGGCTCGACACCGGCATTGGCATCCAGCAGCGCAACCGCACCGTCGAGCACGCGCAGCGAACGCTCGACTTCAATGGTGAAGTCCACGTGTCCGGGCGTGTCGATGATGTTCAGGCGCTTTTCATTCCAGAAAGCGGTCGTCGCGGCCGACGTGATCGTGATGCCGCGCTCTTGCTCCTGCTCCATCCAGTCCATCGTGGCAGCGCCATCATGGACTTCGCCGATCTTGTGGCTCTTGCCGGTATAGAAGAGGACTCGTTCGGTGGTCGTCGTCTTGCCAGCATCAATGTGGGCCATGATGCCGAAGTTACGATAGTCCTCGATTTTGTGCGTGCGGGCCATAACGGTCGGTCCTTGGGGAGGAGAGTTTCGGTTTTACCAGCGGTAGTGCGAGAAGGCGCGGTTGGCTTCGGCCATGCGGTGCGTGTCTTCACGCTTCTTCACCGCGGTGCCGCGGTTGGAAGACGCATCCATCAGCTCACCGGCCAGGCGCTCGCGCATCGTGTTCTCATTGCGCGAACGAGCCGCAGCAACGAGCCAGCGAATGGCCAGTGCCTTCTTGCGCTCGGCGCGCACTTCGACCGGCACCTGGTAGGTGGCACCGCCGACGCGGCGCGACCGGACTTCGAGTTCCGGCGCGACATTGTCGAGCGCTTCGTGGAAGATGCGGACGGGTTCGCGCTTGAGCTTCTCTTCAACGAGGTCGAACGCCCCGTAGACGATGGACTCAGCGGCGGACTTTTTGCCGTGCTGCATCAGGTAGTTCATGAACTTCGTGAGATCGAGGTCGCCATACTTGGCGTCCGGAAGGATCTCGCGTTTTTCGGCGCGGTGGCGGCGGGACATCTCTTGCCTCTCCTTACTTCGGACGCTTCGCGCCGTACTTCGAACGGCGTTGGCGGCGATCTTTCACGCCCTGGGTGTCGAGGACACCACGCAGGATGTGATAGCGAACACCCGGAAGGTCCTTTACGCGACCGCCACGGATCAGGACCACGGAGTGTTCCTGAAGGTTGTGGCCTTCACCGGGGATGTAGCTCACCACTTCGTGCTGGTTCGTCAGGCGAACCTTGGCAACTTTCCGGAGAGCCGAGTTCGGCTTCTTCGGCGTGGTGGTATAAACGCGAGTGCAAACACCGCGGCGCTGCGGGCATGCCTGCAGGGCCGGCACCTTGTTGCGCTTCGGCTTGTCTTTCCGCGGCTTGCGGATGAGCTGGTTGATCGTCGGCATTACCGCCCTAACCCGTTCGTTGTTCCAAGTGCTCCGGCGCGCCTTATCGCTCGCCGGACACGAAATGACAGGCGCGCGAGAAGAATGACTTCCCCGCCCGCCGTGACACCGTCAATGTTTAGTGTTTCCGGACGACGTATAACCTCGTGAGGTTACGGCTCGTCCCCGAAAAACAGGCGCGGAACCTAGTCGTGGTGTCCCGGCCAGTCAAGCGCCCGCAATAGTTTTTTCATACGTGGTCAGCGAGCGACTGACTGCGCGCGGTATAGACCCGGATTGCCGCGTTGCACAAGGAAACTTGTCTGTTTCAACTGCGCTCGGTTGAAACGAGGAAGGGCCGCCATTTGCATGGCGGCCCTCCCCGATTGTCAGTGCTGCGGCCTGAGGCCGGATCAGCTCTCGTCCGAACCCGATTCTTGGGCCTCGGCATCCGCCTCGTCGGCGATTTCGGCCGGAAGCGCTTCGGCGGCAGCCTCGGCTGCTTCCTCTGCGACCGCACGGCGCTCGGCCAGCATCACGTCGTCACGCTCGGTGGCGACGGACTGGTAGGAGCGCATCTGGCCACCGGTACCCGCCGGGATGAGGCGGCCAACGATGACGTTCTCCTTCAGGCCTTCGAGCATGTCGACCTTGCCCTGGATCGCCGCCTCGGTGAGGACGCGGGTCGTTTCCTGGAAGGACGCAGCCGAGATGAAGGAACGCGTCTGCAGCGAGGCCTTCGTGATGCCCAGCAGAACCGGCTTGCCAACGGCGGGCTTCTTCTTCGCCTTGACCAGCTTTTCGTTCATTTCCAGGAAGTCGAGCTTTTCGACCTGCTCCTGGGCCAGCCAGCCCGAATCGCCCGGATCGGAGATTTCCATCTTCTGCAGCATCTGGCGCACGATCGTTTCGATGTNCTTGTCGTTGATCGGCACGCCCTGCAGTCGATAGACCTCCTGGATCTCGGCCACGAGATACTCGGCCAGCGCCTCGACACCCAGGATCGACAGGATGTCGTGCGGAGCCGGGTGACCGTCCAGCAGGTATTCGCCCTTCTGGATGATGTCGCCTTCCTGGACCGTCAGGTGCTTGCCCTTCGGGACCAGGTAGTCGGCGCGGACTTCGGCGTCCTCCTCCGACACGATGGCGATACGTCGCTTGTTCTTGTAGTCGCGTCCGAACTCCACACGGCCGGTGATTTCCGCGATGACCGCGCAATCCTTCGGCCGGCGGGCTTCGAACAGTTCGGCAACCCGCGGCAGACCGCCGGTGATGTCGCGCGTCTTCGCACCTTCGGTGGGAATACGCGAGATGATGTCACCCGGCTTGACCACGTCGCCGTCCTGAACCGACAGAATCGCGCCCACGGCGAGCATGTAGCTGGCCGTCGAACCGTTCTGGAACTTCACCGGTTCGCCGTTCTCGTCCTCGACGACAACCATCGGCTGGAGGCTGGCGCCCTTCGGCGCACCGCGCCAGTCGATGATCACCTTCGAGGCGATACCCGTGGCTTCGTCGGTCTCTTCCTTCACGGAGATCCCGTCGATCACGTCGACGAACTTCACCTTGCCACCGGCTTCGGTGACGATCGGCGTCGTGTAGGGGTCCCATTCGGCCAGGCGCACGCCGCGCTTGGTCTTGGTTCCCTCGTCGAGCAGCAGGCGCGCGCCGTAGGGGAGCTTGTAGGACTCCATGGACCGGCCGTCGCTGTCGACCACCTGGACCTGCATGTTGCGCGCCATGACGATGAAGACGCCGTCGGCATTCTTCACGGTCGAGCGGTTCACCAGGGCAATCTTGCCCTCGTGCGTCGCTTCCACGAAGGACTGCTCGGAAACCTGCGCCGTACCGCCGATGTGGAAGGTCCGCATCGTCAGCTGGGTGCCCGGCTCGCCAATCGACTGGGCGGCGATAACGCCGACAGCCTCGCCGTCATTGACCTTGGTGCCGCGTGCCAGGTCCCGGCCATAGCAGGTCTCGCACACGCCCACGCGCGTCTCGCAGGTGAGCGGCGAACGCACCTTCACCTGGCGGACACCGGCCGCTTCCACGGCCGCAATCATGTCCTCGTCGAGATACGTCCCCGCATCACAGACCTTTTCGCCATCCGGCGACTTGATCGGTTCTGCGCAGTAACGGCCCAGCACACGCTGGCCGAGCGACACGACCACTTCACCGCCATCGACCACGGCCTGCAGCTTGATGCCGTCGGACGTCCCGCAATCGGGTTCCGACACGATGCAGTCCTGGGCGACGTCGACGAGACGGCGGGTCAGATAGCCCGAGTTGGCGGTCTTCAGCGCGGTATCCGCGAGGCCCTTACGGGCACCGTGGGTCGAGTTGAAGTATTCAAGAACGGTCAGACCTTCCTTGAAGTTCGAGATGATCGGCGTCTCGATGATTTCGCCGGACGGCTTGGCCATCAGGCCGCGCATGCCCGCGAGCTGCTTCATCTGGTTCTTCGAACCACGCGCGCCGGAGTGCGCCATCATGTAGATGGAGTTCACCTCGGTACGGTTGTCGCCGATGGAATAGGGCTTGGAGACCTCTTCCATCATCGCGTCAGCCACGCGGTCGGTACATTTCGCCCAGGCGTCAACGACCTTGTTGTACTTCTCGCCCTTGGTGATCAGACCGTCGACATACTGCTGCTCGTATTCACCGACGAGCTTGCGCGTGTCGTTGACCAGCTCGGCCTTGGCCGTCGGGATCAGCATGTCGTCCTTGCCGAACGAAATGCCTGCCTTGGCCGCTTCCTTGAAACCGAGCGCCATCATGCGGTCAGCAAAGATGACCGTCGCCTTCTGACCCGTGTGACGATAGACCTCGTCGATCAGGAAGCCGACCTGCTTCTTGGTCAGAAGCTCATTGGCGATCTGCCAGGGAAGCTTCGGGTGCTTGGGCAGCAGGTTGATGATCTTCGCACGGCCCGGAGTGGTGTCGAGGCGGGCGCGGGTTTCATTGCCGTCTTCGTCGACGACATCGAAACGCATCTGGATCTTCGAGTGCAGCGAGACGAGGCCGGCATCGAGCGCGGCTTCCATTTCGCCCATGGTTCCGAAGACCATGCCCTCACCCGGCTCGTTCTCCTTGTCGACCGACATGTAATAGAGGCCGAGAACGATATCCTGCGACGGCACGATGATCGGCTTGCCGTTCGCCGGCGACAGGATGTTGTTGGTCGACATCATCAGGACGCGCGCTTCCAGCTGCGCTTCGAGCGACAGCGGAACGTGAACGGCCATCTGGTCGCCGTCGAAGTCGGCGTTGAACGCGGCGCAGACCAGCGGGTGCAGCTGGATGGCCTTGCCCTCGATCAGCTTGGGTTCGAACGCCTGGATGCCCAGACGGTGAAGCGTCGGCGCGCGGTTCAGCAGAACCGGGTGCTCGCGGATCACCTCGTCGAGAATATCCCAGACTTCCGGACGCTCTTTCTCGACCATCTTCTTGGACTGCTTGACGGTACCCGACAGGCCCTTCGCGTCGAGACGCGCATAGATGAAGGGCTTGAACAGTTCGAGCGCCATCTTCTTCGGCAGGCCGCACTCGTGCAGCTTCAATTCCGGACCGACGACGATCACGGAACGGCCCGAATAGTCGACGCGCTTGCCCAGCAGGTTCTGACGGAAGCGGCCCTGCTTGCCTTTCAGCATGTCGGCGAGCGACTTCAGCGGGCGCTTGTTGGCACCCGTGATGACGCGGCCGCGGCGGCCGTTGTCGAACAGGGCATCGACGGATTCCTGCAGCATCCGCTTTTCGTTGCGGATGATGATGTCCGGCGCGCGCAGTTCGATCAGGCGCTTCAGGCGATTGTTCCGGTTGATGACGCGGCGATAGAGGTCATTCAGGTCGGACGTCGCGAAACGGCCACCATCAAGCGGAACCAGCGGACGCAGTTCAGGCGGGATGACCGGAACGACGGTCAGGATCATCCACTCCGGGCGGTTGCCCGAAGCCTGAAGCGATTCCAGCGTCTTGAGGCGCTTGGCGAACTTCTTCAGCTTCAGTTCCGAACCCGTCTCGGTGATGTCGACGCGGATCTTTTCGATCTCGGCATCCATGTCCATCGCCATCAGGACGTCGCGGATGCACTCAGCGCCGATCCCGGCGGTGAAGGCGTCCTCGCCATACTCGTCCTGGGCTTCGAGATACTCTTCCTCGGTCAGCAGCTGATAGGGCTGCAGCGGGGTGAGACCCGGCTCGGTGACGAGATACTGCTCGAAATAGAGCACGCGCTCGACATCCTTCAGCGCCATGTCCAGCACCATGGCGATGCGGGACGGCAGCGACTTCAGGAACCAGATGTGGGCAACCGGCGCGGCCAGCTCGATGTGGCCCATGCGCTCGCGACGAACCCGGGCGAGCGTGACTTCCACACCGCACTTCTCGCAGACAATGCCCTTGTACTTGATGCGCTTGTACTTGCCGCACAGGCACTCATAGTCCTTCACCGGTCCGAAGATCCGGGCGCAGAACAGGCCGTCACGTTCGGGCTTGAACGTACGGTAGTTGATGGTCTCGGGCTTCTTCACTTCGCCAAACGACCAGGAGAGAATTTTCTCCGGGCTGGCCAGCGAGATCCGGATGCGGTCGAAGGTCGGGCCTTCGGCTGCCGGATTGAAGATGTTCATGACCTCTTGGTTCATCACCGTCTCCTTGAAGGAGGTAAACGGAGCGGCATGACGCCGCCCCGCGAAATATCTGACCGACTTAGCTGTTCTTCAGTTCGACGTTCAGGCCGAGCGAGCGCATTTCCTTGACGAGCACGTTGAAGCTCTCCGGAACACCCGCCTCGAACGTGTCATCACCGCGCACGATGGCCTCGTAGACCTTCGTACGGCCGGCCACGTCATCCGACTTCACCGTCAGCATTTCCTGCAGCGTGTAGGCGGCGCCATAGGCTTCAAGGGCCCACACCTCCATCTCGCCGAAGCGCTGACCGCCGAACTGTGCCTTGCCGCCCAGGGGTTGCTGGGTGACGAGGCTGTACGGTCCGATCGAACGGGCGTGGATCTTGTCGTCCACCAGGTGGTGCAGCTTCAGGATGTGCATGATGCCGACCGTCACCTTGCGGCGGAACTGGTCCCCGGTCTGGCCGTCGTGCAGCACGACCTGGCCAGAACTGTCCAGACCGGCCGCTTCGAGATGGGCAACGATGTCCGGCTCGCGCGCGCCATCGAACACCGGCGTCGCAATCGGGACACCCGGCATCAGGTTGCGGCTGAGTTCGGCGAGTTCGTCGTCCGTTTCCGGCATTTCCTCGTTCTGGCCATAGGCATTCTCGAGGGCAGCCTTCAGCGGCTTGATGTTGCCGTCACGCTCATACGCCTCATAGGCCTGACCGATCTGCTTGCCGAGACCGACGCACGCCCAGCCCAGGTGGGTTTCGAGGATCTGTCCGACATTCATCCGGCTCGGCACGCCGAGCGGATTGAGAACCACGTCGACCGGGGTGCCGTCTTCCAGGAAAGGCATGTCCTCGACCGGCGCGATCTTCGAGATCACACCCTTGTTGCCGTGGCGGCCGGCCATCTTGTCGCCCGGCTGGAGCTTGCGCTTCACCGCGACGAAGACCTTGACCATCTTCATCACGCCCGGCGGCAGTTCGTCACCGCGCTGCAGCTTGTCGACCTTGTCTTCAAAGCGGCGGTCGAGCCGCGCCTTGGAGTCGTCATACTGCTTCTTCAGCGCTTCGACTTCGGCCATGACCTTTTCGTCGTCGAGGCCGATCTTCCACCACTGGCTTTGCGGGACATCGTCCAGCGTTTCCGCCGAAATCTTGCCCTTCTTGAACCCGCGCGGGCCGGACGTCGCGTCCTTGCCGATCATCAGGTCCTTCAGGCGCGAATAGATGTTGCGCTCCAGGATGGTCAATTCGTCGTCGCGGTCCTTGCCGAGACGTTCGATTTCCTGGCGTTCGATGGTGATCGCACGCTCGTCCTTGTCGACACCGTGACGGTTGAAGACGCGAACTTCGACGATCGTACCCGTCGTGCCCGGCGGCAGGCGCAGCGACGTGTCACGCACGTCGGACGCTTTCTCGCCGAAGATGGCGCGCAGAAGCTTCTCTTCCGGCGTCATCGGGCTTTCGCCCTTCGGCGTCACCTTGCCGACCAGGATGTCGCCGGCCTCGACCTCGGCGCCGATCGACACGATGCCGGCCTCGTCGAGATTGCGCAGGGCTTCCTCGCCGACATTGGGGATGTCGCGGGTGATTTCTTCCGGACCCAGCTTGGTGTCGCGGGCCATGACTTCGAATTCCTCGATGTGGATCGAGGTGAAGACGTCATCGCGCACGATACGCTCGGAGATCAGGATCGAATCTTCAAAGTTGTAGCCATTCCACGGCATGAAGGCGACGAGCGGGTTCCGGCCAAGTGCCAGTTCACCCAGATCCGTCGACGGTCCGTCGGCAATGATGTCACCGGCAACCACCTCGTCACCCACGCGAACGATCGGGCGCTGGTTGATGCAGGTCGACTGGTTGGACCGCTGGAACTTCGACAGGCGGTAGATGTCGACGCCCGAACGGGTCGGGTCGAGGTCCTTGGTGGCGCGGATCACGATACGCATCGCGTCCACCTGCTCCACCACGCCATCGCGGCGCGCCACGATGGTCGCACCGGAATCGCGGGCCACGACCGATTCCATGCCCGTTCCGACCAGCGGAGCTTCCGCTTGCAGAAGCGGCACGGCCTGACGCTGCATGTTCGAACCCATCAGGGCGCGGTTGGCGTCATCGTTTTCCAGGAACGGGATCAGCGCCGCAGCGACCGAAACAACCTGCTTCGGTGACACGTCGATATAGTCCACGTCTTCCTTGGGAACGAGCGTCACATCGCCGCCGACGCGGCAGTTGACGAATTCGTTCTCGAGTTCGCCCTTCTCGGACACCGTCGCATTCGCCTGGGCGATCGCGAACTTGGCTTCCTGCATGGCGGACAGATACTCGACCGTCTCGGTCAGCTTGCCGTCCTTCACCTTGCGGTACGGGCTCTCGATGAAGCCGTACTTGTTGACGCGCGCATAGGTCGACAGCGAGTTGATCAGGCCGATATTCGGACCTTCCGGCGTCTCGATCGGGCAGATCCGGCCATAGTGGGTCGGGTGCACGTCGCGGACTTCAAAGCCGGCACGCTCGCGGGTCAGACCGCCCGGTCCAAGGGCCGACAGGCGGCGCTTGTGGGTGACTTCCGACAGCGGGTTGGTCTGGTCCATGAACTGCGACAGCTGCGACGAGCCGAAAAATTCGCGAACCGCGGCAGCCGCCGGCTTCGCATTGACCAGGTCGTGCGGCATCACGGTCTCGATATCGACCGAGCTCATCCGCTCCTTGATCGCCCGCTCCATGCGCAGAAGGCCGATGCGGTACTGGTTTTCCATCAACTCGCCGACCGAACGCAGGCGGCGATTGCCCAGGTTGTCGATGTCGTCGATTTCGCCCTTGCCGTCGCGCAGGTCGACCAGCGTTTTCAGGACGGCGACAATGTCTTCCTTGCGCAGGACGCGCACGTCGTCCGGACAATCGAGGTCCAGGCGCATGTTCATCTTCACGCGGCCGACGGCCGACAGGTCATAGCGCTCGGAATCGAAGAACAGGCCGTTGAACAGCGCTTCGGCCGTTTCTGCGGTCGGCGGCTCGCCCGGGCGCATGACGCGGTAGATATCAACCAGCGCGTTCTCGCGGTTTTCGTTCTTGTCGGCAGCCAGCGTGGTCCGCATGTACGGACCCTTGCCATAAATGTCGATGTCGAGGACGTCGATCGAATCGACACCGGCTTCGACCATCTGGACAAGGTTTTCCTCGGTGATCTCGTCGCCGGCTTCGGCAAAGATCTCGCCCGATTTTGCATCGACCATGTCTTCAGCCACGAAGCGGCCATACAGCGCCTCGTCACCGACCAGCAATTCGGTCACGCCGTCTTCGGCCAGCTTGTTCGCGGCGCGGGCCGCGATCTTCTTGCCTGCCGGGGCAATGACATCACCGGTCTTGGCGTCGACCAGGTCGGTCGACGGCTTCACACCGCGCCAGCGTTCCTTGACGAACGGCAGGGTCCAGCCCTTTTTCGTCTTCGTATAGATCAGCCGGTCATAGAAGGTCGCGAGGATCTCTTCCTTGTCGAGGCCGAGCGAATACAGCAGCGTCGTCGCCGGCAGCTTGCGGCGGCGGTCGAGACGCATGTGGAGCACGTCCTTCGCGTCGAACTCGAAATCGAGCCACGAGCCGCGATAGGGAATGATGCGCGCCGCAAACAGATACTTGCCCGACGTGTGGGTCTTGCCCTTGTCGTGGTCAAAGAACACGCCCGGCGAACGGTGCATCTGGGAGACGATCACACGCTCGGTGCCGTTGACGATAAAGGTGCCCTTGTCGGTCATGAGCGGAATGTCGCCCATGTAGACGTCCTGCTCCTTGATGTCCTTGACCGAACGGGCGCCGGTTTCCTCGTCCACATCGAACACGACGAGACGCATCTTCACCTTGAGCGGCGCCGCGTAGGTCATGTCGCGCTGCTGGCACTCTTCGGTGTCGTACTTCGGCGGTTCGAATTCGTAGGACACGAAGTCGAGAACGGCGCGCTCCGAGAAATCCTTGATCGGGAAAACCGATTTGAAGACAGCCTGAAGGCCGTCGTCGGGACGGTCGCCGGCCGTCATGTCCTTCAAGAGGAACTGGTCGTAGGAGCTCTTTTGAACCTCGATCAGGTTCGGCATCGCAACCGTTTCCGGAATACGGCCGAAAGACTTGCGAATGCGCTTCTTACCGGTGAACGACAGACCCATGTCCGCTCCCTTCACAGCGCGCGTGGCGCTGACTTAATTCCGTGGCGGGCCGAAAATCCGGCCCTTTCTCCTGCGAATGACCGGACAGGTCCGGCCTCGAATTCCGGCTCAGCCCCTGCAGAAGACGGGCGGGGAGCCGGCTGTATTGCGGGGACGGATCGACGGGCGCGCGAAATCGCTTCGCGCACCCGCCGAAATCCCGAACGTCCGGAAAGGACGCTTACTTCAGCTCGACAGAGGCACCGGCCTCTTCCAGCTTCTTCTTCAGTTCCTCGGCCTCGGCCTTTGCAACGCCTTCCTTGACAGGCTTCGGCGCGCCTTCGACGAGGTCCTTGGCTTCCTTCAGGCCGAGGCCCGTGATCGCCCGGACTTCCTTGATGACGTTGATTTTCTTGTCGCCGGCGGCGGTCAGAACAACGTCAAACTCGTCCTTTTCTTCAGCAGCAGCAGCTTCGCCGCCACCACCCGGAGCCGCAGCCATCGCGACCGGAGCCGCGGCGGAAACGCCCCACTTTTCTTCCAGAAGCTTGGCCAGGTCGGCGGCTTCCATGACAGTCAGGCCGGAGAGGTCTTCGGCCAGTTGTTCGATCTTCGACATTTGATTTAGTCCTTGAACAGTGTTGTTGCGTGCGCAGTCGATGCAGAGACGACGTCAGGCGGCTTTCTGGGCGTAGGCGTTGAGGACACGCGCCAGCTGGGAAGCCGGAGCCTGAACCACACCAGCGACCTTGGTCGCCGGAGCCTGGATGAGACCCACCAGCTTGCCGCGCAGCTCGTCGAGCGACGGCAGGCTCGCGAGGGACTTCACCCCGCCTTCGTCCAGAACCGTGTCACCCATCATTCCGCCGAGGATCACGAACTTGTCGTTCTCCTTGGCGTAATCGACGGCGGCCTTCGGTGCCGAGACGGGATCCGCGGAAAAGGCAATCGCGACGGGGCCGGTAAACAGCTCCCCCGCGTCCTCAGCCGCATTCCCCTTCAGGGCGATCTTGGCCAGACGGTTCTTCACCACCTTCAGCTGCCCACCGGCACTTCCGAGCCGGACGCGCAGCGACGTCATTTCCGCAACAGTAAGGCCGGTGTAGTGGCCGATGACCACCGCACCGGAGTCAGCGAAAATCCCTTTCAGGACTTCAACTGCCTCGGCTTTTTGAGCTCGCTCCATTGCGGTCTCCCGATTTAAGCGACCGGACCATCCGGCCGCCTCTCAAGAAGCCTCCGCTGTGGCAAGCCACATTGGAGGCCATCCTGTCCCGGGGCTTGAACCGTCGCCGCGCCGCGCACTTGCATGCACATGTGGACACGTCTTCGAATTCTCACTCCCGTCTGCGCAGGGTCGTCACCTGATTAAGCGGTCCGGGTCTCCCCTTCCCGCCCCTGCGGTCTCGGACAGGCCGGCCGGCCGTTTGGCGTTTGCCTCCGGGCCGGCCTCCCGGAGCCCGAAGGCTCCGGAAACTTGCAAATCGCCTTAGGCGGCAGACGCGCTCGGTTGCGCGCTGGCTTCGGCGATATCAACCTTGACGCCCGGCCCCATGGTGGAGCTGACGGCGATCTTCTTCAGATAGGTGCCCTTGGCGCCCGACGGCTTCGCCTTGACGATGGCATCCAGGAACGCCCGCAGGTTTTCCTCGATCGCCTTCTCGGTGAAGCTCGCCTTGCCGATACCGGCATGGATGATCCCGGCCTTCTCGACGCGGAATTCAACGGCACCGCCCTTGGAATCCTGGATCGCCTTGTTGACGTCCATCGTCACCGTGCCGACCTTCGGGTTCGGCATCATGCCGCGCGGGCCGAGCACCTTACCGAGACGGCCGACGACCGGCATCATGTCCGGCGTGGCAATGACCTTGTCGAAGTCCATGCGGCCGTTCTGGATTTCTTCAGCCAGCTCGTCGCCACCGACCACGTCGGCGCCCGCCTTCTTGGCTTCTTCAGCCTTCGCACCCTTGGCGAACACCGCCACGCGGACCGAGCGGCCCGTACCGTTGGGCAGGCTGCACACGCCGCGAACCATCTGGTCAGCGTGACGCGGGTCGACATTGAGGTTGACCGCCACTTCGATCGTCTCGTCGAACTTCGCTTTCGCGTTCGACTTCACGATGGAGACGGCTTCGGTCAGGCCGTGAAGCTTTTCACGGTCGATCTCGGAATAGGAGGACATCAGTCGCTTGTTCTTGGCCATTGGACTTACCCTACCACTTCCAGGCCCATCGAACGGGCCGAGCCGGCGATGATCTTCGTCGCCTGGTCAAGATCGTTAGCATTGAGATCGGCCATCTTGGCTTCAGCGATCTCGCGGCACTGCGCCATCGACACCTTGCCGATCGGACCGGACTGGCCGGTCGTGCCGGAGCCCTTCTGAACCTTCGCAGCCTTCTTAAGGTAGAAGCTCGCCGGAGGCGTCTTCGTCACGAAGGTGAAAGACTTGTCCTGGTAGACCGTGATGACGGTGGGAATCGGCATTCCCTTTTCCATCTCTTGGGTCTTGGCGTTGAACGCCTTGCAGAATTCCATGATGTTGACGCCGCGCTGACCCAGCGCCGGGCCGATCGGCGGAGACGGATTGGCCGCTCCAGCCGGGACTTGCAGCTTGATATAGCCGCTAATCTTCTTCGCCATGATCCCTTACTCCATTCAAAAGGGCGGCGCGGTACGAAGCCGGAATGGTCTTTCCCGGCCCCTCCCGCACCCTGATTGACGCGTCAGGCCGTCTTTTCGACCTGCGCGTATTCCAGCTCGACCGGCGTTGCCCGGCCGAAAATGTTGATCGCCACCTTCAGGCGGCCTTTTTCGTCGTCCACTTCCTCGACAACACCGTTGAAGCTCTGGAAGTGACCGTCGATGACGCGAACCGTTTCGCCGATATCGAACGTCACCGTCGGACGCGGACGTTCGGCATCTTCCTCGATCTGGCCGAGGATGCGCTTCACCTCGATCTCCGAGACCGGGATCGGCTTGTTGCCCGAGCCCAGGAAGCCGGTGACCTTCGGCGTGTTTTTCACCAGATGGTATGCCGCGTCGGACAGATCCATCTTCACGAGAACATAGCCCGGGAAATACTTCCGCTCGGCGTTGATCTTGCGGCCCTTGCGGACCTCGATCACGTCTTCGGTCGGAACGAGGATTTCCTCGAACTTCTCCTCAAGGCCCTGGGACCGCGCTTCCGCGCGAATCGCCTCGGCGACCTTCTTCTCGAAATTCGAATAGGCGTGGACGATGTACCACTTGGCCGACATATCGGTCTCCGTCACGCGCCGAGATTAAGAACGAAATCGATCCCGACGGAAATCGCGAGATCGACGAGGAAGAAAAACAGGGTCGCAAACGCGACCATGATCAGGACCATGACGGTCGAGATCATTGTCTCCTTCTGGGATGTCCACGTAACCTTCCGCGCTTCCTGACGCACCTGTGCGAGGAATTGCAGCGGATTGGCCCGCTTCTTCTTCGGTGCCGGTGCTTCAGAAGCTTTTGCGGCAGTTTTTGTCTTGTCGTTACGCGTCATCGCTTGAATCATTTTCGGGCCGAGGAAGTAGGCAGCCTTCACCAAAAACGCAATGGCAGGGGCGGAGGGACTCGAACCCACGACCTGCGGTTTTGGAGACCGCTGCTCTACCAGCTGAGCTACACCCCTAGAAGGACGGGCCTCCTAACACGCTGACCCCGTATCCGCCACACCGGAGCGCAGGCTTCTACACTGGTCATCCGCGATTGAAAACCGCCTTGTTGCAAAAAGTAGCGGCGGGCCC
>NZMJ01000056.1 GCA_002692855.1 Maricaulis sp.
GCGATCCAAGAGCCACGATCTATTCTCTAAAGTTTTTAAAAAACGTAGTGATCACAAAGCAATTTTAATTAATTGATCGGTTGACGAGCCGAGCAGATCGGAAAACGATTCAAGAACCATTGAGTAAGTGCCGTTATTTTTTAGTGACTCCGACCAAATAGAGCCAAAAAACCACGAAGCGAGAGCCGAAAAAAATAAAAAACGCTGCGAATAACGTCTCAGGCAAAACCGCNNGNAGTTGCATGTTTTTNNCAAATAATNACATAAAANTNNNAACCNAANTCATATAAGATAAAANNGATAATATCGCTTTGACAAAAAAGTAATTTTTCTGTACCCTTGTCCGTGTACATTTTAATTAGGAGACTATATTGGGATTCTCGAGCCGTTATGTGTTACCCAGCTCTCAAAGACAAACATTAAGGGCTAAAGACAAACCACCCGCCAAAAGGCGACCACTAACACTTACTCGCAAACAAGAGCTTTTTGTTAAGGAACTCATCACCAAAGATGGCACGATCACGCAACGTGAAGCAGCAATCAATGCAGGATATTCTCCCAAAACGGCAAGTGCGATAGCAAGTAATATGCTAAACCCGAATGTCTATCCGCATGTGTATCAAGAATATATGCGTCAGAANNGGGAGTTGGATTCAAAGTATGCTGTGCGTAAAGATNGGCACTTNAGGGATTTACAAGTTATCCGTGACACGGCAATGCAGAATGGTGCTTACTCGGCAGCGGTCATGGCAGAGTATCGCAGGGGTCAAGCATCGGGGGACATTTATGTGAATAANAGTGAGATACGCCACGGCAGTATTGAATCGATGTCCAAGGACGAAGTAATTAAAGCACTGAAAGAGATAAGGGATAGCTATGCAATCGACATTACTCCAGAAAGAGTTGAAGAAGATGGGGTTGACCCAGACGATCAAAAGCACCTCACCGATGAACAAGACGGGCAAGAGGTTGAAGACACCGAAGAAGGAATCAACGGTTCGGAGGAAGGAGAACGCTCTGTGGACGATGATGAAGGACACGATGAAAGTGACTCATCCGACATGGATAGCGAATCGACTGGAAACGTGGTTAACACCGGGAATACCTGATGTATTAATCTGTGACCACGAGTCACGGTTCCATCTGGTTGAATTAAAATTTTGTGTNAGTAATAAAGTGGATATTCGTCCNCACCAAGTNTCGTTTTTGTCCAAACACAAAAAGGCNAATGTCTGGCTTCTTGTNAANAAGGTCACGGAACTTGGATCAAAAGGCGANTTGTATTTATACCGAGGGGACTCCGTGGTCGATGTAGCGTATTCGGGACTCCAGACACCACCCTATTTTAAGATTAGCTTGGATGAACAAAAAGATGGTATGGTAGATGTTTTACATACTATAGGTAAGAGATGAAAAAGACATATATGTCTATTGTTTTCATACCGATTATTTTTTGGGCAGTTATTTATTTTACTTACACTCATGCGTGGAGGTTAGATGATTTGAATGAATGGGAGATGTGCGAAGAGATTTACCATTTGGCGACACGNTTTGCGGAAATAAGGANACATGGGTTGGTTCCTTCGGTTAAGACCAATCGGATGTTATCTNCGTTTGAGGAAAAGATGTTGCATGAGGTNGATAGGCGTGTGATGGAGTTAATGAGTATGAAATTTGATAATCCAGAAAAATATGAAGGGATGTTAGAAAATCCTAATGCTATTGGATTACAAGTTTATGATGAATGTATGCTTGACCAAGGATTATGAACGAAATAGAAGCTAATGAGCGAAAATTAAAGTTAGAATTACGCCTTGCTCAACTTAATAAGATTGACAAATGCAAGGATAGTTTTCTCCCGTTTGTTAAATCGATGTGGGCTGAGTTTATTGTAGGCAAACATCACCGTATTATTGCTGAAAAATTGGAAAAAATAGCAACGGGTGAGCTCAAACGATTGATTATTAACATGCCACCAAGGCATACGAAGTCAGAATTTGCTAGTTTTTTGTTTCCTGCATGGATGATCGGGCGAAAACCCAATATGAAAATNATTCAAGCGACACACACCACGGAACTTGCTGTTAATTTTGGTAGAAAAACCAAAAATTTGATGGAAAGAGACGAATATTTAGAAATTTTCCCAGAAGCGAAGCTTTCTGCGGACTCCAAAGCGGCAGGTCGATGGGACACGAGTCGTGGAGGAATGTATTATGCCGTGGGCGTTGGCTCAAACCTCGCTGGTCGTGGTGGTGATTTGATTATTATTGATGATCCGCACTCGGAGCAAACGGCAATGTCGTCTAATGGNTTTGAAGATGCGTATGATTGGTACACGGGNGGTCCGAGACAGCGTTTNCANCCCGGTGGAGCNATTATTTTGGTNATGACACGGTGGTCAGAGAAGGATTTGACGGGCAAATTGATTAAAGCACAGCTCAAAGACCCTAATGCAGACCAATGGGAAGTGGTAGAATTACCCGCTATTATGCCGTCTGGNAAACCNTGTTGGGAAGNATTNTGGTCTNTAGAGGATTTAACGAAGGTAAAAGCNTCTATTCCACCGAGTAAGTGGAACGCACAGTATCAGCAACAACCAACGGGCGATCAGGCATCTATTTTNAAGAGNGAATGGTGGAAACGATGGACAAAACCNAATGTNCCTGCTTTGGAATACGTTATTCAGAGTTACGATACAGCNTTTAGTAAAAGNGAGACNGCTGANTATTCAGCGATTACAACATGGGGAGTATTTCGACCAGAAGAAGCGGGTCCGATGGGTTTAATTCTGTTGGATGTNAAAAAAGATCGTTGGGACTTTCCAGAATTNAANCAAGTAGCGTATGAGCAGTACAAATTTTGGGAACCAGAAACCGTGATTATTGAAGCAAAGGCAACAGGGACTCCACTCACACATGAGTTGAGACAAATGGGCATACCTGTGGTAAACTTTACACCTAGCCGTGGAAATGATAAATTATCAAGAGTACACAGCATTTCACCCCTATTTGAAAGTGGGATGATTTGGGCTCCAGAGGAAAGGTGGGCAGACGAATTGATTGAGGAGTGTGCTGCATTTCCGAATGGGGAGTATGACGACTTGGTGGATAGTACAACACAGGCACTGATGCGTTATCGTCAGGGCAATTTTGTGCAANTACCGACTGATGATTGGGATGATGAACCTTTGAATTTGCNACCAATACAATATTACGGATAAATGATAGTACGACCTTTAATTCCTCAACAATCTACTGTTAATGGTAAACGAAAAGTCATNTCTCGTTATGAAAACGGTGGTGAAGCAGCAAACACAGGTATAGGAAACTTTTCTCCCACTCTAGACCAAGTAATCGCAGGAGCGACTTACGATCCCCAAGCTTTTTTGGATGAAACCAGAAGAATACAAGGAAAAGGTGCTGTTGGAACAACAGTAGGTCTTTATGGGGATATGTATGAACTTGCCAAAGAACTGTTCCCGGGTGTACCAATAGATAAAATATTAGAATCTCTTCCGAATCGTGGCATTGCAGGTTTATTTAAATTGTCAAAAGACGCTCCTACAACAAAAAATGTAGAAGATTTTGCTGAAACTAAATTAGGTATTGATGTACCCCGAGAGGATATGAGATACAAATTTGGTCAATATTTACCAATAACAACAGCTTTGGGTGTTCCTGCTACAATGGTTAGTCCTCAAATGCTTACAAGTCTTGGAAAATATACAGATAAAATAAAAAATAAAGTACAAGAATTTTTTGACAACCTTGGTTTTGGTGAAGAAACTTTAGACACAGGAATAGGTGTTTTTGTCCCGGGTAAAATAGAAACGGATAAAAAAGGGTCTAATCTTATTTATATGATTCCAGAAAAACCAACACAAGCATTAGGCGATGTACCCGATTTACCTATTGATCCAAACAAATCCGTAAAAGAAAACATTGAAAAAGCTAAAAAAGTAGATGTGCTTGAAGAATATGCTAAAAAAGGGGACACTTATCTTGAAAACGAGCATGTAGAAATAGTTAAAGATTATTCAAAAACTTCTAAAACGCTTTTGCAAGACAAATTACAAGATTTAAGGAATAAAGCTCAAGCAGATGTAAACAAAGTGCAAAACGAACTAATAAATACAGCAAAAGAAGTTGAATCAGAAAAAAGACGTTTGTACTCAAAATATCAACCACAGGTAAAAAAATACGCTACTTTAAACCCAGAAGTAGAACAAGAAATTTTAAACACGGTTCTTAATGGTTTGGAGCCTATAGAAAATTTACAACCCTCCACTTTTAAAGTCAAAATATATGATCCTAACACGGATTCCGTAAAACTTTTAACAAAAGATAGTGTGGACAATACAGGTAAAAGTTTAGAAGACCTACAAAAAAATATTATTGTACCTTTATTAGAAGACTTACAAAAATTAGACAATACGGTTATAAAAAAAGTTGTTCCTTCAATTAATAGAACTCCTCCTTATGAGTTTAACGATAATATGAACGAGTTACAATTGGATACAAATTCATTAGGTTATTTTTTAAATGACGAAACAAAACTGTTAGGGAAATTTGTTGATACCCCTAACCTTATTAAATCTTTTGGTCAACCAATGTTAACTCAAAAAATACTTGCTACTAGAAACGAGTTAGAAGAAATTTTGGGTAAAGACGCAATGCCCGGTCAATATGTAGGACGGACAATTGAAAAAACTCCAGAGGTTTCAAAAAACCTTGCTTTAGATACTTTTGCAAATAAATATAAAGATTGGATGCAAAATACAGCGTCTACTGATGTTCTTGTAATAGGAAAAGATGGAAACTATAAACAAGAAAAATATGTTGATCCTAAACAAGGTTTTCCTGAAAGAAAAAATGTCAACATAAAGTTAGACTCTATTTTAAAGTCCTTAGTTGATGGAAAAATACAGTTTAATCCAGATTTACTAAAGGCTACTTTTATAACCTTAAGAAACGATATTACAAAGTTTATAAATTCATTAGACCTAGCAGACTATGTTACAGACGAGGATTTAACTTATAAAGTTCAAGATTTAAAAAATTTCAATGAACAAATAGATACTTATATAACAGCGGACGAACCAAACTTTAATACTATTTTTAAACAAAGTGAAACACCAAAAGCTAGAGCAGAAAGAAAACAAAAATTATTTGAAAGTCAATTAAAAAAACGTGTAAAAATGTTAAAAGAAATTGATTATGAAAACCAATTTTTGCTTGGTTCAGAAAAATCAAAAATAAAAGAATATGATCGTATAAATGAATTTGAAGCAGGAATGTTTAAAGGCACAGCAGAACAGTGGTCGGAACAGTGGGAAAAAAATTGGGATAAAAGAAGTAAAGAGTGGGAGAAGTCTTGGCAAAAACAATGGGACGAAGGGCGAGGAGAAAGAGAAATATCAAAGTTCCAAGACTCTTTTGAAAAATCTTTTGCTAAAGCAAATACAGACAATAGAATACTTTTTACAATTTTAAGTAATTTTTACAACAGATTTGCTAATGACCCTCAATTTTATTTGAACGATTTAAAATTTAGTATATCTCAATTTGTAAAAGGTAAAGACCCTTTTATAGTCGGAACTCAAGGTGTAAGACTGGGAAATGTTAGGTCGGACGTAGGTACGTTTCCTAGAGTAGCTTACCCTAAAGATTTTTTTAAAGGCATTAGTTTAACTCCATCTTTAGACTATACTAAAACTGTTCCCGTAGAATTAAAAACAAATATAGAAGGAGAGGTGGTTGGGGAAATAGGTTATGATGGGGGAGGAACTCGATTAGTCTCAGAAGATTTAGGTAATTTAAACCCACTGTATGAAGATAAAAAGGCTATTTTTTTTGCACCACGCTCCGCAGAAATTGGTCCTGAATTATCAGAAGGAAAATTAATTGATGATGAAACTTTTTTAAAAGGTGCGTTAAATGAAATTATAACATCAGGGGATGTTCCCGGAAAATATGCAAACACAATAAGTATGATTAGTGATTATCCTCCTGCCTTACAAAAACTTTTCAGAAGATTTACAGACCAACAATCCAACAAAATTTTTTTAAAAACAAATCCAGAATATTTAAAAACTTATAATTTAACTAGAGATAAAGCACAAAAAAGAATACAAGAAATTAAAAGTAATTTAAAAAAAGAAGAAAAAAACAAAGGAAAAACAGATTTTGAAATAGACCAATTAGCGGTAAACAAATTTTTAAAAGAAACACCTGCTTCTGAATTACCTTCTTTTCCAAACCCTAAATCACTAAGTTCACTAAGCACTGTTTCTGAAGATTTAAATAAATTTTTTGGAATAGAAAAACCTCAAATTTTTAAATATTTTAAAAACTTGTCAAAACAAGATGCAGAAAAATTATTAAAAGAACCTTTTGATAAAATTGTTGCGGACATGATTGAAAAAATTCAAAAGTCACCTACTATCAATAAATCTTTTGCTAAAGAAGGGGTATATCTAAATTTAATAGATTATAAAAACCCTAATAACTTAAAATTACCTTCTGGGCGAGGTTTTGTAGAAATTGATAATAATCCAGATTTTTTAGAAAAATTTGTAGAAAAAAATAATCTTCCTTTAGAAATTATAGAAAACCCTAAAAATAATGTATTTATTCCAGTAGATACGGATACTGGGTATCCTTACAAATATTTTTCAAGTTTTGCAAGGTCTGAAGGCAAACACGGAATACATTCAGTTGCACCCGATGATGTTAATAAAGGTAGAACACTTAATGGTAATACTAAAGAAGAGGTTGCATCAAATATAAAATTAGCTTTATTGGGAGAAAAATTAAGAAATTGTATAGGTAGCCAATGTTTAGTAGATGGTATAAATTCAAAATTATTTGTTTTAACTTCTAAACAAAACAAAGAGCCTTATTTTGCTATAAAACTTACAAAAGATGGTAATGGTGTGTGGCGTACAGGGGAGGGGTCTTTTTTAGGTTATAGAAATATGGGATTAGGAGAATCAGAGTTTTTATTTCCACCAGAGTTAAGAGATTTACCCTCTATAGATAAAAATGCCGAAATGATAAGAGACATTATACAAGGATTAAATAATTTTAAAGAAAAAGGTAATCGTTTAGATTTAACTAATATAGTGGATCAAATACATTTAAATTTTCCCGGTGATGATGTATTCAATATATATAAAAAATATCCTGAATTATCCCCATCACGAAAGAATCCTAACCGTTTATACAAATTCAAAGACGGTGGCGAGGTTCGTGGGGTAGGAGCATTAAGCGATATTGCGAGAAACATGTTCAAACAGCCACAAGGTGTGGTAACATTGTCTTCTGTTGCAAGAAACATGTTTATATAGAATAATATAGGTATAGAATATAGGAATTTAAATGTCAGTTTTTGAAAAAGCAAAGAGAATAGGCAAGGAACGAAAAGAACAACAGGATGAGTTTCAAAAATTATATGATAAAATAAAGTTAAACCCTATGGATTTTCCTATGGAAGAACGAGCAGATGTTGTTCGCAGAAATAGAAAATTTAAAAAATCTCTTAGAGACAGTGCAAAACGAGAGGGAAAAGCTGATTTTACAAAACGCACCCCTGTTATAATTGAAGCTATAATTGAAAAAGGAAAAGAAATCGTTGATGATTTCAAAAATCCAGAAGAATTTGAAATGGATGTAACAAAGCCAAATAAACAGTACATGGCTAGGGGTGGGGAAGTTTCTAAACGAAAGAAAAAGAAGTCTATTGATGGTATTGCCATTAAAGGACATACACGAGCTAAAAGGAGAAGATAGGTATGGCAGAAAGCCCACCACCAGTATCTTTGGTAGAAAGAGTTACTGACGATCCAAAAGTAGAGGACGTTCAAACAGATTTAGAAATTGANATGCCTGCNGCAACATTCAAGACCGANATTCCAGACGGTATTGAAATTGAAATGACAGAAGACGGTGGTGTAACNATTGATNTAGACCCCACTGCTGAAAACAATCCAATGACTGGAGAGTTTTACAGAAACCTTGCAACAGAACTTGATGACAGTGAATTAGGTCGATTATCTTCTGATTTAGTCAGTGAATATGACGCAAACAANTCTTCTCGTAAAGATTGGGAAGATGCGTATGCTAATGGATTAGAACTTCTTGGATTTAATTACGAAGAGCGTACCCAACCTTTTAGAGGAGCAACAGGGGTAACACATCCGTTGTTAGCTGAAGCTGCCACACAGTTTCAAGCTCAAGCATTTAATGAATTATTACCTCCAATGGGTCCAGTTAGGACAACCATTATGGGGACTCCCACTAAAGAGAAAGAAGAACAAGCTAANAGAGTTCGAGAGTTTATGAATTACTACATGACNAANGTCATGGAAGAATANACTCCAGAGTTTGACCAGATGTTATTTTATCTCCCATTGGCAGGATCAACTTTCAAGAAAGTTTANTANGATGACGGAATGGAAAGAGCNGTTAGTAAGTTTGTTCCAGCNGANNANNTNGTTGTNCCTTATGAAGCTAATGATTTAGATACTTGCCCAAATATTACGCAAGTNGTNAGAATGGATTTAAATGAGCTTCGTAAGAAACAAATTAGTGGTTTTTACAGAGATATTCCCGTGCATCCTGCACAGAACCCAACTGATAGTGTGTCCAATGAAATTGATTATATTGATGGCGTTCAGCCTAGTAATATTGACTATGACTGTACANTGCTTGAATGTCATGTTGATTTAGACCTCAAAGGTTATGAAGATAGAGACGAGGATGGGGAACCAACAGGAATTAAAGTGCCATATGTTGTCACAGTAAGTGAGGATAATGGTCAAATTTTATCAATAAGAAGAAACTACAAGGAGGATGATCCACAAAAGAGAAAGATACAGTATTTTGTGCATTACAAGTTTCTTCCCGGCTTTGGNTTTTATGGATTAGGTTTAATTCATACCATTGGTGGACTCTCCCGAACTGCCACAGCAGCNTTGAGACAACTCATAGATGCAGGTACGTTATCAAATCTACCCGCAGGATTCAAAGCTCGGGGACTTCGTATTAGAGATGANAGTGACCCACTACAGCCCGGTGAGTTTAGAGANGTAGACGCACCCGGTGGAGCGATTCGTGATAGCTTGATGCCATTACCCTTTAAGGGACCAGATTCAACACTGTTCCAATTACTTGGTTTTGTGGTTCAGGCAGGACAAAGATTTGCAACTATTACTGATTTAAAAGTAGGAGACGGTAATCAACAAGCAGCCGTTGGTACAACTGTTGCAATGTTAGAGCAAGGCACAAGAGTAATGAGTGCCATACATAAGAGATTACATTATGCAATGAAACAAGAGTTTAAACTTCTTGCAAAAGTAATGTCTGAGTATTTACCACAAGAATATCCTTACAGTATTGAAAACGCAGAGCAGTCTGTTATGGCTGCGGACTTTGACGATAGGGTGGATATTATTCCTGTTTCAAATCCAAACATATTTTCTCAAGCACAGCGTATTGCTTTAGCTCAAACACAAATGCAACTAGCTGCTCAAGCACCTGAACTACATAACATGTATGAAGCTTTCAGAAGAATGTATGAAGCACTAGGGGTTAGAGATATTGATAAGATTCTTAGAGCACCATCATCAGATGAGCCAATACCAAAAGACCCTGCTCAAGAAAACATTGATGCACTAGAAAACACAGAGTTAAAAGCTTTTGAAGGACAAGATCACGATGCTCATATTATGGCACATTTAGTTTTTGGTTCTTCTCCATTAGCTTTAGCTAGTCCAAAGGTAGCGATTGATTTACAAAAGCACGTTATGGAACATGCTAAACTTAAAGCACAAGAGCAGACAATGATATTGTTTATGCAACAGAATCAAGGTTTATCTCCAACTGAAGATCAGATGATTGAATATGAAGCAATGACAGCACAGATTATTGCTCAAGAAATGCAGAATGTGAAGATGTTAAGTGCACAGATTGCAGGTGGTGGAGAGCAAGGTGCTGACCCTGTTGTTGCTCTAAAACAGCAAGAATTAGGTATTAAACAGCAACAAGCTCAAGCAGATGCTTTAAATGATCAAGCGAAGATTCAACTCGAAAGACAAAAGATGGCAGAAAGAGCTAGACAGTTTGATGAAAGAATAGATAGTCAAACGAATATTGCTAGAGAAAGAATACAAGCTACCAATCAAAGAGAAATGATTAAACAACGAAATAAAGGAAAATAATTATGCCACAACATTCAAAAGTTAAAATTTTAGGTGCACCAATACAAGAGCCACCAGCTCCAAGTAAAGTCGCTGAAATTCAAGGACAAGGATCAATACCCTATGCACAATGTATCGAAGAAGCTACACCAAATACGGCAGTCGGTAAAAAAGTTACTGGACAAAAGCGAGGAATGGGTGCTGCTCTCCGTTCTGGGCGTTATACTAGCTGTTGAGAAAAAAATAGATGCCATTATTGAAAGGATCATCGGAAAAAACGATAAGTAAGAATATTAAAAAACTTATGGACGAAGGATATAAACAAAAACAAGCTGTAGCTATTGCATTATCTAATGCAGGAAAAAGGAAGAATGGCAAAAAAACTAGAGCCTGAAAGTCGCTACAATGAGTTTGATTTAAANCACGATGGCACAGTGGACGATGCAGAAATAGCAAAGTCAAAAGAAATGATAGAGCTTGAGTTACGAGAAGAAAAAAGTCACGCTCAAAAACAGATGTCTTGGACAGCCATTGGTAGTATGATTGCTTTTACCCTTTTGTTATTTTTACCNCTTGTTTCAGAAACAAGAGTAGCAGCATTAGCTGATTTATTAGGATTATTTTATTTAGGACAAGCATCCATTGTAGGTTTTTACTTTGGAGCAACAGCGTATATGAGTAGGTCACGATAATGGATTTAGCACCACAATTTAGTATGCCCATGCAGATGCCAACGGTAAATCAACCGATGATGGCACAACCACAAATGCCACAACCACAACAAACAATGGAGCAAAGGTTAGGTTCGTTGGAAGAAAAGTTTTCTGGACTAACTAACCGATTAGATAAGTTAGGTAGCTTACAAACAGGAGTATTTAATCAAGAGAATACTCAACAGCCCTCATTTTATGGTAATTACCCACAAATGTATTTACCAAAAGAAAACCAATACTATCAACAACAAATGATGAATCGCTATATGCCACCCGTTTATGGTTATCCATTTCAGGGTTCTTTTAGTTCTGGTATAGGTGGATTCTTACCCTTTTTCTAGGAGATAACATGTTAAAAAGTTTGATCGGTCCCGTGGCAGGATTGTTGGATAAGTTTATCGAAGATAAAGACCAAAAGAATCAATTAGCCCATGATATTGCTACAATGGCACAAAAACATGCCCATGAAAGCAATATGGCACAAGTNGATGTNAANAAANCAGAAGCACAGCATCGCAGTATTTTTGTTGCAGGGTGGAGACCATTTATTGGTTGGGTATGTGGTGTGGCGTTAGCTTATCATTTTATTTTGTATCCTATTGTTGTTTTTATTCTAGCAAGTTTTCCAACAGAAGCCTTTACGATAGATCAATTACCTAAATTTGATATGGATAGTTTGATGACTGTATTGTTAGGTATGTTGGGATTAGGTGGATTAAGAACTTTTGAAAAAAGTAAAGGATTAACTAAATGAGTTTTAAATTATCACAAAGATCACTAGACCGATTAGATAGTGTAGACCCAGACTTAATTAAAGTCGTAAAGTATGCTATAGGTGTTACCAAAGTAGATTTTGGTGTTATCGAAGGTGTTAGAACACTAGAAAAACAAAAAGAACTTGTAGCAGCGGGTGCGTCAAAAACAATGAACAGTAAACACTTAAAAGGTTTAGCTGTTGATCTGATGGCATATGTTGGTGGAAGAGGATGTTGGGAACTAAAGGTTTATGATGATATTGCTGATGCAATGAAACAAGGAGCCATTGAATATGGTGTACCGATTGTTTGGGGAGCATCTTGGCATATTAGAAACATTGCTGATTGGGAAGGTACTATGGAAGAAGCAATGAATGATTATATTGATACAAGGAGAAAAGAAGGTAAGAGACCATTTATTGATGGTCCACACTTTGAAATAAATTCCAATTTAGTATAAGATATGGTATTCTTTTATCTTTTATTGTAAGAATACTCTGATATGAGCGAAATTGACTTTGTACAGTTTGTGCAAAAGAAGATAAAAGAAAGACGAAGTAGTGTTTTAGATGTATTAGAACACAATGGAGTCAAAAACATGGAGCAGTACAGGGAACTTATGGGGGAACTTACTGCATTAAATTACCTTTCGCAGGAACTCTCGAGCCTGCTGGATAAACAGGAGCAATTTGATGACTGATAAAAAAGAGAACGTAGCAACCCTATACAAACCTAAAGAAGAAGTCGTTCTAGACCCTTCTGAAGTTACCGATAGTCTTTTAGAGCGTATGCCTAATCCAACTGGATGGCGTATTTTGGTATTACCTTACAGAGGTAAAGCCACGACAGAAGGTGGTTTGCATATTCCAACACAAGTTTTAGATGATACACAGATACAAACAGTCGTTGGTTATGTTTTAAAACTAGGAAACTTAGCTTATAAAGATGAAGAAAAATTTCCCAACGGTGGATGGTGTAAAGAAAAAGATTGGATTATCTTTCCTCGATACGCAGGTTCTAGATTCCGTATAGATGGGGGAGAAGTTAGATTATTAAATGATGATGAAGTTTTAGCATCAATTAAAAACCCTGATGACATTGTTAGCTTTTAGAGGATAAAAAATGGCAGAAATACAGACAGACGATAAACAAGTAGAGTTAGAATTGGATACCAATGAAGACACTGAAGTTGAAGTTAAGGAAGATGAGAAGACATCTAAAAAAACTACTAAGATTCAATCAAAAACTAAAAAAGACACTGAAGAGAAACCTGAAGTTGAGGTGGAAAAACCTCAAAAGAAAGATGAGCACGATCAGTATACAGACTCTGTTCAGAATCGCATTAATAAGCTTACGAAAAAAATGCGTGAAGCTGAAAGGCAAAGGGAAGAAGCGATACGTTACGCTCAACAAGTCCAAGACGAATCGACCCAAATCAAGCAAAGGCTCAAAAGCTTAGATCAAGGGTATATGACCGAATATGGTGGTCGTTTAGAAGTAGAGCAAAAACAAGTTGAAGCTGATCTAAAAAGAGCAGTAGAGCTTGGAGATGCGGATGCTACTGTTTCTGCCCAACAAAGACTTACTCAACTTGCAGTAGCTAAAGATAGGTACGATCAAGCTAAAATTGCTCAACAACAAAGAGAAGAACAGGAAAAGCAACAAGAAGAGCAACAACCTGTTTATCAACAACCTCAAACTCAACAGCAACAAGCTCCTAAAAAAGCTGATCCAAAAGCTGAAGATTGGGCATCTAGAAATAAGTGGTTTGGTCAAGATGAAGCAATGACTTATGCTGCTTTTGGTATTCATAAAAGATTAATTGAGGACGAAGGATTTGACGGCAAGTCCGATGAATACTATAATGAGTTGGATAGGAGACTTAGAGATAGGTTTCCAAGAGAATTTGATGGTGATGTCGAAAGCGAGACACCACCTAAAAAAGTTACTCAGTCTGTGGCGGGTGTTTCCCGTTCATCGACTGCACCAACGTCTAGTGGACGCAATCGAAAGGTTAGACTCACCCCTAGCCAAGTGCAAATAGCCAAAAAGTTGGGTGTGCCGTTAGAAGAATACGCAAAATACGTTAGAAACTAAGGAGAAATGATATGACAGCAAAGACAGAAACAAAAAAATTTGAAGGGATAGCACGATCTCCTAGAACGAATTCTTCTAGAGAAAAGACAGCCAAAAGAAAACCGTGGGCTCCACCATCAATGTTGGATGCTCCCCCTGCACCAGAGGGTTTTAAACATCGTTGGATACGAGCAGAAGTAAGAGGTTTTGACGACCGTAAAAATATTTCTGCTAGACTTCGAGAAGGTTATGAACTTGTTAGAAGAGATGAGTATCCAGATTTTGAAGCTCCAGTAATTGATTCAGGGAAATTTGAAGGGGTTTTCGGTGTTGGCGGACTAGTTTTAGCTCGTATACCTTTAGAAACAGTAAAGGAAAGGTCTAATTATTTTGCACAGCGAAATACAGACCAACAAAACGCTGTTGACCAAGATATGATGAGAGAAAATGCACATTCAACAATGACGATCAGTAAACCTGACCGTCAAAGTCGAGTTACCTTTGGGGGAGCTCGAAAAGATTAACTTATTTATGGAGAAGATTTAAATGGCAAATCAAGATACTTCGTTTGGTCTTCGTCCAATAGGTCTAAATGGCAGTGCAACAAATTCAACTGGGGTAACTCAGTATGAAATTGCAAATGACAATACAAATGCTATTTATCAGTATTCACCTGTAATACCTTTAGCAGCAGGTGTAATTGATATTGTTGGTAATGCAAACGGTGGTACTGTTCCGTTTTTAGGTGTCCTAATGGGCGTTGAGTATGTGGATTCAGCTTCTAAGAAGACTGTTTTCAAAAATTATTGGCCGGGGTCTAACAACGTAAGCGTTGACACAAATTTTCCTGTCAAAGCTTTTGTTACTGACAACCCTAATCAGTTATATATGGTAGCTGCTGATGAGTCTGTTACAAACAGAGCAACAGCACTAGCTGACGTATTTTCTAACTGTTCTTTAGCTACAGCCACTTCTGGTTCTACCAGTAACGGTCGTTCTACTGGACAATTAGATATTAGTACAGCCGCTACAACAGCAACTCTTGCTATGAGAATTGTCGGATTAACTACAGATGTAGCTAATCTTGACTATGACGCAGCAGGCGTTAACTTTGTAGTGCGATTTAACTTCCACTTTAATTCACCTGCTTCTAGTTCTGATTCACAGACTACAGCAGATTCAACTGGTATTTAGGAAAGGATAAACTATGGCTATTTCAAGAGCACAATTAGCGAAAGAGCTGGAGCCGGGTCTAAATGCCTTATTTGGACTTGAGTANGATCGCTATGATAACGAACACGCTGAAATCTTTGATGAAGAGTCTTCAGACCGTGCTTTCGAGGAAGAGGTAATGCTTTCTGGATTTAGTACCGCACCTGTTAAAGGTGAAGGTGGTGCTATATCTTTTGACGATGCACAAGAAACTTACACCTCTAGATACACACACGAGACAATTGCATTGGCTTTCAGTATTACTGAAGAAGCAATTGAGGATAACTTGTATGACAGACTTGCGTCTAGATATACAAAAGCCCTTGCTCGTTCAATGTCACAAACAAAGCAGATTAAAGCTGCAGCAATTTTAAACAATGCGTTTGATACTACTTTCCCTGTNGGGGACGGTGCTGCTCTTTGTTCATCTGCTCACCCTTCTTTGTCTGGTAACCAAAGAAATCAATTATCTACTGCTGCTGATTTGAATGAAACTTCACTTGAGCAAATGTTGATTGATATTGCTGGTCTTACAGACGAAAGAGGTCTAAAGATTGCGGTTAGAGGAACAAAATTAATTGTTCCTAAAGAGTTGCAATTTATTGCTGAAAGAGTTTTAAACTCTACTCTAAGACCGGGAACAGCAGACAATGATGTAAACGCTATGAAGTCAATGGGTATGTTACCTGACGGAGCGGTTGTAAACCACTTCTTGACTGACACAGANGCTTACTTCATTAAGACTGACGCTCCTAACGGCTTTAAATTATTCCAAAGAACTCCTATCAGAACTGCCATGGAAGGCGATTTTGATACAGGAAACATGAGGTTTAAAGCTAGAGAAAGATACAGTTTTGGTGTATCTGACTGGAGAGCAGTTTTTGGTACTGCTGGAGCATAACCAAATNAGGGGGTGTAAAAACCCCCTATTTTCTAGGATTTTTTTCTTTGTTAACTGACCTAGCAGACGTTGTAGAGATAACAAAGGTAAACCTTCTACAAAAGGAAATATAATGGCTAACACTACATTTAATGGTCCAGTTCGTTCTGAAAATGGATTTAAAACTATCATTAAAAATTCAACTACAGGTGGATTAACTAATGATATGACTTTGTCTACTTACTCAACAAGCATTACTATTGCTTCTTCGGGTACAGACCACAAAGAGTCTTCTATTGGAATACCTTCTAATTTTATACCAATGGGAGTTGCTATTACTGTAACAAGTGCTGCAGCTAATGC
>NZMJ01000057.1 GCA_002692855.1 Maricaulis sp.
ACTTCTAATATAGGTGCTACTATTTCATGTCTATGGTTATATTCTAAAGAAGCCGTCTTAAATCCTGCTACGTTTTCTTCTAATCTAGCAAGAAAAGAAAAACCAGTATCTCTTTTATTTTTCAGATCAATTTGAGCTAAATCTCCGCATATCACCATCTTAGAACCTTGACCTAATCTACCTATGACAGTCTCCATTTGACTATGAGTTACATTTTGAGCTTCATCAACTATTACAAAAGAGTTAACAAAAGTTCTTCCTCTCATAAATGCAAAAGGTACTATTTCTATACTACCATTTTCTATCTCTTTTCGAACTTTAACTTCGTTATAAAGCATAAAAAGATTATGATATATAGGAGCTAACCAAGGGTCCATTTTTTCTCTGATATCTCCTGGAAGAAATCCTATCTCTTCTTTCGCTACAGTTGGTCTAGTAATAATTACTTTATCAACTTGTTTCATAAAAAGCATATCTAAAGCAACTTGTGTTGCTACTAATGTCTTTCCTGAACCTGCCATTCCTTTCAGCATAGTAACAGGGTTTTCTAATATTAATGATTTAGCTTTTTTTTGTTCTTCGTTAAGTTGTACTTTGAATTTTATTGGTCTTTTCGGTCTTCTTTTTTGGACGAACACGTCGTCGTTATAGTTATTTGAAGGCATATATAATAACGTTTTGGTTTGTATATATAAATATCGGAAAAATAAAGTATATTACCAAAAAAAAAAGAGGCCCGAAGGCCTCTCTTAATTTATAAAAAATCTAAGTTAGATTATACAGTTCCTAAGTCACTGATATAAATCTTACCGTAGAATTCAGGTCTGATCATCTTCTTAGCATATCTAGTCATGATACCTTTTCTTGGTGTAAAGGTATTTGGATCGTATACTAGAGGAGTCATCATTAATGGAATGTATGGGCAATAAGCAGCTCCTGTTTCTAAGAACTGAGAACCTCTATATCCCATAAGGATTAAGTTTTCAGTCATATAAGGATTCTTATATACTTTATATCTTCCGTTAAATTGACCTATTCTTTGTACACCAAAAGCGTAATCCATCTTATCACCTGGATCTCCAGCTGCATATCCTGGAATAGATTCTAGGATTGTAGAAACTGTAGGAGATACAACTAAGAAATTAGCTCCACCTCTTAAAGTTTTTTGATGAATTTTGTTAGATACTTTTTGGATTTTAGTTCCTAAAGTTTGGAACCACTGTCCTTGAGTATTGTAGTATCCGCCATCAGCGACTGCTTTAGTAGACCAAGAACCTGCGTTTGAACCTTGGTTAAGTCCAGTTACACCTTCCCAGAATTTGTTAGATTTTGCTGACCATCTTTCAGTACTTACAGCACCGTTAATCAACATATCTAAGATCTCAAGATCGATCTCCATAGAGATATACTCACTTAATAGTGAAGTTAACTCTGCCTCAGCGTCTACACTGTGGTAAGCGTTAAGATCTTGAGCGAACTCTGGAGTCCACTGAGCTTTCAGTTTTCTAGTTTTAGCTACAATAGCTTCCGATGCTAACTCTACATTAATTTCAGGAATTGAAATAGATCCTGCTGGATTGTCTTCAAAGTCTCCTCTTGTGTTGTCAGATGGTTGCTTTAAGAAAGTTACTTTCATTGCAGTAGCAGCNTCAATTGCACTAGCGCCTGCAGCNGTAACTAAAATTTCGANTGTGTTAGTTGCTGGGTTGAACGTAGTATACTCGTTATGTACTGTTGCTACGTCAGCAGCGTTAGTAGATTCGAATTNCCATGCTCTTACAGCATCAGTATCTCCATCAGTAAAGTCAGTAGATAAGAACGTCATCGCTACCATTTTAGCACCGTCACCAGCAGCTGCAATAGAAGCAGAGAAATCTGTATCAAAACCGAACTTTTGCTCATCAGCATCTAAATCAACTGATGCAGTAGTAAATTTACCTGTAGCTAAAGCTGCAGCTAAGTTTCCTGCAGTAAATGCTAAAGAACCAGTTTGTACTGAATATCCATAGCTACCTACTCCATATAAACCTCCGCTTACATCTTCGTCAACAGACATTTTGTTAGAACCTGAAGATAAGTTACCGTACATGTTNTCGTTAGCAACTTTATCTAAATTTGATGAACCATATTTAAAGTCTAAGTAGAATACTAGCCCTGAAGGTAAATTCATTGGCTGTACACTAACGAAGTCTTTTGCAGCGATTTGTGCAAATACTTTACGAACTAATGGTAAAGCAACACCAGCCCACTGCTCACCCTGTCCTGCAGAAAAACTTCCTCCAGTACCAGTGCTAGACTGCTCAGCTACGATTTGTTTTGCTTGGTTTTCCAAGATCATAGCCATGTTGTTTTTTTCAGTTTCATTAGAATATCCTTCTAATAATCCTGATTGAGCCCATTTTTCAGCTAAACGAGCGTTATCTTCTTGTAAACGCTTGTAGTTGTTAGACCCTTCCAATAATTGGTTAATTTCCATGATTAAATTTAGTTTTTAAATTTATTTAATAATTCCAGCTAATTTTTGCATTCTTTTAACAGCATCGCTTACTTCAGAAATTACTTCTGGTTTAGAAGCAGTTGTTCCTGTAGCTTTTGATGCCATACCTAGTTTTGATTCTTTAATTGATGTTTTAGNAGTTTTNCTAACTACATTATCAGCAACAGTTTCAAATACTAGTTTTACTTCTTTAACTGTCTCAGCTTTATCGAATGCAGCGATAACATTTACTTTTTGAGATTCAGTTAAATTATTTGCTTTGAAGACTTTATTTACATAAAGTAATTTAGCGTTTAGAAGGTTAACTTCCTGCAATTTGCCTTTCATTTCATCGATAGTCTTAAGAGCTTCTTCTAATTCAGAAAGTTCTTCTGATTCAGTTACCTCTTCTACTTCAGAAACTTCGACTTCTTCTCTACGNTGNTGANCTGCNTCNCCNGCTGCTTTNCCCATTTCTTCGAAANNNGCTGCAATCTTTTTACCCATATCACCATATTTACCAGCCTTAGCATCATCCATTAGTTTAACGGTTAAAGCAGATCCTCCAAATACAGCAGCAATACCTAATGCAACAGTAACAGGGTCAACACCGCCAAACTCGTTGATTGGTGCTTCTTCCATTTTGTCATCGTCTTTGTGCATTGCTTCGTCATTTTTGTCATGATCCATAGCTTCATCTTTCTTGTCATGATGCATAGCTTCATCCTTTTTATCGTGATGCATAGCTTCATCTTTCTTGTCATGATGCATAGCTTCTTCCATTTCGTCTTCATGCTTGGCTTCATCCATTTCTTTTTTGTCGCCTTCTTTCATGTCGTCGTCATGCTTAGCTTCGTCCATTTCTTCTTTTTTACCTTCTTCTACTTCTTCTTCCATCTTTTTGTCTTTTTTGTCTTCTTCAGACAATTCAGCGATTTCTCTAAGAAGTTCGTCTAAATCGATTTCTTCTTCGTCTTCCGCACCTACCATGTCATCAGCAGACATTTCATCATCAGGCATATCTTCGCCTTCTGAATCGTGTCCCATTTCTTGAGCAATAATATCACGGATAAGATCTTTAAGGTCTTCGACTTCCATGTCTTTTACCTCAACATCATCTTCTGCTTCCTCATCAGATTCTTCTGAATCATCGTCAGCATGGTCTTCGCCTTCCATAGCTTCTTCTACTTCTGCAATATCTTCCTCTATAGCTTCGTCTTTTTTGTCTTTATCCATTCCTTCTTCTACCTCTCCTTCAACTTCGTTTACTACTTCTTCTTCTACAGTGGAATCTTCCATCTCTTGAAGTTTAGCAGCTAACATGTCTTTTAAATGAGGAGTTAAAGTCTCTTCTAAAGCTTCTTTAGCGTTAGCAATAGCGGCTTCTCTTACAGATTTAGCTTCAGCAATAGCTTGCTTGAATAAATCTTTGTTTGCCATTTTAAAAATAATTGTGATTTCGTACGATTATTTAAATCGTAATATGAAGTTTATAATATCTTTCATACAGTATAAGGAACTGTATATTTGTATATAAATATATACTACTTACAAAAACAGCTAAATTATACTGCGGCTAAAATTTCAGAGCCTATATTAGCAATATCTCTACCTTTTAATGCTCCTTTAACTGCAGCTAAAGTAGCTCCTCCTGCGCTTGCTGCTTTTATAGATTTAACGACTCCTATTCCTGCTTTTAATCCTAAAGCAACTAAAACTAATAAAAATAATCCTTTAGCTACGGTTTTTCTTTTATTTACGTCTCTTATAAAAGGACTAATAATACCTCCTATAAATCTTATGAAATTCTGTTCATTATTATAAGCCCATTTTCTTAACGCTTCTGCTTTATCAGCAGCTTTTTCAAAACCTACTTTCCTTAATTTTTTTCCTACATACTTTCCTAGCATCTCCATAACAGTATTAGAAGCTAAAGCCCAAGTAAGAACTCCTATAGCTGATATAGCTATTTCGTCTAGCTGACCATCTTTTAATTCACTGTCAAGAGCAGCTTTAAAACTTAAAGCTAGTTCTTTTTCATCGTTTTCTAGTATAATTTGAGAAAGTTTCATTATGACCTAAGTATATCGTTAATTAAGTTATTNACTCTAGTAAATTTATCTACTACAGCTTTTCCTTCATTTAACGATACAGGATTCATAAATGCTCCGTGAGTTGAAGGATTAGATACAAAATCCCAGCAGACTAGTTCAAAATCAGGCTGAACTTCTAGATATCCTTCGTTTGTTTGTTGAACTGANCCGGTACCTCTAGATGAAATACCTATAGTATGNCCAGCTTTAATTATTTCTTTTACAATATTACCAGCAGGTGTATTNAGTAATTCAACCTTACCCATTAAGTCATCTCCATCCCAATGNAAATCTTTTACTACATGAGAAGCATTTTTTAATGATACTACTGCAGATTCAGGATGATCTAATTCACCAAAAGCGTTTCCGTTTTTAACGAATTCCTCCATATACTTTTTAACTTCTCTTTCTAAAAGTTCTTTTTCGTATATTCTTCCATTTTGGTTTTTTGCACCAGCTCTTTGCATTACTCCTTCTACTTCGAAAACTCCAGGTCTTTCTTTAGATTCTCGAAGGATAGGTTTAAATGGTGTTACGTTTACTAATACTTGAGACATATTANTTATTTCTTTTAGTATATTTGTATTTCTTTTCTTCTGTAACTGGTTTAAATACTGTTTCTTTTTCTTCTAATTCTTCTTCAGCTACCTCTTCTTGATTAATCATTTTTACTTTTGGCATATCTAATCCTCTAGTAAATCCTTTTTCAATAACAGGCATTAAGTCTTTTCTAAAAGCTGTTTCGATAGAAGGTCCTAATAAAGCTCCTACTGCTAATCCTTCAACATTTTTNATATCTTTAAAACTATCGTACACTTTTTGTATTTTATCTTTAGTTTTTGAGTAATAAGACTCAACATCAGTAACTATATTTTCTAAATCATTAATAGCTGATTGCATACCTTCAAAGTTGCCATAAGTATTAGCCATTTTTGATAAATTACCTGTAGCAGCTTCATTGATAGTTTCTTCATTAAGTACTTTAGAAATTATATTTTTAACTGCTTCTTTTAAATTTATTTCTTCTTCAGATAATTCATCTATAGTTTCTTCTCCTAAAGATATCCTACTTTCTAGATAATTTAAAAGATCTTTTTTAGCATAAGGAACCATAGCTGCTTCAGTAGCAGGGCCACCTTTCCATTCTTCCCATACAGCTTCTAACTGTCTAACTGCTTTTTCTAACATAGGTGCCATAGATTCTACATATCCGCCAGTTTCGTAATCATTTTCTGTTACTACTTTACCACCTTTCATTTTTTTACGTCTTCCTTCTTCTAAAGCCATTTGNTCNATAGCAGGTTGNTTCTCTTCAAATTCTAAATAATGTTGAGCTTTTGAGATATAATCTCTAGCTAATATAACTTTAGCTTGCCACCAGTTTGGAAAATCTACTTCTCCATCCATTTGATCATACTTATGTAATCTTTTATATAATTTAGCTCCGTAAGTTGCTATATCATAAGCGTACTGTTTAAGCATATCTGGTTCGTCATCNTGATGNCCTATATCNAAATCACCTTCGTTATATTGTGTAACAGGAGGTANTTTAGANCTTTGTTTATCTAANGGNTCACTAAGTCTTGCACCTTTTTCTCTAGCATCTTGTGTTANTCTACCTTTNACTAAATTACCTGANTTAGTAAAGTAGTGTCCTTTTGGNGCTCCTTTAGTTTCTTCAACGTCTTTCCCCATAGCTTTCTTAATAGCTTTATCTTTAGCAGCCATATAATCGTCCGAATCGATATCTCCATCTCCGTCGTGGTCTTTACCTTTCTTTTCACCTAATCCTTTATCGGCAACATAATTATTAAAATCTTCTACATAGTCTTCTAAGCTACTAAATGCATCCCCTGAGTCTTTTAAGGAATCTATATATGCATCTATTTCGTGAGGTAATCCATTAGCATCAGCTAAAGCTTGTCGTATATCTTTTTCAACTCCTTCAGAAAATTTAGCTTTTTTAGCTGCTGCATCTGTTGCTCTTTCTTCACCTTTTCTAATTTTTTCCATAGCAGCTTTTAATGCTTCTACTGGTACATTTAGTTTTTTAGCTAAATCTTCTACTTTTCCTTCTTTTAATAAATCTTTTGCTTCTTTAAGTTCTGCTTTTTTAAGACCATTAAATACATCTACGTGGTTATTTTTTTTAACAGGTACCATTTGATCATGCTTATCAACTTTTTTAGAATCTCCTGATAANAGATGTAAATAATAGTTAGGATCTTTTGCTAAATTCTTTTCAACTTTCTTTTTAACTTTTTCTAAATCTTTTTCAGAAACGTTTTCTTTAGGTCTACTTGAATCTAATCCCATAGCTTCTAATTCGTAATCAATACCTCTTTCTAAAGTATCTANAGAATAAGTAGGTTCNACTCTGTCNTCNTAAACCTGTACTCCAGTTAACTTCATTTCAGTTAACATTCCTCTACGTTTAAGTATAGAAATTGAGTCTTCAAATCCATTATATGGAGATATAAATTGAGGTAATTCTCTTTTAGCATCTCTTACGAATTGAGTTTTGCTGAATTTACCTTCTAATACAGCATTATATTTTTCTTGTAGTGTTTTCATCTAAATAGTCGTACATTTTAGTATTATACGGTCTTTTTTTTTGTTTTACAGTAATGTAACCGAGCTTCTCACCATACTTAGTAGCTCTATTTTTTTTACCTTTTTTACCAAAAGCATAAGGAGTAGCATATTGTGCTCCTACTCCTGGTGTAAAAGTTGCGCCTGTTCCTGTAGCGCTTAATTCGTTAAGTTCATGCAATACTTCTTTAACTAATTTTCTTAGTTCACTTACTTTCATAATCCTTTAAGCTCTTGAACTAATTCGTAATATTGCATAATATTGATAAGATGATCGTCAGTAACTCTCTTTGTCTTAGCTACTGGTTGAATAGTTTTAGCTACTTCTTGCAATTTNATAGCTACTATCTCATCCTCAACAGAGTTTTTCAACTCTATTATTATATTTTTTAATTTTTTAAGTTCTTCATTAACTACTTTTCTTAGTTTAGTTGAAGAATCTACTGAGGTTATAAACTCTCTCAGTATATTTTTTTGTTCAGGTAGAAGAGAACCGTATTTAGAATTAAATTTTTCTAACAATATTTTAAAGGTTAAAAGCTTTAAATCTTTATCATACTTACCGTACTCTTCAATTAAAGTATCTCTTACTTGTTTTTTATCTTGTCTTTCTCTAGTTAAATGCTCTAAAATAGTAGTTTTATTATCAACTAAAAAATTAGGATCTATAACATCTGTAATTTTATGAGCTTCCATCAAGCAATAAAGAGCTGCTAGAGGCTTATAATCTTTTACGTTNATAGAGAAAAACTCTTTAATATCGTAATTATCTTTAATTTCTTTTATTAAACTATACTTTTGTTTCTTAAGATTTACTTTATCNATACTTCTAGAAACTTCTATAATAGTAGATACTATTGATTCAGCTTTAGATTGAGAAACAGTTTTATTTTTAAGAACAAATTCGTATAATTTAAACTCACGAACTAATGCTGATCTACCTGTAAAATACTGTTTTAATATTTCTACTGCTTTAGAGTCTTTTTTATTAAGAGTATCAGACGCTATTTGCTTTACAAGTAACTCAAAAATCAGTCCTGTATTTTTATACTTACTATGTTTAATGCGCATTATAATTAAGTTTTGTTGTACACATAGTATACCTTACCTATATAAATAGTTATTATTTATCTAAATCTTCAATTTGAGATTCATCCAATAATCTATCTTCTTCTTCCTCTTTATTTTCAAAAATTATTTTTTTACTATTCTGAAATAAATTTTTGTTTTGATAAAGAGTAGTCTTAGCTAAAGTATTNTCAATTTTTTTCTCTTCTTCGTTAACATTTTCGTTATCAGAATCAAATCCGCCTTTCATTCCATGTGTTCCAAGAGGGTCTCTTCCGCCTAATCCATCATTAGTTCCATAATGTGAAGCATGNGTTCTAGGTCTACCACCTTCAGGACCTATATCGCCTATACCGGGTGTGTCATCTTCGTAACCAACAGGTACTGAGCCGAATGGCATTCCTTTTTGATCTCCTTGTCTTCTACCATAAAGTGAAGCTAAATCGTGAGGGGTACCGTAAGACTTACCAGATTTAGCTGGATCGTTACCTTCATTTTCGATTTGACCTATTCTAAATAATCTCTTATAATCTTCAGTAACTAAATCTCTCATTTCCATATACTGATCTTCAGATAAATTAAATATNTGNTCNTAAATNTAATCNGTAGGNAATAATTTAGTATCTAGCATTTGACTTGCTAAATCAACTTTTTCTTTTAATAATGCGACTTTTTCTTGTTCAAATATAATNGAAGGATTAGTTAATGAAAGTTCNAAATTAGTTAACGANTCTCCTTTAAAACCTTGAACATATAAATGNACTAAAGCTATTTTAGTAAGTTCAGATTCCATTATTCTTTGTATTCTCTCTACTGTTCTAGCAAATCTAATATCTTCAGCTGCTAATGTTGCTTTACCTTGCAACTCTCCTTCGTAACCGAAATATGCTTTTGGTACTTTAAGAGCTGCAAACATTTTGTCTCTTAAATACTGTATATCGTTAGTACCATCATAATCTAAACCTTTTGTAGTATCTATTTTAGTTTGAGTATCGCCTCCTCTCATCGGAATATAATAGTCTTCCATCATATTCATCATATTGAATCTTAAATTATAATCTCCAGTATTAGGATCTACAAAAGGAGTTTTTTTCATTTGATTTATAGTTTTTTGCATAAACTGCTCAACTTCATTAGGAGGTATTTGTCCTACATTAATGTAAAAAGTCCTTTTTTCAGGTGCTCTCATTATACGATGAATAAGCATCGCATCTTCCATAAGAGTAAGTTGTTTAAAAATCTTTCTTGCTGGTTCTATAAAAGAACGGCCATAAGGTAAGTAATGAGTATCAGATATTAATCTAAAATGAGCTATCTCATAATTATCAAATTCTATTACTTTTCTATTACTCTTAGGTTTATAATTTGGTGATTGAGAAGAAGCTAATCCGTCAGGATCTAATTGAAATGTTACTTTAGCAGGATTTTCTTTATCTAATCCTTCTTGTCTAGTCATGTGGTAAACAGTATAAGGAAGTACGTTATATACTCCAAATTTTTCTGCTATTTCTAATTTTAAAAAGAAATCACCATACTTACACATATTACGAGTCCAAGACCATAAATTAAATTCTATATTTAATACATCATAAAATAAATTATAAAGTATTTTTTGAATATTTTCATCTGAAGATTTAATCGAAAGAACTTCTCCCATGTCATTTTTAAGAGTAGCTTCGTCAGAAAGAATATCTAAAGTAGAAGCTATAATAGGATCAGTNTCCATTGCTTCNTAATCAGAATAAAGTTGTATCCTAAGAGTTTGATAGTTTAAATTAGGATTAAATATATTTTTATTATTGTAAATATATAATCTTGAAAATCTATCTATTAAAGAATTAGTTTGGTACCTACCAGTTGTNTGTATCTGATTTACNTCAGCNACCTTAAGCTGGTCGCCACCAATATTTCTAATTACTACATCGGAAGAAAATAATCTACCTAATCGTTTAAAAAGTGAAGTATCTGCCATTAATACAGGTTTATTTATAAATATCGTTTATCCAAGTATCCACGAGATATCTTCTTTCCCGTGCTCAGTATCAATAATATAAGGATTTTTTTGCTGATTTCCAACTGCTTTTATAACAGATCTATTTTTTGCATTTAAATTAGTAAATGAAGATAATTGAGCTCTAGCTAAATCCATTCCTTGTTGTCTTAGTCTTAAAGCAGTATCTCTAACATATAAAGCAGTAGCACAAGACATAAGTAAATCATCATTATAATTAACTTGAGCTTGAGCTTTACCGTTTTTCCATACAAATACTCTCATTTCACCTAATAAACGCTTAGATTGTATAGTAACTCCTTTTTCTCTNATNTATTCCATCATCTTNGCTATAACNAGNGGNCTGGTTCTCATTGACATGGTAAATCCAGGAACTAGTTTATCTCTTTCATACTTAGCCATATAAGATTCTACAGTATCCATTTGACTTCTAGGACTGTAGTATAAATTTTTGTATTGTCTTTCCATTATCTGTTCTATAGTAGCCCACCCTATATTAGCATTTTCAACTACTAATAATGCATCATTATATTCAGATGCTATAGCTACAAGGACGTTACCGAAATCTTTAGGAGATAGTTTACCTTTATATTCCCCTACTTGCACACAAGTTTCTATATCAAATACATGAAATGCAGAATAGTCAGCAGAGTCTCCTCTAGAAACGTCAGCCACAACCATATACGATTTAGTATAATCAGGTTGTTCCCAGATCCATAAATTACCATCTACTCCTCTTTTTTCAGCAGGGTCTTTAAGATAAGTCTGTTCATAAAATAGTAAATCGTCTGGTTCAAATACTGTATCACCAGATGCTAAAAAGTCACAATCACATTCTTGACCTGCCATACGAGGTCCTAAATCTTTATCTTGTTGCTCTCTCCATTCTTGATTTCTTTCAGGATGTACCGTCCATGGTAGCTTTATAGGTAAAAAACTATTTTCACCAGATTCAGCTTTTTCCCAAGTTATATGAAACCAATTTCCAATACCATTAGGAGTAGAAAGAGCCATACATTGACCACCTGTAGCTAACGTTTGTTGAGCTGCAGTAAATGTTTCGTCTATATTATCTATAAAAGCTGCCTCATCTATTAACAATAGTGATACCGCTTCAGAACGTGCAGCATCTGCATTAGAAGATTTAGCAGTTATTTTAGAACCATTTTTCAATCTTAAAGATAGTTTATTTTTTTCTAAAGCAGGTAATCTTAACCATTTAGGAAGTTGATCGTACATAAACATAGTTTTAGAAACTAAATTTCTTGCTGTTGCTTGAGTAGTAGCTAAAGCTAAAACGTTTTTATCTTTATGAAAAAGCATTAACCATAAACTATAAGCTGCTGCTAAAGTAGAAATACCTAACTGTCTAGACTTTAAAGTTATAATATAGTCATTATCTCTAAATAAGTGTAAAACTTCAGATTGAAAAGGATATAAATTAAAAAGTATTCTACCTCTAGTAGGATGTTGAATATAACAATATTTCTTCATAAAATATGAAGGATCCTTTGCGCATTTAATATATTCTTGCGCTACTATTTTTTTAATATCTTGCGCCATAACTAATTTTTATCCGAATACTTTGCTGTAATTCAACCCTATTTTACTTTGTTGAACTGTAAATGTTGAAAGAACTGTTTCATAATCATTTAATTTTTCTTTATCTATTCCAAAAAATTTCATTGAACCATTTCTTTTTAAATTTACTAAAAAACCTCCAAAACCAGGTTTTTGATTTAGTTTATTACTAAGCATTCTATTAACTAACTCTCCAGCTGCTGCGGTCGAATTAGCATGATTTTTTATTTCTTTNTGTACTATTTGNACATTATTNTATATAGAATTNAAAATNCCATATTGTGAAGCTAATGATGATAAATTAGGTAAAGAAGCAAATTTGTTGAAAGCTTCNAATACCGGTATCAATTCAGTACCTCTAAAATTAGTAGGATTAATAACTTTCCCTTCTAATTCTTTTGGCTGTAGAACTTTAGTTAAAGTATTAAGTCCAAATATTATAGTTAATAATCTAACGTCTTCTTTATATTCGCTAAATCTTCCTAAACCTATTTTAGCTGTGTGGCTACTTGTAGCTTTAACTTCTACTCCTACTCCGTTAAATTGAAGATCTGCTCCTCCACCGACTCTGTCTTCAGTTACTTTAACTTTACTATTAGAGTAATTATATAACCAATATAATCCTACTTCTCCTGCTCCTACTCCTTTTGAAGCAGTTCCTGTTCCTTTGGCAGGTGGAGCTACATTCCATAATGCTTCCCATATAGCTTTATCTTCAGTATACACATCTTCAAAATAAGACGACCCACCTTTACCAGGAAATTTGTAAGTTCTTTTAGAACGTGGTATTTGTCCTCCTGGTTGTACTATATTAGTTTCTATTAACCTATCTAAAATTATTTTATCGTAAGAAGCTGAGTTTTCTTTTAAAGTAGGTTTAGTATCGGGACCTACTAGTTCATTGAGTAGTTCGTCAAATATAGCTTTATCTTCCGGATTAGACATATCCGGTACACCTGTTGTGGTTCTCCAGGCCCACTCATTATATAATTTTTCTATAAGATTCATTTATCCTTCTTCTCCTGCTTCGAAATCTATCTCTTCTCCGCCAAGATCTTCTCCTCCTTCTTCACCACCTGCTGCTCCTGGTTCGTCAAATACTTCTTCTCCTCCTTCTTCACCAGGAAAGTCTGCTCCGCCTCCGGCTCCGCCAAAGTCAGCTTCACCACCTTCTCCTCCTTCTTCACCAGCTCCTTTAAGGGGTGCTTGTTGATAGAGTTTAGATAATTTATCTAAAGCTTGTTGAAAATCACTTATATTTCCAAGCATATATCTTTTTCCTAATATTTGAGCTTGAAAATTTTTACCGGTCCATTTTAAATTAAAATCTTGACCATTTACTAAATTAATTTTAAAAGTAGTAGGTTTAGGCGACACCCAGTCTATAGTATCTACAAACTCTTTAAAATCTTTAGTCATTAATTTAACTAAAGTATGTTTTAGAGTAGGAAATTTACCTAGCATCTGATCGGTAGCGTCTTCTAAAACAGTTTGATCACTAGCTTTTTCATCTCCAACTGGGTCTTGTGGTTTTGGTTCATCAGCCTCTTTTAGAACTTCTAAATAAGCTTGTTCAATTAGATATTTAATTCTTCCTACTTTCATATTACTTTTTTTTCTTTTTGTAATTTTTATGCCAGTGTTCAGTCTGAGTAATAACTTTTAGTTCATTAATCGGAATGTCTCTTACTATTTTTTTATCTTTTTTAAATACAACGTCGTAATGAGTTACCACATATTTGTTACCTTCTTTAATTAAAGTATGTTTTTCCGGTATACACATACCGTGGCCGTAAATTTCGTGTACTACATGAGCAGCGCAGTCGTGCATATACCCAGGAGCTGATTCATGAAAAGTGTCTAAAGCTAAATTATGGATTAAGTCTGGGTTTTCGTCGGTTAGTTTATCTAATTCGTCATCAGTCAATTTACTACCATCTTTAAATTCAGCATATGATGCAAATGCATCTGCAGTTCCGTCATCTGCTCCTTGAGATTTATCTACTCCATCTATTTCTATAGATCTTATATCGACTTCTTTCCCGTTAATTCCTACACTAATAGTTTCTTCACCAACAAATCCACCTACCTGTATTTTGATCCCGTAATTATCAGCTATAGCTTCTATTACTTCTAATGCCTCTTCTTGTTCTGAAAATTCACTATCTATAGCTCTAGTTTTTATAAGGTCGATAAAATCTTGTAAACCAGCTACTCTTTCGTCTAAAGTTTCATTCATAGATTTATGAATTTGTTTAGCTACTTGATGTGCTCTATCTTTTGATAAAGAAGGATTTTCTTTATAAGTTGCTTGATGAACTCCTTTTAAAGTATAGTTACGACCTTTTTCTAAGGTTACTTTATAGTCTTTACCTTTATATACTTTTTCTTTACCTTCTTCCATCCCTATGTTTTTTCTTAACATAGATCCTTCTAGTGATGCTAAACCTCTTTTAAGCATATTCATAACTTTTTCTTCGTCACTATCGTTAAGATTTAATTTTTTAACTTCAGGTATCAAAAGATCCATTACCTCTTTTTTCAATTCTGGGTTACGGCTTTGTCCTGCTCCGTAATATTTTTTATATATACTTCTTAGCTCAGTTTCTTTATCTTTTAAAATATTTACTGCTAATCTAGGATGATTGATAAATTTCTCTTCTTCTGCAAATAAATCTAAATTAGTATCAGCTATAGATATATCATTAGCTTTTAGATCCATCATAGCATCATAAGCAGTAGTTTCATCATTAAAGTAATACGTATCAGAACCGCTATATTCAACTTGTTTATTATATTTATCGTCTAATATTCCTATAGCTTGTCTTGCATCTCTAATATCAACTTTCAGGTAGAACATACCTTCTGGTGCTTCTTTAAGTTGTAATTTTATACCTACTTGTTGAGCTGCTTTTTCTACTTTTGGTCTAAGTTTATCTCTGTCTGCTCCAGTAGATTTCTTGTACATATCTAGCATACGAAGGTACTTCTGCCTGTCTGTTTCCTCTTCGTTTACATTATCAGTTTCGTTGATAGATTTAAAATGCTTAAGAAGTTCATTTTTTAACACGTCTACATTAATGATTGGTTCCCCTGAAGGTTTTACTCCTACATCAACTAATTCTTTATCAAAAGAAAAATCTACTAAATGTAATTTATCGTTTCTGATATCAAAAGTAAATTCATCTTCGAAGTCGTTTTTGTATCTAACGTATATATCGAAAGTATTTTCTTGAATACGATGAGCTTTAATAGTTTCAATTTCATCTCCTGCGTCTCTAAGAGCTTCTATCAAAGCTTTGCCTACTTCTTTAGCTATCGATTTAGTTTCTTGAACTGAGAAGTTTATTCCTTCTTGCTCTTTAGTTAATTTAACGTTAACTCCTTTTTTTGCAAGATTAGCTGCTTTTTTTTCATCATCTGTTGCAACGAATCCATCATCACCCATTTCTTCTTGTTCTTTAATTTTATTTTTTTGATAAGTCATTACGTGTAAGTTTTATATAGCTATATAAATAAATAGATTAATCTTCCCAAATAAC
>NZMJ01000058.1 GCA_002692855.1 Maricaulis sp.
CCGAGGACCTCGATGATGCCCGCGCCCGCGAAGCGGCGCTGGTCGAGGCGGCCGAGGAAGCCTCCGCAGCACTCGATGGCGCCATCCGCGATCTTCGCGCCGCCGCGACGACCGTTGAAGCGGCCGATGCCAGCGGGGACGGCCACTGATGGGCAAGGTCTCTGTCTCCATCAACGGCCGCGCTTTCACCATCGGCTGCGAGGAAGGCCAGGAAGCGCATCTGCGCGATCTGGCCCGTCACCTCGACGGGCATATCCGGGACCTGTCGGGCCAGGTGGGGCAGATCGGGGATTTGCGCCTGCTGCTCATGGCGTCGCTTGTGGTGGCCGACGAGCGGCTCGATGCCCTCACCAGGCTCAGCGAACTCGAAGCGCAGCTTGAGGAATTGCAGGCCGCCGACAGCGGCCGGGCGCAAGGGCTGAATGCCGAACGCCAGAGACTGGCGGAACGCGTGAGCAAGGCCGCCGAGAAGCTGGAAGCGCTCGCAGCAGCAGCCGACACTTGAGTCTCCTCGCCGCGCACGCCACATATCGTTTTGGCGGTATCTGCGGCGTGCGTTTGGAGCTACCATCCCGCCGACCGTACATCTCCTCTAGGGAGCTGCCTCTGTTCTGGACCGTGGTCCGTTTCACGCGGCGCCCACCTGACTTGTCAGGTCGCAGGGGAAGGTTTGGGTCCGACGGCGCAGGTGGAACCGCCACATGTTTTTGAACTGGCGCAAACGTCAGGCGCGAAAAGCTGCCCAGGCCCGGCGCATCCAGGCGCACCGGACCCATCCCGATGCCGGCCGGGCGCTGGTCGACAATTTCCCCGACGCACTCTGGCCAGCAATTGGCACGGTCGTTTCAGGATACCGCGCATTCGGTCCCGAGATCGACGCCGGCCCGCTGATGGAATCCTTCCACCTCGAACAGGTTCGCCTCGCGCTGCCGCGCGTCGTCGGGCGCGGCCAGCCACTGGCTTTTCATCACTGGTCTCCGGGCGATGAATTGGTGAAGGGCCCGTTCGGGGTCGAGGAACCGTCACAGGACTGCGACCGCGCCACGCCAAGGCTTGTCCTCGTGCCCCTGCTGGCCGCCGATCTGCGCGGTCACCGGCTGGGCTATGGCGCGGGGTATTACGACATGACGCTGGCCCGGCTGCGCGAGCAAGGGCCGGTGACCGCAGTCGGTCTTTGTTACGAGGAACAGCTGGTGCGCAAAGTCCCCGCCGGAAAGCATGACCAGCCGGTCGACTGGATCGTCACCGAGCAACGCGCTGTCCGGATTGACCGGTAGGCCGACAGAAAAACGCCCCGGACAATTGTCCGGGGCGTCCTTCAATCAGCAGTGTCGGACCGCCTAGTAGCGGTAGTGCTCGGCCTTGAACGGGCCTTGCTGCTCGACACCGATATAGTCGGCCTGCTCGCCTGACAGCACGGTCAGGTGCGCACCGAGCTTGGGCAGGTGCAGCGCCGCGACCTTTTCGTCGAGGTGCTTGGGCAGGATGTAGACCTGGTTCTCGTACTGGTCGCCGCGCGTCCACAGCTCGATCTGGGCCAGCACCTGGTTGGTGAAGCTGGCGCTCATCACGAAGCTCGGGTGACCGTTGGCATTGCCCAGATTCACCAGGCGGCCTTCGGACAGCAGGATGATGCGGTTGCCTTCCGGGAACTCGATCAGGTCGACCTGCGGCTTCACATTCTTCCAGTTGAAGTTCTGAAGCGCCTCGACCTGGATCTCGTTGTCGAAGTGACCGATGTTGCACACGATGGCCATGTCCTTCATGGCGCGCATGTGGTCTACCGTGATCACGTCCTTGTTGCCGGTCGCGGTGACGACGATGTCGACTTCGCCGATCACGTCTTCAACGGTGACAACCTGGAAACCGTCCATGCAGGCCTGCAGGGCGCAGATCGGGTCGATCTCGGTCACGGCCACGCGGGCACCGGCCTGGGCCAGCGATTCCGCGGAACCCTTGCCGACATCGCCATAGCCGCAGACGAGGGCGGTCTTGCCGGCCATCATCACGTCGGTACCGCGGCGAATGGCGTCGACCAGGCTTTCACGGCAGCCATAACGGTTGTCGAACTTCGACTTGGTCACGGAGTCGTTCACATTGATCGCCGGGAAGGGCAGCTCGCCGCGCTTGTGCATCTGGTACAGGCGCATGACGCCGGTCGTGGTCTCTTCCGAAACGCCCTGGACAGCGTCCAGCGCCTTGGCGAACCAGCCCGGATTGGCGGCGATACGCTTGCGGATCTGGGCGAAGAGATACTTCTCTTCTTCCGACTTCGGCTCGCCCAGCGAGGACGGGTCGGCCTCGGCCTTCTTGCCCAGCATCAGGTACATGGTGGCGTCGCCACCATCGTCCAGGATCATGTTGGCGGTTTCACCATCGGCCCAATCGAAGATCTTGTCGCAGAAATCCCAGTATTCTTCGAGCGTCTCGCCCTTGTGCGCGAAGACCGGAATGCCGCGCTCGGCGATCGCGGCAGCGGCGTGATCCTGGGTCGAGAAGATGTTGCAGGAGGCCCAGCGCACTTCGGCGCCCAGCGCGGTCAGCGTTTCGATCAGAACAGCGGTCTGGATCGTCATGTGCAGCGAGCCGGCAATGCGCGCGCCCTTGAGCGGCTTGGATTCGCCAAACTCCTCGCGCAGAGCCATCAGGCCCGGCATTTCGATCTCGGCCATTTCCATTTCGGTCCGGCCCCAGGCGGCAAGGCTCAGGTCCTTGACGGCGCAATCAGTCGTGTTGGTCATGTCGGATAATCCTCATCGGGACATAAAAAACGAAAAGAGAGGGCAGGATCTCTGGTAAAGCCGCGCGGGCTCTAACACGGGATTCCGGAACGCTCAACGCTTGGGCCGAACAGACCCGCCTTGCATCTCAGTTTCGTGCGATATAGGCCGCACGCCACGCTGACACAGGACGCCGCACATGCGCCTCGCCATTTTCGGAGACGTTGTTGGACGAACCGGCCGCAAGGCCGTTGCCGAACACCTGCCCGGATTGCGCGGCCGGCTGGCGCTCGATTTCGTCGTCGTCAATGCCGAGAACGCGGCCAACGGGTTCGGGATTACGCGCGGCACGGCGGAAGACCTGTTCGATGCCGGCGCTGATGCGCTGACCCTGGGCAATCACGCCTGGGACCAGGCCGAAGCCCTGACCCTGCTGGACAATGATTCCCGCCTGATCCGCCCGGCCAACTACCCGCAGGACCTGCCGATACCGGGCAAGGGCGCCAATCTGTTCCATACCGCCGATGGCCGCAGCGTCCTCGTCACCAACCTCATGGGCCGGCTCTACATGGACCCGCTCGACGATCCCTTTGTCGCGGCCGAGCGCGAACTGTCTGCCGCCCCGCTGGGCCAGGTCGCCGATGCGGTGATCGTGGACTTCCACGGCGAGGCCACGAGCGAAAAGACGGCGATGGGCTTTTTCTGTGACGGCCGCGCCAGCGTCGTCGTCGGGACCCACACCCATGTTCCCACGTCCGACCACCGCATCCTGCCGGGCGGAACCGCCTATATCACCGACCTGGGCATGACCGGCGACTACGACTCGATCATCGGGATGGACAAGGAAGAGCCGCTGCGGCGCTTCACCACGCGGCTCCGCTCCGGACGCTTCACCCCCGCCGAGGGCGAGGCGACGCTGAGCGGTCTGTTCGTGGAGACCGATGACCGCACCGGTCTGGCCACGCGCTGCGAACCGATCCGCGTGGGCGGGCTGTTGTCACAGGTTGTGCCTGACCTTTGAGTGTTCTTCCCGGAACGTGTCCGGGTTTGTCCCACGGAATAGTGGACGCCTAGATCGCCCCGCGCCCGGACTGCTCCCAGTCCTTCAGGAAGGCGTCGAGCCCGGCATCGGTCAATTCGTGCCGGATCATCGCTTCGAACATTGCGGGCGGCAGCGTGGCCGCATCCGCCCCGGCCAGCGCCGACCCCTCGATATGTTCCACGCTGCGGATGGACGCAGCCAGGATGCGCGTCTCGTAGCCATACTCGTCATAGACCGAGCGGATGCGCTGTATCAGGCCGATCCCGTCCTCGCCGCGATCATCCAGCCTTCCGATGAAGGGCGACACGAAGGTCGCGCCTGCCTTGGCCGCCAGAAGCGCCTGCGACACCGAAAAGCACAAGGTAACATTCGTCGGATGTCCGTCCGCTGTCAGCGCCGCGCAGGCTTTCAACCCGTCAAAGGTCAGCGGCAGCTTGACGACGATATTGTCCGCGACCGACCTCAACTTCAGCCCTTCGGCAATCATGCCCGCCGAGTCCGTGGCGACCACTTCGACGCTGACAGGTCCGTCGACGGCGGCGCAGATATTCGTGAGCCCTTCGATGAAGTCGCCGCCGGATTTTGCAACCAGCGACGGATTGGTTGTCACCCCGTCCACCAGACCGGATTCAGCGTGCGCGGAGATCAGGGCGGCATCGGCGGTATCGAGAAAAATCTGCATCACATCTTCCAATCGTCGGCTGTCGGTTCCAGGTCGATAGCGCCAAAGCATGAAGCATCGGTATCACTGGCTTGGACACGCCGAAGGCTTGCGCTAGACAACGCCCAAGTTCGCGCCGGAATTGACCGGGCGTCACACGAAATCATGTGAGGAGGTTTCGGCCATGGCCGGGCACTCGAAATGGGCGAATATCCAGCACCGCAAGGGTCGTCAGGACAAGGCGCGCGGCAAGCTGTTCTCCAAGTTGTCCAAGGAAATCACCATTGCCGCCAAGATGGGCGGCGGCGACCCGGACATGAATCCGCGCCTGCGTCTGGCCGTGGCCAACGCCAAGGGCCAGTCCATGCCCAAGGACAACATCCAGCGCGCCATCGACAAGGCGGTTGGCGGGGATGTCGAGGCCTATGAGGAAATCCGCTATGAGGGCTTTGGCCCCGGCGGCATCGGCCTGATCGTCGAAGTCTCGACCGACAACCGCAACCGCGCGGCCTCCGACGTCCGCACCGCCTTCTCCAAGAATGGCGGGAACATGGGCGAGACCGGCGCGGTGGCCTTCATGTTCGACCAGGTCGGCGAGATTCGTTACCCGGACACCATCGGCGACGAGGAAGCCGTGTTCGAGGCGGCGCTCGAAGCTGGTGCCGAAGACGTGTCATCCGAAGAGGGTGATGAGGATGAACCCGGCGAGTTCGTCATCATCTGCGCCCGCGAGGATCTGGGCGAAGTGTCCAGTGCGTTGCAGGAATCGCTCGGCGAAGCAAAGTCCGCCAACATCATCTGGAAGCCGCAGAACCTCATCGAGGTCGATGCCGACAAGGCCGCGACCGTGATGAAACTGCTCGAAGTCCTCGATGATCTCGACGACGTCCAGAACGTCTTCTCCAATGCCGACTTCTCGGACGAAGCCCTCGCCGGAATGGAGTAACGCACATGGCCGGTCTCACCTTCGTCGATGCGGTCAACTTCCCCTCCGGCACCGGCACAGGGGATGACCGTTACGGTTTCGACGAAGGCACAGGCACGGCCTGGGTGGTGGATGGTGCGACCGATGTCGGGACGCGCCGTGTCTTCCCGGAAGCGGTCGAGCGCGAGGCGTCAGGCCTCCTGCTCTTCGAGAGCGATGCCGCCTGGTATGCCGACACGCTGAACGCCGCCCTCACCGCCCCGCCGCAGGCAGGCGAGGCGCCGAAGGCCTATCTTGAGCGCGTCATCACCGGCGTCGCTGCAAAGGCCCGCAAGGAAGCGCTCTGCGACCTGTCCAGGGAGCCGCGCCACAACCTGCCGAGCGCGGGGGGGATTTGGATGCGCGCCTCGGGCGATGCCGTGGAATTCGCTGCCCTGGGCGACTGCGTTGCCATCGTCCATACCGGTGGAAAGGCGCATTTCGTCGGCCAGCTGGACCTGATCCGGGCCGAACATGCCAGCAACCGCCAGCAACTCGCCGAGCCGGCGGGCAAGGCCGGCGGCTTTGCCAAGGCCCGCGAAGCGCGCGACCGGATGAATACCGAAGGCCACCACTGGGTCTTCTCATTGCATCCTCAGGCGGCGGCCCGCGCCGAGGAAAACCGGGTCAAGGTGTCCGAAGGCGACCACGTCCTTTTGATGTCCGACGGCTTCTTCCGCCTCGTCGAGCCCTATGGTCTCTATACGGTCGACACTTTGATGGCGCGTGCGCTTGAAGACGACGGCTTGCTGTCACTGGTCAATGACCTGCGCCAGGCCGAGCGCAACCCCGAGGACGACGCGAAGATCGGCCGTCTGAAAACGAAGGATGACGCCACCGCGCTGCTGGTGCGGGTCGATTGATCCCTCAAGGGATCACGAACACCCCCGCGCGCGGCTCGGTCAGCGAGCCGATATAAAGCCGGCCCTCGCCATCAGGGACCACATTGGCAATCAGGCCCCACCGTCCGTCGGGATCGTGCCAGCTGTCGAGATACTCGCCTTGCTCGTCGACGACGAGGATGAAGCCGCGCGGCGGACCCGAGCGCAGCCATACGAATTCCGGCAATTTCGTCAGCATCCGGGTCCAGAAGGGATTGCGGTGCATGAAGCGCAGCAATGCCACGCGCTGGGTATCCATCGCGATATAGAGCCTGCCGGTGCCGTCACCTGTCACCCCGTCGGGGATGCCGGGCAGGTTGTCGGCGACAATTTCCCACTCACCGGCGCGCGGACCCTCGATCCAGTAGCGCGACAGGCGATAGCGGAACGTCTCGATCACGAAGACCGATTGCCCGTCCGCCGCCATCGCCACGCCATTGGCGAAATAGAGGCCCTCGCGAACAAGCTCGATCGTCCCGTTCATTTGGAGGGCGTAGAACAGGCCGTAAGGCCGATTCTCGGCCATGTCGTACTGGAAACTCGGCTCGCCGACGCCATTGGCCCAATACCAGGAAGCGTCGGTGACATAGATCGTCCCGTCCTCGGCGATGTCGAGATCGTCGGCGAAACCGAACGGCCGGTCGTCTGGCCCGCGCGAGATCAGTTCGACGCGCCCGGAATCGACGTCGACGGCATAGACGCCGTCCGACGCTGCCGCGATCAGGCGGCCCTCGGGATGCCATTGCAGGCCAAGCACCGGGCGGTTGTCGGTGATCCGGGCGACGACGCGCGCCTCGCGGCCGTTCTGCGAAACCCACATCAGCGTTCCGTCCGGCTGGCCGGTGTAGAAGCCGCCGCCGGGCGCCAGCGCGATATCCTCGCTGGAGTGAATCAGGCCGTCGCCGCGCGCACCGGCGCGCGCCAGCGCCCCGTCGGGTTCCAGCACGCCGCTGAGTTCCGGGGGTTCGGGTTCATCCCAATAGGCGGGATCAATGCGTGCCGGCCACGCCCACCAGATCGCGAAGACAACCACAAAACTTGCTAAAACAACGGCGAGAATTCGCATGATTTCCTCCACTGGAGGCAATTTATCCCGTTCTTGCCACCCGCGTAAGCGGGACTGAGGACCGGACTCCCGTTTTCTGACGCGCGAAGGTAACACTGCCGCGCTATACACAGGCCTGTGAAGATGCGATTCCCTTCCGGATCCGTCTGCCGCGCCAATTCCGCACCTCTGGGGACACGAATGACCGTCGAGACCGCCGCTGAAACCCGCATCGACCCGGCGCGCATGCGCCACCTCGCCAATGCCATTCGGGCCTTGTCGATGGATGCCGTCGAAGCCGCGAATTCCGGTCACCCCGGAATGCCGATGGGGATGGCGGACGTTGCGACGGTGCTCTGGACCCGGCACCTGAAATTCGATGCGGCCGACCCGGCCTGGCCCGACCGTGACCGGTTCATCCTGTCGGCCGGTCATGGCTCGATGCTGATCTATTCGCTCCTGCACCTGACGGGGAGCGAGGATGTAACGCTCGACGAGATCCGCAACTTCCGCCAGCTCGGCTCCAAGACCCCCGGCCACCCCGAATACGGTCACACGGCGGGTGTCGAGATGACGACCGGGCCGCTGGGACAGGGCATTTCGACCGCGGTCGGCTTTGCGTTGGCCGAACGGATGACCAATGCGCGCTTCGGCGACGATCTCGTTGATCACCACACCTATGTGATCGCGTCGGATGGTGACTTGCAGGAAGGCATCAGCCACGAGGCGATCTCGCTGGCCGGTCATCTGAAGCTGAACCGCCTGGTCGTGCTGTGGGACGACAACGAGATTTCAATCGACGGCGATACCCGCCTGTCGGAGTCCATGGATGTCCTGAAACGCTTCGAGGCCGCCAACTGGCAGGTCTGCCGCGTCGACGGGCACGACCCCGAAGCGATCGACGCTGCACTGGTCAATGCCAGGTCCAGCGACAAGCCGGTCCTGATCGCCTGCCGCACGACAATCGGATATGGCGCGCCCACCAAGGCGGGCAAAGCGTCCTCGCACGGAGCACCGCTGGGCGCCGACGAGATCAAGGCGACGCGGGAAGCCCTGAAATGGGCCCATGGCGACTTCGAGCTTCCCGACGATGTCGTCGCCGAATGGAATGCCGCCGGTCGCCGCGCGGTCGCCGAACGGGCCGCTTGGCAAGACCGGCTTGCCGCATCGGGTCGGCAGGCTGAATTCATCGCCAGCCTGGCTCCGGACATGCCTGAGACGACCGCAAAGGTGATGGCGCAGTACCGCAAGGAACTGGCCGCGGAACGTCCGTCGATCGCCTCGCGCGCCTCGTCGGGCCAGACCCTCGACCGCCTCGTTCCCGCCTGGCCGGAACTGGCCGGCGGATCGGCCGACCTTACCGGGTCAAACCTGACCAGGGCGAAGGACCAGCCGGTTCTCAGCGCCGACGATTATTCCGGCCGCTACATCCACTTCGGCGTGCGCGAACACGGCATGGCCGCATGCGCCAACGGAATGAGCCTGCATGGCGGCGTACGGCCCTATATCGGGACCTTCCTGGTCTTTGCCGACTATTGCCGCCCGTCGATCCGGCTGGCCGCCCTGATGCGTCAGCCGGTCACCTATGTTTTCACGCACGACTCCATTGGTCTTGGCGAGGATGGTCCGACGCACCAGCCGGTCGAGCATCTCGCTTCGCTGCGCGCGATGCCGAATGTGCTCGTCTTCCGTCCCGCCGATGCGCTGGAGACGGCAGAATGCTGGGAAGCCGCTGCCAACGCGACCGATGGTCCGTCTGTGCTGGCGCTCTCCCGTCAGAAATTGCCCTTCCTGCGCTCGGATGATGGCAGCGAGAACCTGTCGGCACGCGGAGCCTACGTGCTTCGTGACGGAACGGACGGGGTTTTCATCGCGACCGGTTCGGAAGTGAAGATCGCGGTCGATGCCGCCGAGGCCCTGGCCGCCAAGGGCCACAGCATCCGCGTCGTCTCGGCGCCCTGTCTGGACTTGTTTGCGCAGCAGGACGCGGCCTATCGCGAAGCGGTTCTGCCGGCCGGTTTGCCCCGCGTCGCGATCGAAGCGGCCCTGCGCTTTGGCTGGGACGCCTGGATCGGAATTGAAGGCGGTTTCGTCGGCATGGAAAGCTTTGGCGAATGCGGGCCCATCGATGACCTGTTCGCCCATTTCGGCATTACGGTCGACCGGGCGGTCGAGGAAATGGCCAAGCGCCTCTAGTCGTCAAAGTTTCGCGCAAACACGCGCGCGACCACGTCGTGTGCCTCGGTGCGGGCCACGGATTGCGCCAGGACAGGGCAATTGGCCTTGAACCAGGCGCGGCCGGGTGACCAGTGGCTCATCATCGCCGTGTAGATGTCGAGCACATTCATGTTCGCGCCACACAAATAGGGTGCCGGTTCGACCTGCGCTTCCATCAGCTGCCACAGCGCCCGGCGCCGGGCCAGCGCGCCGCGGACCAGCATGTCGTGGCCTGATGGGTCCTCGTAGAAGCGTCCCGGCTTGTCGCTGATCGCATAGGTCGAATAGAAATTCGCGGCCAGGAAGGTCAGCCAGCGCAGGAAGACGGCACGTTCCGCCGTACCCGGGGCCGGAGCCAGCCCGGCATCCGGGTAGGTCTCGGTCAGGTAAAGCAGGATCGCGGCGCTCTCGGTCATGATCGTGCCGTCGGGCAGCTCCAGCGCCGGTACCTGGAGCAGCGGGTTCACCGCTTTCAGGCGCGCCACTTCTTCCCCGTCCTCGAACGGCGAGGCCGGGACGAACCGAAATCCGGCTCCGATCAGTTCGAGTACGGTCTCGACGCAGACAGACCCGGTTCCGGGCGCGCCATAGAGTGTGAAACTCATGCGGACTGCTCGCCTCCGATTGCGGCCTGGACTTTCAGCGCCTGGACCGTTTCGCGCACGTCATGAACCCGCAAAATTGCTGCACCTTTTGCTGCAGCATGCAAGGCCACGGCGAGCGAACCCCCCAGTCGTTTATCTGCCTGTCCTGTATCGTCTATTGCCGCAATAAATCGCTTTCGCGACGCGCCGATCAGCAGCGGAAATCCGTGCCGCGTCAAGTCCGGAATGCTGCGCAGCAATTCGAGATTATGTTCGAGCGTCTTTCCAAAGCCGATGCCCGGATCGATCCAGATTTTGCTGCGCGAAATACCGGCGGCAATCGCCGCCTCCGTGCGTTCCATGAGGTAGGTCTCGACCTCGCGCGCGACATCGTCATAGCGCGGATTGTCCTGCATGGTGCGTGGCTCGCCGCGCATGTGCATCAGGCAGACAAGTGCGTCGAGGCTGGCGGCGGCTTCCAGCGCACCCGGCGCGCGCAGCGCGTTGACGTCGTTCCAGATGCTTGCACCGACAGCGAACGCTGCGCGCGCGACCTCGGGCTTCATGGTGTCGATGGAGATCGGCAGGCCGGTTTCACGGCGCAACGCCTCGATCACGGGGACGGTGCGTGCGATCTCGTCGGCTTCGCTTACCGGCTCGGCGCCGGGGCGGGNCGATTNCCCGCCGATATCGAGAATGCCCGCCCCCTCCGCGGCGAGTTTCAGCCCGTGCTCGACCGCGCGCGGCAGATCGTCGAACCGCCCGCCATCGGAGAAGCTGTCGGGCGTGACGTTGACGATGCCCATGACAAAGGGCCGCTCGCGCGTGCGAACGGCCCTTGCCAGGTCAGTCGGGCATACCGGCATTCACGCGCCTTGCGGTGCGGCACCGTCGGTTGCCGGGCCTTCGTCGTCTTCTTCGTCGGTGACAGGCACAGCGCCGGTCGGCGTCGGGCCGGTCGTCGGGGTCGTATCGGACGGCCGCGACGGGGGATTGCCCTTCAACAGCTCGTTGATTTCCTCACCGGAGAGCGTTTCGTACTCCAGCAGACCTTCTGCCAGCGTCTCCCAATCCTTCTTCTTCTCGGTCAGGATCCTGCGGGCGGTCGCATTGGCGTCGTCGATCAGGCTGCGCACTTCCTCCTCGATGATCCGGGCGGTATCGCCGGAAATCGATTTAGAGCGCGTCAATTCCTGGCCCAGGAAGACGTTCTGCCCACCCCCGTCCGAGTAGTCGATGGTTCCCAGCTTGTCGGAGAAACCCCACTGCGTGATCATCGCGCGAGCGATGCGGGTGGCCATCTGGATGTCGGATGACGCGCCGGACGTGATCTTGTCCTTCCCGAACTTCAATTCCTCGGCAACGCGCCCGCCCATTGCGATCGCGAGGTGCGACGTCATCTGGGTGAAGTTTTCGGACAGCTTGTCGGCTTCCGGCAGGCGCATCACCATGCCGAGCGCACGGCCCCGCGGGATGATGGTCGCCTTGTGGACCGGGTCGGACTCCGGGACGTTCAGCGACACGATGGCATGACCGGCCTCGTGATAGGCGGTCAGGATCTTCTCCTTTTCGCCCATGACCATGGAGCGGCGTTCCGGCCCCATCATCACCTTGTCCTTGGCGTCCTCGAGTTCCGCCATCGACACGACGCGCTTGTTGCGCCGGGCGGCCAGCAGCGCAGCCTCATTGATCAGGTTCGCGAGATCCGCGCCGGAGAAGCCCGGCGTGCCGCGCGCAATCGTCTTCGGATCAACATCGGTTGCGACCGGCACATTGCGCATGTGCACTTTGAGGATCTTCTCGCGGCCTGTGATGTCCGGATTGGGCACAACGACCTGGCGATCGAAGCGGCCCGGACGCAGCAGCGCCGGGTCGAGCACGTCGGGTCGGTTGGTCGCGGCAATCAGGATGATGCCTTCATTGGCTTCGAAGCCGTCCATCTCGACGAGGAGCTGGTTCAGCGTCTGCTCGCGTTCGTCATTGCCGCCGCCGAGACCTGCGCCGCGCGAACGTCCCACGGCATCGATTTCGTCGATGAAGATGATGCAGGGCGCATTTTTCTTGGCCTGCTCGAACATGTCGCGCACGCGGCTCGCGCCGACGCCGACGAACATTTCAACGAAGTCCGAACCGGAGATCGTGAAGAAGGGGACATTGGCTTCGCCCGCGACAGCGCGCGCGATCAGCGTCTTGCCGGTACCCGGAGGGCCAACCAGCAACGCACCCTTCGGAATCTTGCCGCCGAGGCGCTGGAATTTGGACGGGTCCTTCAGGAATTCGACGATCTCCTGGAGTTCTTCCTTGGCCTCGTCGACGCCCGCGACATCCTCGAACGTCACGCGGCCCTGCTTTTCGGTCAGCAGGCGCGCCTTCGACTTGCCGAAGCCCATCGCGCCGCCACGACCGCCGCCTTGCATCTGGCGCATGAAGAAAATCCACACCGCGATGAGAAGCAGCATGGGGAACCAGTTGAGCAGAACGCTCAAAATCGTCGGCCCGTTCTCGCCCGGCTCGGCGGAGATTTCGACGCCATTGTCGCGCAGAGTCGAGATGAGCTGGTCATCCTGCGGCGGCAGATTGGCGATCACCGTGACGCCGTCGGCCGTCTGGCCGATGATGCGGTTATCCTGGATTTCCGCGCGGTTGATGGCGTCGGCCTCGACCTGGTCGAGGAATTGCGAATAGCTGATCTGGGAAGCGTTCGCCGCCTGCGGAGGGCCTTGCAGCAGGTTGAACAGGGCCACGAGCAGCAGGAGCACAATGCCCCAGATAAGTAGATTGCGAAGATTCATGTCCGCCAGTTCCGTAAGGGTTCCAGTGTCGAGCCCGCCTGATATGGGGGTTCACACTCCATATTGCGAGCCCCGTCGTCACACGGGCTTTGTGTTTCAATCCGATCAAACCATGCCGGCGCGATTCCGGCAAAAAGTGTCCGCTCGGCGAGCCGCTCATGCAGCGGTGTCATTGTGACACCGGGCACGGCGTTCAGGCCAGCCACCGCAAGCACCGTGCCGCCATTGCGAAGCGCGACCAGTGTGGATCGTGCCATCCCTGGCACGTCGCCGAGACGATCTGAATGCGCATAGCCGCGATAGTCCCGGCCGAGCGGGGCGATTTCGAGGCCGGTTCCGGACGCCTCGCATTGCCATCGTCCGTCCCAAGTCACGTCCGCCCCGGCCTGCAAGGTCACGCTTTTCGGCAACGACCGCCCCGGTTCGCGCACCAGCCAGGTGCCGCCGCGCCAGTGGGTCAGGGCCGCGCCGCCGCCACTTGCCGCGCTGCCGGATGCCAATGCGGTGCTGATGGCCTGCACGGCTTTGGCGGCTGGCAGCGGAATGCCCGAGACAGCGGCGATCGCAGCGGCGATCACTTTTGGTCTGATGGTGCCGGTCAGGGCTGCGAGTGCGTCCGTATCGATCCGTGCCCCGCCCCAGGGCATCAGTGCGATACCTCGGTGAAAGGCATGTCCAGCGGCTTCCGAGCGCTCGTCATCGATCCGGGCCAATGTGTCCGCCAGCCGGGACAGGCGCGCCGTATCGACCCCTCGCGCCGCGAGACCGGTCAGCGTCTGGCGAACCCGGACGCGGGTGAACCGCCGGTCGGCATTGGATGGATCGTCGATCCAGTCATGTCTCTGGCTCTGCAGCCATCGCCTGATGCCGGCGCGGGTCTGATCGATCAGCGGCCGGACAAGGGTCAGGCCATGACCCTCCGGCCAGAGCGGATGGGGCGAGGCGGGGCGCATGCCCGAGAGGCCGGACAGGCCTCCGCCCGCGGTCAGGCGCATCCACAGGTTTTCGGCCCGGTCATCTGCGGTGTGGCCCAGAACGATGATACGCGCGCCGACCCGCCGCGCCTCGTCCGCGAGGGCCTTGAGACGAAACTGCCGTGCTGCGGCCTGGAGACCGGTTTCGGGTGCCGGACCGGTGCGGCGCACGATCCGGACCGGAATGCCGTCCGCCTCGGCCATCGCGGCGGCGCGGGCAGCCTCGGCCGCGCTTTCGCGGCGCAGGGCGTGATCGGCCACCAGTGCGTGGACGTCGCGACCGGTCATGCGGGCCCAGCGGGCGGCAAGGATCAGGAGGGTGCGCGAATCGGCTCCGCCCGACAGCCCCACCAGAACCGGACCATCGGTGGTGACGAGCGAGTCGAGACGCGCTGCGGTTTCAGCGCCTAGCGGCACCCGATCCGCTGCGCCTCACGGTTGGCCCGCGCCCGGGCGTCTGCGCCGGCATTCGGGAACTGGCTGGAAAAGCGTCCCAGCGTCGTGCAGGCGTCATTGGTGCGGTCGAGATTGGACAGCGAGGATGCCAGACGGACAAGCGCGTCAGGCGCCTTGGAGCCGCGGCCATCGGCGCGCAAGGACGCGATATAGGCGTCGGCGGCTTCGGCATAGTCACCGTTGATGAAATGGGTTTCACCCAGCCAGAACTGCGCTTCATCGGCACGCGCATCTTCCGGATGGCTGGCAAGGAAGGTCTGGAATCCTTCCTGTGCGCCAAAGAAGTCACCGTCCAGGAGGCGGCTCTCTGCATCGCCGTAAAGCGTGTCGGCGTCGCCGGCCGGCATGTTGCCGCCCGTGGCCGGAGCAAGATTGGATGCCCCGCCGAGCGGACGGGTCGCGGCCGCGCGCTCGTCAGCATAGGGATCATCAGGATTGGTCACGGCGTAACCGCCCGTCAGATCGGCCGGACCACCTGCGCGGCCATTCGAGCCACCCGGCATCCCGCCGGCTCCCGCATTGGCTGCGCCTGAATTTCGTGCCGGGTTGCGGGCCGAATTCTCGACCGCGCGCTGGAGGCTTTCGAGTTCCTGGCGGAGACGCCGGTTCTCATATTCCATTTCTTCGATCGTGCCCCGCAGATTGCGCATTTCCTGCTCGAGCGCGTCCATGCGCATCAGCACAGGATCGCCCGCCATCGAGCGGGCCTCCATCTGGGCGATGCGCGCCTCGGCGGCATCAAGCCGTGCAGCCATTTCGCGGCGCGACTGCGCCTCGACCGGTGCGGCGAGCAGGAAAACGAGCGGGATCAGGGCGAGATATCGGATCATGGCGGTCACTCTGTCTGGATAGCGGGGCCAAAATACGGCGGCAGGGATTAACGAAAACGCCCGCCCGGCGCGAACCGGACGGGCGTTTCGTTCGATGCATCACATCGGCAACAGACGGGTCGAACTAGCTGTTCGAACCGCCGGAGATCGAGGTGATGGCATTACGGTTCTGCGCCCAGCAGGCCTCGTTGGACTGCATGCAGGTCGGGCGTTCCTTGCCGTAGGACACGGTGGAAATCCGCGACGGCGAAACGCCGAGGCTGACCAGGTAGTCGCGCGCCGAGTTGGCACGGCGTGCACCGAGCGCGAGGTTGTATTCGCGGGTGCCGCGTTCGTCGGCATTGCCGGCGACCAGGATCGTCGTGCCCGGATAGGCGTTCAGCCACTCGGCCTGGCGGCGGAGGGTTTCACGCGCTTCGGGGCGCAGCGAATACTGGTCGAGATCGTAGAACACGCGGTCGCCAGCAGTGGCAACGAAGTGTTCGGGGCTACCCGGACGCGGACCCGGATTGTCCGGGGTGGTGCGCGGCGGGTTGCTGGGAACTTCCGTCCGCGTCGGCGGCGGCGGGGTCTCTTCAGGCGGCGTCGAGGCGCAAGCCGCTGCGAGGGCGGCGATGCTGGCTACGGCGAGAAACTTGATATTCATGCGTGCGTCATCCCTTCTATGCCGAGCCCGTTCCGGCGCGCGGCGTACTTCCCTTTGACCACAATTTGCGGCGTATTCGTGACCGCCGAGCCTCTCATTGTCGGGAGTTGCGGGCTCAATTGACACAAACGTTAACGCCGTATCACTCAATCGATCAAGGGCGACCAGGCCGGATCCGAAGCCGCACCCCGGATCGGGGCAGGCCGCAGATTGAATCCGGCAAGGTCGATATTCCAGATCGCGTACTGAGTTCCGTTGGGTGACCGATCACCCCGTGTGAAGAGCAAGACCCGTCCGTTTGGCGACCAGGTCGGGCTGTCCACGAAATAGCCTTCATAGAGGATGCGTTCCTGTCCGCTGCCGTCGGCGCGGACCACGCCCAGCGCGAAACCGCTGCCGCGCTGCTTGACGAAGGCAATCAGATCGCCGCGCGGTGACCAGACCGGTGCGGTGTAACGCCCTTCGCCGTAGGTGATGCGCTCGGCAGGACCGCCATTGGCGTCCATGACATAAAGCTGGGAGCCGCCACCGCGCGCTGACGAAAACGCGATCTGGCGCCCGTCGGGCGAGAAGGACGGTTCGACATCGTCTGCCGGGTGATCGGTCAGGCGGGTCAGTTGGCGCGACCGCAGGTCAAAGCGGTGAATGTCGTGTCCCGACTGGCGTTCGATCGACACCACCAGGCTTTGCCCGTCCGGCGAGAAACGCGCCGACAGCGATTGGCCATTGGCATCCACCTGCGCCAGTCCGCGCGCACCGGTTGCGAAAAGGGCTTCCTGGCGGCCGGTCTCCAGATCGTAGAGATAGGTCGTCGCATTGCCGTCAATGAAGGAGACATAGGCAATCTGCTGTGCGCTCGGCGAATAGTTCGGCAGCAGCGCCATGTAGGACCGGTCGGTCAGATAGGACGGGTTTGCACCGTCCTGGTCCATCACGGCCAGCCGCCGGGTGGGAATGCCGTCCGGACCCGTGCCCTCGGCGACGTAGACCACGCGGGTATCGAAATAGCCGCTCTCGCCGGTCAGGCGCTCATAGACCGCGTCGGCGACCTTGTGCGCGACCCGGCGCCAGTTTTCGGGCGCCGTGACGAATTGCAGGCCGAGCATCTGTTCTTCAAGGCGCGTATCCCAGAGCCGGAAGGAGACCAGCAGGCGGCCGTCCGGCTGCTGCGTCACCCGTCCCGCCAGAAGCGCGTCGGCATTGATGATCCGCCAGTCCTGGAAACGCGGCCGCAGGTCGATATTGGTAATGTTCTCGATGAAGGCATTTTCCGGCACGGTGATGAACAGGGCCGACGACGCCAGGTCATTGCGAACCACTTCGGCAATGTCTGCCCCGTGAAGCTCTCCTGACCCGGTTTCGATGAAATCGGGAATGGCAATCGGCGTCGGTTCCAGATTGCCGCGGTCGATCGTGACCTGAAGCGGCTGCTGTGCCGCCGCGGCTGCGGCGAACACGAGGGTCATGATGATCACGTAGATCGGTGCAAAGAGGCGGTTCATGGCGAGGCGGGCTCCTGGGTTCGGGCGGCCGGTTCGATCAGAAAGTATCATTGCGGAAAGTGACATCGATAAGGCGCCATTGCGCGTATTGTTCCGATGGCAGGCGATAGGGCGCGCAATCGATGATCGCGGCGAGGGCGCGTTCCTGTGCCACCTGCCAATACGGATCGCCTGACGCCCGGATCCGGCCGGCATTTTCCGCCACCGGCGGCGCGGCCAGCGAGCCGTCCCGGTTCAACCGAACCTGCACATTGACGATCAGGCGCTCCGGATTCGGTGCGTCGCGTGAATTTCGCCAGCAGCGATTGGCCTGGCTGCGGATCAGGTCTGCGAGCGTCGCCGTGTCGGCCGTTCCGGCCCCTACGGCGCGCTGGGTCTCGCCTTGCAGCGACGCGGTGCGCGACGCAGGCGTATCCCGCGACTGGTTGACCAGGTCTGACAGGCTGTCGAGGTCGAGCGCGTCGGGCTGGGCCTGGGTCGCGGGTTGCTGGCGCGGCGGCTCGGGACGTTCGCGCGGCTCGGGCGTTTGCTGGGTCGGCGTAACCGGATCCTCGCGAACCTCGGGCTCGGCGGCTTCGGGTTCGGGCTCGGCTTCGGTCGGGTCGGGGGCCACAGCCTCGGGCTCCGCCTCTGCCGGAGCGGGTTCAGGCTCGGCAGGCGGCGCCTCGACGACGGCCTCGTCGACCGGGGTTTCCTCGACCGGAGGCGTCTCGACGACAGGTTCGGGCGTCCGAGCGCGCACATTGGTGATGTCTGACAGGGTCACCAGGTCGACGGGCACGACATGACCGGACGCGAACGGGCGTACGGCCATCGGGATATAGATAAACCCGCTGACAACAACGGCGCCATGAAGCGCCAGGGATATGGCGAGCGCGCGGCGCAACCCTTATTGGCCTTGCGAGATCGGGTCTGTGATCAGGCCCAGATTGCCGTATCCGGCCGCGCTGATCCGGCCCATGACCCGCATCACCGAGCCATAGTCCGCCGTCTCGTCGGCCCGGATATAGACCCGGCTCTCATAGCCGGCCCCGGCAATCGCCTGCAGGCGCGGCACGAGCGTGTCGATCTCGACCTGGGTTTCCTGAAGGTAGATCAGGCCGTCCGCGCCGATGGTGATCGTCAGCGGCTCCTCGTTTGCGGGCAAGGAGCGGGCTTCGGTTTCGGGCAGGTCGACCGCCACGCCGACCGTCAGCAGGGGCGCGGTGATCATGAAGACGATCAGGAGCACGAGCATCACGTCCACGAAGGGCGTGACGTTGATTTCGGCGCGCGGTTTCCAGCGCCGGCCGATATCGCGGCTGAGCGTGCCCGCCATGACTAGGCCTCGTCCCGGTCGGCCAGTGCCGACAATTCGTCGCCGAAGGCTTCAAGGCGCGCAGCGTAACCGGCCAGGTTGGCCGATAGCGAGTTGAAGAAGATCACGGCCGGAATGGCCGCCAGCAGGCCCAGCGCGGTGGCGAACAGCGCCTCGGCAATGCCGGGCGCGACAACTGCCAGATTGGTGTTCTGCGACGCGGCAATCGAGCGGAAGGCATTCATGATGCCCCACACCGTTCCGAACAGGCCGACAAAGGGCGCGGAGGAGGAAATCGTCGCCAGAAGCCCCAGCCCGCCTTCAAGCCGGTTCAGTTCGCGGGCAGCCTCGGCGCCTGCGGCGCGGGCCACGCGTTCACCTGACCGGGCTCCCTTCCATTCCCGCAATGCGGCGGCGAAGACGCGGGAAAACGGATCGCGCGGGCGGCGCGCAAATTCATCGGTCAGCGAGTCGATCGACCGGCCCGACCAGAAGGTTTCCTCGAAATGCTTGGCCTTGCCGCGCGCGGCACGCAGCGAGAACCACTTGTCGATGGCGACGGCCCAGGAGGCGACCGACATGATGACCAGCACGCCCATCACGGCCTTCACGACCCAGTCGGCGCGCAGGAAAAGTTCAAGAATTCCGTATTGCTGCGCGGCAGGCGCGAGCTCGACCATGGTGGCTTCCATGCCAGATCCCCTCGTTTCAATCGCGGACTTGCATAAGGCGTCCGGTTTATGACCGCAAAAGGGTTAACCCGACACTTGCGCGGCGGGACCCGTTTGCAACCTGACCAGTCGTCCCCGCAAGTCGCGGACCGAATTGGAAAACAGCGCGCGATTGCGGCGATTTGAGGGTAGCGGAACGGTGGAAAGACGCCGTCGCTGTTACGCGTTCTCGTCTGTCGCTTCCGTGCCACCCCGGATCAGGGGCAACGGCTCCTTGAAGGTGAGCGTGCGGTAGGGATAGGGGATCTCGATACCGGCATCATCCAGCGCCTTCTTGATCGCGATGACGACCGAGGACCGGGTCTTGTGCATCTCCTTGGGCGCCGACCCCGCCCACCAGCGCACCGTGTAGTCGATGGACGAGGCGCCGAATTCGCGGGCATAGACCTCGACACCCTTGTCGGTATCGATGTCGTCAAGTCCCTCAACGGCCTTCTGGATCACGTCGCGGGCAGCAGCAGCGTCCTCGTCATAGGCAACGCCCACCACAAGGTCGTAGCGGCGTTTCGGCCGGTCCGTCTTGATATCGACCGCATTGGTGAAAAGCAGCGAGTTCGGCAGCAGCACCAGTTCGCCGGAGAGCTGGCGCAGATAGGTGTCGCGGATGGTGATCTCCTCGACCCGGCCCTGAACGCCGTCCACCTCGATCACGTCGCCAATGCTCATCGGCTTGCGGATCATGATCATGATACCGGCCATGAAATTCTCGAAGATGTCCTTGAATGCGAGACCGACAGCGATGCCGCCAATGCCCAGCGCGCCGATCAGCTGCGCGGGTGTGACCGAGGGAAAGACAATCGCCGCGGCGATGAAAATGCCCAGGATCCAGACGAATATCCCGACCAGCGTCTGGAACAGGTCGATCAGCGCGCGGCGCATCTTCGCCTTGCTCACCGCAGCACGAACCGCGCGCCGTGCGATCATTGCGGCGATCCAGGTCATGATGAGGACGATGATCCCCAGTCCGATCAGCGGAAGGGATTGGACGAACCCTACCCAAAGCGTGGTCAACTGTTCGAACAGCGGATCAAAGAATTTCATCGTGACTCCCCGGAAATTGGCCTGCAGCGATCAGGCTGACGCAAGCGTCCGCCCCGCGATAATTTCTATCGACGCGCCAATTAAACGGGAAAATTCGTAATTTGTTCCGCGGTCGCCTTAATCGCCCAGGGGCGTCACGACCGGCTGCCACGCCTCGACCATGAATTTTGGAGGGCGCTTGGGCCGGCCGGCAGGATCAATGATCACCGCTTCCAGCGACGCGGTACACAAGGTCTGCCCCTCGCGCACAATGGCCTGCTCCATGATCAGGCGTGGACCGCGATTGGGCCGGTAGAGCGTTTCGACGACCAGCGCATTGTCGACCTTGGCAGGCGCAATCCAGTCAATCTGCATCGACCGTACGGCAAAGGCGATCGGGTCATCGCTCTCGATCAGTTCGGAATGATGAATCCCGAGCGCCCGCAGGCTTTCTGTTCGCCCGCGCTCGAAGAAATGCAGATAGCGGGCGTGGTAGACGATCCCCGAAAAATCGGTGTCCTCGTAATAGACGCGTACGGGCAGGCGGTGGACTCTGTCCGCGTCCCATTGTCCGCAAGGAGGCGCTGCATTTGCCATTCTTAAGGTCCCTTAAAGCGAGTCTGGACTAGGACAGTCCGGGACAATTCTCAATTGGGAGGCGTTGGTGTCAGGGAACGGGTTCAAGAGCCGTGTCTGGCCGCAGTCCGCACACGGTGACACGCTGGTCACCACGCGGATGCGCCTGCTCATCGTCCTGTCGTTCGCGGCGGGCTCGCTGGGCGTGCTGACGGCCTTGATTTCCTTTGGTGCGACCTGGGACGGCTACCCGGTTCAGACGCTCGTCGGGCTGATCGGACCCATGCTGTTCCTTGTGGTCCCGTTCGCCCTTCACCTGACCGGCTGGTTGGTGACGATTTCCCGGCTTGTCATCGCCGCCCTGTTTGGGTTGATCCTGCTTCCGGCATTCACGATGGGCGCATCGCTCAATGCGGTGGTGCTTTATCTCGCTGCCGCTCCGCTGCTCGCCACCTTTCTCCTGGGGTTCAGAAGTGGCCTGGTGCTGGGCGGCGTCGCCATAGCGTTCACGATCGGACTCTATCTGGCCCGGCCTTATCTGCCGCCCTTGCCCGAAGGATACAACGCCGACCTCGCCGCTTACTGGACGACCATTACGCTCTCCATCCTTATCGTGGGCACGTCTGTCTTCGCGGCAGTCTTCCAGCACCAGATGGAGGACGCAGCCCGCAAGCTGGAAGTCGCGCGCCGGGAAGCCGATTCCGGCAACCAGGCGAAATCCGACTTCCTTGCCAATATGAGCCACGAAATCCGCACTCCGCTGAACGGCGTGCTCGGCATGGCGCGCCTGCTGCGCCAGAAGGGGCTCGACCCCGAGAACGACCGGAAGGTGGAAGTTATCGAGCGATCCGGCGAGATGCTGCTGTCGCTGCTGAACGAAATCCTCGACCTGTCGAAGGTCGAGGCGGGCTGCATGGAGCTTGAGCGCATTCCCTTCGATCTGCGCAGCACGATCGAGACGATTGACGCGCTCTACCGCCCTGCCGCGAATGACAAGGGCCTGCACCTGCACATCGACATCGATGACGCGGTCGCGCCCGAATATTTCGGTGACCCGATCCGGATGTCGCAGATTTTGAACAATCTGGTTTCCAACGCCGTGAAATTCACTTCCGAAGGCGGAGTGAATGTCGCGTGCGCCGCCGCCGAAGGCAGAGGCGTGATCCTGACCGTCAGTGACACCGGCATCGGAATGGCCCCGTCGGTCCGCGATGCGTTGTTCGAACGCTTCACGCAGGCCGATGCCAGCATTACGAGAACTCATGGCGGGACGGGTCTGGGCCTGACGATCTGCAAACAGCTGACCGACCTGATGGGCGGGACAATCCTTGTCGAGTCGACCCCCGGCGTCGGTAGCCGCTTCATGATCGAGCTGCCGCTTCAGACGGCCCGGCAAACGGCGGCGGCCTGAACCCGACAGTCGTACGCCTGACCTCGCGGTGCGCCGCTTACCGCCCCGCAGTCGTCTGCGTCACTTTCCGAACAGCCCCGCTTGCAGCGTTTTCGGCACGTCGAGTCCCAGATGGCTCCAGGCCCGCGCCGTTGCGACCCGGCCTCGGGGTGTGCGCTGAATGAAGCCCTGCTGGATCAGGAAGGGTTCGACCACGTCTTCCAGCGCATCGCGCGCCTCGGCCAGCGCGGCCGCCATCGTGTCCATCCCCACGGGTCCGCCGGAGAAATGATGGATCAGGGCATTGAGATAGCGCCGATCGAGGCTGTCGAGCCCGATCTCGTCCACTTCAAGGCGTTTCAGTGCGCGGTCCGCCGTGGCGGCATCGAGCGTTTCAGCGCCTTCGGCCTCGGCAAAGTCGCGCACGCGTCTCAGCAGGCGTCCGGCGACGCGCGGAGTGCCGCGGGCTCGCTTGGCAATTTCGCCGGCCCCGTCTGGCGTGGCGCTGAACCCCATCCGGCCGGCAGCGCGTGAAACAATGCTGGTCAGCTCTTTCACGTCATAGAATTCCAGCCGCACCGGCACGCCGAACCGGTCGCGCAGCGGTGTGGCCAGAAGCCCTGCGCGCGTTGTCGCGCCGACAAGGGTGAAAGGCGGCAGGTCGATCCGCACGGTGCGCGCTGCCGGGCCTTCACCGATGACGAGGTCGAGACAGAAATCCTCCATCGCCGGGTAGAGGATTTCCTCAACCGCCGGGGCGAGCCGGTGGATCTCGTCGATGAACAGCACGTCGCGCGGTTCAAGATTGGTCAGGATGGCCGCAAGGTCGCCCGCCCGCGCGATGACCGGACCCGATGTCGCCCGGAAGCTGACCCCCAGTTCGCGCGCCACGATCTGTGCCAGCGTCGTCTTCCCGAGGCCCGGCGGACCGGACAGGAGAACGTGGTCGAGCGCTTCTTCGCGCCGCTGGGCGGCGGAGACGAAAACCTTGAGGTTCGAGATCGCCGCAGGCTGTCCCACGAAGTCGTCAAAGCTCAGGGGCCGCATCGCCTTGTCGCGGGCGTCTTCGGGCTGGGCCTCGGCAGAGATGGGACGATCTTCGGTCATTGAGCCGCGCTCAGAATGCGGGTTTCGCCCTCGGTGTGAAGATAGTCTGCGCCGTTCAGCATCGCGATCACGCGCTGCGAACTGGCATTGGCGGGAATGTGGAAGGCGATGGTCCGGGCATTCGGGTGGGCGGCGAGGAAGGCGGCGCCTTCTTCCATCTGCGCAAACCAGTAGGGGTACAGGATGACGTCGAAATCCACCCCGTCCCAGATCGAGAAGTCGGCCAATTGCGGCTGGGTGTCGCCCAGGTGCAGGACCGAAACGCCGCCCATCTCGACCCGGTAGGTCCAGTGCGAAATGCCCGCACGATGAAACAGCGGGCGGGCATCGATGCGCGGAAAAGCGTCGCGTGACGGCATGACGAGACCCAGCGTGTAGGCACAGGTCGGTTGACCGGCAGTTTCACACGTCCCGTCGACGACTTGAGGGCGCATGGCGCGGGTTTCGTCGCCGCCTGCTTCGACAAAGGCATCAATCACCTGGTCCCCGCCGAGGATCAGCGGCGGCGGTTGCTGAGCCTCGATGATGCCTGCCGCGCCGCTGGCATCAAAATGGTCGCCGTGGATGTGGGTGAACAGCATCGCGTCAAGCCGTCCGGCCGGATAGGTGCCCGTGGTCAACGCGTTCACCATCGCCTCGGAGGGAATGGCGTAGGTTCCTTCGTAGGAATTCCACGACGGAGTATCGATCGCCACGGCGTATTCGCCCTGCCGCAGAATGACGCCTTCATTGGCAATGAAGGTCAGCTCCACCGGCTCGTTGGCGAAGGCGGGTGGTGCCAGCATCAGCGCGAGCAGGGCGGCAAGCCGCCTCATCGCGCCAATTCCTTCAGGGCCGCGCGGATCAATTCGCTTTCTCCGGCATCTGCCCCGAGCGCACGCGCTGCGGCGGCAACGCCCTTGCGCGCCTCGCTCTCGCCATAGCCGAGATTGAGAAGCGCCGAGACCGCATCCTCGCGAGAACCGCCGTCACCCCCGTGATCACCCGCCTGCGCGGCGGCGCGCGGCGCGGATTTCATCGCCTCGTCCATCGCCTTGAAGTCGGCGGCATAGCTGCGTCCGCGCGGGGGCGGCTTGTCCTTCAATTCTGCCGCGAGGCGCTGGGCGAGTTTCGGTCCGACACCCTTGGCGCGGGCGAAGGCTTCGCTATCGCCCAGGATCGCCGCGCTTTCGAGATCCGCCGCGCCCAGCGCATCCAGCACGGCGAGCGAGGCTTTAGAGCCGACGCCCTGAATCTGCTGCAGGTGCTGGAACCAGGCGCGCTCGCGCTCCGACAGGAAGCCCCAGAGGCGGATCAGGTCCTCGCGCACCTGGGTCTCGATATGCAGTTCGACCGCCTGACCCGGTTCAAGCCGCGCGAGCGAACGCCCGCCCATCCCGACCAGATACCCCACGCCATTCACGTCAATGACCGCATCGGTCTCGCCGATGGCGTCGACATGTCCCTTCAGCTTCGCGAACATGGTTCAGGCTGCTCCCACGAGTTTGCGCGAGCCGCGATGATGCGCGTGACAGATCGCGACCGCCAGTGCGTCCGCTGCATCGGCCTTCGCTCCGGTCCCCGGCAACAGGATGCGGATCATCGCCGCGATCTGGGCCTTGTCAGCCGAACCGGTCCCGACGACCGACTTCTTCACCAGCCGCGCGGCATATTCCGCGACCGGCAGCCCTGCGCGCGCCGGAGCCAGGACGGCAGCAGCGCGGGCATGGCCCAGCTTCAGGGCGCTCATGGCATTTTCGGCCATGAACACCTCTTCGGCGGCAGCTTCGTCAGGCGTGTGCTCTGCGATCACGGCTTCGATGCCCGCCATCACGCCCAGCAGGCGGTCGGACAGAGGCGCGGATGCGGACGGCGCAATGACGCCGTGCGCAATGCAGGACAAGCGCGATCCTTCGACCGAGATCACGCCCCAGCCGGTGCGTCTCAGTCCCGGATCAATGCCCAGAATGCGAATCGCGCGTGTCATGGCGCCACCTTAGCCTCGGCGGTGCGGAAGGCCGCAATGGGTCGCACTCCGCCAGCGCTCTCTGGAGCCAGTCCAGATCGGAATGAGACTTGTTCGCACGGTGTTGAACCACAAAATAAACGCAAAAGTTGAAAAACAGACGATTTGTTTGAGAGCAATTCGCACTCTCACGGTTATTTGTTGACCCGCACAATTTCACTCATTCTGATGGGATTTGAGGGATTTATTTCTCGAGTTGGGACTTAGAAGGGGAACACCATGGCCAAAAAAGGCAAGCTCAGCCGTCGTTCATTCCTGACCCGCGTCGCGGGCGGTGTGGCGGCTTCCGGCGCGATCGCTTCTGTGGCGGGCGCGGCGATGATCCAGCGTTCCGGCCGGACCGATTCCGATCCGTCCGATTCCGCAGGCAATGGCCGCACGGGCCGGAGCGACAGTGATCCGAACGATATGGTCAATCACGGCACGTCCTACACCGGCTATACGGACAGCGATTCCGGCCAGTGTGGCGACGCGGCGAACTACGGCCGGGGCAACACCGGCTACACCGACTCCGATTCGGGTGGCTGCGGCGATCCGGCCGGTCGCGGTCGCGGCTGACGATAACGGGCCTGGCCTGCTTAAGGCGGGCCTGCCTCGACGATCTGAAAAGCGCTCCAGACGCGAGTCCGGAGCGCTTTTTCATGCCTGGATTTGCAATTGATTATCATTCACCGGTGCAGTTGCGATGCATTCGCGTGAAATGTCGGATTTTTCAAGACAAAACCCGATCTTCGTTTGACGCTGTCTTGTGCGCGGACCTAGGATTTGGACGCGGGGAAGCCGGCTGCGCGCCGGTTCAAATTCAGGGACACGATATCGATGGCCAAAAAAGGCAAACTCAGCCGCCGCTCATTCCTTGGACGCGTCGCCGGGACCGCAATTGCGACCGGTGCTGCTGCCACGGTCAGCGGTGCGGCGAACGCACAGAATTACACCGGCCGCACGGACTCCGACACGGGCAGCTATGCTGACCGCGCCGGATATGGCCGGACCGGCCGCACCGACAGCGATTCAGGGAGCGGTGCGGACCGCGTCGGCTACGGTCGCGGAACACGTTCCGGTGTGACCGACAGCGACCCCAGTGATGCGGTCGGTAATGGCCGTGGTCGCCGGGCGACCGGCCTGACCGACAGCGATCCCAGCGATCCCGTCGGGAACGGGCGTGGCCGCAGGGCGACGGGCATCACCGATAGTGATCCCAGCGATCCGGTCGGCAATGGCCGTGGCCGCCGCGCCACTGGCCTGACCGATTCCGACTCGGGCAGCATGGGCGATCCGGGCGGCAATGGCCGCGGGCGGGGCGGTGTCTATACCGGCATCACCGATCGCGACAGCGGCAGAAACTCGGATGCCGGCGGCTACGGTCGCGGCACCGACCACTAAGGCGTCAAACGCGGAGCGCCGTTGCGCGCTCCGCGAGCGTCTGAAGCGTAGTTGAAAGGAGGCCAGTCATGGCCAAGAAGGGCAAGCTCAGCAGGCGGTCATTCCTGACGCGCGTCGGCGGAGCCGCCGTCGCGACCGGCGCGGCCGGCGTTATCACGGGTTGCGCGAGCACAGGCTACTACACCGGCCTGACCGATTCCGATTCCGGCGCCTATGCCGATGCCGTCGGCTATGGACGCGGTGCCGGCTACAATTCCGGCGTCACCGACAACGATTCCGGCAATTATGCCGACCCGGTCGGCAATGGCCGTGGCCGCGGCCGAGGCGGTTCGTCGGGTGTCACCGACCGTGACACGGGCACGTATGCCGATCCCGTCGGGAATGGACGCGGTGGTCGTGGCAATTACCGCAGCGGAGTGACCGACAGCGATTCCGGCAGTTACGCGGATCCGGTCGGCAATGGCCGCGGCGGACGCCGCAGCTGTACGGACAGTGATGGCGGGAATTATGCCGATCCGGTCGGCAGCGGACGCCGCTGCTGATTCCGGTCGGGTATCAAGAGTGCGAGGCCGGTGGCGGGAACGCTGCCGGCCTTGTTTTTGACAGGACGGGGTGCGTGACGGCGCCGTGCGATCACGCTAGCGTTCCCGTCTGCTGACGGGACTTCGGGGAGACATTTCAATATGACCAGCGCGCCTTGGCGGAAAAATCCGCTCGACTACGTACTCGGACCGCTCAACCGGGACGATTTCTTCGCCAACTACCACGAGAGCAAGGCCATCGTGATCAATCGCGACGAGCCGGGCCGGTATAGCGACCTGCTGTCGATTGCGCGCATCGACGAGCTTCTGAACGCGATCGACCTCGATGGCGAACAGGTCGACATGGCGCGTGCCGAACCGCCCGTTTCGCGGGATCATTTCCTGTTTCCGGGCGGGGGTGCCGACCGGGCGGCAATCTCTGATCTCTACCGTGACGGGGCCACCCTGATCCTGCCCCAGCTGCATCAGCTGGATGCGACGCTGAAGGATTTCTGCCGCAGCCTGGAATCAATCCTGTCCTGCCACGTGCAGACGAACATCTATCTCACGCCGCCCAATTCGCAGGGCTTCCGAACCCACTATGACGACCATGATGTTTTCGTTCTCCAGATCGAGGGCGAGAAGGAATGGCGCCTGTACAACACGCCGATCGAGAATCCGTATCGCGGCGAAGGCTTCCAGTCAGGGGCTCACGAGATCGGCGAGCCCGTCGAGCGGTTCATTCTGAAGGCCGGTGAGTCGGCCTATGTTCCGCGCGGCCTCGTGCACGATGCCTCGACTTCGGGCAGCGGCGACTCCCTTCACATCACGGTTGGACTGATCGTGAAGACCTGGGCTGACCTGATGCTCGAAGCGGTGTCGGAAGTGGCGCTGGAACACCCCGGTTTCCGGCGCTCCCTGCCGGCGGGATTTGCGCGCGACGATTATGATCGCGCCGACGCCGAAAAGCACTTCAAGTCGCTGGTCCAGGATCTGTCCGACAAGCTTGAACTCGATTCGGCGATGGACCTGTTCACCGACAATTTCATCCGCTCGCGGCAGCCGGACTCGACCGGTGCCATCGTACGGCGTGCCGCACCGTTCGAGAGCGGCGCGAAATTCCGCCTGCGCCCGCTGGCACCCTGGCGACTGGCCGAGAACGCCGAAAAGGAAGCGCTGGTTTTGATCACCGCTGGTGGGGAGCTGACCTTCCCGCTCGCGGCAGAACCCGCCATCCAGGCCGTGCTCGATGGCGGTCAGATTTCGCTCGACTCCTTCTCCGCGCTGGAGGCCAAGGACGCTCAGGACTCGCTGAACAAGCTCTATGCTTTCGGAGTGGTCGAACCCGTCTGACGGGCGCGGATCAGCGTCAATGCGATGCCCGCGAGGATCAGCGTGCTGGCTCCGGCCAGCCGCCAACTCGCGGCTTCGCCGAGCAGGATCAGCCCGCCCAACGCGGCTGCGGCCGGCGTGGCCAGCTGAACGCTGCCCGACGCGATGACCGGCAGCCGGGGCAGGCACGCATACCAGACCGCATAGCCCGCCGCCGAGGTGATCGCACCGCACAGCACGGCCAGCACCACGCCCTCGACCGAAACGAAACCCGATGCGGGGATCGCGAGCAGAGGCAGCATCATCGGCGCGGCCAGAATGAAATTCCGGCCGGTGCGCCCCACCGGTTCGCCACCAGACCGCCCCAAGAGGGTGTAGGCGCCCCAGGCGATGCCCGCGAGGGCCATCAATGCGGCCGGCCAGAGCGGTGCGGCATCCGCGCCCGGCAGCAACAGCCAGACCAGTCCGGCAAAGGCCAGCACCAGCCCGCCCATTTCCCGCGCTGTAAAACCGGTCCGCAACGAGGCCAGAGCGACCGTACCGCCGACGGCGGCGAACAGGATCAGCGCCCCGCTGCCCGCTTCAAGCCAGACATAGGCGAGCGAAAAGGCGGCGGTATAGGCCGCCAGTGCCAATCCGCCCGGCAGGTCGCGCGCCGTTGGCCGCCAGTCCCGCCGCGTGGCAACGCATAGCGCTGCGAGCACAATCGCTCCACTGAACAAGCGGATGGTGGCAAAGCCTCCCGGCGATATCAGGTCACCCGACAGGGCCGCCCGTGTCAGCAGGGAATTGCCGGCGAAGGCCGCGATGGCGAGCGCCGCAAGCGCGACCGTCAAGGCCAGGGAAAATCGTCTCGTGGGCATGGTCGCTCGGCTTTCGTTCCACGCGATAGGGCGGCGGTCGTCGCGCCCGTAGCACGCGGACCCGACGCGCGCGACCATTCCAGTGGCGGGCGTTTCTTTCCCCTGCCGGATGCCCCACTATGTCACTGAGAAACCGGGAGTTGGCATGAACCTCTTTTTTCTGCGGCGCCTTGTGCGGTCGATCTGGTTTCGTCCCGCCGCCTACGCGGTCATTTCGGTCCTGGCGATCGGGCTGACGCCGCTTTTTTCGCGCGTGATTCCCGAGGAATGGTCGGGCTGGGTGAAGGTGGAAGCGGTCGAACAGACCCTCCAGATCCTGGCATCGAGCCTTCTGGCCGTGGCGATCTTCGCGCTGGCCACGATGTTCTCGGCCTTCCAGGCTGCGGCGCAGGCCGCCACACCCCGCGCGCGCCCGTTGATGACGCAGGACCGGACCGCACAAACCGCGGTCTCGACCTTCATCGGGACATTCCTGTTCAGTCTGCTGGCCCTGATCGGGCTGGCTTCGGGCTTTTATGCCGACACCGACATGCCGGTCGTGTTCACCGTTACGCTCACCCTGGTCGGCGTGGTCGTCTACACGCTGATCCGCTGGATCCAGCGCCTGTCCGGGTTCGGCGGTGTCGAGGAAGCGATATCGGCGATCGAGGAGGCGACGCGCGAGGCTGTCTGCGCCAATGTCCGTTACCCGGTCCTGGGCGGGAAGGCCGCCAAGTCGCCCCCTGGAAAGTCGAGCCCGGTGGAGGCGCGCCGCGTCGGCTATGTTCAGTCGGTAGATCATCGCAGGCTGGCCGACCTGATCGAGAAGCACGGCATTACTGTCCACATCAACGCCCGGCCGGGCCGCTTTGTCGGGCCGGGCCGGCCCGTGGCATTCGTCTCCAAAACCGATGATGACGTGATCACCGCCATCGGCGAGGCGTTCGTCGTGGCTCAGGGCCGGACATTTCAGGAAGATCCCCGGTTCGGCCTGATTGCGCTGACCGAAATTGCCGAGCGGGCGCTGTCTCCTGCGGTGAACGATCCGGGAACCGCCATCTCGGTCCTTGCGGCCCAAGCGCGCATTTTCACCTTCTGGTCCGAACGCCGTGACACCTGCGAGGCCGAACCGCCGGTCGAGGGGCTGACCTGCGTCCCTCTCGATCTCGACGCGGCGTTCCGCGACGCCTTTCTCCCGATTGCCCGCGACGGTGCCACACAGGTCGAAGTCGCGATCCGGCTCCAGAAATCGCTGACAATGATCGAGATCTGCGACCCCGACCAATACGGCAAACCGGTCGCGGCGGTCCGCAAGCACGCGCTCGGCTATGCCGAGGCCGCGCTGAAATTCGACTGGGAGAAGAAGGCGCTCAAGGAAGCCGAGGACCTGAGCAACACCTAGGCCGCAGGCAAGCCGATTTCGCGCAGCCGCTGGTTCAGGAATTCGCGGACCGTGACAGGCGGTTCGGCCTGTCCGCGCTCGCGGCAGGACGGGACGCAGTCGAGGACCACCTCGGAACGCGGCTGGACGAAAAACGGCATCGAGTAGCGGCTGACATTGGCGCCGTCGGGGTTGATGACGCGGTGCGTCGTCGCCGGGAGCACACCGCCCGTCAGACGCGCCATCATGTCGCCCGTGTCGACGATCAGGTGTCCCCGCTCGCTTTCGACCGGCAGCCACCGTCCGTCCCGGTCCAGCAATTCCAGCCCCGAACCTTCGGCGGCGACCAGCAAGGTGATCAGGTTGATGTCCTCGTGCGCCGCGGCCCGGATGGCGTGCGGGTCGGTGCCGTCCGGAATTGGCGGATAATGCAGCAGCCGAAGCAGGGACGTGCCGCCGGCAATGCGGGCTTCAAACCAGTCCTCGGGCAGGTCGAGTCCGATTGCGATTGCGCCGAGCAGGGCATTGCCGGCCTCGTACAGGCGATCAAACAGGGTCTCGAATGTGGGGCGGAAGGCGCCAGGCGTGTCCGGCCACACATTGGCATGCTCGGCCGGCATTCCGGGCCGGGATTCGTGCCCGATCTGCCAGAATTCCTTCAGGTCCGGGACTTCGTGGTCCTTCGCGTGTTCGGTCCCGAACGGGGTATAGCCGCGCAGCGCCCCGGCATGGCGAAGCTTTTCTTCCTCCGGCAATGCAAAGAATTCGGCCGAAATGCGGTAACTCGCCTCCAGCAATGGCGCATCCACCCCGTGCCCCGACAGGGTGATGAAACCGTAACGCGTCAGGCCGCGCATCAATGCGTCGACGAACTGCGCGCGGGAGGCGTCACTGCCGCCGGTGAAATCGGTCAGGTCGAGATGGGTGATGGCGTCGCTCATGCGCCTGTTTTTCCCGGCGCGAGGATAGCGTCAACGTCTTTGCGCTGAGGCAGGCTGGGTTGCGCCCCCGCACGGGTCACCGACAGGGCGCTCGCGGCGCAGGCAAATCTCAAGGCGTCGGCCTCGCTCTGCCCCTCGATCAGCGCCAGGGTCAACGCGGCCACGAATGTGTCGCCTGCGCCAGTCGTATCGCGCACCTCGACCGGCGGCGGCACGGCGCGGGCCACCTCCTTCCCGTCGCGGTAGAGGATGGCTCCGGCGGAGCCGAGCGTAATCGCCAGCAGGCCACCGGCGGCTTTAAGGCGGTCCGGGTCATAGAATTCGGCTTCGCCTTCATTGACCACGATCAGGTCGGCGCGCTGGAGAAGGCAGTCCGGAATGTCGCACGCCGGGGCAAGGTTCAGCGTCACGAATCCCTCGCATCGGGAGACGGCTGCGTCCACGGTCGCCACCGGGATTTCCAGTTGGGCGATCAGCGCCCCGTCGATCGGGCCGGACATCCGGTCGGGCGTGAACGCGCCATTGGCACCGGGGGCCACGACAATCTGGTTCTCACCGTCCTCGCTGACAGCAATCAGTGCGACCCCGGTGGGCGAGCCGGTCACCGAGGCGCAGCCGGTCAGGTCGACACCCGCCGCCATCAGGAGACCAAGCGCGGCCTCGGCATGGCTGTCGCTTCCCACGCAGCCGATCAGCGCGACCTGCGCGCCCAGAAGGCGCGCCGCCAGGGCCTGGTTGGCCCCCTTGCCGCCGGGATGTTGGGCAAACACCCCGCCCAGCACCGTCTCTCCGGGCGCGGGCAAATGCGCGCAGCGGGTCACCAGGTCGAGATTGACGGATCCGGCGACGGTGATGCGGGGTGCGGTCATAGCCGGGCAATCCGTTCAAGAACCAGGTCGAATGCCGCATCGGCATCAATCCCGGTCGTCCAGACGCCATTGGCGTCAGGGCTGTTCAGGGTCACTGACGAATGTCCGCGCATATCGCCCTCTGTCAACGCGGTCAGGCGCGCCGGTGCTGCGGTGAACAGATCCGGCCGGAGCAGAAAAAGGATCACGCACGGATCGTGCAGTGCCGCTCCTTCGGCGCCGTAAACCTCGCCATAGATCGCGTTGACATGTTCCATCATGTCCCAGCCGGCCAGCGCCACGGGCGAGGCGATGGCCTTCAGCCGGTCCATGCGCGCCGGGGTGCAGCGCAGCTGCAAGGTCGTGTCGAGCCCGATCACCGTCTTGGGCAGGGGACAGTCGAGCACGATCTGCGCGGCCTGAGGGTCGGCGTAGCAATTGAACTCGGCATGAGGGGTGATGTTGCCGCCTTCGATGTCGGCGCCGCCCATGATTACGAGCTCGTGGATCCCGGACACGATGTCGGGCGCACGGGTCAGCGCGGTCGCCAGATTGGTCATCGGCCCGAGGATGGCGAGCGTCACCCGCTCGTCCGCTTCCCGCAGCGTTTCGATCAGCCAGTCGACTGCGTGCTGCGTTTCGGCCCGGCGCTCCGCCGTTGCCAGCACCGCGCGGCCCAGCCCGCTTTCACCGTGAATGTGGTCGGCGAAGACCGGCTCGACCGTCAGCGGCCGAACGCACCCCTGGTAGACCGGCACATCACCTCGCCCGGCCAGCGCAAGCGCGCCGAGCGCATTGGCGGTGCAGATCTCGGCCCGCACATTGCCGGCCACCGTGCACACGGCCTTGATGTCGAATTCGTGCGACGCCGCGGCCATGAACAGAGCCATGCAATCGTCCACACCGGGATCGCAGTCGATGATGAGCGGTCTGGGCATTGGAGCGGTGGGGTCGGGCACCGATAATCCTCTCGCGATGCGTCATGCAGGACACTATCGCGCCGCTTGCCGCTTCGGAATGATCGACTTCACCCGCCACTATGCCCAGACCGCTTATCCCCTATCACCAGGGGACTTCACGGCGCGTCGTGGGAGGCCGCGTAATGAGATTCTAGCCAGCTTTCTCCGTAGTCATTGGACGGGTCACGAACCACGATGTGGAGATGGTTCACGTCACCTTCCTCCGTCTGCCCTTCCCGGGCGAAATCGATATGGATGGAAGGCCCGGTAATCCGCAGCATGAAACGGTGCGACAGATCGGATGAATCGCCCCACCAGGCCAGACGAAGCGCATCGATCCCGTCCGCCTCGATCTGGGCCAGCCAGGCGTCCGAGATCGCGTACGGCGCCGATCCGACAAACTCCCGAATGGCCATATGAAGCATCAGCTTCTGATCCCGTGTCAGCTCCGATCCGCGCATTCCGGTTGCCTCAGCGCGCGCATCGGGAACCCAGTCCGGGCCGGCGAACGTATCGGCGTCAGCCCGGTTCTCTCCTTGAACGATTGCGCTGACTTGGTCTGTATTCAGCGAAGCCATCAGGTCCGCGACGCGGTCCAGTTCGTGCTGCAAGGCCCGTTGGCCGCCGGCGCGGCCTGTCATGCGGGTTTGGGGCGCCGCGCCGAGGAAGACCGGCGTGTAGGCAACGCGATTGTCGACCACCGTGGCCGTGATCGCCAGATGGTGGCCGTCAAACACCCAGGACCAGGCCGGTGAACCCGGCAAGCCGAAGATTCGGACCCAGAAATTCTCCGGATCGTACGAAGTCAGGAAAGCATTGGCCTGTTCACGTTCTTCCTCGCTCCAGCTCGCGCCTTCTTGCGCGATCGTGTCGAGCAATCTGTGGTGAAGTGCGTCTTCCAGCGCCACGATTTGCAGCGCTTCGCCATAGCCTTCGCTGGACAGGCCGCGTGTAAGCAGCCCGTGAAGGGCGATACGTTGCTGATCGTCGAGCATGTTGATTGACAAGCCGGCTCGTGGTGCCATCGGGGTTGGCAAATTGCTCCACGCCTCGCGAGCGGCGCGGTCATCCAGGTTGAACATGACCAGAGCTCTCTGGCCCTCGTCGAGTGTCGCGAGGAAGGCTAGGGCCGCCTCGGTCATGGCCTCGGCTTCGATTTGCAAACCGACCGGTTGAGAGTCGGGATGGACGGATGCTTCGGCAGAACCGCTCATGGCCATGACGACGCTGATCGCTCCGATCAGACAATTTTTCCACATGATGATTTCCTCCCCTATGAGTTGCGATCTCGGCGCACGTTTATTCAGCCGCCACGTTCGGCATCGATCTGGTCGATCAATTCCAGCGCGTGCCGGCGGCGGTTCTCCAGAACGATCGCGGCGACTTCCTGGGCCGACATCCAGAAGGTGAGTTCGGCCCGCAATGTCTCCGATCCGGTCAGGCGCGAAAGCGTGGCCGGGATATCCTGCGCATCCTGCGGCGCATCGCAGTTGATGAAACTCTGGATCGCATCGCCGTCCGCTTCATAGCACGCGCTCCAGAGATAGCGCTGCAGGTGCAAGGGGATCATTTCCCGAACGCGGGTACGATACTGCGACGTGTCGACCAGCGCCGGATTCATCGTGTTGGTATAATACTGGGTCAACGCGCTTCGCAGGGCGTCATCGCCGATCAGTCCCAGCTCCCCTGCGCTGGTCAGTTCGACATAGGTTGAATTGATCGTCGGGCGCCCGCTCATCTGGCTGGCATTCCAGAAGGCACGGACCAGTTGCCAGTCGGCCTCGACGAGACCGGTCGTCCCGGATGCGGCGAGTGCGCGTTCGCCGTTTTCCAGGACGGTCAGGCGAAAGACGCGATCGAACTCGTAGAGTTCGGCGGCGATTGTCAGGTCGATCACGAACCGGTCGAGATAATCGTCCGCACGGGCCTCACTGGCTCGAGCCGCATTCCATGCCGTCACCTGAAAACCAATCACGACGCCCAGGATCACGATCACGAACTCGATCGCGACAGCGAACCAGTTCTGCTCGCGGATGGCACGGGAGATGCGGGCGAGAATCATTCGGAATCTCCCCGGATGGCCCGCATTTCGTCCAGCATCGCGGTGGTCGTTTCAATCTGGGACTGGTGAATGGACAATATCGCGAATTGGTTGGAGACCCAGAAGCGCAATTCATTATTCAGGGCTTCATTCTGAATGAGACGCCGGGCCAGCGCGTCCAGATCTGAGGTCGCCATGTCATCGGGTGCATCGCAGTCGATGACGCGTTGTGTGCGTCCCGACAGGGAGTCGTAGCAATTCACCCAGATATAGTTTTGATAGGTGATCGCGATGAGCCCCCGAACCGATTCCCGATAGGCTGGAAGCTGGTCGGTAATCAGGTTCAGTCCTGTTTGGCTGTAATAAGCTGACAACCGGCCGCGCAGTTCGAGATTATCGATCAGCCGAAAGTCACCGGTCGCGACCATTTCGTTATAGGTGGAGCTGACCATTTCCGCCCCGCCAGCCTGGCTGGCATTGAAATACGCCAGAACTACCCGCCACGGGTCGGTGATCGTATCGGGATGCGCTGCATAGCCCAGCGCCTCTTCGCCCAGGCTGCGGACAGATGCACGGAACTCGTGCGAAGCGCTGAAGCGGCGCTCGTTCTCCTTCAGATCATCGACCAACCTGTCGAAATAGAGCTCCGCCCGATCCGCTTCGGCGCGCCTGTCGGCCCAGCCTGTCACCTGAAAACCGATCACGACGCCCAGGATCACGAACTCAATCGCGACAGCGAACCAGTTCTGCTGCCGGATGGCCTGCGAAATTCGGCTCAGTATCATGTCCTGAACCCTCCCCCGGGCAGAGTTAAGCATGAATTCCGCTATAGCGGGGAGGGAATAAAAGCCATGCCTTCCTTGCCCGCGCTCGGCGAACACTCCCATCATGTCTTCGTCTCCCCCTGCCGACTGACTGGCATGGACGGCAGGGGGAAACGAGACGAATGAAGGCCTATTCGCCCGCCACGGCGGCCAGCCGGGCATAAAGCCCGTCATCCTTCATCAGCATGTCGTGCGTGCCCTGTTCCACGACGCGGCCATTCTCGAAGACGAGAATGCGGTCGGCATCGCGGATCGTCGACAGGCGGTGCGCAATGACGAGGGTCGTCTTGCCCGCCGTTGCCGCCTCCATCGCGGCCTGCACTTCGCGCTCGGTTTCGTTGTCGAGGCTGGACGTCGCCTCGTCGAAGATCAGGATCGGCGCATCAGCCAGGATGGCCCGCGCGATGGCGACACGCTGGCGCTCGCCGCCCGACAGCTTCACCCCGCGCTCACCGACCAGCGTCTCGTAGCCCTGCGGCAGGGCCGTGATGAAGTGATCGGCATGCGCCAGCCGGGCGGCACGGCGTATGTCCTTCATCGACGCATCGGGCCGGGCATAGGCGATATTCTCCGCGATGGAACGGTGGAACAGGACCGGATCCTGCGGCACGAGCGCGACCGCGCTCCTGAGGCTGGCCTGCGTCACCGCGCGCACGTCCTGACCGTCGATGCGGATCGCACCCCCGGTGACGTCATAAAGACGCTGGACGAGCTTCACGAAGGTCGACTTGCCTGCCCCCGTTGGACCGACCAGCGCGACCTTCTCTCCCGGCTCGATCGCCAGCGAGAAGTCCTCATAGAGCGCCCCGGCGGCGTTCTCGTAGGCGAAGGTCACGTCATCGAACGCAATCGCACCGCGTCCCGGCACGAAGACGGGGGCTCCCGGCACGTCCTCGATCTGGACATCCATGTCCTCGAACAGGGCGATGTCCTGGATCTCGTCGAGACCCCGCTGGACGTTCTGGAACTCCTCGCCGAAGCGCCGCATGTAGCCGGCCATCTGGAGAAAGGCGGTGATCGCGAACACGACATCGCCCGGGCTGGCCTGGCCCGTCGACCACATGTGGATGAGCAGGCCCGTCAGGCCGGCCTGCAACAACAGGATGGCGATGATCTGGATCAGCCAGCTGTTCACGAAGCGCAGCCAGGTCTTCTTCACCTCGGCCCGCCAGCGCCAGGCCAAAGCGCCAAAGCGGTCATTCTCGCGGGCTTCGGCGCCGAAGCTCTTGACCGTCGCGATGCCGCCGACCGCATCGGCGACCGCGCCGCCCAGCTCGCTGTCGATCGCATTGGAGCGAATGTTCTGCGGACGGATGTAGAGCGTCGATGCCATGATCGTCAGGACGACGAAGATCGTCGTGACGGTCAGCGAGAACGCGCCGACGACCGGCCACTTGAACACCATGTAGAAGCCAAGACCGTACATCACGCTGACCGACGGGATCAGGCCGAACCAGGTCGTCGCCGTCACCACGTCATAGGCCCACATGCCACGCGTCACCTTGCGCACGACGCTGCCGGCAAAGGTGTTGGCGTGCCAGTCGAGCGAGAAGCGCTGCACCTTCGCAAAGGCCTCAGAGACCAGGTCGGCCATGTTCGCCGACGAGAATCGGACCTCGAAGCGGATTGCGATCTGGCGGCAGGCATTCACCCCGATGGCGAAGCTGAGAAAGGCGGCATAGGCCGCCCAGTGCGTATGGGCGCTGTCGGGATTGGTCAGCGCATCAATCAGCGCGCCGGCCGCAATCGGCACGAAAACGTCCAGCACGGTCGCAATGGCCGTGAAGGCCACGATGGTGGCGAACAGGGCCGGTCGGCGCCGCCACTGGCGGATGAGGAAGCTGATGACACGCAGGTTCGACAGCGTGTGCGGGGTCTTGTCGGTAGGGTCGGTCATGGCACGGAAGGACGGTTGGCCCTTCTCCCATCAAGGTCTGAAACATCGGATTGGCGGTGACCGCGAAGGCCCGTGAGACGCGTGCCGCATCGCGCGGCAGGTGGGTCACTCGGGTCGGACGATCGATCAGCCGTCCGGTTCGTTTCAGGATCGTTGCATGGGTACGTGCTGGCCTCTTTTCCTTGGCAGGGAGGCAGGCTTTACGACCGCTGGCCGCCCGTGGCCAGTCCTAACCGGCCTCGACCAGGTCCTCGAAGCGACAGGTGGGGCATTTGCGCCACACTGAGCTTTGCGGCTGGCTAAGCCCGCATTGCGAGTCTAACAATTCTGTCATGCTTGGGGGATCGCATCGCGGGCGCGTCTTGATTGTTGCCGGATCGGATTCCGGCGGCGGCGCCGGCATTCAGGCAGACATCAAGGCGGTTTCCGCAGCAGGCGGGTATGCCGCAACGGCGATCACCGCCTTGACGGTCCAGAACACGCTGGGCGTCTCGGCCATTCATCCCGTCCCGCTCGACATCATCGAAGGCCAGATGCGCGCGGTCCTCGAAGACATCGGTGCCGATGCCATCAAGACGGGCATGCTGGCGACCTCCGGCGTGGTGTCACGGGTGGCCCGCGTCCTGAAGCAGGCCGCAGCCGGCATCCCCCTCGTCCTCGATCCGGTGATGGTGGCGACCTCGGGGGATGTGCTGCTTGAAGAGGACGCCATCGCCGCGGTGCTCGACGAATTGTTGCCTTTGGCGACCCTGCTGACACCCAACGCGCCCGAAGCGGCCCGGTTGACCGGCCTGCCGGTCACCAATCCGGGCGAACAGGCCGCAGCCGGCCGCGCGCTGGTCGAGGCCGGTGCCAGGGCCGTGCTGGTCAAGGGAGGGCATTTGACCGGTCCGGTGGTCCATGACGTGCTGGTCACGGCCCGGGAAATGCGGGTGTTTGAAACGCCGCGCCTCGATACGCGCAATACCCACGGTACCGGCTGCACGCTTGCCTCCGCCATTGCGGCGCGCCTCGCGCAAGGCATGGAGTTGCCTCAGGCCATCGAGGGCGCAGGTCGCTACCTGCATGAAGCGATCGCGCGTGCCCCGGGTTTCGGGTCAGGCAAGGGGCCTGTGGATCATGTCTGGACGCTGCGTGAGGCCCTGCGCTGACCGCGCCGCGCGATGACGATACCGACCAGTATGATGACCAGCCCCAGCGGCGCACTCAGTCCGATCGCCTCGCCCAGCACCAGCCCGGCGCCCAGCGCCACGACCGGGACGATGTAATTGGTCGTGGCCAGGAAACCGGCCCCGGCCGTCGTCACCAGCCGCATGTAGATTACCGACCCGAGGGCCGTCGGCCCGATGGCGAGCCACAGTGCTGCGCTCCAGCCGACGGGATCAGGACGCGCATTCTCGATCAGGTCCCACAGGCCGTAGGGGGCGGACCAGACCGTTGCCAGGATCAGCATGCCGGCCGCGGAGACCAGCGGATGCATGGGCGGGGCGCGCTTGGCGATCACCACGTTCGTGGCAAAGGACAGGGCGGCGCCGAGCACCGCCAGCTGGGCGATGAAGTCCCCGGCGACAAGGCCGCCCAGCGCCGCCGGTCCGATCAGCACGATCACGCCGGCAAACCCAATCGCAAATCCGAACGCGGTCAGGCGCGTCATCCGCTCGTCGGTGAAGACATGGGCCAGCGCCACCGTCATCAACGGCATGAACGCCAGGAGGATGCCGGCCACGGCCGAGGGGATGAATTGCTGACCCCAGGGGATCAGCGTGAAGGGCAGGGCATTGCCGAACAATCCCAGCGCGATGAACCAGAGCCAGCGCTTGTCGCTCAGCTTCGGCAGCCGCTCGCCGATGGCGTAGGCCCAGGCGGTCAGGATCACGGCCGCCAGCCCGAGCCGTGCAAAGGCGAGCGCGGCAGGCGGCGCGGCCTCGAGCGCGAAGGTGATGAAGGCAAACGCCGTGCCCCAGGTCGCGGCGAGAATGCCAAGCAGCACCCACTCCGTCGGACCGGCCGCGCGAAGCGGGCTCACGAGAGTGCGGCCTTCATCGCGTCGGCAAAGCGGGTGATATCACCGGCGTCATTGTAGAGGTGCGGCGTGACGCGCAGCCGGTCCCCGCGCTGCGAGACATGGACATTGTGTTTCCCGAGGCGCGCCGCCAGATCCCGGGGGGCTCCGTCCGGCAGGCCGAGGCACAAATAGTGGTCCGCACGATCCGGAACATCGTCCTTCACGCCGAGATCACGTACCGAATCTGCCAGCGCCCGCGTTGTTTCCGCGAGTGTTCTGGCGACCGTCTCGACACCGACCCGGTTCAGGAGGCGGATTGACTCCACGGCGGCCGGGACGAGCTGGAAACCGCTGCGCTCGCCCATGTCGAAACGGCGCGCGCCGGGCGCATAGCCGTCGGCGTAATCAACCAGCCGGGCAAAATCCTGGGACCCTTCGCGGGCGATCCAGTTTTCCTCGAGCGGGACGCCGGACAGGTGCCGCTTCGCGATGTGCATTACGCCCATCGTGTAGGGCCCGAGCAGCCATTTGTAGCAGGCCGACACGGCAAAATCGGGATCGATGGTTTTCACGTTGAACGGCTTTGCGCCAAGCGACTGGGTGAGGTCCAGCACCAGGGCCGCACCCTGTTGCCGCGCCGCTCCGGCAATCGCCTCAAGATCGAGCGAACCGCCGTCTGCCCAATGTACTTGGGGCAGGGCCAGGACCGAGGTTTGCGGTCCGATTGCGTCGAGGACGGCATCGGTCCAGCTCTGATTGCCGGAACGCGCCGCGGTGCGCAGCGTGGCGCCTGACCGCTGCGCCAGCACACGCCACGTATAAACGTTCGAGGGAAACTGGTCCTTGAGAACAAGGATTTCGGAGCCTTTTGCAGGCTTCAGGTTTCGTGCCGCTGTCGCAAGTCCGTAGCTCGCCGCCGGAACCAGCGCGACGTGTTCCGCAGATCCGCCGAACAGGCGCGCGGCCTCGTCGCGCAGCGTGTCGGGGCCGGAAAAGAAATCGTCCGGCGCCTTCACCGTCCAGGGGCGGGCCTTGGCGCGATAGGACGCCATGCCGGCCTCGACCGATGCGGTCGGCAGCGGGCCCATATAGGCGCAATTGAGATAGGTGACCTCGCGCGGCAGGTCGAACAGGGCGCGGAAATCATTGGACATGGCGAAGGTTTGAACCGGAGCGGCAAACGGGTCAACGCCGGTTTGAGACCGGCAACTCAGACGGGAATTTCCGGCACGGTCATGGCGAAGCGTTTGACGCTGTCCCGGAGCGGGTCTAGGCGATTGGTGGCCACAGGGAGTCGCCATCCATGAACGAGACCGCCAAGCCGCATTTGCGCCCCTTTGATCCGCGCTTTTCCTGCGGGCCGACGAAAAAGCATCCCGGCTGGTCGCTGGATCAGCTGTCCGGCGCCGCGCTCGGGCGCAGCCATCGTAGTGTTCTGGCAGTCTCGAAATTGCGCGAGGCCATCGACCGGACGTTGGCGGTTCTCGAGGTGCCGGACGGGTATCGCGGAGCGATCCTTGGCGGGTCAGACACCGGCGCCATGGAAGCGGCGCTCTGGTCGCTGCTCGGGTCACGCCCGGTCGACGTGTTCGCCTGGGATACGTTCGGCGCGCGCTGGCTGAAGGATGTCCGCGACGAGTTGAAGCTGAAGGACGCCTGCGTCTACGAGGCGACCGGCGGCCAGACCCCCGACTTCTCGAAGGCACGCAAGGATGCCGACATCGTCTTTACCTGGAATGCCACGGCGGCCGGGGCGATGATTCCCGGCACGGACTGGATCCCGGCCGATCGCGAGGGCCTGACCTTCGTTGACGCGACCAGCGCGGCGTTTGCCGTGCAGCTCGACTGGTCCAGGATCGATGTCCTGACCTTCTCCTGGCAGAAATCCATGGGCGGCGAGGCCCAGCACGGCATGATCATCCTGTCGCCGCGCGCCATCGAGCGGCTGAAGGACTACACGCCGCCCTGGCCGATGCCCCGCATGATGCAGCTGAAGAATTCCGATGGCCTCAATGAAGGGCTGTTCGAGGGCAAGACGCTCAACACCGTCTCCCTGATGGCGACCGAGGATTACCTCCTGTCGCTGAAATGGGCAGCGAAGGAGGGCGGCACCGAGGCCCTGATCGCCCGCACGGCGCGAAATTTCGAAACCTTGTCGCAGTGGGTGGACGCAACCCCGTGGATCGACTTTCTCGTTCCCGACGACGGCACCCGCTCACCGGTCTCGGTGACGCTGAAATTCGCCGACCCCGAGGTCGCGGCACTGTCGCAGGACCAGCAATGGGCCATCACGCGGAAGATGGCATCCCTGCTTGATCGGGAAAACGCGGCGCTCGACGTGGCACCGCACATTTCCGGCGTGCCCGGCCTCAGGATATGGTGCGGGCCGACGATCGAGGCCGACGATCTCGCCGCCCTCGGTCCCTGGCTCGACTGGGCCTATGCCGAGGCGCGCCGCGAGGGGTGACGTTTTATAAACACGCAGCAGGGTCTAAACTGCTGTCAGTTTCTTTGAGGGGAGTTGCCAAGTGATGATTCGAACCCTGACCGCATGTGCGGCCGCATTGGCCTTCGTTGCACCCGCCCTGGCGGATGACGAGGGCTGGGAAATCCGCGTAGGCGTGACCGCGCACGACCTGGCCGAACATGTCGAGGATGGTCCGAACCTGACGCTGGGCGCCGCGACCCCGTCGCTGGGTGGCCCGGACTGGTTCTTCAACCCGCGCGCCTATGTCTATGGGTCGTTCAACACGCAGGGGCTGACGAATTTCGGGGGTGCCGGCCTTGAATGGGATGCCGATCTCAGCGACCGGCTCAGCCTCAATCTGGGCCTTGGCCTCGTCTATCATGACGGCGTCAACGATATCGATCCGAACTCGCCGCCGTCCGATCCCAACCGGATCCGTCTCGCAACGACCCGGGCCTTGCTCGGGAACAACATCCTGTTCCATACGACTCTGGCGCTGGACTACGAAGTCGCAGAAAATCTCGTCGTCGGCGCGTATTACGAGCACATCTCGCACGGCCAGATCCTCGCGACGGGACGCAACCAGGCGCTCGACAATGTCGGCGTCCGCGTCGGCTGGCGATTCGGTCGCTAGAAACGGATGGAGCGCCGCAGGGGGGCCGCGGCGCTCCACGTATCCGGGGTAGACGGTAGGGACCGGGAGTCTAGTCCTCGGATACGTTTTCCATGCCGGCCGGGTCAGCGTCCTGACGGACATAGCGGCCGATGAACCAGTCATTCCAGACGTCATTGTCCGGGTCGAATTGCTGGAAGTGCTGGGTGACCGAGCCGTCGTCATTCGGCGTCCACGTCCCCCGGAAGGGCGCAGACTGGCTGCCATTCGCTCCGAAATAGGTGATCTCGCCCACGAGCACCATTTCGCCTGACTCGTTCAGCCCGCCCGAATAATCAATATAGCTGTTCGACCCCATCCAGATCTGACGCCACTGGCCGCTCGTCGGGTCGAGGTAATTCATGCTCGTCCCGTCGCCGCCGCCCGAATTCGTCCACTCCTCAAGGATCAGGCAGCCATTCGAGCGCTTCTCGATATGGTTGGTTCCGCCCAGGTTTCCGGCCTGATCATAGACATTCCAGTCCCCGACCCAGAAGTCGAAATCATGCGAACCGGGCACATCGTCACATCCGGGGGGCGGGCCTTGCTGCGCCTCGACTGATGGATTGAAAACCAGGGCCATCATCGCCCCGGCCAGAAGTTGGAATCGCGCACGCATAGCCGTCTCCCCCAGGTTTCGCAGGCACCTGCTCCGGCGCCATTGGAGCTTTCAGCTTAGGCTGATAAACCCCCGCCCGCAGGTCACGTCTGCGTGAGGGTTTCGTGTCCCCGCCTGAAGGAGCGATTTCATGGCCAATGTCACCGTTGTCGGCGCCCAGTGGGGCGATGAGGGCAAGGGCAAGATCGTCGATTGGCTGTCGGTGCGCGCCGATGTCGTCGCCCGCTTTCAGGGTGGCCACAATGCCGGTCACACTCTCGTTGTCGGCAATGTGACCTACAAGCTGTCGCTGATGCCGTCAGGCGTCGTACGGGGCAAGCTGTCGGTGATCGGCAATGGCGTCGTGGTCGACCCGTGGGCCTTCCGCGACGAGAAGACCCGGCTCGAGGCGCAAGGCGTGGTCATCAACGCCGATACCGTGAAGGTCGCCGAGACGGCCGCCCTGATCCTGCCGCTCCACCGCGACCTCGATGCACTGCGCGAGAACCGCGATGATGGCGGCGCCATCGGCACCACGCGCCGGGGCATCGGTCCGGCTTATGAGGACAAGGTGGGTCGCCGCGCGATCCGGGTTGTCGATCTGGCCGATCCTGACGGCCTGACCCGCAAGGTGTCCGACCTTTTGCATCACCACAACGCGCTGCGCCGCGGCTATGGCGAGCCCGAGCTTCATGCCGACGAGATCATCGGTCAGTTGAAGGAAATCGCGCCCGTCATCCTGCCGCACATGTCACCGGTCTGGCGTGACCTCAATATCGCGATCAGGGCGGGGCAAAAAGTGCTGTTCGAAGGCGCGCAGGGCGCGCTGCTCGACGTCGATCACGGCACCTATCCCTTCGTCACCTCGTCAAACACCGTTGCCGCCCAGTCGGCCGCCGGTTGCGGTGTCGGTCCGAAGGCGGCGGGCTATGTGCTCGGCATCGTCAAGGCGTACACGACCCGCGTCGGCGAGGGGCCGTTCCCGACCGAACTGAATGACGCGAATGGCCAGAAGCTGGGTGAACGCGGGCACGAATTCGGTGTCGTCACGGGGCGCAAGCGCCGTTGCGGCTGGTTCGATGCGGTGCTGGTGCGCCAGACCGTCCAGTTCGGCGGCATTGACGGTATCGCCTTCACCAAGCTCGACGTGCTCGACGGCTTCGACGAGCTGAACATCTGCACCGGCTATGACCTCGACGGTGAAGTCATCGACCGCCTGCCTGCGGACCGTCTGGAGCAGGCCCGCGTCAAGCCGATCTACGAGACGCACAAGGGCTGGTCGGAATCGACGCGCGGCGCGCGCTCCTGGGCTGAATTGCCAGCCGAGGCGGTCAAATATGTCCGCCGCGTCGAGGAATTGATTGGTGCGCCTGTCGCCATGCTCTCCACCAGCCCGGAGCGCGAGGACGTCATCCTCATGACCGACCCGTTTCAGGGGTAGACTTCCCGACGCATCCTCTCGATGACCTGTCCTGAGGTCGCGAAGCGTCCGTCTCGAAGGGCGGTTCGAAAGGGGTATCGCGTCTTCCCGGCGAAAGCCGGGATCCAGATTGTCCCTGCCTCTGGATTCCGGCTTCCGCCGGAATGACGGCTTCTTTTCGCTCACCCCTTACGTGGAGAGGGAAAATGGGGGGTGACCCTGGTGTGTTGGACGAATTGTCGAATAGGGCGCACACTCCCTTGCGAACAACGCGGGAGGCACGTCCATGTTCGCAGATGCCAGTACCACCGCCGTCTTCGCCTTTTTCTTCGGGCTTTACATGGTCTCGGGCGGGGTCGGACTGTTGCTCGATCCAAAGCTCTACGAAAACATTCCCGAAGAACTGCGTGCATCGAGCATCATCGGCTACCTCACCGCGGTCGTCGTGTTCGCGATCGGGGCGATGACCGTCGCCCTGCACAATGACTGGACCAACTGGCTTGCGATTCTGGTCAGTCTCGTCGGCTGGGCTGCGCTGATCGAGGGTGTCCTGATGCTCGCTGTCCGGCGCAGCTTCGTTGCGATGGTGGCGAAGTTTCCGATGACGCCGGTCCTGCTTCGCAGCTTTGGTGTATTCACCATCGGCTTCGGCATCCTGTTTCTCGCGGGCGCCTGGAAATTCCCCGAAATCTAGTCCCGGCCGCACCACACGAAGGGATTGAGTTCTGTCCCGTCGCTGAGAACGCCGTGCGGGGCGGGGTTCTGGCGCAGCCGCACCATCACTTCGCCCGGAAGGTCAGGAGAGGTGATGCGCGCATCCACGAGTTCCGTCCGTCCGTCATTGCGGAAATACATCAGCGCGGTCAGGCGAACGCCCTCTGTGCTCATCGCTTCGACGGTTGCCAGCCCGGCCAGGTCCCACACCTGGATCGGCGTGTCCTGAAGCTCGGCGCTGAGCAGCGAGAATTCGGACGGGCCTGCGCCCAGATCGAGTGAAATCCGGCCCAGGTCGTCTGCAACACCCGGATCTCCCGGGATCAGGCGGAAGGTGCGCGAAGTGTCGGTGTTGCACGGATTGGTGCCGTCCTGCGGCCACTCGGCATACTTTCCCTCGGCCAGCATGGGCCGGCCACTGGGAAAGCGGCCGCCCGGATCGCTTTCCTGCGCCGCGGCCGGGGTCGCGGCCAACAGGCCAAGCAGGGTCAACACAGCAATCCGCATCGGGAACTCCATCAGGCAAACACGTGGATCATGGGCGTCTGCGGCTATTGTGGGCCGCAATACCGGAACGGTTCAAGCACAGACCCGTCAGACGCGATTCCGTGCGGCAGAGGGTCGTCCACCATACGAACGACGTGCTGCATTTCGCCCCCTTGCGGTGTCACGAGCACCTGTCCCACGACATAGCGGCCGTCAGCGCCGAGCAGCAGCGTCATCATCAGCCGCGTGGACGACGCATCGCGCGCCTGCACCACGCCGACACCCTGGATCGCCCCGTCGGCGAGGTCCCGGGCGTGCATCGACGTCATCGACAGAGGCATGTCGATCACCGCGCCGCCGAAATCGGCGACGATGCTTCCATATTCAGCGGGGTCGGACGGATCAGCCGGCACGAGCGTAAAAAACCGCCCGTCTTCATTGGCGCACGCATCACCCTCGGAAACATCCTCCGCATAGCGTCCGTCCGGCAGAAGAGGCTCGGCATCAGCCTCCTGTGCGACAAGCGTCAGTCCGGCCAGGAGCATGGCAATCATGGGGCTGCAACCTCTCTGTTTGCCGTTTCATTCTGGCCACCTCCCGCCGGGCTGCAAACGCCCTTGGTCAGTAATCCGGTGCGCACGGGATGAAAGGACCGGCTTCGCCGCTGACATGGACCACCTCCCGGTCGCCAAATCGCCCCGGATCGAATGACATCGCCTCGATCCAGACCTGGTCGTGCTCATCCACGGCAAGGCGCGCCGAGAAGCGGCCGATGGTTTGCGAATCCAGCACGCCGTCGATCTCCACGCCAACGGTGTGAACACGCCCGCCGTTGATCGTGGTGCGGCGGCGCCCGTCTTCGTCCTGGTCATCGAGATTGGGCGGATTGTGGAGGATGTAGCCGCCAGCCTCTCCGCCGATCCGGAACCGGAAATTGCCCACATTGGGTGACTGCGCATGCGGCGGTGCGCCGAGTGCATGAAGGTCGAAATGCTCGCCGTCGTCACCGCAGGCCGGCGTGCCATCAGCGCCGGACAAGGCGTAGCGGCCATCCTCCAGCCGCGCCGGTCCGGGTTTGCCGTCCGCGGCGAGCAGGGCGAGGGCGGGATGCCGACCGGGCGGAGAGACTTCAGCGCCTGCCTCCTGTGTGACAAGCATCAATCCGGCGAGAAGCGTGGCAATCATCGGGCAGACCTCTGCTTTTGCCCGTTCATTCTGACCACGCACCGGCGGGCTGCAACCCAACCGGATCAGGTTGATGTCTCCGAGGTGGAGGCCGGATCTTTGGCCGGGTCTTCGTCGTCGGTGTCGCTCCCGGGCATCCGGTCGAGGCCCTTGGCGACCATGTATTGATAGTTGAACGTGGCCACCACCGCGAGACCGCCGGCGGAAACGAGCAGGAAGAGATAGATCAGACCACTGATCGGATTGCCGTCCCACCAGCCCAGAATGATGCCCAGTTTTCCATAGGCGACCCAAAGCGCCAGACCCATCGTGAGAAGCGCTGCAACGCGGGATTTGGTGAGGAAGAGAGACGCCGCGATCGCTGCGAACGCAAGGCCTTCGACGAGATACCACAAGCCGTTGATCGTGTTCGCCCAGACCGCGTCACTGGCGTTTCCGTCCAGCGTTGCGCCAATATCGCCCTCGACCAGGAAAACGATGGCTGCGAACAACCGGGTTGCGACGCCCAGACCCAGCATGACGACCGCGGGACGAACGGCATTTGATGCCCCTTCCAGCGTACTGGTATCGAAATCGAACATTCCGTTCCCGTCTTCATCGGGCTCGGGATCGTTCGGATCATCAAAATCCTCGGAAGGTCCCTGAACCCGTTTGAACGTTTCGGGCTTCATGACGTCGAGTGGTTCGTACGGGCGGTCCTTGTACCCCATGTCGGCGCTCCCCTTTTCCCGTCCATACAATTTCAGAGGGTATGGATCACGGCAAGTGCGCTGCGCGATCCCTTGCGCCTCACGCCGGTCTCGGCCAATGTCGCATTCATCCGAGGGGGGCCGCCGGCAGGCGGCTGAGACCCGGGCTGACGCCGCCCGAGCCACCCTTAACAACCGGATCCGGATCATGCCGGCGTCGGGACAGGAGAACAGATATGCGCCGCTTCGCCCCCATTGCCGCGATTGCCCTGATGGCCGCCGCCTGCACACCGCGCGCCGACGAGGCCGCCGGAGACGCATCCGCGCCCGAAACAGACATTGTTGTTGCATCCACCGCGCCGGCCACGCCCGGCGCGGCCGGCATGCCGCAGGTGCAGGCGCAACTGGTCACGCCCGACGCGGAAACGCTGCACGCCTTCCTTCTCGCGAACGAGGGCGACATTACCCCGTCAGACTGGAACACCGGCGAGCCGGCGGGCCAGGAATATTGGGATTTCCCCGATACGCTCGACGGGTATGACGCGTCCGCGGAATGCGACCGGATCGGCGGCGCGCAAAGCGAGATGGACTGCACGCTGACCGTCGCCGAACCGGAAGGGGCCGAAGGCGGCGCACTCAGCGTCATGTATCGCGCGATGGTCGGCTACACGTCCGAAGGCGAGCTGATGCTGCTGAGCCCGAACGTCCGCTGGGCGACGATGGGCTGACTGCGCACCTGAACTGTCGCCACTGCGAAAGAGATAAAATGAACAAGCCCACCTCCCAAGACACTTTCGACACACCCAAGGTCACGACCGGCCCGCTGCCCGGCTCGCGCCGCGTTTACACCGCGCCCGCCGCCGCGCCGGACCTGAAGGTGCCGCACCGCGAGATCGACCTGCACCCGACGGCAATCGAGCCGCCGGTGCGCGTCTATGACTGCTCCGGCCCCTATTCCGACGCGGACGCCGTCATCGACGTTGAAAACGGCCTGCCGCAGACACGCACGCGCTGGGTGCTCGAGCGTGGCGGAGTCGTCTCCTATGACGGCCGCGAGCCCACCCCGCTCGACAATGGCGGCGCAACCGGAAAATACCTCGCCCGGGAATTCCCGGTGCGGCACAAGCCGCTGAAGGCCGATGGCACAGGCCCGGTCACGCAATACCAGTTTGCCAAGGCCGGGATCGTGACCAAGGAAATGATCTACGCTGCCGAGCGCGAGAATCTGGGGCGTGTACGGGCGCTCGACGGGGCGGCGGACCGCATCGCCGATGGCGAGAGTTTCGGCGCGGAAATCCCTGAATTCGTGACCCCCGAATTCGTCCGCGACGAGATCGCGCGCGGCCGCGCCATCATCCCGGCCAACATCAACCACGGCGAGCTCGAGCCGATGGTGATCGGCCGCAACTTCCTGGTGAAGATCAACGCCAATATCGGCAATTCCGCCGTTGCCTCCTCGGTCGAGGAAGAGGTGGAAAAAATGGTCTGGGCGATCCGCTGGGGCGGTGACACCGTGATGGACCTCTCGACCGGCAAGAACATCCACAACACCCGCGAATGGATCCTGCGCAACTCGCCCGTGCCGATCGGCACGGTGCCGATCTACCAGGCGCTGGAGAAGGTGAACGGCATCGCCGAGGACCTGACCTGGGAGGTGTTCCGCGACACGCTGATCGAACAGGCCGAACAGGGCGTCGACTATTTCACCATCCATGCCGGCGTGCGGCTGGCCTATGTGCCGCTGACCGCGAACCGGGTCACGGGCATCGTTTCGCGTGGCGGCTCGATCATGGCCAAGTGGTGCCTTGCTCACCACAAGGAGAGCTTCCTCTACGAGCATTTCGAGGACATCTGCGACATCATGGCGGCCTATGACGTCTCCTTCTCGCTGGGTGATGGCCTGCGCCCCGGCTCGATTGCCGACGCCAATGACGCCGCGCAATTCGCCGAACTGGAGACGCTGGGCGAGCTGACCCAGATCGCCTGGAAGAAGGGTTGTCAGGTGATGATCGAAGGGCCGGGTCACGTCCCGATGCACAAGATCAAGGCCAACATGGACAAGCAGCTCGAAGTCTGCGGCGAGGCGCCCTTCTACACGCTGGGGCCGCTGACGACCGACATCGCGCCGGGCTATGACCACATCACCAGCGCCATCGGCGCGGCGATGATCGGCTGGTTCGGCACCGCGATGCTCTGCTACGTCACGCCGAAGGAGCATCTGGGCCTGCCCGACCGCGACGACGTGAAGACGGGCGTCGTGACCTACAAGATCGCCGCCCACGCCGCCGACCTCGCCAAGGGGCATCCGGCGGCCAAGCTGCGCGACGATGCGATGAGCCGGGCGCGCTTTGAATTCCGCTGGGCCGACCAGTTCAATATCGGCCTCGACCCGGAAACCGCGCAGGATTTCCACGACCAGACCCTGCCCAAGGAAGCCCACAAGGTCGCGCATTTCTGCTCGATGTGCGGGCCGAAATTCTGCTCGATGAAGATCAGCCAGGACATCCGCGACGAATACGGCGAGGCCCGCGCCCCGAACCTCTCGCCCGACGAGGCGAAAAAAGGGATGGAGGAAAAATCCTCCGGTCCGAAGGCGGAGCGAAGCGACGCCGTGGACCCATCGGAAATCGAGGCCGGGATGAAAGCCAAGGCCGAGGAGTTCCGCGAGAAGGGCGGCGAGGTTTATCTGGAGACGGGGGAGTAATTCCTTCTCCCTTGAGGGAGAAGGTGGCCGAAGGCCGGATGAGGGGGTGTTCCCGAAGACCCCTCACCCCGACCCTCTCCCTGGAGGGAGAGGGCGGGCAGCCCGGCCTTGTGCCGGGGCCTGCCCAAGGTGCCGGGTCCGCACCATCGGTCGATCCCGGAATAAATCCGGGACGGAATGTCTGGCGCAGAAAGAGGGTCCGGCAGTAAGCTCACTCCATGCCCCATTTCGCCCTGCTCGCCGCGCTGATCGCGTCGGACAATCCGTCCAAACCGTAATCTGCCGGCCATCAGGTCATCACTTGGGTGAAGCCCTGATGGTGTGGGGCGCGAACGGAACGGTACGCGACGGAAAATGGGGGCGGCGATGACATTGGGCACGATCCGGAACGGGACTGCATTTGCGTTGATCGCGGCGCTCGCCGCCTGTGCGACACCGCCGTCAGAGCCGGGTTTCTCCGCCGCCGACCGCGCCATGATCGATGCGATGTTCGATCTCCAGCCCGGCGACCCGCCCGGCGTGGCCGTGATGGTGGCGCGCGGCGACGAACTCCTCTTCTGCGAAGGCTATGGCATCGCGGACGCGGAGACCGGCGCACCGGTTGATTGCGACACGGTGTTCCGTATCGGCTCGGTGTCGAAGCAGGTGACGGCGCTCGCCGCGCTGCAACTCGTCGAGGCAGGGCGGCTCGGCCTTGATGATCCGATCACAACCCATCTGCCGCAAATCCCGGACTCCCGCTCCGGCATCACCGTGCGCCAACTCTTGACGCACCGGTCCGGCCTGCCGGGCTATGACCCCATCACCGAAAACGCGCTGGACATGAGCGTGAGCGATGCCGACGTGGTCGATTATGTCGCGGCCGCCAACACCGCCTATTTCCTGCCTGGCGAAGGCTGGGGCTATTCCAACACCGGCTATGCCGTACTGGCCGAAATCGTCGCTGCGGCATCAGGCGAGCCCTATGGCGATTACGTGCAGCGTCACATCTTCGCGCCCGCCGGGATGGCCGCCTCTACCCTGCGGGCGGGCGAGGTGGCCCCCGCGAACCGTGCCTACGGTCACGCCTTCACCGCTGGCGAATACTCACGCCGCGACCAGTCGGCGGCGAGTGCCGTCATGGGCGACGGATCGGTTCACGCCTCTGCGCGCGACTGGTTCACGTGGCATCGCGCCTGGCTGTCGGATTCCTTGCTCGGATCAGCGTTGCAGGCCGAGGCGATGACCCCGCAGGAGGGCACGGACGGCATTTACGGATATGGCTGGTTCCCGGTCGGCGGTGAGCATCCCTATGTCCGTCATGGCGGGGGCACAGCCGGTTTCATGGCGTTTACGGCGCGCCTGCCGGACGAGGGCATCACGGTGGCGATCTTCGCCAATCTCCAGCCGACGGGGACGGATGCGGATTATAACCTTCTGCTGCGATCGGAAATTCTCATGTCACTGGCATCGAACGGGAATTTCCCGTTGCCGGGCGACTGGGAAACGGTGATCGACCAGCCGGTCGGAAACTTCGACGCGGACTAGCGCGTTCTTCTCCTGTCCCTCCCCCGGACGCCCAAGGAGAAGAACAATGTCGAAACGACTTCACACCCTCCTCGCCGTGGTGGCTGTTGGTGGCTTCATGACCGCCGGGTCCGCCCTGTCGCCGGTTTCCGGCACCGCTTTCGCCGATCCGCCGCGCTGCCCGCCGGGCCTCGCCCGTCAGGGTCGCTGCGACGAGCATTTTGCCCGCCATCGCAACCGTGACCGCGACGATGACTGGGAAGACCGCCGCGACGAGGCCGAGGCCTATCGCGCGGGCTATGAAGATGGTCAGCGCGACGCGTGGCGCGCGGGTGATCGCCTGGATGGCAACTACCAGGTCATCAACCGCTACGAATACGCGCGCTACGGCCTTCAGGCCCCGCCCAACGGCTACTACTACGCCAAGGTCGATGAGAACGTGCTGCTGGTCTCGGCCGCAACACAGATCATCCGCGAGCTGATCGACTAGATCAGCACCGGACGACGCCGGAAACGGGCGCTCCCTGGCGGGCGCCCGTTTTCTTTCGCACCGAAATGGGCGTGCCGGGCCCTTACTTCCTGTTTTTCATATGCTCCAGACCGCCGACCGCGCCCGTCTTCTGCGAGGGCTGCGAGGCATTGGTCTTTTTCTTCTGATTGTGTTCGGCTTTCGGTTTCTTCGCTTCTTTGCTGGATTTCTGCTGACCCTTGGCCATGGCTTTGCCCTTTCGGGGGACGAAGCGTCCCCGGCGGGAGGGACGGTACGCCTGATTTATTGCTCGCGATAGGCTGTTCGCGATGCGGGCGCCAAATCGGGCGAAAGCGCCTTCATGACCCCCGACTTACGCCATCTTGGCAAGGCATCTGCTCCGGGCACGAGGGAGGGAAAACGGCATGGCGATACCGGAAAGCGTGGCGCGGTTTCTGTTGGCGGCTTTCCGTGTCGTGTTTTGGAGCTTCGGGGCAGTTGTCGTCGTATTGTCCGTTTTGGCGGCTGCGCTCGCGATCTGGGTGTCAGCCGCGCGCTTTCTCAGTTGGCGCACGCTCAGTGCTGAAATGGTTCGAGAGCGCGCTGAAGTTTACGTCGAGCGCTATCTAATCGATGACGTGGGGGTCTGCATCTATGTCGTGAGATGCGACAGTGGTCGCGCCCGGCTCGAACCGGTCGACGTGGATGAGGTCGATTTCGACGCTCTGCGTGACCGAATCTGGGGACGTCGATTCCGCAACGAATGCCCGGGGCAAACCGCCAATCTTGGACTTCATCTGGTTGCGCTCAATGAAGTTGAAAACGAAATCCTTTCCAACCAGGCCAACGCCAGATGGGCGTTCGCAACCGACCGATTCGGACCGCGCTGGACCCGATTTGGCGGAGGCGCTTTCAGCGAGGAACCCTGGCTTCGCTGCACGCCGGAGCACTATGCCTTCATCCGCCGTGGTGGGGTCATTTCTGCATCTGAGCCTGTGACACCAGAAGGGGAGTAAGGAACATGCTTACCCTCATGATGGCGATGGCAATCCAGTTGCAGGCGCCGCCCTACCCATGGACTGGCGAGTTTCCGCCGCCGCCGGGACCGATTTGCGGCGTGCTCGATTCCCCGGTGGAGCCAGATTTTCGCTTTCACGAAGGGGAACTGACCCGGGCGCACTATGAATGGGCTCAATACCAGCTGCGGGTCACCGTTCCGCAATGGATCGAGCAGGGGATGGCGCGCGGCGAAGACGAAATCGGTTGGGAAGCCAGCATGCTTCATGAGAATGCCATAACACTTGTAGAACTCTATGTCGAATATCTCGAGGTCCAGGCCGCGCCGCCCGAAGAGCATGCCGAAGCCGTCACGCGCTTTTGTGACTGGCTCGCGCATTCTGTCAGGATCGATTGAGCTTCGCTCCGGATTTACCTGCCCCCGTGTAAACGGGGGTTCCGGGGCTTGCCTTCGGTGCGAACAATCCGGTGACGGTAGGTCCAGGCACAAGGCCGGGACAGAACGAGTAAAGAGGATTGGAACCGCTTTCCCGCTTGCCGCGACCATCGCGCGCGCTAGGTTTCGCGCCATGATCATTGTTCACCATCTTGAGAATTCCCGTTCCCAGCGCGTCCTCTGGCTCCTGGAGGAGTACGGGCTCGACTACGAGATCCGGCCCTACAAGCGCGATCCGAAGACGATGCTGGCGCCGCCCGAACTGCGCGCCGTGCACCCCTTGGGCAAATCGCCGGTGATCGAGGAGGACAGCATCAAGGTTGCCGAGACCGGCGCCGTGTTCGAATTCCTCGCCGAGCGGCACGACCAGGGCCGTCTCTCGCCGCCGAAGGGCACGCCTGAAGCGCGCGCCGTGACCTACTGGCTGCACTATGCCGAGGGGTCGGCCATGCCGCCCTTGCTGATGAAGCTGGTGTTCTCGCGGCTGCCGGAGCGCGCCGGAGCGCTCGTTCGCCCGCTGGTGAAGGGTGTGTCGGACAAGGCGATGACCAGCTTCGTCGATCCGCGCCTGAAGGAGCATGTCGATTTCTGGGAAAGCGCGCTTGCTGATACGGGCTGGTTCGCGGGCGACGCCATCACGCTGGCTGACCTGATGATGAGCTTCCCGCTCGAAACGGCCAGTGCGCGCGCCGGCGCCGGGGAGTATCCCAATATCGCCGATTTCCTGAAACGCATTCACGCCCGCCCCGCCTACCAGAGAGCGCTCGAACGCGGCGGACCCTACGCCTACGCCTGATCCGGGCAGCACACGTGGCAACGCCGGGCTTCAGCGTCCCGAAACCCGGCGGCCCACCCGCGAAAAGGTGGTGTGCTAGGGACGGGCGCTGGGCTCGTGCACCGCTCCGCGGGATTCCAGGTAGGCAATCAGTTCGGCATTTCCGGACTCGCGCGCGCCCCACAGGGGCGAACGGAATTCCGGTTCCCATTCAAGATTGGTCCACATGGCGAGGTTCACATCGGCCCCGTTCTCGACGAGATACCGGACCAGATCGACCTTGCCGTTGCGTGCCGCATTGATCAGCGGCGTCTCGTCGCCGGGCACATAGGCGTTCACGTCGGCGCCGGCCTCGACCAGCAGCCGGACCATGTCGAATTTCTTGTGTGCCGCCGCCATGATCAGCGGATTGCCGTCGCCGGACACGCCGAGATCCACGTCCGCGCCGTGATTGATGAGGTAACGCGCCATCGTCATGTCGCCGGTGCGGGCGGCCTCGATCAGGGCCGTGCCGTCGCCCGGCTGGGCGTAATCAATCGGTGCGCCTTCCTCGATGAGCGCCTGGACTGCGGCAATGTCATGGTTCATCGCGGCGCTCACGAGCGCTTCGCCGAGCGCCGCCTCCAGCGACGAAAATTCGCTGTAGGACACGATGCGCACGGATTCGGTGCCGGACGCGAAACTGGCCTTGGGCGTCGCCCACGCAGCCACGCCCGCCCCGACAAGAAGCAGCACGGGTGCAGCCAGGCCGATCCGCCGCCGGCCTTTCGGCGGCGTCAGCAGGGCGTCGATGCGCCGCCGCAACTCGGACGGGTCATCCATCACCCCCACGGCCAGGGCAGGCAAACGCCCGGTCAGCCGGGCTTCGGCCTCGTCGGCCAGGGTGATCGCCAGCGCACGCGCGCTGCCGCTGCGGCGGACCGCTTCGGCGTCGCAGGCCATTTCCCGGTCGCGGTCGATCCGCGAACTGATCCAGTGCAGGGCCGGATTCCACCAGAACACGGCCATCACGAGTTTCTGCACAAGGGCGATGGCCGGATCGAGACGCCGCACATGGGCGCATTCATGTTCCAGGATGGCCGCAAGCGCCGCATCGCTGCGCGAGGCGGTAAACCCGTCCGGCAGCAGGACGGCAGGACGCGCAATGCCGACCACCATCGGTCCGCCGACATCCGGATGGGTGCGCACGTCTATGCCTGAAAACCGCGGTGCAATCGTCTCGGGCAGGGGCAGGGCGCGGGCCGCACTGCGCAGCCTTTCCGCAGCCACGGCCTGAAAGGCGGTGCGGATCAACAACAGCGCGGACAGGACCAGCATGACGACCAGTACGCCCTGACCTGCCATTCGTCCCCATTTCAAGGCGGGTTGAAGAAGGGGGGCGCCTGTGTCGATGAATTCGGCGTCATCGCCAGTATCGGGCACGACGTCGTCAAATGCGGCTGTGGGGCCGAACTCGCCTGCTAGGCTCGTATCCGGCAGGAAGGTCGCGAGCGGAAGCAGCGCGGCAAGGGCAAAGGCCGCCAGTCCCAGCGCGAGGCGCATGCCGGGCTGCGAGCGCAGGGCTGCGTATCCCGCAGCCAGCACGAGTGCGATCAGGCCCGCTTGCCAGAGGTGATGAAGCACGAGGGGAAACATGTCGGCCAGCAGGGTCATTTCGGCTCCTCACCGTCGGCGTCTTCAATGCGTTGGCGGATGGCGGCCAGCTCGTCGATGCTGAGATCGGTGTCCTTCATCAGGTGCTGGGCCAGGGCTTCGGGCGAGCCTTCGAAGAACTGTCCAAGAAGCTGTTTCAATGCCTGGCTGCGCGCCTCGCTGCGCGAGACGAGCGGACGGTAGATGAAGGCGCGCCCTTCCTGGCGGGGGATGACATATCCCTTCTCCGTCAGGATGCGCAGCTGGGTCAGAACCGTCGTATAGGCAGCGCCGTGGCTGTCCTTGAGCGCCTCGGTCACCTCGCGGACGCTGGCTTCGCCCTTCTCCCACAGCACGCGCATGATGCGCTGCTCGGCTTCCATCAGGATTTTCGATTTCTGGCGGGCCATTCCGGCGCTCCCCGATCTGCGAGCAAAAGGTGACGGGGAGGGGTTTCGGAGTCAACTAATCAAATAGTAATAAAGCGGGCGCCGAGCAGAGAGACAGGAAATCCAATCGAAACTGGCGGGTCAGTGGTGGTTGTCTGCCGCTGCGGCGTGCGGGTCCGGCGTGTCATGACCGGAATCCGCGACCTGCGTGCGCGGCTCCGTGGCTTCGCCCCGGTCGGCAAGGGTCACTTCAGCCTCGACCGCCGAAAGGGGGGCATCGGACACCAGCGTGCGGAAACTGCGGCGCTCGCCCGGTGACATGGCGCCGCCTTCGACCAGCACCGTCCATTCCAGGATCGGGCGGGCCTCGTCGTTCAGCAAGGCGGCCCGCAGCGGCGGCGCCGCGCGTTCGCGGCGATCAACATTGCGGACCTCGCCTTCGATCACGATCACCGGAAGACCGTCCTCTACGGTGCGGCTGATCGCCAGGTCGCCGATGGCAACGCCATAAGGGTTGGCTTCGATCCCGACCGAAGCATAGGCGCTGGAGGCCTGAGGCCACACGCTGACAATGTCGGCCCGGAACAGGAAGGCGCAGACGAGCGCGCCGGCGACGGCGGTCGCCAATCCGCCCCAGGCGCCCCCGGCGGCCGTGCGAATGGCCATCTTGCGCTTTTGCTCGACCTTTTCGCGATAGGCTCGGTGAGGCAGTTTGGGTTCGGATTCCGGGGCAGGCGTGATCTCGGGCAGGGCCGCGTCGGTCTCCTGGCTTGCCGTCCACACGTGACTGCACGACGCACAGCGAACCTTGCGACCTTGTGCACCAAAGGCGGTAGCGTCAGCGCGGTAGCGCGTGGCACAACTGGGGCAGCTCAGTATCATGTCGGTTCGACTCACGTTCCGATCCCGTCTCTTCCGCAGGAGGTGTTCCCCCCGTGCCGTCCGCTTCGCCCGAACCTGCATCCGACGACGTTCCGGAAAGCGTCATCCGGTTCGAATCGGTTGGCATGCGCTATGGGCGCGGTCCGGAAGTCCTGCAGGACATCAGCTTTGATTTACCGCGAGGGAGTTTCCAATTCCTCACCGGACCGTCGGGCGCGGGAAAAACCTCCCTCCTGAAGCTGATTTACCTCGCCCAGCGGCCGTCGCGCGGGTTGATCTGGCATTTTGAACGCGACTCGTCGCGGCTTCAGCGGCGTGAATTGCCCGACATACGGCGGCGAATCGGCATGGTGTTTCAGGATTTCCGCACCCTCGACCACCTGTCCGTCTTCGAAAACGTGGCCCTGCCGCTTCGGGTCGCCGGCCGCAAGCGCAAGGAATACGCCGATGACGTTGCCGAACTGATCCACTGGGTCGGGCTCGGCGACAAGATGGACGCCCATCCGCAAACCCTGTCGGGCGGCGAGCAGCAGCGTGTCGCCATCGCGCGGGCAGTGGTCGGTCAGCCCGAACTGCTCGTCGCGGACGAACCCACGGGAAATGTCGATCCGGCCATGGGGCGGCGGCTGCTGCGGCTGTTCACCGAACTCAACCGCCTCGGCACGACGGTCCTGATCGCGACACACGACATCACCCTGGTGCGTGCGCTCGATGTCCCCGTCATGTCGCTTGCCGATGGCCGCCTGAACATTTCCCGGCGGCGGGTCGCGGTATGACGCAAACCCCGCCTCCCGCCACGTCTGCGCCGGTCAGGCCAGCCCCGCTCCTGCCGGCGGATTCCAGCCGGGATCGACCGCTCTTCGTGGTGGCCGCCATCCTGGTCTTTCTTGCCTGCCTGGCAGCGCTGGGCGCGCGCGGCGCATGGACCGTGGCGGATGGCTGGGTCGCGGACCTGTCGGGTCACATGACCATCCAGATCCTGCCGCTTGAAGGCCGTGATGCTGAGGCGGATGCCGCGCGTGCCGCTGAAATCGCTGCTGCCTTGCCCGGCGTACGCGGCGCGACGGCAGGCTCGCGCGCCGAGGCGGACGCCTTGCTGGAACCCTGGCTGGGCAGCGAAGGTCTGCCCGACGACCTGCCCGTGCCCTTGCTCGTGGATGTGGAACTCACGCAGACCTCTCCCGCCGAGGCGCAGGCAATTGCGGCGGCACTGGACGCCGAGGGCCTGCCTGCCCGAATCGACGACCATTCGCGCTGGAGCGAGGCCGTGGTGCGTACGGCGCGGCTGGCGCGATTGATGGCGCTGGGTCTGCTCACGCTGATTGCCGGGGCGGCGGCAGGCGTCATTGCCTTTGCTGCGCGCGCCTCGCTTGCGGCCCGCCAGGATGTGGTGGATGCGCTGCACCTTGTCGGTGCGCAGGATGGCTATATTGCTCGCCTGTTCGAGCTCAGATTTTTCATCCTGGGGATCAAGGCGGGCATCGCCGGGGCATTCATCGCGCTCGCGATTGTCATATTGGTGATCTATGGCGGGGGAAGCCGCAATGCGGGCTTTCTTCCGGTATGGACCGTGACCTGGTGGGATGGGGCCGTGCTGCTACTGGCCCCTGTGCTCGCGGGACTGATCGCGGCATTGTCTGCACGCCTTGCAGTGTCGAATGACCTGAAGGCACGATGGTGAACGGCCCGCATCTTGCCACGATCGCGGGGACAATCGGACGAATGGCGCAGGACAGGCCGGATCACACGCATGCCCAGACGGCGTAATCCATCTTCCCCGGCAGTGACTCCCGGCGCGCTTCTGCGCCTGGCATCTTTTGTCGTGCTGGCTCTGCTGGTGGCCGGATTTGTGGCCTTCAGCGCTCATGTCGCCAGCCTTCGCCCGGAACAGGCGGCGCGCGGTGACGCCATCATTGTCCTGACCGGCGGCGAAGGCCGTCTGACTGCCGCCTCCGAATTGCTGGAAAGACGCGCCGGGTCCCGCATGCTGATTTCAGGCGTCCATCCCGACGTCACCCCTGACGAATTGCGCGCCGCCATGGGCGCCAGCGCCCCCTTGTTCGATTGCTGTGTCGATCTCGGGCGCGAAGCCGCGGACACGGTCGGGAATGCCCGCGAGACTGCGGCGTGGGTTGCCGAGCACGGCTTCGACCGCGTGTTGATCGTCACCAATGACTATCATCTGCCGCGCAGCCTGCTGGAAATGCGGGCGCAGATGCCGGACGTGGAATTGATTGCCTATCCGGTCGTGTCGCCGCGACCGTGGACGAACGCCCAGTCGACCCGTCGCTGGGTCCTTGAATACCTTAAATTCACCGCCGTCTGGACGCGCCACCGTTTCGACGAACCGGAACATATCTGACCATGACCGTGATCCGCTCTGCCCTGTTCGTGCTCTGGATGTATGGCCTCATTGTCGTGTTGGGGACTTTGGGGCTCTGGCTGCTCTTGTGTCCGCGCACCTGGGTGCGCGCCTATTACCGGTTCTGGCTGGCGCTCGTTTTCGGGGGCCTGCGGGTCATCTGCGGCCTTCGCTATGTCGTGGAGGGAACCGAAAACCTCCCCGAAGGCGGGGCGCTGATCGCGTCCAAACACCAGTCAATGATGGAGACGCAGGCCTTCTGGCAGATCCTGCCCGACCCTGCGATCATCCTGAAGAAGGAGCTGACCTATCTGCCCTTCTTCGGCTGGTTCGCGGTCAAGCTTGGCAACATCGTGGTCGATCGCGGTGCGGCAGCGAAGGCGCTGCGCAAGATGCTCGGTGATGCCCGCCGCTGGGCGGCGGATGGGCGCCAGATCCTGATCTTCCCCGAGGGCACGCGCATGGCGCCGGGCGAAACGACCGAGTTCAAGCCCGGAGTCGCCGGGCTCTATTCCGTGATGAAGGTGCCCTGCGTGCCCGTGGCGCTGAACACCGGCCATTTCTGGCGCGCGCATGGCATCTTGCGCAAGCCGGGCGTGGCCACGATCCGCTTTCTTGAACCCATTGCGCCCGGCTTGCCGAGAGACGAATTCATGACCTTGCTGAAACAGCGTATCGACACCGCCACGGCCGAACTGGATGCCGCCGCCGAGGCGCAGTCATGAACGCGCGCCGCATCGGTATTCCCGCGCGCTTCCTGATGCCCTTCGTCGGCGTGCTGGTCGTGCTCGTCGCCTACACGGTGTACTGGATCTACGCTCAGGGACAGATCCGCCAGTCGACCCTGAACTGGATCGACCAGCAACGCGCGTCTGGATACGAGATCACCCACGAACCGGTCCGCATCGGCGGCTACCCGTTCCGTTTCGAGGTGCGCCTGTCCGGGATTTCCGCGTCGACGCCGGGGAATGACGCTGGCTGGTCCTTGCAGGATGGCTCGGTGGTCGCCGTGGCCATGCCCTACGACTTCGCCCACTGGATTGCCGAGATACGCGACCCCGTGACCCTCGATCTGCGCGGCGAGGGACAATATGTCCTGTCGGCCGCCAGCGCACGGATGAGCATTCGTGCGGGCAGCGCCAGCACCCAGCGCATTGCCATCGAGATTGATGATCTGGACGTCGAAACCCGTTCGGGCAACGCGGCCAGCATCCGCTCGATGGAGCATTTCCGCCTCATCAGCGAGCTAACGGAGGACAACACGCTCCAGACGCGGCTCGCGGCGGGCGGCCTGACGATCGGTGATGTCGTGTTCGACGACGACCTGCTCGACGAACTCGGTCACGACATCGCGGCGCTGCGTCTCGACCTGACGGTCACGCAGTGGTCGGAACTGGCGCGCGATGCCCGCGCCGATCTCTGGCGCGAAGCCGGCGGCGTGGTGGAAGTCGGCGAGTCCGGCATCGACTGGGGTTCGGTCACGATGCAGGCTGAAGGCCGCGTCGGGCTCGACGCCGGCGACTATCCCGAAGGACGCGTCAGCCTGTTCATTCTCGATCCCGAAGCCCTGGCCGATGTGCTGGTGACCAGCGGCATCGTCTCGGGCGACAACGAGAATGCGCTGCGCCTCCTGGCCCAGTCCGCTCCCCGCGGCGAGCGGGGCACGGCTGTGCCGCTGACCCTGCGTCGCGGCGGCGTCTATCTGGGACCGGTGCGCATCGGCAATCTGGAACGGATCGGCGGCTGATCAGCCGGCCATGAAGTCGGTCAGCGCGGCGACGATCTTGCGGTTGTCGTCGGCCAGACCGGCGGTCACGCGCAGCGCATTCGGTAGGTTGTAAGGCACCAGGGGGCGCACGATCAGGCCGCGCTCGGTCAGGAACCGGTCTGCATCGGCCGCCGTCTTCCCGGCCGTTTCCTGAAAGTGGACGAGCACGAAATTGCCGGCGCTCGGCGTGACGTCCAGTCCGATGCCGCGCAATTGCTGCGTCAGCAGCGCAACCTGTTCGCGGTTGTGCTGTGCCGAGCGGTCACGAAACTCCGTGTCGCGGATGGCCGCCACGCCCGCCTCGATGGCCGGCAGGTTGACGTTGAACGGTCCGCGGACACGGTTCAGCACGTCGATGATCGACCGGTCGGCATAGGCCCACCCCAGGCGCAGCGCCGCCATGCCGTGAATCTTGGAAAAAGTCCGCGTGACGATGGTGTCATCGCGGTCGCGCGCCATCGGCAGCGCGGTCTCGTAGTCGGGCAGGTCGACATATTCGGCATAGGCTTCATCGACCACCAGCAGGCAGTCTTTCGGCAGGCCGTCGCGCAGGCGGCGGATCTCGTCGCCGGTCAGATAGGTGCCCGTGGGATTGTTCGGATTGGCCACGAAAACGATCCGCGCATCCTCACCGGCAGCCTCCAGCAAGGCATCGACATCGGCGCGGTAATCAGTTTCCGGCGCGCTGATCAGCTGGGCACCGGAGGTCATGGCCACGAGGCGGTAGACGAGGAATCCGTATTCGGACTGCACCACCTTGTCACCGGGTTCCAGATAGGCCCGGCCCAGCAGTTGAAGAAGCTCGTCCGAGCCGCACCCGCACACGATCCGGTCCGCTTCGAGCCCCTCGACTTCGGCGATCGCTTCGCGCAACCGGCGCGCGCTGCCGTCGGGATAGAGGTTCAGCTTTTCCGACGCGCGCTCGAACGCCGCCTTCGCATCGGGAGAACAGCCCATCGGGTTCTCGTTCGACGACAGCTTGACGGGATTGGTAATGCCGGGAGCATCCGCCGCGCCGGGCTTGTAGGGGCGAATGTCGAGAATGCCGGGGCGGGGCGTCACGGGCATGGGGATTACCTTGTTCTGTCGTTGGATGGGTGCGGGCGGGTGCGGGATAGCGCGGGCGCGGCACCGGCATCAAGCCCGCGTGCCCGTTGCGGGCTGACGCGGACGGCGCGCGGTGTAACACCGCCGACCCGCTTGATGGCCTCGACCATCAGCAGGCCGCCAAAGCCGGGCGCGATCTTGCTGCCGATTGCTTCGAACACGTCGGCACTTCGAACGCCGCAGCACCAGGCAAAGGGGGGTGCGAACAACGTGCGGGTCCAGGCTGTCACCTCGAACGAGCCTTCGCTCAGCAGGCGGCTGAGCTGGCGGCGCGACCACGGACGCCCGTGCCCGAACGGGGTGGCGTCCACGCGCGCCCAGAGGCCGGATCGGTTCGTGACGATGAAGACCACACGGCCTTCTGGCGCAGTGACCCGCCAGATCTCGCGCAGCAGCGCTTGCGGGGATTCGGCGTCTTCGAGTGCGTGTAGCGCGATGATGCGGTCGAACTGGGCATCGGCGAAGGGCAGGCGGGTCTCGTCGCTCAATGCGGTGCGTGACTTGGCCCCGGTCGGCCAGATGACTGCCCCCTGGGTGGCCGGCATCGCCGCGACCGTGCGCCGCGCGCCGCTCGTGACCTCGCCCAGCAGGGGCGTTGCAAAGCCGAGCCCCAGCACGTCGAGATTCTTCACCTCGGGCCACAGCGCCGTCAGGCGGCGCAGCATCAGCCGTTCGGCGGCTTGTCCGCGCCGTGTCGTGTAGAAGCGGTCGAGATCGACGGCATCCTGACGCATTCCACTGCCTCGCCTGTGGTAGCCGATTGGATTCGCGGTGCTAGGTTGGGGTGCGCCACGAACCGGAGCCTATTACCTATGTCCTCTCTGCTCGTCCGGCAATTTTCCTGTTTGCAGGACAATTACGGCTTTCTCGTCCACGATCCGGACAGCGGCGAAACCGCCGCCATCGATACACCCGATGCGGACCGTATCCTTGCCGAGGCCGGCAAGGCCGGATGGACGATCACCCAGATCTGGAACACCCACCATCACTGGGACCATGCCGGAGGCAATCTGGCGCTGAAGCAGGCGACCGGCGCGCGCATCATCGCGCCTTCGTATGACCGGGGCCGGATCGAGGGCATCGACACCGAAGTATCCGACGGGGATGTCGTCATGCTCGGAACGCGTGCGGCACAGGTCCTGTTTACGCCGGGCCACACGCTGGGCCACGTCATCTACTGGTTCGAGGACGATGCCGTCGCCTTTGTCGGAGACACGCTGTTCGCAATGGGATGCGGCCGCTTGTTCGAAGGCAGCCCGCAGCAGATGTGGACCAGCCTGTCGCGGGTCGCGGCCTTGCCGGACAACACCTCGGTCTATTGCGCCCATGAATACACGCAGGCCAATGCCCACTTTGCCCTGTCAATCGAGCCCGATCATCCCGGCGTGAAGACATACGCGCACGAGGTCGACCGGCTGCGCGCGGACGGGCGGGCAACGGTCCCGACGACCATCGGACGCGAAAAGGCCGCCAATCCATTCCTGCGAGCGGCGGACCCGGCCTTGCGCCGTGCGCTTGGCATGGAGGACGCGGACGATGCGGCGGTGTTCGCCGAAGTGCGCCGCCGCAAGGACAGCTTCTGAGACGGAGACGCCCATGACTGCAGACGACATCGTCAGCCTGCTGGATCTCGAACCGCACCCGGAAGGCGGCGCGTTCCGCGAAACCTTCCGCGACCGGGCGGGCGAGGATGGCCGGTCACGTTCGACGGCGATCTATTTTCTGCTGCGCGATGGCCAGCGTTCAGCCTGGCACACGGTCGACGCGATCGAGATGTGGCACTGGTATGCGGGTGCGCCGTTGAAGCTGTGGATCAGCGATGACGGGAAGCAGGTCCGGGAACTGACCCTGGGCAACGACCTCGCCGCCGGCGAGCGCCCGCAAGGCATCGTCCCGGAACGGGCCTGGCAATCGGCCCAGACGACGGGCGACTGGACACTGGTCGGCTGCACGGTTGCACCGGGGTTCGAATTTTCAGGCTTCACGCTGGCCGAGGAGGGCTGGGAGCCGGGCTGACGCGTCAGCTGGCGGGCAGTTCGCCAGAAACGATGTGGGCGATCCGTTCGGACGACGGACGTCCGGCAAATCCGGCATCCGGGTCGATGGTCACGGTCAGGGTGTTGCCGTCATAGCGCACGGACACCCGCTCCCCGACGATGAAGCGCAATTGGGTGAGGGTGCTGGCAGCCTGGGCGTCGCGCAGCCGCGCCTTGCGCAGCCCGGTCACGGCGAGATCGATCGCCTCGAACATCACGGTCAGGCCCTCGCGCGGAGCCGCGCCATAATCGATCTGGACGGGGTGGGACAATTCCTCGCGCAGGGCGCCAACGGCCCAGTTGACCCGGTCCACCACCTCGTCGACCGAGCGCGTCCCCATGCGAAGGGGGCCGGCGGGTTCCCACTGGTCCGCGATCACGCCTGACGGGACGTCGGGCGGGTAGAGCGTGGCACCGCCGATCGAATTGACCCGCAGCACCTCGTATCCCCAGTCGGTGACGAGCGAGGTTTCCCCGCCTGCGGCCCGCCGGGCGGTCAGGACGAGGACCTCGGTTTCGCCGCTCCACCGGAACAGCACCGGAGAAGCCGACCGGTCGAGCACGAATCCACCACCGCCGTCCGCGCGTTCAAAACGCGATACGGTCGCCACTTCTGCCCGGCGGTTGCCGAGGCGGTCACGAATGGCATTGCTCTGTTCGAGTCCGCTGGCCGAGATCGTGACGAAAGCGGCGGCGACGACGAACAGGGCGCGGAGAAATCGACCTGTCATGCGTTAGCGATGTGAAGGTGCAAAGGGGCGCTTTTTTGGCAAGCCCCTGTCAGCCGCACATATATTGTCCGCCATTCGCAGACAGCGTCGCGCCGGTGATGAAGCCGGCATCGTCGCTGCACAGGAAGACCACGGCTGCACCGATCTCGCTTGCCTTGCCCAGGCGGTTCACCGGAATGCCGGCGATGATCTGGTCGAGGACGTTCTGCGGGACGGCTGCCACCATGTCGGTGTCGATATAACCCGGCGCAACACAGTTCACCGTGATGCCCTTGCGCGCGGTTTCCTGGGCGAGTGCCTTGGTGAAGCCGATCACACCGGCCTTCGCGGCGGAGTAGTTGACCTGGCCCATCTGGCCCTTCTGGCCATTGATGGACGAGATGTTGATGATCCGCCCGAAGCCGCCTTCGCGCATGCCGTCGATGACCGGGCGCGTCATGTTGAACAGCGATGTGAGGTCGACACGGATCACGTCATTCCACGCTTCCGGCGTCATCTTGTGGAACATGCCGTCACGGGTGATGCCCGCATTGTTGATGACGATATCGACCGGACCGCCCAGCTGGTTCGCGGCGTCGGCAAGCCCCTTGGCGCAGGCGTCGTAATCGCCGACATCCCACTTCGCGGTGGCAATTCCGGTTTCATCGGAAAAGGCCTTGGCCGCTTCATCATTGCCGGCGTAGTTGGCAAGCACGCTGTGGCCGGCCTGTTTCAGCGCCACCGAGATCGCGGCGCCAATTCCCCGTGTTCCACCCGTAACCACGGCCCTGTGTGTCATTGCTCGACCTCGTTTTGCTGCACCTTTTTGCTGCGCCGCGATGTCTTCGCGCTTGCAGCAACCGGAATTGATCGCGATGATCGTTAATGAAGCAGGCGCGGGATGATGTCGAGATAATCCGTTCCGGATTTTCGCGGAGCCCGCCATGCAAAATCAGAGAGGAAGGGCGCGCCCATGAGCAAGTCCGGGAAAGCTGGCGACACGATCGTCATCAAGAAGTATGCGAACCGTCGCCTCTATGACACCTCGACCAGCCGCTATGTCACGCTCGACCATTTGCGCGAGCTGGTGAAGCAGGATGCGGAGTTCGTGGTCCTCGATGCCAAGTCGGGCGACGACCTGACGCGCGGTGTTCTCGCCCAGATCATTTTCGAGGAAGAGTCCAATGGCGCGAACATGCTGCCTCTGCCCTTCCTGCGTCAGCTCATCGGATATTATGGCGACACGCTGGAATCGGTCGTGCCCAACTATCTGCAGGCGACGATGAACAGCTTCGCCGAGCAGCAGGAATCGATGCGGGACCGCTTTGCCGAAGCGCTGGGTTCGCCCGGTGCCATGATGCAGGCCATGGAGGGGCAGGCGCGCCGCAACGTCGAGATCTTCCAGCAGACCATGCGGATGTTCACGCCTTTCCCGACCGACGGCAGCGCCCCTGCGCCCGCGCCCGAGGCCGCCGAGTCGAGGGACAGTGCCGAACTCGAAGCGCTCCGCAAGGAGCTCGAAACCATGCGCGCCAAGATCGACAAGCTGGCGGGCAGCTAGCCCCGCGCCGGGCGTCCCAATTCGTTACGCAAGTCTTAACGCGGCGGGCCGGAATGGCCTGAATTGCGCCTGTGCGGGCTGAAAAAAAGGGTTAATGCCCCCTTAACAATTGGCATCGCGATTGCGACATGGGGTTCATGACGCAGATTCGTGGCCTCCTGACTTATGTACCGACCAACGGCAGCACCCGTGTGCAGCCGGTCGATACGGCTACGAACGACAATGCCGGTTTCAACCGGAAAGCGCCTGCCCACCTCTCCCTGGTTCAGACCGGCGGCCGTCCCGCCCCGGTCGTGGCGCTTTCCGGTGACGTGCTTGTCGGATTGTCGGCGATGCCGCGCCGCCGCGGTCTCAAGGCCGAGACGAGCGAGCGCGCCCGCTTCCACAATGCCTATGCCCGCCCGGCAGCCGATACAGCAACGCCGCCCCCGGTCCGGGAGCGGCGCGCATGACAGGTTCTGCTTTCCTGCGGCGGGCCGGCCTGGCGATTGACGCCGCCGTCGCTGCCGGACTGATACTCTTCCTGCTTTAGGCGTCGCCACCGACCGCGAGGTCGCGGCGGGCTGCAACGATCGTCACGACAAAGCCGGCGAGCGTATCGATCAGCGTCATCGTCATCAGGATGAAGAAGGTCGAGGTCGCGAACTGCCCGACGAGCAGAAACAGCGCCAGGCCCACGACGAACACCATCATCGACAAGGCGTGATTGATGATGGTCGAAGAGCCGGAACCGGCCGATTTCACCATTTCGATGAACAGGAAGATCAGGCCGAGAACGAGCAACAGATCGCCCGTCGTCAGGCCCCAGCCATCCGGATTGGACATCATCGGGACCGTGAACAGGACGCTGGACATGGCGCCCGGTCCGGCCACGAAGGCCACGATGGCATAAATGATGATCGGAATGATCATCTTCGGAAACACGTTGAACAAGGCTCCACCCCCTGATTTTCGCCCGGTTGCGACATTCTCGTCGTGCCGTCCGCGAGCGCGGCGCGCGGCCATCATGCCGAGAAAGAACCCGGAATCTCCGCCATTCGCCATTGGTTACCCCTACACTTCGTCTGACCCGCGCGGATTTCTGGCCCGCGCGTTGAGCCAGATCATTCCTATCATGTCTGCGAGTGAGGCGAAAAGCCGACCGAAGTTCGTATATTTCGATTTTCCCGCGCCCCGTGGCCGATGGCCCACATCGCGAAACTCGCATTTGAAGCCTTCGCGCTTCATCAACGCCGGCAGGAAACGGTGCTGGTGATCGAAGAAGGGCAGCAGCAAATAAGCGTCCCGGTAGAAGGCTTTAAGCCCGCATCCCGTGTCGTCGGCCTCGTCGTTGAGCAGGCTTTTTCGAATGCCGTTTCCGACCCGGGAGGCCAGCTTTTTCCAGGCCGAATCCTGCCGCTTGGCGCGGCGTCCGCCAACCAGCTTCAGGTCGGCAGGGGCGTCGGGGCGCATCAGCGCATCGGTCAGGGTGGGGATATCGGCCGGCGGATTTTGCCCGTCTCCGTCCAGCGTCGCGATCACGCGGCCGCGCGCGTGCAGGATCCCGGTGCGCACCGAGCGCGACTGTCCGGCATTGTGACGGTGCGCGATGATGCGAAGCGCGGGCATTTCCGCTTTCGCTTCAACAAGCTCGGCGCGCGTCGTATCGGTCGAGCAATCGTCGACGAAAATCATCTCGTAGCTGCGCCCGTCCATTGCGGCGGCGATCTCGCGTGCCAGCGACGCCGCATTGCCGGCCTCGTTGTAAACCGGGGCGACAACGGAAATATCGGGGGTGTTTGTGGTCACGGCGATCCGTCCTTGCGGCTTGCAGCAGCCTTCCCCGCGTTACATACCCGGTTTCGGCCTGCGTGCGAGTGTGTTTTTCCGGGCGGCAAACAGGGGCAGTCAAGATGGACAGGTGGATAGCAGGTTGGCGCGGGCCGGTCATTGTCTGCCTCATCGCCTTTGCATGCGCTGTCATGGGCATGTTCACCCTTCCGCCTCTGGACCGCGACGAAAGCCGGTTCGCGCAGGCCACCGCACAGATGATCGAGACCGGCGACTTTGTCCGGATCGAGTTCCAGGACGAGCCTCGGCACAAGAAGCCGGTCGGTATTCACTGGTTACAGGTTGCCGCCGTCACGGTCTTTTCCGACGTCGATGATCGCGGCATCTGGGCCTATCGCATCCCTTCGGTTCTCGGGGTGATGCTGGCTGCCTTTGCCGCCTTCTGGGGTGGTCAACGCCTGGTCGGACGCCAGGCCGCCTTCGCAGGTTCGGTCCTTTTCGCGGCGACCGTCCTTCTGGGCATCGAAGGCGGGATCGCCAAGACCGACGCCATGCTGTGCGGTCTGACGACCCTGTCGATGGCGGCGCTGGCGCATCTCAGGACGGGAGGCGGGCGCAAGAGCGCTCTGGTGTTCTGGCTGGCGATCGGGGGCGGCATCCTGATCAAGGGGCCGGTCACACCAATGGTGGCCGGGCTGGCAATCCTTGCCTTGTTGATCTGGGAACGACGGGCCGGCTGGTTGAAGCCGCTGGCCTGGTGGCCGGGGCCGCTCCTGGCCGTCGCGATCGCCGCCCCGTGGCTGATCGCCGTTCAACTGGCCACCGACGGGGCTTTCCTGCGCGAGGCGATGGGCGAGGATCTGGGCCCCAAGCTGGTTTCGGGACATGAGCGGCACGGCGGTTGGCCGGGCTACCATCTCCTGCTCTTGCCGGCGCTGTTTTTCCCGGCCGTCCTCTTTCTCGTCCCCGGCATCGCAAAGGGCGTGACGGCCCTGCGCCAGAACACCGATTTCGCCCCGGCGGTGCGCTTCCTGCTCGCTTGGGCCATTCCGACCTGGCTGGTCTTCGAATTTCTGCCGACCAAGCTGCCGCATTACGTGCTTCCGGCCTATCCGGCGCTGGCCCTTCTCGCGGGTTGGGCGCTCGTCAGCCTGCCCGGACCGAGGTTATGGCCACGCTGGGTGTCGATAGCGCTGGCGGGGTTCGGCGCACTCCTGCTGTCGGCGGTGATTGTTGCCCTGCCGGCCGTATATGGCGCAGGCGCGCTGCTCGGGGCAGGGCTGGCGCTGGTCTTCCTGGTCCCGGCCTTCGGTGCCGTATTCGAAGCAGGGCGTGGCCGGGTCATTCCGGCGCTGATCCTGTCGGTTGCCGCGGGCTTTGCCTGGCATGCCGCCGCGCGCGGAGTCGCGGTGATGACCGCCAGCGACGTGCGGCTTGCCGACCGTGCGCGAATGGCGCTCTCCCAGATGGGGACCTCGCCCGAATGGCCAGTCTGGTCCACTTATACCGAACCCAGCCTGGTATTTTCGCTCGGTACCGAGACCCATTTGGTGGAGTTCGACCAGTTGCCGGGGCTTCTGCCGGCCGATGGCAGCCCCTACATCACCATCGAGGATGTTTCTCGGTCCGGCGACGACATCGCGGTCATGGAAGCGCTTGATGCCAATTCCTGCGCGGTGCGCGAAATTCCCGGATTCAACTATTCGCGCGGCGACGAGACCGTGCTGATCGTCCGCCTGCACAATTGCCCGGAGGCCCAGCCATGAGCCGCACCATCGAGATTGTCGAAGTCGGTCCCCGCGACGGCTTGCAGAACGACCCCGTCCTGATGCCGACCGAGGTGAAGCTGGACTTCATCGACCGGCTGATCACCGCCGGGGTGCGGCGCATGGAAGTGGCGAGCTTCGTCAATCCGAAACTGGTACCGGCGATGGCCGATTCCGACGCGATTATGGCCCGCGTTCCGCGTGACCGTGGCGTGAAATATATCGGCCTGGCCCTCAATGAACGCGGCATGCGCCGGGCGATCGATACCGGCTGCGATGAGGTCAATTTCGTGATGGTCGCGTCGGAGGGTTTCGGCAAGGCGAACCAGAATGCGACGCCGGAAGACACGGCAGACCTGTTCGACCGGATCGCGGTCCTGGCCCATGACGCGAACATTCCCGTGTCGGTAACGATTTCGGTGGCCTTCGGAGATCCGTTCGACGGCGAAGTTCCGGTCGACCGCGTCGCCATGTTGGCCGGCCGCGCGGCTCGGGCGGGCGCGATGGAAATTGCCCTTGGCGACACGATCGGTGTCGCCAATCCCTGGGACGTCCGCGACCGGATCGCTGCCGTTCGCGCCGCGGCGCCTGATGCCCGTCTGCGCCTGCACTTCCACAACACGCGCAACACGGCGCTCGCCAATATCTATGCAGCCGTGGAAGCGGGCGTCGACGTGATCGACGCGTCCTGCGGCGGGATCGGCGGATGCCCGTTTGCTCCGAAGGCGACCGGCAATGTCGCGACCGAAGATGTCGTCTACATGCTGCACCGCGCCGGCTTCGACACCGGGATCGACCTCGACGGCATGATCGACACGGCGCGCTGGCTTGAATCAGAAGGGTTGAAACACCCGGTCGCGTCTATGGTGGCCAAGGCGGGCGGGTTTCCGGCCCGCTAGTCGTCCAAGCCGCGTACGCGCCTCACAAGGCCTTCGATCCAGCCGCGCACCCAGATGTAGATCGACCGCGCGACGATCAGCCCATAGATGAACGGGATCGCGATGATGGTCATCACACGCTGCGGGAAGCGGGCGTAGAATTTCCAGAAATAGCGCCTGAAGCCGTGGGCCTTGTTCCATTCAACGCGGAACAGGCTGGCCTCGCTGGTCGATCCGTAGTGCAACAATTCCGCGCGCGGCTCGAACAGGACTTCACCGCCCGCCTCCAGGACCCGGCGGCACAGGTCAATATCCTCGACGTGGAGGAAATAGCGTTCGTCGAACCGGCCAAGCGCGTTGAAGTCATCCCGGCGCATCATCAGGGCAGCGCCGGAGGTCACATCAATCCGGATCGGGCCCGGGGGAACCGGATCGCGCTCCCGGTGGATGTCGTGAAAGGCACGGCCGAAGACCGGTTCCAGCCGGTGCAGTCCCAGGAAACCCACCAGCGCCGTCCACGGGGTCAGAAGCCCCCGGCGCGCGCCGCGTTGTTCACGGCCATTCTTGTCGAGCACGCGCGCGCCGACGATCCACGGCCGCCGCGCCGTCTCCCCGGTTTCGACCAGGCGCGATGCGACTCCAGGCGCCAGGACCGCATCGGGGTTCAGAAAGAAGATGAAATCGCCGCTCGCCTGGTCCGCACCCAGATTGCAGCCCTTGGAGAACCCCAGATTGCCGCCGCTGGCGATGAAGGTCATGCGTTCATTCGCATCAGCCATCACGCGCAGCTCGGCCTCCACCTCGGGCGGATTGTCGTGGTTCACGAGGATGAATTCATCGACGTCGGGCGCCGCGAGCACGGCCCTGACGGCTTCACGCAAATGCGGTCCGGTTCGCCATGTCACCATGACGACGCTGACACGACCCAGGGACATCAGTTGCGCCCCCGCGCGCCGAGGAAGCTGCACCCGCCGATCGCGATGGCCACGGAGGCCAGCAGCCAATCCTGCCACACGCCATAGCTGCCCATGATCAGCACGGTGTGGACGGTCACGACCCACGCAATCGACGCAGCCTGCAAGCGCGACAGGCGCGGTGCACCGGCCACCCGTCCGCCGATCATGACCAGCGCAAATGCCAGCAGCATGGCGCCAAATCCGCCGGTCTCGAGCCAGACATTGAGCGCGGCATTGTGGGGGTGAAGCGGCAACAGGTCGAAGCTGACGCCGCGAATCTCGGCCGGTCCGCCCAGCACGCGCGACGCGTCCAGCCCCCAGCCGGCCCACAGGCGTTCACCCAGCTGGTCGGAGGTGTATTCCCAGATCTCCAGGCGCATCACCCACGATGTCGGCAGCGAGTCGAGCAGGCTGTCGGGCAAGGCACCGATCAGGCCCGGCAGGGTCAGCGGCACGACGATGAACGTACCGGCGACCAGTCCGAACAGCGCTGACAGGAATCCGCGCGGCCGCATATAGGCGATGCTGGCGGCGATGATGGCTGCAAACAGCGCCACGATATTGATCTCGGTCGAGAAGCCGAACGCGGTCAGTGCGGCGAGCGCCAGGATGATCAGGCCGATCATCGGGCCACCCTCGCGCCAGGCCAGCGCGCCGGCGGGGCCGGCAAGCAGGATCATCACCGCCGCGCCATGTCCGAGGCTCTTGTTGACCAGGTCCTGGAGGTCCGCGCCCACCGGGGCGCCGCCCTCCACCGCCAGCTTGAATGACAGCGTGCCGGCCCCTCCGGTGATGGATTCGGACACGAAGAACAGGCCAAGCGCGATGGTCGTGAACATCAGCGCCGCTTCGGCGCGCGTCTTCCACCGGCCGTCCAGCTGGGCCATCGCCATCGCGAAGGCGGCATAGGCCGGGACGCCGAATGCCAGTTTCCACACCAGGTCCGGACGGTCGTAGGGCGACCACAGAAAGCTCAGACACGCCCACGCCAGGAAGAGTCCCGCCGCGATCGCCTCCCAGGGGGCTTCGCGGCGGAACTCCATGACGGAACGGGCCGGGAAGGCCAGAATGCCGGCAAAGAAGGCGAAGCCGGCAACCATCAATCCTCCGGCCACGGCGCTGACGAAGGTCAGGCCGAACAGGACGATTGCAATGAAGCCCATGCGGGCCTGCCCGTTCACCATGCGCGTTGCCGCCTTCCTTGCGCGAGCCTAGCGGCGCTTCAGGTCGGGAGGGGTGGCCTCCGCGCCCAGTCGTTCGCACGCAGCATCGAGGGCCATGACTTCCTGATTGCGGCCTTCGGCCCCGAGGAAGCGCAAGGCGACGGTCTTTTCCTCCGCCTCCTTGCGGCCCACCACGGCAATCACCGGGGCTTTCGCGAGCGAGTGTTCGCGGACCTTGTAGTTGATCTTTTCGTTGCGCAGATCGACCTTGGCCCGCAAGCCTGCCGCCTTCAAGGCCGCGACCACTTCCAGGGCGTAGTCATCGGCCTCCGACGTGATCGTGGCGACGACGACCTGCGTCGGGGCCAGCCACATCGGGAATTTGCCCGCGTGGTTCTCGATCAGGATGCCGATGAAGCGTTCAAACGACCCCAGGATCGCGCGGTGCAGCATGACCGGGCGGTGCTTGGCTCCGTCCTCGCCCGTAAACTCCGCATCGAGGCGGTCGGGCAGGACGAAGTCCACCTGCAACGTCCCGCATTGCCAGTCACGGCCAATGGCATCGCGCAGCACGAATTCCAGCTTCGGGCCATAGAAGGCGCCTTCGCCGGGATTGAGGATCACTTCGACGCCCGCCGCTGCCGTGGCATCACGCAGCGCGTTCTCGGCCCGGTCCCACGTTGCGTCGTCGCCGGCGCGTGTTTCGGGACGGTCCGAGAATTTCACCACGAAGTTGTCAAAGCCCAGATCGGCATAGACCGACGTCAGCAGGTCGATGAAGGCTTTCGTCTCGTCCTCGATCTGGTCTTCAAGGCAGAAGATGTGCGCATCGTCCTGAACAAAGCCGCGCACCCGCATCAGCCCGTGCAATGCGCCGGACGGCTCATAGCGGCTGCACGAGCCGAATTCGGCCATGCGCAGCGGCAGGTCGCGGTAGGACCGCTGGCCCGTGCGGAAGATCTGGACGTGGGCCGGGCAGTTCATCGGCTTGAGGGCCAGCACTTCGCCGTCCTCGGTCTGGGCCGTGAACATGTGCTCGCCGAATTTCTCCCAGTGCCCGGATTTCTCCCACAGCGTCCGGTCGATCAGCATCGGCGTTTTGACTTCCTGGTAGTCTTCCGCCTGGAGCCGGCGGCGAATGTAGTTCTCCAGCGTCCGGTAGATCGTCCAGCCCTGGTCGTGCCAGAAGACCTGTCCGCGCGCCTCTTCCTGCATGTGGAAGAGGTCCATCGCCTTGCCCAGCTTGCGGTGATCGCGCTTCTCGGCTTCCTCGATGCGGTTCAGGTGGTCTTTCAGCTGGTTGTCATTGGCCCAGGCCGTTCCGTAGATGCGTTGCAGCATCGCGTTGCGGTGATCGCCGCGCCAATAGGCACCGGCCACCTTCATCAGCTTGAACGCCTTGCCGATCTTGCCCGTCGAGGGCAGGTGCGGACCACGGCACAGATCGATCCAGTCGCCCTGGCGGTAGATCGTGATCTCCTCGTCCTCGGGCAGGTCGCGGATCAGCTCGGCCTTGTACTTTTCGCCGATCTTTTCGAAGTGGGCGATGGCGTCATTGCGGTCCCACACCTCGCGCACGAAGGGCAGGTCGCGGTCGACAATGTCGGCCATGCGCTTCTCGATCGCCTCGAAGTCCTCCGTCGAGAAGGGCTCGTCGCGTGCGAAGTCGTAATAGAAGCCGTCCTCGATCGACGGGCCGATCGTCACCTGCGTGCCGGGAAACAACTCCTGCACCGCCTGGGCGAGTATATGCGCCGTATCGTGGCGGATGATGTCGAGGCCGTCGGCCTGGTCGCGCGTGACCAGCTCGACCCGGGCATCGCCCGGCAGGGGGCGGTTGAGGTCCCAGTCCTGTCCGTTCACGCGGGCAAACAGCGCCTTCTTGGCGAGGGATTTTGAAATCCCCTCGGCCAGGTCCATCGGCGAAGCGCCATCGGGCAGTTCGCGTTTCGCGCCATCGGGCAATTGTACATGGATCATTTTTGTATCTCGTCGTCTCTTTGGCCCGCCGGCGGCGTTATCTGGCGTCGGGGCGGATCACGAAAGCGCGTGATCGCCCAGAATGGCACGTCCTTGCGTTCGCGAGGCGCCGGGTCGTATCCGTGCGTGCCGCCGGGGCGGCAACGCAAGAGGCGGCCCGCCGTCAGAAAGAAGCCTCTCCAGCCTCCCTGCGCGCGGATGGAGTCCACACCATAGTGCGAGCACGAGGGTTCGTGCCTGCAGCGGACTCCCAGCGCGTAGACAACAGGCGAAAGCGTCCACTGATAGAGGCGCAAGGCCCCGATCATCAAAACGCCGGCCGGGCCGGAACCCGTCGCTTGTCCTTTCTGCGAACGCATGGTCGTGACTTGCCTTTTAGCGCCGCCTGTTGGCGTGTCCACCGGGTCTTCCCGGTCGGGACCTGTCGCCAGGCGGGAAATTCACGTCAATCGGGTTGGAATTCGCTGTTCCGGACCTCACGGGGATCCGCGCCGGCAGGCGCGGCCGCAGGCCCTATCCAGTGAGGGTGGTTTCGGTGGCCGTGTTGAGCGCGGCGGCGCAGGCGTCTGCCGCCGCCTCGAAGGCGAGACGGATCGAGGCATGGCGCGCGGGATAGGCACGCGCCGCTTCGAGAACCGACAATTCGGCGAACCGGCCTTCGGGCGCGTCCGCACCTTTCAGCATGGCGGCCAGGGCGTCGCGGGCGTCGGCAATCTCGGCCGGCGTCGCACCGATGGCATGTTTCGCAAGGATGGATGCAGACGCCTGTCCCAGCGCACAGGCTTTCACCTGCAGCGCAATGTCACTGACTGCGCCGCGCTCCAGCGCGATCTCCACCCCGACCTCGGACCCGCACAGGCGGGACACGCGGCGTGCGGAACCGTCCGGGCGGTCCAGCCGTCCGATATGCGGAATGTCCGCCGCGAGACGCAAAATCTCGCTGGAATAGAGCGCGTCACTCATGTCACCGCTGCATATAGGCGAAATGTGACCAAATCGGAATGGGGGTGTTCTTCATCGACCCATCTGCCCCGGATTCATTCCGGGGCCTACCTTCGGTGCGAACAGGGCGATGACGGTAGGTCCCGGCACAAGGCCGGGACAGACAGCCCTGCGAAATTGACGCTCCCCGGTTTCGCGGAGCGAAGACCGGGGTCCAGAACACCCGCTCCTCTGGATTCCGGCTTTCGCCGGAATGACGAAGAAAAGCGCTACCCCTTCCGCCAGGTGCTCCCCTCCGGACCGTCCTGCACGGACACGCCGCGCGCCGTGAGTTCACCGCGAAGCGTGTCGGCCGCAGCGAAATCCTTCGACCGCCGTGCATCGGCGCGCGCCTCGACGAGTGCGTCGATGGCCTCGCGTTCCTCGGCCGTGAGGTCGGCCACGCCGAACCAGGCATCGGGATCAAGTTCCAGCAGGCCGAGCGCCCGACCCGCCGCCAGGAGGTCTGCTGCCGCCGCTTCGCGGTCCTCATTGGTCGCGGCGCGGTTGGCCTGGCCCGCCAGTTCGAACAGCACGGCGAGGGCCTTCGGCGTGTTGAGGTCATCGGCCAGCGCCGCGTCCACGGCGTCCGGCACCGTGTGCGCCGGCTCGGCGCGGATACGCCGCAAAACGCCATAGAGCCGGTCGAGCGACTTCATCGTCTGGTCAATCAGCGCGTCGGTCCAGTCGAGCGGCGCGCGGTAATGCCCCGTCAGCAGCGCATAGCGCAGTGCCTCTCCCGGCCAGGTTTTCACCAGCTCGTGGACGAGTTTCACGTTTCCGAGCGATTTCGACATCTTCTCGGAATCCATCGACAGGAAGCCGTTGTGCATCCAGTAGCGCGCCATCGGCGCACCGCCATGGCTGCACATGGACTGCGCGATTTCGTTCTCGTGGTGCGGGAAGACGAGGTCCTGCCCGCCGCCGTGAATGTCGATGGTTTGCCCGAGATGCGCTTCGGCCATGGCCGAGCATTCGATATGCCAGCCGGGGCGACCCTTGCCCCACGGGCTGTCCCAGCCCGGCTCGTCGTCCTTGGCGGGTTTCCACAGCACGAAGTCGGCGGCGTGCTTCTTGTAGGGAGCGACCTCGACGCGCGCGCCCGCAATCATGTCGTCCATGTCGCGCTTCGACAGCGCGCCATAGCCGTCATGGCTCTTGACCGAGAACAGGACATGGCCTTCGGCCTCGTAGGCGTGGCCCTTTGCGATCAGGTCCTCGATCATCGCAACCATCGGTTCGATATGCTCGGTGCACAGCGGTTCGATCGTCGGCGCCTGCACGCCGAGCGCGCCCATATCGTCGCGGTAGATGCGGGTGAAATGCTCGGTGATCGCCGAGATCGGTTTGCCCGACTGGGCCGCCGCCTCGATGATCTTGTCGTCCACATCCGTGATATTGCGCGCATAGATGACGTGATCGTCGCCAAAGCGCCGCTTCAGGAAGCGGAACAGCGTGTCGAAAACCACGGCGGGGCGGGCATTGCCGATATGGGCATAGGAATAGACCGTCGGACCGCAGACATAGAGCGTCACCCGCTCGGGATTCCCGGGCGTGAAGACCTGCTTTTTGCCGGTCATCGTGTCGTGCAGCCTGATCTCGCTCATCGCCTGTCCGTTCGTGTCTGGGTGCTGCATGCAAATTTTTCCTGCGGGGAAAGCTTGGATGCAGCCGGTTCGCGCCCTACATAGCCGGGGCGCGAGGATGCGCAAACCGGAAGGACGGCGAATACATCGGTGTTCGTACCTTCGATCCGGAAACCGGCACTACCCGAACGGGGATCAAGCCCCGGCGGACCCGATAACGGAAGGATCATGAGCACGATGGATGCCCATAACCGGGACGCGCTGCGCGTTGTCTCCAACAAAAACCGCCCGACCCGCGAACAAGCTGAAGAGGCCGTCCGCACCCTGATCGCCTGGGCCGGGGATGACCCGACCCGCGAAGGCCTGCTGGATACGCCCAAGCGCGTCGCCAAGGCGTGGGAGGAATGGTTCTCCGGCTACCAGGCCGATCCGGCCGAAGAACTCTCGCGCGTGTTCGAGGAAGTCGGCGGCTATGACGACCTGGTCCTGCTGACCAATATCGACGTCGAGAGTCATTGCGAGCACCACCTCGCCCCGATCCTCGGCGTGGCGCATGTCGCCTATCTGCCCAAGAGCAAGGTCGTCGGGATTTCCAAGATCGCCCGCGTCGTGGAAATCTTCTCCAAGCGCATGCAGACGCAGGAGACGATGACCGCCCAGATCGCCAATGCCCTGATGGACGCGATGGATGCGCGCGGCGTCGCCGTGCTCGTCGATGCCAAGCACCAGTGCATGACGACCCGCGGCGTGCATCACCCGAATGTCTCGACCGTCACGACCACCTTCACCGGTGAGTTCAAGACCAATGACGAGCTGCGCGGCCGCTTCCTGCGCCACATCGACCGCGCGCAGGTCGTTCAGCGGTAATCGCCAAGATCGTTTTGGGGTAATCCGGAGGCGTCAGCCTCCGGACGCGTCCGCACGTCCGTTAGTGACGTAAACGCCGGGATGACGAGGCGAGTGCAGGGCGTGTAAAAAATCCAATCCAAAGATTCAATAGCCAAGAAAAACAGTCTTCTATTTTATAATCGTGAAGCGTACGTTTTCGCGCCGCGCAAGAAAAATTTGAAACTATTGGCAAAATATTGAAATAAAGAATACGGATATAAGGGCGACCCGCGCGGCGGGCAGTGGGCCTTGCGCTCCGGTTCTTACCCAAGTCAGGACACCCGATGAAATCGACGACGAACTGGATCGCACGTCTCGGTACGCGAGCGCTGCCGCTTGCGGCAATGGCGCTCGGCGCAGCGACTTTCAGCGCGTCCGCTGACGCACAGGAAGTCTATATCTGGGTCCGGCAGGACACGCCGCCGGTCGATTATGTTCATGCCGTTGGCGCGCCGCAGCGCCCGCTATGCCGCGTGACCGACAGTCAGACCAATTCTGCCAGCAATGGCAGTCTGTGGATCGGCTGGTTCGACGGCACGCAATGCGTCGTCTGGTATTCAGGGCCTGTCCACAGCGCGCAGACGACGGATCTGCAGTTCCTGGTGCCGACACCGGGGCATACGACGCGCTGGGTCGAAATGACCACGACGTCGCCCACTGAAAGGGTCGATGGCGATGCCCTGGTGGGCGGTCATAGTTCCTACATGCGCCGCGACATGCATATCTGCAGTGAGGGCGGATCGACGGGCTACATGTTTTGGGCCGTGGCTGGCGGCGAGCGCGGCTATTGCTCAACGAATTCGCCCGATCATCCGGGCGGCTATCCACCCATCTACAAACTGGTCGGCAGCATCGTCTCGATCTACGAATAGCCCGGTCCCGGTTTCTCTGATTGAACACTTTCCAAGTTTGATGCGGTCGTTGATAACGCGGCCATGACCGCGCCCCTTTCCTTTGTCGCTTCATCAGAAGTCGCCGGCACCCGCATGGACCGTTTCCTCGCGGACCAGATCGCCGACCTGTCGCGCTCGCGCATCAAGGCGTTGATCAAGGACGGCCGGCTGACGGCCGATGGCAATGTGCTGGCAGACCCGGCGGCCCATGTCGCCGAGGGCGTCACCTATGTGCTGACCGTACCGCCGCCCGAGGCGGCCACGCCCGAGCCCGAGGACATCCCGCTCGACGTCCTGTTCGAGGACGAGCACCTGATCGTCGTCAACAAGCCCGCCGGGATGACGGTGCATCCGGCGGTCGGCAACTGGACCGGTACGCTGGTTCATGCGCTGCTCCACCATTGCAAGGGGTCGCTGTCGGGGATTGGCGGGGTCGAACGCCCCGGCATCGTCCACCGCATCGACAAGGACACGTCCGGCATCCTGGTCGTGGCCAAGACCGACAAGGCCCACCAGGGCCTGTCCAAACTCTTCGCCAAACACGATATCGACCGCGTCTACATCGCCTATGTGCGCGGTGCGCCGAACCCGCGCACGGGCACCGTCAACGCGCCGCTCGCACGGTCGAATGCCGATCGCAAGAAGATGGCGGTCGTCAAGGAGCGCGAAGGCGGCCCCGGCAAGGACGCCGTGACGCATTACAAGGTTCTCAAGATATTCGGCCGCGACCCGAAAAAGCCCTTGGGCGCGCCTGCGGCAGCCAAGGTCGAATGCACGCTGGAAACCGGCCGCACCCACCAGATCCGCGCTCACATGGCGCATATCGGCAGTCCGCTTTTGGGCGATCCCATGTATGGCCGGGGGCGGGCGCAGCACCTGCTCAATCTCGACGATGGCCGGGATTTCCGCGATTTCCGCCGTCAGGCGCTGCACGCCGCCGTCCTCGGCTTCGTGCATCCGGTCACGAAGGAAGAGCTGCGCTTCGAGGCGGACATCCCGAAGGACATGCAGCGCCTCGAAGGCTTTCTGGAAACGCTGTGATTTCTGCCCTCCCCCTTGGGGGGAGGGAAGACGATGCCACCTACGCCCCGTCTCCGAACATCAGGAGGATGCCTGTCGCGTCGTGATCGGCGTCCGCCTCCAGCCAGAATTCATGGGAATGCCCAGCGGGGATCAGATAGGCATTGCCTGCTCCGACCCGCATTTCGACGCCATTGATCCGCGCGTGGGCCCACCCCTCCATCACGATGAACATCGAGGGGAAGGGATTGGTCTGCGAGTTCACGTCCTCGTTCACGTGATGTCCGGGCTCGATATGGAAGAAGCCGGACCGGAAGCCGGGTTGGTAGTAGAAAATGCTGGCATTGGTGCCGTGCGTGACGCGCGTCATGCCGCGCCCGAACGGAATGATTTCAGGCTGGCCGCGCGTCCAGAAATGGAAGGCGGTCCCCAGAACCTCGGCGAGGAAATCATTGCCCGGCTGAAATCCCTCCATCACCTCCATGTCCATCGGCGTGACGTCGCTCTCGAAGGCCTTGGCCATCTGGGTCAGGGCATTGCGGTCGCCTGCATCGACCTCGGCGAGCGAGTCCGGGGAGACGGTGAAATAGAAGGTGGGTACATCCGGTGGCCCCTCGCGCAGCGAGGCGCGTCCGGGTGACGCCGTCACCGTGTACCAGTCATCGCCGACAAGGATGCCGAAGCTCTGATCGCCGGTGACATAGGGGTCACTGGCATAATCAGCGACAAAGCGGTTCAGGATGTCGGTGGTCTCGTCGGCAAGGGCCGCAGGCGCGAGCGCCAGTGCAGCCGCAGCCGCGATCAGGGAGGAATAACGCATATCAGTCTCCTGCCGGCGCGGATTGCCCCGCGCCTGGAATGCGTCCCGTCCCCGCCCTTCGGCGGCCCGGTCACAGTCTAATTTAACCGACTGGTTAAAATCAAGCGGAAAGCGACCGCACCACGCTGTCGGCGACAAAGTCGGCGAAGCCTTCGGTTTCCGGCAGCGAGAAGGGCCAGCGCCCTTCGGCCGCCAGCCGGTCCCGGTATCCGCCCGTCAGGACGAAGAAGACGAATGCTCCGGTGAAGGCCAGGTGGACGATCTGGGTATCGACATCGCGAAACGCGCCTTGTCCAACCCCCTCGCGCACCAGCGCGTCCGTGGTGCGGAAGATGCGCGACAGGCTCGCGAAGGCTGCGGGCAGGTCTTGCTGACCGCCCCGCGCATACTCGGTGACCAGCATGGCGCACAGATGCGGCGAGGCGGCGAGCGCGAGGGCCAGCGCCCGGATGTGGGCGCGCAACCGGTCAGCAGGTGTCCCTGCCGGGTCCGCGGCATGGGCAGTGCGGGCCAGGACCGCCTCGACCGCCTCGTCCAGGATCGCCTGGTAGAGACCGTCCTTCGATGTGAAGTGATACGCGACCAGCGCCTTGTTCGCCCCGGCCTTCGCCGCGATCATGTCGAGTGTCGTTCCGGCAAAGCCGTTCTGCGCAAACAAGACCGTTCCGGCATCCATCAATGCGCGGCGCGAAGCCTTGGAATCATGGGCGCGGCGGCGACGTTCATTCATGACCTGATAAGAGGGGCGGGACTGTCGAAACGCAAATCCCGCCATCACGTGCGCATGACTTTCGCGTGAAACCCTCGCAATCGGTCATGCGTTTCCCTAAATGACGGTCTCAACGGAGTGGCGGGGGCGCCTCCGGACGCCCGCATTCGCTACCGCGAGGGACAAAGACTATGGCCAATGCTCTACCTGCAATGACGCTGTCGCCGGAAGGCGGCCTTTCCCGTTACCTGTCCGAGATCCGGAAGTTTCCGATGCTCGAGAAGGACGAGGAATTCATGCTCGCCAAACGCTGGACCGAGCACGAGGACCCCAAGGCAGCCGAGCGTCTCGTCACATCGCACCTGCGGCTCGTGGCGAAGATCGCGATGGGCTATCGCGGCTACGGCCTGCCGATTGCCGAGGTGATTTCCGAAGGCAATGTCGGCCTCATGCAGGCGGTCAAGAAATTCGACGCCGACAAGGGTTTCCGCCTCGCCACCTACGCGATGTGGTGGATCCGCGCCTCGATCCAGGAATACATCCTGAGGTCCTGGAGCCTCGTGAAGATGGGCACCACGGCGGCCCAGAAAAAGCTGTTCTTCAACCTGCGCCGGATGAAGTCGAAGATGCAGGCGCTCGAAGAAGGCGATCTGCGTCCCGAACAGGTCGACGAGATCGCCACCAAGCTTGGCGTCACCGACAACGACGTGATCTCGATGAACCGCCGCCTGTCCGGCCCGGACGCGTCGCTTAATGCGCCGCTGCGCGGGTCCGAGGACGGCGACAGTCAGTGGCAGGACTGGCTCGCCGATGACAAGGCCACCAGCCAGGAAGACGAGCTGGCCGAGGATGACGAGTTCGATCAGCGCATGGTTCTGCTTCAGGAAGCGATGGGCGACCTCAATGACCGCGAGCGTCACATCATCCAGGAACGCAAGCTGACCGACGAACCCAAGACGCTCGAGGAACTGGCCGAAATCTACGGGGTCAGCCGCGAGCGGATCCGGCAGATCGAGGTTCGGGCCTTTGAAAAGCTCCAGGCTGCCATGAAGAAGCAGGCGGTCGCCAGCGGGTTGATGACAGAGGACGCCTGAATCAGGCACGGTCTCGACGCGGGCGTCCAACCGCACTAGGTGATGACGAAATCCCGCCGCAACGGAATCTCGTCATGTACCGCTTTGCCTGTTCGCTTGTTCTAGCTGTCGCTTGCCTGTTCGCCGCCCCGCACGCTGCGGCGCAGGACTTGCCCGAGCCTTACGTCCGCCTGATCGCCGACGCCGCCACGTATGATGATGGCGCCAATTTCGATGCCGTCGTGATGATGGTGGCCCGCAATGCCGAAGGCGGCGACGAGGCCGTGATGGCTGCGGTCCGTCAGGTTGCGCCGCAGCGTTCTGCGCAGGCGTCCGCGGCTCTTGGTCAGGCCGGAACGATGACACTGGCGGACAATGCCGTGCGCCCTGAACCCGCGACCATGGCGATGCAGCCGGTCGAGGCAGACGCCGCAGCGGCCGCTTCACCTGCAGCACCCGAGATCGACCCCGGCTGGACCGGGCGTGTCTCGGCAGGCCTGTCGGTTGCCAGCGGCAATTCAGAGCAACAGACCTACAATCTCGGTGCCGAGCTGAACCGCGAATTCGCCAATGGCTGGACGTTCGATAGCCGCATCAATTACGCCTATGCGGAATCCGCCGGTGCGGTGACGCAGGACCAGCTGGCGCTCGAGGCTCGCGGCGACCGCTCGGTATCCGAACGGTGGGGCTACTTCATCGGCGGCCAGTATGACCGCGACGTGCTGTCGAGCTTTGACTGGACCGCCTTCGTGTCCGCCGGTGCGACCTTCCAGGCCATTGAACGCGAAACGCTCGACTGGTCGCTGCGCGCCGGTCCCGGTGTGCGCTACCTGATGCCCGCGACGGGATCGGAAGAGACCCAGTTCGTTGTCGATCTGGGCTCGGACCTCGAATGGCAGATCACGCCGGATTCGGTGTTCATTTCCGAGACCACATTGCTGGTCGCGGAATCCTCCAGGGCTGAACAGTCCTTCCGCTTCAACACGTCGGTCGCCGACAATTGGGCCGTCGAGTTCGAATGGCGTTATCGCTACGAGTTCGAGCCGCTGCCGGGCTTCGAGGAATCGGATTCCCGGGTCACCGCGTCCCTGGTGCGCGAATTCTAGTTATGCCGGGTCAGACCGAGCGTCAGGCAGACTTGCGCTACGACATAGGTGATCCACACCGCCGGGCCACGCCAGGCGGGGTCGATACCCTTGAACAGGTCGAGCGCGATCAGGCTGTCTGACAGGACGAACAGGAGCGCACCGATTACCGCGATCCAGGGAACACGGGACACGAGGGCCAGCACCGCCATCGTGATGATGATCGCGTTATAGGCTGTCGCCGGTACACGCAGATCGCCCATGTCGGGCTGCAGCCAGACGAGCATCGCGATCCCGGCGATCGCGACTCCGCCGGCCAGTATCAGCCCGGCCAGTCCCCGCGTTCCCGAATGACGGATACGGCCGAGAAACAGCAATCCATAGATCAGGTGTGCGACGGCAAAGGCGGCGATGCCGAGTGGCAGTTGCGCCGGCTCCAGCGCCAGCATCACGTCCCCGATCGCCGAGAAGGTCAGCGCGGCGGCGACGAGCCGATGCCGGGCGAGGGCGGCATACACCGCCAGCACCAGAATGCCCGAGGCTTTCAGGAACACGCCGCCCGGATAGGGCAGGGTGAACACGCCGCCATGCAGCAGATAGGCGAGGCCCAGCACCAGCGACAGGACGATCAGGAGCGGCTCCCGCCGCCCTGCCGCACGGGTGAAGGTCATGCTACTCGCCGTCCGTCTTGCCCGCTGCCGGGGCGTTGGGATCCTGCGGACCGCCGGGCTTGCCGGGACCGCGCGGCTGGGTCTGGCCCTCGCCGATCCGGCCTGCCGCGAAGTCTTCCAGGTACTCGATCCAGTTTTCGCTGCGGACCGCGATGTAGATGAAGGGACCATCGGGGTTCGACCGGAAATTGGAGTCCGTGGACACCACGAACCAGTCATTCCCGTCTCGCACCATGAAAGGCGAACCCGAATCGCCGCGCGTCGTGTCGCAGTCGTGTGCCATTGTGCCGTCGGCATAGATCTCGGTCATGTGGCAACGTTCATTGCCGGACAGGTGTGCGCCCGTGTCCCAGCTGTAGCCGGCCTGGTAGAGATCGGCGCGCATCGCACCGCGATTGCCGTTCTCGGCGACCAGGCCGCGTGCCCCGACAAAGCCCAGCTCCCGGCCCAGCGGCGTATCGATCCGCAACAGCGCCCAGTCGGTGTAGTCGATGTCGTCCGTGCCGGAGAACCGGGCGTCATCCCAGTCCGGGTCGATGAAGTAATCGATCACGCGCGCGGTGCGCGGTCCGCCCGGCAGGTCGTAACCGGTCTCGAACGTACCGGCGGCGTTGACGCGGCCATCGTCATGAATGCAGTGGCTGGCCGTGATCAGCACGTCGTCACCAACCAGGGTCGCGGTGCAGGCACCGCCTTCGTCGAACGAAATCTGCCCGACGACCACCCACGGGAAGACCGACGTATCCATGAAGACGCGGTCGTCATTGCCGAAGAAGTGGTCATTGATCGTCAGCGGTCGTTCGCGGCCGATGCAATCAGCCCGGTCGGAACGCGCTTCGCACTGGCCATTGCCAACGCCCGGCTCTTCGCACACGTCATTGAACGCTGTCTCGCAGCTGTCATTGCGGAAGCGCAGGTCGATCACATCGCCGCAATCGGTCAGGTCGGTGCCTTGCGTGCAAGCGCCGGTGCCGAAGCCCGGCTCATCGCATTCGCCGTCATTGGCCCACTGGCACGAATTGTCCTCGACGCCGGCGACAATGCGCCAGCAATCGGAATAGTCGGTGCCCTCGGCGCACGCGCCGGTGCCGTAGCGCGGATCGTCGCACTCGCCATCATTGCCCCAGCGGCAGCTGTCGTCGCCGGTAAAGCCGGCCGCGCCGGGCTGCCCGCTCATGCCGGGCTTGGTCTGTACGCTGCGCAGATAGCGGCCGATTTCGCTCGAGGTCAGCTGCTCGGGGGCGTCTGCCAGAGCGGTGGCGGAAATGATGACGGCCGCAAGCGCGGCCCAAATGAATGAACGCATGGGTCGAAGTCTCCTGTCCTTGGGGCTTGTTTAGCCGTGGAAGGCAGTCGGGTCCATCGCCTGAAAGGGGGAGATGTCTGCATGGAGCGCGGAACAGGGGCGCCGGAAACCGCGTTCATGGGGCTGAACGCTGTGTTCAGGGTGGAGACAGGCGCACAGGGGTAAAAAGCCCTCATGTGCTTGGGACGTCCAGACCATGGAGACGGCAAGATGAAACATCTCCTCAAGATCGGCGCTGCTGCCGCATTCACCACATTGACCGCGCTCGCGGTGGCTCCCGCCGCAAGCGCCGGGACATGGCATCTGGATGCGCGCGCCTGCCCCGACATCCGCGAAGACTATCGTGATGCGCGCCGCTGGAACGGTCGCCGTGACCTCCGCGAGGATCACCGCGACGCCCGTGAAATTCGGTGCCCGGCACGGGCCTGGTCCTACGAACCTGATCGGTATGAACGCCAGTACGGTCACTACAATTACCGCACGCCCGGTGTCGTCTATCGGGCCCGGTTCGGCGGGTTCTATTCGGTCGACCGCTATGGTCGGCGGATGCCGGTTCAGGTCGTGATTCACAACGAACCGCGCTACGCCCACCGTCCGGCCTATCGTGACCGGTATTACCGCCATCACGACCGTTACGACCGGCGTGATCGTCGTGATCGCCGCTATCAATGGCGCGGCTGGTAACACTCGCCGGTCATGACAATCGGGCCGCTTCGGGTAATCCGGAGCGGCCCTTGTCCTAAAGCGTCAGTTGCCCGTCGAGATAAGGCGTCGCCCGCCCGATCAGCGTCACCCGTTCACCCTTGGGTTCGACCTCCAGTGCGCCGGAACGCGGCCCGATCTGGCGCGCGGTCATGCGCGATTTGCCCAGTCGTTCGCCCCAATAGGGGGCGAGCGTGCAGTGGGCCGACCCGGTGACCGGGTCCTCTGTGACGCCCGATGCCGGCGCGAAGAAACGGGACACGAAATCCGTCCGGTCGCCGGGAGCCGTCACAATGGTGTTGGTATTGGCGACAGCGAGCGTCGCGTGGTCAGGGCGCAAACGCGCGACGATGCCTTCGTCGGGATAGATGACAAGCTTGTAGTCGGCACCGTGAATGCGTTTGACGTCAAAGATGGCGTCGGGCTTTCCCCCGCCCAGCGCTTCTTCGATCAGGGGGTTGGACTGTCCGGTCTCGAAACTGACCTTCGGCAGGTCCATCGCAAACAGGTCACCGTCCCGCCGCACGGTCAGGCGTCCCGACCGCGTGTCGAACCGGGCCTCGTCGCCGTTTACAGCACCGCGCGCATGCAGCCACGCCCCGGATGCGAACGTCGCATGGCCGCACAGATCGACCTCGACCGTCGGCGTGAACCAGCGCAGCTCCCATGCATCCGCCTCATCTGTCTTCGGGACGAGGAAGGCGGTCTCTGACAGATTGTTCGACAGCGCGATCCCGAGCAGCGTGCGGTTGTCCGGCCAGGTCTCAAGCAGACAGACCCCGGCCGGATTGCCGGTAAAGGGGAGATCGCCATCCGCGAAGGCATGAAGTTCGGCGTAGGGAAGTGTCACCATCGACGGGCGGTCTCCTTGCAAGGCATGGCTTATCCCGGCAGGGGCACCAGGTTGGCACCCCGCAATCCGTTGACGATCATCTCGACCGCCAGTGCGGCGAGGATGATGCCCATGATCCGGATCGACACGGTCCGGGCAGTCTGTGACACCATGCGGTCGAGCAGCGGCGCAACGAACAATGCGATGCCGACAATCGCCACCACGGTCAGAATGCCCGCGCCATAGGCGAGCATGCCCGGCAGCTGGTTGGCACTTTCCGAGAAGATTACCAGCGTCGACATGGTGCCCGGACCCACGATGATCGGGATCGTCAGCGGGTAGATGGCCGGGTCGTCGACGGCGTCCTGTTGGGCGCGCTCACCGGGTTGACCGGCGTGGCTGGGGTGGCGGGCACCAGAGATCATCGTCAGCGAGATCGTGAACAGCAGGATCCCGCCCGCAATCCGGAATGAATTGATGTCGATCGAGAACGCCGAGAGGATGGCGCGTCCGGCCACCGCAACAATCAGGCAGGTGACCAGCACCGCAATCGTTGCGCGGATCGCGACCGCCTGTCGCTGCTGGGTCGACCGGCCTTCTGTCAGCGACAGGAAGATCGGCATGTTGACCGGCGGGTTCAGGATCGCGAACAGGGCTGCGGTAAACCGCACATAGAAATCCAGATCAAACATGGTCCCCGCCAGGCAAATCAGGTGCGACGATCAGCACCTTGCCCCGATTGGCGCAGGCGCGCAAAGACTGATCCATGAATTCTCCGCGAATTATATCAGACCGCCGGGGGCCGCTCGCCGAGGGGATCGACGAAGCGCTGATCGAGCGCGTCGTGCGTGGCTTTTACGACAAGGTCCGAGCCGACGACCTGATCGGCCCGGTCTTCGATTCCGTCGTCGAGGACTGGGAGCCCCACCTTCTCACGATGATGGATTTCTGGTCATCGGTCCTGATGATGACCGGCCGCTATCACGGCCGGCCAATGCCCAAGCACATGCGCCTGCCCATCGGACGGGAACATTTCGTGCGCTGGCTGAGCCTGTTCGAGGCGACCGTTCGCGAAGAATGCGACGGTGAGGCCGCCGACCTGTTCGTCGACCGCGCCCACCGGATTGCCAACTCGCTTCTTCTGGGGCTCAGCTACTCGCCGTCTTCCCACGGGCCGAGCGGGCCGTAGCCCGGCAGGTCGAGTTCGATCACGGGTTCGCTCGCATCCCACTGCGCCGCAATTTCGGCGTCGAGCGCCCGGCCATCGGCAAACGTGATCAGGGCACTGCGCGCATCATCGCGTGCATCGGCCCGCAGCCGGTCCATGTCATTGCGCATCCGCCGGCGTTGGCGTTCGACATCATCCTCGATCCCGTGAAAGGTCTCGACCGCCTCGGTCGCGGCCTCGTCATTGCCGGCTCGCTCGAAATCCTCCGCCATGGTCGCGCGCAGCGTCTCGACCTCGCGGTAGGCGCGCATCAGCCGCGCGCCTTCACGCGCTTCCCAGTCGTCGATCTGCTCGATCAGTCCGGCATAGGTGGCGGTATTTTCAACGAGCCCGGCCGAGCCCGGGCGGATCGAGGCAAAAGTGGTGAAATAGCTGACCGCATCCGATGTCGGCCGCGAATGGGCGTTTGCCCAGTCGTGGACGCTGTCGCCATTCACCAGCCCCATTTCGGGGTCGACGACCAGCACCGTCGGCGTGCCGTAGAAGACGGGCACCCCGTACTGCGCGGCGATATCCTGGTTTCGATGGCGCATGCCGACATCGACCCAGACCACCTCATAGTGCTCATTGAGAACAGGCTGCATCGCGTCACTGGCGAAATGCGCCGCCAGTCCGCGGCTGTCATGGCACCAGTTCGCGCCCATCACCAGGATCACCCGCTGGCCCTCCGCGGCAGCGCGCGTCAGTGCGGAGTCCACCTCGGCGCGGGCATCGACCGCGGCGTCGAACGGGCGCAAATCATCGTCGGCCAGGGCAGGCATACTCGTCAGCAGCAGGAAGAACGCGGTCAGAATGCGGGTCATGTCAGGGTCCGTCTGTTGCCGGGTGAGGCGGGTCCGGTCACCTTATCGGGCGGCCGGGGGGCTTCGCAAACCCTAACCGGGAACGAAGCGTGTGCCCTCGGGGTTATGCAGTCAGGCAGCCGCAACCGGTCAGGGGAGAAGTCACATGGTGCAATGGCGCGGACGGCGGTCGAGCCGCAATGTTCTGGACCGGCGTGCAACCCGCTATCGCGGCGGCGGAGCCGGCTTTGCCCTTCTGCCATTGGCGTTGCGCTTTCTCGGCTGGAAAGGAGCGTTGCTGCTGGCGATTGGCGTCGTCCTGTTCCTGGTCTTCTCCGGCGGGGGTTTGCAGAACGCGCTCGGCATCCTGCTGGGCGGCCAGTCGCAGCCGGTGGCCGTTGAAGGCGAGGTGCCCGAAGGCACCGAGGAGGCTGCGCAGTTCGCCGGCGTGATCCTGGCCGATACCGAAGAAGTCTGGACGGCAGTGTTCGAAGAAAATGGCGGCACCTATCGCGAGCCCACCCTGGTGCTGTTTTCCGACGCGGCGCCTTCGGGGTGCGGCTTTGCCTCGTCAGCCGTCGGACCGTTTTACTGCCCGCTCGATCAGCGCCTCTATATCGATGTGCGTTTCTATGACGAGCTGGCCCGGATGGGCGCAGGCGAGGGCGATTTTGCACAGGCCTATGTGCTCGCCCACGAGGTCGGACACCATGTCCAGCATCTGCTGGGCGTGCTCGACCGCGCCGATTCGCTTCAGAACAGCGCCGGCAATCAGGCCGCAGCGAACGAGGTTCAGGTCCGCGTCGAACTGATGGCTGACTGCTTTGCAGGACTGTGGACCGCCCGCGCACACCAGCGATATGACCTTCTGGAAGATGGAGACATCGACGAAGGGCTGCGAGCGGCAGCCGCAGTCGGCGACGACACTATCCAGCAGCGCGCACGCGGCCGCGTCGTACCCGACAGTTTCACGCACGGCTCCGCAGAGCAGCGCCAGCGCTGGTTCATGCGCGGCTTCCAGTCACCTGACATTGCCAGCTGCGACACGTTCAGCGCCGCTGAACTCTAGAATTGATGGGGTGTGGTCAGATGACCCGCCGGGCAACCTGGTGGGTATCGCTGTCAACCAGCACGACCGCCTCGCCGACCTTGGCGTAGAAGAAGCCGTAGGGGGCCGTTTCAAGCCCGTGGCGGGCCGGCTCGCGGATGACGCGGAAATCGTCTCCGAGGACGTCACCCTCAGACAGGGCAGGCGCGCCGGCAGGAAGTTCGAGCTCGACGGTGATTGACGGGTCGACGGCCGTGTTTCCGGTGCAGAGATTCGTGACCGCGCTGCACTGGTCCGGGTTGGCCCCGGCCGGTGTCAGGGCAGAAAGACACACCGCCCCGAAGGCGAACGCACCTGCTGCCATTCCCAATCGCGCAATCATCACAAAACTCGCCTTCTCGTCTTTATTCCGTTCTCGGATAGAACGCGCCAACACCCCATCGGGTTCGACCGGTGATGCAGGCCAATGAAAAAGGGCGCCCCATTCGGAGCGCCCTGATTCGGCACGTGCGGCCAGGATCGGCTACTTCTTCTTGCCGAGGTCCTTCTGGACCTTGCCGACGCCCTGTTGAACCTTGCCTTGCGCTTCGCGCATCTTGTCGCCGGTCAGCTTGCCTTCGGCTTCCTTCAGCTTGCCTTTGGCGTCGTTTGCGGCGCCCTTTTTCTTCAGATCACCCATGACCATTCTCCTGATGTGAAAACCATCGGGCACGAACTGCCCGCCCTTTATCAACAAGGCAGATGGCACGCCGGTTCCCGGAGATGAGCGAAATTGTGGAGGCGCGGGATCAGGACCCGAAACGCTCCAGCAGGCGCTCGATATAATCGATCTCGTCCTGGGGCCGACCCTGTTCGGCGGCGCGTTCGCGCAATTGTTCCAGGATGCGGCGCGCGCGCTGGCGGGCGCCCTCGTCGGGAATGTCGACACCGGTCCCGGACGAGAATGATCCGCTTCCGGGGCGACCGAGCGGATCGCGCTCGCCTTCTTCGCCCTCGGCGCCACCCTCGTTCTCGGCCATCCGGTCGAGCATCTCCTGGGCGATGTTTTCGGCGCCTTCGCGCAAGGCCTGCAGGGCCTGATTCTGTGCATCGAGAGCGGCCTGCGCATTGCCCTGCTCGAGCGCTTCCTGCGCCTGGCGCATCGCTTCTTGCGCACCGGCCAGCGAGTCGCTGGTTTCGGCACCCGGGAAGCCCTGCGCAATCGCGGCCAGTTCCTCGGCCAGGCGGCCTTGCTGCTGAGCGAGGGATTGCGCCTGACCCGAACCGCTCTGGCTTTCACCGCCCGGCTGCGGAGTCCCTGAGCCCTGCCCCTGCTGCGGCGGGCCCTCGGAGTTGCCCGGCATGCCCTGATTGGGTTCGGTCATGCCGAACGTCTGATCCTGCAGTTCACGCTGCTCGCCGATCACGTCGCCGAGTTCCTCCAGCGCCTCGCGCATGGCCTCGGTCAGGGCATCATCGCCTTCGCCCTGCCCGCCCTGCGCCATCTGCATCTGCAAATTGCGCAGCAACTCACCGAGCGTCTGCAGCGCACGGCGCGCATCTGCGGTGTCGCCCAGCTCCGCCGCTTCGCGCAAGGCGTTCAGGAGCTCCATCAACCCGGCCGTGTCCAGCCCGCCTTCGCCGCCCCCGCCATCGGCCATCTCGCCGCTCTCGGCCGCCTCGCGCGCCAGGGCAGCGAGATAGTTTTCCATCGCCTGCTCGTAGGCCTCGAACAGCGGAGCCAGCTCGCTCTCGTCGGCCCCGCGCGCCAGCGCTTCCATCAGTGCACGTTCGGCGGCACGAAGGGCTGCTTCCGCGTCCGCGAGTGAGCCGAGTTCGGCGCGCAGCGCGATTTCCCAGAGATTGGCTTCGACCGGCCCGATCTCGTCGCTTTCCCGCGCCCGGCGGATCCCGTGCAGTGTCCGGCGCAGTCCCAGATAGACGATCGGATCCTCGAAGAAATACTCCGGCGCGTCCGTGATCGCGTCGAGTGAGTTGGCAACGTGTTGCAGGCCTTCGGGCGCCCGTTCGATACTGCGTTCGGGATCGTCAGCCACGAAGTTCGGCCCGGTGGGCACGTCTCCGGCGAGGATGAAAGGCCGCTCGGGCAGGTCTTCATAGTCACCGCGTGCGCGCATCACCGCGCGCCGCTGTTCGGCAACCGAGCGCGCCAGCGCATTGAGAAAAATGCGTTCCGGCAATGTCAGATTGATGGCGGGCGAGCGTCCGGTATTGCCCGCTGCATCGGTCGCGGTGACACGCAGTTCGACGCGGCTGCCGGCCAGCGCATGCTGGCCGGTATCGACGATGGCGCGCATGCCATCCTCGGTCTCGGCGGTCGCGGCGGGCTGAATGTCGATGGACGACCAGTCATCGTCTGATCCGCGCTCGCGAAATTCGGTGGTGTAGCTGACCGCCCCGTAATCGTCCTCGGCGCTGAAATGCAGGGCCAGTTCGCCGACTGCGCGGGCTTCGGGCGCATCGGTCATGCGGACAATTGGCGCCGTGTCCGGCGTGATGGTGATCCGCCAGGACTGACGCTGCCCCCCTGCGCGCAGCTCCGGCACGGCATTCTCGGTCAGGACGATACGGCTTTCCCAGACGCCGTCGCCGATGCGCCGGTTCTCGCCCCGCGCCCGGTCGAGCCGAAGGGAGGGCTCGCGCCCGACGCCGGCGGTCCGGACGATCAGGGTCGACCCTTGCGGCGCTTCGATGGTGCGGGAGTCTTCGCGGATGATGACGGGGGCACGGCCGGTATAGGCGGGAGGATCGAGCCACGTATCCACCGTCAGGTTACCGTTCACGCGGTAAATCGGCCGCAGCCCGAACGCCTCGCCCAGCCGGCCGGCTGCAAATTCGCCCGCCACCCCGACGCTGATCACGAGGAACACGATCACCGCGGCGCGCGCGCCCCAGGGATCGAGACGCGCCCAGGCCGCCTTCGGTCTTCGCGCCGAGGCTCCTGACAATCGCGCTGCCATGCGTTCGCGGTGGGTGCGCCACAATTCAGCAGAAACCGCGTCACGGTCAGCGGGGATGTCGATAAGCGCTTCGTGCGGGCGCGCCGTGATTCCCGAATCTTCTTCGATCCGGCGCGCAGCCGCTTCCCGGTCAGGTGTGACAAAGTCCCGCGAGGCGCGCCATGAAACGAAACCGGCCCCGGCCAGCAGGCTCAGTGCCGCCAGCGCCCGCCACGGATCACCCAGCGCATCCCACAGGCCAAACAGGGACAGGCCCGTATAGATGCCAAGCGCCAGCGCCACCGGCCAGACGACCGGCGCGGCACGCTCCCACCAGAGCGCGGCATAAGCCTTGAAAAGGGCAAAGCGCTTCATCGCTGCGCAGGCTAGCACGCCCCGGCGAGGCGGAAAGCCGCGGAGTCATTACACTTTGGTGAGTCGATCAGCCGATCTCGACGATCATCGAAGACCCGCCCAGCCACATCGGCGGGGGCCGGTCGAGGTCTCCGCGCAGGCCGCAGCCGGTGAGAACCAGAGCGCCAAGTGCAATCAGGCCGAGGGTCAGGCGTTTTTTCACGTGCTCGCTCCATCGAGGCGGGTGCGCCAGCGCGCCACCTGTTCCTTAACCCGGACCGGGGCGGTTCCGCCATAGCTGGTCCGGCTTTCCATCGACGCGCGCGCCGACAGGACTGAAAAAACGTCGTCGCGAATGTCGGCATCGACGCTGCGAAAGTCTTCCAGGCTCAGCCCTGACAGCGGGACGCCCCGTGATTCGGCCAGCTTCACCGCCGTTCCGGCGATGTGGTGTGCGCTGCGGAACGGCTTGCCCAGCTTGCGGACGACATAATCGGCCAAGTCGGTTGCGTCGGAATACGCTTCGCCGGCCGCTTCGGCCATGGCGTCCGTGTTGAATGTGAGGTCACCGGCCATGCCGGTCATGGCTGCCAGGCACAGTTCCAGGTCATCGAGCGCCCGGAAGACCGGCGCCTTGTCCTCCTGCAAATCCTTGGAATAGGCGAGGGGCAATCCCTTCACCACGATCAGCAACTGGGTCAGCGAACCGATGATGCTGCCCGGCTTGGCGCGCACCAGTTCGGCGGCATCGGGATTGCGTTTTTGGGGCATGATCGACGACCCGGTGGACCAGGCATCGGACAGGGTCGCGAATCCGAAGCGACGCGAGGACCAAAGGACAATCTCCTCGGCGAAACGCGACAAATGGGTTGCAGCAATCGCGGCCGCGCTCAGCACTTCCAGTGCGAAATCCCGCGATGACACCGCATCGAGACTGTTCGCCATTGGGCGGTCGAAGCCCAGGGCCGCTGCCGTGCGTTCGCGGTCGAGCGGGAAGGCGGTCCCGGCCAGGGCTGCCGCGCCGAGCGGACTCTGGTTCAGCCGCTTGCGGGCATCGGCAAAACGGCCGCGATCACGCTCGGCGGCTTCCACCCAGCACAAAAGGTGATGCCCGAGGCTGACCGGCTGGGCGGTCTGCAGATGGGTGAAGCCGGGCATGACCGTATCGGCATGGGCTTCGGCCTGCGCGACCAGTGCAGACTGATAGGCGGCCAGTGCGGCATCGATGCGGTCGCACGCGCCGCGCAGCCACAGGCGGAAGTCGGTCGCCACCTGGTCATTGCGTGAGCGGGCCGTGTGCAGGCGACCGGCCGGCTCGCCGATAATCTCCTTCAGCCGCGCTTCCACATTCATGTGGACGTCTTCCAGGGCGGCGGACCATGTCATTGTCCCGGCGCGGATCTCGTCGCGCACCTGTTCCAGCCCGCGTCGGATCGCCGCTGCGTCCTCGCTTGAAATAATACCCTGGGCGGACAACATCTCTGCATGGGCGAGCGAACCGGCAATGTCCTGTTCGGCCAGCCGCTTGTCCGTGTCGATGGAGGCGTTGATCGCTTCCATGACGGCAGACGGTCCGGCTTCGAACCGGCCGCCCCAGAGGGAATTGGCCTTGGGCGCATTCGCATCCGGGGAATTGGAATTGCGGGAGTCGTCCTGGCCGGTCATGCTTCGGCTCCTGCGAAGAGGGAGGGCAATCGCCCGATGAGAATGTCACCGCTCAAGGCCGGGCTGATCGCCCTGCCGGTCATCGGAATTGGCCTGTTCCTATACGTGGTTTTCGCCGCGATGGACAATCCGCAGCACGGCGCTTTTACCGACTATGCGCGTGGCGAGATGAGCCAGCTCCAGTTTCTCGACAATCCCCCCGCGCGTTCAGCCACCCCCTTTGTTGATGGCGAAGGGGAAACGCACCGCCTGTCCGATTTTGACGGGCAGGTCGTGTTGCTGAATCTCTGGGCGACATGGTGCGCGCCCTGCGTCGTGGAGATGCCGATGCTCGACGCGCTGCAACAGGAATTTGGCGGCGAGGATTTCCAGGTGGTCACGATCAGCCTGGATCGCTCGATCGAGGAGCCGCGCGAATTCTACGCCGACAACGGTCTGACCCATCTGCCGCTTTTCCACGAGAATACCTTTGCCATCGCAACCGAGGCGCAGGCGCGGGGCCTGCCCATGACCATTCTCTACAACCGCCGGGGCATGGAGATTGCCCGCATGCCGCGCGATGCCGACTGGTCCAGCGACGAGGCGCGCGCCCTGATCCGCGCCGCGATAGCGCGGGAATGAAAAAAGCCCCGGCATTGCTGCCGGGGCTTTTCCATTCCAACGAGGTTGATGGCGGTCAGTAACCGGCCTTCGTCAGCTCTTCGTCGAGTTCCGGCAGCGCCTTGAACAAATCTGCCACCAGGCCGTAGTCGGCGACCGAGAAGATCGGCGCTTCCTCGTCCTTGTTGATCGCGACGATCACCTTGGAGTCCTTCATGCCCGCGAGGTGCTGGATCGCGCCGGAAATGCCGACGGCGATGTAAAGCTCCGGGGCGACGACCTTGCCGGTCTGGCCGACCTGGTAGTCATTCGGCACGAAGCCGGCATCGACCGCAGCGCGCGAGGCGCCAACGGCGGCGTTCAGCTTGTCGGCGATCTTGTCGAGCAGGTGGAAATTGTCGCCCGACGCCATGCCGCGCCCGCCGGAGATGACGATTTTCGCAGCCGTCAGTTCCGGGCGGTCGGACTTGGCGAGTTCTTCCGAGACGAAGTTCGCCTTGAACGGACCGGAGGCCGCATCAATCGTCTCGACCGAGGCCGAGCCGCCGTCGCCGGCCTTCTCGAACGTCGTGCCGCGCACGGTGATGACCTTCTTCGCGTCGGTCGACTTCACCGTCATCATCGCATTGCCCGCATAGATCGGGCGCACGAAGGTGTCGGCGCTTTCCACGGCGGTGATGTCCGAGATCTGCATCACGTCGAGCTTGGCCGCGACGCGGGGCATGAAGTTCTTTCCCGTCGTGGTGGCCGGCGAAAGGATGGCGTCATAGCCATCAGCCAGCGACAGGACCAGCGCAGCCAGCGCTTCAGCGACCGGATGCTCGAGGTCACCGCTGTCGGCGTGCAGCACCTTGCGTACGCCATCCAGTTTCGCGGCGGCTTCGGCGACGCTGCCTGCGCCGCTGCCGGCAACCAGGACGTCGATGTCGCCGCCAATCTTCGAGGCAGCCGTCACCGTCGCGCGGGTCGCGTCATGCAGGCTCTTGTTGTCGTGTTCGGCGATAACCAGAACGGCCATGTCAGAGCACTCCCGCTTCGTTTTTCAGCTTGTCGACCAGCTGGGCGACCGATTCCACCTTCACACCGGCTTCGCGCTTGGGCGGTTCGGAGACCTTCACCACTTCAAGGCGCGGTGAGATGTCGACGCCGTAATCGTCGGCCGTCTTGGTGTCGATCGGCTTGCGCTTGGCCTTCATGATGTTCGGCAGCGAAGCGTAGCGCGGCTCGTTGAGGCGCAGATCGGTGGTCACGATGGCCGGGCCATCGAGCTTGATCGTTTGCAGGCCGCCATCGATCTCGCGCGTCACGGTGACATTGGCGCCATCGACGTCGAGTTTCGAGGCGAACGTGCCCTGCGGCCAGTCGAGCAGCGCGCCCAGCATCTGGCCGGTCTGGTTGGCATCATCGTCAATCGCCTGCTTGCCGAGGATGACGAGGTCGGGACCTTCGGCTTCCACGATCTTGGCGAGGATTTTCGCCACCGCCAGCGGCTCGACGCGCCCTTCGGCGGTGACGAGAATGCCGCGGTCGGCGCCCATGGCCAGCGCGGTGCGGATCGTCTCCTGCGCCTGCTGCGGTCCGATGGAAACCACGATGATTTCCTCGGCCTTGCCGGCTTCCTTCAGGCGGATCGCTTCTTCGACAGCGATCTCGCAGAACGGGTTCATGGACATTTTGACATTGGCGAGGTCCACGCCCGACTGATCGGGCTTCACGCGGACCTTCACGTTGTAATCGACGACCCGTTTGACGGGCACCAGGATTTTCATGCGCGTGCGTCTCCGGTTCCGGCTCTGGCGGGCCGTTTCACGCGGGCCTGCCTTGCGGGGAAAGGTGAAGGCGGAAACTGCCCCCGCCCCCCTGACCTGTCAACGTGACGCTAGGGTCAACTGGCAGGTGGGTTGGGTCATTCACACACATTGCCTCTGCCCCGGATTTATTCCGGGGCCTGCCTTTGGTGCGAACCTGCCTCTGACGGTAGGTCCCGGCACAAGGCCGGGACGGCGTTTTGGACTTCGCAAGCACCGATGCCCCCGCCAGCATTCGCTGCGGAGTGAGAAAGAGGAAGGGGTGCGCGGGAGGACACTCGCGGACCGTCTGGCTAAGTCTGTTGGGTGGCCCGCACAGGCCTCCCGCGCGATGATGTTTTATCGGCCGGTCCGGGCGAGGCTTATGGCACAGACGTATTATCTCGCCAGCCCGCCGAACCCGTTCCCGCGCCGCCGCCCGATACGCTGGACGCCGGCCGGGGCCTCGCGGCGGGTTTTCGGTGGATGTCTCCCTAAGCCCTGTTTCAGGCTTCGGGCCTCCCGAACCCTCGCTCCGCTGCCGGTCCTGCGGGATATCCCGGTCCCCGCGCGCTTTCACTGACGCGGGCGTACGTTCCGGCCGCTCTTTTGCCCGAACGGTTCGTCTCGCCGTTCAGGCTCGAGGCATCACCCCCCGCCGCTACGATATGAGACGACTGCAGACCGCCCCCTTCCCGCACGGCGAGGTAGGAGAAGTATGGCGCGAGGAATGGAGGGTGGGGATAAGCAGGGTTTAACCCATGCTCCTGAACCAGTCCTTCACCGTGAGAGAAAGTCGGTCGACTTCGTCTGCGGCAAGTGGGCTACAGTGAGCAATCGGTCCACGAAGAAGATTCAAACTATTCATAATGCGCTCAACAGCGCGTTTACTCGAAAAAATAGCTCCAAAAACATCCCAATTGAATGTAATGATTACAGATAACTCGCCAAAATTAGTATAATCAATCTCTCTTTCAGACCGCAAACTAAATCCACTATCCTTATCGCGCTGCATCCGTTTTTCTACATCTGTGACAATGTTGGCCGGAACAGCGCCGTCATTCCACCAATCAGATCCAAATTTGTCAAATAACGTACTAACGATAAGTTCGCGTATGGATTGTTCCAAACAATAAAACGTTTCATAATGAGAGGCCATGCTCGCAGCCTCCGCTCGAATCTCGGAGTCAAATTGTGGGTAGTAGTCTTGCTCATCGGCTTGACGCTTATGATGACCAAGTGAGATTCTATATTTATCTTCAATTGTCGCTATATTATCGGTGATTTGGAGTCCCGACATTCCGAATGCACGCAAATGGTTGTCTACTTTATTCGTCATCGTCTTTCAACAAGTTCTCTTTAAGGCTTTTAAATATTGCGTTGAACACTGCAATATCACTGGTAGCCGGAAGGTTAAGGTTAATATTGTAGCCGACGCTTAATCCCACTTTTGCTTTTGACAAATCGAGGGAGTTTTGAGGAAAACTTCCCGGCGCGGCGATTGCCGAATGTGGGGGGCCGCCGATATCGGAGGCCGGAAGTTCCTTCTCGATGTCTTGCTCGCTTGCATCGAAGTCGGCAAATTCCCGTATCGCCTTGATGCTCGCCAGAATATATCCAGGAACGGTTGAGTCGGAAGCAAGTCCCGTTTCTTCTAATATCAGGCCCCGAATATCCTTATCGGGAAGCTCGTGTAGATATTCATTTCTTTTATATAGTGATGCGTATCCGGTCCGAAGACTATCTGCAGCCGCAATTCCGCGCGTCGCTTGGTTACGGAATCTCTTATAAATCGTTGTGGGTGTACCGTCCGGATTAGCGAATCCGACCTTTTTTAAGAATGACGTCATCTGATCGCCAGAACCTCCTGGGATCTTCAAGATGGTCTTGACGAAGTTACCACTCACCACGTCGGGGGTCGCGGCGGCGGCTATCGCATTCAACGCCTTCGCAACATTGCCCGATGCGGTCACATAGGGAAGATTTGCCATTTCCGGCTCGATTTTTAGTTGACGATTCTCGCGATTATAAGAACCAAACCAGAACGCGCAACCTAAAATATGGGAGCAGAAAGAGAGTTGGGTTGTCGTTCTCAACACTCCGTTAAGCTGCGGTTTCCACTTAAAAAAAAGCCGACCCCTTACGGAGCCGGCTTTCTCATGCGTCGGTGGGGGAGAGCCCTATTCTGCGGCGTTTTCGGCCGGAGCGCTTTCGACCAGTTCGGTCTCGATCGTCAGCATCACCTCGTCAGAGATGTTGGGAACGGCAAAGCCCAGCCCCCACTCGGAGCGCATCAGCGTGCCGGTCGCCGAGAAGCCGAGCTTTGACCGGCCGTCGCTGGTTTCATCCGAGCGGTTCAGCGTCACGTCGAGCGTCACCGGATGGGTCAGGTCGCGAATGGTCAGCTCGCCGGTCATCGTGCCCGTCGTTCCGTCTTCGGTTTCGAATGACGTGGCGACAAAGCGCGCCGACGGAAACTGCGCCGTGTCGAACAGGTCCGCGGAGTTCAGGTGATTGACGAAGCGCTCATGGTGCGCGCCAACCCAGAAACCTTCATCGACGAGCGTGAAGGTGATGTCGACGACGCTGCTGGACGGATCTTCGAGGTCGAGATCGAGCGTGCCGTCATACTGGGTGAAGTGGATGGCCTGGCGGGAATACCCCTGATGATCCCAGCTGGCGCTGATCTCGGTATGGGTGCGGTCGAAGTCATAGCTGACCGGGGCAGCGGCGGCGGTGGCCGGCGCGATCATCGCGGCGGCAGACAGGGCAATGGCAAAACGCTTCACAGGGATACTCCTCCAACAGGGGACGACGCCAATGCGCACGTCCGGCTTGCCCATACACATAGGAGGGATTTTGCCTGTGTCAGCCAGCGTCACCGAAATTTGATTTTGCCGTGTGGGAAATAATCAACAGGCGGGCAAGGAAAGGTCAGTCAGCGCTGGCCGCCCGGAACCCATTTCACATCGGCCCGGCCCTCATCATTGGCGATGCGCGCCAGCACGAAAAGCAGGTCCGACGCCCGGTTGAGATACTTGATCGCGTCGTCGCTGACCGGCTCGCCGGATTCGCGCAAACCCACAGTGCGCCGTTCCGCGCGGCGCAAGATCGCGCGGGCGAGGTGCAGGCGCGCGGCGGCTTCGCTGCCGCCCGGCAGGATGAAGGAATCGAGCGCGTTTAGCTTGGCGTTGAAGGCGTCGATATCGCGCTCCAGTGCCGTGACCTGTACAGCGGTGACGCGCAGCGCCTCCCAGTCGCGCTTTTCTCCGCGATCCGGCACGCACAAATCCGCCCCGACGTCGAAGAGGTCGTTCTGGACCCGCGACAGCACGGCATCGACGGGGTCGCCGCCGGTCAGCGCCGCGCGCGCCAGCCCGATGGCAGAATTGGCTTCATCGACGCTGCCATAGGCCTCGACGCGGACATCGGTCTTGGTGGTCTCGCTCATGTCGCCGAGACGGGTTTTGCCGCCGTCACCGGTACGCGTGTAGATTTTCGTCAGCCGGACCATGGGATCTGGGCGCCTTCCTTCCCGGTTACGCCGCGAAACTGGATCAGGCAGTCTCACACCGCAAGGTCAGGAGAGACAGACATGATCGCCATCGCCGCCGCAGCGCTGCTTCAGGCCGCCACCCCTTCGTCCGATGCTGCTGCGCTTGTTAGCGGGGGCGCGCCCGGCGCGGTCGTGATGGTGGTCGACAACGGCGAGCCGGTAATCGCCGTGGCCGGAATGCGGGCCGAAGCCGGTGACACGCCCGTCGAGCTGACCGACCTCTGGCATCTGGGCTCGAACACCAAGGCGATGACGGCGGTGCTCGTCGCGCGCCTCGTAGAGCAGGGCGTCATCGACTGGGAGGACACCATCGCCGAGCACCTGGGCGACCGGGTCGAGACCATCCGCCCTCAATATGCCGGCGCCACCTTCGTGGACCTGATGCAGCACCGGTCCGGCATCGTCGCCAATCCCGGCCCTGTCACCGCATTGCAGTTGATGGGCACGGATGACGACCGGGACGTGATGGCCGACCGGGTCGTCTATGCGGCAGCCGTACTTGGCCGCAATCCGGGCGCCGAGCCCGGCACCTTTCTCTACTCCAACGCGGGCTACACCGTCGCCGGCGCGATGCTGGAAGCCGCCACGGGCGAGAGCTGGGAAGCGCTGGTGCAACGCGAGGTCTTTGCGCCGCTCGGGATCGAGCAGGCCGGTTTCGGCCCGCCGGGCGTGGCGGGTGAAGCCGACCAGCCACGCGGTCACCGCGGCGGCCTGTTCGGCGGGATCAGCGCGGTCGAGCCCGGCGCGTCCGCCGACAATCCGCCCGCCATGGGCCCGGCGGGACGCGTCCACATGGCGATGCCCGACTACGCCGTCTGGCTGAATGCCGTGATGGCTGGTGCGCGCGGCGAGGGTGACACGGACTTCCTCTCGGCGGAAAGCTGGCAGATCCTGCTGACCCCGCCAGAGGGCGAATCCTATGCGATGGGCTGGGGGATCGGCTCGGATGGGTCGCTGCAACACGCCGGATCAAACACGATGTGGTTCGTCCAGGCGGCCTTGTGGCCCGAGGCGGACCGCGCTGCCGTCGCCGGGGTCAACGAAGCCCGGATGAGCCGCGTCGCCGCGCCTGTCGGGGAAATCATGATGCGCTACGCGCCTGAGTGACGAGCGACTGGTTCTGCCCTCCCCCTTGAGGGGAGGGCCGGGAGGCTGTGCGTCAGCCAGCCGACCGGGGTGGGGGTGTCTTGTTTGAACGCTCACCCCACCCCGCTCCCGACTTCCTTTCGGAAGCCGCTCGCGTCCCTCCCCTTCAAGGGGAGGGAAGCCTCAGTTCGTCAGCGCGCCGCGCAGGATGAAGCCCAGCACCATCAGGCTCAGCGCTGCGAACTGAAGCCCGACCCGCCAGCGCATCAGCACGTTCGACCGCGCCGACGAGCCTTCGCCGCCACGTGTCATGTTGATGAGGCCGGCGATCAGGGTGACGAGGACCAGCAGCAGCGCGACGCCGATCATGATGTTCACGAAGATGAGCATGGCATTCTTCCTTGCGTTCGTGCGTTATGCGCCGCGCGCGGCGGCCATGTCGATGAGCTTTTTCACCGTGTTCATGTTGCGCCCGGTACCGGCCCTGGCAGCCGGGATGACCAGTTTTGATTGGCCTTGGCCGCTGGGGTAGTGGACATAGATCACCCCCGATCCCGCAGCGATCTCCTCGTCAGCCTGATGCTTCATGCCGCTGAGCGGATCATCCGGCAAAGCCGCGCCGAGAAACAGGACGATGACCCGGCTACCCGGTGCCTCGGGGAAGGGATTGGCGTCCGCAACCGCGTTGAGCGCGGCTGGCGACAGCACGATCACCCCGACCGGCTTGCCGGCATGGGCCTCCAGCCGCGCTTCCAGCGCGTCCTTCACAGCCGTCGCGGATTGGTCGCTCTCCAGCACCAGATTGCCGCTGGCGATATAGGTCTGAAGGGCTTCAAAGCCCGCATCGGCAGCCATCGCCTTGAGGTCCGCCATCGCGAGCTTCCCCGTCCCGCCGACATTGACGGCGCGCAAAAGGACGACATGCACCGCCATCAACTGCGCCAGCGCAGCGTGGCATTTTTCACCGGATTGGCGAAGGCTTCGCCCGTCTGGCGGTGCTTTCGCCACGCCTGCTTCAGCTTGTAATACCATTTCGCCTGCACATCGGCGTCGTGGATCAGCATCAGCTTGGGTTTGTAGGCCAGCCCCTTTTGCTGGGCATTCACGGCATCGCGGTCCTGCCGGATGAAGGTCGTGATCGCCTTGCGCAGCACGAAGTTCGGCAGGATGTCGAAGACCGGGTGCTTCCAGTAGACGACGATGGTGATGGCCGTGGAGTTGGCATTGGTCGGGGTCACGGCGGTGAAGCCGGTGAAGAAGGAATTCCCAACCTTCACATATTCGGTGCGCAAGCCCGGAATCTGGAACCGGATCTCGGTTTCCGGCTTGGCCCCCAGCGCCTTGTAGGCAAAGGAATTGGAGGACGGCCGGTGCGGGAGCATGGAAAAACCGCGCTCGACCGGGCCGAACACCTTTTCCTTCTCGTAGACCGACTTTTCCGTCCGCCACCACCATTGGCGGTGGATGAAGGGGATGTGCGCCGGGTCCATCAGGCCGATCACGGCATGATCGACATGGCAATTGAAGGTCTCGCGCTCGACCATCTTGACCCGCGCGCCTTCGGGCAGGTCCAGGACCGGCGGCTCGATGGCGGGCGGGGCGTCGGGATCGGCGCCGATATAGATCCAGATCAGGCCATAGGCTTCGTGAACCGGATAGGACCGGACGCGGATCCTGGACAGATCCATCGCCTCGGCCTGGTCGGCAGTCAGCGACGGGATCGCGGCGCAGCCGCCATCCTTGCGGAACCGCCAGCCGTGATAGGGACATTCGACGGTCGACTCGCCGTCCTTTTGCACCATCCTCCCGCCGGACAAGAGGATGCCGCGGTGCGGACAAATATCGCGCATCGCGAATGGGCTGCCGTCATGCGTGCGCCCGAACAGGATCGGCTCGCCCAGCATTTCCCGGTGCAGCGTCTCACCGGGTTTCACTTCGCTCGCAAGCGCGCCGAAATACCACAGGTCGCGCAGGAAGCCGTCGTCGTGAACGGCTTCGTCGGACAGGCGCGGTGCCGCATTCGGCGTGTTGGCAGTATCAGGAGCCATGGGCTGACTTCTACGCGCGCGGGCGCCGCTTCGCAAAGGGGTGACGTGTCGCAGGCTTGCCGAGCCGCTGCGCGAGCCACACGCCGGTCAGGACCAGGCCGGCCCCGAACATCTGGACCGCGATCAGCCCCTCACCGAACATCAGCCACCCCGCAATGGCCGAGACCACGGGCTGAACAAGGATGATGATCGAGGCGATCGGGGCGGGAACCCGTCCCAGACCGAAGGCGACACTGCCCTGGCCGAAAATCTGGACGCCCAGGGCGAGCCCGACGAGGATCGCCCATTCGGTCGTCGAGGGCGGCACCAGGCTTTCCCCGAGGCCGAAGGCAACGATCAGGAGCACGGGGGTCGAAGCCAGGCTGGTCCACAGGATCACCATGCCGGTGGACGCAAAGCGGCGCGCCTTTCGCACGGCAAGGATATAGCCCGCATACCAGACGGCCGTGACCAGCGAGAGGGCATCTCCCGGCAGGCGCTCGGGTGCGATCGAGATATTTGCGGCCGAGAGCAGCGCAGCGCCGGTCACGGCCACGGCAGCGGCGATCACGAAGGCGCGTGTGGGCCTTTCCTTGAAGATCAGCCAGCTCGCCAGAACCACGAAGACGGGTTGCAGATTGGCGAGGAAGGTCGCGTTCGCGACGGTCGTGATCTTGATCCCCGAATGCCAGAAGGCGAGGTCGCCTGCGAACAGGATGCCCGGCAGTGCCAGGTAGAAGTATTTCCACCCGCCCGCCGGCGCAGCCTGGCGCTGGGGTTTTCGATCGAGCGCCGCCCAGACGAGACCGGCTGGAATCGCCAGCCCCATGCGCCAGAAGGCGACCGCTGTCGGCTCCATCGATGACAGCTTCACCAGGGGCGCGGCCAGGCCGATGCCGACCGCGCCGAGGATCAGCACTGCCGTCCCGATGGCCACTTCGCGCGACGTGAATGATTGCGAATCCCCCATGATCGGCAAACTAGTCCCGCAACCCAATCCGCGTCAGCACCTCTTTGCGCGACACGCCTTCGTCGCGCAGTTGCCGCAGGGTGACGGATCTGTCGCGCTTGGCGAAGCGCTTGCCATCGGCTCCGGTCAACAGGCGGTGATGCCGCCAGACGGGAACCGCCAGACCCAACATGTGCTGGAGAAGGCGGTGCAGGTGGGTGACGTGGAAAAGATCCTGCCCGCGGATCACGTGCGTGACGCCTTGCATCGCATCGTCATGAGTCACGGCAAGGTGGTAGCTGGTCCCCACATCCTTGCGCGCCAGGATGACATCGCCGAGCAATTCGGGCCGGATGGCGACCTCGCCGGTCTCGCCGCCGGGCCCTTCGCCGGTTTCGGTGAAATGAAGCCCGCCCCAAGCCGCACCGAATTTGAGGCGGCAGGCGCTCAGCGAAAGCCGCCAGGCATAGGGCTCACCCGCGCTCAGCCGGCGGGTCTCCTCCTGCGAACCAAGCGGTTCGTCCGGTCCGGCATAGATAATGCCGTCGGGACCTTCGCCTGGATGGTGTGGTGCGCGCTCGATCTCTTCCATGATTTCGCGGCGCGTCTTGAAACAGCGATAGACAAGGCCGTCGTCGCGCAGACGCTTCAGCACGGCATCGTATTCGGCAAAGTGGTCGCTTTGGCGCCGGACCTCGCCGTCCCAGTCGAGCCCCAGCCAGGCCAGGTCGTCGAGGATGGCCGCCTCGAACTCCGGCTTGCAGCGTGTCCGGTCGATGTCCTCGATCCGAACGAGGAACTGCCCGCCTGCTTCGCGCGCGGCACGCCATGCCGTCATCGCCGAGAAGGCATGACCCAGGTGCAGGAGTCCGGTCGGGGACGGAGCGAAGCGCGTGACGAAAACCATGCCCACTGCATCGCGCGCCTTCGCCGGGGCTTCAAGTGCGCCAAGCGGTCTCTATAGTCCGCGCCGACCCGTAATGAAGGACGCCGCCCATGATGCCGATTGACGGACCCCGCCAGCCGCCCGCTTCCGGCGGCCGCCCGAAAAAGCTGGTCGTGTTTCTGCATGGCTATGGGTCGAATGGCGAGGACCTGATCGGACTGGCCGGGCAGTGGGCGCGCGAAATGCCGGACGTGCAGTTCGTCTCGCCGAATGCACCCGAGCCCGTGCCGGGCGCGCCCAATGGCTATCAGTGGTTTCCCCTGACGCGCATTGACCCGTCCGAGACCGAGCGGGGAACCAAGAAGGCCGGTCCGGTGCTCCAGTCCTTCCTGGAGCAGGAGATGAGGCGCTACGGCCTGACGCCGTCCGATGTGGCGCTGGTCGGTTTCTCGCAAGGCACGATGATGGCCCTGCATGCGGGCCTGCGCCAGCCGCACGCCTATGCAGGGGTGCTGGGATACTCCGGTGCGCTTGCGGGCCGCGAATCGCTGAAGGGCGAGATCGCGTCGAAGCCGCCCATCATGCTGATTCACGGCGACCAGGATCAGGTCTTGCCTCTGGGTTTCATGTTCGACGCCTGCGAAGGGCTGGTCGAGGCCGGGCACGGCGCGCAATGGCATATCTCGGCCGGCGTTCCGCACGGGATCGGTCCCGACGGTCTCGAACTGGGCGGCCGCTTCCTGCGCAAGGTGTTGTCCGGGCGCTACGGTCAGACCGCAATATCTGGTGTCTGAGCGGCTGCGTCATAGGCGCGTCACGCGAACAGGCGTATAAGTCTCCTGTGGATCAGTCGGCCCGGTATGGCTTTGCCATGTCACCCGCCGGGTCTGACCCCAAGGGAGGCGCGTTTTCAGTACGCAACTCACCCCTGACCGGCCCTGCGCCGGGGCGGTAACGCCGGGAGGTCGCGATGCAGGTGCTTGATAAGGCGCCGCAGGGCTGGCCCTGTCTCGTCCTGAACGCTGACTATCAGCCGCTGTCCTATTGGCCGCTCTCGACCTGGCCGTGGCAGGAAGCGGTGAAGAACGTCTTCCTCGACCGCGTCGACATCGTCTCCAGCTATTCCGAGTGCGTCCACAGCCCGTCCCTGACCATGCAGGTGCCGTCGGTCGTCGCCTTGCGCGAATACGTGGCCCAGAACCGTTTTCCGGCCTTCACCCGCTATAATGTCTGGCTGCGCGACAACTTCCGCTGCGTCTATTGCGGGGCAGACGAGGTGCGCGACCTGACCTTTGACCACGTCATTCCACGTTCGCGTGGCGGTGATACGTCCTGGGAGAACATCGTCGCGGCCTGTTCGCCCTGCAATCTGAGGAAGGGCAACAAGACACCGGCCGAGGCCGGCATGGTGGCGGTCCAGCTTCCCATGCGCCCGACCATGCACCAGTTGCAGGCGCGCGGGCGCAGCTTCCCGCCGAAATACCTGCACCAGAGCTGGCTCGATTTTCTCTACTGGGATGTCGAACTGGCGCCCTAGGCGCGCACCGCCCCGGCCGGTGGCGCAGATGCGGCCTTGCGCGCAGGCAGGGCGCCGAACACCAGGCCGCACAGCAGCCCCAGCAATGCGCTGATGCCGAAGACGGACGGGTTGAAATCGATCGGCCAGTCCCACGCCTTCGACGCGGCCAGCCCGATCCCGAGCGCCAGCACGCCGCCGAGGGCACCCCCCAGGATGCCCAGCACCGCATTCTCGGTCATGAATTGCAGCACGATGTCGGTGCGTGAAGCCCCGAGGGTGCGCCGCAGGGCGACTTCGCGCCGACGCTCCGATGCGGCCGCCGCCACAGCGGACCCGTAGCCGATCAATCCCGAGATCAGCCCCACGCCGGCAATCACCAGGAGCAGACGGGACACCAGGTCGCGCTGCTGGCGCAGGCTGCGGACGCTGGCACTGGGATCGGCGTACACAAAGGGCGAGGGCTGGGAGAAGGGAATGCCATAGCGCCGCCTCAACAGGCGGTCGGCCCACATCTGGGCCCGATCGAGATAACGGCTGTCATTCAGGATCAGCGTGATCTGCGAGGCTTCGTCGGGCGCCATGACCGTGTTGACGGTGAAATAGCGTGACGCTGCCCCGAACGGGGTCAGGATGGCCGGGGCATAGCGCTCGGAAATGCGGTTCTCTGGCACCCCGAGGACACCGACCACGGTGCACGAAATGCCATTGATGCGGACCAGCTTGTTCAGGGCGCTGGTGTTCGGGAAGAAACGCCGCGCGGCCTGATCGCCGAGGACACAGACACGCCGCGCGGATTGCGCTTCGTCGTCGGTGATGTGCCGCCCCTCGGCGAGCGGCGTGCTCGCCTCGCGGCGGTAATCGCCAAAGACACCGAAGACCTCGGTCTGGCCGTGCTCGCGTCCGGCATCGATCTCGGCGGCAAACAGGATTCGCCAGGCCGCGACGGCTTCGACGCCGGGTACGGCCTGTCGCAGCCGGTCGATGTCCGACAGGCGGGGCGAGCCCACCCGGTCCTCAACGAAGAAATTCTCGCGGATGACCAGCGACCGTCCATAGGCCCCGAAGGACAATTGCTCGATCCGTTTTTCAAACCCGCCAAGCACGCCTGCGACGAGGGCAATCGTCGCTACCGATATGCCCAGCGCGACCAGCGTCGCGAGGGTTCGTGCCGGCCGGCTTGCCAGTCCCCAGATCGCTTCACTGAACGTGTCGACGGCTTTCATGTCCGCGCGCCCGCAGTGATCCGGCCATGCCGGATTTCGTAGATCCGGTCAGCCATCGGCATCAGGTCCCGGTCGTGCGTGGCGAGTATGACGGCCGCACCGCGCTCCTTCATCTCGCTGATCCGGCGGGCGACATCGTTTGCCGTCTCGGCATCCAGCGCCGCTGTCGGCTCATCGCAGATCAGGATATCGGGATCGCAAACGATGGCGCGCGCCAGACCGGCCCGTTGCCGTTCGCCGCCCGACAACTCTCCCGGCGCGTGATGCATCCGGTCGGCGAGGCCCACGGCCTCGAGCGCCGCCTGCGCACGGTTCACGCGTTCCCGCCGTCCCAGGCCGCGATAGATCAGGGGCAGGGCCGTGTTGTCGAGAATGGGCTTGCGTTCGATCAGGCCGGCATCCTGGAACAGGAAGCCGAGTGTCGAGCGCCTCAATTGTGCGCGCTGGTCCTCGCTGGCCCGGGTGACGTCCTCGCCATTGAGAAAGATTTGGCCCGCATCGGCGGGATCGAGCAGGCCCAGAATGGCAAGCAGGGTCGACTTTCCCGAACCCGAGGGTCCCATGACCAGGACCAGCTCGCCGGCATGCGCTTCGAAATCGGCCGAATCCAGCGCCACGATCTCGGTGCCGTTGCGGGCATAACGCCGGGTGACGCCCTCGGCTCTCAGCCGGGGCGGCGGATCACCGGCGGCGGTCATCGACCGTCCCGACGATCAACAGATCACCGGCCTCGACCTCGTCGCTCGTGATTTCGAAGGCGTCGACGTCCTGGATGCCGATCCGCACCGCCCGCATTTGCGGCGCCCCGTTCTCGAGCACGAAAATTCGCGACTGGTCACGCGCGATCAGGATTCCGCTCTCGATCGAGGCGAGCAGGACCTGACGGGTCTCAGGCGTGTCCCAGCGCGACAGGGCACCGGTCTCTTCCGCCAGCCGCATCGCCGCTTCGGGAATTTCAGGGACATAGTCGCGCGGCACGAAATAGAGGCTTTCGATTGGCGCACGCAGGACATTGCGCGCATCGCTGTGGACGAATTCCACCGTGGCGGTCATGCCCGGCAGCAGGCGCTCGCCGGGATCCATCGCCCGGATCTGCACCGGATAGCTGACGAGACGCCCGGTACGGATCGGCGCGCGGCGGATCGGACCACTCTCGCCTTCGAAATACTCGTCCGGATAGGCATCGACCGTGAACCGGACGCGCATGCCCTCCTCGATCCGCCCGACATCATTTTCCGCGACACGCGCCTCGATGACGACTTCGGTCAGATTGGCGGCGATGACGAAGAGGGTCGGGGCCGACTGGACTGCGTTGACCACCTGGCCGGCTTCGATCCGGCGTTCCAGCACAAAACCGTCGATCGGCGCGCGGATCTCGGTTCGGCCAAGTGCGAATCGGGTGTCCTCGACCCGGGCCTGAGCGAGAGACACGCTGGCCTGCGCCCGTGCGAGATCCGCCTGTGCCGAGCGAACCGCGAATTCACGGTCCTGCAGGGCCGATGCCGATCCGGTGCCGCGATTGGTCAGGGTCCGGATCCGTTCCAGCTGCGCGCGCTGCGAATCCAGTTCCGAGGATGCGGCATCGCGTTCGGCTGACGCCATGGCCAGCTGGGCCTCGGCCTGCCTCAGCGCAGCCTCGAACGGCGCCGGGTCGATGCGGGCCAGCAGGTCCCCGGCTTCGACCGGATCGTCGAAATCGGCCAGCACTTCAGCGATCGTGCCGCTGACTTCCGCGCCGACTTCAACCGCTGCTGCAGCCTGGATCTCGCCGACAGCGGGCACGATGTCGACGATGTCGCCGCGTTGCAGCTCGACGACGCGGTAATTGCCGCGCTCGATGATCTGAGAGGACGCTTCGGGGGCAGTGACAGGATCCGATTCGCCGGAGCAAGCCGCTACGAGAACGAAAAGAATGGAGCAGGCGGCCAGTCGTTTCATCATACCCGAGGACTTTGCTCTGGTGCCGCTTGGATGTGGCTGTGAGACCCCGTTATGGCGTTATTCGCCAGCAGCGTCACCTGCGCGCTCGGGGCCGGTCACGCTGATTGCCCGGATGATGTACTCGCCGGTGTCGGTTTGAAGCGGCCAGCCATAGCGGGTCGACAATGCGATCGTGCGCGGCGTCGTCAGCGTCGTGTCGGCTTCCGGGCGGCGGCCGGGCATGTAGGACCGCGCATCCGACACCACGTGATAGAATCGCACCGGCTCGGCGACACCGTCGACGTCCACCGTGCCGCACCCCTCGAACGTGATGGTGAACGGTCCGCGAATGGTTCGGGTCCGGTTTCCCATGGCCGAGGTTTCGGCGCGCTGGGACATGGCCGATTCGCCAGGCTCCAGCCCCACCAGAATCTCGAGCATGTCGTCGGAATAGGCGTAGCGGCGAAGCCCGTCTTCGCCCTCGGACGGGCCGGATTCCAGCGTGAACAGCGCCGCAAGCGAGCGCTGGAGGCGGGGCGGGAACAGTCTTTCACCGGCGATGTCGATCGACGAGATGCTCTGGCGGACCCAGTGCGTCTCCGCGCCGTCATTCTCGGTGATGCGGTTCAATGTGGTGATGTTCAGCGCGCGACCGTCCTCACCGACAGTCTCGTACAGGAATTCCATTCCCACTGCGGGAGGCGTGTAGGAATCGAGAGCGGCACAGGACGTGTCACCGTCCTGTGCCGCCATCGACAATGCAGCTCCGAAAAGCGCTGAGCCAAGGCTCGCGATTTCTAGGAAGGGCATCAGGTGATCTCCAGAGAGCTTTGAACGTAAGTTCTACAACTCTTGGATTAATCGATACATGCCGCGATGCAGCCAACCTGGCAGCCATTGAGGCATGCGCTGAGCTGGCCTTCGTCGTCAGCATAGGCGTTGTTGCAGTAGAAATTGCAGATGCCGCCACACGTCGTGCAATTCGCATAGACAGCAGTGCTCAGCATCAGGGCGCCAACCACACCTACAGCGATCCGATACAGTTTCATGGATAGTCCCCTACCTTTACACGCCTGAACTCCCCAGGCAGGGGGACAGGTTAACGGGTGTTGTTAACCAATGTAAATGACAAGTTAACAGCGGCGCTGTCGCCCGCGAGCAAACACCTAAAGTTGCTTGCAAATTCCGATTGCGGCCCGGCATCCGGCCCGGATCGATGCGGCCAGGACGGGGTATCCGGCTGCTTCCCGGGCGCCTTCGTGACGCGCCGTATCGCGATGTTCCAGTTCTTCATCCCGGAAGATCGTGAATTGCGCCGCCAGTTCGGTTTCGCCCATTTCGGTCAGCGTTTCGATCTGTTCGGCGTAGTGCTGCTCGATCACGTCTTCGACCGCTTCCGTGCAGGCATGGGCCGCTTTCTCGCCCATCAGCGCGGTACACACGCCCAGCGCGTGACCGGCCACCTGCCAGACCGGCATCAGGAGGGTCGGGCGCGAGTCGCGCTCGGCGATCAGCACGTCAAACGCATCGAGATGGTGCTGTTCGTCGGCTTCCATCCGCTTGAGTTGTGCTGCGATCCGGCCCTTGGACGCGATCCGGTCGAACACGGCACGCTGCCCGCGATAAATCGTGACCGCACCATATTCGCCGGCATGATCGACCCGGACCATTGCCTTGACGGTCTCGTCCGGCGTCCTTGCACCGGGGAGGGCTGGGCGCCTGCGCCGTCTCATCGCCGTGTCCAGCCGATCACGATGCTGATCGCCGCAAGACCCGCCGACATCAGAGCATTATAGCCGGCCATCGAGATCCCGAAGAGTGTCCAGGCCGCCTCGTCGCACAGGACGATGGGCGCGCCGGTCCCGTTCAACAGGGCATTGATGTCATTCGCCGAGACGCTGACATTCGCGCCGCTCGTGCAGCTGGCGGGGCCGTCCCACCAGCCGTATTCAATGCCGGCATGCCAGCTCGCAAACCCTGCCGACCACGCGAAGACGGCGGCAATCAGGAAGCAGGCGGCCCAGGCAAGACGCCGGGTTGACGGGACGAAGTGAAACACGAGCCCGGTGACGAGACCCAGGCCGATCACGGCCTGGTGAATGTGCCGCTGGTCGTAGCAGAGTGCGCAGGGCGCATAGCCGAAGCCGTATTCGAAGACATAGGCGCCGCCCAGGATCAGGGCCGAGGCGAGCGCCGCGAACAATGGCCAGCGAAAGGGGGCGGGAAGGGTCATGGCGATAGGTTATGTCCTGTCATGCGCAGCGCAAAGCCTTTCGGCTGCGACCGATCAGCCGCCCCCGCCCACGAGCCCGCGAAGCGCGTCGACAATGGCGTAGATCAGGGCCGGCCCGCCGATCGCGAGCATCGCGATCCAGGCCAGGCCCCAGAGTGTGCCCAGAAGGATCAGGATGCCGTCGCGGGTGATCAGGCCCAGCGAGGCGACCACGATCGCGACGCCAGGCGCCGAATTGGTCAGGGGCAGCGGAACAAGAATCGAGGCGCAGAACAGGCAGAAGAAGGTGCCGACCACCCGCTCGCCGGTCGGGCCTGACATGAATAACAGGCGCGGGCGCGCCAGCGCCTCCATCCAGCCGAACCAGCGCTTTCCCCATCGGGCCATGCGCGTCAGCCCGGCCTTGCCCAGCCGCCGCTGGGCGAATTTCTCGGGCAACCACGGCTCGTTGAAACCGGCCACCATCTGCCCGGCCAGCACCAGCATCGGCACCGCAATGACCTGCGGGATGCCGTACAGGAAGGGGATGCACACAGGCAAGGCGAGTGCAAAGAGCACCACGCCGAAGGCGCGCTCGCTCAGCTTCTCGATGAATTCCGCCAGCGTGATGCCGTCCTCGGGCGCTTGCTCGGCGATCTCCTGCAGGCGGGCGATCAGGCCGGTTGCGCTCTCGGTTTCAAGGCTTGGGGAGGATGTGTCGCTCATGGCGGCGAAACTAGTCGAGGCGTACTGCGTCGTCGAGCGCGCATGGATGTTGATTTGGCCGCGCACTGCGGGCAAGTTCCGCGCGCTTCACGGCGAAGCGCCCCCGTGGCGGAACTGGTAGACGCGACGGATTCAAAATCCGTTTCCTTCGGGAGTGTCCGTTCGAGTCGGACCGGGGGCACCACTTGCAGGTTAGGCCGCACCCACCGGCCGGCTTCCGCCGATATTCAGCACCTTCTTGACCAGACCCGTCATCAGCGTCGCGACCGTCGCGACAGCGACATCAATAGCGATGCGGCCGCCGATGCCGTCCATCAGGCCGGGCTCGTTCATCGTCTCGCCCGCTTCCTCGGCCATCGCCATGGACACGGTTTCAGGCTGACCCGTGATCAGCGTCACCAGCCAGGTCTGGACGTCGAGATTGAAGGCCAGGATATCGGCCAGGACGGGATGCAGGCCGAGATCGAACAGCGTCGCCAGCTGGGCCGCCATTGATGACAGCATCGACCAGGTGATGATGGCGAGCGGAATGGCGATCACCCACGAGATCACGGTGCGGCGCGCGGGATAGAAGATCATCGCCAGCGCCGCGAACACCATCACGCCATAACCGGCCTCGGCGGCATAGGGCACCGACTGCGCCAGGAAAAATCCGGCGCCGATGCCGACAATGCCAAGAGCGGCGAGAAACACATAGAGCCTGAGCATGGCTGTACACCCTTTTTTCGTGGTCTTGAGGGACGTTACCAGAAAGGGTTAACGCCGCGAAGGTGAAACCGGGCTGAACCGGCGAATTCCGGGCGAAACAATATGAAGTGAACCGTGTTCACTTTTTGCCACATGGCTTTCTTGACCGGGGGGGAAGGTCACCTAGTGTCCCGCCCTGGCGGGCCGGTAGAGCCACGATAAGGGGAGTGAAACGGCGCATGGGACTTTTCAGCTATCTCGGGCGCGAATTCTTCTATCTGAAGGAACTTCTGCGCGTGACGCGCGAGGTCGGCTGGATCAAGCCTGATTCCGAGACACTGACGCCCGATCACCTGGAAAGCGTCGTCGACGAACACCGCGACCTGCCGGTCTTCATCACCGATACGGGTGAGGTCACCTTCGCCGAATATGACGCCTATGCGAACCGTGTCGCCCACTGGGCGCTGGCGCAGGGTCTGAAGCCCGGCGACACCGTTGCGCTCTTCCTGACCAATCGCTGGGAATACATCGCCATCTGGTACGGCCTGTCGAAGGTCGGCGTGGTGTCGGCGCTCCTGAACTACCAGCTGCGCGGCGCATCGCTGGCGCATTGTCTCGACATTTCGGGCGCATCGGTCGTCCTGCTCGAGGACGAGCTGAAGGAGGCCTATGACAGCGCCTGCGACCAGATCAGTTGCGAGATGGATCCGTGGTATCTCGACCGCACACCGGCGCCTGACGGGGCGGGCGATTTTGACGAAGTGCTCACCGGACTGCCCTCCGACCGCCCGTCGCGCGATCACCGCGCTCATCTGCGCGCCCGTGATGCCTGTCTGAAAATGTACACGTCCGGCACGACGGGCATGCCCAAGGCCGCGCCGCTCGCCCACACACGGGTGATGTACTACCTCAACATCTTCTCTGCCGGCTGCAATGCAGGCCCCGGCGACCGGATGTTCATGGTGCTGCCGCTCTATCACTCCACCGGCGGCCTGTGCGGCGTCGGCTGCGCGATCTCGCGCGGTGGTGCGCTGATCGTGCGCCAGAAGTTTTCCGCCTCGCTGTTCTGGGACGAAGTCCAGCGTTTTCAGGCGACGCTCTTCATGTATGTCGGCGAGCTGTGCCGCTTCCTAGTCTCGACCCCGCCGACCCCGGCTGAGGACGATCACCGGATCCGCTGCATCATCGGCAATGGCTTGCGTCCGGACATCTGGGTGAAGTTCCAGGAACGGTTCAAGATTCCGCGCATCATGGAATTCTACGGAGCGACCGAGGGTAATGTCGGCCTCGTCAATCTCGACTCGAAGCCGGGTGCCATCGGGCGGATTCCGCCCTGGCTGAAATGGCGCTTCAACGTGGAACTCGCGGCCTACGACTATGCTGCCGAAGCCCCTTTGCGCGGACCCGACGGCTTTTGCCGCCGGACCGAACCCGACGAGGTGGGCGAAGCCATCGGCCGGATCGACCCGAACGACACGCGCTTTCGCTTCGAGGGCTACCAGAACAAGGAAGAGACCGAGAAAAAGGTGCTCCACAACGCCTTCGAGGAAGGCGATGCCTGGTTCCGGACCGGCGACCTCCTGAAGCGCGACAAGGAAGGCTATTTCTACTTCATCGACCGGGTCGGCGACACCTTCCGGTGGCGCTCGGAAAATGTCTCGACCAATGAAGTTGCCGAAGCGATTGGCCGCTTTCCCGGCGTCGAACAGGCCAATGTCTATGGCGTCGAAGTGCCCGGCTATCCCGGCAAGGCGGGGATGGCGGCACTGGTCACATCGCCGGACATCGATCTTGTCGGGCTCCGCGCGCATATCCATGACGCCTTGCCGCCTTATGCGCGGCCGGTCTTCCTCCGCCTGCAGCACGAGACCGACACCACCGGGACGTTCAAGTTCCGCAAGGTCGACCTGGTCAAGCAGGGCTATGATCCCGCCATCGTCACCGATCCGCTCCTGTTCGACGACGAAACAGGCTATACCCGGTTGAGACCGGCCCTGTTCACCGCCATCAATGACGGAACGAAACGCCTTTGAGCCTTGTGACCCCGCAATCCGTTCTGGAATTCTGGTTCGAGGATATCCCGCAGAAGCGCTGGTTCGTGTCGGACGCCGCCTTCGACGCCCGCATCCGGCGCCGCTTTGCGAAAGCCATCGAAACCGAAGCCCGACGCGAAGGGCCGGACGGCCATCCCTGGGAAGACACGGCCGACGGGGCGCTGGCGCTCATCATCCTGTTCGACCAGTTGACCCGCAATACCTGGCGGGGGTCGGGCAAGGCGTTCGAGTTTGACGGCATCGCTCACGCCGTCGCTTTGCGGCTCGTTGACACCGGGCTCGACTGGACGATCCAGCCTGAACGCCGCGCCTTCGTCTACATGCCCTTCATGCACTCCGAGAGCCTGGAAGATCAGGACTTGTGTATCGCGCTGTGCACCGAGCGCCTTCCCGAAGGCAATGGTACGGTCGAGCATGCCCGCAAGCACCGCGACGTGATCGCGCGTTTCGGCCGCTTTCCCTACCGGAACGATGCCCTTGGCCGCGCCTCCACACCCGNAGAGGTCGAATACCTGACCAGCGGCGGCTATGCCCCCGGCGCGAAACGCCCGGCAAATTCCGCCGCCTCGGCAGGAAAGTCGGGTGTGCCCGTGTCCGAACAATCCTCCAACGACAATTAATTCAATAACTTGGTCTGCTTCTGGACTGGCCCCGGCCTTGCTCCGTTTGGGGTCAAACCTGATTTGGAGCGCACTCGACCTATGACCCCTTCATCCCGCATCACCGCCGACGACATGCGCCAGATCGCCTTCACCCTCGTGGACCGGCATGGTGCCCGCGCCATCGGCTACGCCGACGAGGCCGTGGGCGAGATGGAAGCGCTGGGCGATGACGGCCGCGCCGACGCCTGGCGCGCCTTGCGCTCGGTGATGGAAGACGCGCTCGCCGGCCGGCTGGAGCGCGGCGGCATGGTCACGCTGCACTAGAGCCCTCACACTCCCCATCCTCGGTCACGCTTTGGATGAGTTCCCTCCCTCTTCCCCGCTAAAGGGACGAGAAGAAGAAGTCTTGCCCGCCATCCCCCATCCCGCTATCGCCATGGCATGAGCGATCACAGCGACGACTTCTGGTCCAAATTCGGCCTGTCCGACCCGTTCACCTCGCAGACCGGGCTGAACAAGGTCCGCGAGGCGATGAAGGGCGCGGCCAGCGTTCTGGAGGCCACGCCGCCACCGATTGCCTCGGCAGAAGATCTGGAAATTCCGGTCGCGGACCACGGCCTGCCCGCCCGCCTTTACGTGCCGGAAAACGCCCCGGAGACCGGGCCGCTCTGCGTGTTTTACCACGGCGGCGGCTATGCGCTGGGCGGGCTTGAGAGCCATGACCGGGTCTGCCGCCGCCTGTGCGCGGTCTCGGGCATCCGCCTGCTCGCGGTGGATTACCGCCTGGCCCCCGAACACGCCTTCCCGGTCGCGTTTGACGATGCGCTGGCCGCCTTCGACTGGGCCGCAGGCGAGGGGGCAAAACGCGTTGGCGCGGACACGTCCCGCCTCGCAGTCGCGGGCGACAGTGCGGGCGGCGGACTGGCTGCCGCCGTGGCGCAGGAACGGCGTGCGCAAATCCGGTTTCAGCTCCTGATCTACCCACTCTTGCAGCTTGCCGAAGTCCGCAAGGAGAAGCTGAAAGCCTTCGAAGGGCATATCCTGTCGGCCAAGACGCTCGAATGGATCCGCGACAAATACGTGGTCGATCCGGCGCTGGTGCGCGATCCACGATGCTCGCCGCTGTTCTGCGAGGACATGACGGGCTTGCCGCCCGCCTACATCGCCGCAGCGGAACTGGATCCGCTTCTGGCCGAGGGCCACGCCTATGCCGACAAGCTGGCCGCCTTCGGAGTACCGGTGGACTACCATCTGGGGCGCAAGCTGCCGCACGGCTATTTCAACATGACGCGGACCCTGCCGGTTTCAAAACGTCTGGTCGACAAGGCTGGCGAGGCGCTGGGCGCAGCCCTGCGCTGACCTTGTGAAGCGTCGCAAAGCCGCCTAGCTGACTGGGATGGCTTTTTCCTTTCGTCCCGACCCGATGGTTCCCGCCCTCGGTGCTGACTTCGCCGATCCGGTGGACCCGGCAGACTTCCCGCTTGTGCGCGAGCGGTTCTGGAATGATCGCTGGGCGAATGACATCGGCCTCGGCAAGCTGACGCCGGAACAGCGCGCCGACCATTTCGCCCGCTTCGATCCGCTCGATGGCTGGCCCGGTCAGCCGCTGGCGATGCGCTATCACGGTCATCAATTCCGTCAGTACAATCCGCAGATCGGTGACGGGCGCGGCTTCCTCTTTGCCCAGATGCGGGACCCCGCCGGGCGGCTGCTCGATTTCGGCACCAAGGGCTCGGGTCAGACGCCCTGGTCACGTCAGGGTGACGGGCGGCTGACGCTGAAAGGTGCCATTCGCGAAATTCTCGCCGCGCAGATGCTCGAAGCGCTCGGCGTCTACACGTCGAAAGCCTTTGCCGTGTTCGAGACGGGCGACCAGCTGCACCGTCATGACGAGCCCTCGCCGGCGCGCGGCGCCGTGCTGACGCGGCTGCAGCACGCCCATATCCGTTTCGGGACGTTTCAGCGTCACGCCTATGAGCAGAACACTGAAAACCTGACCGCCCTCGTCGATCATTGCATCGCCGCCTATTATCCGGCGCTCGACGACCGGACGGGCGACGACCGGGCGCTGGGGCTTCTGGACGAAATCGTCGGTGCGTCGGCGCGTCTTGCGGGCGAGTGGATGGCGGCGGGCTTTGTTCACGGCGTCCTGAACACCGACAATCTCAATGTCACGGGCGAGAGTTTCGACTACGGCCCCTGGCGGTTCCTGCCCTATTTCGAGCCGGGCTTCACCGCCGCCTATTTCGACGAGCACGGGCTTTACGCCTTCGCGCGCCAGCCCGAGGCAGTGTTCTGGGCCTTGCAGCAGCTCGGTGTCGCCCTGTCGCTGATCGTTCCGGGCGAAAAGCTGGTCGAGGTGTTGAACACCTTCCCGGATCGCTATCGCACCAGCGTGGGTATCGCCTTCACCCGCAGGCTCGGGATCATGAAGACGGATGCCAGTTCCACAGACGATCTGATCAAGTCGGCGCTGACTTTCCTGAAGGAAGCAAAGACGCCGTGGGAAGCCTTCTTCTTCGACCATTTCGCACAGCGTGAGATGGCCGCGCCGGAGGACCGCCGCGCACTTTATGCGGGCGAGCACTATGACGTTTTCCGCGCGGCCTTCGACGCCTTTGCGCCCGAACGCCCCGAACGTCTGGACCATCCCTATTTCCGCCGCCGCGATCCGGTTCACATGACGATCGAGCAGATGGAGGCGAGCTTTGCGCCCATCCACGAGCGCGACGACTGGACCGCATTTCATGTCCTGCTCGATGACATTGCGCAGGCGCGTTTGGGTTATGATCTTGGCGCCGGGCGGGTCGGCTTCGTGCCGGAGGAGACGGTGTGAGCGAACTTGAATTCCTGCGCGCCGAGACGCTGAACCGTCCCGGCATCGTCCATGCCTTCACGACGCGTCATGGCGGCGTGTCGAAAGGCGGCTATTCCAGCTTGAATCTCAGCTGGAAGGATGGCGACGACAAGGACGACATCACCGAGAACCGCCGCCGCGTGACCGAGGCGCTCGGGCTCGACCGGCTGATCTTTTTAAACCAGGTCCACGGCAACACCGTCCACCGCGTCGAAGCCATCCCGGAGACAGGCTGGTCGGTCGGGCAGGGCGACGGGCTGATCACCAATATTCCGGGCCTCGGCCTCGTCACCCAGACGGCGGACTGCACGCCGGTTCTGCTGTTCGATCCGGTCAACCGCGCGGTCGGCGCCGTTCATTCGGGCTGGCGCGGCACGGTTCAGGACGTGGTCGGCGAAACGGTCGAGGCGATGGTGCGCGAATACGGCACTGACCCGGCCGACCTTCTCGCCGCCATCGGCCCCGCCATCACGCCTGCGAATTATCGCGTGGGCCCCGAAGTGCTGGACCAGTTCGAGGACCTGTTCGGCTCGCTGAAAGGCCTCGCGCTCGAACGCGACGATGAGGGCGGCGCGGGCATCGACGTGTCGCAGGCCGTGCGCCGCCAACTGGCCGCCGCAGGCATCCCCGAGACGCAGATCGAGCGTCTGCCGGTCTGCACCTATGGCGATGAGCGCTTTTTCTCCTGCCGCCGCGCGAAGGGCACGCCCTTCGGCGGTCAGGCCGGGATCATTGCGCTCGTCTAGGCTCCGGACCTAATCGGAATGCACGGCCAGCAGGGGCACATTCGCGGCGCGGATGCCCGGAATGATGCCGCCGAGGAAGCCGACTGACAGCGCCAGGACAAGACCGGCAATCACCGATCCGCCTGTTACGGCGAAGGAGAACACGATCTGGGTGAAACCGCCTCCCAGTGTCGAAGCCGACATGCCGTTGAACACGAGATAGATCGCGGCAACGCCGACAACTCCGCCCAGCAGCGCCAGAACCAGCGATTCGATCAGCGTGCCCATGAAGGCAGCAAATCCGCTGAAACCGATCGTGCGCAGTGTCGCGATCTCGCGGGTCCGGGCATCGACCGAGGAATACATCGTGTTCCATGCGCCCGCGAAGGCGCCGATAGCCATGACAATGGACAGCGGCCAGCCGACGAATTTCAGAAGGGTCGCGATACCTCCGGCCGATTGAGCGAAATACTCGCGCTCGCTCGTGACATCGACGTTCAGGCGATCTTCGGCCTCGATATAGGTCTGGATGCCTTCCAGCGCCTCCGGCGAGGTCATCCGCACGCGGATCGACTGGATCGAGGAGCCGCGCTGGTAGAGATTCTGCACCACGCCGAGGTCCGCCCAGATTTCGCTGTCGAACACCGAACCGCCGGTCGAGAAGGTGCCGACAATCGTCCAGTTATTGCTGCCGAGGCGGATCGTCTGCCCCAGATCAAAGCCTTCAAACTCCCGGATCACACCTTCACCGACGATCAGCTCGGCCGTTCCCGGTGCGAACATGCGCCCGGCTGTCAGCTCGAAATTCTGACGCAGATTGACAGCCTGCTCCTGCACACCGCGCAGCGGCATGTTCGCTTCGGTTTGCGATGACCGCTTGATGCCGTCGACGACGACGTAAAGTTCGGCGGACAGGATGGCCCGCCCCGCGTCATCGACCGCAATCCCCGGCGCAACTTCGATCAGCCGGGCATCCTCCCGCGCCAGAACGCTGTTGATTTCGGCCTGGGAGCCGCCGCGCACGAAGACAGCCACATCGTCGGAGCCTGATCCGTCCACCGTCTTCTGGAAACCATTGGCCATCGCCAGAAAGCCGAGCAGCACTCCGACCATGAAGGCCACGGACAGGATGGTTGCCAGCGACATTCCCAGCCGCTGGGGGATGGAGCGGATATTCATCATGATGACGGCGATCAACTGTTTCATCGTCCCGTTCCCCTAGAGCTTGCCGAACGCATCGACGATCTTGATCCGCATCGCGTTATAGGCCGGGAACAACCCGGTCAGCAGCGCGAAAACCAGGGCCAGTGCGGCGCCTTGCGCGATGATCAGCCACGGCAATGCAAAGCCCGGCAGGAAGCTGTCCAGCGCACCCGCCATCAGTGCAACCACGCCCCACGCCATGGCCAGCCCCAGGAAGGCACCAAGGAAGCTGAGCAGGAAGGATTCCAGGAGGATCATCCTGAAGATGCGGCCCGAATTGAAGCCGAGGGTCTTCAGGACCGCGATCTCTTTCGTCCTTTCATTGATCGACAGGATCAGCGTCGTGCCCACGATCATCAGGATGGTCGCGAAAGCCGCCCCGATTACGGACGTCATGATCAGGTTGATATTGCCGATCTGGTCCAGGAAGGCTTCGCCGAAGGCCGCCTCGGTTGTCGTTTCGGTCTCCGCCGGCGAGTTGGCGAACATCGTGTCGATTTCATTGGCGACCTGATCGTTCAGGGCCACGTCCTCGGTCAGCAGGATCATCCAGCCGATCGTGTCGCGTGCAAACGCTACGCTCTCGTTGAAATACTCGTAGTGGAACATGACGTAATTGGTCGGAACCGACGCGTCTTCAGCCGAGAAGATGGCGCAGATGTCGAAATCCCAGTCGCTTGTTCCGTCGGACTGCTGCCAGATGTTGGAATTGAGCGGTATGCGGTCGCCCACCGACCAGCCGTACTGGTCGGCAATTGCCCGCCCGACGAGCAGGCAGGTCCGGGTGTTGATAAAGGCCTCGCGCTGGTCCGCCGGCATCGTCAGCTCGGGATAAACCTGAAGATAGCTTTCCGGCTCGATCGCGAAGGTCTGCACGAAATTGGCGGGCTGCTGGTAGTAGCCGCCAAACCAGTTCGCGTGGGTGACGGCGGTGATTCCATCGACCTGCTGCACCCGGCCGTAATAGGCAGAGGGCATCGAGACGGTGAAATTGATCGCATTGACTGTCACCAGCCGGTTGGCTTCCGCGACCCGTGTTCCGGCACCGAAGGCGTAGTTCACGGCCCCCAGCATTCCGAAGATGAAAAACGCGATCGAAATCGAGACGATCATCAAGATCGCGCGCAGGCGCTTGCGCGTCAGTCCCTTGCGAACGAGAGTGGCTTCGTTCACCGGCCTGCCCCCCGCTCCACGAACTCGCCCTTGTCGAGATGCAGTTCGCGCTTGGCGTACTTGGCGGCTGAGGGGTCGTGCGTGACCATCACGATGGTCTTGCCGAGTTCGGAATTCAGTTGCTGCAGCATGGCGAGAATTTCGTCCGCCGTGGTGCGGTCAAGGTCACCGGTCGGTTCGTCCGCCAGCAGGACTTTCGGGTCCGCGACGATGGCGCGGGCGATCGCGACGCGCTGCTGCTGGCCGCCGGACAGCTGGCGCGGACGGTGACCGGAGCGGTCGGCGATGCCGACAATTTCCAGTGCGGTCTTCACCCGCTTCTTGCGCTCACCGCCGGACAGCCCGGTCAGAAGCAGCGGCAGCTCGACATTCTGCGCCGCGGTCAGGGTCGGCATCAGGTTATAGAACTGGAAGATGAAGCCGACATTCCGCGACCGCCACTTGGCCAGCGCACCCTGGCTGAGATTGTCGATCCGCTTGCCTTCGAACACGACCTGGCCCGAAGACGGGGTGTCGATGCCGCCCAGCTGGTTGAGCAGCGTTGTCTTGCCGGACCCGGACGGCCCCATGATGGCGATGAAGTCGCCATGCGCGATGTCCATGTCGAGTCCCTTGAAGATCGAGATGGATTCCTTGCCGCGCGTATAGGTCTTGGAGAGGTCGCGCAGCTGGTAGAGCGGTCCTTGGTCGGTCATGTCAGTCCCCGTTTGTCCGCCCGGTGATAGCACGCCCGAACGATACTTTAAATTCCAAAGTTAATGTCACTCGACGAATGTCACCCGCGCCGCCATGTCCGGCAGGATGCGGTCGTCGCGCTCGTCGAAGGCCACGCGCACCTGAATGGTCGCGCGGCTGCGGTCGGCGGTCGGGATGATCGCTTCGACATGCGCCGGGATGTCCCAGTCGGGATAGGCGTCCAGCAGCGCTTCGACACGCTGGCCGGCGGTCACGCGCTGGATCTGGCCCTCATTCACGTCGACCTCGATCTCCAGCGAGGCCATGTCCACCAGTGTCGCCACGCCGGTTCGCGTAAAACCGCCTCCCGCCGAACCGGGGAAGAGGATTTCGCCGACCTGGGCATTCTTGGCGATTACGACGCCGGCGAAGGGCGCGCGCACGACATGACGCTCGATCAAATCCTGCTGGCTTTGCACCTGGACGCTCGCGGCGGCCGCGTCGGCGCGGGCGGACTGGATCTGGGCGTTGAGGCTCGACAATTGCGACTGCGCCGCCGTGACGGCAGCCTCAGACCCGATATTCGTCGAGGCCAGACGCTGCGCCCGTTCGAGAACGTTCGCGGCTTCCGCGCGCTGGGCGGTCAGCGCGCCGATCCGTGCATTGGCGGCATTGACCCGGGCATTCAGCTCGTCGAGTTGCAAACGCGCACGGGTATCGTCCAGCCGGGCCAGGATCTGGCCAGCTTCGACCTCGGTGCCTTCCTCGAACAGGATTTCCCGGATGCGGCCGCTGATCTCCGCCGACACCGTGGCTTGCCGCCGGGCGACGACATAACCCGAAGCCACGAGGCCCGTCGAGCGCGGCACAGCCACGCTTGTGGCGGGCTCGCCGGTCGTGGAAGCAGGGCGCTCTCCGGACACGGCGGGCTGCGCGGCTCGCGCCGGTTCGGGCGCGTCATTTCCACCGCCGAACAGGAGGTAGCCGCCGCCAGCGCCCAGACCGGCGAAGACCAGCGCGATCACTGCCACGCCGGCAAGCGGGACGCCTGACCGGCGCGAGTCTTCCGTGCGGTCGATGCTGAGCGAGCGCAGCTGTTCGCTTCGCGAGTCGTTCATTCAGATGTCCCTCCGTCGGGCCGATATGTAGCGCGTCACCGGGCAGGAGGGAAACGGGATGATCGCAAAGCCAATCCCTGTTGCAGTGCGGCATCGCAAACGCACATCGCCTGCACCGGCAATACGCCGTAAACCGCATTCGACTTGTACGACTTGGATTTTATGCAGTTTTGTGATACGTTAAGGCATTATTAGGCGGTGCAAGTGCAGCGCCATCCTTCGGTCGGAGAAAGGCATCCACTCCCGGGTCGTTTCGTTTGTGTGTCGAAACGGTTCGAGAGGGCAGGAGAGTATTCGCCCTGTCCGACCCAGCCAGAGAGCATCCATGTCGAAGAAAACCGCGAATGACAACTCGTCCTTCAAGAAGGGCGACTTCATTGTGTATCCGGCCCATGGTGTGGGCCGAGTGACCGGTGTCGAAAAGGACCAGGTCGCCGGGTTTGATATCGAAGTTTATGTCGTCTCCTTTGAACAGGACAAGATGGTCCTGCGGGTGCCGACCGCCAAGTCCACGACGTCGGGCATGCGCCCGCTGTCGAGCGACAAGATCGTCAAGGACGCGCTGAAGACCCTCAAGGGCAAGGCCCGCGTCAAGCGCACCATGTGGTCGCGCCGCGCGCAGGAATACGAAGCGAAGATCAATTCCGGCGACCTGATTTCGATCGCCGAAGTGATCCGCGACCTGCACCGCGCCGAAGACCAGCCCGAGCAGTCCTATTCCGAGCGTCAGCTCTATGAATCGGCGCTCGATCGCATGATCCGCGAAGTCGCTGCGGTGGAAAACATCGAGCATGACGTGGCCCGCGAGAAGCTGTCCAAGTCGCTTCTGGCGAAAGCCGCCTGATCCGTCGGGGGACGACGCCGATCCAGTTCGCAAACGCCCGGCCCGCAATGGCCGGGCGTTTTCGTTTGCACAGCATGCAGTGATGAATGAACCGGTCGGCCCGCGCGCACGTAGACTGGCGTGAGGAGAGATCGGCATGGCTGCAATCACCCCTGAGCAACGCACCGCGGACCCGGACCGCCGGTTCCTGCGGCGGGCTATGGACGAAAAGCTGCTTGAGCGCGACGAGGAACAGGACCTCGCCCGGCGCTGGAAAGACGGCCGCGATGAGGACGCGCTCCATGCCCTGACCCAGGCCTATATGCGCCTGGTCATTTCTGTCGCCTCGCGCTTTCGCAAGTACGGACTGCCCTTTGCCGACCTCGTCCAGGAGGGCAATGTCGGACTGATGGAGGCGGCCGCGCGGTTCGAACCGGACCGCGATGTGCGGTTTTCCACTTATGCCGCCTGGTGGATCCGCTCCGCGATCCAGGACTATGTGCTGCGAAACTGGTCCATTGTCCGCACCGGCACCACCTCGGCGCAAAAGACGCTGTTCTTCAACCTGCGCCGGGTTCGCGCGATAATCGAGGATGTCGGCCCCACCATGACACCCGAGCATCGCGCCCGGACGGCGCGGATCCTGCGGGTCAAGGAAAGCGAAGTCGACACGATGAGTGCGCGGCTTGCGGCGGGTGACCGGTCGCTCAATGCCCCGATGGGAGAGGATGGCGATTCCACCTGGCAGGACTTTCTCGCCGATGATCGCCTTGCACCCGAAGACGATGTGATGCTGCGCCACGACAGTGCAAAGCGCGTCAACTGGGTTCGCGAAGCGATGCAGGTCCTGACCGAGCGCGAACAGCTGATCATTCGCGAACGCAAACTGAAGGAAGACGAGACCGTCACGCTCGAGGCGCTCGGCGAACGCCTCGGTATCTCGAAGGAGCGCGTGCGCCAGATCGAACAGCAGGCGCTGGGCAAGCTGACGACCGAGCTCAAGGACCGCTTCGGCGACCCCGAAGCCGCCGGTTTGATCGCCGACGCGTGATCCCCGTCATGGCGGGCTGATGATCTCCAGCCGCTCGGGGTGATCGATCGTGATCGCCGGTCCGTTCATCGCATAGATCCAGCCCCGGACGCGCACGTCGGCGCCTTCGAGACCCAGGAGGTCGAGGCCCGCAGCCTCGAAAACTCTGCGATCTCCGGCCTCGATGCTGACCGTGAAATCGCTGCGATAGTCAAAACCGAAATTGATATAGGTCCGGCCGCGCACCTGGGCGGTGGAGATCACCCGTCCCTCGACGATCTGCACGCTGTCGAGGTCCAGTGCCAGCGCGTTCGGGTCCGGCGTCCTTATTCGATAGGCCGGATCGGACCAGATGCCACGCCCGGCCTCGCGCGCAGCAGCTTCCAGCGTCAGCAGGCCGTCGACCCCGTCGGTCTCGCCCCGCCAGGAATAGACGCGCGCCCATCCCGCCGCGACCATCAAGTCCTGAACGCTGGTGCCGTCCTCGAACGTCACGACCGCGATGGCCCGCCCATAGCGATCACGGGGCTCACCGGGATAGCGCAGTGCCGCACGCCGGCCTTGTGCCAGTTCGGCGAGGGCCTGCGCAGCCTCGGTCGCGAGCGGAGCATCGCCCGACGGGATCAGGATCGACGCAGGCCGCACGGTCAGGCTTTCCCCCTCCGGCGTTGTCAGGACCAGCCGGTCGCCATCAAGATGCAAAACGCCGGTTTCACCCGGAGAGCCGGTTTGAGCCGACGCGCCGCATGCCACCAGTCCGATGACGAGAAAAATGACCTTGATCCCCCGCATGCGCGAAGAAAAGCGCTCGCGCACGCCAGAGTCGAGTCGGATCGTGGCCGAGGGTGTCTGGAAGTGTGCCTGCTGACCTGTGCCCCGAGCAGCAGAAGCCGTTAGCCTACGGAAAGGTTGAACAATTCAGCCTGTTTCTGCGTTGCTGTCAGGCACCGCAATCGGACAATCGTGAATGGACCGCGACCACCCACTCGAAGACGTTCTCAACAAGGCCGCTGACGCTGCCGAAGGCGAAAAGGTCCATATCTCGGACCTGCTCGATCTTTATGGCGACCGGTCGTTCGGACCGATATTGCTGTTGCTGGGTTTGTTGGCCGTCATCCCGCCCATGGGCGCTATCCCGGGTGTCCCGGCGGCTGTAGGGGCCGTGATCATCCTGTTCTCGGTTCAGATGGTCTTCGGCCGGAAGCACATCTGGCTGCCCGGCTTCATCGCGGACCGGTCGATCAGCAAGGACAAGATCCGCAAGGCGCATGACAAGACGAAAGGCGTGCTCGGCTTCATCGACGGCCTGGTCACCGAGCGTCTGAGCTGGGCTACCGGCGGGCCTGCGCGTTACGGGGCTGCGGTGCTCGCGACCCTGCTCGCCCTGGCGCTCATTCCCCTGGAACTGGTGCCGTTCGCCGTGGCCATCCCGGGTGTGGCAATCAGCATGATCGGCCTCGCCCTGGTAGCGCGGGACGGGGCGTTGATGCTCGTCGCCTATGCACTGAGCGCAATTGCCGGCTTCGTGATCGTGAAATACTCGCCGCTGGCCGGAATGGTCGGCCTTTAGCCTCCCTTACGGTTCAGGCCTTGAGAGACGCTCATGCGTTTAACAGGTCTCATTCGCCATAAAACTGGATCCGGATTGTTGCGTTTCGTACCTCTCGGTACGCGCCGAATGAAGCGTATGCCCCTTCCTGACAGAGGCATGACGTCAGGACCAACTCGTCATCGAGATAGACCTCTGACTGGAATCGCGGCCGGTAGGAATCGGTAAAGTCGCGCCAGTTCGGGGCGAAAAGCTCATACACACCCTCGCGCGGCAACTCGAATTTCACTGTTCCACTTTGATCGGTGGTGCTTGACGCAATCTGCTCGCCGTCAATTGCGAGACTGATGGTCATGCCGGCAACGGGCTCCTCCGCGAATGAAGGAGCAGCTGAAATGCAGGCCGCGATTGCCGCCGATAGAAGGCGCTTCATCGAATTCGTCCCTGTTGACCCGCGGCACGGGAGTTTACGTGGAATCGAAGCGGTTCACGAGACTTGCATCTCAATCGGTTCGTGGCGGCATTGGGGGTCTTGAATGATTGGCCTCTAGCCCCCCGTGCGCGCTTCACGGTAGGAAGAAAGCCATGCGTCCCCGTAGCTCAGCAGGATAGAGCAACTTGGTAAAAGGGAATCCGAAAAGTGCTCATCCGTCCGCGACTTACTGACTTTCACGGAATCGCTCTCGCTCAGGAAGATGTTGACTTTGCAATCCCGTTCTTCGGCGAGGATATTCCACTCTACGTCGATCCGTTTCTTATGTGGCGTTCCCCCTCACTGCAGGACACTGCCTTGCACGGGGGTTTGCTTACTGCGTTCAACTATCTTGGCCAGCTTGCCTTGAAAGGGCGAGCAGGTGAGGCAGTGAATGCACTGATCGCAGCCTCCGAGTGTGATGAGGTTGGTTTGGGCTCATCTCGCACGCGCCGCGGGAAACGTATCGGAGAGGCGAAGGCGAAAGAGATTCTAGCGATCTTCAGCCACATCCCTCACTATGCAAGGCATGGATTGTCTCACATCGAGGAGATGCAGTTCTTCGTGGAGGGTATATCGAAGGACCGTATCAGCGATATTGCGTGTAGCTTTCTAAAGTCTTTTCTGATCGACTTTACTATAGATCAGTGCAGCAAGGTCGGAATTCCGTTGGAACATAAAACTGTTCCAAATGTTTGGGATCCCCGCGCTCGTTCATTCGTGGACGTAAATGCCACTCTTCCTGTAGACCCGAGTGACGATCGCCCTCTGCTTTTGGTACCAAAGCGATGGCTCCGCTTCATCCCTTGGATCAGCTATGAAGACTACTTCGAAAAACACTGTCCGCAGGATGAGATTTCTCACGAGCCCGAAAATCTCACTCGCGTCGAGGTGTTGAACTACAATCGTGACAACTATGGCGTCGTTGCTGCTTACATTGAGGCGAGAGAGCGGGCTTTCAGCGATGCGCACAACGATCCGCTGTTTTCCCAAATTCCGGTAATTTCTGCACGTCGCAAGCTGTCTCAGATCAAGAAGTTATCAACAGGCAAGGCTAAAGGCGCAGATGCTAAATATGAAGCCGCCGTCGGAGAACTTCTCCCATCGCTGCTCTATCCTAATTTAGATTTTGCCGACGTACAGGCCAGGACGGAGAGTGGTGTTAGCATACGCGACCTGATATTCTACAATACACAGCGCCACGCATTCCTCCAAGAAATCTACTCTGATTATGGTTCGCGCCAAGTCACGTTCGAGATGAAGAACGTGGCTGCAATTGACCGAGGGCACGTTGACCAGCTTAATAGGTATCTAGCAAATGAACTTGGTCGATTCGGAGTGTTCGTTACGCGGTATCCTCTTAAATCTGCCATGATGAAGCGCACGGTTGATCTGTGGTCAGGGCAGCGAAAGGCGATTGTAACGCTGACAGATTCTGATCTTGAACAAATGGTCGAAGTTTTTGAAAGTAAGCAACGCGACCCAATTGATGTGATTGTAAAGAAGTATGCAGAATTCAGGAGAGCCTGTCCGTAGGAAAAATGATATGCAAAATAAAGAAGATGTGGAGTCCCTGGAAAAGATAATTGGTCAACTGCAGGGGCTTCACTCAGAAATAAGCGTTCTGGCAAAAAAGTCACCGAGTGATGCAGTCAACGCATTCAAGTTAAAACTAATAAATAATGTGATTGCTGCTGCAAATGAAGTTCTTTACCCCAATTATTTACCATTCGGAGATTTCACTTCGTTTGAAGCTGACGATGTGCCATCGACCAGTGATGTTACGCTTGTTTTGTCACAATACATGGAAGAGGCAGAGCGATATCGTTCGGATAACGTCAGATTTTCAGGCGGTGTTTGGGTCTATGTCGTGAATGGTGAGCCAAGCGGCATTCGATCCGGCCCGCCAACGAAAGTCATGAAAAAATGAGCGCATTTGACCACGTGACGACCGAGTCCGCAGTTAAAACTTATGAGGCTGCGAAAGGTGTGTTCACAGCTTTGCTCGACGAAGTGCGTGAGCTGTCTCGAAAAAAACCTGAAGCTACGCTCAGTGCGAGTAAAGTAAAACTTATCAATGCGTTGCTTGTTGATCTCCTTACCTTTCTCGAGAAAGAACCCGAAGGTAAGTACCTACACGCATTGGATGATAGCGCGCTGCCACAAACAAGCGATGCGCTAATGATGATGGTCCAATTCGAAGCCGCCCTGTCGGCTTACAAAAAGCGATACTACCGGTCGGTCAGCGGCCGCGGCTATTCCTCCAGCCTACGATATTGGATTACCGAGGAGCAGCTTTCTGAATGGGGGAGTCTCGACGAAGATTCTGATTTCGACGATGGCGATAGCCAATAACCATACTCCGTATGCCTCGTGAGCACATTCTATCAAGGCTCCACACGTGGCCTCCCGCCATCCCGGCTTGTGCGAACGGCTGCGCTATTCCAAAACGATACCCCATGCGTCCCCGTAGCTCAGCAGGATAGAGCAACGGTTTCCTAAACCGCAGGTCGGAGGTTCGAATCCTCTCGGGGACGCCACTTGGATCGGGGGACGGGACATGGATTTTTCGAACACGGTAGCCATCGTGACGGGCGGCGCAGGCGGTATCGGCAAGGCACTTGCCGGGGCGCTGCACAAGCGCGGCGCAAAGGTCGCGGTTTGCGATCTGGACGGGGCTGGCGCCGATGCGGTCGGTCAGGCCTGCGGCGGCTTCGGCAGGCGCGTGGACGTGTCCGACGAGGGCCAGGTCGCCGGTTTCATCAACGAGGTTGAACGCCGGCTGGGGCCTGTCGGGGTCTATTTTTCCAATGCCGGTGTGGGCTATTCCGACGGACCGCTCTGGGAGGTCGGCAGTGCGCCCAACGCCGTTTGGGAAAAGCAGTGGTCGATCAATGTGATGGCCAGCGTCTACGCCGCCCGACATGTCATCCCGGGCATGGTCAAGCGCGGGCAGGGCGTCTTCCTGATCACGGCGTCTGCCGCCGGTGTGCTCAATCAGATCGGCGATTCCGCCTATTCGGCGACCAAGGCAGCGGCCCTGTCGTTTGCCGAGAGTATCGCCATCACCCACGGTGATGACGGGGTGCGTTCGCACGTCCTGTGCCCGCAATACGTCAAATCGAACATGACCAAGGNCCTGCCCGCCGCGATGACGGCGGTCGACGGTATTCTGGAAGCCGACGATGCCGCCGAACTGACCCTGAAGGCGATCGAGGACGGCCAGTTCCTGATTTACACCCACCAGGTGACCGGCGAGCATTTCACCCGCAAGGCAGGTGACCGCGACCGCTGGCTGCATGGCATGCGAAAGCTGCGCCGCATGTTGATGGAGGCCAATGGTGGGCGCCCGATCTAGGCGCTAGTCGCCCTTGCCGGGCTTTTCCGAGAAATACTTGTCGAACTTGCCGGTTTGCTTGGCCATTTCGTCGGCGTCGGCCGGAACGTCACCGATCTGGGTGATGTTTGGCCAGATCTTCGAGAACTTCGAATTGATCTCCAGCCATTTCCCGTCGGCATCGTCCTCGGTGTCGGGCTTGATCGCCTCGACCGGGCATTCCGGTTCGCACACGCCGCAGTCGATGCATTCATCGGGATGGATGACGAGAAAATTCTCGCCCTCGTAGAAGCAGTCCACCGGACACACTTCCACGCAGTCCATGTATTTGCAGCGCACACACGCGTCGGTGACGATATAGGTCATGGGAATATCTTCACGCAGAACAGGAAATCACGACGCGCCGGACATGTGCCGACGGGGCCGGATTGTCAACGCTTGCGGGCTGCGGCCTCTGCGCGCGAACGGGCAAAGACGCGCTCGCGGTCGTCGACGGCCAGCAAGGGCGCGACGGTCCGGATGAAGCTTTCCTCGAACGGGGATTTTTCGCCGTCCGACAGGGCGACTGCCCACAAATGCTCGATCAGGCTGACTCGCTGGGCCTTCGGCAGGCAGGCCTTCACCACCTTCGTGAACTGGTAGTGGTCGACGGCTGCCTCGGCGAGGTCCTCGGCTTCGGTGTGGATGCGTTCAGCCTCGTCCTCGTCGAGATCGAAGGACGCCATCAGGATGGCGCGAATCTGCTCTTCCTCGATCCGGGCATAGACACCGTCGGCCAGCGCGGCTTCGACCAGCAATGCGGCTGCGGCCACCTGCGGGTCCAGTTCCGGGTGCGGTTTTGGCGGATCGCCGGTCAAAAGGCGTTTGAACGCGTCAAGCATCGCTCTCTCCTACGCCTGCGAGCATGGCTTCGTAAAGCGTTTGCGCCTCTGCAGGGGGGCCGCGGCGGGTTCCGATGGCGTTGACGGTGAGCCGGCGAACGCCCGATCTCAGCGACAATGTCAGGACGTCGCCGGGCCGGACCAGGAGCGAGGCACGCTCGATCCGCAGAGTCTGGCCGTTGCGACTGAGCCGGATACTTCCCTTTTCGACGAAGCGCGTGGCCAGAGTGCGGGTCTTGAAGAACCGGGCCCGCCACAACCAGACATCGACGCGGACACAATCTGCCTCGCTCATGTCGCAGATGTATCTCCGGGCTTGGTCTTCGGCGGGCTTTCCGCCCGATTTGGGGTGCGCGGCTTCCTGCGTGCCCGCCGGGGCTTCGTCTTGGCCGGCCGTGCCGCAGGCGTCGCCAGCGCCGCCAGGGCGGCAAACGGGCTGTCGGGGTCGACCTTCACCGGCTCGGGGGCAGGCGCACGATGCTTGCGCTTGCGAACGTCCCAGCGTTCGCCTTCGGCCTTCTCCGGATCGGGACCCGTCTGGATGCGGCGATAGCCCAGCGCGTTGAGCACGCCGCGCAGATCGGCAACCGAGCACCCGAGGATGGACGTCATGTCGGCGGTCATGGCGAAGCCCGGCCCGTCATCGAGCGTACGCCCGTCACGGATCAGGTCGGCCAGCCGCTCCAGCATGTCGACACGCACGGCCAGGGGGCCGCAGCGATGAAAGCCGGTTGCGGCGTAATCTCCTGCCTCGCGGCCTTCCTCGGCTGGAACCGTGACCAGCCCCGGCGCAGGCCGGAAGGGCGGCTGGCCATCACCGCGCATGGTGGCGCGCAGAAGCGAGGCCAGCCCCGCAGCAGCCGGCTTGGTCAACGCAGGCAGGAAGATGACATGCTCGCCCAGGCGCACGCCGAGCGACCGCAATTGCCGGCGCTCGACGGGCGACAAGGCGCGGATCTCTGTGAGGACATCGCGCCGCGCGATACATCCGCCGGCTTCTTCCAGGCGGTGTGCGATACCGCGTGCCATGCCGGTCAGCTTGCCGTCAGCCGCGGCAGCGCGCAGCGCCAGGAGCGGCGCGAGACGCGTCGTGATCTCGCCTTGCACGAACGCATCGATGCGCTTGATGGCGCGCTCGCGCGCTTCTTGTGCGCCCAATTCCCCGCCCGTCAGCGTTACGCCGGGCTTCATCAGGGAATCCCCGGCTGCCAGAACGGCCACGTCCTGTTCGTCCTGCTGGATGCGGCCGTCGGCGGCGATGGTCAGCGTTTCGGTCTCGGCTTTGGTCAATCGTCCAAGTCTCCGGTTTACTTCCGGGCGCAGCGCCCGTTCAGCAGCCTGTCTCAATGCGCGCGCTTCCAGCGCCGCGCCGGAAATGTCCGGCACAAAGCGCAATCCTTCAAGATGCCCGACATCATGGCCTTCAACACTGACCCGTCCGTCGCTCGTGACGCCAGCCAGCAATTCACGGTCTTCGCGCAATCCCCGGATCAGCGCGCTGGTGCGCCGGTCGACAAAGCGCTGGGTCAGGCATTCATGCAGGGCATCCGACAGCCGGTCTTCGACCTCGCGTGCCCGGTCGCGCCACAGATGGGCATCCTCGGTCCAGTCGCCGCGATGGCTGACATAGGCCCAGGTGCGCACATGGGCGAGCCGCTGGGACAGGAGCGCGACGTCTCCGTCGATCCGGTCGAGCCGGTCGAGATGACCCGCCATGTAGTCCGACGGGATGCGTCCGTTCGGGCTCATCAGGTGATCGAGGATCTGCCGCACCAGCCGTGCGTGGGCATCGATCGTGATCTTGCGAAAGTCGGGAATGCGGCAGGCATCCCAGACCATCGACACGCCGTGCGGCGTGGCGGCATACCGCCGGACCGCCTCGTCGGAGGCCAGCACCTCAAGGACACGCTCGTCCTCCGCGCCGCGAACCCGCTCCAGTGCCGGGTCGGGTGACCGGCGGCGCAGCGACTTGTAGAGCGTGTCGAGCGAGCGCAGGTCGAGATCGTTGTTGCGCCATTGCAGCTTGTCGAGCCGGGCAAACTCGTGGTTTTCCAGCGCTTCGACCACTTCGCCCTCGAGCGGCCTGACATCGGCGGTCTCGCCAAACGTGCCGTCATCGCGAAAGCGTCCGGCCCGCCCGGCAATCTGCCCCAGCTCGGCCGGGGTCAGGGCGCGGCGGCGATGGCCGTCGAACTTGTTGATCTCGGCGAAGGCGACATGGTCGACATCCATGTTCAGCCCCATGCCGATGGCATCGGTTGCGACCAGGTAATCGACTTCGCCGGACTGGTAGAGGGCGACCTGCGCATTCCGGGTGCGCGGGCTCAGCGCCCCTAGCACCACGGCAGCTCCACCGCGCTGGCGCCGCAGCAACTCGGCGATTGCGTAGACGGACTCTGCCGAGAAGGCGACGATGGCCGAACGGCGGGGCAGCTTGGTGATCTTCGTCGGTCCGGCATATCGCAGGGTCGAAAATCGCTCGCGTTGCAGAATGTCGGCGTCGGGAACCAGCCGCCGGATCAGGCCTTCAACGGTCGAGGCGCCCAGCAGCATGGTTTCTTCCGTGCCGCGCAGGTTGAGCATCCGGTCGGTGAAGACATGGCCCCGGTCGGGATCCGCCGCGAGCTGGACCTCGTCGACCGCTACGAACGCCACCCGCATGTCCAGCGGCATCGATTCGACCGTGCAGATGAAGTAGCGCGCCGAAGGCGGAGCGATCTTCTCCTCGCCGGTGATGAGGGCGGCCGCATTGCGGCCCTTCACCTTCACCACCCGGTCGTAGATTTCCCGCGCCAGCAGCCGCAGCGGCAGGCCGATCATTCCCGATGACCGCGCAAGCATCCGCTCGACCGCAAGGTGGGTCTTGCCGGTATTGGTCGGCCCCAGGACCGCGGTCAGTTCGGAATAGGCGGACATGTCGCCCCGTACATAGGCCGGTCAGGCGCGGAGTGCGAGGCGGCGATGCGCTATTCGACGGAGATCGAGCGGGCTTCGACCGTGATCCCGCCAAAACCGGCATTGGCCCGGATGCGCACCGGGAAATAGACCGCGCCATCGGCGAACGGGGCCAGCCACAGCGTGACCGGCTCGGCGATGTCCTCGGCGGACGGCTGGTCTTCCGGGTCATACCCGGCAATCGGTTCGTAATAGCCGTTGCACACGATGGCTTCGCCGCGATAGCCGCGATTGCGCACCGTATCCAATCCGCCGCGCTCAAGTCGAAGATTGTATCGCGCCTTGCCGTCGAATACCGGGATGCGGCCCGTGCAGGGCTCGCCGCCATTGGATCGGAAGTTGAGAGCCAGCGACATCATGCCCGTCAGGGGGTCGATGGCGCCGGCCCGTTGCGCCGCGCTGGCCGGCGGTTCGCCCATCGATCCGAAGGGCGGTGTGATATTCGGTTCGGCCACGCGGTCGGGAAAATTGATCTCGATCACGCGGTTCTTTGAACTGGCATGGTTGCGGTGCCGGTACTGCCAGGGCTGCAGGTGCGCCCCCTCGTTATAGCCGCTCACGCCGGCCTCGATGTCGGCATCGGAGAACAGGGCAGCCAGTCCGGCGGCACGAAACCGCGCATTGGCTGAATAATTCTCATCGCCAATCTCGCTCGACACCTGGATGCTGGCGACCTGGAAGATCAGCACCGAGCCGGTGTATTCGGCACTGATACGGATGGGTTCGGCCCGCGCGGGCGCCGTGGCTGCGTCGTCTGCCGATGCGCCGGCCGCACCGAGAGTGAGGGAAAGGGCCGCGAGGGCGAGCGTCAGTCTACGCATGGTGGTCAGGTCTCCTGCCTGGTTCAAACTCTACCGCCCCCGGCGCTACGCAGGTAATATACCACTCTACCCGTCTGCAAGATGAACAGATGTTCGCTGCGACAATGCTTGACGGGCGCGGCCCCTTTGGCTATCTCGCCCGCTCCCGCATGGTCCGCCTGTTGTGGTCCTGCGAACAAGATTGCCAAACAGGCAGAACTGCCAAACAGGGAATGTGGTCATGTCGCGGCGCTGCGAACTCACCGGTGTCGGCCCGATGGTCGGTAACAACGTCTCTCACGCGAACAACAAGTCGAAGCGTCGGTTCCTGCCGAATCTCTGCGACGTGACACTCGCGTCCGAAGTTCTGGGCCAGTCCTACCGCTTCCGCATCACGGCGGGCGCACTGCGCTCGGTCGACCATGTCGGCGGCCTGGATGCCTTCCTTCTCAAGGCGCGCGACCTGAAGCTGTCGACCCGCGCCCTGAAGGTGAAGCGCAGCCTGAAGAAAAAGATGACGGCGACCGCTGCGGCCTGATCGCGCGCCCGTTTCGAGTGAATCGAACGCCCGCCGGTCTCCGGCGGGCGTTTTCTTTTGCCGCGCGGCCCGATAGGGTCCGCGCGATTTCGTTCTTGGGGGACTGACCATGCGCCTGCTGTCCATTTTCGCTGCTGCCCTGATCGCGGCCTGCTCGCCCTCCCAGCCCGAACCGGATGCATTGCCGCAAGAGGCGGATCGCGCTGAAGCGCCCGCATCCATGATCCTGCATGGCGGACCCATCCACACCGCCGACGATGCTGCCGCGATGGTCGAAGCCGTCGCGGTGCGCGATGGCCGCATCGTCTACGCGGGCGACGAGGCAGGCGTTGACGCCTTCCGGGGCGACGAAACGCAGGTCATCGACCTCCAGGGCGCGGCGCTCTACCCCGGATTCACCGATTCCCATGTGCATGTTCTCGGCGTCGGGTCGCGCGAGCGCACCCTGAATCTTGAAGGCACGCTGTCGGTGACGGAATTGCAGGACCGTGTCCGCACCGCGGCCGAAGAATTGCCCGAAGGGGCTGTGCTGTTCGGGCGCGGCTGGATCGAGACCCATTGGCCTGAGGGGCGTTTCCCGAACCGGGAGGATCTCGACGAGGCAGCCCCCGGTCACGCCGTCATTCTCGTCCGTGCCGACGGCCATGCACTGGTCGCCAACTCCCTGGCATTGGAACGCGCCGGGATCACTGCCGACAGCGTTGCGCCCGATGGCGGCGAAATTCTGCACGGCGAGGACGGCGAACCGACAGGCATGCTGATTGATACTGCGATGGGCCCGGTTCGGGCTCTGGCAGGACGCCAGGAGGGGGACGAACGCGCCGACACCTATGCCGAAGGCGCAAACGTCATGGCGAGCCTGGGATGGACCGGCGCGCACGACATGAGCGTGCCCTATTCGGACGTGGACATGATCGAAGGTCTCGCGGCGTCGGGCCGGTTGCCGATCAGGGTCTACGTATCGGTCGACCCCGACGGGCTTGCGGCTCTGGCGCGCGTCACCCCGCGCGTGGCCGATGATGGCCGCGTCATCACCCGCGCGGTGAAGATGTACATGGACGGCGCACTCGGCAGCCGGGGTGCAGCTCTGCTCGAACCCTATTCCGATGCGCCGGGCAATCAGGGCCTGATGCTGTCGCAGGAAGACGAAACCCTGTCGGCCTTCACCGAAGCCTTGCGTGCCGGCATCCAGATGAATGTTCACGCCATCGGCGACCGGGGCAATCGCCTGCTGCTGGACTGGGTCGAAGAGGCCTATGCGGTCGTTCCCGTCGAGGAAAGGGCGATCGCCGATCCGCGCTGGCGCGACGAACACACCCAGATCGTCGAACCATCCGACATTCCCCGCTTTGCCGAGCTGGGTGTGATCCCGTCCATGCAGCCGAGCCATGCCATCGGCGACCTGTTCTTTGCCCCCGACCGGTTGGGCGACGACCGTCTGGAAGGTGCGTATGCGTGGCGCGCCCTGATCGACAGCGGGGTCGTGATTGCTGGCGGTTCGGATGCGCCGGTCGAACGCGGTGATCCGCGCATCGAATTCTACGCGGCCGTGGCTCGCCGGGGCATGGACGGCACCCAGACCGAACAATGGCATCCCGACCAGGCCGTGACGCGCCAGGAAGCCCTGCGCATGTTCACCGCCTGGCCGGCCTATGCCAGCTTCCGCGAGGACGAACTGGGCCGTATCGCCGTCGGTCTGCGCGCAGACTTCACGGTCTTTTCCGAAGACATCATGACCATTCCCGAGGCCGACATCCTGACGGTCGAACCGGTGATGACCATTGTTGACGGTGAAGTGGTCTATTCGTCCCGCTAGCCCGGCGGGTCAGGGCGCTTCCACTGTCATGGTGAGGGCGTGAACCGGACCGGCCAGCTCGTCGGCGAGCACGGCATTGACCGCACGCTGGCGGTCGAGCCGGGATTTCCCGGCGAAGGCTTCTGACACGATCTGGACGTGAAAGTGGCTTTCCCCGCCCTCGGGCGCGCCTGCGTGACCGGCATGCATCGCCGACTCGTCGGTCACTTTCAGCTGCGACGGGGCGAAAGCCGATGTCAGCTTCGCCATGATGCGGTCACGCACTTCACCCATCATCACACCCCTGTTTATTGCCGCTTTACCGGTGCTGCCCCATATTCAACATCATGGACGGAGCCTACAAATACCAGCCCCGCTTCCGGGACATCCGCATCAAGCCGCCGAAGGATGAGCCGGAACCCGAGGACCGCGTGTGCGAATGGCCGGGTTGCTGTTCAAAGGGCGACTCGCGTGCGCCCAAGGGGCCGGACCGTCTCGACGACTATCACTGGTTCTGCCAGCACCACGCCGGACAGTACAACAAGAGCTGGAATTTCTTCTCCGGCATGAGCGATGGCGAAGTCCATGCGTTCAACAAATCGGCGCATTACGGACACCGCCCGACCTGGAATTTCCGCGGCAATACCGGGATGAATGCCCGCTCGGCGCGCGCCTCAAAGGATTTTTCGAAAGGCTTTGACGACACGTTCGGCCTGTTCGGTCACAAGCCGGCCAATGACCGCCGCCCCGCCGAAGAGCGGGCTCCGCGCCGTTTCGGACGGTTGCAGGAAATGGCGCTGGAAACCATGCATCTGACCGGCGACGAGACCAAGGGCGAGGTCAAGAAGCGCTATGCCGAACTGGTGAAACGCTATCACCCGGATGCCAATGGAGGCGACCGGTCAAGCGAGGAGCAGCTTGGACGCGTCATTCACGCCTACCAGATCCTCAAATCCGCCGGCATGGGCTAGACGCGGCCGGGCGTTCGCGAGTGATCAGAGCCGTCCCAATATCTCCAGCATCGCATCGAGATTGACTGCCCCCAGCTTTCGGCTGCGCTCCGGTGACCATCCCTGGTCGGGCTCGGGATGGTTGGCGGCGTCCTTGAACGGCATTTCCAGCGTCATGGAGAGGCATTTGAACCGGTCATAGACGTGGTGTGTCGCAATGCTCATTTCCGCACCGCCGGGCCGGTCGGGCGCATAGCCGAACTCGGTCTGAAAGTCTGGTGTCAGCCGCGCGAGAATGCCGCGATAGGCATCGAGCGTCTCTTGTGCCTTGGCGTCGAAGCCCGGCACGCCTTCTGCCCCGGCGATGAAGTTGTAGGGCAGGCCTTCATCGCCATGCACATCGAGGAACAGGTCGCAGCCCGTGCGTTCCATCTCGGCGCTGACACAGTGCACTTCCGGTGACTTTTCGTCGGAGGAGCGGCCCCATTCCCGGTTCAAATTTATGCCCTTTGCATTGGTGCGAAGGTGCCCGCGGCAGGATCCGTCCGGGTTCATGTTCGGCACGATGTGGAAGGTCGCGTCGCGTCGCAGCATGCGCGCCACTGGATCGGTCGTATCGGTAAGGCGTTCCAGGAAGCCTTCCATCCACCATTCGGCCATCGTCTCGCCGGGGTGCTGGCGCGCGGTGACCCAGATCGTCTTCGGACCATCCCCCACCGTCAGGCAGTCCATCGTCTGGCCTTCAAGCGTCTGGCCCAGCACGCGCAGCGTGACACCCGGCGCATTCTGGACATCGGCGATCAGGATGTTGTGACGTTCGACCGGGTAGGGCGCGAAATAGGCATACCAGACCGCATCTGCGTCCGGCGTGTCACGGATCACCAGTTCGCCATCGTCATAGGTGGTCGGCACGCGGAACCAGAATTCGCGGTCGCTCGACGACACGGCGTGATAGTCGGTCCAGCCATCGGGATAGCTGGCGCCGCCGGCATTCATCAGCCGCAGCGTCAAGGCTGTGCCCTTCGCCCCGGAAACCCGGAAGAAGAACCACTGGTAATGCTCGGACCCGGCATCCTTGCGGATATTCAACTGGACATCGGATGGATCGGAGGCGTCGACGATTTCGATATTGCCGCCATCGAAGGCAGCGGTGATGGACAGGGACATGTCGGGACTCCGGATCAGCTTGATCGAGAGGTAGCGCAAGCCAGCAAATCCCACAAACGCCGAACTTCCCCGGGCTTGTTTCTCCCCCCGCCTGCGGGGGGGGAGTGCCCCGAAGGGGCGAGGGGGGCTATTCCCCCCTCCGTCAGCTTCGCTGCCACCTTCCCCGTAAACGGGGGAGGAAAATCGCTATGTTCAAACCGTTCCGGTTTGCCCTCACTCGACGATCGCGAAGCTCAGCAGCAGCGTCTGCTGGGCGGGATTGTAATTGTCGTCGGACAACAAAAAGAGCCGGGTCTCGCCATTGACCGTCGCCAGCGCGGCGCCCTCGAGATTGTCGACCGTCATGTCCGGCGTGAATTCACCCAGGACGTCGGGTTCGATCACCGAGCCTGCCATGCGTCCTGCGTCGAGCGCCTCGGGCGAAATGCGCACCACGCGCACGCGGTTGCCCACATCGGGTGAGTAATACCGCTCGATCACGATCAGAGAGCCGCTGGCCTCGGTCGCGATGCTGGTCAGCCCAAAGCCGCGCGGAACCGCGACATTGTAGGACTGGTCAATCCCGCCGCCGGTGTGGATCTGCCAGATCGTGTGGGGCCGCCCGTCGATGATCGGGTCCTCGACGGCCATCCAGATGACACCGTTCACACCCGGACCCATGCCCTCGATCCCGCCATTGCCGCGCAGGCGCTCAATGCCCGGCGGCGCGGGCAGGGGGGTGGGCAAGGCTGTCTCGATACCCGACCAGTCGATGCCGATATCGTAGGCCAGCACCCGATGGTCACGTTCAAAGCTGACCGCGTACCGGCCCTCGCCAAGCGGGGCGAGTCCTTCTGCGTCCTCGTGATCGCCCCGCCATTTGCGGCCATCGGTGTCGAGCATGTCGGCCATTCGCGCGGCGCTGACACCGGTCAGCCACCCGTCATCAAAATCGAGCGAAGCGGTCAGCCAGTAGCCGCTGTCGGAAACGGCCAGCAGGCGCGACCCGTCCTCGCTGACTTCCAGTGCCGACAATCCGCCGAAACGCGAATCGTCCGACCGCAATACCAGCCCGCCGCGATAGACCAGCGACCCCAGCTCCTGCCGCTCGGCGGCGTCGGGATAGAGTGCGACCGCTTCGGCCCGGATCTCGACCTCGCCAGCATCGCGGCCATCGCCGCAGGCGGCCAGGACGAGGAGGGAGGCGAGGATCAGGCGTTTCATCGGCGGGTTCCCACTCCTGCGAGATCGAGCCGTCTCAGGGCAGACATCGGCTCGGGCTTGTCATGCTGCCACGGTCGGCGGCGGTCATGACTTTCCGGGTCAAACAGGGCAGCAAGTTGTTCTGTGATCGCCCCGCCCAGTTGTTCCACATCGGTGATGGTCACTGCCCGGCGGTAATAGCGCGTCACGTCGTGGCCGATGCCGATGGCGAGAAGCTCCACCTCGCTGCGTTTCTCGATCATCCCGATGACTTCGCGCAAATGGCGTTCCAGATAGCTGCCGGCATTGGCCGACTGGGTGCCGTCATCGACCGGCGCACCGTCGGAAATCACCATCATGATGCGCCGCTGTTCGGGCCGCGAGACCATGCGCCGCCACGCCCATTGCAGCGCCTCGCCGTCGATATTCTCTTTCAGCAGGCCCTCGCGCATCATCAGCCCGAGCTTGTCATGCGCCCGCCGCCACGGCGTGTCCGCCGCCTTGTAGATGATGTGCCGGAGATCGTTCAGGCGGCCCGGATGGGGCGGCTTGCCCTCAGCGAGCCACTTCTCCTTCGCACGTCCGCCCTTCCAGGCGCGAGTTGTGAAACCGAGAATCTCGGTCTTCACGCCGCAGCGTTCCAGCGTCCGCGCCAGAATGTCGGCGCAGGCCGCCGCGACCAGGATCGGCCGTCCGCGCATCGAGCCGGAATTGTCGATCAGCAGCGTGACAACCGTGTCGCGGAACTCGGTCTCCTGCTCCTGCTTGAAGGACAGCGGTACGCCGGGATCGGTCACGACGCGGGTCAGGCGCGCGGTGTCGAGCACGCCCTCTTCAAGGTCAAAGCTCCAGCTGCGCGTCTGCTGTGCCATCAGGCGGCGCTGCAGCCGGTTGGCGAGGCGGCCGACCACGCCTTCCATGCCTTTCAGCGCCTGGTCGAGATAGCGGCGCAGACGCACGAGTTCTTCTTCCTCGCACAGCTCGCCGGCCTCGATGATCTCGTCGAATTCGGTGGTGTAGACCCGGTAGGTCGATGCCGGCATATCGTCCGGATTGACGAAGTGCGGGCGCATGGCGCGCTGGGTGTCGCCGCTTTCGTCGGTGGCTTCGACCTCGCCCTGCTTCTCGTCGGACTGAAAATCGAGCTCGTCCTCGTCGGCGCTGGATCCCTTGGCGTCGGACGGGTCGGTGTCGTCGCCGCCATCGGGCTCCGAGCCATCGTCCTCGCCGGTGCGTTCCTCGCGATCAACGCCGGAATCGTCTTCCGTCTCGTCTTCGCTTTCTTCGGGGTCACCGCCCAACTCGTCGGCCAGGTCGAGATCGCGGATGACCTGACGCAGGCTCTTGGCAAAGGCGGGCTGGTCGTCGGCGCTCCTGGCCAGCTTGTCCAGCGCCTCGCCGGCCCGGTCCTCGATATTCTCGCGCCAGACCTCCATCAGGCCCTTGACGGATTCAGGCGCCGGACGGCCCGAAATCCGTTCACGGATCAGCATGCCCAGCGCTTCGGCCAGCGGGGCCTGCTCCTTGTTTTCAGCGCGATTCCAGCCCTTCTGCTCGGCGCGCACCGTCAGCGCGGCATCGAGATTGGCGGCAACGCCGCGCATTTCGCGCGCGCCCAGCCCCTCGACACGCGCCTGCTCGGCGGCGTCATGGATAGCGCGCGCCTGCGCGCCGGGCGGCAGGGCGCTGGCATGGCTTTCGTCGGAATGGTGCAGCATCCGAAGCGCCAGCGCGTCGGCGCGGCCGCGTGCGGCCTGCAGCTCCTTTGAAGTCATCCCGGCGGGCGGCTGGGGCAGGATCAGCTTGCCCTTGGTGATCGACGCCATCTCGCCGCCGAACTTCACTTCCAGCTCGCGGTTGCGCGCAATCGCCCGCGTGGCGATCGCGGTCGCGCGCTTGAAGGCTTCCTGCTGCGGCGTGTCAGTCATGGGCGCCGCCCTTCTTCACTTTACGCCGCGCTGGCGGGTTTCGGATTGGCGGCCTTGATCGGCGCTTCGGGAAGCTCCTCGCCAAAGACGCGCTGATAGAATTCCGCCACGGTCGGGCGCTCCAGCTCGTCGCACTTGTTGAGGAAGGTGAGGCGGAAGGCGAGACCGACCTCGCCGAAAATCTCGGTATTTTCCGCCCAGGTCAGCACGGTGCGCGGGCTCATCACGGTCGACAGGTCGCCATTCATGAAGGCGTCGCGGCTGAGGTCCGCCACCTTCACCATGTCGGCGATAGTCTTCTTGCCGTCTTCGGTGGAGGCAAAGGACTTGAGGCGCGACTGCACGATGGCTTCCTCGGTCGCGGCCGGCAGATAGTTCAGCGTCACGACCATCGACCAGCGGTCCATCTGGCCCTGATTGATCTGCTGCGTGCCGTGATAAAGGCCGGTCGTGTCGCCGAGACCGATCGTGTTCGTGGTCGAGAACAGGCGGAAATACGGGTTCGGGCGGATGACCTTGGTCTGGTCGAGCAGGGTCAGCGAGCCCGACGCCTCCAGCACCCGCTGGATCACGAACATCACGTCCGGGCGGCCGGCATCATATTCGTCGAAAAGAAGGGCGACCGGGCGCTGAAGCGACCACGGCAGAATGCCTTCCTGGAATTCGGTGACCTGCTTGCCGTCCTTCAGCGTGATCGCGTCCTTGCCGACCATGTCGATGCGGCTGACATGGCTGTCGAGATTGACCCGGATCATCGGCCAGTTGAGGCGCGCGGCAACCTGCTCGACATGGGTCGATTTGCCGGTCCCGTGATAGCCCTGGATCATCACGCGGCGGTTGAAGGCAAAGCCCGCCAGGATGGCCCGCGTCGTCGCCGGGTCGAACACATAGGCGTCATCCACCACCGGGCAGTGCTGGTCGCGCATCGAAAAGGCGGGCACCTCGAAACCGGGGTCAAAACCAAACAGCTTTTCGCAATCGGCAACGGTATCGGGGGCGTCTAGCGGGAAGGACTCGGCCATCAAATCACTCGCATCGGGGGCGGTCAGGGTCTGGCCGTCAATGTCGGCCTCGGGCAGGGAAAGGCAAGCGCCTTCGCATCTGCGGCATAGCATGGGGGTGGAGGGCGGTTAAAGGGTGTTGGTTCCTGTTCGTCGGGGAAGACTGCGTTTCGCCCTCCCCCTTGAGGGAGAGGGGAAGAAACGCCGAACGAGATTCCCTCTCCCTGCAGGGAGAGGGTTGGGGTGAGGGGTCTTTATTCGGCGCAGAGAGCGCTCTAAAGCCCCTCCCATGACCCTTTATATCGATGCCGATGCCTGTCCGGTGAAGGACGAGGCGATCCGGGTGGCCGAACGTCACCAGACCGAGATCAAGCTGGTGTGCGACGGCGGGCTTCGCCGTCCGAACAGCGCCTGGGCGCAGCTGGTCATCGTGCCGGGCGGCCCCGACGCTGCGGATGACTGGATCGCCGAGCGGATCGGCGCGGGCGACATCTGCGTCACGTCCGACATTCCGCTGGCCGATCGCTGCCTGAAAGCGAGCGGTTCCGCCATTGATCACAAGGGCCGCGCCTTCGACGCCGACAATATCGGCGCGCTGCTGGCGTCGCGTAACCTGATGACCGACCTGCGATCCTCCGGAATGATGGAAGGCGGCGGCGGCAAGCCCTTCGGCCCCAAGGACCGCTCGGCCTTTCTCGACGGGCTTGAACGGATGTTCCAGAAGTTGAAGCGGGGATAGGTCCCTCGTGCTTCGAGGCTCGCCCGGACCTTGTCCGGCCTCGCACCTCAGCATGAGGGACACTTGTTTTCCTCATCCTGAGGTGCCGCCGACAGGCGGCCTCGAAGGACGAGGAAAATCTAATCCGGACTTCTGGCGATCCGCATGCGGGTGATCTGGTTGCGGCGGCGTTCGAGGATCTCGAACCGCACCCCGTGGAAGCTGAAGACCTGACCGGTATCGGGAATGGTCTGTGCCTCGTGGATCACCAGACCCGCCACCGTCACCGCCTCCTCGTCGGGCAGGCTCCAGTCGAGTGCCCGGTTGAGGTCGCGGATCGGCAGCGAGGCATCGACCACCCACACGCCTTCGGACTCGGGTTTGAGGCCTTCGACCGTGATGTCGTGCTCGTCCTCGATCTCGCCGACAATCTCTTCGAGGATATCTTCCAGCGTGATCAGGCCCATCAGCGCGCCATATTCGTCGACGACCAGGGCGAAATGCTCGCGCTTTTCCTTGAACACGTTCAGCTGTTCGAGCAATTCGGTGGTCTCGGGTACGAACCACGGGTCACGCGCAACCGCTTTCACGTCGATCTTTGACGCGTCGCCGCCGCACTCGAGCAGCGCGCGCGCCAGGTCACGGGCGTGCAGGATGCCGACAATGTTTTCCGAATCGCCCTCGTAGAGCGGCAGCCGGGTGTGCGGGCTGGCCAGCGCCTGCGTGACCAGTTCGCCGGCGGGTGTGGCGACATCCATCATCGTGATGTTCTTGCGGTGTACCATCACGTCATCGACGGTCAGCTCGCGCAGGTCGAGGACGCCGCCCAGCATGTCGCGGTCGTCCTTGACCACCCCGCCCTCGTGATGGTGCAGGTCGATATGGCCGCGGATCTCCTCGTGCGGTGAAAACAGCGGGCCGCTGACCCGCGCGCCCATCAGTTGCAGGGCCAGTCGGACAATCGCCTGCAGGCCCGCCACCAGCGGCCAGAAGATCGTGACGATGATCCGGATCGGCAATGACACGGCCAGCGCCATGCGGTCCGGATTGGACAGGGCATAGGTCTTGGGCAGCACTTCGGCGAAAATCACCACCAGCAGGGTCATCAGGCCGGTCGCATAGGCGACGCCGATTTCGCCGAACAGGTGCAGGAAGACGGTCGCCGCCAGCGTCGAGGCGAGAATGTTGACGAGGTTGTTCCCGAGCAGGATCGCACCAATCAGGCTCTCCCGGTTGGCGGTCAGCCCGTTGACCCGGCGCGCGGCGTGATTGTCGTCCTTCTCGAGCGCCAGCATCCGCGCCCGCGATACGGCGGTCAGTGCGGTTTCCGAGCCCGAGAAAAAGCCCGACAGGAACAACAGGACGATGATGATGATGATGGGGGTCACCAGACCCCAGGATTCGATCATGCGATTTGGTCTTCCAGAAAGTCTGCGAGGCGGGACGCCTCTATGCTGGGCTCGATATACGCGTTTCCGATGCCTTTCGCGAGGATCAGCGTGATGCTGCCGCCCGCATTCTTCTTGTCGTGGCGCATGCGCTCTGCCAACAGCGCCGCGTCGTATGGACCGCCGGCCAAATCCCTGACCCGCGTCGGCAGGCCCACAGCGGCCAGGTGCGCACGGACACGGTCCGCGTCCGGGCCGGGACAGCGTCCCTCCTGCGCCGACCAGTCGAAGGCCAGCGCCAGTCCGAGCGCGACCGCCTCGCCATGCCGCACGCCGCCGCAGGCTTCCGCCTCGAACGCATGTGCGAAGGTATGCCCCAGGTTCAACAGGGCGCGCCGGCCTGCCTCACGCTCGTCTTCTGCGACAACCGCCGCCTTGAAGCGAACGGCATCCGCTATGGCTGATGCGATATGGTCAGGATCCAGAACACGGGCCCCGAGGGCCTCCAGCCGTCCAAACATCACTGCATCGCCGATCAGCGCCGCCTTGACGATCTCGGCATAGCCCGCCCGAAGCTCGCCCACCGCCAGGGTGGCGAGGAATCGCGTGTCGGCAACGACCAGGCTGGGCTGATGAAAGCTGCCGGCGAGATTCTTGCCGGCCTTCGTATTGATCGCAGTCTTGCCGCCCACGGAGGAATCGACCTGCGACAGCAGGGTCGTGGGGATCTGGATGAACCGGATGCCGCGCATATAGACCGACGCTGCAAAGCCGGTGAGGTCCCCGATGACCCCGCCGCCGAAGGCGATGATCGTGTCGCCCCGCTCCACCCCCGCATGGGTCAGTGCGTCGACCAGCGCTTCCAGTCCCGAAAAGCTTTTCTGATCCTCGCCGGGAGGCGCGATGACCGGGTCAATCGCAATTCCCGCGCTGTCGAGGGCCAGCGTGAGCGTGTCGAGATGCAGTCCGGCAATCGTCGAATCGGTGATGACAACCGCGCGTGCGCCGCACAGCTCCCGGATGGCGGGCAGGGCGGAATCGAGCGCTCCTTCACCGATGACCACATCATAGCTTCGCGCTCCGAGCGTGACCGGAACGATGTCAGGTTGGTCCGTCATGCCAGTCCCGCATTTCCGAGGGCCTCGAGGATGGCGTCGACCGTGATCGCGTGGCTGCCGCTCGAGGCATCAACCGCAACATCGGCCTGCGCATAGGCGCTTTCGCGACGCGCCATCAGGTCGGCCATGACCTTGCGCGGATCATCGGTCAACAGAAGCGGGCGCGTGTCGCGCCGCGACACCCGGCTCATCAGCGTGTCGAGGTCGGCCTTCATCCAGACCGAAATTGCCTTGTCCTTCACGATGGCCCGGGTGTTGTCATTGGCGAAGGCTCCGCCGCCCAGCGCGATCACGCAGGGACCGTTCTCCAGCAGGCGCGCGATGACCTTGCGTTCCCCGTCCCGGAAGGCTTCCTCGCCGAAATCGGAGAAAATCTCGACCACGCTGCGATCGGCCGCAGCCTCGATCTCACGGTCTGCATCGAAGAATTTGACGCCGAGCGCCTTCGCCAGCCGCCGGCCGACCGTGGTTTTGCCCGCCCCCATCAGGCCGACAAGCGCGATGGGGCGGTCAATACGCGCCGGAAGGGGGGCACCGAAATCAGACATGGCGCGCAGTGTAGTGTGCGCCGCAGCACGCCGGAAGACCGCGAAGGCGGTGAACACGTCTGGAATTTGCCGCAATCCCCACTACCCTGTGACCAAACGCAGCTTGCGGAAGAATGGGATAGCTTGAATGCGCGGAATGCTGATCGGATTTCTGGTCCTTCTGGTTCTGCTCCTCGCGGGGTTTGGAACGCTGGTTTTCATGGCCGAGGGCATGGACCCCGGCACCGAGGAGGTTCGTGTTGAACTCGAAGACAACTTCCCGCGCTAACATGCTCGCCCGTGCCGGCGCCCTGGCCCTGATCCTCGCAGCCCCGGCGGCAGCGCAGGACATTCAGGTGCGTGAACTGGGCGCCCTGGATCCGCTCGAGGTCAATGTCGCAGAGCGGCCGCTGTCGAACGACATGTGGCGCAATTCCAATGCCGCGACGGCTGCGGCAGCGCTGCGCGCCCTGCCGGGGCCGGATGATGAAGGCTACGGCTCCGCCGCGGTCGCCGATTTCGCGGGCCGTGTCCTGTTGTCCGGGGGCAATCCTCCCGAGGGCGGCCGGGGCAATGAGGCGCTGGCGGTCTTGCGGGCCGAACGCGTCCTGGCGTCTACGGGACCGATTGCAGGCTATGCGCTGCTGGAGCGGACACCCGGGCTGGAGCGCTTGCCGAATCTCGCCCGCTGGCATGCCGAACTGGGCTTCGCCCTGGGCGAGACGGCTTCGGCCTGTCGCACCACGAACGGTCTCGTCTCGGGCCGCAACCAGGCCTACTGGCTGCGCGCGCGCGCCTTCTGCCATGCCATCGCAGGTGAAGATGCCGCCGCTGAGCTGTCTGCCGATCTGGCGAGCGCTGCGGAACGCGACAGCGATTTCGACACGCTGCTCTATGCCGTGACCATCGGCCAGTGGAATGATCCAGACGTATCGATCGACACAGGACTGGAACTCGCCCTGGCGCGTGTGGCTTCGGGCGAGGCGCAGCCCCAGCTGGATCTTTCGGATGCGCCGTCCTGGCTTGTCGAAGTCGCGGAAGTCACCTCCGAACCGGTGGAAATGCCCGACGAGTTCGGCGCAGCCCTGACTTTCGCAGAAACCTTGCAAGGGGCGGAACGCCGCTCGGCTTGGGACCAGCTCATCCGCCAGGAATACGACCGGATGACCGCAGGCTTGGCGCTCGGCCATGCGCTGGCGGATGCCGCGGAGGAAGACCGCTTCCTGACCGTGGCGCGGCGCTATGGCAGTCAGGTCAGTTCCGTACCGGTCACCCACGCGACCCTGGCGCACGGCCATCGCTTCGTTTTGGCGGCTCTGGTCGTCAACGACCTTGAGTCCGCGCGCCGCTGGCGCCGGGCGCTCGACGATGGTCCGCCGCGCCGCCGGATGCAGACCCCGGCGACCATCGACGATCTGATCGGCAAGGGACCCGACGAGGGTCCGGCGATGCAGCCGCAACCCGCATTCGAGGATGAACCCGTCTGGTCGCCGCCCGCGCCGCGCCTCCTGGTCGCGCTCGATCTGGCGATGGCCGTGGCGCAGAACCAGCTTGGCCGCGATTCGATGATTGCGATCACCGGTGCGCGTCTCGAAGCCGGGCCGCAGGGCGTCGGTGATGTGGCGATGCTGGCGCTCCTGGGCGCCCCGGTTTCGCCTGACTGGCGTGTGGCGCTTCTGGAAACCGAGGCTCAGGCCTCCCCGGCCCTGATGGGCATGGCGGCGGCTTCGGCATCGGGAGCCCACGGGGAAACCGCGCTGTTCGCGGCAGCCGCCCTTCAGGACGGATTGACCAATGCCGCGCCCGGCACGCTGATGCAGGTTGTCTCGGCGCTCGACCGGGCCGGTCTCAGCGACGCGGCTCGCGACCTTCTGCTGGCGCGCATCATCGAGGAGACGGCGTGACACCAGGCCGGGCCACCGCGCTCTTTCTGGACATGATGGCTGCGGAACGTGGCGCAGCCGCCAACACGCTCGACGCCTACCGCCGTGACCTTGATGACGTGGCCACGCGCCTGTCGTCCGCCGGGTCCGACCTTCTGACCGCCGACACCGGCGATCTCGAAGCCGTTCTGGCGGGAATGCGCCGCGATGGGTTGTCACCCGCCACGTCCGCCCGCCGACTGTCGGCGGCGCGGCGGTTTTACCGTTTCCTGTTGTCAGAAGGCTTGCGCGGGGATGACCCGGCGGCTCCGCTGAAAGGTCCGGCGCGGGGACGCCCCTTGCCGAAAATCCTGTCGGAAGACGATGTCGACGCTCTTTTCCGGGCGGCAGACACCCTGGAGGGACCCGCGGGCGTGCGCACCCGCGCGCTGATGGAAATCCTCTATGCCGGCGGATTGCGGGTCTCCGAGCTTGTCGGCCTGCCGCTCAACGCATTCTCGCGGGCCGAGGCCTGCATCCACGTCACCGGCAAGGGCGGGCACGAAAGGCTCGTCCCGTTGACCGGTGCGGCGCTCGACGCGGTCGCGGCCTACCGTGCCGTACGCGAGACCCACTTGCCCAAGGCCGGACCCAAACGCGCGCGCGCGGAGCGTTTCCTCTTCCCGTCGACCAGTGCCGCATCGGGGCATCTGACCCGCGAGCAATTCGCCCGAATACTGTCGGCACTTGCGGGCGCGGCGGGGCTCGATGCGTCGAAGATTTCGCCCCACGTCCTGCGCCATGCCTTTGCGACGCATCTCCTGGCGAATGGCGCGGATCTGCGTGCTGTCCAGTTGTTGCTGGGGCATGCCGATGTCTCGACCACCCAGATCTACACCCATGTCCTCGAGGAACGCCTGCGCAGCCTTGTGGAAACCGCCCACCCGCTGGCACGGCGCTGAAACTCGCCTTTGACGCGGCTTGTTCCTTGCGTAAGGGGTGGTAGGTTGCCCGGCGCTTTAGCGGCCCTGAACGGCGTTACATAAGAGAATTCATGTCCGACCCGACCCGCACCTATCTCGATTTTGAACGTCCGATTGCTGAACTGGATGCGAAGATCGAGGAGCTGGAAAATCTGGCCCGCTCGAATGCCGCCGAAGGCCCCGACATGGCCGAGGAAATCGGCAAGCTGCGTCAGAAGTCTGCCGATCAGCTGGTCCAGCTCTACGCCAGGCTCGATCCGTGGCGGAAGACCCAGGTCGCCCGCCACCCGGACCGGCCGCATTTCCGCGATTACCGCAAGGCGCTGATCGAGGATTTCGAGGAGCTGTGCGGCGACCGCCGCTTCGGCGAGGATCACGCCATCGTCGGCGGTCTTGGCCGCTTCCGGGGCCGCTCGGTTCTGGTCCTGGGTCACGAAAAGGGCCACGACACGCAAAGCCGCCTGAAGCACAATTTCGGCATGGCGCGCCCGGAAGGCTATCGCAAGGCGATCCGCCTGATGGACCTCGCCGAGAAGTTCAAGCTTCCCGTTCTGACCTTCGTTGACACGGCAGGCGCCTATCCCGGCGTCGGTGCGGAAGAACGTGGACAGTCCGAAGCCATTGCCCGCTGCACCGAGCGTTGCCTGACGCTGGGCATGCCGCTCGTGTCGGTCATCACCGGCGAGGGCGGTTCAGGCGGCGCGGTGGCACTCGCCAGCGCCAACAATGTCATCATGCTGGAGCATTCGATCTATTCGGTGATTTCGCCCGAGGGCTGCGCCTCGATCCTGTGGCGTGATAGCGCGCGGGCCAAGGATGCCGCCGCAGCGATGAAGATCACCGCGCAGGACCTGATCGGCCTGAAGATCATCGACCGCATCGTCACCGAACCGGTCGGCGGCGCGCACCGCGATGCGCAATCGACCATCCGCCACGTCGGCGATGCGCTCGAAGCCGCTGTTGGCGCGCTCGATGGCCTGCCCGCCGATACGCTGAAGAAGAAGCGCCGCGAGCGCTTCTACGCCATCGGCCGCATGCAGGCGGGCGAGGGCTAGGGCCGCTTTTCTACTGCCGTCCTTCGAGACGCGACCTGCCGGTCGCTCCTCAGCGCCCATCGCCGGGGAAAATGACGGGTGCAAAAGCGTGGCGCTTATATCTCCGCCTCAAGCCAGGGCAGCATCCGGCCTTCAAACACATCCGACGGGCGGTCGGTGATGAATACCGCGCCCATGCGTTCGTAGAATCCGCGTGCATCGGGGTCCGACAGGATGGTCATCTGCGTCTCGCCCGCCGCGCGCAGGCGTGCCTTTGCCCAATCGTAGAGCATACGGCCAGCGCCGGTTCCGATGGCGAAAGGTTCGATGAAGAGAAGGTCGAGTGTGCCCGCCTTGCCGCCAGGGTCGACCTGCACCACGCCGAGCGTCCGTCCGCTGGCGTCATCGGCCACGCGTACAAAATCGCCTGCAATCAGGGCTGGGTCGACTTTGAGATAGGGCGCGCACGCCGCCACGAAGGCGGCGTCATAGCCCCAATGGGCCTTTGATCGCAGGCACAGCTCTGACAGCGCCGCGGCCTCGTCCGGCCGCGGGCTGCGCAGGGTCAGGTCAGGCGACGAGCGCACCGTGGCAATGCTTGTATTTCTTGCCCGAGCCGCACGGGCACGGAGAATTGCGCGGCACCTTGCCCCACGTTTCCGGGTTCTTCGGGTCGATGTCGCCGGCATCGCCGAGCGCATCGCTCGCCGTTGCCATCTCGTTCTTTCCGGTCTTCGGATCGGTGTGGATGGCCTGCATCTGGCGCGGCGGTTGCGGCGCCTGCGGGCGCTGCTGGGCCTGGATCTGGATCGCCATGATGCGGCGCGTGAATTCCTCGCGCAGGCTCTCCAGCAGGTGGCCGAACAGGTTGAAGGCCTCGGTCTTGTACTCGTTCAGCGGATCACGCTGGGCATAGCCGCGCAGGCCGATCACCGAGCGCAGCGCATCAAGCTGCTGCAAATGCTCGCGCCAATTGTCATCGATCGTGCGCAGGAGTTCGTATTTCTCGACCCGGCGCATCAGCTCGGGGCCGACTTCGCTCGCCTTCTCGGCATAGGCCTTGTCGGCGGCGTCGGTAATCCGTTCGCGGATTTCCTCGTCGGCAATGCCTTCCTCGGCCGCCCACTCGGCAATCGGCAGGTCGAGGCCGAACGTGTTGGCGACCTTTTCCTTGAGGCCCTCGACATCCCACTGGTCGGCAAAGGCCTTGGGCGGGATGTGTGCCTCGACCAGGTCTTCGGCCGTCTGGTGGCGCATGTCGCGCACGACTTCCGACAGATCGGTTTCCGACATGAATTCAATGCGCTGCTCGAAGATCGCCTTGCGCTGGTCATTCATGACGTCGTCGTATTTGAGGACGTTCTTGCGGATCTCGAAATTGCGCTGCTCGACCTTTTTCTGGCTGGTCTCCAGCGCCTTCGACATCCACGGGTGCTCGATGGCTTCACCGGGCTTCAGGCCCAGCGTGCGCATGATGGTGTCGAGGCGCTCCGGCGCGAAAATGCGCAGCAGGTCGTCTTCGACCGAGATGAAGAAGCGCGACTTGCCCGGATCGCCCTGACGGCCCGTCCGGCCGCGCAGCTGGTTGTCGATCCGGCGGCTTTCGTGGCGTTCCGAGCCCATGACATAGAGGCCGCCCGCGTCGAGCGCCTGCTTCTTCTTTGTCGCTATTTCGGCGGCGATCTGCGACCGCTGGGCCTTGATCTCGTCTTCGGTGGGTTCGGAGCCCTTCTGGCGTTCGCCATCAACCCAGTCGGCCAACTGGAAATCGACATTGCCGCCCAGCTGGATGTCGGTACCGCGGCCCGCCATGTTGGTGGCGATGGTCACCGAGCCCGGGATGCCGGCCTGCGCGATGATGCGCGCTTCCTGCTCGTGATACCGGGCGTTCAGCACCTGGTGCTTGATCTTCTTCTTCTTCAGGACGTCAGCGAGCACTTCCGACTTTTCGATCGACACGGTGCCGACCAGGATCGGCTGGCCGCGCTTCTGGCAGTCCTCGATCTCGGCGACGATGGCGTCGTATTTTTCGCTCGCCGTGCGATAGACCTGATCTTCATTATCGATCCGGGCGATCGGCTTGTTGGTCGGGATTTCCGCGACGTCGAGCTTGTAGATCGAGAAGAATTCGTCGGCCTCGGTCGCCGCCGTACCGGTCATGCCGGCCAGCTTGTCGTAGAGGCGGAAATAATTCTGGAAGGTGATGGACGCCAGCGTCTGGTTTTCGGGCTGGATGTCGGTGCCTTCCTTGGCCTCGATGGCCTGGTGCAGGCCATCGGACAGGCGGCGGCCCGGCATCATCCGGCCGGTAAACTCGTCGATCAGCACCACGTCGCCGTCCTTGACGATGTAGTCCTTGTCCCGCTTGAACATCTTGTGGGCCTTGAGGGCCTGGTTGATGTGGTGGACCACCGAGACGTTCTCGACGTCGTAAAGGTCGCCCTCCTCGATGAGGTTGTGTTCCCTCAGCAGGTTTTCGATGTGCTCGTTGCCGTCCTCGGTAAAGACGACAGAGCGGGCCTTCTCGTCGATCTGGTAATCTTCCTCGTCCAGGAGCGGGATGATGGTGTCGATCATCTTGTAGAATTCGGTCCGGTCTTCGGTACGGCCGGAAATGATCAGCGGCGTGCGCGCCTCGTCGATCAGGATCGAGTCCACCTCGTCGACGATCGCGAAATGGTGTCCGCGCTGGACCATGTCATCCAGCGAATACTTCATGTTGTCGCGCAGATAGTCGAAGCCGTATTCGTTGTTCGTGCCGTAGGTGATGTCACTGCCATAGGCTCGGCGGCGTTCCTCGTCCGACAGGCCGTGCAGGATCACGCCCGTTGTCATGCCCAGCTGGCGGTAGACCGCGCTCATCCACTCGGCGTCACGCTTGGCGAGATAGTCATTGACCGTGACGACATGCACGCCGCGCCGGGTCAGGGCATTCAGGTAAACCGGCAGCGTCGCGACCAGCGTCTTGCCTTCACCGGTCTTCATTTCCGAAATGCCGCCGTGATGCAGCACCAGCCCACCGATGAGCTGGACATCAAAATGCCGCATGCCGAGCGCACGCTTCGACCCTTCGCGGACCGTCGCGAAGGCTTCCGGCAGAAGCGAGTCGAGGCTTTCACCATCGGCAAAACGCTTGCGGAATTCGTCGGTCTTTGCGGTCAGCTCCGCGTCGGTCAGCTTTTCGAAGTCCGGCTCCATTGCATTGATCTTCGCAACGATGGGCTGGTACTTTCGGACCTTGCGGTCATTGGACGTGCCGAACAGCCTGCGGGCGATAGAAAGCATGGAAGACCCTGAAACCAACTGATAGAACCGCGCCACTGGGCGGCGGCCCGGATACGGCAGACGCCGCATCGCAACAAAAATGTCCGGCTGACTTAGGATTGGCGGGATAAGGTGTCAATGAATGGGGACTGCGGCATCGTCGCCTTGTGGCCCCGGGAAGTTATTCATGATCAGTCATTTGCGTCTCCTTGGCCTTTTCGCAGTTTTGTCGCTGGCCGCCTGCGGTTCCGAACCGGTCATTGAGGATGAAGATGTACCGCTTCCCGGCGACACCGTGCTGGCCGAAGGCGAGGACGCGGTGGCGGCCGAGGTCAATGGCACGCTGATCCGCCATTCCGACGTGCTGCGCGAAGCGGTTGCGCAGGGCGTGATCGCCCAGGGCGCCACCCTTGCCACGAATGACCCCTCCTATCGCCGGGTGCTGGACGAGCTGGTTGACCAGCGCCTTCTCGCGCTCGAAGCCCGCCGCCGGGGCCTGCGCGATACGCCCCAAGCCCGCCGCCGCATCGCGATGGCTGAAGAGCGCATTCTGGGCAATGTGCTGCTGGAAACGGTGATTTCCGACTCGATCACGGACGAAACGGTTCAGCGCGTCTTTGAAGAACAGAGCGAACTGGCCCAGCCCGCGACCGAAGTGCGCGCGCGCCATATCCTCGTCGCATCGCGCGAGGAAGCCGACGAGTTGAAGCGGCTGGTCGATGAAGGCGCGGACTTTGCCGAGCTTGCCGTGCGCTACAGCCTCGATACCGCCACCCGGCTCGAAGGCGGCGATCTGGGCTATTTCACCCGGCGCGGCGTGCTCCCGGCCTTCGCCGATGTTGCCTTCAGCACGCAGGCCGGCACCGTTTCGGACCCATTCCAGACCGAATCCGGCTGGCATTTGCTGAAGGTCGAGAACCTTCGGACGGCCAGCGGCCGGACGCTGGAAGAGATGCGTCCCGGCATCGTCCGCTTCCTGACCTTCCAGGAGATCGAGAACCTGATCACCCGCCTCGAAGAAGAGGCCGAGATCCGCCGCCGCGAACCGGTTGAACCCGGCGTCTTGCGCGCCGATGGCGACGAGGACGAAGCCTCGGACGGCGAGTAACCCCCGCTTAACCACGCTTTCAAACCCGGAATTAAGGGAGATCGGTCATTATGACTGACAAGCGCCCAGTGCTTTATGTCGCGGCTTGCGCGCTTCTCGATGCCGATGGTCGGGTGCTGATCGCCCGCCGGCCCGAGGGCAAGCCGATGGCAGGGTATTGGGAGTTTCCCGGCGGCAAGATCGAGCCGGGGGAAACGCCGGAACAGGCCGTCACGCGCGAACTGCGTGAGGAATTGGGGGTAGAACCATGCGAGCGATGCCTGCATCCCTTCGCCTTCGTGTCTCACCCCTACGAGGCATTCCACATCGTCATGCCGCTCTTTCTGTGCCGGCAGTGGGACGGCTTTCCCCATCCCACGGAAGGGCAGGAGATTGCCTGGACGCGGCCGGCGAAGCTCATGGATTTCAATCTGGCACCGGCCGACCGCCCTTTGGCGGCGGAGATACGCGATCGGCTGTAGGTCGTTTCCTGTCCCGCTTTGCCACTGAAACCTGGGGCGGCACCAGCATCGAATACTCGGTCATCGCCGTCCTCGTCGCCATTGCCGGTGTGGCAGCGCTGGTGGCGATTGGCCCGACCGTGATGCAATATTTCACCGACGCGGCCGCACCGCTGTAGGGTCTAACCCCCGGCCTTTTCGCCCGCCGATACTTCCTTGACCCCCAGCGCATCGGCCAGCCTGACGGTGGCAGAACCGGGCCGTTTCGGCCTCGGCTGGCCCGGGTGCGGGGCCCATCCCCCGGCATGGATGATCTCGAAGGTCGCGCGAACGCGCCCGTCGGGGTCGGCAAATCGCTGGGCATGGATTTCGGCGGCTTTCACGAACAGGGCGCGCCGGGCTGGCGTTCGGCTGCGGCCCGACAGGACGCTGGTCTCGCCCATGCCACGCAGATCCTGCATCAGCCCGAACATCGTGTCGTAACGCACCGTGAACCGGTCGACGTCCGAAACCGGCAGCGCGAACCCCGCGCGCTGCAACAGCCCGGACAGGTCCTGGGCGTCGGCAAAGGGGGATACCCGCGCGCTCACGCCTTGCGACATTTCGCTCTCTGCAGCCATCAGGCTCTGGCGAAGTTCGGTCAGGCTCGCCCCGCCGATCATGGCCGCTGCGAAGAACCCGTCAGGCGTCAGCGCCCGGTTGATCTGGATCAGCGCGCCGGGCAGGTCATTGGTCCAGTGAAGCGCCAGGGGCGACACGATCAGGTCAAAGCTCTCGTCGGCGAAAGGCAGGGCCTCCTCGTCGAGCGCGAGGGCCGGTGCCTGCGCGCTGGCGGCCCGTCGGGGCGACAGGTCGCTTTCGACCCAATGCGCGGCCTTGGCGTATGCGTCCGGGACGACAGACTTCAACAGGTCCACCCCGCGCCCGCCCCCGCCCAGCATCAGGGCGCGATCAAAATCCCGCGACACGTCCAGCAGGCGTTCGCCAATGTCCTCGATTGTCCGCTTCAACACGAAGTCGTGCTCTGCCAGAGTGCGCGCGGAGCGATCGCGGCGTCGGCGCAGAAGGTCGCGGTCGAACAGGCGGGGAGGGGCGTTTGCAGTCATGGGGTCGATATGCCCCCCTCGCGTGGGGAAGGGAAGCCATTCGGCATGCGGCCGACCTCGTCTGGCCGCCGGTCTCGCCTGTCAGCGGACGCCGGGTCGACGGTCTCGGACGTCTGGATCCGGCGGTCTGGGCGAAGATCCATTTTCTCGACGCACCCTGGTGCGCCCTGTGTGGCCTGCCCTTTCCTTATGCGGTGGGCGAGACCATGACCTGTCCGGCCTGCATCGCCCGTCCGCCGCGTTTTGCCCGCGCCCGCGCCGCCTTCGTCTATGACGATACGAGCCGGACGCTGATCCTCGATTTCAAGCATGGCGGGCGGGTTGAATGCCTGGACCAGTTTGCCGCCTGGATGGCGCGGGCCGGGGCCGACATCCTCGCGGATGCCGACGCCATCATTCCTGTTCCGCTGCACCGCCGCCGGCTCGCCAAGCGGCGCTTCAACCAGTCGGCCCTGCTGTCTCGCGCCGTCTCACGGCGAACCGGCGTGGCGTTCGAGCCCCACGCGCTCTACCGCGCCAGGGCGACCCCCAGCCAGGCGGGAAAGTCCGTCAGGGGGCGCCGCCGCAATGTGGCGGGCGCCTTCCGGGTGCGACGCTCGGCCATGAATCGCATTGCGGGCCGGTCGATCATTCTCGTCGACGACGTGTTCACCACCGGGGCGACGGCCGACGCCGCGGCCCGTGCGCTGCTGCGTGCAGGCGCTGCGGAAGTGAACGTGTTGGCGCTCGCGCGCGTTGTCAGACCAGTAAACCCGCTTACATAAGGGGCCGCTGCGCCGCCGACCGAGAGGACACGATCATGGCCGACGTCACCATCTACACCCGCGAAATGTGCGGCTATTGTTCCCGCGCGCTGAAGCTTCTCAAGTCCAAGGGGATCGATTTTGAACAGATCGACGCCGGCATGAATCCCGAAAAGCGCAAGGAAATGATCCAGCGCGCCAATGGCGGCTCGACCTATCCGCAGGTCTTCATCAAGGGCGAACACATCGGCGGCTCCGATGATCTGATGGCGCTGGAAAGAAACGGCGCACTCGACGCAATGCTGGGCAATGCGGGATGAGCAAACTTCCCGTCGCCCTCGTCCAGATGCGGTCGGGCACTGACCCGCTGACCAATATCGATGATGCCGCGCGCCTGGTCGAGCAGGCGGTTCGGGGCGGCGCAAAGCTCGTCGTGACGCCGGAGTGTTCCAACATCGTCGAGCGGGATGCTGAGAAGCTGTTTCCCAAGCTGTTCGCGCCCGGAGAAGACCCGGCGGTGCTGGGCTTTGCCGACATTGCCCGTACCCACGGCGTCTGGTTGCTGGCGGGGTCCCTCGCGCAGAAGGTTGGCGACAACCGTGCCGTCAATCGCAGCCACCTGTTTGCACCGGACGGCAGTCTCGCGGCGACCTATGACAAGATCCACATGTTTGATGTCGGGCTCGGCGGCGGCGAGACCTATTCGGAATCGACCAATTACAAGCCGGGCAGCAAGGCGGTCATCGCCGATGCTGCGGGCATGAAGCTCGGCCTGACCATTTGCTATGATGTGCGCTTCGCGTCGCTCTACCGCCGGCTGGCCCAGGCCGGTGCGCAAGTCATTGCTGTCCCGTCCGCCTTCACGCGGCCCACGGGGCGCGCGCATTGGGAAATTCTTCTGCGTGCCCGCGCCATAGAGACAGGCAGCTATATTCTCGCCGCCGCGCAGGGCGGCCATCACGATGACGGCCGCAATACGTGGGGCCGGTCCATGGTTGTCGGGCCTTGGGGCGAGATTGCCGGCGTCCTCGACCATGACGAACCGGGTGTGTTGAATGTCGAAATTGATCTCGACGCCGTGGCTGACGCCCGCACGCGCATCCCGTCGCTGCGGCATGACCGGGAAGTCACCGGGCCATGATCCGCTACGCACTCATCTGTGACGGCGAACACGAATTCGAGGCGTGGTTCCGCAACTCGTCGGATTTCGATGAACAGGCCGAAGCGGGTCTGGTCGAATGCCCCTTGTGTGCATCAACAGCGGTGAAGAAGGCGGTCATGGCCCCGAACATCGCCTCGCCGAAGCGCCGCAAGGACAGTCCGCAGGCGATGATGATGGAAGTCGCCGGCAAGGTCCGCAGCCATATCCGCGACAATTTCGATTATGTCGGAAACAAATTCGCCGACGAGGCCCGCGCCATGCATGACGGCGACACGCCGCACCGCGACATCTATGGCGAAACGACGCCGGAGCAGGCCAAAGCCCTGGCCGAGGACGGCGTGCCCTGCTCGCCGCTGCCCGCGCCTTTCGCGCCGGTCCCGCCGAAGCTGGTGAACTAGCCCGCCCGTTTCGCGGCCATCATGTAGTTCACGCCGGTATCGCCGGTGATCGAGAACTGGTCGTTCAGCGGGTTGTAACTCACCCCGACCGGCTCTGCGGGCACCATCCCGGTGCCGTTCAGCGCGGCGCGGATCTCGTCCGGCTTGACCAGCTTGCGGAAGCGGTGGGTGCCGCGCGGCAGCCAGCCCATCACCCATTCAGCGCCGAAGATCGCCGTCGCGAAAGCGCGCGGGGTACGATTGATCGTGCCCACGACCATCATCCCGCCCGGCTTCACGAGGGATGCGCAATCCTTCAGGAAGGCCTCGGGATCGGCGACGTGCTCGACGACTTCCAGGTTCAGCACCACGTCGAACAATGCCTCGCCCGATTCGATCAGCTGCTCCGCCGTGCCATGCCGGTAATCGATGGAAAGTCCCATCTCCTCGGCGTGCACCATCGCGGTCTTGATATTGGGCTCGGCTGCATCGACCGCAGTGACGGTCGCGCCCAGGCGCGCGATCGGCTCGGAGATCAGTCCGCCGCCACAGCCGATGTCGAGCACGCGCAGTCCCTTGAACGGCTCGGCTGATGCCGCATCCAGCCTGAAATGCGCCGTCAGCGTCGAGCGCAGCCAGCTCAGGCGTGCCGGATTGAATTTGTGCAGCGGCTTGAATTTCGACTCCGGGTCCCACCATTCCGCCGCCATCTTCGAGAACTTCTCGACCTCTTCGGCATCCACGGAAGGGCGGGAGAGGGTGTCGGGCGCGGCGGCATGGGCCATGAAGTTGTTCCGTTCTCGCATTGCGTGTGGTGCGCTGCCGTAATATGGCCCCGCTGGCCGCAATGATCGAGACCATTGGGCCGGGGCGCGACAATTGGCGCGCTTTCCCGGGGACAAGATAGGCGAGGGACGCCCGTTTGGAACGTGTGGTGATGAAATTCGGCGGCACGTCGGTCGGCACGTCCGACCGGATTCGTGCATCCGCCGCCCGCGTTGCCGCCGAGGCTGCGAAGGGACACCCCGTGGCCGTGGTGGTTTCGGCGATGGCAGGCGAAACCGACCGTCTCCTCGCTCTGGCCGGCGAACACGGCGGCGCGCTGGGCCAGGTCGAGACCGACGTGGTGCTGACCGCCGGCGAACAGATCTCTGCGGCCCTGATGGCTCTGGAACTGTCCCGGCTGGGCCTGAAGGCGCAATCCTTCCTCGGCTGGCAGGCCCGGATCGAGACCGAAGGCCCGCCGGGGGCCTCGCGGATTTCGGCCCTGGATGCTGCACCGATTGTGGCGGCGCTCGACCAGGGGATTGTGCCGGTGATGGCGGGATATCAGGGAATTGGCGCGGACAACCGCGTTCGCACGCTGGGGCGAGGCGGCACGGACCTGTCGGCCGTGGCGCTGGCTGCGGCGCTCGACGCGCGGTGCGACATCTATACGGACGTTGACGGTGTCTACACCACGGACCCCAGAATCGAGCCGCGCGCGCGCCGTATTCCTGCGATAAGTTACGACGAGATGCTCGAACTGGCTGCGCAGGGCGCCAAGGTGCTCCAGACCCGGTCCGCCGAAATGGCCAAGGCCCGCGGCGTCCGGCTGCGCGTGCTGTCGAGCTTTCTGGAGGGCGATGATGCCGAAGGGACTGAAGTGATGGACGCAGACCTCATTTCCGAACGCCGGATCGTCTCGGGTGTCGCCTATGCCCGCGACCAGGCGCGAATCGGTCTTCTGGGCGCGTCGGATCGGCCCGAGGCCGCCGCCGAGGTTTTCGGTGCGCTGGCGGATGCGGAAATCGGCATCGACATGATCGTGCAGGGCCGGTCGCGCGACGCCGGGACAGTGAATATCGAATTCACCGTGGATCGCCGGGATCTCGATGCGGCGCTGAATGTGATAGACTCCGTCTCGAAGACGTGCGGCGTACGCGAGATTGTCCATGAAACCGGGCTGGCGAAGGTCTCGATCGTGGGGATCGGCCTCAACCGCCGGGCAGACGTCGCCCGCATCCTGTTCCGGGCCCTGGGCGAAAAGAACATCGCGGTGAAGGTCATCGCGACGTCGGAAATCAAGATCAGCGTTCTGATTTCTAACGAGTCTGTGGAACTTGCGGTACGCGCACTCCATTCAGCATACGGACTGGACTCTGCCGGTTAGCGAAAGGGTTATTGCGAGGGATGACAGCGATCGAAGCGTTTCCGCCGGGTCCCCGGCGACTGTTGTCGCGTTTGCGCGCGCTCATGGCGGCGCGTGAGGACGCGCAGGAAAGGCTCGATCACCTCACCCGCCTGATCGCGCAGGAAACCGGCGCGGACGTGTGCTCGATCTACCTAGCCCGGCGCGGCGGTTCGCTGGAATTGTGCGCCACCCACGGCCTGAAGCAGGAAGCGGTCCACAGCACCCGGCTTCAACCCGGCGAGGGCCTGGTCGGACTGGTGGCCCGTCAGGCGCGGCCGCTGGCGGTTTCAGACGCACCCTCCCATCCGTCCTTCTCCTACCGGCCTGAAACCGGCGAGGAGCCGTTCAAGTCCTTCGCCGGTGTTCCCATCCTGCGCGGCGGCCGGCTGGTCGGCATCCTGACCAGCCAGACCCTGACGGCGCGTGATGTGGGCGATGACGAGATCGAGACGCTGCAGACCGTCGCGATGATCCTCGCCGAGATCGTCGCATCCGGTGACATCATTTCGACCGAGGAAATGGCCGGCCTCGACGTTCGCCCCACCAAGTCCGAGCGGTTTCAGGGTGGAGCATTCTCGCCCGGGCTCGCAATCGGTGTCGCGGTCGTCCACGAACCGCATGTCACGTCGCTGCGCCTGATCGCTGACGATCCCGATGTCGAGGAGGAACGGCTCGAGACCGCCATCGGAAGCCTGCGCCGCTCGGTGGACCAGATGCTCGACAGCGGCCGCGTGCCGTTTGGCGGACCCACGCGGGACGTGATCGAAGCCTACCGCATGTTTGCGCACGACCGGGGCTGGCTGAACCAGCTGCGCGAGGCCGTTCGCCAGGGCCTGACCGCCGAAGCGGCGGTGGAGCGCGTTCGAAACGAGCACCGCGCCCGGCTCATGCAGGCCCGCGATTCCAATTTCCGCGAGCGGCTTCACGATCTCGAGGATCTCGCCAATCGCTTGCTGCGCCATCTCGACGGCCAGTCCTCCACGGCGCGCACCTTGCCGGAAAATGCCATCCTGATTGCGCGGTCAATCGGTCCGGCTGAACTGCTGGACTATGACCGGGACCGCTTGAAGGGCGTTGCGCTGGAGGAAGGTTCGGCGTCGAGCCACGCCGTTATAGTGGCCAAGGCGCTCGGCATTCCGCTCGTTGGCCGTGTCGAGGGCGCGCTCGACCGTATCGAGGAGGGAGACCCCGTCATTCTCGATGGCGAGTTCGGCCTCCTGCATATCCGTCCGGCCGAGGACGTGGCCGAAACCTACCGCGAACGCACCGAGGCACTCACCGAGCGCCGCGCCATGTTCGCGCAGCTGCGCGATGCACCCTCCCGGACGGCCGACGGCCTGCCCTTCGAACTGCACCTGAATATCGGCCTTCTGATCGAGCTGACCCGGTTGGCCGAAACCGGCGCGGCCGGCATCGGCCTGTTTCGCACCGAATTCCAGTTCATGGTCTCCGACACGCTGCCGCGTCTCGACGAGCAGGCGGAGCTCTACCGCGCGGTGCTGAACGCCTCGAACGGACATCCGGTGGTGTTTCGCACGCTCGATCTGGGCGGTGACAAGGTCACGTCCTACGCGCCGTCCACGCGCGAACCGAACCCGGCGCTGGGCTGGCGGGCCATCCGCATGGGTCTCGATCGGCCGGGCCTGCTGCGCTACCAGCTGCGCGCCTTGATCCACGCAGCCGGGGAGCGGCCCTTGAAAGTTCTCTTCCCGATGATCGCTGCGCCGTGGGAGTTCCGCGCCGCCAGGGACATGCTGCTGAAAGAGGCCGAGTATTTCCGCCGCCGCGGGCGTCCCGTTCCCGAACGCATCGACGTCGGACTGATGCTGGAAACCCCCGGCATCGCCTGGGCGATCGAACAGGTCCTGCCTGAGGCCGACTTCGTCTCGGTCGGGGCCAACGACCTGATGCAGTATTTCTACGCCGCCGACCGCCAGAATGCGCGCGTATCGGATCGCTATGACGTGCTCGCGCCGGCCTCGCTCCAGATGTTCAAGTCGATCCGCGATGCATGCGCCCGTCACGACGTCCCGGTATCGATCTGCGGCGAACTGGCGGGCCGCCCGCTCGAGGCCTGCGTATTGATGGCCTTGGGGTATGACCGCATGTCCATGGCAGCAGGCAGTATCGGCCCGGTGAAGCGCGCTCTGGCTTCGCTTGACGCCGCCAGGCTCGGCACGTGGCTTGCAAGTCACATGGGCGACGACGCGCCCTCACTTCGGGACAGTCTTATGGATGCCGGGGCTGCTGCAGGACTTCATTTGGAGGCTGTTGATAACTCGGGGTCTTTAAGGGTATGATTAACCGGTTGTCATGTGACTGAATTGTCACAGGCACGGGGTGGGGTGACAGGGCGTCCGCGTAGAGAGACGCAGGAGTAGACATGACTGAGGGGCGCAATCCGGGTGGATTTGTGCCGGTCGATGCCATTTTCGCCGGTTCAGGTGCCACATGTGTACAGCATTCCGCGGGTGAGAAACTGCGCGAGGCGCGCGGCCGTCTGGGCCTGACGCTCGATTCCGCAGCAGCCCGCACGCGCATCCGCCGCGATTATCTCGAAGCGCTTGAGACCATGGATCCGCGCGGCCTGCCGTCGCGCGCCTACTGCATCGGTTATCTGCGCACCTATGCCCAGTTTCTCGAACTCGACGATGCCGCCATCGTGGAACAGTTCAAGCACGAGGTCGACACCCAGACCGGCCGCGCCGTGCCGACCGCGCCCAAGGAAAAGCGCGAGATCAAGTTGCCGCGCGGAGCTTTCGGTGCCGTGCTCATCCTCGCCGGTGTTGCGGGCGTGGCCTGGTGGTACGCCAACACGGCCTCCGGCGAAGGGGCCTTCGCCGATGTTCCGCCGCCGCCGGATGCTGAATTGTCGATCCTCGAGGACGGATTGCTGACGCCGGGGACTGACTGGTCCGTCAACGAGGTGTGGCGCAATCTGCCGCCGCCGGGCTCCACGGTCGAGGAAGTGGTCCTCGTGGCCAGCGAAGCCACCTGGGTCGAAGTCCGCGACGGGTCGGGCCGGCTGCTGTTCTCGCGCGAACTCGGCGCAGGTCAGCAATTTCGCGGCATGTCGGAACCGGGCCTGACCGTGACCACGACCGACGCCGGACTGATTGAGGTCTTCATCGACGGAACGTCATACGGCCTGCTGGGCGAGCCCGGCATCGGGGTCGATGAATTCCCGGTCGATGCCGAGGCGTTCGCCGTCGCCGAGCTCGATCCCGAACTGGCGGGCTGAAACGCCGCGCCTGTAGCGGTCGAATCCGGCCACATTTCACGCTATATGCTGTAGGGACACCGGCAACGGACGCACAGCGCGTCCGGCAAGGAATGCAGCCATGCACGAACAGCATCGTGAAGTCCGCCCCTGGCGCATGATCGAACGGCGCGAGAGCCGGCGTATTCATGTCGGCAAGGTGCCCGTCGGTGGCGGAGCGCCCATCGCTGTCCAGTCGATGACCAACACGCCGACTTCGGACGCCCAGGCGACCATCGCCCAGATCCGCCAGCTCGAAGAGGCGGGCGCTGATATCGTGCGCGTGTCATGTCCGGACGAAGACTCCACGGCGGCCTTCTCCACCATCGCGAAGTCCGTGTCGGTCCCGCTCGTGGCGGACATCCATTTTCACTACAAGCGCGGCATCGAAGCGGCCAAGGCCGGCGCAGCCTGCCTGCGGATCAATCCGGGCAATATCGGTTCGATGGACCGGGTGAAGGATGTTGTCTCCGCCGCCCGTGATCACGGCTGCTCGATCCGCATTGGCGTCAATGGCGGCTCGCTGGAACGCCATCTGCTTGAGAAATACGGCGAGCCCTGTCCCGAGGCGATGGTGGAAAGCGCGCTCGACCATGCCCGCATTCTCGAAGACCTCGACTTCCGGGAATACAAGATTTCGGTCAAGGCGTCCGACGTTTTCCTGACCGTCGCAGCCTACGCCGCGCTCGCAGAAGCGACCGATGCCCCCTTGCATCTCGGCGTGACCGAGGCGGGCGGGCTGCGCATCGGTTCGGTCAAGTCTGCCGTCGGTATGGGCAACCTCCTGTGGGCTGGGATTGGCGACACGATCCGCGTCTCGCTCTCTGCCGACCCGGTGGAGGAAATCAAGGTCGGCTTCGACATTCTGAAATCCCTGGGCCTCCGGACGCGCGGTGTGAACATCATCGCCTGCCCGTCCTGCGCGCGTCAGGGCTTTGACGTGATCAAGACGGTCGAAACGCTCGAAGCGCGGCTCGCCCACATTTCCGAACCGATCTCGCTTTCGATCATCGGCTGCGTCGTGAACGGTCCGGGCGAAGCCATGTTCACCGATCTCGGCTTCACCGGCGGGGGCAAGGGTGCAGGCAAGATGTATGTCTCGGGCAAGCCCGACCACAACGTCTCGAACGAGGAGATGGTCGATCACATTGTCGGCCTCGTCGAAACCCGCGCTGCCCAGATGCGCGCCGCGAAGGAAGCGGCGGAGTGAGGGTGGCGACACCCGCCCGGCTAAGCTCCCCTAAAACGGACGACTACACTCACCAGCCTTGAGCCGCTCGCCCGCCTCGACTAGTCCGTTGCCGACGGAATGAAGGAGGCCCGCCCATGACCACGCTCTACGGCATCAAGACCTGCGACACCTGCCGCAAGGCGATGAAGGCGCTGGATGCGGCGGGACGCCCCTACACCTTCGTGGACCTGCGCGCGGACGCCGACGTGAAGGCACTTGCGCCGAAATGGATCGCGGCGGTGGGCACGGAAAAGCTCGTGAACCGCAAGTCGACGACCTGGCGGTCCCTGTCCGATACCGACAAGGCGAGGGCGGATACCGATGCGGGTGCGGCGGAATTGCTTGCGGCGAACCCGACCCTCGTTAAACGCCCGGTCATCGAAACCGGCGGCGACATCTTCGTGGGCTGGACAGGCGAGGTCCGGGAGAAGGTTGTGGCGTGAACCCGTCATTCCCGCGCAGGCGGAAATACATGACGTCCGTCAATCTGGACCCCCGGCCTTCGCGGCGGTGCCGAAGGGGCAATCACTCCACCAGTATCAGGACCGGGACATCGACCTGCACGCTGTCCCCGTCACGCTGACGGGTCAGGGTAACGGATGACGCGCCGTCCAGATCGCCGCAGCCGCGCTCGCGCACCGGGCGTCCGTTCCAGTGTGTGACGATGTCGCCTTGGGTGATGTCGACGCTTTCGTCAAAGCCGTCGAGAACCGCTTCGACCTGCAAACCGTCCCGCACGGGCCGGTAGGCGAGCCCCAGCGAGCGTTCCGGCGGGAATTCGACTGCCGCGCCTTCGATCGGTTCGATCCTCACGCGGTCATTGTCGGTATCGAACGTCCAGGCGAAATATTGCATCACCAGCCCGCCGATGATCTCGGTTTCAGGCACCTCCTCCACTTGCGGCGAGGGCAGGGTGAAGGGGCCGAGCCGGGCATCGCCGTCGAGCCGTGCGCCGTCGCGGTATTCGATCCGCCGGAAGCGGACCGACGCCCCGACCTGACGCGGCGGCGTGATGGTCGGATAGCGGTCCAGCCGGTTCACTGCCAGCACGGTCTGCGCAGCCCCGGAGTCGATCAGCATCCGCCGGGTGCGGCCCGGAAAGTGGACATCGATCCACGGGCGGCTGTCGCGTCCGCGCGCGGAGAACACCGTGTCGCCATCGGGCCGCGGCAACTCACCGGCCTCCAGCCGGATGGAGTGGTCGGAATAGTCGAGTGTCACGAGGTATTCGCCGAACGCCTCATAGGCGAGGATGCCGTCGATCTCCCGCCCGAGCGCGATCGACAAATGGTCGAGCTCGGTCACGCGGGCCGGCAGCCGGTGATAGGTCACCTCGCCCGCCGTCGCGTCGACGATGTCGACCCGGTTCAGGCCGGAAAAGTCACGGTTCGACACGCGCGTCAGCGAGTCGGGATCGACATGCGTGGTTGAGGCTCCGGTGTCGTAGAGGAACCAGAGGGTCCGGTCTTCGGGATAGCCGTCGCGCGGGCTCAGCGTGATCGGCACGAAGAAATAGCCCCGGCAGTTCTCAGTCGGGACATCGATGGGGGTTGCCAGTGCCGCGCCGCCCGTCAGCAGCGCCGCGCCGCACGCCCATGTCATGATGATCCGCATCTTTCCCTCCGCCTTTTCCCGCACCACGCTAGGCTAGCACCGGTTCCGACTCGCGGGACCGGGAACAGGGCAGGGCCAATACCTCCATGACGGACAGGGACGCACTCAAGGCCGCTTGCGATGTCACGGTCGGCTTTCCCCACGATGGCGACACATTGCCGGGAGACCGCCTGCGCGCCATTGCCGCCTTCATGGACGCGCGCGGCTGGGGCGATGACAGCTACATGACCGGCGCGCCCGCCCGGGAGCTCGAGGACATGACCGCCGCGCTCGTCGGCCAGGAAGCGGCACTGTGGTTTCCGACCGGCACGATGGCGCAGGCTGCTGCGGCGCGCATCCATGCTGCCCAGACCGGGCGCGACACCTTGCTGCTGCACCCCAGCTCGCATCTCGAACTGCACGAACGGCACGGCTATCGCGAGGCGCACGGCCTCAGAGCCGAGCTGACGCCGGACTGGCGCACGGTGCTGAACGCGAAGGATGTCCGCACCGCCCAAGGCGACCCCGCCGCCGTCTTCCTCGAAATGCCGGCACGGCACTCAGGCGGCGCCTTGCCCGGCTGGGACGAATTGATCGCCCTGCGCGAGGCCTGCCGGGAACGTGGCGCGCCCTTGCACTTTGATGGTGCCCGCCTGTGGACCTGCACCGAAGCCTATCCCGGCCGGTCCCTTGCCGAGATCGGCGCGATGGCCGACAGCGTCTATGTCTCCTTCTACAAGGATATCGGCGCACTCGGCGGCGCGGCACTGGCGGGATCAAAAGCCTTCATCGAGCAGGCGGTGATCTGGCGCGAACGTCTCGGCGGTCTTGTCATTCGCGGCTGGCCGCAGATTGCCGACACGCTGCGCCTGTTGCCCGAACGCCTGGCGCGCATGCCGGCCTACGTGACCCGGGCGCGCGAACTTGCAGCATTGATCGGCGCGGCATCGGGGTTCGAGATCGAACCCGCCTCGCCGAAAACCGCGATGTTTCATGTCCGCATGCCGATGGGCGCGGACCTCGTACTCGCTGCGCGCGATCATGCGGCGAAGGAAACCGGCGTCTGGCTCGCCAATCGCTTCTGGGATATCGAGAGCCCGAAAATCCGGTCGGCGGAAATCACCGTCGGCGAGCGTGTCATGGCGGTTGACCCGCAACGGATCGCGGACGCGTTCGCAGCGATGGCACGCTATCAGCGTGGAGAGGGCGTATGAGATCGGTCTGTATCTATTGCGGGTCCAGCCCCGGCAACCACGCGGATTTTGCCCGAGCCGCCAAGGCGATGGGCCGGACCCTGGCCGAGCGGGGTATCACCCTGGTCTATGGCGGCGGCGCGGTTGGCCTGATGGGCCTGACGGCAGACGCCTGTCTTGAAGCCGGCGGCCGGGTCATCGGGGTGATTCCGGAATTCCTCGCCATCAAGGAAGTGGCCCATTCCGGTGTTTCCGACATGCGCATCGTGGCGTCGATGCATGAACGCAAGGCGATGATGGAACAGCTTTCGGACGCCTTCATCGCCCTTCCGGGCGGCATTGGCACGATGGAAGAACTGTTCGAGATCTGGACCTGGGCGCAGCTCGGTCAGCACAGGAAGCCGGTGGGCCTGATGAATGCGGCCGGGTATTTCGACGGGCTTCTCGAATTCCTCGACCGCATGACCGATACCGGTTTCGTCGGCAAGGGCACGCGCTCGATGCTGCATGTGGGTGAAACGCCGGGCGCCCTGCTCGACGCATTCCAGGGTTACGAGCCGCCGGCCACCGGCGTGCATATCAAGCTGCGCCAGACCTGAACCGATCACGCGCTCTTTTCATTCCCCCGCGAGCGGGGGAGAACAGCGGCCCTGGAAAACAGGTCATGCAACCCATCCATTCATTTTTTGCCCTTCCCCCCGCGTTCGCGGCGGACCAGCATGGGGACATCAAAACCAGAGGGATGAAGCATGAACACCATTCTCGCGCCGCTCGTGGTGCTGGTCGGCTGGACCTTCGTGATGTGGGTCTGGATGTACGCCACCCGGATTCCGGCCATGTATGCCGCGCGGATCAATGCCGCGAAGATCAAGCAGAAATCTGATCTCGATCCGCTGCCGATCTCGGTCAAGCAGATTGCCGACAACTACAACCACCTCCACGAACAGCCAGTCCTGTTTTACGCCGTCGCTCTGGCACTCGCGCTGACCGGCGGTGCCGGCGTGATCGCGCTCGCCCTGGCCTGGATTTATGTCGGCATCCGGATCGCGCACTCCGTGGTGCAGGCGACATCGAACTACACGCCCGTGCGCTTCTTCATGTTCGTCGGGGCGTCGGTCGTCCTGTTTGCTCTGTGGGCCGTGTTGGCGCTGCGCGTCTTCGCGGGCTAGTTCCGGTAGATCCACACATTGCGGTCGATCCAGCCGGCGATTTCCAGATTGCGCGGCAGGCTGTGCCCGCGCTTGAGGCGGTCCGAAATCTCTTCAAGGCTGTCCGCATAACAATCGGCAGCGGCGTCGAGATAGGCTTCGAGCGCGGCGTCGCCTGCCGCGACACCGTCAGGCGGATCAATGGTTCCTGCCGCGTAGAGGTCGGCGAGATTGTGTGTGGCGATCGGGTCACCGCCTTGCGCGGCGACGCTCAGCCACCGCGCGCCTTCATCGATATCGACGTCGAAGCCAAGTGTTCCCTGAATGCGGGCAAAGCCAACCTCCTGAGACGCGATGACACTGCCTTCCTCGGCGGCTTGCACCATCCAGCGCCCGGCGGCATCCATCGCGTCTTCCCCGCCCCGATTGGCGAGATGAAAGGCGAGGAGTTCCATCGCCGTGACGTCGCCATTCCCGGCGCGGCTCTCGATTTCAGTGACCGGCAGGGATCCGTCACCGAGCGCGTTGTAGTCCGCGATCCATTGGTTCTCGAGCCCCTCGGCGATCGTCATGTCATAGACGGTGCAGCGTGCGGCGCGCATCAGGCGTTCGTCTTCCAGGAAGATCGGCCCCGTCGAGGTGTCGGCCTCCTTCTCTTCCTCGGTCGGCGGAATGTAGCCGGCATCGACGATTTCCGGCACGCGCGTCATCTCGACCCAGCCGATGACCGCACCCGCGATCACGAATGTCGCGACCAGGATCCAGAACGCCCTGAACATCCCCCGTCTTCCTCTTCGGCCCTCGCTTTCCCCATGCGCACTTTAACGCACAGATTGCGGCTGGCGAGTCGCTGCACGAAACGCGTTTCGCCCGGCTTCAATTCTCGCTATCAACACCGCCATGCACGCACCCGAAACACGTCTCCGCCAGGTCATTGATCGCTTCGAGGAAGTCGAGGCCCGCCTGGGCTCGGCCAGTGACCCCGACGAGATCGTCCGCCTGTCCAAGGAACACGCCGAATTGCGGCCGGTGGCAGAAAAGGCCCAGGCGCTTCAGGACGCCCGCTCCGAACTCGAAGACCTTGAGGCGATGATGGAAGGCGACGACGCGGAAATGGCCGCGCTCGCCGAAGACGAATATTACGCGCTGAAGAAGAAGCTGCCCGCGCTCGACGCCGAGATGAGCCGGATGCTGCTGCCCAAGGACAAGGACGACGCGGCCGACGCGGTCCTGGAAATCCGGGCGGGTACAGGCGGCGACGAGGCGGCGCTGTTCGCGGGCGATCTGTTCGCCATGTACAAGCGCTACGCCGAGAAGCAGGGCTGGAGCTTTGAAGTCCTTTCCGAGAGCGAGGGCGACGCCGGCGGCTTCAAGGAAATCATCGCGTCGATTTCGGGCAATGGCGTGTTCGGGCGGATGAAGTTTGAATCCGGCGTTCACCGGGTGCAGCGTGTTCCCGCGACCGAGGCCAGCGGTCGTATCCATACCTCTGCGGCAACTGTCGCCATCCTGCCCGAGCCCGAGGAAGTCGACATCGAGGTCCGCGACGAGGATATCCGGATCGACACGATGCGGGCGTCCGGGGCGGGCGGCCAGCACGTCAACAAGACCGAATCCGCCGTCCGGATCACCCACCTGGCGACCGGCATTGTCGTGGTGTCGGCTGAAAAGTCCCAGCACCAGAACCGCGCCAAGGCGATGCAGGTGCTCAAGGCCCGTCTCTACGAGAAGGAACGCACCGAAAAGGACGCCGCGCGCGCCGCAGCCCGCAAGGGACAGGTGGGTTCCGGTGACCGGTCCGAGAAGATCCGCACCTACAACTTCCCGCAGAGCCGCGTGACCGATCACCGCATTGGCCTGACGCTGCAAAAGCTGGATGCCATTCTCTCGGGCGAGGCGCTGGATGACATTGTCGCCGCCCTGATCGCCGAGGACGAGGCGGCACGCCTCGCGGCGCTCGAGGACGCATGACCGGCCGGGTTGCCGCGCTCGCCCGCCATCCGGTCAAGGGCTTCACGCCCGAGCCTCTCGATCACGTCACGCTGAACGAAGGTGCCCACTTTCCCGGCGACCGCATGTTCGCGGTTGAAGACGGCCCGGTCGGATTTGACCCGGCGGACCCGCAGCACGTTTCCAAGATGCGCTTCACCGTTCTGGCCCGCCTGCCCGAACTGGCGGCGATCCGGACGCGCTATGTCGATGACACCGGCGAACTGGTCGCCTGGCATCCCGATTTCGGCGAGATCACGGTGGAGATGGACGGCGAGACCGGGCGGCACATGTTCGCCGTCTGGCTGAAGGGCGTTCTGGGCGATGCGGTCAACGGACCGCTGAAAGTCCTGGTGGCCCCTGATGCCTTTCGCTTCATGGACAGCCGCTCGGGCTTTGTGTCGATCATCAATCTGAACACGATCCGCGCCATCGCCGAGGCGGTTGGCAAGCCGGTCGATCCGGCGCGCTTTCGCGGCAATGTGATGGTGGAAGGCTGGCCCGCCTGGTCCGAATTCGACCTGGAAGAAACCGATTTCCGGATCGGCGCGGCGACGCTGACCGGCATCAAGCGCATCCAGCGCTGCACCGCGACCCATGTGAATCCCGGCACCGCCAGCAGCGACATCGACATGGTCCCTGAATTGATGCGCCATTTCGGGCATCCCCATTGCGGCCTCTATGCGCGTGTGAAGAGCGGTGGACGGGTCGCAGTCGGGGATGCCGCAGCGCAATGACCTCGATCAACTCGGCACGCCGTGACCTGGCGGCACGTCTTGAAGCGGCGGGCATCGACGATGCCGCGCTGGAGGCGAAGCATCTCGTCGCTGCGGCGACAGGCCTGACAGGTGCCAGCCTGATCGCGGAAGGGCAGCGCGACCTGACCGAAGCGGAAGCGGGCCGTCTGGAAGGCGTCGCGTCGCGCCGTCTCGCTCGCGAGCCGCTGGCGCACATCCTTGGAACCCAGCCATTCTGGACGCTCGACCTGGCCGTGTCAGCGGACGTTCTTGTCCCCCGCGCTGATACCGAGACTTTGGTTGAAGTGGCGCTGGACCTGATGCCGGCGTCGACACCGGGCATTCCGCGCATTCTCGATATCGGCACCGGATCCGGAGCGATCCTTCTGGCGATCCTGAAGGAACGCCCGAACGCCTATGGCATTGGAACGGACATCAGCCCCGAAGCCCTAGACATCGCGGAGCGCAATGCGGCGGCGAACGGGCTCGATGGCCGCTCCAGCTTCCGTCACACCAAATGGGCAGACGGTCTTCCCGATGCCAGCTTCGATCTGGCCGTCTCCAATCCGCCCTATATCGCGAGTGCCGTGATCGAATCGCTTCAGCCCGAAGTGCGCCTGCACGACCCGCGCCTGGCGCTCGACGGCGGCGCGGATGGCCTCGACGCCTACCGGGTCCTGCTTCCCGAATTGATGCGCGTCGTAAAGCCGGGCGGCGCGATGGCGGTCGAGATCGGCTTCGATCAGCGTGATCCGGTCAGTGAACTGGCCGTACAGGCAGGCTTTGACAAAGTGACCGTCCGGTCGGATCTCGGCGGAAACGATCGCGTAGTATTCGCGCGCAAGCGCTCGTGAATGAACGGCTAAAAAGCCTTGTCATTCCTGATCAATGCAGTTTAGGAATGAAACCGAGCAGGCGGTACGCGCCAGACGGGGGACTGTCGCGGTCGGACAATGCGCCGACCTGCTAGTAGTCCGGCCCAAACATTTCGAAACAACCGTCGAATTATCAGCGTACCGGTTTCCGCGCGATTTGAAGCGCGGAGCCTTAAGCTAAGAACAGACAGCCTAATCGACGAGGTCAGGCAGGTATGAAGCGTCAACGCGGTCGAGGCCGGGGCAAACCCGGCGGTGGAAACCAGTCCAATCGTTCTTACGAGAGCAATGGTCCGGAAATCAAAATCCGGGGAAATCCGCCGACCATCTACGAAAAGTACCTGCAGCTCTCTCGCGACGCGATGTCGTCCGGGGACCGGGTCCGGGCCGAGAACCTGCTGCAACATGCGGAGCACTATTTCCGTATCATGCAGGCCAGCCAGCCGCCGCAGCGTCAGAGCCGCGACGACAATGACGACGATCGTCAGGGCGGAAATCAGAACGATCAGCAACAGGGCCGCAGCAATCGGGGCCGTGACGATGATGATCGCGACGATGACGACAACAACGACAACGCCCAGAACAATCGCGGCAACCGCAACCAGAACCGCAATCGCCGCGATCGCGACGACACGGGCGGCAATGACGACAATGGCGGCGGCAAGACTCGCAGCCGCTCGCGCTCGAACGACGACGACGCCAGCACGGGCGAGGACGATCGTCCGCGCCGTGGCCGCCGACCGCGCGCCCGCGATGAGGGCAATGATCCGCTGAAAGTCGTGGACCCCGAGGCCGAACAGTCCGGCTCCGCGTCGGCCGACACCGACACGCGGGACGAAGGCGAACAGCCCAAGCCCAAGCGCCGGACCCGCCGCCCGCGCGGCGAGACGGCCAAGGACGAGGCCCAGCTTGCGCTCGACAACGCCAGCGATGCCGCTGACGGGTCGAAACCCTCGGCAGACGAAGCCGCGTAAATTTGCGTCGCCTGCCTCTTGTGTGACCCATAAGTCACACCTAAATCCAGCGTGACCCGTAGGTCCGCCGTGCCCGAACGGGGCGGCGGCCTTCATCGTTTCTTGCCGTTTTCCGGGAGATACGTCCGCAATGGATTTTGAAAACTACACCGACCGCGCCCGTCAGGTCGTGCAGGCCGCCCAAGGTCTCGCACTCAAAGCCGGGCACCAGCAATTCACGCCCGAGCATGTGCTCAAGGCGCTCATCGAGGATGAGGGCGGTCTCGCCCGCAACCTGATCGCAGCCGCAGGCGGCAAGCCCGACATCGCGGCTGCCGGTGCCGACGCCGCGCTTTCGGCCCTCCCGAAAGTCGAAGGCAGCGGCGCGAAACTCTATCTCGCCTCCGAAACGGCCAAGGTGTTCCAGGCCGCAGAAGACGCCGCCAAGAAGGCCGGTGATCAATATGTGACGGCGGAACGCATCCTTCTCGGGCTAGCGCTCCAGTCCGGCACCAAGGCTGCGGAAGCGTTGAAGAAGGCCGGCGTCACGCCCCAGACCCTCAATCAGGCGACCGACAACATGCGCGCAGGCCGAACCGCTGACAGCCAGTCCGCCGAGGAAACCTACGAGGCGTTGAAAAAATACGCGCGCGACCTGACCGAGGCGGCGCGCGAGGGCAAGCTCGACCCGGTGATCGGCCGTGACGAGGAAATCCGCCGCGCCATCCAGGTGCTGTCGCGCCGCACCAAGAACAATCCTGTCCTGATTGGTGAGCCCGGTGTCGGCAAGACGGCCATCGTCGAAGGCCTCGCCCTGCGCATCGTCAATGGTGACGTGCCCGAGAGCCTCGAAGACAAGCAATTGCTCGCCCTCGACATGGGCTCCTTGATCGCCGGCGCGAAATATCGCGGCGAGTTCGAGGAACGCCTGAAGGCGGTCCTGAACGAGGTCGAGGGGGCCAACGGCCAGATCATCCTCTTCATCGACGAGATGCACACCCTGGTGGGCGCCGGGAAGACCGACGGCGCCATGGATGCCTCGAATTTGCTCAAGCCCGCCTTGGCGCGCGGCGAACTTCACTGTGTCGGCGCGACGACGCTCGACGAATACCGCAAGCACGTCGAGAAGGACGCCGCGCTCGCCCGGCGCTTCCAGCCGGTCATGGTCGAGGAGCCGACCGTCGAGGATACGGTCTCGATCCTGCGTGGCTTGAAGGACAAGTACGAGGTTCACCACGGCGTCCGGATTGCCGACAGCGCGATTGTCGCCGCGGCCAATCTGTCGAACCGCTACATCACCGACCGCTTCCTGCCGGACAAGGCCATCGACCTGATGGACGAGGCGGCATCGCGCCTGCGGATGCAGGTCGATTCCAAGCCCGAGGAACTGGACGAGATCGACCGCCGGATCATCCAGCTGAAGATCGAGGCCGAAGCCCTGAAGAAGGAAAAGGACGAGGGATCGAAAACCCGTCTGGAAACCCTCGACAAGGAAGTCGCCGAACTGCAGTCGCGCAGCGACGAGATGACGGCCGCCTGGCGTGCCGAGAAGGACAAGCTGGCGTCCTCGACCGAGGTCAAGGAACAGCTCGACCGCCTGCGCGCCGAACTCGCCGACGCGGAACGCCGCGGCGATCTCGCCCGCGCATCCGAGATCAAATACGGCCGCATCCCCGACCTTGAAGCCAAGGTCGCCGAGACCGAAGCCCACGACGAGGACGGGGCCATGGTCAAGGAAGTCGTCGATGCCGAACAGATTGCCTCGGTCGTCTCCCGGTGGACCGGCGTGCCGGTCGAAAAGATGCTGGAAGGCGAGCGCGACAAGCTGATGGCCATGGAGGACGCCCTGCGCGGCCGTGTCGTGGGCCAGGACGAAGCGCTCGAAGCGGTATCCGACGCCGTACGCCGTGCGCGTGCCGGCCTGAAGGATCCCAGCCGCCCGATCGGCTCATTCCTCTTCCTCGGCCCGACCGGGGTCGGCAAGACCGAACTGACCAAGACGCTCGCTGCCTTCCTGTTCGACGACGAGCACGCCGTGACGCGCCTCGACATGTCCGAATACATGGAGAAGCACTCGGTCAGCCGCATGATCGGCGCGCCTCCGGGCTATGTCGGTTACGAGGAAGGCGGGGCGCTGACCGAAGCGGTTCGCCGCCGGCCCTATCAGGTGATCCTGTTCGACGAGATCGAAAAGGCGCACCCGGACGTATTCAATACGCTGCTTCAGGTGCTCGATGACGGCCGCCTGACCGATGGTCAGGGCCGCACGGTCGATTTCCGCAACACGCTGCTGATCATGACGTCAAATCTCGGCGCTGAATTCCTGCAGGCCGCAGAGGATGTCGAGGCTGCGCGGGGCGACGTGATGAATGCGGTACGCGCGCATTTCCGTCCCGAATTCCTCAACCGGATCGACGAGGTCATCCTGTTCCGCAAGCTTGCCCGCGAGCATATGGGCGCGATTGTCGACATCCAGATGAAGCGGCTGGCGGGACTTCTCGCTGATCGCCGGATGACGATCGAACTCGATGACGCGGCGCGCGACTGGATCGCCGCCAAGGGCTATGACCCGGCCTATGGGGCACGGCCGCTGAAGCGGGTGATCCAGAAGGAAGTCCAGGATCCGCTCGCCCGCCTGATCCTCAATGGTCAGCTGAAGGATGGCGATGCCATTCAGGTCTCGGCGGAAGACGGACAATTGGTGATCAACGGACACAAGGTGGCTTCGCGGGGCATGTCTGCCGCACCGCCTGCTGATGTGACCATCCAGTAACCAACCCGCCGGGGTCCCCGTCATTGGGGACCCCGCACCGGCCTCCGCCTTCGTCGACGGACGGATCAGGCTGCGCAAGGAAAATCGATGAGCGACCTCTATGACCGTGACGGCATCGCGCCCCGGCTCGCATTGACCTGTCCGTCATGCGCCGCCGAAGCACGGTTTGAGAGCCGCTACGGTGACCACCGTCTGCCGGTCCAGGTCGATGACGGTCAGGGCGGCGCCAGGCCGTCCTGGGCGGGCCGGATTTCATGCGCAGGCTGCGGCCTCGACCGCGATCACGACGTCGACTGGCCCGAAGAGGCCTTTTATCGGATCGCTTACCGGCGCGCCGAATTGTGGGCCTGGGATCGGTCGATGATGGAAGCGATCAGGAATTTCATCGCGGCGGGCGCTGACCGCGACAAGGTCCGTCGCGCCAGCCCCTATGCGCTCGAACTGATGCGCCTTCCAAAGGACGTTCTCTCCGGCCGCGCCCGTCCGAAAGTTCTTGCGAAAATAGACGCGTGCCTGAAGCGCTAGCGCGCTCGCCCCGGCTCCGCGATTGCGAAGCCGGGGCTAATGCTGACGCTACTGGGCGCGTTGCCTGACGACATCCAGCACCAGGTGCGGTGTGCCGTCAGACGTGTGCGCCGGGGAAATCCCGTGCGCGTCGACTGTGCCGTTCACGCGCTTGCGCAGCGCAGAGAAGCTCGCAAAACGCACCACGTCGACCGCCTCATCGAGGGCAAGCGACACGCGAAAATGCGTGCCACCGCCAAGCGAGGTCAGGCTGAGAATGGTCGCGGTGAACGGCTGACCCAGATAGGCGCCTTCCACCTTCGACCCGACGGCCAGCTGGCCGCGCGGCGCATTGCCGACGGCTGCGTGCAGCGCGTTCCAGTCGCGATAACCGTATTGCGCGGCGATGAATTCCAGCGCCTCGCCATGCTTGATGAAATTGCCCTCTGCTTCGAGCGTCGAACGCAGATTGCGCGCCTGCGCCTTCAGCGCATCGAGCGGGGGAAGGGGGGATGCATGTGTCATGTCAGTCTCTTTCCACGGACATCCGCGTGAGACAAAGGGGCTCGCATTGCCTTCGTTTCGGGATGCCACCGGAAGTGACCGAAACAGGGTATTGAACGGGAAGACTTCACCATCGACGTTTCCGCCGCGCGAACGGCAGGTGTCTTCCAGACCCGAGGCGCGGCATTTAGGAAGTGTTCGAGCCCGCGTCAAGCGGGCGCCGGGCGGATACCGAGGAGGGCGCCATGAACTGGGACCTGATGGACTACATTGTCGCGGGCGGGCTGGTCGGCGTTCTCGTCGCCCTGGCTTTCGTCGTCATCCTTCGCGGACCGAACCTCTTCTACATGGCCGGGGCCGGCCTCGCTGCCCTCACTGGTTTCGTGATGATCTGGGCGAGCCTCGCGGTCGGCATCATCGGGGCGGAAGGGGATGCGGCCAACCTGATGTTTGCGGGCGTGCTGGTCATTGCCGTGCTGGGTGCGCTCTGGTCCCGCTTCCGGTCTGCCGGAATGGCAAGGGCCATGTTCGCCGCGATGCTGGCCCAGCTCCTGGCGGGCGGTGTCGCCCTGGCGGCAGGCTGGGGCGCAGACAGCGCGAGATGGCCGTTCGACGTGCTGGCGGCGACTGCGGTGCTGGCCGTGATGTGGCTGGTATCCAGCTGGTTGTTCCGCGCGTCGGCCTGGAAACAGGGCTAGGCGGACGACCAAAGAAAGCGGCCGGAGCATTGCTCCGGCCGTTGTCATTCAAAGAGAGGTCGCAGCGTTACTGCGCGCCGTGTGTACGTTCACCCTGCGCGACCAGTCGCGCGGCGGGGACTTGCGGTGTGCCGGCTGCCGGAATGGCGGCGTCACGGATGGCCATCAGGCGGTCACGCTCGGCTTCGAAGGCCGGGATCTCGCTGGCTTCCAGTGTGCGGCCTGTCGGCAGGTCGAGCGACATCGGATTGACCTGCGAGTTGTTCAGCAGCACTTCGTAGTGAAGGTGCGGACCGGTCGAGCGGCCGGTGGTGCCGACATAGCCGATCGTCTGGCCCTGACGGACACGCGTTCCCGCCGTTACGCCGCTGGCGAACCGGTTCAGGTGCGCATAGGCGGTTTCATAACCGTTCGAGTGGCGGATCCGCACGTAATTGCCGAACGAACCAAAGCGGTTGGCGCGGATAACGACGCCATTGCCGGCGGCATAGATCGGGGTGCCGCGCGGGGCTGCGAAGTCCGTGCCGCGGTGCATGCGGTTGTATCCGAGCACCGGGTGGCGGCGCATGCCGAAATGCGAGGACAGGCGCGCACCGTTGATGGGCGTTGCCATCAGGAAGCGCTCGGCGCTCTCGCCTTCACCGTTGTAATAGCCGGGGCCGTCGCCCGGATCGTAGAGATAGTATTCCAGCGGACGGCTGCTGCCCGAATAGTTCACATAGAGGATGTCGCCGGTGCGCACGGTCTCGCCCGAGGACGACACGAAGCGCTCATACACCACGTCAAAGGTGTCGCCGGGCTGGATGGAGCGCTGGAAGTCGACGGCGTAACCCAGGACACCGGCCAGTTCGACCACGATGCGGTCGGTGGCACCGGCGGCCAGCGCATCGACATAGAGGCTGGACGTGATCGTGCCCTGCGAGCGGACAATCTGGCGCTCGAGCGAAGCGACCAGTTCACGGGCGCGGAAGCTGCCGTCAGCCTGGCGCGCCACGGTGATCGTGCGGTCGCTTTCCGGTCGGAAGGAGAAACCCGCCAGGCGGCTGCCCTCATCGCTGCGCGTCGCGATCGGCTGCATGCGGGGGGTTTCAAGGTAGATCGTCATGTCTTGCCCGGCGCGCAGGTGGCGCACGGGATAGATCGGGTCGAGGGCGTAAACCGCGCGGTTCAGGTCGTCGCTCTGGGCGCCGGCCTGGGCCAGGACACCGGCGAGCGTTCCGCCGCGCGGCACCGTGATCGCCACCGTTCGGCGCTCGGCCGGACAGGCGGTGCAGCCTCCGGCGAAGACGGCGTCCTCGCGGAATATGGCGCGCTCATAGACTTCGCCTTCGGGCGTCGTCGGTGTTGCGGTGAGTTCCGCCAGGGTCGGCGAATACGGTTCGGATGTTCGTTCCGCGGCGCTGCCTTCGCTTGCCCGGCTGATCAAAAGACCCGCCAGCAGAACGATGGAAAGAACAAGACTGGCCCCAATCGCAATCCCGTGACGGCGTGCGGTATCGGCAGATTTCACATCAAATCCGGACATAGTCTCCCCTTAAGGGATGGCTAACGCTGTTACACTAGCAGTGTGAGCAAGAACCGCGCCGAGCGCGGTGGATCCCGTTTTTCGTGCCTCGCGAGCGAGACAATGACCTGACGGAATTAAGTTGCCAAGTGCTTACTCGCAGCAGGCGTATCTGATGCTGCGTCGAATGGAATATCTCACCAATCAGCAGGAATCAGGTATCAATACGGACATGATGGACACGAATTCCGCCGAAAATTTGGCCCCCGTAAGTCTGGAACCGGAACACCTTGCGGCGCTTCTGTGCGCGCGCTTGTGCCACGATCTTGTCAGCCCGGTTGCGGCCTTGGGTGCTGCCTTGTCGGTGCTGGATGACGAGGATGCGGCCGACATGCGCGACGACGCTCTGGAGCTGGTGCGCGAAAGCGCCAAGCAGGCTCAGGCCAAGCTGGAATTCGCCCGTCTCGCCTTTGGTGCGGGGGGCTCGGCCCCGGGCATGATCGATTGTGTCGAGCTGAAGCGCCTGGCGACCGGCCTGTTCAACACGGTCAAGCCGGACCTGGTCTGGAAGGTCGCTTCGCCGTCCCTTGAGAAATCTGCGGCCCGCCTGCTGCTCAATCTGTGCATCCTGGGGATCGAAGCGGCGCCGCGCGGCGGCACCGTGACCGTCGAGGCCACGGAAAGCGGCGGCGGAGCCCGCATCCACGTTCTCGCCGAAGGCCTGAAAGCCAAGATCGATCCCAAGCATTCCGCGGCGCTCGAAGGGGCCAAGCCGGAAGACGGGTTCGATGGCCGTTCGATCCAGCCCTACTATGCCGGCCTGATCGCACGCAGCACCGGCGGACGTGTCACCGCCAGCAGCGCCGAAGACCGGGTCGAGTTTGTCGCCCTTGTCGCCGGCCCGGCGCAGGTCGCAGCCTAGCTCTGCCAACCCCCCGTTAACCAAAGCAGTCTCACTCTGATCTCCGGGACGGACGCATCGACCGCGTCCGACGGAGACGTGTGATGAAAAGTTGCCTTGTCGTTGATGACTCGCGGGTGATCCGCAAAGTCGCCCGCCGGATTCTCGAAGGGCTGGAATTCAGCTGCGACGAGGCGGGCGACGGTGCCGTGGCACTCGACAAGTGCCGCGCCTCCATGCCGGACGCGATCCTGCTCGACTGGAATATGCCGGTCATGAACGGCATCGACTTCATGACGGCGCTGCGCAAGGAGCCGGGCGGCGAGAGCCCGGTCGTCGTGTTCTGCACGACCGAAAACGACATGCAGAAGATCACCGAGGCGCTGAGGGCCGGGGCCGACGAATACATCATGAAGCCCTTCGACAGCGAAATCCTGCAATCGAAACTCGAACAGGCCGGCCTGATCTAGGCCCGGGAGGGGATGCATATGGTTTCCGCCGAAGACGTCATGTCGATCGCCAGTGAGGCGGGCCGCATCGCCGGTCTCGCCATCCGTCCCGAACAGGGGGCGATGATCGAAAGCCGTCTGGCCGGTCTGGCCCGTGCCGAAGGCTATGACAGCGTCAATGCGCTGATCTCGGCACTGCAGACCCGGCGGGACATCAAGCTGACCGGCGCGGCGGTCGAGGCGCTCGCCGGTCGCGACACGTGGTTCTTCCGGCTGCGCGAGCAGTATGAGCTGATCCTGAGCGAGCTCTTGCCCGTCCTGGCGCGCGCTCGCGGTCGCACCCGCCCGATCCGCATCTGGTCGGCGGGGTGTTCGACCGGACAGGAAGCCTATTCGATGGCCATGAACCTGGCCGAGGAAACCGGACTGATCGGGGATCTCCAGGTCGAGATCATCGGCACCGACATTTCGCGGCGCGCGGTCGAGCGCGCCCGTGCCGGCGCGTTCTCGCAGTTCGACGTGCAGCGCGGCCTGTCGATCCATCGCCTGGTGAAGCACTTCGAGCAGTCGGGCAAGGACTGGCGGTTGAAGACGCCGATACGGTCCGCTGTCCGGTTCGAGGCTGACAATTTGCTGAACCCGTCCGACACGATCGGGCAGTTCGACATCATTTTCTGCCGCCATGTCCTGTCAACACTGACGCCGGACGCGCGAAAGCGCGTCATCGGCAATCTGGCGGCGCGCTGCGCCCCTGACGGATATCTGCTGCTGGGCGAGGGGGAAGCGGCTTATGCCGCCGGTCCCTTTCGCGCCGTGCGCGGGCAAAAGGGCATTCTCGCCCGCGAAACAGTGACCGAGATGGCGGCCTAGACCTGCGGTTCGGATACCAAAGGAAAAAAGCCCGGGAGCTGATCCCGGGCTTTTTCAATTCTGGCGAGGGGCAGGGACGTCAGGCGACGCTTTTCTGCTCCGCCGGGTCGCGCAGCACATAGCCGCGGCCCCAGACCGTCTCGATATAGTGATTGCCGTCCGTGGCCGAAGCGAGCTTCTTGCGCAGCTTGCAGATGAAGACGTCGATGATCTTCAGTTCCGGCTCGTCCATGCCGCCATAAAGGTGGTTCAGGAACATTTCCTTGGTCAGCGTCGTGCCCTTGCGCAGCGAGAGGAGTTCCAGCATCTGGTACTCCTTGCCCGTCAGGTGGACACGATGACCGTCAACCTCGACCGTCTTGGCATCGAGGTTCACCGCGATGTCGCCGGTCTTGATGATGGACTGGGCGTGACCCTTCGAGCGGCGCACGATGGCATGGATGCGCGCCACCATCTCGTCCTTGTGGAAGGGCTTGGTCATGTAGTCGTCGGCGCCGTAGCCGAGACCGCGGACCTTGTTGTCGATGTCGGCATTGCCGGTCAGGATCAGGATCGGTGTTTCGACCTTGGCGACCCGCAGTGTTTTCAGGACGTCGAACCCCGGCATGTCCGGCAGGTTCAGGTCCAGGAGAATGATGTCGTAGTCGTAGAGTTTGCCGAGATCGACGCCCTCTTCGCCCAGGTCGGTCGTATAGACGTTGAAGCCTTCAGACTTCAGCATCAAATCAATCGACTGGGCTGTCGCCCGATCATCTTCGATCAGCAATACCCGCATGGATCAAGCCTCCGCCCCGCTTGCAGCCCCCGCGAATCAATGGTTTGCGCGGTTGGCTCCATGGTTAACCTTGTTCGCACGCTAGGTGGAAACCCTTAATGAAAGTTAACCGGGTGTGATGAGACTCAGGGATCAATAAGGAACGATTCTTCGCAAACGCTAAGGGTTTGTTTTGGATTCACTTTTGAGTCCGGTGAGTCTTGGGTGCAACAGCTGCAATTTTCTTCTCAAAAGCGTTTTTTTGTAGGCAGCGAGCGCCTTGTTGGTCGCCGCATTGCCGATTTGCCGCCCCCGCGATGTGACCGGGCCTGACAAATCACCGCCGCGTTTACGGGACAGCAACCGCGTTCGCTTACCTTTCGCCTTCATCTGTCATGTCTCGTGACGTGGATGGGCAGCGCAGGATGCGCGAAAGGCTGTGATGCAAGGCTTGATCGACCAGGTAAGGGAGATGGATCCGCGCGTGCTCTCCGGGCGCGTGACGGCCGTCAACGGCCTGATGATTGCCGCGCAGGGCCCCAGGTCCGGCTTTGTGCTGGGCGCGCGGGCCTGGCTTGATACCTCCAGTGGCCGGACACCGTGCGAAGTCGTCGGCTTTCGCGGCGAGACCGCTGTGCTGATGCCGTTTGCGCCGATGGACGGTGTCGGTCCGGGCGCTGATCTTCGCCTCGAGCCTCAATTGGCCACCGCCCGCCCCAGCCATGCCTGGCTGGGCCGTGTCATCGACAGCTTTGCCCGGCCGCTCGACGGGCTGGGGGCGCTGCCCGAGGGCGCGACCGCCTATCCGATCAAGGGGCAGCCGCCCTGCGCGCACCAGCGGGCACGCCTCGGCGAGCGCCTCGACCTCGGTGTGCGCGCCCTGAACAGCTTCGTGCCCATGCGCCGCGGTCAGCGCCTCGGCATCTTCGCCGGTTCCGGCGTCGGCAAGTCGGTATTGATGTCCATGCTCGCGCGCGGTTCGGACGCGGACGTGATCGTGATCGGCCTGGTCGGTGAACGGGGCCGGGAAGCGCGCGAATTCGTCGAGGATGTCCTGGGACCGGAAGGCCGCAAGCGCGCCGTCGTCATCACCGAGACGTCCGACGCGCCGGCCCTGGCACGGCGCCAGGCCGCCCACCTCACCATGACGGTGTCTGAGTATTTCCGTGACCAGGGCAAGGACGTGCTGTGTCTGATGGACTCGGTCACCCGTGTCGCACTGGCCCAGCGGGAGATCGGTCTGGCGGCGGGCGAACCGCCGACCACGCGCGGTTACACACCGTCCGTCTTCTCCGAACTGCCCCGCCTTCTGGAACGCGCCGGACCCGGTCCCGAGCGCACCGACGGCGGCAAGCAGGGATCCATCACCGGCCTGTTCACGGTCCTGGTGGACGGCGACGATCACAACGAGCCCGTTGCTGACGCGGTTCGCGGTATTCTCGACGGTCACGTGGTGATGAGCCGCGCCATCGCCGAGCGGGGACGTTTCCCCGCCATCGATGTGCTGCGCTCGATCAGCCGGACCGCACCGGAAGTTTATGGCGACGGCGAAGCGGACATCGTCCGCACCGCCCGCGCCGCGTTGTCGGACTATGCCGACATGGAAGAATTGATCCGTCTGGGCGCCTATGCCCGCGGGTCGAACCCGGCGACAGACCGGGCAATTGCCCTCAACAAACCGTTGGAGGCATTTCTCGCTCAGGGAAAAGACGAAGCGGCGTCAATTGGCGACACCTTCGCAACCCTGGACGGGATTTTGGGTGGTGATGGAGGTGTATCATGACGCGCTCACACGAGCCGCTGATCAGACTGGCCCGCTTCAAGGTCGAGGAATTGCAAAAGCAGATGGCCGAGATTGATCGCGCCCGCGCTTCGCTCAACGACCAGATTGCGCGCCTCGAAGCGTCGGTCCCTGAAGAGCAGGCCGAAGCGGCGAAATCCCGCGACGGTTTCCTCGCCTATGGCAGCTATGCCCAGGCGGTGATCAAGCGCAAGGACAACATCCGCGCTTCGCTGTCCGAGGTGGACGGCCAGGCCGATGCGATCCGGACCCGGCTGGAAACGGCCTTCATGGAACTCAAGAAGTACGAGTTGCTTGAAGAGCGCCGGCTGGCCCGCATCGAGGACGCGGTGCGGACCGCCGAGCAGGCCGAGCTGGACGAGATCGCCCAGATGCGCGCTGCGCGGGCACACTAGGTCCGGCATGCCGTCTTTCTCCCCCCGTGAACGGGGGAGGAAACCCGATTCTACCAGTTCTGAGACCAGCTGAGGTCGATCCGCAGACCGCGGCCGGCTTCGCTCGCCCCGGCAATGGTGCGCGAGTAGTCCTCGTCGAAGACGTTATCCACGCCTGCCGAGACCGCCAGGCCACGATCGGCGAATGGGCGCCAGCGTCCGTAGAGATCCACCACGGCATATCCGTCCCGTTCCAGCGCCGGGTCATTCGTCTTGTCGAAATCGCCAGCGAATTCGGCCCGGGCGCCCAGCGTCAGGCGCGGCGCGTCGAACGTGTAGCGGCCATCGACGAACAGCCGGATCGGGGTCAGCGAGCCCAGCGGATCACCGGTCGCGTCATTCTCCCCATCGACATCAGACAGCGCGGCGTTCAGTTCGAACCCGTTGCCCGACATGTAGTGCAATTGCGCTTCATAGCCGGTCAGCGTCGCCGCAGAGATGTTGGCCGAATTGGTCGTTCCGGCGCTGCACGGCAGGAAGGGCGGCGCGAAGCAGCTGCCCGGGAAGGTGAAGTTTACCGACAGATTGATCAGGTCCTCGGCCTGGGTCTGGTAGGCGGATGCCTTGAATTCCAGCCGGTCGCCGGGACGGAAGGAATCCCGGAAGGACAGGCCAATGCCTGCCTCAATCGTTTCAGTCGACTCCGGCCGGAGATTGGGGTTGGCGATGAATTCGTTGGTGATGAAGACGGGCGGTCCCAGAACGGGGTGGGGCAGGGAGAAGTGCGTGCCGTCAAGATAGAGCTCGTTCACGGACGGCGCGCGGAAGGCCTGCGCCCAGTTGGCGAACACCCGGAAAGTGTCATTGGGAGCATAGGTCGCCCCGAACCGGCCGGAGAGCTGGTCGTCCGAATTCTCCGCTGCCAGGACTGACGCGCTTTCGAACGAGTCCCAGCGCACGCCCGGCAGCAGGACGATTTCGCCCGGCAGGCCGAACGGCGCCGCACCGGTCAGTTCCAGCTGCGTGAAGACGCCCTGGAATGTCGACCGGGCATCTGGAACCCCGCCGCGCGTGCCGCTCGGGTCGGTGCTGTCATAGCCCGTTTGCTCGTCCTCATACATCTCGCCGCCGACCGTCAGGCCCGCATCGAACGCGCCAAGCGTGAACGCGAAGCGTTGGTCGACACGCAGGCCCCAGCTGTCGAGCTGACGGTCGATGATGCGGCCACTCGCGGTCTCGCGTTCGTACACGCCTTGCTGGCCAGTATAGGCGACGACCCGCAGGTCCAGCAGCGACCCGGCGGGCGCAATGTCGGCGTTCAGCTGGAAGGTGTCGCTTGTGACGTCTTTTTCGACCAGCGGATTGAGCCCGCCCACACCGGCATTGCCCTGGCCGTTATTGGGTTCGGTCACGTCCGACCGGAACGCCTGCCAGCTCAGCTCGCCGCGAATGCCGGGCGCCAGGTCGGCACCCAGTTTCAGCAATCCGGCGACGCTCTCGTCGTCGGCGGGCAGGTCATTGCCGCTGCCCAGGCGGATGTCCCCGCTTTCGCGGCGTGTGACATGGCCGAGGATGTCGAACACCTCGCCACGGCCATACGCCGTCAGACCCGCGCGAAATTCGTTGTCCACCGACCGGTGACCAGCGACGGCGCCAATGCCGAAGGTTTCGCCCGCACTCAGAAGGTCATCGGGGTCCGCCGTGCGCAGGGCAATCACACCGCCGGCCGCGCCCGATCCGTAGAGGGCCGAGGCCGGTCCGCGCACCGCGTCCACGCCGGACAGGATCATCGGGTCGACATAGACAACGCCGTCATGGGCCGAGTTGAAATTCTGGCGCGCGCCATCGAGCAACAGGGTGACATTCTCGCGGCTCAGGCCCCGCATCGACAGGGTCTGGCCCGTGCGGCGCGGTCCGCCGGCGACTTCCACGCCCGGCAATTGCTGGAGCAAATCATCGAGCGAGGCCGGTGCCGTCAGGGAAATTGTCTCCTTGTCGATGGCAGACGCCATGCCCGGATAATCGAAGGCCGGGATCTCGGTGCGCGTCGCAGTGATGATCAGCACGTCCTCGACTTCGGTTTCGGCAACCGCGTCCGCGTCCTGGGCGAGAGCGGGCGACGCGGTGGCAAGGGCGAGCAGGCTGACGCCGGCGATGAGGCAGGATGTTCGAGACATGGTATTCCCCCGTATTGCGAACAGTTCTTAATTGCAGTTGATGCCTTCCTGCCCCTTGCCAAACGCGAATGCAAGTGCGAATTGTTCGCGACAAGCAGTAATGATCTGCTGCTCAGGCGAACGAATCTCTCGGAGGGGTCACATGCGCGCACTCATCATCACCGCAGCAGCCGGCATCGTTCTGGCAGGCTGCGCCACGGGAAATGGCTATGTGTCCGGAGGCGCCGGAACAGGCGGAATCGCTGCGTTGCCGGCGCATACCGAAGCCGAGTTCGAACGCGACCGTCAGGCCATCCTTGCCATGACCGGCGAATATGACGTGACCTTCGACTTCCGCGAGATCGTACCGCTGCGCGCGGGGTATGAACTGGCCGAGCCGAAAGTTTCGGGCGCCTGGGAGGTCGTGCGCGTCATTGAGGATCGCGGCGATTTCATCTCGCTGCAGCACTTCCTGCTGGTCGGCGATGACGAAGACAACCCGATGGTCATCAAGCATTGGCGCCAGGATTGGGAATACGAGCCCGCGCGCATCATGGACTATGACGGGAATGACGACTGGCACATGATCGACCTGACTTCGGCCGAGGCCGCCGGAACCTGGTCGCAGAGCGTCTACCAGGTCGATGACAGCCCGCGCTATGCCGCCGTCGCCCGCTGGACCCATGACGATGACGGTATCTCGACTTGGGAGCCGGACGTGTCCAACCGTCCGCTGCCGCGGCGGGACGACACGACACGCAGCGACTACCAGGCCATTCAGGCCGTGAACCGCCACGTCATCACGCCGTGGGGCTGGGTCCACGAACAGGACAACACCAAGATCATCATCGACGAAGCCGGCGAGCATCCGCTCGTCCGCGAAGTCGGGGTGAACACCTATGTCCGGACCGATCTGGCGCGGGACGATGCCGCAGACGATTACTGGGCCGCCACGGCGGACTACTGGACCCATGTCCGCGCCTTCTGGGACAATCTTGAAGCCACGGCTGACACCTTCCACGTCGCCGACGACGCCGAAGGCACGCTGCTCTATGGCCCGATGTTGTCGGCCTCCATGCGCATCGCCTTTGGCGCGTCGGACACGGCCGAGGCCTGGGAAGAAGCCGAAGCGCTCCTGGCGTCGCAGGTCGCCATCAACGGCGAGCCGGTCTCGACCGACTTCATCGAGTTGGCGGCTGCAGAGTAGCAACTGCTGTTCGACGTTTCCCGGACGCGCGTCAGCGCGATCCGGGATCCGGACTGGACCCCGATCTTCACTTCGCGAAACCGGGGCGCGTAGTTTCCCCGCTGCGTCATCCCGGCGAAAGCCGGGATCCAGTTCAATCTGAAAATCTGAATTCCGGCTTTCGCCGGAATGACGGCGTGCTTAACGCCAGTTCCGCTTCCTGAGAACGAACAGGCCGTAGATCGCGGCGAAATAGATCGCGATCCGCGCCAGCACGACCAGACCGCCACGATCATCGAGCCGCGCCAGCATCAGGTCGAAGGCGAAATCGGGCGGACTGCCCGTCGCCCAGCGCCAGAAGAAGGGCGATATCGCGTCCATGATGAAGGCGAACGTGACCGCGCCCACCAATTGGCCGGAGCGCCGCATGATCAGGGCCGTCACCAGCGACCACAAAAGGATCATCCACCAGTCGAAACCGGTGAATCCGTCCGCAAGCCGTTCGAATATCCTGTCCATAGCGAAACAGCCTAAGCTGCCTTCTGCCCCTGCGCGAGATAGCCGGCGAGTTTTTCAACGTCGCGGAACGCCTCGCAATTGGGGTGGCGCTGGGCCAGCGGCATCTGCGCCCGGATCGAGTCCGGAATGGCCATGTCGTGCGCGATCGACCCGACCATTTGCGGCGTGAAGCCGAGGAAGCTCTCGCACGTCTTGCGGAAAGCGCCATAGGCGGACAATGCCGCCTCTTTCGACGGGGCGTTGTTGACCACGACCAGCGGTGCGGCGCTGTCGTCGCGGCGGCGCAGCGTTTTGACAAAGGCATAGGCGTCGGTCAGCGAGGTCGGCTCGTCATTGATGACGATCAGCACGTCGTCTGCCGCCATCGCGAGGCGCATGGTGGAATGGTCTGCTCCGGCGGCGAGATCGAGGATGGCGCGGTCATAATAGAGCGACAGCGCCGCGACCCCTGCAGCGAGCTTGCCCACCGCTTCCGGCTTCAGATCGGACAATGCGCCCGAGCCCGAACGTCCGGAGATCACGTCAAAGCCGCCTGCGCGGATCGCACCGCCCATGACGCGCTGGACAGCGTCTTCCAGCAGGACTTCACCGGCCAGGACAGCCGCGAGATCGGCATCCGGCTGGAGACCGAGCTGGACGTCGATATTGGCCATCCCCAGGTCGCCATCGATCAGCAGGGTCTGTTCGCCCTTGCCAGAAAATGCGCTGGCGAGCGCCGAGGACAGGACGGTCTTGCCGACCCCGCCCTTGCCCGACGCGATGGCCAGCATGCGCCCGGCGGGACCGGTCGAAGATGTGTTTACAGGAATGCGCATCATGCATCTCCTTCGGAGGCATTCTGGGGCAGGTCGCGTTCATCGAGCAGGGTGCGCGCTAGCCGCAGCGAGGTCGCCGGCGCCAGGCCCGTCCCGATATAGGGGCTTTCGGAAATCTGCGCGAAGGCGAGTCCGGCTTCGCCCGCTGCGATCATCGCGCCGAGCCGGCGCGCGCTGTCGAGCTTGGTCAGCACCACCCGGTTTGCACCGATGGCGGCAAACATCGCGGCGGCATCTCCGGCATCCTCGGCGGACTGCCCCCCATCGATCACGGCCAGGATCTCGGCGTCCGCGGGGGCCGCAAAGGCGTGCAGCATGTCCAGATCATCGATGTCGAACGGATTGCAGGCCGGCGCATCGATCAGCAGGGGCTGACCGTCATGCAGGTCGGCGAGCTTCGAGAGCTCGCGCGGATCATCGCAGGCTTCGAACTGAAGCTTCAGCTTGCCGGCGAGTTCGCTGAGACGTGCCTCGGCCCCGGCACGTTCGCAATCGGCAGAAATCAGGACCGGCTGGGCGCCTTCCGCGACACCGCGCGCGGCAAGCTTGGCCAGAACGGAGGTCTTTCCGGCGCCGGGCGGTCCGGTGATCAGCAGAGGACGCTCGGCCACTGGCGGGCAGGGCCGGAAGCGGTATCGGGCGTCCAGCGCCGCAGCGAGGGCGGCCGTGCCGCCCCGGTCCTCGAACTGGCGGGCAGCCTTGACCAGCGCTTCGGCGGCGCGTTCCGGAACGCAGTGAAAGGCCAGGATCTGGGCCAGGTGGTCGTCGTCTTCCCGTGCTGGCCTCGCGCGGCGCTGGGCCTCGCTCTCGCGGCTGGCGCGCAGGCGCGGCGCATCCTTCACATCCCCGAAACGCGGACCTTCCGCGGCAGCGCGCACCTCAATGCCGCCGCCCGGCCGGTTGCCCGTGGAAATGATGACGGCATCCGGCCCGAGGTCGCGGCGCACCTGCGCCATCACCTCGGTCAGTGACGTTCCGGAAAAGGTCATCAGCCGCATCGCTTACACATGCCCCATCGTTTTCAGGCGCGCCGTCGGATGGATTTCGTTCTGGCTCATCACGATTGTCTGCGGTCTGAAGCGCTCGACCAGCGACCGGACGAAGGGTCGTGCGGTCGGGCTGGTCAGGAGGGCGGGAGTCTGCCCCTGTTCGGCAGCGCGTTCGAAGGATTCGCGCACCGAACCCACAAATTCATGCAGCTTGGACGGGGCCAGGGCGAGCTGGCGGCGCTCGCCATCGCCAATCATTGCTTCGGCAAAGGCCTGTTCCCACTGCGGTGACAGGGCGAGAACGGGCAGAAGCCCGTCCGGTCCCCGGTTGGAATGGCAGATCTGGCGCGCCAGCCGGGTGCGGACATGTTCGGTCACGGCATCGAGGCTTTGCGTATGTGAACTGGCCTCGGCGATCCCTTCGAGGATGGCGGGCAGGTCGCGGATCGAAACGCGTTCCTTCAACAGGTTTTGCAGGACGCGCTGGATACCGGCGCGCGAGATCTGCGACGGGGTGATGTCCTCGACCAGCTTGCGATGTTCCTTTGACAGACCCTCGATCAGCTTCTCGACCTCGGCGTAGGACAGCAGGTCCGGCATGTGGTCGCGCAGCGCCTCGGTCATGTGCGTGACAAGGACGGCAGCGGGGTCGACCACGGTATAGCCCCGGAACGCTGCTTCCTCGCGCAGGTTCTCGTCGATCCACGTCGCGGGCAGGCCGAAGGCCGGTTCCTTGACGTGATCGCCCGGCAGATCGATCTGGACACCCTGCGGGTCCATGACCAGCAGCTGCTTCAGGCGCACTTCGCCGCGCCCGGCTTCCATTTCCTTCACGCGCAGTACGTATTCGTTGGACCCCAGGCGCATGTTGTCGACGATCCGCACCGACGGCATCACGAAGCCGGTGTCCTGCGCCAGCGTCCGCCGCAGGGCGCGGATCTGATCGGTCAGGCGGCGGCCTTCGACATCATTGATCAGCGGCAACAAGGCATAGCCGAGTTCGATCTTCAGCTCGTCAATCGCCAGGGACTCCCCGATCGGCGCCTCTTCGGGCTCCACCGCCGAGGCTTCTCGCTCGGCCGCGACCTCGGCCTGTCTGACGGTATTTCTCTGGTTTCGTACCGCAGCCCAGGCCAGCCCTCCCGAACCGGCAGCCATCAGGGCGAAGGGGATGATCGGCATGCCCGGCAGAAGGCCGATCACCAGCGCGCAGCCGGCAACCATGCCCAGCACCTGCGGATTGGCGCCCAGCTGGGTCGCGAGCGCCTTGTCGGCCTGTCCCTCGACACCGGCCTTCGAGACCAGGAGGCCCGCAGCGACCGAGACGATCAGCGCCGGGATCTGCGAGACGAGACCGTCACCGATGGTCAGCGTCGAATAGGTGCTGGCAGCGTCGGCAAAGCTCATGCCCGACTGCGCGATGCCGACAATCATGCCCCCGATCAGATTGATCACGGTGATCATCAGGCCTGCCATCGCGTCGCCGCGAACGAATTTCGAGGCACCATCCATGGCACCGAAGAAGTTGGATTCGCCTTCCAGCGACTTGCGCCGTTCGCGCGCCTCTTCCTCGGAGATCAGACCGGCGGACAGGTCGGCATCGATGGCCATCTGCTTGCCGGGCATGGCATCGAGGGTGAAGCGGGCGGCAACTTCGGCGATCCGGCCCGAACCCTTGGTGATGACCACGAAGTTCACGATCACCAGGATGATGAAGACAATGACGCCGATCACGACATTGCCCTGCATCACGAAGGCGCCGAACGCCTCGATGATGTCACCGGCTGCGTTGGTGCCCTGCGCCCCGTTTGACAGGATCAGGCGCGTGGAGGCGATGTTCAGGCCCAGCCGCAGCAGGGTCGTGATCAGCAGCACGGCCGGGAATGCGCTGAACTCCAGCGGCTTCTTGATGAACAGCGACGTCATCAGGACCAGCACGGCCAGCGAGATCGAGATCGCCAGCGCCATGTCCAGCAGGATGCGCGGCATCGGCAGGATCAGCATCACCAGGATGCCCATGATGCCGATCGCCAGCGCGACATCGCCGCGCATTCCCATCATCAGGAATTTGCGCAGGTCGAAGCCCTGACCGGTCTGGCTTGCGGAGGCGGTCGTGTCTGCCATTCAGCCCGTCACGCCGCGCCGGCGCGGGATTCGCCCGGACCGGGAACCGTGATGCCTTGCTCGTTGTAGAGCTTCAGCTTGTTGCGCAGGGTCCGGATCGAGATGCCGAGAATGTTCGCGGCATGGGTCCGGTTGCCGAGGCAATGGTCGAGCGTGTCGAGGATCAGGTCCTGCTCAACGTCCGCCACCGTCCGGCCGACCATGTCACGTGCGGCCGTATCAGCGGCCTCTGCGGCGCGGCTGGCAACGCTGCCCGACGGTCCGCCCGAGAACAGTGAGCCGTCCGGCATGCGGATGGCCTCGGGGCCGATTTCGTTGCCGGAAGCCAGCAGGACCGCGCGGTGCATGGTGTTTTCCAGCTCCCGCACATTGCCCGGCCACGGACGCGCGGTCAGCGCGGTGCGCGCGGACTCGGAGATCGGACGATCGCCGATGCCGTTGGCTGTGGCGTATTTGCGCGCGAAGTGTTCTGCCATCGCCAGGATGTCGGCAGGACGCTCGCGCAGGGGCGGAAGCGCCAGGTTCACGACATTCAGGCGGAACAGCAAATCCTCCCGGAAAATGCCGTCGGCGACAGCCTTCTGCAGATCCCGGTTGGAGGTGGCGAGCACCCGGATATTCACCTTCACCGGCTGCGATCCACCGACGCGGTCAATCTCGCGTTCCTGGAGGGCGCGCAGCAGCTTGGCTTGCAGGCGGGCGTCCATTTCGGAAATTTCGTCGAGCAGCAGCGTGCCGCCATCGGCTTCCTCGAACTTGCCGACCCGGCGCGCCACAGCGCCCGTGAATGCCCCCTTCTCGTGACCGAAGAGTTCGGACTCGAGGAGATTTTCCGGAATCGCGGCGCAGTTGACCGACACGAACGGCTTCGACGCCCGCTTCGAGCGGGTGTGAAGGTAGCGTGCCATCACTTCCTTGCCCGAGCCGCTCTCGCCCGTGATCAGGACCGAGGCGTCGGACGGCGCAATGCGGTCGGCCATCTCGATCAACGGGCGCATGGACGGGTCGCGGGCGATCATCGGGCGCTCGTCGTCGGCGACGGCCTCGAGAACGGCAGCGATCAGTTCGGCGTCCGGCGGCAGGGGGATAAATTCCTTGGCACCCGCCCGGATGGCATTGGCGGCCGATTGCGGCGTGATATTCACCCCGCACGCGACGACCGGAACCGTGATGCGTTCGGCCTGGTTGGCGGCGATCAGCGCCTCGATGTCGAGTGCGGCATCGACCATCAGCAGGTCGGCGCCTCGCCCCGCGCGCAGATAGGATGTCGCCTGAGCGACCGTATCGACCTGCGCGACCTTCGCGCCGCGATCAATGGCGATCTTGGTGGCCGTGTGGAGTTGTCCGCCGAGGCTTCCGACAATCAGCACTCGCATGGCTTAGCTCCCCTTCTTGATGCGGATCAGGACAGACATCAGTTGGAATCTCCGTCCTTGATGATTTCCGTCATGGTGACGCCGAGGCGTTCGTCGACGACGACGACCTCACCGCGCGCGACCAGGCGGTTGTTGACGTAAATATCGATCGCTTCGCCGACTTTCCGGTCGAGTTCGACGACCGAGCCGGCTTTCAGCTTCAACAGCGAATGCACGTCGAGATTCACCTTGCCGAGCACGGCCGACACGTTGACGGGCACATCGAAGACGGGCTCCAGGTCAACGGCGGTTTTCTCGTCCTCGTCGGCGAGTGTTTCCACGAGGCTGTTGTTCTGCGGGGCAGGGACGGACGCCGTGTCTTCGGACGCGCCGCCGCTGAACTCGGGCAGATCCAGATCCTTGTCATCGGCCATCGGTTTTCTCCTCACGCAGCATGCGTGTCTGCAGCGCCGGCTTCGCCGGGCGCGCTATTTCGTGCCGGACGGTCGTCCGGCTCCTGTTCCAGCCACTTGCCGACGAGTTCCGTCAGCCGGGCCTCAATCTCTTCTCCGGACCGCGCCACGCTGCCGCGCCGCCATTCGAGGCGGCAGTCGGCTCCGGTCAGGCCGGTTTCGCCGCGCACCGTCACGCCGCCTTCAAACCCGCACTGGCTGGCGACCTCGCCGAGCAGTTCGACCAACGGCGCCTCGAGTTCCGGCGCGCAATGCACCGACAGCCGCGGCTCGCCGCGCAACTCACTCATCATTTCGGCCGCGAGCGCTGCAACCGTGTCGGCTGCGTGCCGCTCCAGCGCCGCGCCTGCGATCTTGCCCGCTGCGGCCAGGGCAAGTTCAGCGGCTTCGGCGCGAAGCGTTTCGCTTTCGTCGTGCAGGCGCGCGAAGATCAACTGCATCTGCGAAGCCACGGCGCGGACGGCATCGGCCTGGGCCTGCGCGGCCCGTGCGGTCTCGCTGGCCTGTCCGTCCTCGAACGCCGCAGCCTTGACGACAGCGACTTCCTCTTCGGTCAGGATACGGCGCACGCGGTCGCCATCGCGCAGCACTTCCCCGCTTTCGGAGAAGACCGTCGTGAAGGCGTATTTTTGCGTCATATCCGGATCGTCCCTAGTAGATCAGTTCGTCATCGCCGCCGCTGTCGGCGAGCAGGATTTCGCCCTTGGCGGCGAGGTCCTTGGCGGCGGCGACCATGGCTTGTTGCGATTGGTCGACATCGCGCAGGCGCACAGGACCCATCGCCGCCATGTCGTCCTTCATGATTTTCGCGGCACGTTCGGACATGTTCGAGAAGAACAGGTCACGCAGCGAATCCGAGGCACCCTTCAGCGCCAGTGCCAGCTGGTCCTTGTCGACCGCGCGCAACAGCGTCTGGATGCTGCCCGGGTCGAGCTTCGAGAGGTCTTCGAAGACGAACATCAGGGCACGGATCTTCTCCGCGGAATCGCGGTTGCGTTCCTCGAGCGATGCCAGGAAGCGGTTCTCGGTCTGGCGGTCGAAATTGTTGAAGATGTCGGCCATCATCTCGTGGCTGTCGCGCTTCGAGGTGCGCGCCAGGTTCGACATGAATTCGGTCCGCAGCGTTTCCTCGATCTTGTCGAGAATCTCGCGCTGGACCGGCTCCATGCGCAGCATCCGCATCACGACTTCGAGCGCGAAATCCTCGGGCAGGGACGCCAGCACGCGCGAGGCATGCTCGCCCTTCACCTTGGACAGGACGACCGCGACGGTCTGCGGGTATTCATTCTTCAGATAGTTCGCGAGAACGACCTCGTTCACATTGCCCAGCTTGTCCCACATGGTCCGGCCGGCGGGACCGCGCAGCTCTTCCATGATGTTCTCGACCTTGCCTTCCGGCAGGAAGCCGGTGAGCAGGCGCTGGGTCGCTTCAAACGAGCCCATGACCGAACCGCCGGACGACATCTGGCTGGCAAAGTCGACGATCAGCTTTTCAACGACCTTGGACGACACATTGCCCAGGTTGGACATGGCGGAGGAGAGTTCGCGGATCTCCTCTTCGTCCATCATGCTCCAGAGCTTGTGCTCCTCCTCGCCAAGGGCGAGCAGGATGACGGCAGCCTTTTCCGGCCCGGAGAGCCGGCTGGGATCCTCGATCATGCGTTTGGGTTCGCGCGCCACGATCAGTTCTCACTCATCCAGGTGCGCAGGATCGACATCGACTCGTCGGGGTGCTGGTCGACGATGCCGACGACCTTCTTGACGGACGAGGCTTTCACCTGGCCGTCAATTTTCGCGATATCGATTCCGGCGTCATAGGCTTCGGGTGCGGGCAGGCTGGCGCCTGACCCGGCGGATTGATTGGCAACGGCGGCTTGCGCTTCGGGTCCTGCGACGGCTGCGCCGCCGCCTTCGCCGGCTGCTGCGCCTGCAAGGGCGAGCGTCGGCGCGGAACCGGCGCCCTTGGCCAGCGGGCGCGCAACAAGGAAGATCACAAGCAGGGCAGTGATGAACATCACCGCGATCTCGGCGACGCGCATCATGTCATTCTTCGAAAATGAGAAACCTGAACTGGCCGGCGTGCCGAGCGACGGGTCGGCCCGCGCAAAGCGCACATTGGTCACTTCCAGCGCGTCCTGCCGCACGTCATTGGCGGTGAAGCCCATGGCGCTGCGCACCAGGGCTTCGATCCGGGACATTTCCTCGGGCGTGCGCTCGCGATAGGTCAGCGTGCCGTCTTCGCCGGCTTCCCAGACACCATCGACCGCAACGGCGACCGAGAGGCGCTCGACCGCACCCGCTTCGCGCACATGGGTGCGGGTCGTACGGGAATTCTCGTAGTTGACGGTCTCGTGCGAGTTGGTGCGGGTCGAGGCGACGCGCGGATCGCCCGAACCACCCGCCGCATCTTCCGGCAGGTTTTCGGACGCGGACACCGCGCCGTCATTGCCTTCCGTGTCGAGGGATTCCTCTTCCGTCCGGTCGCGCGACAGAACGACCTGGCCTTCCGGATCGAAGATCTCCTGGCTTTCCGTCATCGACGTGCGGTCCAGTTCGGCACTGACCTGCACACGGGCAGAGCCGGTGCCGACGACACCTTCCACCAGGTTCAGGATGCGTGCGCGAAGCTGCTCTTCCAGGCGCTGACGACGGTCGTCGATGATGCCGGCTCCGGCTTCCTCGCCGGGGTTCGGGCCGATGAAATACCGCCCGGTCGTATCAGCGACGGTGATCTGGCCGGGTTCGAGATTGGGAACGGCGCTGGCTACGATATTGCGGATGATCGCGAGCTGGCGGTCATTCATTTCACCGCGCGCCGACACCGTGATGACGGCGCTCGGCTGAGTGGATTCGCGCTCGAACAGACGCCGCTCGGGCAGAACCAGGTGAACCCGTGCGGTAGCAATGGGGTCGAGCGACTGGATCGTCCGGGCCAGTTCGCCTTCCAGCGCCCGCTTGGCGTTCAGATTCTGGACGAAGCTCGTGGTGCCGAGCGCGTCCGTGTTGTCGAAAATCTCGTAGCCGACCGATCCGAAACCCAGCGCACCGCCGCTGGCGACGCGCACGCGCGCCTCGTCGACCTGGTCGCGCGGCACATAGATCGAACTGCCGCCATTGCGGAACTCGTATGTGATGCCGGCCTCGTCCAGACGCTCGCTCGCCGCTGACGCGTCCGAAGGAGACAGGCTGGAATAAAGCAGGGACTGGCTGCCGCCGCCCATATTGGTCGTGAAGAAAACCAGGGCCATGGCAATGCCGACCGCCAATCCGAAGATGGCCATCAGCCGCACAGGCCCGAGTGATTTGAATTGGTCCAACAGTCCGTTCACGCGTGATCCGCCCCGAAAATCGTCCCCACCGGCCCCTCAGACCGGTCACTGGGCAGATTTTTCCCACCTGTCGCGTAAACGAGGGTTTAACTTGCGCGAACAGATTGCAGGATTTTGCGCATGCGAAGACGACGGCGCGGCGATTGCCGGGCCGTCGTCAGTGCCGCCGATGCCCCAGGGGAGGGGAGACTTTCGGGCGGGAGATTAGCGGTATTGCTGAACCCGGGTGGTGCGCAGGCCCGCCAGTCCGTGGCGGTCGATGGCGCGTTGCCAGCCCAGGAATTCCTCGACACTCAGGCGATAGCGCTCACACGCATCTTCCAGTGACAGAAGGCCTCCCCGAACGGCTGCGACGACCTCGGCCTTGCGGCGGATCACCCAGCGTTGGGTCGAAGTTGGCGGAAGGTCTGCCAGCGTGAGCGGGCTGCCGTCCGGACCAATGACAAAGTTTTCGCGGCGAAGACGCGTCTGCATGATTCTAACCCCACACACCGTGTTTTTTGTTGGTCGTGTTTTTCTTTGTTGGGGGAAGACTACACGCGGGCTTTTAACAAACCCCTGAAAGCCGGGGTAAATTTCGTCCTAATATCAGCGGTAAAAATGGACAGACCCCCGGGCCGTGGGCCGGGGATCTGCCTTACGTCAGTTCAGGGATCGGCGGTTACCGCTTCATGCGGATCGCTTCGTCCATCATCTCGTCCGCCGTCGTGATGATTTTCGACGACGCCGAATAGGCCCGCTGCGTGGTGATCAGCGAGGTGAATTCGGTGGCCAGATCGACATTGGAGTTTTCCAGCGTCGAAGAGGCAATTGCGCCCGACCCGCCGCTGCCCGGACCATTCAGGGTGAAGGTTCCGGAGTCCGGCGTGATCGAATAGGTGCCGCCCGACACGGCGGCCAATCCGTTCGGATTGACGAAGCTCGCCACCGGGATCTGGTAGATCTTGCGCACGATGCCGTTGTCGAACTTGGCGAAGACGAAGCCTTCGCGGTCCACCTCGACGCCGGAGAAGTCACCGAACACGGCGCCGTCGACCTGGGTCGAAAGCAGCGCAGACGGGCTGTCATACTGCGTCAGGCCGCCCGGCTGGGTCGCCGAGCCGAGGAACATGCTGATCGACTGTGCCGCAATGCCCTCGCTAGCGGCCCACTGGTACTGGTTGGCACCCAGCGCGCCGGTATTGGTCGATGCCAGGAAGTTCAGCGTCGTGGGCAGGGTCGTGTTGGTCAGGTCCAGATCGCCATTCGTGTCGAATGCGATAATGCCGGTGGCAATCTGGCCGTCGACAAGACCGGTCCCGGTCGTCACGTCGGTGGCCGGCTCGACATGCAGTTCGGCATGCCATTGATTGGCGGTCGAACTCTTCAGCACCGACAGGGTGATGGTCCGGGCGCCGCCCTGGCTGTCATAGATCTGGATCGAGCGCTGGAAGTCCGGCGTCACAGCTCCGGAGGCCATGTTCGTGGCACTGGTGCCCCCGGCATAGGTGGCTTCGGCAGCCGACACGGTCTGGCTGGCCTGGAAGTTGGCGTTCACCGCGACATTGGATGTCTGCTCGGCGGCACCGCCGATGGCTGACAGATTGATCGCTTCGAGCGAGCTGAGATCTGACGGATTGCGCGTGATCGATCCGTCCGAACCGACCGGCCACCCATAGAGGAACAGCCCGGCATCGTTTCGCAGGAAGCCGTTCGCGTCGGCCTCGAAGCGGCCGGCACGGCTGAAATAGACCGGGTCCGTGGTCGACGTGGTCGTCGAGGCGTTACGGACGACGAAGAAGCCGTCGCCGGAGATCGCCAGGTCCGTGGCCGAGCTGCCCGGAGTCAGCAGTCCGCCGCGGGAAATCTCGAGGCGATTGATCGACGAAACACCGCCGGCTGCGTAGCGCGAGGATGCGCCGCGGCTCTCGTAGAGCGGCGAGAAGGTCGTCGCTGCCCGCTTGTAGCCGACCGTGTTCACGTTCGCGATATTGTCGGAAATCGCGGCCAGTGCGCTGGAATTGGCCAGCAAGCCGGATGCGCCGGCCCAGAGTGCGGAATTGATACTCATCGTGAGTGCTCCCCATTTGGTGCGAAGGAGCGTTCTGCTGTGTTGTGAAACCCCACGCCCGCGGATTCTTCGCGTGCCGTGCCGAACTCTGAATGGTCCGGTTCTTGTCCAGTCCAGTTTACGCGGTGGCCGCCTCCCTCAGGGCGCGGACCGATGAAAGCGGGACACGAAGCTGTCCCATCTCGATAACGACTTCGGAACCCGACAGATCGACCCCGGTGACACGGGAGGTCGAACTGACGGTGGATGACATGGTCTCGCCATTGGCGTTGGTTGCGTTCACGGTCAGCGAGTAGAGGCCGTCGGCCAGGCTGTTGCCGCTGCCGTCGGTTCCGTCCCAGGCCAGCGTGTGGCGGCCGGGGCCGGTCTCGCCTTCGAGACGCGCGACGACACGGCCGGTCGCATCGCGGATGACCAGTTGGGATTCGGCCGCCTGATCAGGCAGCGTGTAGCCCCACTCCGCCTGACCGCCGGTCAGGGCCGTCTGCGGTGAATTCACGGTCGCCATGCGGCCCATGAAACCGATCGCGGCGCCTTGCGCAGCCGCCGACTGGATCACCAGAAGCGATTCCAGGTTCTGGTTCGAGGCAATTTGCTGCTCGACGCTGGAAAAGCTGACGAGCTGGTCAACGAACTGCGTCGAATCGAGCGGGCTCAGCGGGTCCTGGTTCTTCATCTGCTCGGTAAGCAGGGTGAGGAACATCTCGAAATTCTCGGCCAGGCGGACCTGCGAGCTGGCATTGGTGCCACCGAGTGCCGAACCGACTGCTGCTGTATCAACCATGCCGGTCTCCTAGATTTTCACGTCGATGCCGGATGCGCCGGAAAGCGCAAATCCGTACAATCGGGACATCGGGCCGGCCGCCGGGTCGGGAAGGGCGCTTGCCGCCTCGCCGTCGGTGTAAAGGCCGAAACTGTTGGCATTGCCGTCAAACTCGTCACGCGTGTCGTCACCGCCTTGTGACAGCTCGAATTCGAGGCCGGAGTCACCAAGGTCGAGACCGGCTTCAGCCAGGGCGCGTTCGAGTTCGCGCGACGAGCGTTGCAGGTCAGCCAGCGTTTCGGGCCGTTCCGCGCTCAGCACCGCGTGGACGCGGTTGTCGCTCGAATTGACGTGCAGCTTCACATCGATCTTGCCGAGTTCGGGCGGGTCCATGCGAATTTCAAATTGCCGCTGGCCCTGATTGAAATTGCGGACCACTTGCGCGGCCAGGTGCGGTGCCGTGTGTGCGGGCAGGCGCTGGGCCTGGGCCGCGGCGCCGGGCCGGGTCGCAGCCTCCGCGCCGCGAAGTTCCGCGCTCTGGCGCTGCAAGGCCAGCTCACCTTCAAACTCACCGTCCGCAGGCGGCGGCAATTCAGTCGGGGCAGGGGCGTCCTGGCGCTGTGCCAGGGCCTGAACCGGGTCGCTCGACACCTTGCCGGTCATCAGATCGGCCGCCGGAGAAAGGGCGGAACGTACAGAATTTGCACCCGGTGCAGGCGATGTGCTCGCCGCAGCGCCCGATTGTGAAGCGGGCATCGAAGCCGAGGCGGCCTTCGGGGCTCCCGCGGCCTGCGCGATCCCGGCCGGCTTTTCCAGAATGGCCCGCGGACGGCCGCTATCGGTCAGTACCGCCTGTTCCCCGGTCGGCAGGGTCTGGGCGGACACGGATGTCTGCACCGCGGCCTGGGTGTTGGGTTGCGCTGCGGCCTGGGCGGTATTGGCTGCGCCTTGGGTGACAGAGTGTGCCGGTCCGCCCGTCACCGGGGCAGACGGGGCTTGAGCGGCTGATTTCGCTGTGGCGGCCGACTTGGCGCCTGTGGCGTCGCCTTGTGCCGTATTGCTCACGAGCGCGGACGCAGGGGTCTGCCCGTTTCCGGCAGGCGCACCCGAGACGTCCGGGCGCTGTCCCCCACCGGTCTGCGGCGCGAGAATTGCGTTTTCGGGCGGTTGACCGCCACCGGTCGCGGGCGCCGTGACGGTGCCAGCCTGGAAAGGATTACCGCCCCCCGTTGAAGGGGCCGTGATGGTGCCGGCCTGGAAAGGATTACCGCCCCCCGTTGAAGGCGCCGTGATGTTGCCAGCCTGGAAGGGATTGCCGCCCCCCGTCGAAGGAGTCTCGACATGTCCGTTCCCAAACGGATTGCCGCCGCCGGTCGAGGGTCCGGGGATCTGACCGTTCCCAAAGGGTGTGCCGCCTCCGGTCGAGGGTGCAGTGATCTGGCCGGTCAGGAAAGGCGTGCCGCCACCCGTATCCGGCGGAGCTAGGTTTGCGGTCCTGAACGGATCAGGACCGCCCGTGGGGGGCGGGGTCAGCTCGCCGGAAGAAAATGGATCGGGACCGCCCGTCGCGCCCGGCAGTCCGGCATGGTCCTCGGGAGGCTGGCCGCCGCCGGTCTGCGGCGCGCGCGGCTCTCCTGGAGCGCGGATGGTGCGCGGATCGCCGCCGCGACCGCCAGGAACGATGCCCCGGTCGCGTGGATCGGTAATGCCGTCGCGGACAGCGTGAGCCCGGCGCGAGTGGGCCGTGATCGGCTCGGCCTCGTTCAGCAAGGCATCGAAACGCGAATCCGGCGAGTCGGCGGCTGCGCCGCGCGACTGTCCCCGTCCGGTCTGCGCCGTCGGCGCGGAAAACTCGGGTATGTAAGCGTCCGCATTCATGGTGCGCGACGTCCTCTTTCTCATCCACTCATGACATCAGGCGGATTGACGCCCTGTCCCGATGAGAAGACTGGCAAGCCGTGTGCCAGCAGGGCAATTCACACAAGCCATTGAAAACACGTGATAAAGAGAATTTCGGGCAGGCGGTCGATTCTGCCATCCCGGCAGATTCGTTCCGGTCCACCCGTGGCGAATCTGCCTAGCGGTCCGTGCAATCGGGTTTGGCCTGCGGGTTGCGACACTCCTCATTGATCGCGCGCGGCACCTTGCGGCGCGCAAACACGAACGGGCCAGAAATAATGGTTCAATATGAACAACTTGGCAGTCAGGCGGGCATGGTTCTGCGCGGCGTCATGACGCTCCGTGCCCCGGCAATTCCTGCCCGACGCCCGGCAGTTTTATCCGGTTGTTTCAAGGATTCGCGGGAGGCGCGCGCATGTCGCTGAGCTCGATCATCGGCAACGCCCTGTCCGGCCTTCAGGCCAGCCAGGTTGGATTGCAGGTCTCGTCCAACAATGTCGCCAACGTCAACACGCCGGGATATGCGCGCACCATCGCGGCCTTCTCGTCGCGCAATGTCGGCGGCCAGGCGATGGGCGTCGATGTCGCCGGTGTGCAGCGTGTCGCCAATCTCTACCTCCAGGCTGCATCCCTTCGCGCAACCGCCGATGCCGGCGCAGCCGAGGTGTCCTCGCAGGCGCTCGACCGCTTTCAGTCGCAAGTTGGCAGTCTTGATGACGAGGGCTCGATCTTCTCGCGCCTGCACCGCGCCTTCAATTCGATCAACGCGGCGACGGTCGAGCCGTCGCTGAATGTCGCGCGCCTGTCGGCCGCATCGGATCTCCAGTCCTTCTTTGATGAGGCCAAGCGCCTGTCCGGCGAATTGCGCTCGCAGCGTGCCGAGGCGGAAAGCCGGATCAGTGCGACGGTCGGCCGGGTCAATGACATCCTCGTCGAGCTCCAGAAGCTGAATCGCGATGTGCAGTCCTTGTCGGCCAACACCTCCGACACGACCGGCGCGGCCAACCGGCAGTCGGAACTGCTCGACGAATTGTCGACCTATATCGATATCCGGACCCAGCCCCTGACCGATGGACGTATTGTCGTGCGTACCGGGGACGGTATCCCGCTGCTCGACAATCAGGCATCGACGCTGCGTTACGCGGTATCCGGAAGCGGCGGTTACGAAGCCAATTTCGGCTCGATCGAGATCGTGTCGGCGACGGGCGGAGCCAATACCGCGCTCGATTCCCACATCGCGTCGGGCGAGCTTCGCGGCCTGCTTGATCTGCGTGACAGCGATCTTCCCGCGCTCGCCGAGGAACTGGCCGAACTGGTCGCCGGCGCAGCCGATGCGCTGAACGCGGCGCACAATGATGCGACCGCCGTTCCGCCGCCTGCCAGCCTGACCGGACGCAATACCGGGCTTCTCGCCACCGACGCGCACGGCTTCACCGGCGCGACGACGCTGGCGGTGGTCGATGGCTCGGGCTCGCTGGTCAGGCGGATCGACATCGATTTCACCGCCGGGTCGCTGACCGTCGATGGCGGCGCTGCGACCGCCTTCGGTGGAGGAACGCTGGGCGACGTGGTGTCGGCGATCAACACCGCACTCGGCGCCAACGGCTCGGCCGGCTTCACCAATGGGAAGCTGACGGTTTCGGCGACCGGCGGCGATGGCGTCTCGATGCTGCAGGACGCCACCACGCCGTCCAGCCGGGGCGGACGCGGCTTCGCGCACTTCTTCGGTCTCAACGACATCGTCGATTCCGCGCGCCCGCAATTCTTTGATACCGGACTGGTTGCGACGGACGCGCACGGCTTTACCGCCGGCCAGACCCTCAGCTTCAAGATCAGCGCTCCCGATGGCCGGACGGCCCAGACGGTCAATGTCACGGTCGGCGGGACCAGCTTCAATGACCTGCTGACGTCGCTCAATGACCCCGTCACCGGGCTGGGGCGCTATGCGACCTTCTCCATCGACGGGTCGGGCCGTCTCGTCGAGACGCCGGTCTCCGGATATGCCGGCCACGATGTCGAACTGACTGGCGATTCCACGGCGCGGGGCGCGACCGGGCTCAGCTTCTCGCAGATGTTTGGTGTCGGCCTGGCCGCGAAGGCCGGCCGCGCCGAACTGGCCAATGTCCGTCCGTCGGTTCGCAGCGATTCCTCGCTTCTGGCGCTCGCCAAGCTCGACATCTCATCCACGTCGTCTGCCGGCGATCTGGTCCTGACCAATGGGGACGGGCGCGGCGGCACGGCCTTGCAGCAAGCCCTGACATCGACGCGCAATTTCCGCTCCGCGGGCGGGTTCGCCACCGGCAATTCCACGCTCGAGGCATTTGCCGCCCGGCTGGCGGGCGATATCGGCGCACGGTCCGCCCGTGCCGAGCGGTCGGCTCAATCGGCCCAGTCACTCAAGCAGGTCGCCGCTGAAAAGCGCGCCAATGTCGAAGGCGTCAGCCTCGACGAGGAACTCGCGAACATGACGCTTTACCAGCAGTCCTATAATGCCTCCGCCCGCCTGCTGCAGGCGGCGAAGGAACTCACTGACACCCTCCTGTCCCTGGTCTGAAGGATTAGGCCATGACCCGTATCGCCACTTCCGCCGCTTCACAGGCCGCGCTCGCCGATCTGATGCGCGCCCAGCGCAATGTCTTTGACGCCCAGCAACAGGTCGCGACCGGCAAGATCGGCGACAATTTGCGCGGTATCGGACACCGCGCGGAAACGGCGTCGGCGGCCTATGGCGCCAAGATGCGGGCAGTGGCCTATGAGGAAGCCGCCAAGCGCACCAGCAATCGGCTCGACGTCACCGATTCCGCGCTGGGCCTCCTGTCGGAATCGGCGACCCAGCTTCGCCTTGCGCTGACCACGACCGATGGCACCTACATCATGGATCAGGTGCGCGAGGCGTTCGACAGTGCCCGGAACGCGCTCTCGACCCAGTATTCCGGCGCCTACATCTTTGGCGGCACCCGCGCCGATACCAACCCGGTGACGGCGACCTCGCTCGCCGACCTGATGGCCGCACCCGCCGCGGGCGACGTGTTCCAGAACGCCTCGCGCCGGACCGCGGTCAAGCTCGACGACAATCTGACGCTCGAAACGGGCGTCCTGGCCAGCGATGTCGGGACCGATCTGATGGCATCGTTCAAACGCATTGCCGAGTACAATGCCGGGGCCAACGGTCCCTTCAACGGCACGCTCACCGATCAGCAGCAGACCTTCATCCAGGGCGAGATGCAGAACATTCTCGCAGCGTTCGACGGGATCAACGCCCAGGTGGCGGCGAACGGTGCGCTGCAGAACCGGGTCGAGGGTCTGGTCAAGAGCCAGCAGCAAAAGGCCGACTATCTCAGCCAGCTGATCGGCTCGATCGAGGATGTCGACATGGCCGAGGCGGCAACCCGCTTGCAGCAGGCCCAGAACGCGGTCGATGTTTCGGCGCTGACCTTCTCGACCCTCAGCCAGGTCTCGCTCCTGCCGTTCCTGAGATAGGCCATTGCCGCTTTCAGCGCCGGGAATTTGTCGTCATTCCCGCGGAGGCGGGAATCCAGAACCACCCGAGAACACCCCCCAATGCCTGCTCCCGCGAAACAGGGGATCGTCAAAAGACTTTCTTCGTCACCCCGGCGAAAGCCGGGGTCCAGAATGCCCGCTGCTCTGGATTCCGGCTTTCGCCGGAATGACGCTGAATATTGAAATTCATCAGTCGCCCCGGATTCATTCCGGGGCCTACATCCGGTGCGAACATGCCGATGACGGTAGGTCCCGGCATAAGGCCAGGACGAAGTGCGGAGTCGCCTCTCAGGCGATCGTATCGACCTTTACCGAGATTCAGGAAACTGCCTTTCTTGAAAGGGCAGGCTAGGCCAAACTGGAGAAATGGACGAACGCGATTTGGCACAACTGCGGCTTTGGACATTCATTCATGTAGGCGTCGCAGGATCATTGGTATTTTTCGCCGTTTTTTTGTTCGTCGGAATTTTTAACGACGGCGCGTGGAAAGCTTCGTTTTCGATCGCAGCATTTGCCTCGATAGTGTTCGGATTCGCAGCGCTCGCCCGACTGCTGCCAGTTCCGCGCGGAAATGCCAAAGCAGATCCTTGGTTGAGGCATATGACAAGATCGAATTTAGGAAGCGTCAGAGTACTGGGTGCGTATGCGACGCTCGCCGCGGTCATTCTTGTTGTTGTGGTGTCGCTTAGTTACAGGGGCGCTCAAAGCTGACCCAACCCTTCCATCGCCCGCCCTGATCCTCTATATCGCCGCCTCCCATGAACGTTTGCTCCGGGCCTTGACCCCGGTGGAGGCGAGAGATGACTGATACGCTGACGCGCGCGCCTGATGCGCGTGCTGACACCCTGCTTCGAGATTTCGGCCTGGCGGATGATCCGCTTGGGCTCGGCGGTGATCCGTCGAGCCACCGCGTCGTCGTGGCCATGTCCGGCGGGGTGGATTCCACCGTCACCGCCACCGCGCTGCACCGCGCCGGCTACGACGTCGTGGGGATCACGCTCCAGCTCTACGATCATGGCGAGATGATCAAGAAGAAGGGCGCGTGCTGCGCCGGGCAGGACATTTATGATGCCCGCCGCGCTGCCGAGGACATGGGCTTCCCCCATTACGTGCTCGACTATGAGAACCGCTTCCGTGAAGCGGTGATGGAAGATTTCGCCGACACCTATCTGGCCGGGTCGACGCCGATCCCGTGTGTGCGCTGCAACCAGCGGGTCAAGTTCGCCGACCTGCTGCACCAGTCGCAGCAGCTGGGCGCGGCCGCTCTGGCCACCGGGCATTACATCCGCCGGACGCAAGGGCCGAACGGGTCCGAGCTGCACCGCGCCGCCGATCCGGGCAAGGACCAGTCCTACTTCCTGTTCGCGACGACGCAGGACCAGCTCGACTATCTGCGCTTCCCGCTCGGGCATCTGACCAAGGACCAGACGCGCCAGCTGGCCGAAGCCTTCGGCCTGGCCGTCGCCGACAAGCCCGACAGCCAGGACATCTGCTTCGTGCCGGACGGCAATTATGCCGCCATCGTGGAAAAGCTGCGCCCCGGCGCGTCGGAGCCCGGCGACATCGTCCATGTCGACGGCCGCGTCCTGGGCCAGCATGAAGGCGTGATCCGCTACACGGTGGGCCAGCGGCGCGGCCTCGGCGTTGCGACCGGCGAGCCGCTTTACGTGGTGCGTCTCGACGCGCCCGGACGCCGGGTCATCGTGGGCCCGCGCGAGGCGCTGGGCGTCAAGCGCATCCGCCTGCACGACGTCAACTGGATCGGCGACACGCCATTTGACGCGCTCGAAGGCGAGCCGGTCCTCGTGAAGGTCCGCTCGACGCGTCCGCCCGTGCCTGCGGCCCTGTCCGTAGCCGATGGCAAGGTCTCGCTGGTGCTCGATGCCGATGAAGAAGGCGTGGCGCCCGGTCAGGCGGCCGTCTTCTATTCACCGGAGGATGGCGGCTCCCGCGTCCTCGGCGGCGGCTGGATTACCGGGACGGTTTGATTTCTCTTCCCCTCTTCCCCAAGGGGGGAAGGGCCTCAACCGGCCAGAAAACCCTTCCAGCCAATGACCGTCAGCCAGTGGATCAGGACCGGTGGCCAGATCGAACCTGACCGCTGCCAGCTGATCGTGCAGACCACTCCGAGCAGTACGGCGATACACATGAAGACCGGATCAGTGAAGACCGGCTGCGCCATCGGCAGGCCGAGCCAGACCTGAACCGGATGCCAGGCCACGAAGGCGATCAAGCTCAACCCTATCCGCATGGCGTCACCCCGGCGAAAGCCGGGGTCCAGAACGCCCGTGCCACTGGATTCCGGCGTTCGCCGGAATGACGGCTTGCCTTGAAGGATGACGCGGAAGACGAATTCCTCGCCGAGTGACGGAACGAAGATAGCGATCGACGTCACGATCAGCATCGTCTGAATGGGCGCAACGCCGAAAGCGAAAATGCCCGTGACCAGACCGAGCGGCAGGGCGATCACGGCGAAAACCGCGAACATTCCTGCCGCTTCCGCCAGATCGCGACGGCGTGGACGCCGGAACGCCCCGATCAATCCACCAGCCTGCGCATCGCCCATTCGACCGGGCCTCGCTTGTGATGCCGCCGCCAGAGCGTGGCGAAGACGACCGACAGGATGAAGAAGCCGATCACCCAGGCAAAGAGCCAGTAAACCGACTCGGACTCTTCGGGCAGGAACCACTCCGCCGCCGTGACGCCGACAAAGACGTGGAGCAGGTAGAAGGTCAGCGCCATTTGCCCGGTCCAGATGATCGGGGTCAGCAATTTGCGCCGCCATTCCGCCGCGCACAGCATCAGCGACAACGACAGGACGATCATTCCCGTGCCAAGCCCGAACAGGATGTAGAGCGGGGCAGGGGGATAGGCCGAGGTTCCGAATATCCCGGCAACGTAGGAGATGGCATAGCCATATTCCTCTGCCGGGATCAGCTTCACGAAGGCCAGGTCCAGCGCCGCGAACTTGATCGCCTTGGCGAGCCCGATCAGCAGCGCGCCGCCGATCAGCAATCGCCAGTGATTGGCACTGCGGTGCAGATCGATCCGCCCCACCGCCATGCCGACGAGGAAATAGGCGAACCACGGTGTCACCGGGTGATGCCCGGTAAAGAACAGGTCCTGTATCGCCAGCCACGGATTGGCGAAACTGGGACTGTCCCAATAGTCGAGATCCATCAGCGGCGGCAGCGCGAAATAGAAAGCCACGAAGGTGGCCACCGTCGCGAAGGCGAGGACAACCAGCCAGCGCGCGGGCCACATGAAGACCAGCGCCGCTATCGTCAGATAGACGCCGTAGAAATGCAGGATGTCATAGGGCCATTGCGCGCGGAACGAGACGCCGAGCAGGAACAGGAACACGCCGCGCTTGATGAGATTGATCCGGGCGGCCCGGCGCAGGTCCGGCGTCCTTTCGGTGCGGGCGCGCCGCGTCAGCAGCGCAACGCCGACACCGGCCAGGAAGACGAAGGTCGCGGCGGCGCGACCCGAGAACAGGCTTTCCAGCTGGATCAGCCAGGACGGGTCGGTCTCGGCGTGGCCGATATAGATCGAGAAATTGACGACCGTCATGCCCATGATCGCGATGGCACGGGCAAGGTCGATGCCTTCCAGGCGATTGCGCGCCGGGGCGGTGATTTCTGATTCGCTCATCGTCCGCCCCCGGTGCCGCGCGGCGGACAGGTGATGTCAGGAACGGGGCGGGCATGTTCGCCGCCGCGGCCGCGCCCGACCCGGTCGGCTCCCAGCCCCATGTCGGTATCGGTGACACGCGGCGTTCCACGGCCCTGACCGGCGGGGTCGGCTTCCGCGCCGCTGTCACTGTCGGTGCGTCCGGTATGCGTTCCCCGGCCTTGCCCGACCGGATCAGCCGACGCGCCCGTGTCGTTATCGGTGACGCCGGCGGAGCCGCGTCCCTGGCCTGCGGGATCGGCAGAGGCGCCGCTGTCGCTGTCGGAAATGCTGCCCGTCCCGCGTCCCTGGCCGGCGGGGTCGGCGGATGCGCCGCTATCACTGTCGGACACGCCCTGCGGACCACGGCCATTGCCGGCCGGGTCGGCAGTCGCACCGCCGTCGCGGTCCGTGAAACCGGTCGCGCAGGCGGCCTCTGTCGCGCTCCAGGTGCGCACCTGCGCCGAAGCGCCGGTGACCAGCGCCGTGGCACCGAATGTCGTCCCGGCGCCGATAACCCGCGCAAGGAAAGACCGGCGGCTTGGCCGCCTCTTGTTGTCGGGCATGTGTCCCGTCCCTGATGTCCCCGTCCGGGGTCTAGGCCTAACTGGCTGAATTGGAAAGCCTGAAACGCCCGGCCATTCCCCTTCGCAGACGCGACAGGCGATATTGCATGTGCGAGAAGACTTGACGCAGTGCGGCGTGAGGCCTTCATCTGCCGCACGAATTTTCCCGGAACTCCCCGAAAGGAGATTTTACCGATGAGCACTCAGGACGATCCGGTCGTCATCGTCGGCATGGCCCGCACCCCGATGGGCGGCCTGCTTGGCGATCTTGCAGCCATGTCTGCCAACGAACTCGGCGCGATCGCGGTCAAGGCCGCGATGGAAGAAGCCGGTGTCGCCGGTGACGACATTGACACCATCTACATGGGCAATGTCCTCATGGCCGGTCAGGGCCAGGCCCCGGCACGCCAGGCGGCGATCAAGTCCGGCCTGCCCAAATCGGTCGAAGCCACGACGCTGAACAAGATGTGCGGCTCGGGCATGCAGGCGGCCATCATGGGCCGCTCGGCCATCCTCGCGGGCGAGGCGGACATCGTGGTCGCGGGCGGCATGGAATCCATGACCAACGCACCGCACATGATGCCCAGCCACCGGGGCGGCTTCAAATACGGCCATGACCGGATCATCGACCACATGGCGCTCGACGGTCTGGAAGACGCCTATGAGCACAAGGCGATGGGCGTTTACGCCGACATGATCGCGCAGGAACACCAGTTCACGCGCGAACAGCAGGACGCCTATGCGCTCGAAACCCTCGCCCGTGCCCAGCGCGCGACGAAGGACGGTGATTTCAAGCGCGAGATCACGCCGGTCACCATTTCCACCCGCAAGGGCGATGTCACGGTCGACACGGACGAGCTGCCGCGCAAGGCAATGCCGGACAAGATCCCGGGCCTGCGCCCTGCCTTCTCGAAGGATGGCACGGTGACGGCGGCCAACGCCTCGGCCATCTCCGACGGTGCGGCGGCGCTGGTGCTGATGCGCCAGTCGGAAGCCGAACGCCGGGGCCTGAAGCCGCTGGCGAAGATTGCTGCAGTCTCGTCGCATGCGCACGAGCCGGCCTATTTCACCACTGCGCCGGTTCCCGCCATGCGCAAGGTGCTGGAGAAGGCAGGCTGGACGGCGGACGACGTCGATCTGTGGGAAATCAACGAAGCCTTCGCCGTGGTCCCGATGATCGCGATGAAGGAACTCGGCATTGGCCACGACAAGGTCAACGTCAATGGCGGTGCCTGTGCCATGGGTCACCCGATCGGGGCCTCCGGCGCGCGCATCATGGTGACGCTGCTGGCGGCCCTGGAAAAGCAGGGCAAGACCAAGGGCGTGGCCTCGCTGTGCATCGGCGGCGGTGAAGCCACGGCCATTGCGGTCGAGCGTTTGAACTAGCAACCGGCTCCGGTTGCCTGAATTGTGAAGCCCCGGACGGTCACCGTCCGGGGCTTTCTTACTGACTGGCACCCATGCCCTGTGCAGTTTGGCATGGGCTGCCGATCCGATCGGACAAAAGGTTGTAAAAATGTTCGGCAATACTCTCCGCGCAGTCGGATGATATGCCTTCGATTGAGCCGACGAATGCGGAGCCGTCGAATTGCGGATTGCCTTTTTGACCTCTCGATAGATTCTGAAACGACGAAAAAAGCAATTTCACAACTACCCCATGTTTATCTTCGCGGATCTCACAATCACAATCACCATCGGTTGTGATGCAATCCCAGTGGAGTTCAAGGCAATTTCCTGATCGAATCGTGTAGATGTATGGAACGCCTCTCGTTTTGCATCGATGAAACCAGTCATTCATTGCTTCGACATCGTCCGGAGAGATTTCCCGCCAACACCGCTCAAGGAGCTCGGTCGAAATTGGTTCTGATGGTGGGGCTTGGTCGGTCGCAATGTCGCCGAGTTCCAACATTCTTTTACGGAATTGATCCCAATAAAATTCGATGGGTCTTCGCGGGTCTGGAAAGTGCTTCATCCGTACTTTCAATGCGGCATTTGTTCGGAAACCCAGCGCTGCAGCAATCGATTCCGAAAGGTGCGACGATAGCGCGGTCGGATACGCTGTCCGCAACGCTTCTTTGAGTTCCGCTAGATTGCTTTTGGTTGGCTGGAAAAGCAGCATCGTCAATTCTCCGTTGGGTTGACGATCACCGATTACACATCAACGCAAGAAGCGACGAAGCTACAATAAAGCAAATACATCTCATTTGACCCGGCGATAGGTCCGGCTGAGGCAGCCAATCACTAGCATATTATGAGTCGTCTTGAGAGTAACTATTCAAAAGCAAAATCTGGAGGGATCCCGTGTGTATCGCCCTCGGCGCGAATTCCGCGTAATCTCCCGTCCAGATAGCAGGGAGATTGCCGATGCGCCGCCTGATCGCTTTTCCAGTATTTGCTCTCGCCGCTTTCGCGCTGTCATCAGCGCCTGCGCTCGCCCAGACCCACACCTATACGGCGCGGACGGCCGCGCCCGTCCAGCAGACCGGACAGGTGACGGCCGGGTCGCTGACCTGGTCATGCACAGGGAGCAGCTGCACCATTTCCGGACCCTGGCCCCAGCCGGGCGTGGGGGCTTGCGCGCAGCTTGCTGCCGAGGTCGGTGCGATCTCTCAATACGGCAGACCCGGCGCTCAGCTGAATGCGTCCCAGCTGGAACAGTGCAATCGCAACGCCCGACGGAGCACTCGGGCTGTATTGTTTCCGGGTGGGCAGACCCCAACGCCGCAGAACACACCGCAGGTTCAAACGCCCGATCTTCAGGTGCAGGCGCCGCCCCAGCGCGTCAGCCCGCAACAAATCCAGCGCCCGCAGCCCGAGCAGCGCCCTGGCGTCCGGACGCCTGAGCTCCAGGTGCCGCTGGAAGCGCGCCCGGCCGTCTCGGCGGTGACCGAGATGTATTACGAGGCGCCGCGCATCACCCATCAGACGATCACGGTCGAACCGCCGCCTTCCGCGCGGCTGTTCGCAGTGCGCACCGGTGGCGGTGATGGCGATTTCGGCGGCAACGGTCCGCGCGTCCAGGTCACGGTGACGGTGCTGTCAGAAGGGCCCTGCCTGTTCGCCGATCTGCACATGATGGCGGAGGAAACCCGCCCCGATCACACGCGCGGCCGGGTTCGCGAACGCCTGCGCCTGTGGTGCAACCCTGATGGCGGCGACATATCGCGGATTGTTTCGCCGACACGCGCGACGGCGGAATATGTCGATACCGACTGGGAGGTGGATACGGTCGTGCCCGGACGCGGCGAGATCGATGTGCGCCGCGGCCTGCCGGCGGTCGACGGTCCGGTGCGCAGCTTCATCATCGTCGGGGACACCAATGGTGACGTCGCGAGCAACGACAATGACGGGCGCGATGTCGGCGATCTCGACGAGCGCGGCAACCTGACCGTCGAACGCACCAGCGTTCAGGTGCAGTGGAACGAGATTTCGCTCGTCATCCCCATCGTCGAGGAACCGGAAGTGTCCGGCCCGCCCGGCACCACGACGATCTGGGTCCGGGGCCAGCACAGCGAATTCGTGACCTTGCGCCATCTCGGCGGCGATGCTGACTTCTTCGGCAACGGCCCGCGTATGGAAGTCTGGTCCCAGCTCTCCCTGTCGCCCGACCGGACCCGCATCCTCGCCAGCGTCGGCGGCACGGCCGAAGAGGTGCGCGGTGACACCCGTGCTGCAGGACGCAGCGACGGGCAAACGGTCTGGACCGCACCCGATGGCTGGCGGATTGACAATATCGAGCTGGAATATGGCTGGTGGGACGAGGCCGGGGCCTGGCAGCAGGAATACGAAACCGCGCTGAACCGCCGCGCCGATGTAAACTTCACAGACCGTGACCACGAACAGGATTTCCTCGTCGAAGGTGTGGGCGAGGGCGGGCGCGACGGCATCTGGTTCGACGACGACACCCTCGATGCACGGCGAAGGGCGATGAGCCATGTCGCCGCCTTCCGCGTCGTCGGCGACACGAATGGCAATGAGGCTGGCACCCGCACCGGCGTTCAGGCGTTCTACCAGCCCATGCTGGTCACGCTGTCGCCGGTTGATCCCGCCCGCGTCAGCGCTTCGGACCTCGAACCCGATGTCTTCCTCAACGTGCCGACGGGCGATTATTCCAACCGGCTGTCCGGTGGCAATTCCTGCGGTCCGCAGGCCGGCTCACGGGTTTTGCGCTTCTATGGCGTTGCGACGACCTATGAGCAGTTCAAGCGCCGGGTGCAGAGCTCAGGCAACTTTGTCTCCGACCAGTCGCTCGGCACGCCGCCGGGAACGCTGCGCGACCGCATGAACGACATGGCGTCGGGCTTTGTCCATGACGTGCTGCCGCTGGGCAATGCGCGTAACAATGACCGCGCGCTCGCCCGGATTCGCGAATTGCTCGACCAGGGCCGCCCGGTCATCACGCTGGTCGGTTGGGGCTCGCAATACGCCGGGGACATTGTCTCGCCGCATGACGCGATCTCGACCGCGCACTGGATCGTGGTACGCGGCTATAATTCGCGCAGCCGCACCTTCCTGATCGTCGACAACGGTCACGCCGTCGAATGGTCCTACGCTCATTTCGCGTCGATGTTCGATTACGGCCAGGACGCCCAGCTCGAAGCCTTGTTCGCATTGATGAATGTCGAGAAAGGCTCGATCATCTATCGGCGGTGACCCCGCGTTTTGCCGCACTGCACAATGACTTGGCCGCATGACCGCCATGCGTCAGGGCAGGGCGGAGTTGTGGACAATACCCCGCTCGCCGGGCTATTCGCCCATCCGAAGAACCCGTACAGCACTTGAAGGCGCGAGGCCCCATGGCGACGTCCCAGCCCCGATACCGCGTACCGGCGCCCAAATTCCGTCCCGGCGACGAACCCGACTTTTCCGATCTGAAGCTGCAACCCGCCGGCGAGGCAAAGCGCCCCGCCATCGATTGCACTTGGCGTGACACGTTCGAGCTTTCGACCGGACTGGTCGGCGCGCTCGACCATAACCACCAGGCCGTCGGCGAGTGGAACCCGGAACTTGACGCGGACACGCTGCGCGAGGGTCTGAGGCACATGGTGCTGACGCGCGTCTATGACGAGCGCATGCAAAAGCTCCAGCGCCAGGGCAAGATGAGCTTCTACATGAAGTCGACGGGCGAGGAGGCGGTCTCCGTCGCTGCGGCCATGGCGCTTCGCGACAGCGACATGGTGTTCCCGTCCTACCGCCAGCAGGGCATCCTGTTTGCGCGTGGCCGCGACATCGTCGACATGATGTGCCACTGCATCTCCAACAGCCGCGACAACCTCAAGGGCCGCCAGCTGCCGGTTCACTACACCTGGGCCGAGGGCAATTTCTTCTCGATCTCCGGCAATCTCGGCACGCAATTCCCCCAGGCTGTCGGCTGGGCGATGGGCGCGCGCTACAAGGGCGAAGACCAGGTCACGGCGAGCTGGATCGGCGACGGCACCACGGCGGAAGGCGACTTCCACGGCGCTCTGACGCTGGCGTCGACCTACCGCGCGCCGGTGATCTTCAACGTCGTGAACAACCAGTGGGCCATTTCCACATTCCAGGGCGTCGCAGCGGGCGATGCACCCAGCCTCGCCATCAAGGGACTGGGCTATGGCCTGCCGTCCATCCGGGTCGACGGCAACGATTTCCTGGCGGTCTATTCGGCGACGCAGTGGGCCGCAGAGCGCGCCCGCGCCGGCCACGGCGCCACGCTGCTCGAGCTTTATACCTATCGTGCTGCCGCCCACTCGACCTCGGACGACCCCTCCGGTTATCGCCCGAAGGAAGAGGCCAACAAATGGCCGCTGGGCGACCCGATCGAGCGGCTGAAGAACCACCTCATCGGTCTCGGGGAATGGGACGAAGCGCGTCATGAGGCGCTCGAAAAGCAACTGAACGACCTCGTCGTGAAGTCCTACAAGGAAGCGGAAAGCCACGGCACGCTGCATGACGGCCCGCTCTCGCCGGTTCCGTCGATCTTCGAGGATGTCACCGAACAACCCGACTGGCGCCTGATCCGTCAGCGCCAGGATTTGGGAGTCTAGATCATGACAAAGATGAACATGATCCAGGCGCTGAATTCGGCGCTCGACGTTGCGATGGAGAAGGACCCGGACGTCCTGTGCTTCGGCGAGGATGCGGGCTATTTCGGCGGCGTCTTCCGTGTCACGGCCGGGCTGCAGAAGAAGTACGGTCTCGACCGCTGCTTCGACGCACCGATCAACGAGGCGGCGATTGCGGCGATGGCGATCGGTATGGCCGCCAAGGGGCTGAGACCCGTCGCGGAAATCCAGTTCTCCGACTATATCTTCCCGGCGATCGACCAGATCGTCTCTGAAATGAGCCGCCTGCGCTATCGCTCCGCGGGCCAGTTCACCCAGCCCATCGTGGTGCGTTCGCCCTGGGGCGGCGGCATTCGCGGCGGCCAGACCCACTCGATGAGCCCGGAGGCCTTCTTCACGCACGTGCCGGGCATCAAGGTCGTGATCCCGTCCAACCCGTACGACGCCAAGGGCCTGCTGCTTGCCTCGATCGAGAGCAACGACCCGGTCGTCTTCTTCGAACCCAAGCGCATCTATAATGGCCCCTTCGACGGCCAGGCCGATGGCGCATTGTCATCCTGGGCCAGCCACGAAAAGGGCGAAGTGCCGGAAGGCCATTACACGGTCGAACTGGGCAAGGCCGAAGTCGTGCGCGAAGGATCGGCGCTGACCGTGGTGACCTATGGCACGCTGGTCCATGTCGCGCTCGCCGCCGCCGAAAAGGCTGGCATCGACGCCGAGGTGATCGATCTGAAGACGCTGACCCCCTACGACATCGACACCATCACGGAGTCGGTGAAGAAGACGGGCCGCTGCATTGTCGCGAACGAAGCACCGCGTACCTCCAGCTTCTCGGCAGAGCTCGCCGCCCAGATCCAGGAAGACTGTTTCTGGTCGCTTGAAGCGCCGATCCACCGCATCGCAGGTTGGGACACGCCCTATCCGCATGCGCATGAATGGTCCTATTTCCCCGGCCAGCAACGCTTCATCAACGCGATGAAGTCCGTGACGGAGACCGCCTGATGTCGGAATATCGCTACAAGCTCCCGGATGTCGGCGAAGGTGTCGTCGAGGCGGAAATCGTCGAATGGCGGATCAAGGTCGGTGACCGGGTCGAAGAGGACCAGCCCGTCCTCGACGTGATGACCGACAAGGCCACCGTCGAAGTGCCCTGCGCCGTGAACGGCATCGTCACGAAACTCGTCGGCGAGCCCGGCGACGTGATCCCGGTCGGCACCGAAATCCTCTTCATCGACGTCGACGGCGACGCGCCGGCTGAGACGGAAGAGAAGGCCGAGGAAAAGGCGCCCGAACCCAAGGCGGAAGCGCCCAAGGAAGAGAAGAAGCCCGAGCCGAAAGCTGAAGCGCCGAAGCCGGTCGCCCCGGCCAGGCCGGTCGCAGTGGCGGCTTCCTCCGGCCAACGCCCGATGGCCAGCCCGGCCGTGCGTCAGCGCGCGATGGAACTCGATGTTGATCTCGCTGCGGTGCCGGGGACCGGCCCTGCGGGGCGAATCACACACAACGACCTTGATGACTTCATTGCCGCCGGCGGCCGCCTGATCTCGAAATCGGGGGGCGGTGGGTCTTCTCGTGCGCCGCGCACTGGCGTCGAGGAAAAAAAGGTCATCGGCCTGCGCCGCAAGATCGCCGAAAACATGCAAAAGGCGATGCGGGACATTCCCCATATCGCCTATGTCGAGGAAATCGACGTCACGGCCCTGGAAGACCTGCGCCAGCACCTCAATGCCACCAAGCGGGACGATCAGCCCAAGCTGACCTTCATTCCCTTCCTGGTCGCCGCGTTGACCCGCGCGCTGCCCGGTACACCGCAGGCCAACGCTCATTACGATGGCGAGGCCGGTGTGCTGAAGCAGTATGAAGGCGTCCACATGGGCATCGCGGCGGCGACGCCGAACGGCCTCATGGTGCCGGTCATCCGCCACGCCGAGGCGATGGATGTCTGGGAAATCGCCGCCGAGCTGGGCCGTCTGGCGAAAGCCGCCCGCGACGGCAAGGCCTCGCGCGACGAGCTGTCGGGCTCAACCATCACCATCACGTCGCTGGGTGCCATCGGCGGTCTCGTGACCACGCCGGTGATCAATGCGCCGGAGACGGCCATCATCGGCGTCAACAAGATGCAGGAACTCCCGCGCTTTGACGCGGCCGGCCGTGTCGTGCCGAAGAAGGTGATGAACCTCTCCTCCAGCTTCGATCACCGCATCGTCGACGGCTATGACGCCGCGGTGCTGATCCAGGCCGTTAAGGGCTATCTCGAAAACCCGGCAACGCTGTTCATGTGACCCTGCTTCGGCAGGGTCATTCCCGCGCAGGCGGGAATCCAGAACAACCGACAGACTGGTCTCCCGCCTTCGCGGGAGTGACGACCTAGCTGCGTTCAAAGTCTCTGACGTCAACCACACAGGATTGGCCGTTCGCCAATCCCGGTGCCGCTGCTCGTTCCCGGCGTCCATCCTGCTTGCATCGAATGAAGCATGGAGGGACCCGAACATGATCCGATACGGAGCGGCGCTGGCCGCACTATCGCTATTCACCGGCATGGCAGCCGCGCAAGGCCCGGCAGAGGAGTTCGCAGGCGGTCTCGCCGCGTTCCGCAGTGAAGCGGGCATCCCCAGCTTTTCGGTCATCGTCATCGAGGACGGCGAAATCACGGTCGAGGAATATCTCGGCTTCTCCGACGATGAGGGCGACGAGCCGACCACGGCGCAGACAAGCTACTTCATCGCGTCCGTCACCAAGGCGATTGCCGGTACGACGCTCTTTCTCGCCGACGAAACCGGAGAGATCGATCTCGACACGCGGCTCGACACGTCGGAGGACTGGCGCGATTTCTGCGAATGGTTCCCGGATTCGCCCATTCCCTTCGCCGGCGGCGAGATCGATGGCGCGGTGATCCCGGACTTCACGTGTTCCGGCCAGACCTTGCGCGACGCGGTCAACATGCGGGTCAACGGCGAGCCTGGCACGGGCTTTCTCTACAATCCGCTCGCATTCGCGCGTATTTCACGCTTCATCGACGAAGTTCACGACCGCGACTTCCGCGCCTTGGTCTACGACTATGTGCTCGATCCTGCCGGGATGGAGGACACGGCGGCCGGTTGGCGTGATCGCGAACGCGGCCACGTTCTGTCGGACCTCGCACCGCCCTTTCAGGAGGTCGATGGCAACTGGGTCAAACAGCCCTTTCCGGACGACGATTTTCGCGCTGCAGCCGGTCTCTACATGACTGCCCGGGATCTGGCGCGGTTCGACATGGCGCTGTCGGACGGCACGCTGATGACGGTTGAACAGCGCGAAGCGATGTGGACCCCGCCGGTCAATGCCGACGGTGCGCCATCCGATTACTCGAATGGCTGGTTCGTCGAGGACTGGAACGGCGAACGTCTGATCTTCCATTCCGGTTGGCAGCCGGGCGCCTATTCCGCCATCTATCTGCGCGTGCCGGGCCGAAACCTGACACTGATCGCGATGGGGAATTCGGAAGGCTTGTGGTGGGGAAACCGTCCCGACCGGGCCGAGATCGAAAATTCGCCGCTCGTTCAGCGCCTGTTCGCCGCTTACGGCATCGCCGCGGAATGACACGCCTCACACCAATGTGACCCTGCGCCATCACGGGGCGTGGCAGTCTTCCCGCAAGCAATGGGGAGCACGCCATGAAATCCGTCCTGACCGCCGCACTTGTGAGCCTTGCCGCCGCACCGGCTTTCGCGCAGGTGACGGGCGAGGAAACCCGCTGGTGCGGCAATTACGGCGCGCCCGCCGAGGGCATGGCTGAGGAGTTCGCGCAATTCGCCTTCATTATCGGCGACTATGACGCTGACATCGAGCCCTGGGACGCCGAAGCGGGCGCGTGGGGCGAGCCGCTCTACACCGCGCGCTGGAATGGCCGCTACGGCATGGGCGGCCGGGCCATCATCGATGAGTGGTATGATCCCGGTTATGGCTACCGCGAGCAATCCGGTGCCGGCATCAATATCCGCATCTGGGACGAGGCCGAGGGCATCTGGAAGACCGCCTGGCATTACACCACCAGCAATACGGTGCTCGATCTGCGCCAGCAGGTGCTTGAGGATGGCCGCCTCCACCTCTGGCAGGTCTATCCCGAAGCGCCCGAGCGCAATGTCTGGTTCGAGACCCATGACAATGGCGAATGGTCGCGTACCAGCCAGACCCGCGACGAGGAAACCGGCGAGTGGGTGAATTTCCGGCGGATCTACGCCCGTCCGGCCGAATGCAATCGATAGCAGGCGGAACTCTCGCAAATTTCTCGCGTTGTATGGTCAGACCTCTGAAGGAGACCTGAAACCATGGGCGCATTTCTTATTTTTCTGATCGGTACGGCTCTCGCGGTCGCGGGTGTCAGCTACGGTCTTTACGTTGTCGGCGTTGGCACGACCTGGATCATCGTCGCGAACCTCATCATCATCGGTATTGCCGTGGCTTCGGGTGCCGGCCTCGCCAAGAAGCGCGGTGGCAGCGGCGAAGCCACACAGGTCAACGTCAATGCGGACAGCAATGGCGGTGGCTCGTCGAACGGCAACTAGCCGCTCAGCTTTTCACTGACGCAGGGGCGCCGTGCGGTTTTGACCGCGCCGGCGCCCTTTTCGTATGCGCGGTGAGCGTCTAAACCGGCGCGAGAAATGCGATTGGGAGAGTGCGCGTCATGAAGGAAGTTACCTGTCAGGTGCTCGTCGTCGGCGGCGGTCCGGGGGGATATCCTGCGGCGATCCGTGCCGGCCAGCTGGGGCTCGATACCATCATCGTCGACCGCGACGGTCTGGGCGGCACCTGCCTCAACCGGGGCTGTATCCCGTCGAAAGCCTTCATCCATGCCGCGTCGAAATACGCCGAGATGATGGAGCATGTCGGTGATGGCGCGCTCGGCATCACGCTCGACAAGGCGCCCTCCTTCGACATGGCCGGCCTGACCGGCTGGAAGGACACCATCGTCAACAAGCTGACGGGCGGCGTCGGCCAGCTTCTCAAGGCCGCCAAGGTGCGCGCCATCGATGGCTGGGCGAAGTTCGAAAACGCCAAGACCTGCACAGTCGAAACCTCGGATGGCGAGACGCTGAAGATCACGGCAGAGAACGTCGTGCTCGCGACCGGATCGGTCGAGGTCGAGCTGCCCTTCCTGCCGTTCGGCGCCACGGTGATCGGTTCGACCGGCGCGCTGGAACTGACCAATTTGCCCAAGAAGCTTGTCGTTGTCGGCGCGGGCTATATCGGTCTCGAGCTCGGCATTGCCTTCCGCAAGCTCGGTTCCGAAGTGACCTTCGTCGAGGCGCTGGACCGCGTCCTGCCGCTCTACGACAAGGAATTGATCCGTCCGGTCAATCGCTGGCTGAAAGAGCACAAGGTCGACGTCCACCTGTCGTGCAAGGCCAAGGGCGCGGTCGAGGACGGCGGCAAGACCTTCCTTGAATACGAGGACGCCAAGGGCGAGACCCGCCGCCTCGAAGCCGACGCCATTCTGGTGGCCGTGGGCCGCAAGCCGCTGACCGAAGGCTGGGGGCTCGACACGATGGGCATCCCGCTGTCCGGCAAATACATCAAGGTCAATGAGCGCTGCGAGACCGGCATGCGCGGCGTTTACGCCATTGGCGATCTCGCAGGTGAACCGCTGCTCGCGCACCGCGCAACGGCGCAGGGCGAGCGCGTCGCGGAAATCATCGCGGGCCACAAGACGGCCTTCGACCCGGTGTCGATCGCCGCGGTCTGCTTCACCGAGCCGGAACTGGTCGGCGTCGGTCTGTCGCCGGACGAAGCCAAGGCGGCGGGCGAGACCATCATCACCGGCAAATTCCCGCTGGCGGCCAATGGCCGTTACCTCTCGATGGAGGGCGGGACGGATGGCGGCTTCATCCGCGTCATCGCGCGCGAGAGTGACCATGTCATCCTGGGCATTCATGCCGTGGGCAAGCACGTCTCCGAACTGTCGGGCGAATTTGCCCTGGCGATCGAGATGGGCGCGCGCCTCGAAGACGTGGCCGGCACGGTCCATGTCCACCCGACATTGACCGAAGGCTTCGCCGAAGCCTGCCTCGCGGCGCTGGGCCACCCGATCCACATTTCGGCCTGATGACCGAAGGGCGCGGCGCACACACCTATGAAACGGCCTTCCGGCGGCGCTGGACCGCGTCGCCGGACGACATCGACTTCATGGGTCACGTCAATAACCTGGTCTATCTGCGCTGGGCGACCGACATTGCGGGCCACCACTGGCAGACAGTCGCCTCGGGCGACATGCAGGCAGCGGGCCTGTGGGTCGTGCTGCGCCATGAGATCGATTATCGCGGCGAGTTGAAGGAGGGCGACGAGATCGAGGTCTCGACCTGGCTCGGCGCGGCCAAGGGCGCGCGCTATGACCGCCATGTGGATATCCGCAAGGTCGGCGCAGCCAAGCCCTCGGCGTCTGTCCTGACGACCTGGGCCTATATCGACACCGCGACCCGCCGTCCCAAACGGGTGCCGGACTCAGTGTTCGAGACGTTCGGGCTCTTGCGCGCCGGCTAGCGCGTCTCTTCCACGGTCAGGACCGCGCGCGCGTCGCCATCCTTGCTGCCGACCCGGATGGCGTATTCGCCATGCGCGGCGCCTTCGAACACGATCCGCGGATCATTGCCGCCCGCGCCGTCATCGTCGCAGTGCCAGACTCCGTCCGGCCCCTGAACGGCCAGCACGGTGTCAAAGGGCGAGTCGGCGGCAATCGTCAGTGCGGATCCGTCTCCCGAATACGCGACGAGATAATCGGGCGCGATGGCGATCTGGCCGGTGCAGTCACCGCCGATCTCCGCAGCGGCATCAATGACGCCGCCTGCCGTCAGGTTCACCGTCACCGGGTTCGGTGTGAAGCCGGCCTCCAGCGTCGTCTGCCCATAGGTCGGGTCGTATCCGGATTGAAGTGCGTGTGCGCTGGCCGTCACAGCGGAACCAAGCGCTGCAGCCATCAGGATTAGTCTCATGTCGTGCTCCCCAACAGTGTCGAAGAAATAGCAATTTAATAACATCACGTCGAGAATGTGGCGCCGCGAACGCAAACGGCCCCGCCTGGAGGCGGGGCCGTTGAACGGTCAGAGCTAAGCTCGGACTAGTGGCTGAGTTCGGAAATCCGCAGCGTCGCAGCGTGATTGCCGCCGCCGAAGGAACCGATCCAGACATCGTACTGGCCCGATTGCGGATCGGCGAAAGTCAGCGCCGGATTGAGGTTGCCACCGGAATCGTCGTCGCAATACCAGTTACCGTCCGGGCCGTTGATCACCAGCGTCGTGTCGCCCTGTGACAGGGCCGAAATGTAGAGGTCGAATCCGCCCGCCTGGTAGTTCAACCGGAAATCGGGCGCATCGGTGATCATGCCGCGGCACTCGCCCCCAATCGTCGAGCCGGCGTCGACAGTGCCGCCGGACGTGATCTGGACCGTGTAGGGGTCAGGCGTGAATCCGGCGGCGAGACCCGCCGAACCGAAATTGGGAGTCTGTCCCCAGTCCTGCGCGGACGCCGATACCGAAATCAGCGCGGCAGACGCAGCAGCCAGCGCGAAAGCAATTTTCATCAGGGTGTGCCTTTCAAGACAGCTTTGGAACACTTGAGGCGCCCGGTCGGAAAGTCCCCTCGCGACCAGTGATCAGGCATCCGCACGCACGGCCGAGTCGTCCGACGACCAGCGCGAGACCGGAGATCTAGCGTGAAAAAGCGACGGAAAAATGGTGGGTTGATGAACGGATGCAGGTTGACGCCCGAGGGGGAGGGCTGAACGAAAAACGGCCCCGCCGCAAAGGGCAGGGCCGCTCATTCGTCGAAACGAACCGGGTCTTAGAAGCTCAGTTCGGAAATCTGCAGCACGCCTGCATTGTTCGAACCGTTCAGGTCGCCAACCCAGATGTCATACTGGCCGGATGCCGGACCGTAGAACTGGATGCCGGGGTTCAGATTGCCGGCATAGTCGTCGTCACAATGCCAGCTGCCGTCCGGAGCGTTGATGACCAGCGTCGCGTCGCCATTGGTGACGGCGGAGATGAACAGGTCAAAGCTGCCGGCCACGTAGTTCAGGCGGAAATCGGGAGCATTGGTGATCATGCCCAGGCAGGCGCCGCCGAGCGTCGCTGCGGCATTGATGTTGCCGCCGGTGACGATCTGGAAGGTCTGCGGGTCCGGGGTGAAGCCGGCCTGCAGGCTGACGGTGCCGTAATTCGGGTTGAGGGAGTAGTCCTGCGCCGAAGCAGACGCAGAAAACAGCGCGGCAGTGGCCACGGTAACAGCGAGAACGAATTTCATTGAGATAGCCTTTCAAGCATTTGAAACACGGAGCCCGGCCGCACAGCCCCCTCGCGACTGTTGATCGTTTTCCAAGGATGCTTTTGCCCGAAAACAGACCGCCTGTGAATGCCCATCATGACTTTTCGGCGTGAAAAACAGCAGGTTATGTAATCCGCTCTCTTGAATGCGCCCGATTTTCTGTTCCGATACAGGCATGGGACACCATCACGGCCACGATCATTCACACAGCCACGGCGATGGACATTCGCATGGCTCGGGCAATGAAACGCGCACGCTCTGGGCGGCATGCCTGACCGGCGGCTTCATGATCGCCGAAGTGTTGGGCGGCATCTGGACGGGTTCGCTGGCACTGTTGGCCGACGCGGCGCACATGCTGGCCGATACCGGCGCACTGGCGCTCGCCTTCTTCGCGTTTCGCCTGTCGCGGCGGCCGGCGGATGCCAAGCGCACCTTTGGTTATGACCGGTTCCAGATTGTCGCGGCCTTCGCCAATGGCGTGATGTTGTTCATGCTGGCCCTGTGGATTGTCGTCGAGGCCATTGAGCGCGCCGGAAGCGCACGCGAAATAGCCGGAGGCCCGATGGCGGTCATCGCCGCGCTCGGCCTCCTGGTGAACATTGTCGCCTTCGCGATCCTGCATGGTGGCGACCGCGACAATCTGAACATGCGGGGCGCGCTGGCGCATGTGGCAGGCGACATCCTGGGGTCGGTCGCTGCGCTGGTCGCGGCCGGCGTCATCATCTTCACGGGCTGGACGCCGATCGACCCGCTCCTGTCGGTCCTGATTGCGGTTCTGATCGGCCGCACGGCCATCGACCTTGTCGTGCGTTCAGGACGCATCCTCCTGGAATCTGCGCCCGATGGCGTCGACCCCGCCCATATCGGAACGGATCTCGCCGACCACACGGAAGGCGTGGTCCGGGTCCACCATGTCCACATGTGGTCGATCACGCCGGGCCGGTCGATGGCCACGCTGCACGCGGTTCTGACCGCGGATGCCTGCGAGATCGAGACCGTCACGGCCCTGCGCCGCCGCCTCGTGGATCACCACGGCATCGCCCATGTCACCGTCGAAGTGGAACGCGAATAGGCGCGCGCCCGCGCCCTCCGGGCCGCGAGATCTAACCCTCCAGCTCGCGCGCGAAGAAGGCGATGACGCGGTCGGTCGGGAAGACCGGCTCATGTCCGCTGGGCGCAGTCTCGATCATTTCGTGGCGCGCCCCGGCCTCGTTCATCACCGCGTCCATGCGGGCCGCCTGGTTCGGAGGAACGATCGTATCGTCAGGTGACCAGACGATCAGGAAAGGCGGATCGTCCGCATCCACATAAGTCACCGGCGAAGCGGCGATATGCGGCGGCGTGCGCTGTTCATACCAGTTGTCCTGCCCGTACCAGGGCTCGCCGATATAGCTCGTTATGGTCTGCGCGCCGTAGGCCGAGACATTCTCGGGATCGAGCACGAGGTCAAACGGCGCGGCCAGGGTCACCACGGCCTGCACCGCAGCGCTCGTCTGATCGATGGGGTCGAGGCCGTTGCCGGGCGTGTCGTCCATCACCCCCGTCATCGCGGCGAGATTGGCACCCGAGGAATGTCCCAATATGCCAATCTGGTCGGCATCGATGCCGAAGGACTCGGCGCTTGCCCTCACGAAGCGGACGGCGCGCCGGGCGTCATCAACCGGATCGGGAAAATGAAACCCGGGATGGGACCGGTGATTGATGACGAAAACGGTGAAACCGGCCTCGGTCAGGTCATGCACCGCGCCGCGGATATAATCGCGCGGCGCGAGGTCTTTCAGCGGCGGGGCGGAATAGAGTTCGGGCCGGTACCAGCCTGATCCCGGGATCACAACGATGCCGATG
>NZMJ01000059.1 GCA_002692855.1 Maricaulis sp.
TATCAAATGGTAAAAATGATGTTATTAAATTAACAGGAACTTTAGCAGCTAACAGAACAGTATCTATTCCAGACGGAATTGAAAAAGTTTATAACGTACAAAATGCGTGTGATCATGCAGGAAACACTTTAACTTTTAAAACATCTTCAGGTACAGGTGTATTATTATGTGAAGGAAATAACTATGTACTATATTCAGATGGTACAAACGTTGTAAAATTGTCTGAGCAAAGAAACTGGAGAGTAGTTTCAGCAGCCGAAACAGTTCAAGCTGGTGCTCAACTTTTAGTAAATACAAGTGGTGGAGGGGTAACAATTACGCTACCTACATCACCATCTACAGGGGATGAGGTTTCATTTGTAGATCAGGGTTATGATTTTAACTCTAATGCCTTGACAGTTGGAAGAGCAGGCTCTAATATAGCTAATGCAGCAGCAGACTTAGTGGTAAATACTCAAGGTGCTGGTTTCTGTTTAGTATACTCAGGAGATGCTACAACAGGTTGGACATATAAGGAGAAATAGAATATGGCAAATTACGAAGCAACTAAATACGATTTTAATGGATCAAATCTTACAGGTATCGAAGGAATTCCTACGGCAACTATTGTACCGTGGTCTGATAGTAGTATTCCATCAGGTTTCTTAGAATGTAATGGTGCAAACGTATCAAGATCAACTTATTCAGCTTTATTTGCAATTGTAGGTACAACTTACGGTGCAGGTAATGGTTCAACAACTTTTGGTTTACCAGACTTACAAGATAATGTTGCGATGGGTAAATCTGGAACTAAAGCTTTAGCATCAACTGGTGGAGCGAACACAGTTCAATCAACTGGAAACGTCGGTGGATCTACAGCAAACGCATCTATTACAACAGCACAACTTGCATCTCACTCTCACGGAACAGCGGTAAGAGGACCTCAAGCAAGTCCGGGTAGTGGTAAGACAGAAGCAATTAACGGTAGTACAGGTAACACAGGATCAGGTGATGGACACTCTCACAACATGAGTGCAACTTTCACAGGTGATTCAACTTCAGTTGTACAACCATATTTAACAATTATTTATATTATAAAAACTTAGGAGTAAAAATGGCAAGTAAAGGAACATGGTCTGTAATATTTGATGATAAAGTCGTTGTTAAAAAAACAGGCGACATGGAAGCAGAACCAATGGGTCACTACATAGACGATGATGCTTTTTGGAGCCAAGCTAAGTTTAGTAACATTTGGGCTATTCAATACGGATGCGCTAATCCAGATGACGAAGTAGAACACAGAGATACTACACCTCACTGTACTTATGCTGAAGCTAATTTAGGAGACTTCAATGATTTCATTACTAGATTTGATGCTGCTCATTTAGCAAAATTACAGTATGATTGGGACGTGTGGGACGAAGAAGAATCTGTAAAAGGTCCAAGACCCTCTTCTTATTCTTCTAATTCAGTTTGATTATCTTAATAACATCCAAGAAGTTAGTATATATTTTTCACCTGATAAGGGAGGATTACCTCTATGTAGGTATGGAAAACCTGCAGGCCAAATAACTATTCTACCTGCTTTTGGTTGAACTCGTTTAGAGAAGTGTAAAAATTCAGTTTCTCCTCCTTCTTTAACATCATTTAAATATATAGAAAAAACAAAAGCTCTAGGTTCATTAGCATACCCTTGACCATGTTCGATATGCCAAACATGATATCCTTCTGTTGGTAAAGTTTTTTGTATTTTTAAATCTGTAAAATAAAATTTGTTATCATTATATGCACCATTTGCACCTGTTACTTTAAGATAATGATTCCAAGCTATATCATAGTTTATCATCATTGATTTTAGTCGCTCCCACCACACTTTTATATTTTGAGAGGTAGCAAAAAATTGTTGATCTTGTTTATTTAAAATAGATGAGTTTTCAAAACCTATTCTATTTATTGTATGATTAAATTCATTTTCTTGTTCGTATAGTTGTATAGCTTTATTACATTCTTCTTGCGTGATGTAATTATCATATACACCAATAAAATTAGTTATATTAACTGTCTTATCCATTACAATAATTGAGCTTTTTCTTTTTGACTTTCATCTAATGTTTTATGATTTTTTTCTAGTTTTTTAATTGTTTCAGCATTAGGTTTCCATTCTTCTTTGTTTATAGTTTTACCACCTCTGTCTCTTTTAGTTTGAAAAATAACAACGTAACTACCATCATACGGTTTAAGTTTTTCTTTCCACCAATCTGGTTCTTTAATCGTATAGTGAGCGTTTTTACCATTAGTTAAAACTTGTGTAGCTTCATAACAAGTAATTGTTAAAAATACTCTGTTACTATAATTAAATATATCTTGTAATACTTCATCAACTTTATCTTCTTGAATGTGTTCCATGACATCTATACATAAAACTAAATCATATTTATTATTAGGTTTATTAGAGTATTGAGGAACCGCAGGGTCATATGGAGTTATGTTTATATCCATAGGAGATCCTGGAAGTTTTATATTGTTAAACAACAGAGGATGAAATTTTGCTTTACCGCATCCATAATCTAAAATAGATTTAATATTATTTTCCTTAATTATACTAAATATGTCGTGTTTATATTCAGCTAATGCTTCTCCAACCCAGTGCTCTGGATTGACTGCATGAAATTTTGTAGCTTCTAATAATGATTCATACATAATTTTTTTCTTTATATTCTTTGTAATGCTTATAACACAATTCACTAAATTGAGTCAAATGTAAGGCCTCTGCAAAAGTGTCCACTTTGTAGGCTTCAATACCATCATAGCCCATTTCTTTTGCAATTTTAAATCGATAATGTCCACAGTGAATTTCTTCATCTTTAAATACACCAGGAAATAATAATCCGTCTTTCTCTATATATTCACGCACAGTATTTAAATGATCGGGGTCATAGTCTATTTTGTCTTGTAAACTATCAAAATTTATATATGATAGCTTTTCGGGAAACCAAACTATTCTCGCTTTCATTATATTCATAACTATATTATAGTAGATTATATGTTACAAAAATTAAAATTCAAGCCAGGTTTTAACAAACAAGATACTGAATCAGGGGCAGAGGGTCAATGGACAGATGGTGATTTTGTTAGATTTAGATATGGATTGCCTGAAAAAATAGGCGGTTGGCTACAATTAACGGCTGCTAATAAAACGTTACCTGGAGCAGCCAGAGCACAAATTGCATTCTCAAGTTTTGCAGGTGAAAAATATACAGCTATAGGAACATCACAAGGACTATTTTTATATTATGGTAATGACTTTTATGACATTACTCCTTTAGATACAGCNATAACAGGATGCACATTAACAACAGTTAACAATTCAAACACTATAACTGTAAATAAAGGATCGCACGGTTTATCTGTAGGACGATATGTAACTTTGTCAAGTGTAAGTGTTACAGCTGCATCTGACTTTACATCTGCAGAGTTAGAACAAGCTTATCAAATATTAACTACACCAGACATAGATAAATTTACAATATCAGCTTCTCGAGTAGAAGGTGGATCAGGTATGACTGCAGCCGGATCTGCAACCGTCAATCCTTACGTTGAAGTTGGACCAACAACACAAACAACAGGATATGGTTGGAGCACATCGACATGGGGAGCCTCTACTTGGGGCACAGCTAGATCTACAAGTTCTGTGACTCTAGATCCAGGAAACTGGAGTCTTGATAATTATGGTCAAGTTCTTGTTGCCACAATATTTAATGGTAAAACTTTTACATGGAACGCTGGAGTATCGGGACCAAGAAATTTTAGAGCATCACAAACCACAGCTAATTTTCAAACCACTAACAATCCTACAGCTAGTAGATTTACGTTAGTATCAGATCGAGACAGACATTTATTTCATTTTGGAACTGAAACAACCATTGGTGATACTTCAACACAGGATCCTATGTTTGTAAGATTTTCTAATCAAGAAGATCTAAATACATACACACCTACAGCTACTAACACTGCAGGTACGTTTAGATTAGATACCGGTAATGAAATAAGGGCAGCTCTTCAAGGTAAAGATTATGTATTTGTTTTAACAGATTTGGCTGCTTATGTTATTCAATTCGTAGGACCACCATTTACTTTTTCTGTCAGACAAGTCGGAACTAATTGTGGATGCGTTAGTCAACATGCAGCGACCTTTGTTAATGGTGCTGTATTTTGGATGGGAGCTCAAGGTGGTTTTTTTGTATTCGATGGTACAGTAAAATCATTACCTTCACTTGTAGAAGATTTTGTATTTAGTACAGATGGAGATAATCTCGGATTAAACTTTGATTCAAAAGATGTTATTTTTGCCGGTGCAAATAATTTATATACAGAGGTAAACTGGTTTTATCCAAAAGCAGGGTCTGATCAAATTGATAGATGTGTAACTTATAATTATTCTGAAAACTGTTGGACAACATCGTCTCTAGATAGAACAACATATCAAGATCAAAGTGTATTTGATAATCCATACGCTACGGATTATGATGATACTCTTACACCTGTATTTCCAGCCATATTAGGACTTACAAATAAATATGGAGCTAGTATTTATTACGAACATGAAGAAGGCACAGATCAAGTTAACAGCACAGCAACGACAGCTATCCCTGCATTTATTAGATCAGGNGATTGGGACATAACATCTAGACGTAGCGCGTTAGGTCAACAAACTGGTGTTGCAGATTACAGAGGAGATGGTGAGTTTTTTATGGCTGTTAGACGATTTATCCCTGATTTTAAATATCAAACAGGTAATGCCAAAGTAACATTATTAGTCAGTGCATATCCAGATGATGTGGCTGTAAGTTCTCCACTTGGACCCTTTACAGTTACGTCAACAACTGATAAGGTAGATACTNGAGCCAGAGGAAGACTTGTATCTGTCAAGATA
>NZMJ01000060.1 GCA_002692855.1 Maricaulis sp.
AGTCGTGAAAAGCTTGAAACTCTTCACAATGCTCTTCTTCCTGTTGTTGTTGCTCTTCCAACTCTAATGCGTGATACTCTTCTTCCGTCATAATTTCCTATATAACTAACTCATTTCTGAGGGTTGTAATTCCTACTTGTTCTTTAGTAGGTCTGGTTTTTGGATTCGGGTTGACTAACCCGTTCTCAAAAATATGCACCACCATTTTCATAGTTTCGGGTGGTAAATTTCTTTTAGCTAAGTTTGCACCATAAGTGCAAAATACAATGTTACTGCGCTTTCTACCTTTTGTTCTGGTGTAACCTGCCCTTGGTACTAGCTGATCTGTGGACACATTACCCAAAGGTCGCTGCACACCCATGTCATAGTTCCAGTGAATCCAAGTAAATGGATCTCCAGTGTAGGGACAGTTATAGCCAAACTCTTTTTTCTGTTTTACCCATAACGCCCAAAAAGAATTGAACTTAGGATGTTCGTGTGGTAAACCATATTTCTTTGCGTTATTAACGGTACCTCGCCACAACTCATGTATGAATAGCTGTTCGTCCCCGATCGCTTTCATCGCCATTCTTTTTTTCCTGTACTGTTCGTCAGCTAATTTAGCTTTTTCTCCACGTCTTAATTTTTGTGCGGTCTTTTTACCTTTGAGGCTTTGCTTGTATTTTTTTCTAGCAGCTTTGCCCTTTTCACTGTGATTGTACTTGTTAGTGGCTGCTTTACCTTTCGCACTTGCATCATACTTTTTTAAAGTGGCTTTACGATTTGCTTTCTTTTGTCTTTTCTTTAATAAATCTTTCTTTTTTGTATATTGATTCGCCATAATTTACCCCCAATTGTGTTAAAAAAGGACTCTGTGAGAATGAGATACAAAGGATACATATGAATAAAGTTCCCACAGAGCCAAAGTTCCTAATGAAACAATACGATATTAAGGGATATCATATAATATGTCAAGATAAATTATATTAGCTGGCTTCACCAAAATCTTTACCTAACGCCACATCTACGACACTAGGCACTTTAAGGTCTATACAAGTTTCCATAATATGCTTGATCTTTTTGATTTGCTCTTGATTTGAGATACTGAAACATAATTCGTCATGTACTTGCAGCATTGGAGTGAACCCTTGTTCGTGGCACTTGACCACAGCTTGTTTAGTCTGATCGGCAGCACTCCCTTGAATTAAACGATTCAAGGCTTTATAAGTAAAAGCACGTTTAATATTGTCAGCACCATATTTAGCCGAAGCGTTCTCAAATCGCTCAGCAGTGTGTATTCCAAAGTCTTTAGGCTCCCACATATCAAAACGACACTTACGCCCTAATTTCGTACGAATAACGCCCTCTGAGGACGCTTTTTGCATACATTTATCAGATAAAAGCTTCACAAAAGGCACTTTAGCGTTATATTGATTAATTAAATCATTCGCTTCTTGCGTTTCCAGGCCTAACATTGTGCCTAATTTGTGTTTGCCCATGCCATACATGAGTCCTAAACCAATAGTTTTTGCTTGTTTACGCTCAATACCTACAAGATCGGCAACTGTTTGGTGAAAGTCTGCATCAGCGTTAGCATAAGCTTCAACAAGTTCTTCGGATCCTGTGAGCCCCTCGTCGACAGAAGCAGCATAATGCACCACGAGCCGTGGTTCTTGTTGCGAATAGTCAAAGCTACCCCACTCACAACCTTCCTCAGGTAAGAATAGTGTGCGGATTAGTGATCCAAATTCTTTAGATCGAGAAGGTAACTGCTGTAAATTAGGGTTCGACATCGCTAAACGCCCACTAACCGTGCCCCCATGATCGCTTTTAATCTGCCTAATCTCGGAGTGAATACGTCCGTTATGTTCATACTTAAATATTGAATTAATAAAAGTATTGTGAAATTTATTAAGTTCTCTTGCTTGTACGATAAGTTTACTAATGTCATGAGGACTATTATTCAACCAGTTCTGTGTGAAGCTAGGTTCGTCAGACTTTGGTGTGCGTGGATATTCTATGCCTAGTTTATCAAAGGCAAAGCCGATTTGTCGGGCTGCCCAAATATCAATGTCTTTACCCACAAGTTTTTTAATCTTTCTTAATATTTCCTGTTCTTGTTTTTTAAATGTAAACTGCAGTTGCAAAGTTTTATCCATGTCCACTCGAATACCCGTTTCTCTCATTTGTATGAGTATGGGCAACAACGACTTTTCTAACTGCCAAACAGTTTCTAAACTTTGATTGTAGATTTCACTTTTAAATCGCTTCCATAAAAGCAGCGTGAGTCGTGCATCTTGTTCTGCGTAGAAACCAACATGCTCTGCGGGTAACTTCCACATCTCACCTTTCGGATCAACACCGTGTTGTTGTGCTGCTTCAATTAAACCTGTTTCTGCTTTTAACTCACCTAAATAATCTTTAGCCAAAGAGTTTAACGTATAGCTATACCTATTTTCATCAACCAAAGCCCCAATAACCATGGTATCAATGATGTCCCCCTTAACTTCAATGCCCATAGAACGAAGCCAACCGACATCATATTGTGCATTGTGAAATATTTTAGGGCATGGTAATGCACAAATATCTTTCATGTATTTCAAAACTTGCTCTTTGATTAAATTACCGCCCCCAAAATGTGCAAAGGGATAGTAACCTTGCCACCCTTCTACCGCAACCGCAAAACCAATCACATAGCCACTTTTAGTGGCCCATCCTGCACCTTTTCCATCACGTAACCCCTCGTCACAGGTTTCTAGGTCGATGGCTATCTCATCGTAACCACTTAAATCTTTATATTCATTAGGGGCAGACCAAATGTGCTTTTTAAAATTAAACGTCAACTGCAAATTAGACATCCTTGTTCTCCTGTAAATAAATTAAATAGTCTTTTCCGATCGGATAATTATATTTATGATCCGTGGAAAGTATGTGTAACGAGTCTCTTGCCCTAGTTACTCCTGTGTAAATGACTCTTGTTTCATCAGATTGTTCTTGTGTATTTTTATGTTTAAAAGAAGAGGGCCAGTTAGCTTTTGAATATAGTAAAACATTATCCGCCTCACCCCCTTTGACAGAGTGTATGGTATCTATAATTATTTTTGGATCTTGATCTAAAACTTTTTGTCCGTACCGCTGTAGTAAACGAACAAAATACAAAACTTGAGTTGGAGTAAAGTTACGTTTTAAGACATGCCACCATTCAAATTCTTTTTCAATAGCTTTTAATCTTAAACCACACCAGTCTACTAAATAGTTAAAATCAATGTCCACGTTGTCTGGAACGTTCATCCAAAATTTAGCTTGTCTAAAAGAAACATCCTCTAGTTCTCTTATATAGCGATACATGTTTTCGGCTTCACTTTTATCAATGCTTTTGTTTTTCTGCAGTTTAGTCCAACTTTTGATTGCTTTCCACTGTTTCTGATCAAAAGATTTGTTGCCTTTGTTGTCTGAATAATACAGTCCTGAAGTCTTTGCAAAAACTCTTAATTCATTTACTGTAGTGTTTACTCTACCCAACACATACCAAGTGCCTGGTAAATCTCCGATCGGTATTTCATTAAAATTTAAATAACGTTTTACAGCACCGGCTTTATCTAAATAGTCATACTCTTTGTCTACACTATCCAAAATACCTCTTCGTATGATCTGTGAAAAATGATGAATATCTTTACCAAAACGACGAGTCTTGCGTAAAACAACTTTACGACCAGGAAAGTATTCGGTGAAATATTTAGGATCTGCCCCGTTCCAACGATAAATGCCTTGATCATCGTCACCCGCTAAGTAAATTTTTTTAACCTTGTCTGCCATTTTGTAGATAACTGACCACTGTAGGGGTGTAAAATCTTGAGCTTCATCTAATATCAAGACTTCTAAAAAAGGAAAATTAACTTCATCTATTGCTCTTTGCACCATGTCCGTAAAATCTATAAAAGAATTTTTTTTATAATTTTCATAGGTGGCTATCTTTCTACAAAACACATCTAAATTATCTTTTTTGTAAGATTCTTTTTTGTACACGAGCCGTGGATCCTCTAGCATGTTCCTTGCTTTATCATAAATACCAAGAGACCAATCCTTATAAGTAAAATTATCATCTGCTAATCTAGAATCTGAAGTTTTAATAAAACTATTCTCCAATGCAAAATCTATCATACAGCTTTTTGGATCAAACACCTCTTCTTCAAAATATTGACGACAATACTTGTGTAAGGTTTTAAATCTTAAAAAATCTTCTTCAGTATATTTGGGAAAAGCGGCAAGTGCTCTGTCTCTGGCTGTGTTCACTGCTTTATTAGTAAACGATATAAAAGCAATGTCATGAGGACTAACACCTTTATTCAGATGTTTTTTCAAAACACGCTCAATCAGAGTATGCGTCTTACCTGTTCCTGGAGGACCAAAAATTTTAATGGTCTTTTTGTATATCTGCTTCTGTTTTTGCAGACCTGAATTTTTCGTGGTAGTCATTATCAATTTCACTCACAGTTTTTGATTTTTTACTTTTTAATTTTGTGTGGCTTACAAACTCGGGCATCTCTACACACCAAACATTTTTTTCTTTTTTCACGTACTCTTTACGAACGCATCCTAACATTCGTAAGGCGTCATGAGTGGTGCTAAATATACGAGATCCTTTCTTTTTTAGAAAGCTGTCTAGAGTTATCTTTTTAAAATAACAAACGTTAGTGTCTGTATCTAAAATAACGTAACCGTCCTTGAGTTTTTCAAACTTATCTTGTTCAATATGAGACTCAAAAAAGTCTTTAAGCATAGAGTACCTTTCTTCTTCTAAAGTGTCCACATAAGCGTGATCTTCATTTTCTATAGCCTGCTCTACGATACCTTTCATTAAAAGTTCAAAAGGACTAGGTCCTTTTCTTGGTTTAGGTAGTGTCATCCAAAATTTGCCATAACGTAAAAGTTTAACTCTAAAAGCTTTTTCATCTTTCATATCTTCAGGACTGACAATTACATGCTGACCCTCGTAATCAAATTCATAAAAAGTATTCTTTGGATCTCGAATGTATGTAATGTTTTCAAAGTTATCAATTATTTCAGGAGTGGCTTCACCGATACCAAGTCTTCTTGTTTTACATAAATCTTTGTTACAGATCGGTTGAAACTCTGGATGTTTTGGTGGACATTGAAACTCGTAGCTTGATTTATGTACAGACTTAGCTAGCGCAGAGACCTCATTTCTTTCTAAGGGTGTTGTAAATACACTAAGATTTCTTTGTTGAGCTATCTCCTCTATCTGCTGCACAGACAGTGAGGTATTTTTTTTCATTTCTAGAACTAATATATTAAATAAATAATTGTTACGATTGTTAGAGGACCACCCTTCCTGTATTAATTTTTGCACACAAGGAGGATAATGACTCCAATCAGATTCAACATCATATTCTTGAACTTGATAATTATAAAAATCTTCCGGATCAATTTTTTTACTTTCTGCAATATCTAAAAATACAGAGGCCATCACCGGAGTGTTCTTATCGTTAAAAGCAAACTCCATAGAAGATTCCATATTAAAATAAGGCATGTTTAACATTTTATTACATGGAAAGACTTCTAACGCCTGAAAGTATTGTGTATTAATACTCTTTAATTTTTTTAGTATCTTGTCTACATTTCCAGGTTTACTTAAGAATAAAAATATATGTAAGCCTCCTGATTTAGATCGAACTGGAATCAAAGGCAAATTATATTTATTAATGATATCTACGTATTTTTTTTCGGAATAACTTTTATAATTATGTGGATCAACGTCAATACATGCCCAAGAGCATTTCCCATCTTTTTCCGGCTTAATGCCTATTCTGGTTTTACCACTTAAATGTTGTTTCCATAAGTCAGCGGTTACCGGTTCATAGATAGTTTTGTATTGCGCGGATTTCTTCCCCCTCTCATCGTCCTCACCCGTGAGTGAGGACTTGAGATAACAGGTATCATCTCCCGCAAATAATTTTAAAAATTTGCGGTCCATGATTAAAATACAACTTTATCTTCTTCTTTAGCCTCTGGCTGCGGTGGTGGAGATTGTGTATTTTTTTTGGCAGAACCAGCTTCTTCAGCTTCAACAAAGTCAACCTTATTGAAGATATCAAATTCTCTAGCACTTAAATAAAAGTCTTTAGTGATTTGACATACTTCAGCGTCAACTGCTGATTTAGTAGGCTCTAGAAAACGATCAAACTCTATAGCCCAACCTGGCCAATTACCTTTATTGTTAGATTCTTGAACCGTGGTTAGTCTGTAGACTGTCGCCCAACTAGGTGGATTGAAAAAACCTTTTGTACCTTGGACACGTTTAGATGCCATTTGTGCATTCCAAAGTTTTGATTTTTTCTTCTGAGTTGACTTCATGGTGATCAGTGCACTCTCTATAGGAACATATTCCTCGTTTAAAATATACACAAAGTGATTACCAGTGTCCTCTACATAATTACCGTTCGGTAGTCTATCCCTACCATCATCGCCTCTGTGAGTTTTATTTAAAATATCAGAGTCGGTGTGGATGTTAATAGGTCTACCTGGAGAGTCACCTCTGTCAGCCCATTCGTTAAAAGTATTAACATAAAGGCAAGGTACAGCTAACATACCTTCCTTGCCTCGATAGATAGAGCCAGTAACTTCATTATAAATGTCACCAACTTTAGCATCTTCGTTATACTTTGCATCTTGTGGATTGAGAACAGGAGAGTTACTACTTAATAGTTTTAAGATAGGTAACTTCATGTCTCGCGCGGTAATGTTCTCAGTGCCCTGCCCAGCGTATTGCTCAAAGTCACTGGCGACCATTACTTCTCCGCCTTGCTTCGTCTTACTTATTGCTTTTGCCATTTTTTACTCCTTATTTAATGGTTGTTTTATTTGCAACGTAAACCCCAAAAAGATCCATAGGAACCGAACGACCTTTCTCAATCTCTGTCTTAACATAAGATTTAAGAGTCATTGGTTCTACTTTCATTTTTTGAGATACATTAAGTCCCTTAGATTGAAGGTCTGCCACTAAATCAGTTGCCTGACCGTCTTCAGCCCTACCAAAATTACAAGAGACAATGTTTTTTATCATATCCCCGGCACCATTCTCGCGAAGCCAATCAAAAGCTTCACCTTGTTTGGATTGAGGGATTCTAGCAGCATAAAACTGACTGACCTGGACAGTTTTACCGTCTTCAGTCTTAATCATTGATACACCAGCTTCTTGCATTAAGTTAGGAATAGTCTCTTCAGAAATAATTCGCTCTTCTTCCTTGAGTTCTTTAAGTGCGTCTTCCATTTTGTCTATTTCTTTCTGAGTCTCTAATAACTTTTTGCAAGATGTGGAGATGTCTTTCAACTTCCCCGTGTCTACCGATACGGCAGATTCTGCTTCTAAGTCCATNGGACCTCCTATATAATTTATAGAAACTAAACAATAATATTTATATATTGCATTGTCAACAAAAAAATACTATTATTCCTATAAATTATTAGAAATATTGGAGCTAATATGGAATATCAGTATAAAACTCAACCTTTTGAACATCAAAGAAAAGCTTTATCTGAGGGGGCAAACAAACAAAATTTTGCCTATCTCATGGAAATGGGTACAGGTAAAACTAAAGTTTGTATTGATAATATAGCTCATTTATGGCTACAAAACAAAATTTCTTTAGCTTTAGTTGTGGCTCCTAATTCAGTTTATCAAAACTGGAAAACAGAAATAGAAAAGCATTGTCCTGTGGACACTACCGTGCATGTTTATAAAATAGATAAAAACAAAAATTTTAAACCTAAAGCCGGATCTTTAAATTTTTTATTGATGAACGTTGAAGCATTTAGCCATAAATCTGGCTTTGATTTCATTAACCCTATAATTTACGCGTGGAGAGAACGTATGTGCATGGTTGTAGATGAATCTACAACGATTAAAAACAGAAAAGCAAAGAGAACTAAAACTATAATAGAAGTGGGTCAAGAAGTTGCTTACAAACGCATTCTCACAGGGTCTCCTGTAACAAAATCACCTTTAGATTTATTTAGCCAGTGTCAGTTTTTAGATAAAAATATCTTAGGCACAGATAATTTTTTTGTGTTTAGAGCAAGACACTGCGCCATGAAGCATATACCTTTACCAGGTAGAAACGTACAGATCCCTCTGATAACTCATTTTATGAATCTTGACGATCTGGAAAGACGTCTTAAGCAACACTCTTATCGTGTGAAAAAAGAAGAGTGTTTGACCTTACCTGATAAGATTTATCAAAAAAGGTTGGTTCAACTAAAAGGAGAGCAACTATCTGTTTATGGTGCTTTGAAACAAGATGCTAGAGCTTTGTTTCAAGATCAAGAAGTTAGCTACAATAATAAACTAACTGAAATAATTAAACTNACACAGGTTTGTAATGGGTTTTTAAAATCTGACGATGGAAAAATAACTGATTTAGGTAATGCTAAGTTACAAGAACTTTTAAATATATTAGATGAACTGGACGGTAAAGCTATNATTTGGGCAGATTACATACACAACATCAAACAAATCAAAGAAAAATTAGACAAAACTTATGGAGAGGGCAGTAATGTCTTTATATATGGAGATGTTTCTATTGAAGATCGCCAAAAAGCTATTAAAGATTTTCAAACTTCGGATGAGGTTCGGTTTATTGTAGGCAATCCTACAGTTGGTGGGTATGGTTTAAATTTAACTAAAGCGTCCACAGTCATTTATTTTTCTAATAACTTTAACTTAGAAACTAGATTACAGTCTGAAGACAGGGCTCATCGTATTGGTCAAGAAAAAAATGTGACCTATATTGACATAATTGCTGAAAAAACAATAGACGAATTTATACTTAAACTATTAAATAAAAAATTAAAAATTAGTGCAGAAACCTTAGGAGAGGAAGTTTTAGCCTATTTATAGGGGTTACCTAGGTATCAAGTATACCCTAAAAAGCCGTATATGAGCCTCTCAGCGGCTCGTTTTTTTCATGATTTCGTGAAAATTTTGCATTTTGACTAGCCACTTGTCTTCATACTCTTTTAACATTGATTCACTCATAACATACTTTTGAAACAATAAATCTTTAGTACATATTAAAATTAAACCCTGACATATCTCTCCGTACTGTAATTTATGAGCCAAAGAGTAAGCACCGATCTGATAAAAATAATCTTCTATCCACTCTTCTCGTTTAGGTTTATTTGCTTGTTTAAAATCTGCGATTGTGGGTTTTCCCGCGTACTCACATATCAAATCAGAGGATCCTGCCCATTGATCTTTATAAGCTAAACTTACTTCCGTTCCGTAAACCTTGGAAAGATCTTCTAGATTTTCAATAATAGTGTGTGCCATCATTCTAGGTAAAGCGCCTTTTTTTGATAGATTGAAGTAGCCTACCTTATTCATGTACTGCTCTAAAACGTAGTGCATTTCTGTGCCTCTCGTTGCAGCTTGGTTCGTGATTCGTGAGGCTTCCTCATGACCAATTTTATCTCGCCACTTTTGCAAAGCTTGTCTTTTCTCTCTTGACTGAGTGGTGCTTAATATGGTGGTGACACTAGGGACTTTTTTATCTCCAACGTTGTAGGTTCTAAAATTGTCACCGTCATCTCGAGTATAAAACTCGTAATTAAATTTGTTATCTCTAGTAAAATCGGTTATGGTNAACCTATTGTCATTTCTAATTATCTTCATTACGAATTTTATTATTGTACTTAATCACAGAGTCTATCATATTTAAATCTAAACCATAATACAAAGCAGATAAATACAAGGCAGCCACATCTTTAGGTAAACACTCGCCACCAAANCCACGTGCTTCAGATACGTAGCTGTGACTAGGGCCAATGCGAGGATCTGCTGTTACATGTTGTCTTATGTTATCAAAGTTTAAACCAGACGCCTTGCAATAATCATACAGNTGATTAAAAAAAGTAANNTTAGTTGCAAGAAAAGCATTTCTAAAGTATTTAATGGTAATTAAATCTTTGGGGTCAGCTTCTAATATGTGCGGACAATTNGGAAAAACTTCTTTAAATATTTTAGTCCAAAATTTTACTTCTTTACCACCAAGCATTATAACTGTTTGTTCGCGCAGATCTTCTAGGGCGCTAGCTGCTCTTAAAAATTCAGGCGAAAAAGCAATTTTTCTATCAAATTTATCGTTAATGTAGGACCAGCCTTGTAAAGATATGGTGCTTTTAATTAAAATAGGCACATCTGGACAGTCTTTAAGAACTTCTGTAATATGCACCATATCACAAGCGCCACCTAGTCCTTTCGGTGTAGGCACACAAACAATTACCGCATCAATAGTATCATCAAAGGTTCTGTCGTAATGTTTAGGATCTATAACAACAACTTCATGAAAGTTTTGAAATAAAGCAGCATGTGCTCTTCCCACAACACCGTAGCCCGCAATTGCAATTCTCATTATTGATTTAAAGGATTTCCTTTATTTATGATATCGTATAATTTTTTAAATTCTTTTTCTGCCCACATAGACACATTGTGCTCTACGTTTTCAATATCTGTTTTTAGGTTTTCATCCGCGATTTTAAGGTTTTTATTTTCTGCTTCAAGTGTAGCTATTCTCTCTTGGAGTGCAGAGGTATCAGTCTCTTTAACATTACTGACGGCTCCCTCGGTAACTTGAAGCCTCGTATTGATATCGCTGACCCACCACACTATCCCCCCAGCCGCTGGTATCACCGATAATACTATCGATAGAAGCACCGCTGGTGATAAAGTCAATGTCTTGTTCATAAATAGGCTCCTGTATTAAAGAAATTGTTTCTACTATTTTAATCGTTTCTTGTATCTTTTGTAAATAGATAGTTGGCAACATTATTTGCTCAATCCCTGAATTTTTCTTAACAGTCCTAGAATCTTTAGATTTAGATTGTTTAGGCTTCTGTTCAGCCTTAGTTTTAGGCTCATTTTTTGATTCTGCAACTTCTGTTTCTTGTTCAGACTCGGACTTTTCCTCTTTTTCATCGGACTCTTCTTTTTGCTCTTTCGTGTCGTCGGATTCTGCAACTTCTGTTTCTTCGCTAGTGCTTTCATTTGACTCTGTTGTTTCTGCCTCAACTTCTCCTTCTGGCTCTCCGACATCGTCGACGCTTGCGATTTCTTCGATTTCGGTGATTTCTTCGACTTCGACAACTTCTTCAATTTCGAGGACGGTGTCTTCAATGACGATGGGCTCTTCGATTTCAATGGTTGGCTCGATGACGATTTCTTCGGTGGTAATTTCATTTGTTTCCTCCTGCATAGTTTGTTCCTGTATCTCAGGTATAGGTTCAATGACAGCTACAGTTTGTACCGATATTTCCATATTCATATCTGTTGGTATATCTAAAATAACATCAGTAATAAGTTCGGTGGATAAATCTAAACCTTCAATCAAAGTAATCTCTTCAACCTCTTCAACTATCTCAATTACCTCTACTATGTCCTCAACCTGTGGTAACGAAACTTGTGGCTCAGGTGTAGGTATTACAGTCTCACTTATGGTTAGATTTAAATTAATATTGTCTACAATTGGTGCATACCAACCGCTCCAGTCACCGGTGTCAATACCAGTAATACTAAAATCAATACTGGTGTTGTCCGTGGTCCATGAGTCGAGGGTCTGAGTGGAAAGACTATAGTCTTGCGTGCCATCGTTGTAATCTAGAGTTTGTTCTAGGATCAAGGTCTCTGTATTAGTGCCATCATAGAGTTCTATGACTGCTTGTACTTTGTCATAGTCTGTGCCTTGACTACACCAAGTGCTGCTATTGGCTTCATTGTTACAACCTAAAGCAGTAAACGACACATTGATATTGTCAATGTCGTAGCCCTCTTGTAAGTTCGTAATTGTCTGTGAAATGGTTTTACCCAAGTCAGATGACCAACGAACTGACTTACACAGACCAGAGGCATCAGTGCCCCCTGCATAGCAATTATTGTCATGTTTGGTTTTAGTTGAGTCTTCTACTGTCCAATCGTTAAGTTGATTAGAAAAGTTACCGTTACTTAACAGGTTGTCCGTATTTTCTGCCCACGCTGAACACATCAGCATCAGACCAAGACTTATTGATAGTACCGTCTTCATTGAGTCTTCCTATTTTAATCCATTCTTTTGTTGCCTCTGGTCCTGTTTTACCTAGATAAGGACACGGAGAGCCTGCCATGGTCATAGCTTCAAATATTCTAGTGTCTTGACATAACAGTGCAGCGGCACTCACTTTGAGCCCTAGTTGTGCCATAGCCCTACTGAGCTTAATGCGCTCGCAGTTCAAATCACGCACATGACCACCACCTGATAATCCAATAAAAGAAGTCTGCACTCCTGCGGATCTAGTTACAATACAAACATCTGCACCAGAGCCAATACTTAAACTAGGGCTTACTGCAGTTGAGGGTGGTTGATTTTTGTAGTTGACTGTGCTGTCTGCCGAATGAGCTACATTGCTTAAGAAAAACAAAAAAAGAATAAGTGTTATCCAATAAAATCGTTCAATAAATTTTTTGATCATTTCATCTTCTCAAGTATGGTGTCTAATTTATCAGAGTTTTTGTTAACCTGTTCTTTAATATATTTTACCTCGACTTCCATTACTTGAACTTTTTCTACTTTTTTTCTTAGATCTTCAGTTTCTGCTTGTAAATCTTTGATTGTTGCTGTGGACACTCC
>NZMJ01000061.1 GCA_002692855.1 Maricaulis sp.
TTAAGTAAAAAAGAAGCAGAATCTATTATTATTGATGAAATTTACAATGCAATTATGAATAATGAGAGACAAACTGAAAGTAAATTAAGTGTAACTGCATTTTTGGGAGAAGGAGGCATTGAAGACCCCCAAACCAAAACAAAAAAGAGAGTAAAAGAAGAAATTAGAAAATTAATTGGCGATAGTGCTAGATTATCTGATTCTATACAAGAAGCAGGTATTACTTTAAGAGAAGACCAAGCCGCTTATTTGGGAGATAACTTTACTGTTAAAGAAGCAAGTGATTTTGAAAAATTTTATGAGACTTTGGATAGAGAAGAATTTCCCCTTGAGGACTTAGAAATAAAATATATGAGAAATGGTAGAAGCACGAAATATACTACCAAAAAAAGAGATGAAGAAGGAAATGTAGAGAGAGATGCTCAGGGTTCTGCTATTTACGTTGAAAATGATGGCAAAACATTAGCGAATTATGCTGAAGTTTATATTGAAGGAGATAAAATTACTCCCGAAAATGCTTACAACTTCGGATTAAAAGTTACTTCAAAAACAGGTGATATTCAACAAGACATTGATAAATTAAGAAGTGAACTTCTAGGTATGGATGATTTCCCCTCATATCTTATAATGATGGCTAAGAAATTAAAAGAGTCGGGAGGACTTAATGCACTGGTAAGTAAGATTGAACGCTCTGCAACCGCATTACAATCAATAACACCCGAAAGAAGTTTAGGGTTCTTTGCACAGGTTGATGACTTGGCAGGGGAAGGCAAAGTCAAGGAAGCATTTAAGACCATAGACGATAACCCCGATTCAGATGATGCTAAAAAGGCGGCTGAATCCTTAAATAAAGAAATGCCTCAAATTATTAAAAATATACGCACTCAAATAGTNGGTGGATTTAAGTTAAGATTAGAAGACTTTGCAAATAATCCAGCCTCCTTCCCAGACAATCAAGTAATATCGGCTAAAAAGCAATTTGTAGATAAAGAAGCACTTTTAATTCAGGGTGAGTAATATGGTTAAAATAACACAACAGCAAATTGATAGTCTTGGTTTATCTCAAGAAGTAATTAATGAATTAGCGNCTGCTAATGCTCTTGCTAGAAAATCTCTTAGAAATAAAATTATTAGAAGATTTAAGGAATCTCTTATTGAAGAGGCTCGTAATATTGATGACCCTAACGAAAGAGAAAAGTTTCAGAATAGTATTGACGGAAAAGATGNTTTAGTTTCACAAGCGAGAGAAGTAATCAATGAAAGGATTAAGAGANGATGGTNAAGACGCAAAAGCAACAGCAAGAAGTTTTGCNAATATATTAAAGCCAGTTACATCTATGAATATCTATCACGACGGACAACGAGTTGAAGATTCTTACCTATTCAACGTAGAACTTGATGGTAAAATTGAAATTAGAAACCCTAAGATAGAAATTTTAAGAGATGCAAAAGTAATAGGACAAATACGTGGCATTCTTAGTCAAGAATCCGTAGCACCAGAAGGATTCAAGAAAAACGTAAGAAAAATCATAACTCAATTAGAAAAGTTAGCAAGTCAAACTGATAAAGATTATAAACCAAAGACAGTAAAAATTTCAGATATTTCAATGGGAGAGTTTTTAGGTGCTATTGACGTAAGTAAGGCTAAAAATAGAGTCAAGGTTTATAGTTATTGGAAAGATATTGCTCAAAAATATTCAGATTTTGAAGAAGACCTTGCTGCTTTCTTTTTGGCTGTTAGAGAAGTNGATTGGGAAGAAGGCGTACANGAACTGTTTGACAAATTATACAAGAANGTNGCACAAGAAAANTTAGAATACATTGTTTCTTTTGATGCTGTCCTTAAAGATTTTGAATCTGCACATCATCGTTTCTTTAATATTCTTATACACAGAATGTCGGTAGATGGAATGTTAGGAAAGAAAGAATCGCCTAATTATGCTGGAGAAGATGACAATACTGCGGGTGATGTAAATTCAGAATTGTTAGGAGAATTNCTTGCTTCATTAAATGAAAATTCTGGNCAGGAAATTGGTAATGATGAAATGGCTGACCCNAATGAACTTAANGAATCTTTAGAAGANCCACTTCGATGGGAACAAGATTATGANAANATTANNGGNGGTGNNGACCCTCTTTTGATTTATGAATATAATAAAGGNGATAAGTTGTTATCTATNAATNCTNANATGGAANCNGAGTTACTTGACCTTTTAANAAATATGGNAGAAAAGATTGATGAAGGAAANGGGATTAGTCTTGAAACAGAAAAGGATATTGAAGAATGGCTAGAAGAAATGGCCGATACTAAAATTATCAATGAGTCTGGAGAATTTGGTTCAATGGCTTTGCCTATATCTGTAATGGCGAACACTAATTTNAATGAAATGTATGAACAGGATAAATTTGATTCCATCGTGGAAAAGACTCCTATTGGTCTNGATAACNTAGATAAAATTAAAGATTTCTTTGGTGACTTATATTTCCTTTTAAGTGGAGAAGACTTTAGAGCAGAATTAGAAGTAAGAAGCAGTANNGGNATGAGAAGAGGTTCTGTNATTGATGCAAGAGAAGCGAGNGGAACAGAAATAGGTGAAATTGATAGAGGTGCGAAAGTTCCTGTTTCTTTGAACCAAAANGGAACACTAAGAGGAGAATTGTCTGAGTTTAAATCGGCTCTCCAAAGAATGATGGATTCAGCNATTGAATATTATTTTGACCCTCTTTATAGNGGAATGCTCCCTATTGAAATACCNAGTTTNGGTTCAAGTATTGGTTCTAAGGTTATGCAAACTTTAAGTTTAGATTTAGGTTTAGATTCAGTTATGTCGGCTTCTTACGANACTCTTTTTGAAGGTTCAGTAGAAGAAGTAGATGTCGGTGATTTACAAGTAATTGCTGATTTCTTAGATAATATTTTTATGCCCGAAGTTTTAATTGATGATGAAATGATTGTTGAGGGAGAAGCGGCTGCTGATGCTTTAACAGACATTTTTGGTAGAAGGGAAGAAAACGACAATTACTGTGCTGCATTAATTCATCACTTTATGCTGGAAACTGGAGATACTGATGAAGAAAATGAAGATTTTNATGGTAAAACAATTGCTGAAAGGGCAGACCTTTTCCATGAAGATTTTTCACAAAGAAANGCATTCCCTATATTTGCTTTACCTCATTGGCTTGACATGAATCAAGGTATCTTAACTAAGAAATCTCCTCAAATGAAAACTCAATATAACAGNCTTAAAGATATATTTGAAACCCAACAGGCTGATTTNCCTGTTCTATTNCACAAATTATTAAAGGCTCACGATGCAATTAGAAANGAATTAGGAAAGCCTATTATTATTGGACACATACCTTTCAATGATTATGGTATTAACAGAGTAATTAATAAGATGCAAGTAAAAGAAAACATTGACTTAACTTATTATGAAGTAGAACAAATTGTCAAGGCTATTGATTCTCATGAAAATATTTCAAGAGAATATGGAATTAGTTCTGAACAAGTTTATGAAATCAAAGCGTCTTTTAGGTGATGCTTCATGCCTAAAGTTCTCCCTGCGATTTTTTCATATGANGATATGAAAANTAAATTTGCNGAAGATAATCCTGACGACCCATATACNCGCAGGTCTGATTTAGAATCTGGTATTTATGAATTAGATAAATGGCTTATTCGCGTTGATGATGATAATAAAGCAATATCAACAGTTGGGTTTAAAGAACANCCATCTCANACNGTTGTTGGTGGTATGTATGCTAGTGCNAAAGGAAGAGAAATNGGTGGAAATAATAGAGCATTACAAGATGCAAGAGAACCACAGTTAAATCAGTCAAAGCCATTAGTTGCTGCTTTTGGGCATAGAGATGGAGATAATGCTCGATGGATTGCTAATGCTAAAAAGAACGGTTGGTCTTTTCCTGACAGTCCTAATTGGGAACAAATGAGTAATTTATTGCCTAAAGATGTTCTAAACGCTTGGTTGTCAAAATATCCAGAACGAATGGCTATTCGCTCTATTCGTGGTGAAGGTGAGTTTGCTAAGTGTGTTTATCTTGACGACCCTATCCCAGCATGGTTTAATGTATTAAAATCAGAAAAAAGAGGATGGAGGGACATTATTAAAGTATTGCCACCCAGTCCTCCTTTTATGGATTATCCTAATTATCCAGAAGCAGATAATAGCCACGTTAATTTTCCACCACAAATATATTTTATGGACGATGTTGCTGTAATTGTTAGGTCTCATTATTTAATGAGAGTAAATGGAAAATTACATGGAACAAGAGACACAAATACAGATGAGATTGAAAGATGGATTGAATGCGTTAAAGATTACCCAGTAGGAAAATATTATATGTATAGAAGTCCAAGTCCACACGATTATCAAACTATTTTAGTGGATATTATATCTCAAGGCATGAAGTTCCCTAATTCTGCTCCTGAAAAATTCTTAAGTGAAGGATTAAAAAATCCAGAAAACGGAAAGGTAATTCAAAAGGTAATCATATTTACTAATTACTTTAATCGTTCTAAAGACAAACCAAAAGGAAGAAAATTTGTTCCTTGTAATGGAGCAAAAGAGGAAAAGAAACACCCTGCTCAAAGAAAAAGAGAAAAAATAAAAGAAAGACAAGATTTTAATCCATTTGACCCTGCTCAAGCAGCAGCCAAAAGGAAAAAACTCGCTGAAGAAAGTAGAAGAAGAGGAAATAGAAGATATAGGCGGTAATTAAAATGGAAGTCGAAGCATTTAATTTTGAACATCAAATGGATATGGAGTTATCCAGAAACTCTTTTCCATATTTTTTTCAAAATGTATTAGGTTTTGATTTCCCTTCATACATACAGGAATGGCATGAGTTAATGAACACTACACAAAGAACTGTAATTATTTGTTCAAGAGACCACGGAAAATCTGTATTTATGCATTCATGGGTTGTATGGAAGTTAATCTTTGAAGAGCCACCATATCAAATGCTTTACATTTCTTCTAACCAAAAACAGACTTTGGTTCACATGAGAGACATTGACAAAATGTTCACACATCCAATGCTCAAAAAATTTAAACCTGCAAGAGGTTGGGCTATTGGTAACATTACATTGACTAATGGAAACCAAATTCTTGAAAGGTCGGTTGGTTCACAGATTCGTGGACTTCACCCTCAAGAGATTATTATTGACGACCCTTTGAAAGAATTTAGCATGACTGGTATTCAAAAGGTAACAGATTGGTTTTATGGGGATATGATTCCTACTCTTCACCAT
>NZMJ01000062.1 GCA_002692855.1 Maricaulis sp.
TGTTAATACACAAGGTGCTGGTTTCAGTTTAGTTTATTCTGGAGACGCAACAACAGGCTGGAGCTACAGGGAGAAATAGAATATGTCAAATTACGAAGCCACAAAATACGATTTCGACGGAGCAAATCTTACTGGTATCGAAGGAATTCCTACAGCAACTATTGTGCCGTGGTCTTCTGCTTCAGTGCCATCAGGTTTCTTAGAGTGTAATGGTGCAGCCGTTTCAAGATCAACTTACTCTGCATTATTTGCTATCGTAGGAACAACATACGGAGCTGGAGATGGTGCAACAACTTTTAACGTACCAGACTTACAAGACAATGTTGCNATAGGTAAATCTGGAACCAAAGCTTTAGCATCCACAGGTGGAGCAAACACTGTAACTTCAACAGGAAATGTTGGAGGTTCTACAGCAAACGCAACTTTAACAACAGCACAACTTGCTTCTCACTCTCACGGTGGGGGAGCACAATCTAACCCAGGAAGAATGCAGTTTTTTGATAACCAAGAAACTAAAAGTTCAAATACAAGTAGTGCCGGATCTGGGCAAGGTCACTCTCATAACATGAGTGCAACTTTTACAGGTGATGCAACTTCGGTTGTTCAACCTTATTTAACAGTTATTTATATTATTAAGACGTAGGAGAAATTATGGCAACAAATGCACAATGGACAGTAGTAATGGATGATAAAAAAATTATTAAACAAAGTGGAGATGCAGCCGGAACTGAATATGTAATTTCTGATAATGATTTTTGGGGATTAGCTAAATGGAATAACATTTGGGCAATTCAATATGGAACATCAAATCCAAGTGATACTGTAGAATATAGAGATGAGACACCTCACTCTACTTGGGAAGATGCAAGTTTAGGTGACTTTCAAGATTTTATTACTAGATGGGATTCAGCTCACTTAGCTCAATTACAATCTGATTGGGATAACGATGTTATTCGTACTTATAATGAAGATGGAACAATTGCTTCAGAAGAAAGTGAAGCTGATCAAATAGCAAGAAAAGGTGAAAGACCTACTTCTTACTCATCTTAATCAACAGCGGTTAAATTAAAAGCGTAACAAATTCTTTTTTCTTTTCTTTTTTCAGGTAAAACATAGTGAAGCAAATCAAAAGGAAAAATTAAATAATCAAATAATTGAGGTTTTATTTCAAAAACTTCACTACCTTTTGAAAAAATAATATTATTATTTGTGGCAGATAAATAAAGAACACCGGCATATTTAATAGCGTCTCCTGTATGACAGTGAGGTTTATTATAAGAGTTATTTTCTAACACGTTTAACCAACCATGAGTAATTTTAACATAATAAACATTATTTAAATAATTATTTATAAATTTATTTAAATCTTCTTTACCTTCAAAATTTTCGTGATATTGAAATCCACTTACACAAGAAATGTAATCCTCTGTCTTATAATTTTCTTCTACAAATTTTAATACTTTTTTATACATGTTGATTGGAATAGGTAGTTTTCCATGAGATACACGGACAGTAAATAAATTATAAGTATTTATCATCTTAATAACATCCAAGAAGTTAAAAGATACTTTTCACCAGATAAAGGTGGATTACCTCTATGAACATAAGGAAACCCTGCAGGCCAAATAACTATTCTACCTGTTTTAGGTTTAACTCTTTTTGAAAAATGTAAAAATTCTGTTTCTCCACCTTCTTCTACATCGTTTAAATATATAGAAAATACAAAAGCTCTAGGTTCACTTCTACCTAATCCATGTTCAATATGCCAAACATGGTAGCCTTCTGTAGGTAAAGTTTTTTGTATTTTTAGATCTGTAAAATGAAATTTTATTCCTCCGTAAGCTGTTTGCGCTCCTGTATTATTAAGATAATGATTAAAAGCTAAATCAAAATTTAATAACATAGGTTTTAAATCTTCCCACCACACCTCTATATTATTTGACGCTGCAAAAAATTGTTGATCTTGTTTTTGCAAAACATCAGATTGTTCTGAGTCTAATCTGCTCATAGTGTTATTAAATTTATTTTGCTGTTCGTATAATTTAATAGCCCTATTACATTCTTGTTGAGGAATATAATTATCGTATGTTCCTATAAAATTATTTATGTTTACTGTTTTTTGTTTAGACATTTAAATCATTTATTTTTTTATCAAATTTAAATTTTTCACCTTGTTGAATATTAAATATTAAACTATATCTATTTTGCTCATCTTGNGAAGAATTAAATCCATGAGATATTTCAGTTGGAAAAATATAATAATCACCTGGATAAGGAGTTATTTTTAAATTTAATTCAGGTAGTAATAAGTCACATCCTTTTGTAAGATACAAAATACCATGTAGATTTGGATGTGTATGAAAGTCTAAACTATCTCCCTTTTTTATTTCATTTCCCCAAGCGTTTTGTAATAAATATTTTTCAAAAAAATATTCAAAAATCCCTGGATGTGTTAATTGATGTTTATTAATTAAATAACTTAAAAATTTTTTAAAGTTTTGATTGTTTAAAAAATAATTCCAATCTGTCATACCACCTTTGACATTTGTATAATTTTCCATTTCTGGATTTAAATTATTTTTAATTTCCATAATAAACTGATGTATGTATTCAGGGTATGGGTAATTACCAAAAATTATGTTTACGGTTCTAGGGTAAGTAATAATTAAACTATTTCTTTGTTCATTTAATTTATCGTTTTTATCTATTTGAGTAATCATTTTAATAATTAATATTAATATTAAATCTACATTTTTCATCTGTGCAATTTGTGCTTTGATGTGGTTTACTTGGATCAAATAAAAGAATTTTATTTTCTACAGAAGGCACAAAATCATCTTTTAAATAAGTTCCTCCATTACACGTGTTGATATATAAAATAGCACCATTATGCTTTTTAAGCATATCTTTATGTTCTCCATATTTTATTAGTTTTTCAGTTCTAGGAAAACAATTAACTTTAGCTCTTATTAAAGAGTCACAATTTAATTTTTTTAACAAGGGTAAAATAATATTAAAATAATTGCTTTTTACTTTATCTCTTAAATAAAATTCATGTACAAAATAAAAATTTTTATTGTCATTTTTTTCTGCAACAGATGATTCATAGTAATAAGGAAGTTGATTTCCCATAATTACATTTTTAAGCGCATTAAATTGCTCTTTAGGTAAAAAATCATTAATAATTTCCATGATTAAATCTGTACTTTCATTCTCTTAAAAACTAATATATAAGCTATTATATGCTACAAAAATTAAAATTCAAGCCAGGATTTAATAAACAAGACACAGAATCAGGGGCAGAGGGCCAATGGACTGATGGTGATTTTGTAAGATTTAGATATGGACTACCNGAAAAAATAGGTGGTTGGTTACAATTAACAGCAGCTAATAAAACATTACCAGGGGCCGCTAGAGCACAAGTTGCATTTTCAAGTTTTGCAGGTGAGAAATACAGTGCTATTGGAACGTCTCAAGGTTTGTTTTTATATTATGGTAATGATTTTTACGACATCACTCCTTTAGATACAGCTATTACAGGAGGAACATTAACAACAGTTAATAACTCTAACGTCATAACTATTAATAAAGGTTCACACGGATTAGCTGTAGGAAGATATGTCACTCTGTCCAGTGTTACTGTTACAGGAGCGTCTGGTTACACAGCTGCAGATTTAGAAAAAGTTTACGAGATATTAACTGTTCCTGATATAGATAAATTTACTGTTCAAGCTGCGTCTGTCGAAACAGGTTCTGGTATGACTGCAGCAGGAGCTGTGACTGTTAACCCATATGTTGAAGTTGGACCAACAACACAAACAACAGGGTTTGGTTGGAGTACAGCTACATGGGGAGCGTCCACATGGGGTACAGCTAGAGCTACAAGCTCTGTGGTTCTTGATCCAGGAAACTGGAGTCTTGATAACTTTGGTCAAGTATTAGTTGCAACTATATTTAACGGTAAAACTTTTACATGGAATGCAGGTGCATCAAATCCGAGAGCTCAACGAGCATCTTTAACTACATCAGGTTTTGCAACCGGTAACAATCCTACAGCAACTAGATTTACACTGGTATCCGACAGAGACAGACACTTGTTTCATTTTGGAACCGAAACAACTATTGGTGATACCACTACACAAGATCCGATGTTTGTAAGATTTTCTAATCAAGAAGATTTAAATACATATACACCTACGGCCACCAACACTGCAGGTACGTTTAGATTAGATACCGGTAACGAAATTAGAGCAGCGCTTCAAGGTAAAAGTTTTACCATTAAATATAGTT
>NZMJ01000002.1 GCA_002692855.1 Maricaulis sp.
CCTAAAGGACCACCACCGTTTTCTTCAAGTATTTTATAAAAGTTTTTCATTGCTTTTGAAGGTGGTTTTTCAACTTGACTTTTAATTACGTCAACCATAGCGCTATAATCTTTATCTTCATCTTCANNAAACTCAAANCTTANTTGAACATCTTNACCNGGAGTNGCTNNANCAATATANTCTGGTANGTTATTAGCAAAAAAGTCAATTATTTTNCCGCCTAATATAGCGTTATTAGCAAAAAAGTTAGATTNACCTTGTTTATNAGATANTTCAACTAANCCAGCATTACGCATACTAGACATAAAATCATCAAACTCCATGCCNTTATTACTAGCATAGTTTTGTAATTCATTTAAAGTAAATTTTTGACCTTGTAATTCGTACATATTATAATAANATTCCAAAACCTCTTCTTGGTTTATTTTTCTTATCTTTTTTATTATTATTATTATCTAACGCTTCGTTTATTATATTATCTTTCATATCAGCGTTAAACTCTCCAATTCTATAACCTTGCTGCCATAAACCATCAGTACCTAATATAAACATGTTACTTTTATATTCTCTAGGCTCTGTACCCATTATGTAATATTGTTGCTTGTTTTCNTCAAATCTATANGAAGTTCCATCATTTAAGCTTATTATATCTCTTTTGTTTTTCATGTCATCAAGAAGCATTTCAGCACTGTTTCTAGTAATATAACCAACACCATAACCAACAGGCAGAGTATCTCTTTGTTTATTTTGTTTATTTTGTCTTTGTTGATAATTTCCTAAAGCTGAGCCATGTACTTTTCTCAACTCTTCAATAGAATAATCTTCGTATTGATCCATTAAACTTTCAAAACTACCTTTGTTACGTAGTTGATTTACAGCTTTTTTATATTCATCTGTACCAAACTTTTCACCTGTAATTTCTTGTAAAAACTCTTCATCAGAAAACAAAAAATCTCTACTACCNTCTGTTTTTAAAGTTTTTCTTAAACTTGTAAATAAGTTTCTATATGTATTTTCATCAAAATCTTCACCGTATCTACCATCTTGTTTAGCTTTGTCAGCAATAGCAATAAAACCTTCTTGACCAGCACCACTTTTTTGAAAAGTATTAGAATAATCACTCCATTTTTTAACATTACCATCACTTGATGTGTAGTTGAAAGTACCATCATCTTGTAACTTAAAATTAGAATACATGCTTCCGTTTGCTAAACCTTCATGATCGCTTATTTCCCAATCAAGCGCACCATCTGAATGATCTCTATTGTCTAAAGCGTTTTGTCTTTTAATAGCTATATCTTCTAGTTGATCGCTTAAACTTTGAAATTTATTTTGTACTTTGTTAATAGTAGCTACAGCNTCTATATATCTTTGATCATCTGCTCTTATACCAGAAGCTATAACTTTACTTGCTTTTAAATATTCTTGTTTACCTTTTGATAAAAAACTTGTTACTTCACNTCTTAACTCTTCTGGTACTTTATCAATAGCAACACCTTGTGGCATAGCTGCAACTAAAGCCTCTGTTTTAGCTTTACTCTCTTCAGCCATTTTATTAAATTTATCAACTATTGGCTCTAAACCTTTAGAATAATCTACTGTTTTTACGCTGCTAGCGCCGCCTTTACCTATTTCAAAAAAATTAGTTGCCATCTTGTTCTTCGTTTAAGTTAAAAATTGAAGGTTGATTTTGAGATATACTTACCGGTGTCATGTTGTAGTTTAGTTGTGGCGTTATATAAGAATCTTCAAAACCTACAGTATTAGTTCTCGTTTGGTTTGGATCCATATATATTGGTTTTACACCTGTGTTTATATTAAAGTTATAAGGTACGTTAAAAGCTCTAGTTGTACCTGAAAAGTTTCCTCCTGTAGCGTTAGCTGTAGTTGTTGGTGTTGAGGNAGTTTTTTTAGTAAGTAAACCAGCTTCACCAGCCATACCAAGCCCACCGGCTANAACACCACCAATACCAGCTACAACATTTTGAGTAGCTTGAGCTCTTTGTTGTCTAAGATTAGCTAAACCTTCATCTCTACCAGCTCTTAAAGACATGATGTTCATTGTTCTTTGTCTTTCTCTTTGTTTTCTTAAATCTTCTCCTTGAGCAACTTGTTGTTCTGCTTGAGCTTCCATAGCTTGAACACCTACGGCTCCTTGAGCAGCTAAACGTTGATTAGCAGCTTCTTGAGCTCCTATATCTGCAGAAATAGCAGCTTGCTGTTGAGTTTCTTGATTAGCTAAAGTTTGAGCAAGGCCAGCAATACCGCTTGGGCCAGCAGCACTTTGAAGATTACTTAATATATTGGCTCTTGACTGAGCAGCTTGCTCTGCTTGAAATTGAGCTTGNTGTTGGTTAACAGTTAAATCTTCGTAAGGATTTTCAAAGTTTGTTTGTATATCAGCGTATGGNTTGTCAAAGCTTAAGTTTCTTAATGTATCTCTATTTTTTCTAAACTGTTTTTTAGTTCTAGCCATCTCTCTTCTTAATCTAGCTCTTTCTTGTATACCACCAATTATTTGAGTAGCGCCTTGAGCAATACCTATACCCGCAGCAACCATACCTATAAACTTTGCCGGACTTACCTTTTTACCTAATGCCATATTTTTTATTTTTTATAATTACACTATATATTAATTATTTACTACTTTGTTGAATCTCAGCTGTTACACCAAATAATTCTGCTTTTTCTTTTGAGTTATTAACAAACGTTGTTTCAGCATAATAACCTTTTAAACTAGAAGCGTTAATAATGTTACTTTTAGCAAAACAAATAAAATCATCTGTTGTTGGTGTAAAGTTTGGAATATCAATTATTATTTTAGAATTATTACTCTCTCTGTCTTGTATATCAGTTATAACACCAACTAAATCTGCACCTACTACAGAACCGTTACTAGTAGAATATTGTCCAGATAATAAAGTTGATCTAGCAAAAACAAGATCACCTATTTGAACAGATGTGTTTAATGGAAATGGAAATGTNAATGTTAGCATNTTAATGTGTGTCTGTTAATGTTAATATTCTATCTAAGTCTAAAATTAAATTAAACTCAGCTGAAGCACCACCGTCACCAACTTCTATAAAGTCTATATTACCTGAAACTGTAGCTGTAGCAGCACTTCCAGTAAAATATATAGCTGTACCATTTAATATTGTATATCCGCTAGCTAAAGCACCACTTGTTGTTATTGTGGTTGCGCTAGCTACAGCAGCAACNGTTATACTAGCGCCAGCACTAGTAACACCTAAACCTTTAGCTTGCATCGTATTACCAGCTTTTATACCAGCTGTAGTTGCAACTTGCCACGTAGTACTATCAGCTGATGTTAAATCTTGNCCGGCGGTTGTTACTACATTAAACTCTGTAGGTTGGCCTGTATCTACATTATTAACTAATGGTAAAGCAACAGACATAGAATTTACTTTAAATTTTGTTTCGTATGTTTTAAAACAAGCGTTAGGACCATAACCTCTAAACGTTAAAATAGAGTTTTGTTCTGTGCTTGGAAAACCGCTTACTGTGTTAAAGAATATTCTTACAGCATTACCCGGTGAGTTTAAATTTTGANCATATNGTCCANNTANNNATCNTAACTCTTCATAAGTTTTAATCGCTACTACTTTATAAACACCAGCTTCTATTGATAAAGCAACGCCACTAGCGTTTACGCCAGAATAAACATCATAACCAATAGCTATACCATCAGCGCTAGTTACATCAACATAATTGTTAANTAATGTAACGCTTCCTGAAGTGTCAGAGTCAGGATTTTGGTCTAACGAGACTGTAGCAGTTGTTGTAATNTAAAAATCATTTGCTTCTGGTTGTTTTAATATAGATAAAACTTTATCAACACCGCTCGTGCTTATTGAAAAACTTATTTCTTTTCTATTATCTGGTGATATTACNTCAAGAGTACTTTCACTTAACTCAAAACCACCTCTGTCAGCTATATAATTAACACCAGTTGGTTCTACTATAGCAGCGTTTAAAGACAACGGACCTATATTTATTTGTGTAAATGTATATTGATAAACAGTTGATGGATATGTTAAACTACCGTCGCTATTAGTTTCTTTACTAAAGTTTGGCATCTTATATATAAAACCTTTATCAACTAGATTTGTAGACAGTTGAGTATTAAAATGAGTTTCAGCTCTTAAATATATATTGTACTCATCATTACTACTAACCGTTGGAAACTTTATAGAACCANTATAAATACCACTAACTGGTATTTTAACTTGAAGTAAACCTTTAAATCCACTAGCTACAAATTGTCTAGTTTCAAAATCATAATAGTTACCTACAGCACCTTTGTTTGTTGTAGTCAAATTATGATCTCCATTAGTTACATATACACTAAAAACACTACCAACATCACCGTAAACGTAAAAGTATCTTATACTCTCGTTTTTTGGTAAATCTGTAGTATCAAATCCAAAGTTAGTTATTGTTTTCATATTATTCTGGGTTTATTAATTGGATGTCAGCGCTATATGTTACAGATGCTCCTGTTGAATCTAAAACTGTCATCCTAACTCTAACATTNGCACCAGCANNTNNTNNNGGGNAATTATATGTNAAACCTACTGTTGAAGTACCTGTTTGAGAACTAGTTAAAACAAGTCCCCATAAATTGTTAGGAGAATTTATCACTGGAGTATAAGCGCCTACTACTCCATTTGAATCAATTGTAGCATACTCAAGATTATTACCTGGATAATTATAAGGAGCGTTTGGTGAAGCAAATGGCACGCCGCCAGAAACTAAACTTGTAAAAGTTATAAATACGTAAGTATCCGTAGCATTATGTGGGTATAGCGGTGAATTTACTGTATTTTGTGAAAGCGATAAAGACCCGGGTATAAGTGNTGGTGTTGGTACAGTTGCGGTTATAGGAAATTGCATTGCTTGTATTACAAAACAGCTAGAAGCACTTGGATTAGCTTGTATATATGAAGGATCATTAGTCGGATGATTTTCATCGTAAACTCTTACGGTAATAAAAACTAAACGATTACCAGCTGGCATAGGTAAATAACCTACGTAATCATTTGTTATAACTTGCTCGTCTTGAATAGTAAGGCTACCTACATAAGTTCCGTCAACCATACCTGGAGTGTTGTTTAAAGTATTAGTTGCGTTAACTAATGATTTTACAGTTTGAGACCCAAAACCATCTATCATATAAAGAGCTTCATATCTATAATTTTGATTACCGTTAGCATCAACAACTCCTCCTGTTGGAGCATCTATAGTAAACGTGTATGATAATTTTTCTGTGTTAGAGTCGTAAGTGATAACAACCATTGTTGAGCTAAATGCATGATTACATGGAGGTAGAGGTGTTGGTGGTCCAGATGGTCCAGGTGGCTGTGCTATATAAATACAACTACCATCATCNACNGTNGCGTTTGGATCATAGTTATCTGCTAATGGATCTGTACAGCCAGTTACTGTTACAGGTGGTGGTGGAGGTGGAGGAGGCGGTGCTACTGTAGACTGTATGTCGTTAGCAAAACCTATACCTTGTACAGAAAACTTAGATGTATCTACAACTAATTTACCTTGAGAATAATCTATTTCGTTGCCTCTAATATAGTTAAACCATTTTTTCTCTCTTTCAATAAAATAAGGTATCATACCTTTTTCTAAATCAGTTTCTAACTTTTGAGCATACCAACCGTCTTTAGCAACTAAATTTTTATAGTTATCGTTAGANGAAGTTAATAAATTACCATTAGCATCTGTATAAGTGTTGTTAGCGTATACACTTAATATTCTTGATTGACTACCCTCATAAACTAAAGCTCTAAACTCTTTAACAACACTTGGTTCTTGATTAAATATAAATGAAACTAAAGTTTGCTCAAAGTCTCCGTAAAAGTTATTTCTTTGAGAGTTTTCAGCATGATGTTCAAATATATCACCTTTATAAAACGTATAGTATTTATTAGAACAACTAACACCACTTTCTGGTATAAAAGATTTAAAGCTTGTCCAACCTCTAACTTCTTCATCAAAAGATAAAGTATAATCTATTTCTCTGCTTAAACCTGCAGTTCTTACTAAAGCATCGTTAAATATAGTTATGTTATAATCNCTTTTATCTTGATCATAGCTACCTATTAAGTATTTTGCGCTTTTTAAATTATCACCAAACCAGTCTCTCATACCAGCATCAGATATAGGTGTTAAACCGTCCATTGATAATCTTAAAACTGCACCTCTTTGTTTATCTGTAAAATAAGCTCTATAACTTTCGCTAGCAAAACTTTCTGGGTTTTGTGATATACCGTAACTACCTACAAAAGGTACTGTTTGGCCTAAAACGTTAGAAGTTGAAGTTACATTGCTTTCACCATCAGCTGTAAATAAAGCTGTTTTATCTGCTNANACTTTTACAANTCTATCTTCACATAAAGTAACTAAATCAGTTTGTCTAGTAAATAATTTTTGTATACTACCATAAGTAGGGTTAATTTCTTTAGTTATATTTTCAGCTTGTATAAATTGATTTAAGTTATTTATATTTGACACGGTATTATATAATCCTGAAAATATTAAACCATATTTTCTTCGNTCTTCTTTTATTAAAGATGTGTCTGATAAAGTNGCNGAAGCAATAGCTCCNTTATCTATAAANGCTTTATTAAAATTATCTTCTATTCTATTAGACTCAACNCCATTACCAAANCTATAACAATTAAACCACTCTANNTCTATCGGACTGTTATGTATNTTTCNACTTATTTTTACTTTANCAGNTNNAGNCATGNTAACAANAGTAACGTTTAACGATNNGTTNTTGTAAGTTATAGTGGCTATACCNGNNTNAAACGNANCNGAAGCACTACTTATGTTTATAATATCATCACCATCATGACCGCTTACTATAGAAGTAACTATTGTACCGCTTTGATCTTGGCTTATAACAGAACCTATTTTTATTATGCTACTAAAACTTTTTTCATCTAAAGTTACTGGATAAACATTACTAGCTTCGTAATAAATATCTAGTTCTGCTTTTTCTTTTGGTTCTGTTTCCCATATAGCTGGGTTTGAAGCTAAAGGTACTTCTTCATCTACTTGTTTAACTATTTCCATAGTAACAAAAGTAGCAGAAGTAACACCAGAAGGTAAATTGCTATTACTCGTTAAAGCTTGTATTGAGTTTGGAGAATAACCATTTAAAGCACCATCTATTATAGGATTCCAATTTATTACTGGTTTAACATCTATTCTAAAGTTTCTATTCCAGTTTTCTGGTCTATAACCTGTTCTTTGTAAACCATTATTGTATCTTAATAAAAAATGGTCTGGATCGTTATTTCCTACTATAGTATACACTGTTCCGTTTGGATCTTCTTTAAATCTAAACTGCGTACCTACCGTCATTATAGGATCTACAAATTCTTTTTGTTCAAGGCCGTAATATTCGTTTTTAGCTTCAACCCCTATAGCATATATGCTTGAACTTCCTGTAGTCCAACCTTTAGTGCTAAGATTACCAGCTGTTTTTACAGGGTTTGTTGTAAGACCTGCTACGCTTTGCATCCCAGCATATCCATTTGGATAATCTTCTTTACTAGGGTCTGGTTGTAAACCTCCAAAACCTATTTCAATAACACTTTTATTTGAGTAATTAGTTACACCCATACCTTGATGAGAAGTTTGATTTACAGATACGTTAGTATGGTTTGTACCTGTTGAATTTACAGGATTAGTGTTTGTAAAAGAGCCAACTGATAAACCACCATCTATATACCAAACATCTTCAAAAGAGCTAGCATCAGCTGATGATGATCTGTCATTTATATCAAACGTAGGTTGATTTCTAAAAAAAGCAGTGTACTTATACCAAAACTCAGGAATAGCGCCAGCATAAAGACCTCTACTGTAATCGTTAGGATTTACATTTGACGGTATAATTATACCATTATCATGGTAATCATCGTTAAAAGTAGTTACACCAGGATCGTAAGTAGGATCATTAACAGCGCCTGTGCCTCCTAAAGAGTGTAGCGCTATATGATTTGGTGATAAATAGTATAATTTTCTAGAAGTTAAAACTTGATATTTACTACTAGAACTCTGATTACTACCTATATTTTCTTGTACTGAAGCATCGTTATATATTTTTACAAAAAATCTACCATCAAATTTAGGTGAATTTACAACTTTTATTTCTTCAAAAACTAAAGTAGTTCCACTAGAAATAGTATTAGTAACATTGTCAAATATAAAATTAACATCAGCTCCAAAATTTTCTTCTATATTTATTTTTATTTCACCAACAGGGTAATTACTAGAATCAGGTTCATAACCAATAGTAGTAATTTCATAATAATTAGATACTTGATTATTAACTCCTTCAAATCTAATCCTTACTCTTTTTGATTTAACTTTTTCGTGTATATGTGATAAGCTACCGTTTTTTAAAGCAAAACCAATGTTAGTATCTGCCTCAATAGTAAAACTTCTACTACCTTCTAAAGTAGATACAGTTCCAAATAAATCATTAGTAGCGTTTTCTACAATATTACCAAGTGGAAAAAATTTTTCTTTTATAAAATCTGGAGCTTCATTTGATATAGCTATTACTTTGTATTTAGCTTCTCTAGTAACTAAATCATCAGACTCAGAACCTTTTTTTAATATTAAAAAAGTTTCTATATCTATTTTATTTCTATCAACAGAAGGNAAAGCTAACCATATATTACCGTCTTCAGCATCATAAAAACGATCCATAGCTAAATTATAATATTNNCCTGTAGTTTCTTTTACATAAAATTTAAAACCTTTTGCCCAAAGTGGAGCTAGCTGTCCACCAGTAACTTGAACTCTTAATTTGTTTGATTTGTCAGCATTAATCTTATCAACAGCTACTGTAGAAGTATTTGTTGTTAGTACCGGTGTTTGTCTACCGTATTCATCTAAATACACAATACCAACTTGATAATCTCTAAGTGATTTTAAAGATTTTACACCAAAACTTGAGTTTACGTTTTCACTTTTTAAAACAACATTTAATTGAGTTTTGTAATCTGCATTTTCTGATCTTGGTGATAAATCATAGTTTTGAACATAGTTACCATATATTAATCTATTAGCTACAACTTCTTGAGCTTTAGCAAATCTAGGAACATTATCGTAAGGTCTTAATATTTGATTTGAAGGTAATAAAGAATATATAGTTTCTGATTTTACTAAATAACTACCGTTTCTTTTTAAATCTAAAATACCGTTATTAGCATCAAAGTTAGTAACTTTATACTCATCATTATCAGGTTTTAAAGTTTCTACTACATAAACAGATGATGAGTCTGATTCTTTATATAATAAATCTATTTCAACAACATCTTCAGGTTGATCTTCTGTTACAAACTCTGTCACATATATGTCAGTTAATCTATTAGTCATACCTAGATTATAACCTTTTCTAGGGTGATAATCAAAACCACCAGGTATAAAAGCTATTTCTGAAAATGGAGAGAAGCTAGAATATTCACCATCTTCATATCTATATCTATAAGCAAATCTAGGAAATTTAAACTCAAACTTATTTTTTTGTTCTAGTAACAAAGACATGTAATAAGTTGTTTGACCTGAAGGTGTATTTACTGATTTACTAAGTATTTTTATTGAAAACAAAGTTAAACCATTATTTAATGAAGGAGGGTTTGTGCCTGGAACTATTTGCAAAACTTCAGCTCTAATAACATAATCAACTAAAGGTATAGTAGGAGCGTTTGTAGTGTAATTTTGTAAAGCTATTATGTCTCCTTGCTGTATATTAAAAGAAGAGTTTGGATCTACGTTAGCTGGAAGAGCAACGTTTATAAGTAAAGTATCGTCTACACTGTAAGTATCAAAGTCTCTTTCAGTGCTACCGCTAAAAACACCAGTTGGTATTTCAGAAGACATTTTTAATACAGGTGGATATTTAGGTGCTTTTTTAATTACAGTTATATGCTCTTTTCTTAGATCAACATCTGTAGCAGAACCAGGAGTTCCAAAAGTAGCAGGTACAATATCTTGAACTACTTCACCATTAACAAAAAGCTTTGTGTGTGTGTTTATATCAGTTGTACCTTCAATACATCTTGTTATATTTATTTTTTTTGGCTCAGATATGTTGTCTGTAAAAAACAGCATATCATCAATAATATTTATACCGGTTATAATATTTTCGTAAGTAAACTCTAATATATCGTTTTTATCTACTAAAACTAACTCATGAACGTTAGTGTCTGTATTGTATCTTGATATAATATTATCGCCACCACTTAGTTTAGTAAACCAATATACATGATTATTTTTTTCATCAGCTATAGAACCAACACAAACACCATCACCACCAGAACCTACTTTAGGTAAATTGTTATTAGTACCTAATATATTTTGTATAGTACCTACATCAGAACCTTCTGAAGTATTAACTTGCACATTCATAGCATGTCTATACTGTCCAACTGGCAGTAATCTTTCATCAAGGTCTTTGTTCATTTTACCTTGAGTAAAAGTATTCTGTATCTTCGCCATATACTAGTGTTTTATACGTTTAGATTTACCCCTTAATATTTGAGTTATTTCTTCTAATTTAATATTTGATAATCTTAATTTAGCTTGTCTAATAGCAGCAAACTTTTCTTTTTTAAATCTATTTACAATATATTCTGGAACATTTGCTTTACCAGCTAATATTGCGTGAGCTATATATCTATACATAGCTTCTTCTGCTAGCTTATGCACTTGCATTTCTTCATTAGTACCTAAACTATCGCTTATATATTTTACTATTAAAGTTTTACCTGATATATTAGAACTGAAGTGTATTTTACCAGCAAGCTCATCTATATAAAAGCTACCGTTAACTTGAGAATGTTGAGGATCTATACCATATCTTTCACCAACAACTAAATCATAAGTACCATCATCATAACGATTCATATTATCTTTTGGTGTATTAGATTTAAATTTAGTCCAAGTGCTAGACTCTCTATTTAGTTTTAAACTATCAGGTTCACCAGTAAATTTAACTGAAACATCATCAATTAAGTTAGTTGCAGTAAACTCTGTACCAGTACCACTACCTAATTGAGACCAAATTGTTCTAGAAGTTATAACAACATATAAAGTATCGTAATCTGAAACATCTATATTTTCAATTGTTTTTTCTGTAGCTGTAGCGTTACCGTCACTCCACTCTAAAAAACCGTTTGGTATGTAAGCTGGGTTTACGTTTCTTTGATGCAAGGCTGCGTTAGCACTTACATTATAAGGGTTTGTAGAATTACTACCAGGCTCTGTACTTAAACCAAATTTTATTATACCAGCGCCATGTATAGTTCCTGCAGCATGAGAAGTTGCTGTTGCTGTAATATCTAACACGTTAAAATTAGAAACATCTATTTCTTGCCAAACAGCATAACATCTACTAGCTACGTTAGAGTTAGTTAAACCTCTATATAAAAAGTTTTCTGTTCTTATAGCTAGTTGACCGTTATCAATAAAAATTTCATCATCTCTAGTTACTGGACCACCTGTAGCTTGATTAGCACTTGCTCCACCTGTAAAAGGGCCTGTTAAAGTAGTTTGTTTTGTAACAGTACTTTTTTGCCATTTAGAATTACTTAAGTCTACGCTGTAATCTCCATTGTCAACTAACTCTTCATCTGTTTGAAATATATAATCACCGTCAGCCTCTTGATCTATAGAAAGTGGATTTGATGTTTTAATAGCTGGATATAACACGTGCTCTATACCGCCAGCGTCACTCCACGATAATTTTACATAATTAACATAATCATGCGGTAGTATCATTTGTAAGTTAGAAGGTACTACTATTTCATAAGCTTTAGTAGATTTAAAAGTGTCAAAACTTAACTCTTGCAAACCTCTCATAGCATGAAACTGAACATCAACTTTTCTAGCTTTATTAATTAATTTTTCCTCACCAACGTAAGCAACCATAAATTGATTTATAACTTCAGCTAAAGATATAAATTGATAATTACCAAAATCATTACCTTGATAATACTGTTGTTGTGTTTGATTAAGTAGAGCCATTTATTATACTTTTTCTTGTTGAATATCTTTTACTTCTTCTTGACTAGCAACCTGATATATTTCGTTATTCATAGTTATACCTGCTAGCTGCAATATTTTATTTATTAAATTATTTTCTTCTGATCTGTGTAGTTGAAAATTTTGAGAACCTGTTGGGTTGTGTAGTGCTTCACCGTTTACAACTACATAGTTCCATCTAGGTTTTATTGGTTTTTTTATAAACGAACAAGATACATTCGCTTGTATATTTTCAGGATATAAAAATATTTTGTTTTGTCTTTTTATGTATATAGGATTTTTTCTTGTTGGTTTTAAAAGAGGAGATGAGTTTAAATAAACAAACTCTTTATCGTTTATTTCTTGAACTTGAACGTTTTTATATATTATACTACCTATTCTATAAGTGTTGTTAGCTAACTCAAAGTAGTTTGTAGTATAAGTTAAATCTTGTAAATGTTTAAATACACTTAATTTTTCGTTAAGATGCTCTAACATATCAGAATATTCTGTATCATTACCTTTTGCTCTTTCAAATTGATTTATATCATAAATATATTGTTCAAATATATCTAACTGAGCTTGATCAGAAAATAAATTAAACTCTTGTGGAGTTATATAACCTCTTTGTTCTTTATTAGCAATAGCTAAAACTTTCTGATATACATCGTCTATTCTTATCATAATATTTTTTTATAGTATTGTAACCACCCCGAAGAGTGGTTACTCTACTAAGGTTGTTACGAATTTAATCGTTTTTCTATATTTGCATATATTTCCATACCTTCATCAGTTTTAAACCAATGTGCTAAAGCAGTGTATGGATGCTCATCAAATGGAATTGTCATAATNTTTCTATTATTTGAACCCCACATGAAGTTTCTCTGATCGCTTGATAANTTTAATATACCAAGNTCTACAGCTTTAATACCAAAGTTTCTAAGCTGTACATTGTCATCAGAGGCTAACTCTAAGAACAAACTAGGATTATTACGAGCAAACACTAGTAAATCTCTTTTAAGTTCTTTAGAACTTAGCTTAGACACTTCAGAGCCTTTTTCTACACGCATAATAGCTTCTGCCATTTCAATATCCATGTCTCTAGCTATTAATATTGCATCTGCTTCTAACTCTAATATTTCTATTTCGTCAGCAGCTTCTTGAGCAGGCTTGTACTCTGTGTATATTTTATCTCTATGTGGGTGNTACAAAGATAAAAACTTTTGTAAAACTGTTTTTTCTTTTTCTACAAAAAGATTACCGTTTCTAAATATAATGTGAGCTAATCTTTGATCGCCTTTCATTTCATCAACAAAACACGTTCTTTGGTTTTCACAATATTTTAATTCTCTTTCATAACCTTTTTCTTCGTCAAACCAGTAAATGTTAGAGCTTTTTAACATATAAGATAAAGGTCTTTTATAACCTTTTAAATTATAAATTCTATCTTTTACTTCCCACTTTGATTTTTTAACTTCAACCTTTTTTGGTTTTGGTGTTTCAACAACTGGTGTTTCAACTACCTGTGGAGTTTCTTCAACNTCCACTTTTGTTTTCTTTTTTGCCATAATATAATATATAATAAAATTAATAAAATAAAGNCGAGGCCGAAGCCNCGACTTTTAAATAATGATTTACTTCATTAACATAAAGTTGTTAGCACCTTGTACTACTAAACATCTTTCAGTTAACATGTGTAATTGCATTGCATCAAGTGCAGATGTAGAAGCACCAACAGAACCAGTAACCCAAGTTTTCATTCTTCGGTTATCAGTAGCTGAAGCTCTAAATCTTACGTGTAAGAAAGGTCTCTTTAAGTTTCTTCCTAAAGCTTGATCGTAAACAGAAGATACACCAGCTGGTATAATAACACCTCTGATAGCTGCGCTACCCGCTCTGTCATTAATACCACCTCTTGTAGCTTTATCGTTTAAGTATCTAAAGTCAGACTTATAGAAGTCATAAGAACCTCTTCTAAATCCTGAGAAACCTAAGTTTAATGCCATATCTTCAGAGTTGTTAAATACACCGTAAGATGTACCACCAGCTCCGTAAGAGTTCATTGAAGCTAACATATCATCAAAAGCAAGAGACGTAGCTCTGTTTACAAATAACATGTTTTCTTCAATAGCACCTTGCTTGTCAAACTCAGCTAAGATTGCGTCGAACTCAGCTAAATCAGTAGCAGCGTTAACACCAGTTACACCAGAAGTAACGTTACCTCTTGACTCGATAGCAGCAAATAAACCTTCAGTACCAGCTCCATCAGCGCCAGCGTCAGCAGCACCTCTGATTTGTTTATTAGCAAAACCAATAACAGAGTTAGCAACTGTTTTCTCAGCTTCTATCATAGCCATTTCTAAGTAATCTGTAAATCTAGATCTTGTATCAGCTTCTGCTTTTAAGTACCATAAGTAACCTGATTGTCCACCTTCGCCAGATATTTCAACCCAACCAATTCTTGAAGCATCAGATCCTGAAACTTCGTAGTAATCTTTCATAATAATTGGTTTATTAGAAAAAGATTTAAAGTCAGGCTCGTTAGCACCTCTTCTGTCAGATTGAACAACAGCACCAACGCCATCGTTATCCATAGCACGGTACTTATCACCTTTACCAAACTCAGAACCATAAACTAAAAGTGTAGTACCTTTAGATGTAGTGTTAGCAGATAAAGCAGAAGTTCC
>NZMJ01000063.1 GCA_002692855.1 Maricaulis sp.
TCAACGACTTCAACTTTTAAGTTTTCTATTTTAGATGGTTCAGGTATTTCAGATATATTAATTTTAATTCTAAGACCTGTAACAAACTGTCTAGCCATACTTTCTCTATGTTTGTCTGCCATTTCTTCATCAGACGCACCAAAAAATAGATTATAAACTTTATGATCTGTTTGATTTCTTAACCAATCTACAAATTCGGAAGGAACATAAATGTTCCTCCCTGTTTTATTTAGATAGTCATCAATAATATCTTGCCTATCCTGTTTTGTAAAACGAAGTGACATTATGCAGCCCTCTTAATAACTTCTTCTTTATAAAAGTCATAAAGTTCTTGAGTTTCTGCATCATTTATAATGATGTCTTTCATTGCTTTTTCTTGAGCTTTTCTACCAATCTTGGTTCTAGTTTCCCAAACATCTTTAAATTGGTCATTACCCTCAAAATCAACAAGCCATGAGCCAAAGTTTCCTTTACCTTTTTCTTGTCGATTATCTCCAATACCACATATCATCCCTGCGTTCTGCAATAGTGACACAATAGAATGCTGAGAAAGTGTTGGAGTAATAAAGGTAATATCAACCTCTGCACACCATTCGTTGATAATAGCTCTGGTGCGAACATCAGGAGTTTTGTTCATATCACTAGACCTAACAACATCCATATAAAGCTTTGGTGTTCCCCAAATGGATATTTTCTGTTGAGGTAGAAAGATTAAACGATTAACAGATGTTTTATTAACACCTTCAGTTTCTAAAGCAGCCGTTGCCATAGCACCTTTCACACCAGAAGCAGGAAAGCCAATCAGAGTATCTCCATCAACCATTTTATGTATAGATGATCTAAATTCTAACTCTGGATTATGCTTAATTTCTTTCTTCTGTGCAGCCGTTTTACGACCAGCACCTATAAGCAAATCTCTTTTGGCTTTTTCTGCCATACGATTAAAAATAATCGGTGTTTGACCAATCATTCTTAAAGTTACTCTACCTTGCTTAAGTGCATCAATAGTTACAGTTGTATTTGTATTTTTTTTAACCATTTTTCTCTCCCTTGATTAAAATAAATTGGTGAGGAGGTTTAGGGCACCACCCCTCCTCTCGGTGGCTTAGCAGGATCAAAGGTGTCCTTGCCCTTGCTATTTCGCCCAATCAGGAACATTATTGCCTTGCATAGGACTTGGAGNNGANACACTTGCNTGTGTNTTATNNTGTGGCTGACTTGGTGCAGACACACTAGAAGCTATAAAATCCTTGCTTTCAGCAGTAATTGGAAATTTCAATACATTTTTATCTGCATATCCATTTGTTCCCTCTTGTATTCCTATTTTGGCACAAAACTCCAATCCATTCAGATCTTCAACACCTGACAGATTTCTTTTTGCCATAGCACTATCATCCATATCAGATGGTTTAAGATTATTAGCACTATCAACAATACCTTTAATTGTTCTCATACCAATCTCTTGAGCATAAGGAACATTCCTTTCACTCATTTTATCACCATCAACAAAAATCTTATCCCAAAACTTTTGTTTATCATATTGACCACCAATGATAGTATATTCTATTTCAAGCCATTTTGCTTTNGTACTAGCACTTGATTTAAACCATTGACCTTTGCCAAACTGTTGTAATTCAAGATGACCACCTTGGAGTTTTAAAATTACACGACAGACAGTATTATCAGGAATTAATTCAAATTCTCTTCTACCATCATCTTTTACATCATTTAAATTAAGCATTATTAACCTCTTCTTTCTTAACTTCTGATTTAGGATCTACAAAATCTAACTTTCTTTCTTGTACAGATCCACCATTTAATTTTTTAAGTAAGTTACCCAAGTGTGGTTGTTCAAGTAAATCTAATCTACCTGATCTATCCTTNGCTGGGTATCCCCACTCATTTAGTGTTTGACAAACAAACGCTCGATAGGTCTTTTCATTACCTGTCATAATAGCCATAGTAATAACTTCATCTACTATGCCCGGTAATTCTCTGCCTGTTTTAGACCCCTCGATTTGCAACTCGTAAATAGTTCTGGAATAATCATCTATTCTNTCATCCAGAATACCTACAAAGATTACATTCTTATCTCTTATGTGCTGAAGGTGAGTCAACCAACTCATCATCTCCCTTCCNTGCATTCCATAAGCAGCTCTGGTATCAAGCTTACCTGATCTTTCTGATTTACATTCAGGTTGCTGAATACAATGTTGAAAGCACAATCGACCTGCCACTGTAATACTATCGACAAAAATCGTATCGTACTTTGTTAATATACCATTTGGTTTACCAAATTGCTGAACAACATGGTCATAATGTGCTTGGCTATAAGCATGATCTTCAGCTAATGAAGGATTGGCACCCCCTAGATAACAGGCAAAATCCCTACANTCTACCCATGTTCTAGGTCTGATAACATCAATAGGCCAACCTTCAATAGCTGCATCCCCTGCTTCCAAGTCCATAAACAATGTTTTTTCTGAATCTAAGGTTCGAGCAAGTGTGGTTTTACCCACACCACTTTTACCCATGATTACAATTTTATGCCCTCTTTTTTCGGACATTCTTTCTTCAGCAGAAACTATTTGTAACCCCATAATTACTCCTCCCTATCTATAATAACACCACTTGTTTCAACAGTTCTTGCTCTTCTGAACACATCTTGCAATTCGGGTGGTGCTTCTTTAAAACGACTTTCTGCAATCGTTAAAGTTTTTTTAATGTAATGACTTGCAAGATCATCTCTTATTTCATTTGAGATACGATCTAATTCATCTGTATCCCAAGTGACTCTTTTTTTAAGAACGACTTTAGTTTTACAATTATCTTTTGTAACACTTGTTGTTCCNTAATCTTTNCCNTCATTGAAAAGATTTTGTTTTGCATCATCATAAACAACACTTACAAGATAGTCATTAAGACCCTTTAAGTGAAACTTAATCTGATCCATTTTTTCTTTAAGCTCTTCTCTTTCTTTAAATAAATCAGAAAGAGACTTTGATTCCTGTTGCGAATCATCACAAAAGAAACTCTTTGAGTATGAACTATAATATGACATGATTNCCCCTTGAGTTAAATTAATTAAGCTAATACCAAACAATATGGTACTAAATGGTATATATGTCAAGAGAAAAATATTATTTTTTTTTGCTAAGATAAATATCTATATTAAATACAGCCTTCATAAGCTTCTTTTTTAGTTTAAATTCAGGGGTTTCAAAGCCTTTTGCATCTTCAACTACTTCTACATAATATTCATCATTAGTTATAGTATGGTTTGATTCTTTTTTATATCTAAAGTCTGCAACGTATCTACATATTTTTACGTCATTAACAACAATATCATATGGAACCTGTAATTCTAAATCTCTTATNAACATAGCTCTTTCCATAGCTTTTAGTTGACCATATCGTTCTGCTTCCCATTTAGAATCAAACTTNATNTTNTCAACAATTGTTTTCTTAGATCCATATTTAGACCTTGACGAAAAGAACTTGGTATTATATGGTAGTTTTGATTTCATTTATGGGAAGGATACATTAATGCCAGATATAAGTAAATACAGAAGTATAGCTTTACCTTTAGACACTTATAATAAATTGTCAAAGATTTGTCAGGAAGAACATAGGGGTATGGGAAAACAAATGACTAAATTTATAGATGATTATTACAAAACGATATTTAAAGAAGAAGAGGAAACTAAAAACGAACTAACTTCTAAAGGAGTTGGCTCTTTATAATAGACCTGCACTACCTAACCCACCTAACAAAGTATTAGCTACAGATGGATCTCTAGATGCTCTATCTCTTAAAGATAATTCTTCAGCTTGTTTTTTAACTCTATCAATCAATCCTAAAGGTGCAGTTGTAGTATTAGTGGTGGGTGTGGTAATCATACTAGGTTGAAAAGTATTTTCAATTGGTTGATTTACCTGATTAGATAAATCACTAACAGATTGATCTAAATTATTTTGACTTTGTATAGTTTCATCTATGGTATTTTTTACAAAACTAGAAGCTTGATCTGCAGCACTTTCAAGTCCACTATCGGTTGCTTGTGCTGCAAATTGTCTAACAAAAGCACCTATGGCACTTGCCATAAGCTCTCCTCTTTTCTGTTTTGACAATCCTTTAGTTGCAGAGTCTAAATCTTTTATTTGTTGTATAGCTTTTCTATTTGTAAATAATTGTCCAATAATACCTATTCTAGCTATTTTGCCAATGGCACCCATAAAGTTAGCTGTAATACTGTTAGCCACTAGATCACTATTGCCTACATCTTTAGAGATAAATTCCAATACTTTACCAAAGTCACGCATACCTTGTGCTGTTTCTTCTCCAAATACAATATTTAACTTTTTAAAATCACCATCAAATTTTTTAACAGTTTTAGCCATATCAGATAAAGTCTTGGCGTTTACTGTAGCTCCCATACCATCAAACATTTGTTCGGTATAATATTTTCTTACAGCATCCATTCCTTGAGGATCATTTTGTTTTAAGTAATTAGTGATGTATTTTAACTCATTAACTGTTACGTTAGGAGCTGCCACTACTTTTGCAGCTTCATCAGGAGTTAAATTCTTATCTCTTATTTTTTTAAGAACTTTATTCTTTTGTGCTTCTCCTAAATCTTGTGCAGCTTTTACACTATTTTTTAAAATACCTTCTATTGATTGATCTAAACCAGCATCCATAGCTCTTGCTATTAATTCATCATTTATTTCTGAAGTAGCTACATCTTCAAATCCTTTAGCTATATTTTTGTACTTTGTATAATTAGCTGCTCCAAAAAGTTCATTACCTGTTTCACCTAAATCATCAAGAGCTTTTACAAATTCAGATGGTTTAAATAATCTAGGATTAATACTATCAAATCCAGAAGTTCTTAAAGTAGATCTAATCCACTCGTTTCCTAATTCAGTTTTTAATGAATTATAAGTATCATCATTTTTTAAGGCTGCTTTAAGATTTAATAAAGGTTCTGCTTTATTATTTTTAATAATATTCATAGCAACATTAGATAAATTTTCTGGTCTTATTCCAGAACGTATATCTTGTAAAATACTTTTAGAACCCATACTTGCAGCTATAGACTCATATTCTTTCATTCCCTTTTTGTAAAATTCTCTAGATGGTTTTAGTTGAGAAGCAGCTCTCTGTATGGCTAAATTAGATTTTTCCCCTACACCCTTTCCTCCAAAAGCTGTAATAATATCTTCAGATAATTTAGATATATCTGTTTCATTTAAAATGCCATCTACGATATTTTTAGCATTTTGAAAATCTTGTGTTAAACCTCGACTTCCTTTTATAGTTTGCATTATCTCTGGAGTTATATTCCTTGGATCACCAGTTACTATATTATATAATTTTTTTCTTACTTTATATAATTGAGAAAAACTTGCCTTTTTACCCATATTTACTGGATCAAAAGAATCAATTAAAAATTTATATGCTAAATTTTCTGTGCTATTTGGATTGTTAGCTAATTCTCTTTCATATCCTTTTATATTTCTAAATTCTCTTCTTATTAAAGTATCTCTAAAACTCATTAAATCATCTGTAGGTATTATTTGTTTAGTTCCAAGACCTGTTTCAAGAACAGCGTCTATATCTTTCCACATAGCAGTAGCTTGCTCATCAAATGTTTTATACACATCTGAAAAAGCATTATATAAATCGTCATTAATCGTTGAGTTTGTTTTTAATGCACCCGCTAATGATTCAGATGAATCTTTCATAGCTTGTATAACAGATTGTCTAGCAGAGGCATTGGCTCTATTGAGAGCTGCTAAACTTTTATTTGATAAATTTACAAATACCTCACCTGCATCTTTGCCCCCACTTTTAGTGGCATATTCAGCTAATTTTGTTTTATAATTATCTACTTGTTTGTTCATAGCGATTCGATTAGCTCTTAATCTTGGAGATGTACCTATTACAGACTCTACCAAGCTCTCTGCTTTAGCTCTGATAGGAGAAACACCTAATTGCCTACCACTTGGGGCAAATTCCATGTCTACAGCCTTTTTAACTGTNTCCACAGCTTCACTATCACCTTCTTTTAATATACCNGCTTTTGGAGCTAAAGATCTAAATAAAAGAAAAGGAGCACCGAACAATAGTTCNGCTCCACCAGCTATAAGTGCTTCTTTACCTGCATCCTTTGCTATTTCTGTAGCAGTTTGGTCAGAAACACCTGATAATCCTTCTATGGCNTCNTCTGCTAAAGATCCACCTCCTCCACCTAAACCAGCACCTAAAGCACCAAATAACAATGTTCCTATGCCCGGTGCAACTGCTGTACCAACGGCAGCTCCTTTTAAGGCACCACCAACAGCACCAGTAAGTTCTGGAAGAATACCTGCAAAGTCAGCAAAATCATAACGACTAAAACCTGACTCATCTATTAATACNTTTTTATCTGTATCAACACCAAACTTNTTTGCTCCTGTTGGAGTTAAAGCTAACCTGTTTCTTTTATCTCTGGTGTAGTCTATNGAGCTTAAACCAAATTTATTTAATATATTTTCTTGCTCTTTATTATTTTCCGCTGCTGACAGAGCAGCTCTTAAACTAGCATCTTTNATACCAGTCTCTGTATCGAANAATTGTTCTGGTTCTTGTTCTTGTTGAGTAACCCCACTTTCTTGATCTAATAGATCTTGAAAGCTANTGGCAGTTCTTTTTTGAGGCTGAGAGAAAAGTTCTTTTCTTATAACANTTAGTTCTTCTTCAGTTGGTTTTTCNCCAGCGATNTCTACTTCTACTATACCTTTTGGAGTTTCTACCTCAATAATTGCCATATTAATTACCTACTAAACTTAATCTTAATCTACCACTAGGCATAGTTGTATATGTAAAATTAAGATCTGTGGATGAAGCAGGAATACCATAAGCAGGAGAACTAGTATCAATAAAATCAGCTGCTCCTGTTACACCATAACTAAATAATGCTTGTGCCCCTTGTTGAAGCTTCCTTCTTTTTGTTCCTACTATTCTTCCATACAAATTATTCATTTTTTGAACTATTAACTCTTTATCAGCACCATCTCTTATAAGAACACCAATTTCTCCAACTATTTCTTTTACCATTTGTCTATCTTTATCTGATAAAGTTTTACCAGCTTCTTGAAGAATATTAGAAGCTTCTTCTGCTTGTATTTTAGTTAAGTAAAAATTTAATTGTGCTTCAACTGTTGGCTCATCAACAATTTNTCCATTTTCGTCACGAACAGCACCTAGTTTTATGCCAAAACCTCTAGCAAATTGTTTAAGTGCCGATACTGCTTGTGTTTGTCTAGTTAAATCTGTTCTTGATAATAAATTTGCTATTTTTTTAAATTCAGCTTCGCTTCTATCTCCTGCTGATTTTAATTCTTGTAATTTATTGATAGCATCTTTTTCAGAACCTGCAAATCTTGGTGAAGCAATTTGACCTNGAGGTACTGTATTTTGATCTGCGTATTGAATAGGTATGTTGAAATAATCTTCAGCATCTGCAAACATAGGNACGTTAGCTACTTTTTCTAAATACTTAACACCACCTTTACCTTGTGATTCAATAGTTTCTTTTACAATATCACCCCACATATCACCGGGTAATATACTAAANTTTTTGTTAAATTCTGGATTTGCCTCTAATTGTGCTAATTCAGCATTTGATAATTTCATATATCTACCTCTATCGGCAAGATTAACATAGTCTGCTGGTGTAAGACCAGCCTTACCACCTGTAGGAACAATAAAATAACCACCAGTTTTCTTTAAATTTTTAGCTGCTGCTGCTGCTGTGGCTGCATCTTTTGCTTTAGCTTGTATGGCATATTTACCTGCAGCTACCATATTAGCCTTTGCTTCTTTCTGTGCTTCTATAAGCTTTGGCATAGCNTTCTCTGNAGNTTCNCCTACTGCACCTANTATCTTACCTANATTAAACCCTTTGCCCGCTCTGTTCTGCATTAAATTAAGACCTAGAGCCATAAGAAAATTACTTTTATCAGGTTTACCTGATATATCTACACCTGTAGCCTTTGCAAATTCTTTTTTATAAAAATCTAAATCTCTTGCTCCTCCAGAGCCTTTAACATTTTTACCTTTACCTGCAGCTCTTAAATTTTCCTCCATTATCATTTTAAAAGCATCTTCTTGTATTTTTTCTTTATTTTCTGGAGTTGGTGGGGTTCCTTGCAAACGTGCTTCTTCTTTTGCTCTAAAATCTTCTTTTTCTTTTCCGAACAATTGTTCTTCTGCTTGTGCAGATTGTTGAGCTTCTTTTAACAAAGATTCTTCTGCTGATGCTTTTTCTTCAGTAGGTGTTGGTGGTCTACCTTCTGGAGGCACTCTAGGAGAAGCTGAACTAAGCAAACTATCAATCTCACTTAATCTTTTACCTAAATCAGATGTAGGTTCTGGTGGCTCAAAAGATTTCATTCTATCAGGATCAACTAATTTGCTTTCAGCCAAACTTCTTTCAAATGTATTTAACCTTTTTTCTCTATCTAATCTTTCTGCTGTTTCAAATATGTTACCACCACGTAAAAACTCTCCTCCTAAATCATAAAGATCTTGAGCATTAGATCTTAATAATCTTGCAAGATTATCTTGACCTATATTTTCAGCCAAAATACCTAATACATCAGTTCCTCCACCCAGTATATTTGTACCTGATGCAACACCATATTTAGGCAAAGTATCTGTTAAAAATGGAAGGACTTTACCTATACCACCATATATATCTCCAAAACCACCATATATATTATCTTTTTCAGCCATATTTAAAACCTATGCTTGTGGTTGACCTTGTGGTTGACCATATGCGAAAGAAAGACCTAACCCTTGTAAGAATGGATTTGGACTTGGTTGATAAGTTTGTGTGTATTGTTGTACATTACCCACTGATGGAGTTCCTTTTAAGAACTGCTGACCTAAAGTTAAAGGCATTAAAGCACCTTTCAGAGGATTCATTTGATTAGATCTGTAAGCATCTAGAACAGCTTGATTATAGTTTTGTCTACTTGTGCCAGCTGAATATAAAGCGTTAAGATCACCCGCTGTTAATCCACCATATCTCTGACCCAATTGCCCCATAACATTTCCTAATCCACCAAAGCCTTGTCCTATACCACCCGCAATACCACCTAATCTACCGATACTTGAACCTAACCCACCTAATAGTCTACCACCTTCTAAATCTCTTCTTTGCCCTCTTTCAAAAGCATCCATAGAAGATCCTAATGCAGTTTTGTATCCTTGAGATAATAACTTAGATAAAGTATCTCCTCTCCTATCAGCTTGAGCATCCTGAAGTTCTCCTAAGTTTAATCTTGATCGACT
>NZMJ01000064.1 GCA_002692855.1 Maricaulis sp.
AGCTCGGTAACTGGTGAGAAAAGTTAACGCTTTCGCTTGAATAAAAGTGCGAGTCGTACTAGCATATTGATATGAAGAAGAAAAGAGACCCAAAAGTAGGCACAGGTAAAAAGCCAAAAGGTAGTGGCCGTAGGTTATATACTGACGAAAATCCAAAGGACACTGTAGGTATAAAGTTCGCGACTCCGACAGACGCAAGAAAGACTGTAGCTAAAGTTAAGAAGATAAATAAACCTTATGCTCGTAAAATACAAATACTCACAGTTGGTGAGCAACGAGCTAAAGTTATGGGTAAAACAGAAGTTGCGTCTATATTTAAAAAAGGNAAAGAGGCGATAAGAAGAACAAGGAAGGTCTAAAATGGTAGACGAAGTAGATGTATCAAGTAAGAATGTAGAAAAAGAAATAGAAACTGCTTTAAAAAACATTGATACTACAATACCAAAAAACAAAACAGGNAAGTGTTTGTATTGTAAAGCAGATATAACAGANGAGAGAAGATGGTGTGATGCAGACTGCAGGGACAACTATGAAAGACAAAAAAGAACATTATAATGTTTGCAATAAGTGTGGAGAGAAAGGTAAATTTCTTGATAGAGGCACTTGGTGGTGTGCATGGGAGAACAGAGGTGGAGCATATAATTTAGTTGGTGTATGCAAAAACAAACTACCTTCTGGAGTAATTTTAAAACATGAGAGAAAAAATGAGAACAGTAACGCTTGATTTTGAGACCTTTTATGATGTTGGTTATGGTCTTAATAAACTCACAACAGAAGAATACATAAGAGACCCACGTTTTCAAGTCATAGGCGTAGGCATTAAGATTGATGATGGTATTACTCATTGGTACACAGGCACACAGGAACAAATTCACGATGTCTTAAACACTATCGACTGGGCTGATTCTGCGTTAGTGTGTCATAACATGATGTTTGATGGGGCAATCTTATCTTTTATNTTTGATATCATACCTAAAGTNTACTTTGATACTNTATCAATGGCTCGTGCCTATCATGGCATTAACGCAGGGGGTTCACTTAAAGCACTTGCTGAACGTTATCAGTTAGGAGAAAAAGGCACAGAGGTGCTAGACGCAAAAGGCAAACGTTTAGAGGATTTTGATAGTGAGGAGTTACANCAATATGGANTATACTGNATTAATGATGTGGAGCTAACTTACAAACTATTTAATATTTTAAGTAAAGACTATCCCCCTGGAGAACTAAAACTTATTGATTTAACCATAAGAATGTTTACACAACCACAGTTGAGAGTAGATGACGCTTTGTTAATAGATAGACTNGCAGAGGTCAAAGAAGAAAAACAGNTATTGTTAGACGGTTTGAAAGCTAAANTAAACTGCGACTCTACAGAAGAAGTNCGTAGAAAGTTAGCGAGTAACAAACAGTTTGCTGAATTACTTGAAGAACTTAATGTGATTGTGCCTATGAAAGAAAGTCCTACCACAGGCAAACCAACTTATGCTTTAGCAAAAACAGATGAGGGATTTATTGCACTNCAAAATCATGCAGACCCTTTAATTCAAGACCTATGTGCAGTNCGTCTAGGCACAAAGTCAACGATTGAAGAGTCTCGTATAGAACGNTTCATTGACATAGGAGCAAGAAACAAAGGCAGACTACCAATACCACTTAAATACTACGGTGCACATACAGGTAGGTGGAGTGGTGCAGATAAAGTTAACTTTCAAAACTTACCGTCAAGAGACGTTAAAAAGAAAGCATTGAAGCAAGCCGTCCTNCCGCCTGAGCATTGTGTTTGTATCAATGTAGATTCTTCACAGATAGAGGCACGCATACTTGTTTGGCTTGCAGGTCAAGAAGATGTCTTGCAGTGGTATCGTGAAGGAAGAGATGTGTACTGTGAGTTTGCAAGTAAAATTTATAATAAGAAGATTACCAAGAAAGAAAAAACAGAACGAGCTGTAGGCAAGACTTGTATTCTTGGTTTAGGTTATGGCACAGGTGCATTGAANTTACAGAATGTACTTAGACTTGGNGCTAATGTTGACTTTGATGAAAACGAGTGTAGACGNNTAGTTAATATTTANCGTGAGGTAAACAATAAAGTTATCGACTTATGGCAAGAGTGTGATAACGCTCTAGGTGATATAGCGTCATGGCCAGAGGGTAAAGAGCCATACTACATTGGTAAGGGTGAGTGTGTCATGGTTACACCAGAAGGAATAAAGTTACCGAATGGTTTNTANATTTATTATCCAGAACTAAAGTGGGACACTTCTGATACAAGAAGTCAGTTTACTTACAAAAGGAGACATGGGCGAGTAGGTATTTGGGGTGGTAGTGTGGTTGAGAATATCGTACAAGCACTAGCAAGAATTGTAATTGGAGAACANATGGTNAGNATAAGTCANAAGTACAGACCAGCTTTNACAGTGCATGACGCTGTGGTNTGCATNGCTGCGNAAGANGAAAAAGATGANGCTTTAAATTATATTATGGCAGAAATGTCTAAGCCNCCAGGCTGGGCTAAAGACTGTCCCATCACTTGTGAAGGTGCATACGCNGACAACTANGGAGATTGTTAAGTTGCAAACAACATAAATTTATGGGAACATCAAGTAACTATAAAAATAAAGGGAACAATATGTCAGACTTTACTTGGAGTTATTCAGCTCTAAAACAATATCAAAACTGTCCCAAACAATATTACGAAATCCGAGTTGCTAAAAATTATACTATCAAAGAAAGTGAAGCTTTAGTTTATGGTAAAGAAGTTCATACTGCTTTAGAAGAATATGTCCGAGACGGCAAACCTTTAGCAAAAAANTATCAACGNTTTAAAAGTATGGTTGACGCTTTGATANACATAAAAGGTGAAAAGCTTTGTGAATATGAAATGGCACTTACNCACAATAAAGAACCTTGTGATTTTCATGACAAAAATAGATGGGTTAGAGGTATCGCTGACTTGGTTATTGTAGATGGTGAGCAAGCATATATTGTTGACTATAAGACAGGCAGTAACAAGTATCCTGACCCGAAGCAACTGAAACTTATGGCTATCATGTTGTTCACACAAATGCCAGAAGTAGTTAAGATTAAAGCAGGACTTTTGTTTGTGTTGAAAAACAGCTTTCTTAATGAAGAATATCACAGAAAAGATATGGATAAATTATGGCAAACTTTTGAGCAACCTTTGAAACGCCTAGAAACAAGCTATGATTATGACCAATGGGTAGCTAATCCCTCACCTCTGTGTGGGTGGTGTTCTGTGGATAGTTGCGAATTTTATAAACCAAAGACATCGCCATTTTGATGTGGTAAAATTNACGTTATGCCATATGTAAATAAACCAAGACCTTACAAGAAGGAATATCAACAACAGAAAGCTAGAAACGAGAAGAAAGCTAGGGCTGCCCGTGCTCGTGCTCGTTATAAAATAGATAAAAAAGGTATAGACCGTAAAGGTAAAGATGTAGCTCACAAAAAAGCTTTATCGAAAGGTGGTAAAAACTCTGATGGTTTAGTAGTGCAGTCTAGGTCAAAGAATAGGTCATTTAAAAGAAACTCACAGAAAAAGTTAGTATCAGAAACAAGTACAAGAGAGAGGAAAAAACGTGCCACTAAAAAAAGGAAAGTCTAGAAAAGTAATATCATCAAATATTAGAAAAGAAATTAAAGCAGGTAAGCCTCGCAATCAAGCAATAGCGATTGCACTAGCAAAAGCAAAAGTAAAAAAGAAAAGAAAAACTTGACATATTTTTTAAGATAGTGATATAGTGAATTTTTAGTTTAGTAAAAAGTTAATAGTTTAAATTAGTAAAAAAGTTATGGAATTAGTTGGAGAGAGAGCCGTCAAACTTATGTTGCCTGAGCATTTAGGTAAACTTGTTACAGACACAATCCCACAAAGCGAAATATTAAATACAGAAGATAAACGTTCTTCTGTTGTAGTTTATTGGGGTCTTGACGAGATGACTCAAATAAATAAACTTATGCGACTTAAAGAAAATCTCCCATCACCTATGAGGAGAGATTATTCATATCCAGGACTATATAAACCTTTTGACCATCAGGCAGTTACTGCCGAGTTCTTAAGTATCAACGAAAAAGCTTTTTGTTTTAACGAAGCAGGCACAGGGAAAACTTCATCTGCTCTTTGGGCGGCTGATTATTTGATGCAACAAGGTAAGATTAAAAAAGTTTTGATTATCTGTCCACTATCTATCATGTACTCTGCATGGCAAGGAGATGTATTTAATACTTGTATGCATAGAAGTTCTGTTGTTTGTCATGGCCCTGCTCATAAAAGAAAAGCAATAATAGAGGGAGACTACGACTTTACTATTATCAATTATGATGGAGTAAACATTGTCAAAGATGAAATTAAAGATGCTGACTACGACTTAATTATAATTGATGAATGTAACGCTTACAAATCACATACTACAGTTAGGTGGAAAACACTTAATAAAATATTAAATCCTAAAACGAGAGTGTGGATGATGACAGGCACACCTGCTTCACAATCTCCGATGGACGCTTTTGGTATTGCAAAACTTATTTGCCCTAATAGAATACCTAAACTATCAGCCGCTTGGAGAGAGAAAGTAATGTATCAAGTGTCAAGATTTAAGTGGCTACCTAGACCTAAAGCTAAAGATTATGTATTTCAAGCATTACAACCTGCAATACGATTTGCTAAAGACCAATGCTTAGATTTACCTGCAGTCATGTATCAAACTAGAGTCGTGCCTTTAACAAAACAAGTAGAAAAATTTTATAGGCAGTTAAAAACTCAGATGCTAATTCAAACTGATACTGAGTCTGTTAGTGCTGTGAACGCAGCTGCGGGCATGCAGAAGTTGTTACAAATTTCTGGTGGTGCAGTTTATACTGACGAACAACAAACTATTAAGTTTGATGTCAAACCAAGACTCAATGCTTTGATGGAAGTGTTGGAAGAAACAGATAACAAAGTACTTATTTTTGTACCTTATAGGCACACTATAACCTTTTTATCAGAGTTTTTAGACTCTAAGAACATAACCAATGAAGTGATTAATGGTGATGTGTCTGCTAATCAAAGAGCAAGTATTATTAGCCGATTTCAAAATCAAGACGAACCTAAAGTTCTTGTGATACAACCACAGTCAGCTTCTCACGGAGTNACACTAACTAGAGCAGANACNGTTGTNTTCTGGTCTCCTGTGATGTCCGTTGAAGTTTACTTACANTGTGTNGCTAGAATGGATAGGGTTGGGCAGAAGAATAAAATGACAGTTGTTCATCTGCAAGGGTCTGATGTTGAAAAAAGAATGTATGCGATGCTACAAGGTAAAGTAGACCAGCATACTAAATTAGTTGACTTATACAGAGAGGAATTAGAGTCATGAGTGATGTAGTTGAAGATAAACAGGAAGCCTCTGTCGATGACACTAAGATACAGTTAGATAACGTAGTAGATACTTATTTAACTATCCGAAATGAAAAGGACAGATTAGCTAGAGAGTTTCAAAAGAAAGACCAAGAATTGAAAGCTGACCTTGAGCAATTAGAACAAGTGATGCTTCAATCTTGTAATGAAGTGAATGCAGATAGTATAAAGACTTCAAAAGGCACAGTTATAAAATCTTATAGAGAAAACTTTGTGTGTTCTGATTGGACTAATTTTAGGGACTTTATTTTAGAGAATGAAGCTCCAGAGTTGCTACAACAGAGAATACATCAAGCAAACTTTAAAGAGTTTGTATCTGGCCGTGAAGAAGAGGGACTACCCCCAGGAATTAGTTCTATGAGGGAGTTCAAAATAGTAGTTCGTAAACCAAGTAAATAATAGGAGTAAATATTATGGCAAAACCTACGATAACCACACCGACAGGTGTAGCTTTGTATCCTTGGCTAAGTAAGCCTGACACAAAGTATAACAAAGACGGAGAGTACAAAGTTGACCTTGTGCTGTCTAAAAAAGACGCAAAGCCTATCATTGATGATATCAATGGAGTGTTTCAAGAAAACCTTGATTTAGAAATGAAAAGGCAAAAAAAGAAAACTATCAAAACAGCTAATCCGCCTTATGCAGACCAGCTAGATGATGATGGTAAACCTACAGGGAACGTAATCATAAAGTTCAAATCAAAGGCAGCTTATAAACCTGCAATCTTTGATGCGAAAGGTGGCGTGGTAACAGACGCTGAGATATGGAGTGGCTCTGAAATCAGAGTGAACGCTGCTATGTATCCTTATTTTGTGGATAGTGTAGGAGCAGGTGTATCTTTAAAACTAAGAGCAGTACAGATTATTAAGCTCGTTGAAGGTTCTGAAGGTGCAGGTCGCTTTGGATTTGAAGAGACTTCTGGTTACACTCAACCACAAACTGAGGGTGCAGAAGTTTTTACCGAAAGCACTGAAGAAGTAAAAGAGCCAGAGGTCGTAAAAATTCAGTCCCCTGATGATGGTGGCAAGGACGTTGCAGACATCGTGAGCAAGTGGGGGGCTAAGTAAAAACCATGGACAAACTTAAAGGCATACTGAAAGACAATCCTAACATCGGATTGGATGAAGACACTATAGCGGTTGCTACTAGTAGCTTTTCTAATCAAACCAAACGCATATCTCTAAGAGGTGGCGTATTTAGGAAGATAGTTGGGGGAAAAGAAGTCAGCACTGCCGACTCTTCAGAAATGAATATAGTTATAATGAAAATGGCACATACGCCATCAAGGTCATACTATAAAGATACTTACGAAGAGGGTAAAAAAGTTAGTCCTGTGTGTTGGTCAAATGACTCTGCTAAACCAGATGAAGAAGTAAGAAAACCACAAGCCGAGTCTTGTCATACTTGTCCTAATAGTGTGCGAGGCTCTGGCCACGGTGGGATTGGAACTTCTTGTCGGATATCTTGGAGAGTGGCGATTGTGCTCGCCAATGATTTGAAAGGAGATGTATTAGAGTTAGTATTACCTGCTAACTCTTGTTTTGGTAAAGAGGACAATAACAAGTGGCCTTTTAAACCATACATTCAGATGTTAGCAGATAATAATGTGAGTGCAGGTAGAATTGTTACCAAGATGGAGTTTGATGCAAACTCACAAAAACCAAGAGTTTTATTTTCTCCTGTTGAGGCAGTAGAAGAATCAAAGATAGATATTGTGAAAGAGCAAGCAGAAACACAGTCGGCTTACAACGCAATAAGGTTAAGTGTATATCAGCCAGATGAAACCGAAAGAGAGCCTGTCAAGTTTGAGGCATTTGAAGCCACAGAAGAAGATGAGGCCATAACAAAGACATCAAAACAAGCTGAAGAAGCACGAAAGATAATGGATAAATGGAGGGATAAATAATGCCAAGACCATATAGTGATAGTTTTATTTTAGGATTGGAAAAAGCTGATGATAGTATTTTAGGAATACAATTAGCTAAATTATGTTTAAAAGCAAATTTACCAATCAAGTATGTAGCTGAGGGAATAGGTACAACTCGTATGACAGTACATTCGTGGTTCAGAGGAGGGCCCATGAAGTATCATAATCATCAGAAAGTAAAAAAATTTATGAGCCAAGTAGAACGTGGTTTAGCAGATGGTACTTTACCTGCTCACGATATAGCTTGTGCTAGGGTATTTATAGAGTCTGATAATAGACTAGAAAAATGAGTATAGAATTTTATAATAAATTATTACCCAACGAGGGGACTTATTGTGTGGC
>NZMJ01000065.1:0-3665 GCA_002692855.1 Maricaulis sp.
CTATGCAGAAAGCAGGTAGTTATTTGTCCGACCCAAGTAAACAGTTTTCTGTCGGTGTTGGGATTGGTGGCAGTTATGCACTGGATAAAATGCAACCAACTGGTCGTAAAATAGATCCTAATAATCCCTACAATTTAAGTCCTGAACAAAGACAGGCGATGCTTACAACAGAAAAAGGTAAACTATCCGGATTAACCCAGAGGTTTGACTATGCTGCAGCACCACAAGAACAAGTAAATCCTTATGATTTCGATTCCATGCTTTATGCAAAAGAAGGTGCTTTTGTTGAAGGTATAGCACAGTATGCAACAGGTGGAGTAAACTATTTACCAAGTAAATTAGAGAATGACGAAAAAGATGTTAACAACTATGTTAGAGCAAGAGGTTATGTGGAAGACGGCTCTGGGATAGGTGATAAAGACGAAGATACCATGTTAGCACAACTTGCCGATGGTGAGTTTGTGTCTCGTGCAGATGCCATCCTCGGAGCTGGCATCATGGCAGGTGCAAATCCTGAGGACTTTAAAGATATGCGTAAGAAAGGCGCTGCATTTTTTTACAATCAACAGGATCAATTTAAACGAGTATTTGATCTAGTGAATGGAAACTAAATTTATTAAGTTTACGAAGTTTGAAGTAGATAAAATATGGCCCTTAGCAAAAGACTTAGTCCAACTGGCTTGTGATACCAACGGAGCTTTTGATGCAAATGACATTAAAGAGTTCTGTAAACAAGGAGCCATGCAACTTTGGTTAGTTGTGTCGGACGTTGACACTGTATTGGCAACTGTTGTGACTGAGATTAGAAGCTACCCAAACTACAAAGTCTGTGATGCAAGAATTGTAACAGGCAAACAGTTAGATAAGTGGCATCACCATGTGACTGATTTAGAGACATGGGCTAAGGATCAGGGTTGTAAAAAAATGGAATTGTTTGCTAGACCAGGTTGGGAGAAAGTGATGAAACCTAAAGGTTATAAAAAAACACATGTGCAGATAGAGAAAGAATTATGAGTATAAATATTGATAAGTTAAGTACACACGAAAAAGTAAAGTTATTTAAGAAACTTTATCAGGACCTTGCTGAAAAAGGTAAAAATGGTGATACCCATTTAGCTCACATTAATGACTTTGAGCGTCAACTTTTGATTCAACATGGTGGTTGTGGCACNGTCAACGATGAAACAGGATTNACTCAGTATTTTGGNGGTGGTGGNGGAGGTTCAGCTCCTGCAGAAACACAAACTACCTTTACCCGTGAAGCNCCTGAAATAGAGGCTCGTAAATTAGCCTTATATGACACAGTAGCTGATTTGACCAGTAAACCTATTAATATTCCTGAGTTTCAAGTTGCAGGACCCTCGGCTCTTGAACAACAAGCTTTTGACACTGCAGGTGTGACAGGAACAGGTACAACGGCAGTTGAGCAAGGTATAGCATCTGCCTTATCTGCACAGCAAAGAGCTCAAGCTTTACCAGACGTACAGTCTTTTTTAAACCCTTACAATCAATTTGTTATAGATGAAATCAACAGACAATCTAAAATGCAAGCCGATCGTATAAGTGCGGATGCTGTAAGATCAGGTGCTTTTGGTGGTGGCCGAGAAGGCGTGCAACAAGCAGAACTTATGGGTGCAACTCAACGTGCTGTTGGTCAAGCACAAGCTGATAACTATCAACGAGCGTTACAAGCGGCACAGCAACAACAAGGCCTAGGCGTGCAAACTGATTTGAATGTAGCCTCACAATTAGGTGGTTTTGGTGCACAACAACAGGCGATGCAGGCTCAAGANTTACAAACACAAATGGCAGTGGGTCANTCACAAAGNAANTTAGCACAACAAGCATTACAAGCACANCGTCAAACTGAGATAGCAAGNGCGTATGAGCCATATCAACGAGCAGAGTTCCAAAAAGGTATTATGACTGCATTACCAACAGCGGCAAGTCAGGTTACACAAACCACGGCTCCTGGAACCAATCCAATAGCACAAGCTGCAGGTTTAGGTTTAACTGCCGCAAAAACCTATAATATACTTGGCGGCACTGGTGTGGGAGGTGNGTAATGGCAATTCCTTTAATACCAGCTGCTGTTGGAATTTTATCAAGATTGGCTCCAGTTGCGCGTAATGTCTATCAAGGCGTCAAAGCATCAAGAGCAGTAAACAATCCAGTNACACGCGGCACCATGAAAGCTGTTGGATATCCAGTCAAAGGCGTAGTGACAACATTTCAAAACCCTACNNNTAGTNNACTTAGCACACCGNTTGNTGCAAGTGATGCAGTTCGTAATGTTGGTGAAATTCGACAGAATATAGCAGATGAAAATTACGATTTGGCTCTTGGAAATTTAGGTTTAACTGCACTGGAAGTAGCAGGTTTACCTTATTTATTGAGAAGNGGCACTAAGTCAAATTTATTTAGAGGTAAAATTCCTTTTACTCNAGTTGGGAAGGGAGAACTTCCTACTGCAAAAANNGNAGCTGTTACACAAAAAAAACTNGCTGGAAAATTNGGTAAAGGTATTGGTGAGGGTAAATTTACAAAAACAAAAGCTGGTCTCATAGGATCATCACTCGTTGGGGGATACGGTAGTGAAGCGGGTTTATTTGATGGTTTAATATCTCCAGCCAGTGCAGCAACTCTAACTAATACTGAGGAAAAACAAAATCAAGAAACACAAGAGCAAGATCAAGGTCAAGTTAACTTAAATTTAAGTGATTCTAATTTCGCAGATGATATCAGTCAACAAATGGGCGAAACTGATGATTTAGTAAAACTTGCATTGAAAGGCAAAACAGAAAATGTAGTTGACCAAGATTTAATAACAACAGCAAGAACAAACCAAAATAATAAACAAAATAATCAAGAGGGCAACATTGGTGATGTTGATATGTCTGATTTCAAAGAAACCAAAGGTGGTCGAAAAGGTGATGCTGGGTTTGCAGGATTCATGGGCTCAAATGCAGGTGAAATTGTAAATAATTCTACNAATACAAATCTTACAAAAAATCGTATGCTTTTAAATTTGATGCAATCCCAAAAATTAATGTTACCAGGTCAATTTGCAAGGNTTNAAGAACAAATTCAAAAGAACTTNNANAACTCTAGCGATAGACTTGAGGAATATAGAAAAACCTTACTTGATCAAGAAAGAAAAACTTTTGATGAATTTGTAAGTGATTTTAAACAAAGATCGGGTATAGAAGGTTACAACAAAAAACAACAAGACTATATTTTGTTAAAACTTGGATTGGATTTAATGTCCGGCAAATCTTATGAAGGTGGAGTATCAGGGTTTTTAGATATTTTAGGCAGCGCAGGTGCAAACGCGGTAGAAAGTTTGAGCGCGTTACAAGCTTCAGAAAGCGAACTTATGCAAGGCATGGCACTTAAATATGATGAATATCTAAACACACTTGATCAACAACTTACGCAAAATGAAAAGTATCTGTTTGAGGCAGATTTAGGAATTATGCAACAAAGAGACAACGGTATGTTAGATCTTTTTAAATCAAAAGTCGAAGCCAGCATGAGAATAGATGAAAAGTATATGGAAGCTTTAATGAAACAAATAAATGAATNGGGTGNNGNTGAGTATGAGTTATATGAAAAAACTTTTGGTGTTAAGNTACTGAACCCTGATGCNNNTTTNGGNATGGAGT
>NZMJ01000065.1:3670-8192 GCA_002692855.1 Maricaulis sp.
AGAGCTTCACGAAACAAAGGAAATAATCAACTTTATATCATTCCAAGAAGGGGTAAAGCAGTAACTGCAGATAGTTTAGGGATAGCTGATGAAAACACTTATGAATTTAAACAAACTGCTATTGATAAAGCATTTAACCAAATACATTATGCGTCTGACGGACAGCATTTAATTAATTTATTTTTTGCTACGGTTTCACAAGGTAATTTAATGCCTGGCGCTGAAGCCAGTACTGCTGACATAGCAAGCAATCTAGTAGGTGTTGAGCAATTTATCAGAACAATTACTGGTGACATTGTAACAAGAGCTGGAACAGTTGGTAGCACTGATAAAACTTCATTGCTTGTCGACAAATTAGAAAATAATACAGATGACATTTTGAAAATTAGTAAACTAAATAATTCAAATATTGAAAAAATCATCATGGAAAACGCAGCTTTATCAGACCCTCTTGAGAAGAACACACAGCAATACATGTTAAATCAATATAAAGAAGACATAGCTGAGGCTGAAAATTATGGAGACTTAGCGATACCAAAAGAATTTAAAGGTGAGAAAAGAGGTGATACTTGGGCAGAGCACATGTTCAACACTTTAATATCTGATGAGGAACAAGAAAAAATGTCCGAGAAAGAATTAGCAGATAAAAGAAGTGAAATTAAAAAAGCTCTTGCAAGGTACAAAGTTATTGAAACTAATTTAACCTATATTGTGGCTAATGCAAACAAAGCTGAAGACCGTTTGACACAAAAAGATATTGAAGAAGCAAAAAAACTCACTGCGGCGATCGTTAATATGGACCCAAAAGTTATTATGGAAAAATATAAATTACTTGAGACAAGGCTTAATCGTAATTTTAAAAAAAATGCAAAAATTCTACTTTCAAGTGTTAGTGAGACTCCTGAGAGTTTAATGGATCAATTTGGTCATATGAAAATTTTAAGAGAGTATCAAGCTGAGCAGGCATTAAAAGCAAAAGGAGAAGAAATTAAAGATTTAAGTGAAATGANCAATTTNGAATTGTTACAGATATTTAANCAAGGTAAATAATTATGGCAANTTTANAAGAACTACAAAATTTAATTGATAGGAAAGAACTGAATCCTGNTAATTTAGGANACCAGCAGAAAAAAGTAATGGATGCTCTTTTTCAAAAGGGCGCATTAACCGGTTACAACAANGTAGACGAAATGATTGCAGAGCGCGAAACTGCCAGAGAAAATATTAAGCAAGATGCGNTAGAAAAAGCNAATCCTGGCGGTAAAACTAACTTTGGTTATGTAATTGCTGGTGATCTNATAGGCAGCGTAGTGCCTTATGTTTTAGATAGAAAAAAACTTATGTTTGCTGCACGAAATGCTAAGGCTGCAGAAAACTTTAGATTTACACAAAGTAAGATGGGTAAATTTATGAGTTTAATTACAGAAAAAACTTTAGGTAAAAAATTTAAAAGAGCAAGAAAGTTATTTGGACGAACCGCGGATTTTTTTACAAAATCTGCTGATGCCTCGCAAAAATATGTTAGGAGTCGAGCTGGAAGAACTGAATTAAAATCTATTGGTGGGGGCACTATAGGTGCGGGTGCAGGAGCTGCTGCTTTTGAATTACAACAATACCGTGAGGGTCTTAAAAATGCTGCTATGTTTGATCTTGGTGAGATATCAAGTAATGAGTATGCAAAAATGGATCCTATGGAAAAAGCCACGGCTGCTGTTATGTTTGAAATGAAAAACGCTTTGCTTTATAACACCATTGGATCAGCGTTGACACCTGTAGTNAGTAAAGTTGGNAAAAGTGTTTTTGCAAAAACTTTTGGTTTAGGTGGCAGAAACAAATCAGAAATTAAGGCGGCAGTNGAGTTAGCTAACGAAAAAAAGNTACCCTTAACTGTAATTGAAGCTTCAAAAACAGCGGGTGGTGGATTTTTCTCTAGCTTAATCACAAGTTTTCCAAGAGTTTTAGGACAGTTACCTNTAATACAAAGTTTTATAAAANGGGCAAGNCAAAAAAGACAAGAAGAAACTGCAAAAAGAATAAACATGATGTTTACTNAAAGTTTTGGTCCTATTTTTCATACACATCTTTTTGGAAATGAAATTTATGCAANNATAAAAGCAAACCATGATCAAGTAGCTAGATTGANCAGANGCTTTATATGGTCAGCTATTTAGAAGGGCAGACATTATGACAAATCCAAAAATTATACCAGTCACTGANATTAAAAAGGTAGTAGACGGTTATGTAGANAAAAGAAAAAGTATGAGTTTAGATGGTGCTTTACCAACTCCACAAAGTAAAATGGAGGAAGAATTACAAAAAATATACACATTAACCAATGAGGCGTACGATAAATTAACACACTTAACACCAAAACAATATTTGGGTTTACAAGAAAGTTTAAATAAAGCTTTTGGAGAACTTTCTGCATTTAATCCAAATGATGAAATTTTAAAATATTTAACTCCCCTTAGACAGGCAATGGAAAACGATTTAAATAAACTTGGGGGTAAAAATTTTACCGAAGAATTTATCAATAACAATCCTGTTATTAAAAAGGAATATGAAAAAATTATTGCAGATGAAGGTGCTGACGCAGCTAAAAAATATTTAAGTAAAATATCAGACGATATGATGGGTTACAAAGGAGCATTAGAAGATGCAAATGGATTTTTTGCAAATGTCGTTAGTGCCATGAAAGCTAAATCAGCTGTAACAGATACATTACGCTTATTTGATGACAAGCTTTTAACAAAAGCTGGTTTAGAAGGAAAAATTGGAGCTGAAGCAGAACCACTGAGTAGAATGTTTGAACGTCTTTCTAGTTTAGTGTTTAGAAACGGCACATTTGAACAAGTTGCAGAATTAAAATTTTTATTAAATGCTCTTGGAAAAGAAGCTGAGATTTCAATTGGTAAAGGCGTAGGTTTTTTAGAAAGAGAAGCAAGAAAACAATATCCAGATATGCTTCAAGCATTAGCAAATAATCAAACAATAGTGAAAAATGGCATAACATTGAAACCGGCTGATATAAAAGCAACTTTAGAAAGAACTGGTAAAGTTGGCACTAAATTATATAAATCTTTAATAGGTAGAAATTTTACAGACGCTTATTACAATTCATTTGAAAACATAAGTCCAGCAACATATAAATCATTAAAAAAAGAAGGGATAGCTCTTCAAAGCGTAATTGATGCAAATAGATTAAAATATGTAAGTAAAGTTTTTGACGATGACTTTTTAGATAAACATTTACCTGACATGGCGGCTACTCAAAAATTTGGTGTAGGTTTAAAAAAATCCCTTAGACCTGGAGAAACTTTTGCAAGAGCGGGTCTTGATGCTGCTGAAGATTTATTAAAAAAAGATGTTGCTGCTGTGAGAACCGGCACATTTAATTATAATAATTTTGCTGATGCCATAGGTTACAATTTACCTGGTAAAGAACAAAGATTTATTGAAATGTTTGGTGGAGGACTTCAAGGCAAAAAACATTTTAAAGATTTTGATGGTATTATGAGAATTTTAAAAGCACAATCAGAGGTAGCTTATGGTGATATAAGTAGTTTCTTATCAAGACGATTACAACTTGCTGGCGTGGGTATAATTACCGGTGGAGGAGTAGGTGGCTTTTTACTAGGAGGAACGGTAACAGCTGGTTTTTTAACAGGTGCCGCACTTATGGGAGCAGGCATTGGTATAGGTTTGGCGGGCATGAGTCCTAGATTTGCAAGATATTTACTTGATCTTATGTCACCAACTGAAAGAGTTGCAAAAGCTGCAAACATGGACAAATTTTTTGGCGGTAGATTATTTGGCCTTCCTACTCCTGAAAGGAGCAGGGCATTCATAAGATTGATAAATCAAATATCAGAGGAAGACCCTACTGCATTTGACGGTAAATTTGTACCTGAAATTACTGAAGAACAGGCCATAGAGTATCTTTTGAACGGACCAGCCTCTATTCCAAACACAAGTAAAATAAGGCCTGAAGATATTACACCTAGATTTAGAGAAAGTTTTTTGCCAAAAACAACCGCTTATAATCAGGCCACTCCAGAGGATAAATTAATTTTAGATAGTTATTTTTCAAGTATAAACAACGGTATTGAAAGAACTTATGCAGATCGCACGCAACTTGAACAAGAAGTGGTTAAAGCTGCAGAAGAAGATGGAATTCAAACTTCACCACCGCAAATGACACAAGAACAACCTGTTGCACAAACAACACTAGATCAATCTCAAATGGCTCAAGCGATGCCACAACCGCAGCCGCAGCCGCAGCCGCAACCTGAGAATCAAATGCAGTATGAAAATATTTTTCCTAACGATCCGTTAGGAGCCATGATTGCGAGAAATAAACGAACAAATAGGACAAGTTAATGCACATAGAACCTAAAAATTTAATATATCTCATCAGCCCTTTAATATTAGTGGGTGTTGCTTGGGGAGTGTCCACAGCAACAATCAAAGATTTACAAGCAGAAACTGAAGATCTAAGAAAAAAAGTAGAAAAAGTTCAAGT
>NZMJ01000066.1 GCA_002692855.1 Maricaulis sp.
TCGTCGGGGTGTCCGGTGATGGCGGCTTCGAGCACGGCGGGGTGACGGGCCAGGACGTTCTCGACCTCGGCCGGATAGACGTTCTCGCCGCCGGAAATATACATCTCCTTGATGCGGCCCGCGACGAAGACGAAGCCGTCCGGATCCTGGTGGCCGAGATCACCGCTTTTCAGCCAGCCGTCAGCGGTAAAGAGTTTCGCGGTCTCTTCGGGACGATTCCAGTAGCCGGGGGTCAGGCCGGGGCCGTGAAACTGGATCTCGCCGGTTTCGCCGGCGGGCAGAGGATCCCCATCGGGCGTGGCGATGCGGGCTTCGGTCAACAGCCAGGTCCGGCCGACCGAGCCGATTTTGTCCAGGGCATTTTCGGGGTCCGAGAGAAAGGCGGTCGGGCCGGTCTCGGTCATGCCGAAACCATTGCAGACGACCGCGCCCCTGTCCGCGAAGGTCTGCACCAGGATGTCGGGAAGCGGGGCTCCGCCGCAGGCCCAGTGACGCACCCTGGTCAGGTCGGTTGTCCCGAAATCGGGATGCAGGGTGAGTTCCCGGTAGACGGCCGGGACGCCGATGAAAACGTCCATCTTTCCCGCATTGACGAGGGCGAGAAGCTGACCGGGATCAAAGCCGGGGAGGATGTAGTTGGTACCGCCTGCGAACAGCACCGGCAGGGTGTGCAGATTGATCCCGGCCGTGTGGAACAGGGGCAGGAAGTTGAGGGTGGAATCGGTCCCGCGAAGGCCGATGGCCTGCGTGATGTTGATGAAGTTCACCAGCGCCATGGCGTAGGTCTGGATCACGCCTTTTGGCCGACCGGTCGTTCCCGATGTGTAGATCAGATACCAGGTCTCGTCGGACGGCCATTCGCTGCGGCCGGCATGGGGTTCGCACGCATCGCGCTGCGTGGCGTAATCGTCATCAAGACCGATCAGGACGGGTGCGCGTTCTGCGGCTGCGGCGCAAGCCCGGTCCGCGTCTTCGGCGCCAAACAGGACGAGCCTGGCTTCGCAGTCGGCGATCAGCGGGGCGATCTCGGCGGCGGGCATGCGCCAGTTGAGCGGCACCAGGATGGCGCCGATGCGCGCGCAGGCGAACAGGATTTCGAAAAACTCCACCCGGTTGCGGCAGAGGATGCCCACCCGGTCTCCGTAGGCGATCCCGTGGGCGGCCAGCAGGGTTGCCGCGCGGCTGGCGCGGTCGTCCAGCGCGGCAAAGCTGAGCGTGGTCCCCGACACCGGATCGATGAAGGCGGCGCGGTCCGGAGCCAGCGCGGCGCGGCGGGCGAGCAGATCGGTCACGAAGCGCATCAGCCCGCCTTTCGGCCGGATTCGACAAAGGTGGTCATGCGGTCCCGGGTTTCGGGGCGAATGACATGGCGCAGGAAGGCTTGCCGCTCGGCTTCCAGGCCTTCCGCGAGGCGCACCGGGTCAAGCCCGCAGTCGCGCCGTGCCTGAAGGATCACTTCGGGATCGAGCCAGCGGGCTGCCCCGGCCTCGGCGCAGGCCGCCGGCATCAGATCGGCTGGCGGCAGAAGGCGGTCGGCCAGGCCGATGCGGTGCAATTGTTTTGCATCGAGACGCGCGTCGGACGCGATCCATCCTGCCGCTCGCGCGGCACCAATCCGCAGCGGAAGGAGGGCCGTCCACCCGCCGTCGGGCGCGAAGCCGATAGACGCGTAATAGGGCTGGGCGAAGGCGTGTTCGCAGATCAGAACCCGGTCGGCAGCCAGCACGAACCCCATCGATCCGCCCGTCACCGGACCATTGACTGCGGCGATGACGGTGCCGGGATGATCGCGCAGCGTCAGAAGGATGTCGTTCAGCGCACCGACCATTTCCGACGCGTATTGCCGCAAGGTCTGGCTGTCACCGGCGTGGTCGAGGAAGCCTGCGATGTCGCCCCCTGTCGAGAAGGCGCGGCCCTGTCCGGTCAGGACCAGCGGTCCTCCGGATTTTGCGGCCTCGGCGAGCGCCGCTGCCAGATCGTCGAGCAAGGCCGGGATGATCGCGTTGCCGCGCGACGGCCGGTTGAGCGTGACGTAATTGACGCCGTCCCGATGTTCGAACAGCGCCAGAACGGGGGGGCGGGCATGTGTCACGGGGTCATGCCTTCCGTGATCAGCGCGGCGGCTTCGGCAGCGATCTCCTCGCTCGAACGGCTGTCGTCCCAGATGCCGTATTTCAGGCCGAGGAAGGTGTTCATGCCCATCAGCGCCCAGGCCCGCACTTCGGCGTCGCCGGGCGTGATCTCGCCGCGCTTAACAGCCCCGGTCAGGTTGCGGCGATAACCGTCGACGAAGGTGTCGTAGTAATTGCGGTATGCGTCCGGGGCGACGAATTGGGACTCCATGACGATTCGGTGCAAATCGCGGTGCGCGCGGACCAGATCGATATAGACCATGATGCCGAGACGCTCGGCCTCGAGCCGGTTTGACGCATCGACCACACGCTCGGCCAGCCAGCTTCGCGTAGTGCGTCCCATGTGCTCGACAAGCGCGCGGAAAATCTCGTCCTTGGAATCGAAATATACGTAGAAGGTGCCCAGCGCGACCTTGGCCCGGCGGGTGATTTCGCCAATCGAGGTGGAATGGAATCCGTTCTCTCCGAACTCGCGTTCCGCCGCATCCAGCAGCTTCGCGCGCGTCCGTTCTCCCCGTGCTGTTTTCGGCCCCTTAAGCGGAGCCTGTTCTATCGAAGTTGACATCTGATTCACTTTTCACAAAATGGTGACAAGCACAATATCGCACAAAAGGGTCCGCAAGCGACCCTGGCGATACGGGGAGGACAGAAGTTTTGGCGCAGGCAGATGCCCTGAGCGATTCCGGCCGCGTGGACCGGCTGGGCGTCCCGCTTCGCGACGGGGCTCTCATGTCCGTGGCGGTCAGCGGCACCGGTCCCGATCTTCTGCTGGTACACGGCTGGAGCGCGCATGCCGGATTCTTCGATTCCATCCGAACCCGGCTCGATCAATCCTTTCGTGTCATTGCCCCTGACCTGCGCGGTCACGGTCAATCAGCGCCCGGCTCGGCGCCGCTCACCATCGACCAGCTTGCCGACGACATGGGCGTCCTGGCCCATGCGCTCGACTTGCAGGACGCCGTCGCGCTCGGCTGGTCGATGGGGGCGACAGTGCTCTGGCGCCATCTCGCCGAACACGGGAGCAACCGGTTTTCGGGGCTGATCGTCGAGGACATGAGCCCGCGCATTCTCAACGACCACGCCTGGGTGCTCGGGATGACGAACGGTCTCGACGCGCAATCGTCGAAGCGCGCCACCGAGATCATGCGCGCCGACTGGGCCGCTTATGCGAGCGCCTTTGCGCCGCGCATGTTCGCCCGGGAATCCCTGACGCGCTGCGGTGACATCGCGGCCTGGGCCGCCCGGGAGATCGCAGCCTGCGACGGTGCCGTGATGGCCGACCTTTGGACATCCATGGCCGCCGAAGACTCGCGGCCCTTCCTGACAGAACTGAAGCTTCCCGTCCGCGTCATTCACGGCGCGATGAGCGAAGCCTACAGCCCGGAGACGAGCCGGTTCCTCGTCGAGACTCTGCCGGACGCCGAACTCGTCACTTTCACGCGTTCCGGACATGCGCCGCACCTGGAAGAAGCCGAACGCTTCGCAGATGCCGTCGCCGAATTCGCCCGCCGGGTGCAGCCGCCGGGCGTCCATAACCCAAACAATTCCGAGGGGAGTAATCCATGACCACCACACGCAAACTGACCCTGCACGCAACGCTGTTGTCCAGCGTTGCCGCAGCCGCACTCGTTGCCGTGCCCGGTGCCATCGCACAGGAAGCCCAGGCCACGAGCGCGCCGTCCGACGTCATCACCGTGACCGCCCGCCGCCGCGAGGAATCGCTGCAGGACGTGCCGGTCGCGATCACTGCCGTGAGCGGTGCCGAGCTGGAAACCATCGGCGCGCAGGACATCCTGTCCATCGCGCAGCTGGCGCCGAGTGTCACGCTTGAAGCCTCGCGCGGCACCAACTCGACCCTGACCGCCTTCATCCGCGGTGTCGGCCAGCAGGACCCGGTGTCCGGCTTTGAATCAGGCGTCGGCATCTATGTCGACGACGTCTATCTGAACCGTCCGCAAGGCGCTGTGCTCGACATCTTCGACGTTGAGCGCATCGAAGTGCTGCGCGGACCGCAGGGCACGCTCTATGGCCGCAACACGGTTGGCGGCGCGATCAAATACGTGACCGCTCGCATTGATCCGGACCAGCCGACCGCTTCGCTTCGCCTCAATGGCGGCAGCTATGGCCAGCTGGACCTGATCGGCACGGCCTCGGCCCCGATCGGCGACACCTTCCGTGTCGGCATGGCACTGGCCCGCCTGACCCGCGACGGCTTTGGTACCAATCTGACGACCGGTGCCGACAACTATAACAAGGACGTCCTGGCCGGCCGGATCTCGCTCGAATTCGAACCGAACGACCAGTTCCTGATGCGCCTGTCGGCTGACCGGGTGGAAGACAATTCCAACCCGCGCGGCGGTCACCGCCTGATCCCGGGCCGCCTGTCCGGCGCTCCGGTTCTGGACGATGTCTATGATACGCGCGGCGGCCTGAATGTTGTGCAGCAATCGGTCGAGGCGCAGGGCGTCTCGCTGTCGATGGAGTATCGCTTCAACGACAACTGGACGGTCCGCAACATCCTGGCTTACCGCGACGATGAATCGGTCACGCCGATCGATTTCGACGCGCTGCCGTCCGCCGATGTCGACGTGCCGGCGATCTACACCAACGACCAGTTCTCCGAAGAATTCCAGCTGCTCTATGAGGGCGACCGGGTCGCCGGGATGATGGGCATCTACTACCCGGATGCCAATTCCACGACCGTGTTCGACGTGCTGCTGGGCACGACGGGAACGCTCATCGGACTGCCGGGTCTTAATGCGCAGACCTTCGGCGATGTGGGCACCAACACCTGGGCGATTTTCGGCGATTTCTCCTACGATATCGGTCCGCGCACCACGATCTCGGTCGGTGGCCGCTATACCCATGACGAACGGAATTCCACCGTTCTTCGCCGGACCTATATCGGCGGCTTCTCCGACAATTTCGGCGGCAACCCGACCCTGATCGCGACGACGTCGAACTTCACCGGGTCGAACGAGTGGGACGATTTCAGCCCGCGCGCCTCGATCACCTTCGAACCGAATGACGAGAACACGGTCTACGCGTCCTACAGCCAGGGCTTCAAAGGCGGCGGTTTCGACCCGCGCGGCCAGACGACGGCCACGCCGGACTTCAACCAGGACGGCACGATCTCGCAGGATGAAATCTTCCGCTTCATGTCCTTCGATCCGGAAACGGTATCGACCTATGAAGTCGGCTGGCGTGTTCAGACCGGACGCTATCGTCATGCCGTGACGGTCTTCCATTCGGAATACTCGGACGTTCAAATCCCGGGTTCGGTCGGTGTCGACACCAATGGCGACGGCATCAATGACACCTTCACCGGCGTCACGACCAATGCCGCCTCGGCGAAGATCACCGGCATCGAGTTTGAAGGCGCAGCGACGCTGTTCCAGGACGTGTTCGGTCCCGGCGATGCGGTCAACGCGACCTGGGCGCTCGGCTATCTCGATGGTCACTACGGCCAGTTCATCAGCGGACTGGGTGTGGACATCTCCGACCAGGTCCAGATCCAGAACACACCGCGCACCACGGCCAATGCAACGCTGTCCTACGAGACACCGGTCTTTGGCGGAATGCTGACGACGCTGGGGCAGGTCGCCTATCGCAGCGACTCCAGCCAGTTCGAGATCCCGTTCGCGCGTCTCGACCAGGAAGCTTTCGCTCTCTGGAATGCCAGCGTGGTCTGGGACTCGGCAGATGGCCGCTGGCAGGCGGGCGTGCATGGCCGCAACCTGACCGACGAACGCTACCGGGTGTCGGGCTATGACTTCGTCAACAACACCACGTTGGCGCCGGAGCTGGGTCTCGAGGGAACGCTGACGGCCTGGTACGGCGATCCGCGGACCTACACCGCGACCATCGCCTACCGCTACTAGACGCTGGGGGAACGCGTCTGGAACCCGGCCGGGAAACGCTCTAGGGCTTTCCCGGCCGGTGCCGTTTTGAGATTCGGGGAGGATCGCATGCGCCTGATCTGGATATGCGTGGCATTGCTCGCCCTGGCCGCCGGCGTGGCTGCCTGGTTTTTCACCCGGCCCGCACCGGAGCCGGCGCCTGCAATCGACTCGCCCTACTGGACCGAGAGTGACCAGCTCGTCGAGGTGGGCGGACGCCAGGTCCGGGTCCGCATCACCGGGCCGCGCACCGCCCAGCCCATCGTGCTGGTTCACGGCTTTTCGGTCTCGCTCGAAAGCTGGGATGCGTGGGCCGAGGGCCTCTCCGCCGACTACCGGGTCATCCGGATGGATTTGCCGGGGCACGGCCTGACCGGGCCTGACCCCGACCAGCGCTACACCGTGCCCGACACGGCGGCCTTCATCGGCGAGACGATGGACACGCTCGATATCGACCATGCCGTGCTGGGCGGCAATTCGCTGGGCGGCCTCGCGGCCTGGCGGTTTGCAGCGGACCATCCGGACCGCGTGGACGCTTTGGTCCTGGTGTCGCCGGGCGGATATTCGATCAATGGCGTGACCGAGGAACCGGCGGCAATCCCGTTGCCCGTGTCCTTCTATCTGCGCAGTGCCCCGGAAACGATGGTCTCGGGGGCGACATCAAACCTCTATGGCGACGTCTCGCGCATGGATCCGGCCGTGCCTGCGCGTATCCACGCGCTGATGGCGGGCAATGGCGATGCCTATGTGCAGCGGCTTGAAGTCTTCACCCTGCCGGATCCGGCACCCGATCTGGAACGCATTTCGGTGCCGACCCTGATCCTTCACGGCGAGATGGACCGGATGATCCCGGTTGACCATTCCCGCCGCATGGCGGAAGCGATCCCGGACGCCCGCCTGATAACCTATGACGATCTTGGACATATCGCGCACGAGGAAGACCCGGAACGTACGCTGGTCGATGTTCGCGGCTTTCTCGACGAGGTTCTGTAGATGACCGATACCGCCACTGCGACGCCGAACCCGGCCGAGAACAGGAATTACCGCTATGTGGTGATGTTCCTCCTCTTTCTGGTCTATGCGTTCAACTTCCTCGACCGCCAGATCATCTCCATCCTGGCGATTCCGATCAAAGACGAGCTGGGGCTGAGCGACCGGCAGCTGGGCGTGCTGGGCGGCATCGCCTTTGCCTTCCTCTATTCGACGCTGGGCGTCCCGATTGCGTGGCTCGCCGACCGGGCCAGCCGAACCTGGATCATCACGGTGTCGCTGACGCTCTGGAGCGGCTTCACGGCGCTGTCGGGCTTTGCCACCAGCTTCTGGCACCTGTTCGGTGCCCGCGTGGGCGTCGGGATCGGCGAGGCCGGCGGCGTGGCGCCGTCCTATTCGCTCATCGCCGACTATTTCCCGCCCAAGAGCCGGGCGCGCGCGCTCGCATTCTACTCTCTGGGCATCCCGATCGGTTCGGCCTTTGGCGTCATTGCCGGGGCGCAGATCGCCGGCGGCGCGGTCAGCGATGCACTCGACTGGCGGGCAGCGTTCATCATCGTCGGCGTGCTCGGCCTGATCATCGCGCCGATCTTCAAGCTCGTGGTGCGCGAGCCAGTGCGCGGCGGGCTGGATACCAATCCGATCGATCCTGCCATCAAGAAGCCCAGCTTCTTCAAGGTGCTGTCGGTACTCAGCAAGAAGCCGTCTTTCTGGTTCCTGACCTTCGGCGCGGCCTCGTCCTCCATGATGGGTTACGGGGTCTTCTTCTGGCTGCCGTCCTTCTTCGCGCGCAGCTTCGATCTCGACATCATCCAGACCGGCTGGCTGTTCGGCACGGTGCTGTTCATCGGCGGCACGGCGGGCATCGTGCTGGGCGGTTTCCTCAGTGACTGGCTCGGCAAGCGTTCGGTCTCGGCCTATGCGCGGGTGCCGGGCATTGCCTTCCTGTTCACGACGCCGCTCTACATCGCCGGGGTGCTCGCCCCGACGCCGATCCTGTCGCTGATCCTGTTCCTGATCCCGACGGCGCTGGGCCTGGCCTGGCTTGGACCGGCCCTGTCGGCGTTCCAGAACCTTGTCCCTGCCTCGATGCGGACAACGGCCTCGTCCATCTTCCTGCTGATCAACAACCTGATCGGCATTGCCGGCGGCATCTATGTGCTGGGTGAATTCTCGACCCTGCTGACCCCGGCCTTCGGCGATGACGCGCTGCGCTACTCGATCATCCTGGGGTCGCTGATCTACCTAGTCGCCGGGACGCTGTTCCTGATGGCCTCGCGGCGGCTGGAAAAGGACTGGGAAGGCTAAGCAAATTTTCATGCAGCCCGCCATCGCGCGCGACGCGGTGGCGGGCTAACGTCCAGCGGACTATCCGGGGGAGGATCGCATGAAAACGCTGGCGGGATTTGTTGCAGCTCTGGTTCTGGCAGGCATGGCGGGGGCGCAGGCGCCGTCGCCATTCGAGGCCCGCCACGATCCGGCCATTCCGTCGGCAAGCGAATTCCTCAGGCACGATTTCGGCACCGAGATCACGCCGTCGGACGACGCCATCGACTATTTGCGAGCGCTCGAAGCGGCGGCACCCGATCGCATCCGGGTGTTCGACTATGCTGAAAGCTGGGAAGGGCGGACGCTGGCTTATGCGGTCATCGCGCGTCCCGACATCCTGGCCGATCTCGACGCGGTTCGCGCCCGGCTGTCCAGCCTGTCCGACCCACGCGGCGCAAGCGACGCCGAACTTGACCGCCTGGTGACCGAGACCCCGCCGGTCGTGTGGTTGTCCTACGGCGTGCATGGCGACGAGATTTCCTCGACCGATGCCGGATTGCGTACCGCCTATCACCTGCTGTCGGCGCAGAATGACCCGGTCGTGGCGTCCATCCTGGACAACACGATCGTCATCATCGACCCGGTCCAGAACCCGGACGGACGCGCACGCTTCGTCAGCAGTTTCCAGCAGGCGCGCGGCCTTGAAGCCGACTCGAACCGTTATTCGGTCGAGCACGACCAGCCCTGGCCCGGCGGCCGCTTCAATCACTACCTGTTCGACATGAACCGGGACTGGTTCGCGATGAGCCAGCCCGAAACGGTCGGGCGGGTCGAGGCGATGCTTCAATGGCATCCGGTGGTCGTCGTCGATGCGCACGAAATGGGCGGTGACTCGACCTATTTCTTTGCCCCGTCCGCCGAACCCTTCAATCCCCACATCATCGAAAGCCAGCGCCGGGCGCAGGACCTGATCGGGCGCAATCACGCAGGCTGGTTTGACCGTTTCGGCATCCCCTACTTCACGCGCGAAGTCTTCGACGCCTTCTATCCGGGCTATGGCGACATGTGGCCGACCCTGCATGGCGCGGTGGCGATGACCTACGAACAGGCCTCGGCGCGCGGCCTGGTCTGGCGGCGGCGCGACGGATCGGACCTGAGCTATGGCGACGGGGTTGACCAGCACTTCCTCGCCAGCCTGTCGACGGCGCAGGTGGTGGCTGAAAACCGCGAGCGTTTCGTGCGCGACCGTCTGGCCTTCCGCCAAAGTGCGATCAGCGAACGCAGCGGTGCGCGCGCGATGATGCTCGACCGCTCTGGCAATCGCTGGGGTGCCGAGCGGCTGGCGCGCCTCATCGCCCGCCAGGGTATCGAGGTGTCAGCGATCGATGGAAGTTTCCAGGCCTGCGGCGCGCGGTTCCGCAACGGGGCCTATCTGGTCCGGTTCGACCAGCCCTCCGGGCGGTTGGCGCGGACGCTCCTGGAAGCGGACACACGCCTGCCGGACGCCTTCATGGAAGAACAGGAATCGCGCCGCGCGCGCGGGCTCGACCACGAGCTCTACGATGTGACGGCCTGGTCCTTGCCGCTGATGTTCGACGTGCGGGCCACGCCGTGTTCGGCGCTTCCGCCCAATGCTGGCGAAGCCTTCGATCCGGACACCGCCATCCCCGGCGGAGTGGTCGGTGACGCGGCCTTTGGCTACGCCATCCCCTGGAACGATGCCGGGCAGGCCCTGCTCGTCTCGCGCCTGCTGCGTGAAGGCGTCGCCATGCGCACGACCGATACACCTTTCGTGGTCGGGGACCGGACCTTCCCGCGCGGCAGCGTGGTGGTGCCGCGTCATGGGGCCGCCGACGGGTTTGACGCCCTGGTGCGGCAGACCGCGCAGGACACGGGCGCAATCGCCATTGGCCTCGCGTCCAGCTGGGTCGATGACGGGCCCAATCTGGGCAGTGGCAATTTCTCGGGAATGGTGGCACCGCGCATCGCGATGGCGTGGGGGGACGGCACCGCGCCGACCTCTGCCGGTGCGGCGCGCTATGTGCTGGAGCAGCGCTATGGCCTGCCGGTATCGATCATCCGGACGGCACGGCTTCGCAGCGCTGACCTGTCACGCTTTGACGTCCTGATCCTGCCGGAGTCCGGCGGGTCCGGATATTCCGGCGAGTTGGGTGACAGCGGCGCGCAGGCGCTGACCCGCTTCGTCAGTGGCGGTGGCGTGCTGATTGGTTTGGGTGACGCGACACGCTGGATGGCATCATCGAGCGTCGATTTGTTGCCGGTCCAGCGCGAACGCGCCGCCGATGCGATCCCGCCCGATGGTGCAGAGGGACCCGTCATACCGGGCCGGATCATCGCCGACGAGGGCGAGCTTCTGGCCGCCGAACAACCGCGCAATGCGATGCCGGAATCCTCGCCGGGTGCCCTGTTGCGCATCACCGCGAACGCGGATGCGTGGATGTCGGCGGGTTATGATGACGGGGCGTATGCCCTCGTGACCGGGTCGGACATCTATTCCACCGTACCGCTGGACGAGTTGACCACGGCGCTGCGGTTTGCCGGGCCGAGCGACGTCGTCGGTGGCGGCTATCTGTGGGAGGAAAACCGCGCCCAGATCGCGTTCAAGCCTTTCGTCGTCTCGCGGCGTTCGGGCAGCGGCTATGTCATCGCCTTCACGCAGGACCCGACGACGCGCGCCTACCAGGAAGGGCTCGACCTGACACTGCTGAATGCCGTTCTGCTGGGACCGGCGCATGCGTCACCGCTGAGGTGAGCCATTCGCGGCATGCCGTGACCGCTCACCCCACCCCGCTCCCGTCCTTCTGACGAGGGCCGCTCGCGTCCCTCCCCCTCAAGGGGAGGGAGGGTGGTTCAGCCCTCCCCCTTGAGGGGAGGGCCGGGAGGCTGAGCGTCAGCCAGCCGACCGGGGTGGGGGTCTCTTTCAGCGAGAACGCGCCGGATCGTTTCGAGCACCTCGGGCAGGTTTGCCTGAAGGTCCGAGTTCCAGAATCGCAACACACGGTAGCCGTTGGCCTCGAGCCAGGCATCGCGCTCGGCGTCTGACCGGCGGCCCTCGACGGAGTTGTGCTGGCCGCCATCCAGTTCGACCACGACGCGGCAAGAATGGCAGGCGAAGTCCACAATGTACGGACCGATGGGGACCTGGCGACGCACGGGAAACCCGTCCTTGCGCCAGCCACGCAACCGATCCCAGAGCCGTTTCTCAGGCTCTGTCGCATTGTTTCGCAAACTCCGGGCGCGATCGCGGTTCATCCAGCGAGACTATCATGGAGGTGCGCGCGTTGGATCACCCCACCCCGCTCCCGACCTTCTGAAGAAGGTCGCTCGCGTCCCTCCCCCTCGAGGGGAGGGAAGAGACATCTTGCATGCCTTACAAAAGTCTCACGCATCGGTCAGTTCACACACTCGCGTGAAACGGGTATAGCCCGCGCTCCAACTCGCCTGCCGAAAGTCTGACCGATGATCAAGTTGTTCAAACCCGCTCGCGCCCTCGACACGGCACCGCAGATTTTCAGGCCGCGCCGGGTTGCGTTCCTGGCCGCCGGACTGGCCGTTGTGGCGATGCTGCCCTTCATCCCGTTCGCGCATGGTCAGACTTCACCTGCTGCCGTTTTCGACCGTCCCTATCTGCTGGGCGGCGCTCCGGACGATCTCCATGCCGCGATCATGCAGGCCGACCGCCACATCCTGGTCGTGCGCCATGCCCGCAAGGAAGCGGAAGACTGCAACGCGATCGAATGTCCGCTGGGTGCGGACGGCCAGGCGATGGTGGCCGGTCTCGGCGAACTGATCGGCGACGAGCCGGTCGATGCGGCCTATGCCAGCGCGGCCTGCCGCACGGCGCAGACGGCCGAGGCGGGCGGCGCGTGGGTGATGATGCNCCGCGCCGGCGACAATTATCCGCTCGCCTGTGGCGGCGGCACGGTCGACCGCCTGCGCGGCGAAGCGATCAATGACGCGCGCGAAAGCCTCAACCGCTGGACGCTGGTCGCCGAACACTCGAACACGGTCTGCCTGTGGGTGGAGAGTTTCGCGGGCGAGACCGCCGCAACCGAAGCCGGTTGCAACGCCGAGGGCTCGGTCGGGTCCGAAGCCTATGGCGATATCTACTGGCTCTACCGTGTCAGCGGACAATGGCATGCGGTGACGCTGCCGGGCGTGTTCAACGTCGAGATCAATCCCTGATCCGTCATTCCCGCCTTCGGGAGGGGTGACGGAATGCCTTACCCCAACGGGTATTCTGCCTCGACGCGGTAGAGATTGGGTTCACCCTCCCGCGACCAGCTCGAATAGAGATAAAAGCGGTCTGCGGTGAAGGCGGGCGTCGAGAAAAGCGCGGCCCTCCGTTCGAAGCGCCGCACCGGATCGACCTCGGCACCCCTCAGATAGGCCAGCGTGACATGCGGCGTGTAGCGCCGGGTCATGGCCGGCATGCCCGCGCGTCGCGCGGCGCGGTCGCAGGCTCGCGCCAGCAGCATCAGCGAGGGATGGGATTCAACACCGACCCAGATGGCATGGGGGTCGTCCTTGCCGAAACTGCCAGCTCCTTTGAGCGCAATCTCGAACGGTTTGACGCGCGCGCAGGCCAGTTCGGCGTCGAGATCCTCGGCTGCCGTTTCCTCCATCTCGCCGAAATAGCGCAGCGTGATGTGAAAATTGTCCGGCGGGGACCAGCGCGCGCCCGGCACACCCGTTTGCAAGGGTGTGAGGCGCGCAGCGATCTCGGCCGGAATGGGCAGGGCGGCAAACAGGCGCAAGGACATGATTTGTGTGACGTTTCCCTCGTCGGAGCATCCAGGTGCAGTGAAGGGCGGCTATGGGGCGATTTCGTGACGCATACTGCCATCCGCAAGCAGCCCGGTCCGCCGGCGGGAGGGATTCAGTCCCTGTACCGTCTCCTCTTGCGTCCAGACGGGCTGGCAACGATATTACCCTCAAAGGCCGGACTGGGCGCGATTCCGCGCGCTGCCGGTGCAGACGTGAAAGTGAGATCGGGAAATGAACGACTATCCTAGAGGTTATGCCGGCGCGCAGACGATGGACATGTCCGTCGATGCGGGACTGCGCGGCTTCATGCTTGGTGTCTACAACAAGCTGGGTGTCGGATTGATCGTGTCCGGCCTGCTCGCGATGGCCACATCGCAGGTGCCCGCCGTGCGCGACCTGATGTTCGCCACGCAGGCGCTGCCCGACGGCCGGGTGGTCGCAACCGGACTGACCATGCTCGGCATGATCGTCCAGTTCGCCCCCATCGTTCTGCTGTTCGGGTCGATGTTCTTCATGAAGAACCCGTCGGCGCGCGGCGCCAGCCTGCTCTACTGGGCAGTGGTCGGCTCGATCGGCGCGTCGCTGGGCCTGGTCCTGTTGATCTATACCGGCCAGAGCGTGGCCACGACCTTCTTTGTGACCGCGGCGGCCTTTGGCGGCCTGTCGCTGTTCGGCTACACGACCAAGAAGGACCTGTCGGCGATCGGCAGCTTCCTGATCATGGGCGTGATCGGCCTGATCATCGCCATGGTCGTGAACATGTTCATGCAGTCGGAAGCGCTGATGTACGCGATTTCGGCGGCTGGCGTGCTGATCTTCTCGGGCCTGATCGCCTGGGATACGCAGCGCCTGAAGGCGACCTATTACGCCCTCGGCGGGAATGAGCAGGGTATGGCGGTCGCGACCAGCTTCGGTGCGCTGTCGCTCTACATCAACTTCATCAACCTGTTCCAGTTCCTGCTCATGTTCCTGGGCCAGCGCGAATAGCGCGGGAACCCCATCACGTCCGATCAAAGCCCCGGCCAAAACTGGCCGGGGCTTTTTTCATTCCACGACGCGAAATTTGCGGCGGTCGAAAAAGGTCAGCAGCGCGGCGAGTTCACGCCCGCGTTTCACGATGGTGCCGCCGGGCGCGAGGATGGACCAGGCGCCCTGCCGGCGCGCATCCGCCGGTGTCTTGACGATGCGGTAAAGCGGGTGCTCGCTGGTCCGGCGATAAATCGAGAACACCGCCTGATCCTTCAGGGAATCAATCGCATAGTCCCGCCAGTCCCCCGCCGCGACCCGTCGGCCATAAGCCCGGAGTATCGCGTCGAGCTCGGGCCGCTCGAACATCACCTTGTCGTATGATCTCAGACCTGCCTGATTTCCCGTCACGCGCGAATCCTTCCTGGCGTCCTTCGCCACAGGGGTGAGGTTCTGGTAACCACCGTTACAGACTTTTCATCACATGCCGCATTCCGGTCAAATTTCGGTCCCTTCGCCGCCCCATCGCGAAGCGACCGTCCTGATCGTCGGCCGGGCAGAGATGGAACGGATCCAGGTTTCAGACAGCCCCCCCAGCCCCCCGGATTCGGACCTTTCGTCCGGTCGACACCCTTCCTTATTCCGGTCTTGATCCCTCGTTAGCACCTGTCCATCACGGTGACTGGTCAAGCGCGCCGCCTCAAGGTAACGCTTGATGCCATCACGCGATCCGGGAAGGTCAATCGTCACACGATGCTCTCAGTCGACACCCTGACAAAGCATTTCGGACCGCGCTGTGCCGTGGACCGCGTCAGCTTTTCGGTCGCGCCGGGCGAAGTGCTGGGCTTTCTCGGCCCGAACGGGGCCGGCAAGTCGACCACAATGCGAATCATTGCCGGGCGTCTGGAGCCTGACGGCGGGCGGGTCACGGTCGGCGGAAACGATACGGTCGGTGCGCGCCGCGCGGCGCAGGCCCTGACCGGCTACCTGCCTGAAGGCGCACCGGCCTATCCGGCGATGACGCCCTTCGCCTTCGTTGAATTCTGCCTGTCGGCGCGAGGCTGGCACGGGGCTGCGCTGAAGGCGGCGCGCGACCTGGCGCTGGAGCGCGCGCAAGTGGCCTCGCGCGCCCATGACCGGATCGCTACCCTGTCGAAGGGATACAAGCGGCGCACGGCGCTGGCGGCCGCGATTGCGCATGACCCGCCTGTCCTGATCCTCGACGAGCCGACCGACGGCCTCGATCCCAACCAGAAGGACGAGGTGCGGGCGCTGATCCGGGCGATGAGCGCCGATAAGGCGATCGTGATCTCGACCCATATTCTCGAGGAAGTGCCGGCCGTGTGCAGCCGCGCCATCATCATTGACGAGGGCCGTATCCTTGCCGACGCCACACCGGACGAGCTGGCAGGCCGGGCGAGCAGCGGCCGTCTGGACGACGCTTTCCGTCAGCTGACGACGCTGCGCGCCGATCCCGGCCGGGAGTCGGCCGCATGAGTGCAGACAGCCGTTTCGTTCCGTCCGGGTGGCCGGGCATGCAGGCCGTCATACGCCGCGAGCTTGCGGCCTATTTCACGACGCCGCTGGCGTGGGTGTTCCTGTCGGCTTTCGCGTTTGCCGCCCCGGCCTTTGCTTTCAATGTCGGGCGGTTCTTCGACACCAACCGCGCCGATCTGGCCCCGCTCTTTGCCTATCTGCCCTGGCTCCTGATGATCCTGATGCCGGCGCTGGCCATGCGCGCCTGGGCCGAGGAACGCGAACTCGGGACGATCGAGACCCTGTTGAGCCTGCCGATGCCGCTGTGGGCGGCTGCGCTCGGGAAATTCCTGGCGGCCTGGGCGGTCGCGGGGCTCGCCCTGGTGATGACCTTCCCGATGTGGATCGCGGTCAACTGGCTGGGCTCGCCCGACAATGCTGCCATCGCGATTGCCTATCTCGGTGCCCTGCTCCTTGCCGGAGCGCACCTGGCCCTGGGACAGGCGCTGTCCGCCATCACCCCCAACCAGGTCGTCGCCTTCGTGCTGGGCGTTCTGACAGCCTTCCTGCTGACCATGGCCGGCCTTCCCTTCGTCACCGGCGCGCTGTCCTCATCCATGCCGGCCTGGGGCGTCGAAGCGATCGCCCACATGAGCGCGCTTGATCGATACGGTGCCTTCCAGAACGGCGTCGCGCGCCTGCCCGACCTTGTCTATTTCCTCAGCCTGATCGCCGGCGGTGTGACCGCGGCCGGACTGATTGCCGGGTCCACGCGGGAGGGCGGGCGATGAGCCGCAAATGGCATCTCGCCGCGATGCTGGCCGCGCTTGGCGTGCTGGTCGCCGCCGTCAATCTGATTGCGGCCAATTTCCTTTCGCATGTCCGGGTCGATGCCACCGAAGCCGGGCTTTACCGGCTGTCCGACGGCTCGCTCGAGACCATTGAGGAGATGGCCGAACCGGTCCGCTGGACCTTTTATTATTCGCGGCGGGCAGCGGCGGATTATCCGGCAGTGCGGGCCTATGGCGCGCGGGTGCGCGAACTCCTGGAAAGCTATGAAAGCGCGGCTGATGGCCGGATCGAGCTGACAGAGATTGATCCCGAACCCTTTTCCGAGGACGAGGACGCCGCGATCGCTGCCGGGCTGACGCCTGCTCCGATCGGCGAGGGGCAGCGCCTGTTCTTTGGACTGGTTGCCGAGGACAGCGTCGACCGGCGGCTGGCGATTGCCTATTTCGCACCGGAGCGCGAGGCGCTGCTGGAATACGAGCTGACCGCGATGCTGGGCAATCTGACGCGGACCGAGACGCCGGTGCTGGCGATCCTGACCGGCCTGCCCCTGGCGCCGGACGCGCCAGCCCGCCTTCCCAGCCGCATCGTCTCTCAGCTGGATGCCAATTATCAGATCGAATGGATTGAGCGCGGCTTCCTGGAATTGCCGCGCGCCGATGCGTTGCTGATCGTCCACCCGCCCCAACTGACCGACGCCCAGCTATACGCCATCGACCAGTTCGCGATGGCGGGCGGGCGCCTTGTCGTGGCGCTTGATCCGATGGCCCATATCGCGCTGGCGCCGGGCGCGGACGGATTGCCGCCGGTCAATGCGCGCCGCGCCTCCGACCTTGCCCCGCTGACACAGGCCTGGGGGGTTGGGTACGACCCCGAGATGGCGGCGATGGACCGCACGCTGGCCCTGCCGGTGCAGGTCAATGAAGGCGGCCGCAGCCGGGTGCGGTCCTATCCCTTGTGGTTTGCGCCGGGACGCGAACAATTCTCCGACCGGGACCTGACAATGGCCGGCTTCTCGCGCGGCATCAATCTGGGTTCGCCCGGTGTCCTGCGCCTCGAGGCGCGCGAGGGCCTGACCGCCGAAGCGCTGGTCACGACCAGCGATGCCGGCGCGACGCTGGAGGCCGGGATTGCGGCCACCAATCCATCGCCGGACCGCCTCGCCGAGCTTTATCCCGATACCGGCAGCCGGCAGGTCATCGCCGCACGGGTGACCGGACCGCTGCCCTCGGCATTCCCGAATGGCCCTCCCACCAATGCGGGGCCTCGATTCCTCGCGGAGAGCCACATCGCCCGCGCGGCACAGGACACCGATGTCGTGGTCGTCGCCGACGTGGACTGGATGGGAGACAGCTTCTTCCTGACGCGCGATGCGCAGTTCGGCGAAAGCGTGGTCGCGGACAACATGTCGTTCGCGTTGAACCTGATCGACATGGCGCTCGGCAACCGGTCGCTGGTCGGTCTGCGGGCGTCCCCGTCCTCGGCCCGGCCGATGACACGGGTCGATGACCTGCGGGCGCGCGCCGAGGCGCGCTATACCGCCGAGCAAGCGGCCCTGCAGACCGGTATCGAGCAGGCCCGGGCCCGGTTGGCCGAGCTGGAAAACCCTTCAGTGACCGCGGAAACGGCCGATCTCAATCCCGAGGAACGCCTCGATGAGGTCAACCGGCTGCGTGACAATATCGCCTCGGCCGAACAGCGCCTGCGCGAGGTCGAACGCGATTTCCGTCATGACATCGATGCCCTCGATTCGGCGCTGCGTTTCTGGACGCTGTGGTTCCCGCCGCTCGCCATCCTGATCCTCGGGATCGGACTGACCGGATGGCGCCGCTGGAGGCCGCGGCCATGACGCGCTCTCCTGAACAGCGCCGCCGGCTCGAAGCCGTGATCCTGGCAGGTGTGGCGGCCATCCTGTTTTCCATCGGATTGTCGGGCCTGTGGGTCGGAAAGGGCGACGACACTCTGCCCGAACGCTCCGGACCGGTCCTGCCGCGGCTCGCGGACGATCCGGGCGATGTCTACACAATCGAGATCACGACCAAGCAGGACCGCTTCGTCCTGCAGGAAGATGGCGAACGCAGCTGGGCGCTTCTGGGGCGGGGCAGCTATCCCGCCGACGCCGATCTCGCCACGCGCCTGATCGCACGCCTCGCGGCGCTGGAGTATGACAGCGCGCGGACCAGCGTCGTGTCTCGTCACGGCCTGCTGGGGCTCGGCGATCCGGAGAATGGCGGCGACGGGACGCGGATCGTGCTGCGCGATTTCGACGGTGCCCTGCTGGGCGATGTCATCATCGGCAATCGCTGGGGCGAGCGCGGCACCTATGTCCGCTTGCCGCACGACGATCAAAGCTGGGCTGCGAACGGCGTGCTGCCGGCGATGGCGGCATTGCAGGATTGGCTCAATCTCGACTTTCTCGCACTCGGTCCGGAAACGATTGCCCGCGCCTATGTGGTGCCGGAATCGGGTCCGCCCTATTTCCTTGAGCGCCCCGGCATCAGCGAACGCAACTTCGTGCTGCGCGCGCCGACCGGCTGGCGGCTGGTGTCTCCGGGCGCAGGCAATGGCACGGCGACCGTGCTGGGCCGGGTGCGGTTCCGCGATGTCCGCGCTGCGCGGTTCGAGGAGCGACCGATTGCGCGCTACGAGACCGAGACGTTCTCCGGCCTGCGCCTCGAGGTCGAGATCCACGAGGTGGACAATGCCCGCTGGGCGGTCATCCGGGCGATTGCCCTGACCGATGACGCGATGGGCGATGCGCTCGCGATCAACGAACAGGTGGATCTGCGCGCCTTCCAGATCAGTGACCTGACCGAGGACCGGATGATCCGGCCCCTGTCGGACATCGCGGTGCGCACCGGGGGCTGAGCCATGCGCCTCAACCAGATCACGCTGCCGGTCCGCGACATCGCGCGGTCAAAGGCGTTCTATCTCACGCTCGGCTTCCGCCTCCTGGTCGACAGCGCGCATTATTGCCGCTTCCTCGCGCCCGAGGGTGACACGACGTTTTCGATCCATGCCGAGGACGGCGAGATCGCCACCGGCGCGGTGCTCTACCTGGAAAACGGTGACATGGACGCCGATTTCAAACGGCTGAATGCGGCCGGTGTGGCGTTCGAGACCGACCCCGCAGACGAAAGCTGGCTGTGGCGCGAGGCGCGCTTTCGCGATCCCGACGGGCATGTCTGGAAGCTTTATTTCGCGGGCGAAAACCGCGTGAACCCGCCCTGGCGGGTGAAGGGCTAGCCGTCAGCCGGTTCGGATTCTCCCATTGCCTTCCGCAGATCGAGCACAAAAACGACCACCCAAAGGGTAGGTCCCGGAATAAATCCGGGACGATCGGACTCGTCGATAACGATATACTCCGTCCCGGCCTTGTGCCGGGACCTACCGGAGGGTGAAAGTAAGGCATGGATCGGCAATTCCATGTCTACATCCTCGCCAGTCGCCCGCGCGGCGCGCTCTATGTCGGCCGAACGGTCAATCTGGTGAAACGGGTCTGGGAACACCGGGAAGGCGTGGTGGATGGCCACACCAAGCGCTACCGGATCAACCAGCTCGTCTATTTCGAAACGACAGGGTCGCTTGAATCCGCTTACGCCCGCGAGAAGCAGCTGAAACGCTATCGCCGGGAGTGGAAGTTCAATCTGATCGAACAGGGCAATCCGGGCTGGAAGGACCTGTGGTTCGAGATCGACGCGGACATCTCCCCCTATCTGACGCGGCCGATTTCAACCGACGCACCAAGCTCGCAATGACGGTAGGTCCCGGCACTAGGCCGGGACAGACTCTGGTGTTTTACTCTGCGAACCGTTCAAACTCGCCCAGGCCGAAGACCGGGCCGCCTTGCGCGCCCTGAACGATCACCACGGCTGATGTGCCGGCGGGCAGGGCGGCGCCGTATTCGGCTGCGCCGCCGGCCCAGTGGCCGAGCGGGATGAGGGCGCGGACCGGGTTGTAGAGCTGCATGTCGAGACCGGCATTCTCGCCCGCACCGACCGCGACGGTGTGCCAGCCGGGTTCAAACACGGCGAGCCAGACCTCGGAGGCTGATGGCGGCGTGCCGGACACTTCAATCGTGTGATTGCCATTGCCGGTCGCCTGCGTGGTGACGTGGACACCTGCCATCATCGCCATGCGGCGGCGCTGCAAGGCCGACAGGATGGCATCGGTCTGCTGGCCCTCGGCCTCGGCTGCCCCGTCGATCACGAATTGGGGCGTGTAGACGCGCGGGACGTTGAGACGGTTCTTGTAGGTGCGCTGTCGCTCGGTGAAGGCAGGCTGGGCGTAGGTGTCCCGCCAGCCATAGATGTCCCAGTAGTCGACACCGAAGCCGAGCGCGATCACATCGTCGCGCTCATCAAGTTCGCCGAGATAGAGGTTGGCCGCCGGACAGAGCGGGCAGCCCTGACTGGTGAACAGCTCGACCAGCACCGGACGCGCGGGCGGCGTTTCCGGCTCATGGGCCGGACCGGTGGACGCAAGGACCACCCATACGAGAGCCGAAATCCACGACATCATCTATGCCAGATAGGCGCTCCCCTCGCGGTCAGCCAATCAATTGAGCGTGAGCTGTCCGCGAGGGGAGTGTGCCCCGAAGGCCTATTGCGACACAAGGTTCCTGAGGACGTAATGCAGGATGCCGCCCGAGCGGTAGTATTCCAGCTCGTTCTCGGTATCGATGCGTACCCGCGCCTCGGCGGTCTTGGTCGAACCATCGGCAAAGGTGATGGTCACGTTCAGCTTCTGGCGCGGGACCAGGGATTCGATGCCGTCGACGCTGACATGCTCGTCGCCGGTGATGCCGAGGCTTTCGCGGGTTGCGCCGCCCTCGAACTGCAACGGCAGGACGCCCATGCCGATCAGGTTCGAGCGGTGGATGCGCTCGAAGCTTTCCGCGATCACGGCGCGGACACCCAGGAGCAGCGTGCCCTTGGCCGCCCAGTCGCGCGACGAGCCGGTTCCGTATTCCTTGCCTGCGACGACGACCAGCGGCGTGCCTTCGGTCTGGTAGGCCATGGCCGCGTCATAGATGGCCATCTGCTCGCCGGACGGGAATTTCCGGGTGAAACCGCCTTCAACGCCGTCGAGCATCTGGTTCTTGATGCGGATGTTGGCGAAGGTTCCGCGCATCATCACTTCGTGGTTGCCGCGGCGCGATCCGTAGGAATTGAAGTCGCGCGGGGCGACCTGGTGTTCCTGCAGATAGGTGCCAGCGGGGCTCGACGCCTTGATCGAACCGGCCGGTGAAATGTGGTCGGTGGTGATGGAGTCGGCGAACAGGCCCAATATGCGCGCACCCGAAATGTCGCCGGGCGCGACCGGGTCCATCGTCATGCCTTCGAAATAGGGCGGGTTCTGAACATAGGTGGAGGTCGAGTCCCAGGAATAGGTCAGCCCGCCTTCAACCTCGATATTCGCCCACATCTCGTCGCCCTTGAACACGTCGCCATAGCGCGACGCGAACATTTCCGGGGTGACAGCCGTACGAACCGCTTCGGCGATCTCGGCACTGGACGGCCAGATCTCGGCGAGGAAGACCGGCTCGTTCTCGTCGTCATAGCCGATCGGGTCATTGTAGAGATCGACATTCATCGACCCGGCGAGCGCATAGGCGACGACCAGCGGCGGCGAGGCGAGATAGTTCGCGCGCACATCCGGATTCACCCGGCCTTCAAAGTTGCGGTTGCCCGACAGGACCGAGCAGGCGACGAGGTCACCGGACTGGACGGCCTTGGAAATCTTCTCCGGCAGCGGGCCGGAATTGCCGATGCAGGTCGTGCAGCCGTAACCGACAAGGTTGAAACCGAGCGTATCGAGATCGTCCTGCAGTCCGGCGCGGGCGAGATAATCGGTCACGACCTGCGAGCCCGGGGCGAGCGAGGTCTTCACCCAGGGTTTCACCTTCAGGCCGCGCTGGATCGCGTTGCGGGCCAGGAGGCCGGCACCGAGCATCACGGACGGGTTGGATGTGTTGGTGCAGGAGGTGATGGCGGCAATGACGACATCGCCATGGCCGATCGAATACTCCTCGCCCTCGATCGCCACGCGCTTGTGCGAGTCGGCCATCTTGTTGAATTCGCTGTCGAGCTGACCGGCGAAGGCGTCCGACGCCAGGGTCAGTGGCACGCGGTCCTGCGGGCGCTTCGGGCCGGCGATGGACGGAACCACCTCGGACATGTCGAGTTCGAGCGTGTCGGTGAAGACCGGATCGGCCTCGTAATCCGGGCGGTACATGCCCTGGGCCTTGGCATAGGCTTCGACCAGCTTGACGCGGTCGGGTTCACGGCCGGTCGCCTTGAGATAGGCCAGCGTCTCGGCATCAATCGGGAAAAAGCCGCAGGTGGCGCCGTATTCGGGGGCCATGTTGGCAATCGTCGCCTCGTCGGCCAGCGACAGGTGATCGAGGCCGTCGCCGAAGAATTCAACGAATTTGCCGACGACGCCGCGCTTGCGCAGCATCTGGGTGACGGTGAGGACGAGGTCGGTTGCCGTCGCGCCCTCCGGCAGGCTGCCGGTCAGCTTGAAGCCGATGACTTCCGGGATCAGCATGGAGACGGGCTGGCCCAGCATGGCCGCCTCGGCCTCGATGCCGCCCACGCCCCAGCCCAGGACGGACAGGCCATTGACCATGGTGGTGTGGCTGTCCGTGCCGACGAGCGTGTCGGGATAGGCGATGGTCTCGCCGTCTTCTTCCTTGGTCCAGACCGTCTGGGACAAGTATTCCAGATTGACCTGGTGGCAGATGCCGGTGCCGGGCGGGACGACGCGGAAATTCCGGAACGCCTTGGCGCCCCATTTGAGGAATTTGTAGCGCTCCAGATTGCGCTCGTATTCGCGTTCGACATTGGTCTTGAAGGCGCCGTCCGTGCCGAAGACGTCAACCATCAGCGAGTGGTCGATCACCAGGTCCACCGGGACCAGCGGGTTGATCATGTTGGGATCGCCGCCGAGATTCTTGGCCGCGTCGCGCATCGCTGCGAGGTCGACGACGGCGGGAACGCCGGTGAAATCCTGCATCAGCACGCGCGCCGGACGGTAGGCAATCTCGTGGTTCGAGGTCTTGTCGGTCAGCCAGGTGACCATCGCCTCGATGTCCTCGCGCAGCACGGTCTTGCCGTCTTCGTGGCGCAGGAGATTCTCGAGCAGCACCTTGAGCGAGGCGGGCAGGCGCGACACGCCCTTCAGCCCGTTCTGCTCGGCGACCTTGAGGTCAAAATAGACATAGGCCTTGCCGTCGACGTCGAGGGTGCGGCGGCATTTGAAGCTGTCGAGAGATGCCATCTGGATCGGTTTCCTTCCCTTTGGAATGGAATGTCATGCGGGCCGGTTCGCCGCATGGAATCGGGCGGGTTTTAGACCCCAAGCGCGCAAGGGGCAATGCATCCGGTCGGTCGATACCGCAATCGGTTCGCTTGACCGGCCCGTCGCGAGCGGCGAAACCCGTCGCGATGACGGACCTGACGCCATTTTCCACCCATTTGCGGGCCGAAGCCGTGACCCTGTCACGCGGCGGCCGGAGCGTCGTTTCGGGCCTGTCCCTGTCCGCTTCGCCGGGGGACGCAATATTGCTGACCGGGCGCAACGGTGCGGGAAAAACCACTCTCCTGCGGGCGCTTGGCGGTTTGCTGCAACCGGATATGGGGACGGTGACGCTGAACGGAGAGGCGTCGCGGCGCGCGGCCGCGATGCATTGCGCCTGGCTCGGGCATGCCGATGGCCTGAAGCCTTCCGAGACCGTGCGCGAGGCGCTGACCTTTGCCGCCCGATTGCACGAAACAGCCCTGCATGAGGTCGATGCAGCCCTGAATGCGCTGGCAATCGACCGGCTGGACGAACGTCCGTGCGGACGGCTGTCGCGCGGGCAGGGACGGCGGGTGGCTATTGCGCGCATCCTCTTGAGCGGCCGTCCGGTCTGGTTGCTCGACGAACCGGCCGGGCCGCTCGACACGGCAGGGCGAGACCTGCTGGCCGGGGCCGTGCGCGGGCACCGCGCCAAGGGCGGCATCGTCATTGCCGCGACGCACCAGGTACTCGACTGGCCGGACGCGCAGATCACGGAGATCGGCGCATGAGGACGGTTCGTGCCCTGTTCGCGCGGGAAGTACGGCTGGCTTTCGCCGGTGGCGGCGGACCGGCCGGGCCCGCTGCCTTCTTTCTGGCAGCGCTGACGCTTGCGCCGCTGGCGATCGGGCCGGGCGGGCCGGTGCTGGCGGCGGCCGGGCCAGGCGTGATCGCCTTTGCCGCGCTGCTGGCGGTGTTGCAGGGGGCGGAGCGCGTCTTCGGCGATGACCTCGCCGACGGCACGCTCGATGTCTATCTGGTCTCGGGGCTCGATGTCAGCGTGATCGCGGCGGTCAAGACGCTGGCGGCCGGACTGGCGACGCTATGGCCGCTGCCTGTGATCGGTGTGCTGGGCGGTGTCGCCTATGGATTGCCGGTGCCGGCGGCCCTGATGCTCGGAGCGGCGCTGGCCGTGTCCCTGCCGGGGCTGAGCTTCATCGCGGGTCTCGCTGGCGCACTGGCCGCCGGGGTGAAACGCGCCGGAATCCTGGTGGCGCTGATCGCGGCCCCCTTGATGATTCCGATCCTGGTGTTCGCCGCTGCCTCCGGACGCGCAGCCTTCGAAGGCGACGACCGCGCGCTGGCCAGCGCCATGATCGCGGCGGCGCTGAGCCTTGGCATTTCGGCGCTGGCGCCGTTCGCGATCGGGGCTGTGCTGCGCGCGCGAAGCGAGTAGCGAAGCCTCGTGATTTTCCTTCCGATTCGGCGTAGAATCGCCGCCGCGAGACCGAAGGGGGCTTCTCATGTCACGCCGCATCCTGTTTCCGCTTGCCTGCATCCTGGCCGCCTGTTCGCCGGACACCGGCGCGGACGGCGCGGTCCAGTCCGCCGACACGGCCCAGACGGTCGCACCCTCGCCGGACACGTATGAGCGCTCGCCGCGACGCGGACCGGTGCAGGTCGAGACGCTGTCTGCGGATACCGGCGTCTACAGCTATGAGACGGTGTTCGACGACGGCCTGTCGCAATATCCGGGGCTCTACGAACATGTCCGCGTGATGAGCGAGGCAGCGATGGCCGAGATGGCCCGCACCGCCGAAGAGGATCATGCCAACTGGCAGGAAGCGGGCGCGGACTGGGAGTGGCGGCCCTATGATATCGGCTGGACATGGGAAATCGTCTGGAGCGACGAGACCCGCGTCAGCGTCCTGCAGTCCTGGTACGAATACACCGGCGGTGCGCATCCCAATCACGGCTCGGGCAGCATATTGTGGGATGTACCCAGCCAGCATGTCGTGACCCTGCCGGAGTTGTTCACCGACGGCGCAGACGGCTCGCCCGCCATGCTGGCGCTGCTGGACGCGGTCAATACCGGTCTTGTCGCACAGAAGCGCCGCCGCCTCGGCGAGTCCTTCGATGAAGCCGACCAGACAATGTGGACCGGCGCTCTGACACCGTCGGCTGAAAGCCTTGGCGTCTTCACCCTTGCCCCCTCCACTCGCGGCGATCAGTCGGGCGGGCTGATCTTTCACTTCGATCCGTATGCGGTGGGGCCGTATGCCGAGGGCAGCTATCGCATTCCGGTGGCGCAGTCGGTTTTCGCGCCCTATCTGGCGACCGAATGGGAGGGCGTGTTCGCCGGCGAGCTGAATGTCACGGACGAAGAATTGCAGCCCTGACATCCCTGTCCGCGACACCGCGCCGCTTGCCGCGCGCGCCGTGAGGCCGTAATCGCTGGATCGTGATCAGCTATCTTGCCAATCCCAAGCGGTTCGACGCTTTCGCCCGCGTGGCCATCCCGGTTTCGGGCGCGCTGGCGGCGGTCCTGCTCTGCGCCGGGCTTTACCTGTCGCTGATCGCTTCGCCGGCGGATTACCAGCAGGGCGACACCATCCGCATCATGTATGTGCATGTACCCGCAGCATGGCTGGGGCTGTCGCTCTATCTCGCGATGGGCATTTCCAGTGCGGTCTATTTCATCTGGCGTCACAATCTGGCGGACGTTGCCGCGGCGTCGATTGCACCGGTGGGCGCGGTATTCGCCGCACTCTGCCTGGTCACCGGGGCGATCTGGGGAAAGCCGACCTGGGGGACGTGGTGGATCTGGGATGCGCGGCTGACCTCGATGCTGATCCAGTTCCTGCTTTTCCTGGGGTATATGGCGCTGCGCGGGGCCATCGAGGACGAGCGCCTGGCAGCGCGCCTTGCGGCGATCCTGGCGATGGCCGGGACGCTGAATGTCCCGATCGTTAAATTCTCGGTCGAGTGGTGGGCGAGCCTTCACCAGGGCGCCAGCGTGCTCCGCGCGGACGGGCCCAGCATCGACCCGTCGCAGCTCACACCGCTGCTGGTGATGGCGCTCGGCTTCACCAGTTTTGCGGCCTGGATCGTCATGTTCCGCATGCGGAGTGTCATCATGGACCGGCGCGCCCGCGCCCTGCGGCTGGCAAGGGAGTCGGCAGCATGAGCGAGCTTTTTGCCTTCAGCCACCCGGCCTTCGTGTGGAGCAGCTATGCGCTCGCTGCGCTGGGCGCAGGCGGGCTGGTCGTCTGGGTGCTCGCCGAGCGCAAGGCCGTCGAGGCGCGTCTGGCCCGTGAAGAAGCGGCGCGCCAGCCATGAACTGGACGCGCCTTCTGCCTGCCGCGCTGGTCGTGGTCCTGATCGGCGTGTTCGCGGCCCTGCTGCTGGGGCCTGAACGCGCGGCCGATGACCCGCTGGTCGGTGAGGCCGTGCCGACGGTCACGCTCGAAGCACTGGCCGGCCAGCCGGGCTTCGATCCGGGCAGTATAGAGGGCCCCTACCTGATCAATATCTGGGGCAGCTGGTGCCCGCCCTGCCGCGCCGAGCACCCAATGCTGCAACGCCTGGCCGATGAAGGGGTGCCGATCTACGGCATCGCCTGGCGGGACTCACCCGAGAATGCGTCGGGCTTCCTGGCCGAGCTGGGTAATCCGTTTGCGGGCGTGGTGCTCGATCCGCGCGGGGAACTTGTCATCGCGCTGGGCGCGACCGGCGCGCCCGAGACATTTGTCGTCGATGCGGACGGAATTATCCGGGCGCGCTATACCGGCCCGCTGACGCCGGACGCGATTGCGCGCGATATCTGGCCGGTCTGGATGGACGTGAACCGGTAGACGCTGGCGGCCGCGCGGCGCCGCTAGGCCTTGGCCGTCTTCTTTTTCTTCTTTTTGGCTTTCTTGGCCGCCTTTTTCGCCGCCTTCTTGGCGGCCTTCTTGGCGTCGGCCTTTTCCTTCTTGGCGTCCGCCTTCAGCTTGGCTTCGGCTTCCTCGATCGTCATGGCGATCCGGCGCAGCGTTTCAAGAAAGCTGGACCGCTTGTTCTTGGGCAGGGAGTCGAGGATGGCGGCGTCGGCCGCCCGGGCGCAGGCCAGGGCGGTCTCGTAGGTCGACCGGCCCTCATCGGTCAGGTGAATGGCATTGGCGCGCGCATCCCCGGGGACGCGCTCGCGGCGCAATTGCTTGCGCGTCACCATCCGCGCGACGAGTTCAGCGAGAGTGGAGCGGTCAATACCAGTCGCGCGGACGAGCTCGGTCTGGGTCAGGCCTTCCTGGGCCGCCGTTGCCGCCAACACGGCAAACTGGCGCTGGGTCAGCTTGATGCCTTCCGGCATCGCCTTGGCGAAATGCTCGGCGGCAAATTGCTGGGCGCGGTGGAGCAGATGACCCGGAGAAGCGGCGAGATCGAAAGCGTCTGTCTTGCCCATGAGCACAGCTCCGTTGTGTGTCGCGCGCGGCACTCTAGCGGCGCTGCATCTCAGTTCAATGACATTGATCCGGGAACGGACGGTCTCGCAATTCAGTCTGAGTCCCCGGTGTCATCCGGGCGCTGATGCTTCAGGACCAGAGGCAGGTTGGCGAGTGCGAAGACGAGGCTGAGACCCATCACGACCAGCTTGAAGTTTACCCACAGGCCTTCGGTGATGGTGAAGTCAGCAAACCAGCGCGCGCCTTCGGGAACGTCGCCATCGCCGATATGACGCCACAGCACCTCGTTGAGCAGGGCGAGGAACTGGAAGAAGAGCGCCCAGCGGATGGCGAGGATGGTCCAGGCCCGATCGGGGAGGTCGAAAATCTCCTTGAAGAAGAATTTCCAGATATTCACGCCGAAGGCGAAGCCGATCAGGACCAGGTAGGACAGGAAGAGGTTCACGATGGTCGGCTTCACATAGATGAAGACCGGGTCGTTCAGGAAAATACCCAGCCCGCCCATGATGGTGACGATCACCGCCGAGGCGAGCAGCATGGGCGGCCAGCGCTTCTGCTGCGTCCGGGCATAGAAGAGCGCGGCCAGCATGGCGACGATGAACAGGCCCGTGGCCCAGAAGATCGCGTCGTCACCGACGAAGCGGCGGCCAAGGAAATAGGTCAGGATGAACACCGCCACCGGACCCACGTCCGTGATCAGGCGTGCGCCCTGGTCTGCCGTCTTCTTCATCTCGCTCATGCAGTCTCCGATTCGCGGATTCGACTCATCCAATCTGTAGCAATACGAGGCCCGCGGCCAAAAGGATTGCCAGCAAGGTGCGCCGCAGGCCGAAACTTTCCTTCAGGACCAGGGCTGCGAGGATCGCGCCGAAGACCACAGAGGTCTCGCGCATCGCCGCCATCGGCGCGACCGGCGCATGGGCATAGGCATAAAGCGCGAGCCCGTAGGTGGCGATGTTGAAGAAGGAGGAGAGAAAGGCTCCCTTCAGCTCTCCGCGCGCCAGCGCCAGCGTCCGCCGACCGCGCCGGACCCAGGCGGTCAGCACGATCAGCGGGGCGCTGAGTGCGAAGAACCACGCGACATAGTGCAAGGCCGATCCGGCAGCCCGCACACCTGATGCGTCGTTTACGGAATAGGCCGCCGTCATCACCGAGGCCGACAGGGCGAAGGCGAGCGCGGCGGCCTTTGGCGCGGCGCGCTTGTCGGGCCAGGCAAAGGCAATGATGGCGCCCGACGCGATGGCCAGGCCCAGCATGGCGAGGGGCGAGAGCGGTTCGCCCAGAACGGCCCAGGCCGCCAGTCCGGTGAGGGTGGGCGAAGCGCCCCGCATCACCGGGTAGACGAGGTTCATCTCGCCGCGCTGGAAGGCGGCGATCATCAGGAGGTTGAACACCCAGATAATGGCCGCGCCCATTAGAAGGAAGCGCCAGACCTCCCACTCGGGAAAGGGCATCAGGACCAGGACCGGGCTGAGCCAGAGGGCCGAGAGCGAAAGCGACAGGCCGCGAAACACGAGCGTGTCCGCCGCTTTCTTGGTGAACAGCGCCATGCCCGAATGGGCGAGCGCTGACCCGAGGATGGCCAGAAAGGCAAGAAGCGGAATGTCGGTCACCGGGCGCGCCGGTATCGAAGCGCGCCGGCCAAGGTCAGGCGTCCTTGCCCGACAGCGCGCGGGCGAAGGCGCGCGCATCGAAGGGTTCGAGATCGTCGATGCCTTCGCCGATCCCGATGGCGTGGATCGGCAGTCTGAACTTGTCGGAGACCTGGACCAGCGCGCCGCCCTTGGCAGTGCCGTCGAGCTTGGTCATCACCAGACCGGTCACGTCGGATGCCTCGAGGAAGGCCTCGGCCTGCGACACGGCATTCCCGCCGACCGTACCGTCGAGGACGAGAATGACCCGGTGCGGCGCGGTCTCGTCGAGCTTGCGGATGACGCGGACGATCTTCTTCAGCTCGTCCATCAGGGCGGTCTTGGTCTGGAGGCGCCCTGCCGTGTCGATCAGGACCACGTCCATGTTTTCGCGTTGCGCGCGCGCGACCGCGTCATAGGCGAGACCGGCTGCATCGGCGCCGATGTCGCGCTTTTCCACCGGAGCACCGGCCCGCTCACCCCAGACGCTGACCTGTTCCACGGCTGCGGCGCGGAAGGTGTCACCGGCGACCAGAAGGATTTTCCTGCCCTGCCGGGTAAGCTTTGCGGCGATCTTTCCAAGCGTCGTCGTCTTGCCGGAACCGTTGACGCCGACGAAGAGGACGACTTCGGGCCTCGGACCCGTGGTGAAATCGAGCGGAGCCTCGAGCGGTTTCAGCGTCTCCTCGATCGTGGCTGACAGGGCGTCGCGGACTTCCTCGTCGGTGACGTCCTTGTCGAAGCGGTCCTTCGCAAGACGGTCGGTCACACGCATCGCGGCAGCCGGACCCAGATCGGCGGCGATCAGCAGGTCTTCGAGCTCCTCGATCGCGGCGGCGTCGAGCTTGCGCTTGGTGAAAACCGCACTGACGCCTTCGGTGAGCTTTTCCGAGGACCGGCGCAGGCCGGAGGTCAGCCGGGAGAAAAAGCCCGGTTTCTTCTCGTCCCTCTCGCTCACGCGGCGATCTCCCCGGTCAGTTCCTGGCCGTCATGGCCGGTGATGCGCAAATCGATGATGGCGCCGGGACGGGCAGGCGAGGCTTCGTCGAACCGGATGGCGGCGAAGTTCGGCGCGCGGGCGAAGCCCGGCCGTTCGACCAGCGCGGCTTCAACCTTGCCGACCATGGCCGACAGGTGGCGCGCCAACGCCTCATCACCCTTCGCGCGCAGCCGGGCGGCGCGTTCCCTGGCGACCCCGCCGCCGCTCCACGGCATCCGGGCCGCCGGCGTGCCGGGGCGCGGGCTGTAGGGAAAGACGTGCAGATAGGCGAGGTCACATTCGTCGACGAGCTTCAGCGAGTTTTCGAACATCTCTTCAGTTTCGGTCGGGAAGCCGGCAATCAAGTCTGCGCCGAAGGCGATCTCCGGGCGTGCGGCCTTCAGCGACCGGCACAGCGCGATCGCCTCGTCGCGCGAATGACGACGCTTCATCCGCTTCAGGATCATGTTGTCGCCGGCCTGCAACGACAGGTGCAGGTGCGGCGCGATCCGGGTGTCGCCGGTTACCGCGTCGAACAATTCCGGGTCGATCTCGATGGCATCGATGGACGACAGGCGCAGGCGCGGCAGGCCGGGCACGTCACGCAGGATCGCCTGCACGAGACGTCCGAGCTTCGGTTCGCCGTCGAGGTCCGCGCCCCAGCTGGTCAGGTCGACGCCTGTCAGCACCACTTCCTGGTGGCCGGTTTCGACCAGGCGGCGGATCTGGTCGGTGATCTCGGATGCCGGGACGGAGCGCGAATTGCCGCGGCCATAGGGGATGATGCAGAAGGTGCAGCGGTGGTCGCAGCCGGTCTGGACCTGCACATAGGCCCTCGTGCGCCCGTCGAGGCCATCGACCAGATGGCCGGCCGTCTCGCGCACGCTCATGATGTCGTTCACCAGGGTGCGGGCCGCATCACCCCGGGCGACCGCCTCCCACGTCTCGGCCTTCATTTTTTCCATGTTGCCGATGACGCGGGTGACTTCGGGCATCGCCGCGAAGCGTTCCGGCTCGATCTGCGCGGCGCAGCCCGTCACCACGATCGCTGCATCCGGATTGTCACGGCGGGCGCGCCGGATCGACTGACGGGCCTGGCGCACGGCCTCGTTGGTGACCGCGCAGGTGTTGATGATGATGGCATCATCCAGACCCGCAGCGGTGGCGTGATCGCGCATGATCTCGCTCTCCCAGGCATTCAGGCGGCAGCCGAATGTCTGGATGTCGGGACCCGCCGGGGAAGCCTTTGCAGCGCCCGGGGCCGTGGTGTCGATCAGCGTGGCCATAGAAGCGGGACTAAGTGGGCGAGCAGGGGGCAGGCGTCAAGCCGTGTGGAAGCGCGGCACGAAGAAGACGAGGACGGTGAAGATTTCCAACCGACCCAGAACCATGATCGCTCCGAGCACAAGCTTTGTGGAATGGGGCAGGCCGGAGAAATTGCCCGCAGGGCCGATCACCGCACCAAGGCCGGGGCCGACATTGGCCAGCGCGGTCGCGGATCCCGACAGCGACGTCATCAGGTCGAGACCCGTCGCGCCGAGCACCAGCGCGCCGATCGCGAAGGTGGCAACATAGACCGCGGAAAACAGCGCAACCGAAGCAACATCCTCGGCTCGCAGGCGCTGGCCGTTGATCCGCATCGGCGCCAGCGAGTGGGGCTGGGCGGTGCGGTTGAGATTCTCCCAGAGCGCCTTCGCCAGCACCTCGAACCGGAAAATCTTGAACCCGCCTGCTGTCGAGCCGGCACACCCTCCGACGAAGGTCAGGAAGAAGAAGGCGGCAATCGCGAACGAACCCCAAAGTTGATAGTCCGCCGTCGCGTAGCCGGTGGTGGTGACAACGGAGGTGACATTGAACACGGCCTGTCGGATCGCGACCGGCAGGCTCTGGTCCTCGATCAGGCGCAGCGTGCAGATGACCGCAGAAGCCAGCCCGATGACGAGAAAGAAGCCACCGACCTGACCAAGCCCGCGTCCAGGTCTGAAGACATTGTTCCGGGCCAGCCGGACATAGGCCATGAAGGGCAGCGCGCCGGCTGCCATGAAGATGGTCGCGACCCAGTGCGTTGCCACCGGAAAATTCCCCAGAGAGGCATCCGAGGTCGAATACCCACCGGTCGAGACGGTCGTCAGGGCATGGCAGAGCGCCTCGAAACCGGTCATTCCGGTGACGCGGTAACCGATGAGGCAGGCAATCGTCAGGCCGAGATAGATCGCTCCGATGGCGACCGCGAGCTGGTTGGGGCTGGCGAGCAGCTTCTCCCCGGTCCGATCGGAGGATTCCATCTTGAACAACTGCATGCCGCCAACCTTGAGGAAGGGCAGGAGCGCGATGGACAGGGCAATGATCCCGACCCCGCCGATCCATTGCAGGATGGATCGCCACAGGAGCAGGGAGGGTGGACTGTCATCGAGGCCGATCACCACGGTGGATCCAGTGGTCGTGAGGCCCGAAACGGATTCAAACAGCGCGTCGACAAATCCGAGGTGCCAGCTGCCCAGAATGAAGGGCAGGGCGCAGAAGACGGGCAATCCGAACCAAGCCAGCACCGTGATCAACACAGCCTGCCGGAAATGCAGATCCGGTTTCGTGCCCCAGCCCGCGGCGAGCGCCAGCACGCCCGGGACGAAACCAATCACGGCTGTGGCGTAAAAGGCCGGAGCTTGACCGTCCGAAAAAAACTGCGCGACCGCCCCGTGGAGTGCGGCAAGGCCGGCCATGCCTGCCAAAAGCCAGCCCGATGTCAGCAAGATCACTCGAAAATCGCGCAAAACGCCTCAGCAGGCTTCGCGGCGGACCAATTCATGTCCGTCAGGAGGGGCGCTTTACTCCTCAGAAGCGCACTGTGCAAGAAACCGGCGTCAGGCCGGGATTGCGATTTCGCCATCCAGCGCGACCGGACCTTCGACCGTGACGTGACCGTCCGCGCGCCAGGCCACGGCCAGCTCGCCGCCATCGGCGACCACGGTCACGGCGCGTTCGCACAATCCCTTGCGATGCCCGGCGACGACGGCGGCTGCAGCGCCGGTGCCGCAGGCCAGTGTCAGGCCCGCGCCGCGCTCCCAGACGCGCAGCCGGATCCGGTCCGGCGCGATCACTTGCGCGAAGCCGATATTGGCGCGCTCCGGGAAGAGCGGGTCATGCTCCATTCGGTGCCCGATGGCGCGGGCGGGTATGGCGTCCGCATCCTCGACAAAGAAGACACAATGGGGATTGCCCATCGAGACCGCGCCGGGCGCAGTCAGGCGATGCGATCCCGCATCAATGTCAAAAGGCAGCGAAACCGTCTCCATTGCGCGTGCGAGCGGAATGTCTAGCCAGCCGGTCCGCGCCAGCCCGAGATCAACGCGCACGCGCATGTCGCCCGCGGCCTCGGCGACCAGCGGGCCGCCGGCGGAAGCCAGGGTGACTGCCTCGGTCCCCGCTTCGCGCATCAGATGCCAGGCGACGCAGCGCGCGCCATTGCCGCAGGCTCCGACCTCGCCGCCATCGGCATTGAGAACCCGCATGACCGGCGCGTCAGCCGTGCCGTCAATCAGCAGGACCTGGTCGAGTCCGTGCCGGACCGCGAGGGCGCGCACCCGGTCGGGCGTGAACGCGTCTTTCCCCTCCGGCCTTGTGTCGGCAAGAAGAAAGGCATTGCCTGCGCCATTCATCAGAAAGCCTTGCATGACGCAGCGGTAATCCGCGCGTGGCTTTGCGTCCAGAGGGCTTCGGGCTATCACTGCGTCCAAATGAGCATTTGGGGAGTTTGCCATGACATTCCGTATCGCGATGTCGGTTGCCGCTGCCGCCCTTCTGGCCGCCTGCAATCCATCCACCGAAACCGCCGACGAGGCCGATGACACGATGAATGAAGCCGATGCCGGTGACATGACCAATGACGCACCCGCCGAGCGCAATGTGGTCTCGATCGATCCTGACAATGATCCGCGCGTCTGGCTGGAAGAGGTCGAAGGCGAAGAAGCGCTCGACTGGGCCCGCAGCCAGAATGAACGCACATTTGCCCGGCTGCAGGGTGATCCTCGCTTCGAGGAATTCCAGGCCGAGGCGCTGGAAATCTACCAGAGCGAAGACCGCATTCCCTACGGCTCCTACCGCGACGGACACATCTACAATTTCTGGCAGGACGCCGAGCAGACGCACGGCCTGTGGCGCCGCGCGACGCTCGACAGCTATCTGAGCGACTCGCCGGAATGGGACGTGGTGCTGGATCTCGATGCCCTGTCCGAAGAGGAAGGCATCAACTGGGTCTGGCGCGGCGCGGACTGCCTCGCACCCGATTACGCGCGCTGCATGATCACGCTGTCGGATGGTGGCCGTGACGCGGCGATCCGGCGCGAGTTCGACATGGAAAGCCGCAGCTTCGTGGAAGACGGCTTCGTCACGCCCGAGGCCAAGGGCGGGGTCAGCTGGATCGATTCCGACACGCTGCTCGTGATGCTGGCGACGGATCCCGAAACGTCCACCGAGTCGGGCTATCCCTACATCGTGCGCCGCTGGGAACGCGGCACGCCGCTGGAAGACGCGGTCGAAGTGATGCGCGGCGACACCACTGATGTCGGTGTCTGGGCCTTCCGCATGGAAGGCACGGGCGGCGAGCACCACATGATGGTGTCGGAAGCCAACACTTTCTACGAGACGACCTGGTGGGCGCTGCCGGATGGCGGCGAGCCGGTGCAACTTCCGTTGCCGGCGAAATCCTCGCTGCAGGCGCTCTATGACGGCCAGCTCGTCTTCACCATCGAGGAAGACTGGTCGCTGGAGGGAAGTACCGAGAGCTTCCCGCAAGGCGCGCTCCTGTCGTTTGATTTCCAGAACTGGCTCGATACCGGCAATGCCGATGTCGAGACGGTGTTCGTGGCCGGTCCGCGCGAATCCATCGGCGGCGTTGGCGCCACGGCGTCGGCCCTGCTGGTCCAGATCGATTCCAATGTCGTGGGCGGGCTTGCCTCGTTCGCGCACGGCGATGACGGCTGGACGCGCACCGATTTCGACACGCCGGCGAACATGACGCTGGGCCTGACTGGCACCGACGCGTCGCACGACGTCGCCTTCCTCAACGCCGAAGGCTTCCTGACGCCGGATTCGCTCTACCAGGTGAATGTCGCGGATCACACGGTGACCCCGATCAAGTCGACCCCGGAGCGCTTCGACACCGAGGGTCTCGTCGTCGAACAGCACGAGGCTGAATCCACTGACGGCACGATGATCCCGTACTTCGTGGTGCGCCGCGCCGATACGGTGATGGACGGCACAACGCCGACCCTGCTCTACGCCTATGGCGGTTTCCAGGTGTCGATCACGCCGAGCTATTCGGGTGTACGTGGCCGGCTGTGGCTGGATCGCGGCGGCGCCTATGTGGTCGCCAATATCCGCGGCGGCGGCGAGTTCGGCCCGGCCTGGCACCAGGCCGGCCTGATGATGGATCGCCAGCGCATCTATGACGATTTGATCGCGGTGGCCGAGGACATGATCGATACCGGCCTGACCAGCCCGCGCCATCTCGGCGTCTATGGCGGGTCGAATGGCGGGCTTCTGACCGGCGTGATGTACACGCAGCGTCCGGACCTGTGGAATGCGGTGGTCTCAGCGGTTCCGCTGCTCGACATGCTGCGCTTCGACCAGCTTCTGGCCGGGGCCAGCTGGGTCGGCGAATACGGCTCGCCGTCCAATCCCGACGAGGGCGCCTTCCTGCAGTCGATCTCGCCCTATCACAATGTCGATGCGGACGGGACGTATCCGGAAATCTACCTCTACACCTCGACCGCCGATGACCGGGTGCACCCCGGTCATGCGCGCAAATTCGCGCACCTCCTGTCGGAGTCGGGACATCCCTTCCTCTATTACGAGAATATCGAAGGGGGCCATTCGGCAGCCGCGAACCTGCGTGAACTCGCCCGGCGTGATGCCATGCTATACGTCTTCCTGACGCAGAAGCTGATGGACGAGGACGCGCCCGAGGGGTCCGCCGACTAGGCGGATCGCAGCAATGAGCAACCCGGAAGATGCCCGCGGCCTGAAACCGCCGGACATCTTCCGGCGCTGGCTGGCGCGTCAGCCGGCCCCGGCGGGCGTGCCCTTCTACGCCCTGTCCGGGGCGCAGGGGTCGGGCAAGACCACGGCGATCACGCGCGCGGGCGGCGAGGGCGCGGTGCGCCTGTCGATTGACGATTTCTATCTCGGCAATTCCGAGCGCGCTGCGATGGCGCGCGACATCCATCCCAGCTTTGCGGTGCGCGGTGCGCCCGGCACGCATGATGCCGGGTTGATGATGGAATGTGTCGACGCGCTGCGGAATGCCACAGATGCCAGCCGCACAGCGATACCGCGCTTCGACAAGCTGGCCGACGACCGCCTGCCCGTTTCGCAGTGGGAGGTGGTGCGCGGCCGCCCGCAACGCCTTTTGATGGAAGGGTGGTGTGTCGGGGCCCTGCCGGAGCCGGACGCGGCACATGGCGCGCCGATCAATTCGGTGGAGGCCAAGGACCCCGATGGCGTCTGGCGCGCCTGGCAGGAGGAGCAGCTGGCCGGTCCCTATGCCCGGCTGTGGGACATGGTGGACGCGTATCTCCACCTGGAAGCGCCCGGCTTTGAGGCCGTGAGCGTCTGGCGGGTGCAGCAGGAGGCCACGACACGCGGCTGCGCGGTGGAGGACCTGTCGCCGGAAATCCGGGCCTGGGTCGCCGATTTCATCCAGTATTACGAACGGATTTCACGGCGCATGCTCGACGGCAAGAAGCGCGAGGGCGTTCGGGTCTGGATCGACCAGGATCGCGGCTATGTCCGCTCCAGCGAGGCGATATAGGCATTCATCGAGTCCATGTACTTGCCGCGCTGCACCGACGCGGAATTGATCGCGTCCGACGCTGACTTCACGGAAGACAGGGCGATGAAGGTCGCCAGAACCGAGATGGTGATTTCCAGCAACCGGCCGCTTTGCTCTGACAAATAGGCCCAGAAGCCGGCATCGCTGGTCCAGAAGCCGACGATGAAGGGGACATGGGGCCCGAGTGTCGCCTGCAGGACGACGAAGAAGGCCGCGCTGGTCACCGCGATCCGGATGATCAGCAATTGGTGCCCCTTGGAACGCGAGCGGATCGAGTAGTCCTTCATTCCCATCACCGAGCCGGACAAGTCCCATTGCGGCAGGGTCACGCCGATCCGTCGCAGGTGCGGGTCGAGCTCGGTCACCAGATAGTGCTCCAGCGCGCCGATCAGGACGTGGTGCTGGCTGATGACGCTGGCCGAGGCATTCGCCAGCACGCAGACGAGAATGAGCAGGTAGGAGCCGTAAAGAATGATCGCCGGGGTCGTGTCGAGATAGGCGACGAGGCCGCCGTAAAGCGCCCCAATGATCGATACCGAGGACAGGAAGATGGTCATGGAGGCATCGCGCAGACGGATGCGCTCGACCACTTCGTCCCGGGCTCCAGAGTAGTAGGCCGCCGACAGCTCGGCGAGCACTTCAGAATTCGCTGTCGTCATATCCCCCTCCCAGTGCTCACAGAATAGCTCCGGAGCCGGGAAGGTCTACCCGCCGCGCTGCTGCGAATGCGGCAAAGGCGGCGCGGCGGGAAACATGGCGAGCCTAGCCGCAGCAGGCGCCGGACGGGCTGGATTCGGCGGGCCGCGTCTCGACGCGTGCGCTGGAGACCAGCGCGTCGGATTCGCCGTGGGTGTGGAAGAGTTCCCACGCCGTTCCGCCCGGGTCTTCGACCCACGCCTTGTCCGACTTTGCATAGCAGCACGAGACCGCTTCCTCGCGGTGGCTGACCTTGCCGAGCGAGGCCACCCGCTGGTCGGCGGCGTCCACATCATCGGTGGTGTCGTACTCGATCCCGAGATGGCTGATGCCGCTGTGGCTTGACGACAGCGAGACCGCGAAATTGATCGCCAGATCTTCAGGTGCCCACTTGGCATAGTCGCTGCGGACCTTCACGGGTTCGGACCCGAACAGGGCGGAGTAATAGGCGATCGCCTTGTCGAGGTCGGCAACGCCAGCGTGGATGTGGACGCGTTTCATCGTGTGCATTCCTTTTCCAGAGCCAGCGCAGTGCATGCCCCGGCGCAACAATCCTTCATCAGGAAATCGACCAGACCGCGCACCGCCGCGAAGTCCGGCGCGTAACGGCGGCTGCGGCCTTCCTTTCGTACCGTCAGCAATCCGGCCTGGCTGAGCTGGGCGAGATGAAAGCTGAGGGTCGGGGCCGGGAGGTTCAGCCGCGCCGTCATCTCGCCGGGCGTCAGACCGTCCGGGGCGTGCCGCACCAAGAGGCGGAACACGTCCATTCGGCTCTCCTGTGCAAGGGCAGAAAGGCGGGCGACGGCGTCATTCGTTTCCATATTTCCAATATAATGGAACTAATGAAGTTGGCAAGCACGCGATGGATGTGTGTAGCGGGAGGCTGTCGGGCGGGTCGTCCGGCCCTCCACTGGACGTGTCGAGCCCGGTCTTGATCCGGTACCGGTTCAAGGACGGGGACGTGCTGGAGCTGGCCCCGCAGGCGCCGTCCACACAGTGATGCCGAGGCCGGCGTCCGATCAGCCCTTCAGCAATTCACCGATCGCCTCGGCGATCATGCGGGCTTCGGCTTCGCGGGCTGAATTCTTGCGCCAGGCAATACCGATCTCCCGCCCGATGATTGGGGGATCAAAGGGGATGACGGCGAGGTCGAGGCCTTCGGTCAGACCGCCTTCCACCGCGAGACGTGGAAGCAATGTCGCGCCCAGCCCCGAACGGACCATCTGGGCCAGCGTATGAAGGCTGGTCGCCGCGAAATCGGAGCGCGCAGAGGATTCCGCGCAAACGCTGACGGCGTGGTCGCGCAGGCAATGCCCGTCATCAAGCAATAGAAGTTTTTCACCGGCCACGTCCGACAGGGTGACGGAGGATTCGTTCGCCAGGCGGTGATCGCGCGCGGAGGCAAAGAAAAACTCGTCCGGCCCCACCGACACCGTCTCGATGCCTGATTCCTCGTAAGGCAGGGCAATGAGCGCCGCGTCGATCCGGCGATCCTTCAACGCCTCATAGAGGCGGCCCGTCAGGTCCTCGCGCAGGAACAATTCCAGCTTTCGGAAGCGATGGCGCAATTCGGGAACGACACGGGGCAGGAGGAAGGGCGCGATGGTCGGGATCACACCGAGCCGGAAGGGACCCGCCAGCGGTTCACCGGCGGCGCGCGCCGCCTGGACCAGATCCTCGGCCTCGGTCAAAGCCCGGCGCGCGCGCTCGACGGCCACCTCGCCCGCAGGGGTCAGCGTGGCGCCCCGTGCGCCGCGTTCCACCAGAACCACGCCCAGAATCCCCTCCAATTCCTTGATGCCGGCCGACAGGGTGGGCTGGGTCACGAAGCTGGCCTCGGCGGCGCGCGAGAAGCTGCCGTGTTCGGCAAGGGCCAGCAGGAAGGACAATTGGCGCAGGGTCGGGAGAAGTGTGCTCATGGGTATCGAGTTTACCTATGTCATATCAAAAAACAATTCATTGGATTGATGGAACGAAGTGCGCGACAAGCCCCTCATCAAACAAGGGCGGCCGGGCTCCCAATTCCCCGGCGGCCTGTTTAACTGCGAACCAAACAGGAGAATTACATGCTGGGTGTTGGCGAAAAACTGCCGTCCTTCGAAGTCACGGGCGTCAAGCCGAAGTTCAATCAGCACGAAGAAAACGGCGAGTCGGCCTTCGAGCCGATCACCGAAACCTCGTTCGAGGGCAAGTGGAAGGTCATCTTCTTCTACCCGAAGGATTTCACCTTCGTCTGCCCGACCGAGATCAAGGCGTTCGCCGATCTGGGCGGTGAATTCGAAGACCGCGATGCCGTCGTCATGGGCGGTTCCGCGGACAATGAGTTCTGCAAGCTGGCGTGGCGCCGGGACCATCCGGATCTCGACAAGCTGCCGATCTGGAACTTCGCCGACACGACCGGCTCGCTGATCGACGCGCTGGGTATCCGGTCCGAGGAAGGCGTGCCGCTGCGCGCGACCTTCATCGTCGACCCGGACAACACCATCCAGCACGTCTATGTGACGAACCTCAATGTCGGCCGGAATCCGGAAGACACGCTGCGCGTCCTTGACGCACTGCAGACCGACGAGCTGTGCCCGTGCAACCGCCAGGTCGGCGGTGACACGCTGGCTGCCTAAGGCAGCCCGAAACGATCGCACCGGAGCGGTGCTGGCGGGACCCCCCGTCCTTCATGCCCTCCATGACGCCGGCCCCTCCGGTGCGAGACTTTCTCCCGAATGTCCTCAATCAGCCCCGCCGCGCACCCATTGCGCGGCGATGGATGGAGTGTGCGCGATGAGCCTTGAAGCCCTGAAAGACAGCCTTCCCGACTATGCGAAGGACCTGAAGCTGAACCTGTCGAGCCTGGCGCGCGAAACGGTGCTCGATGACCAGAAGAAGTGGGGCAGCTTCCTCGCGGCCGCCCATGCGACCGGCGACGCGGAAACGCTGAAGTCGATCACGGCGGAGGTCGAGGACAAGCTGTCGCCCGACGCGCTGAACGCGGCCAAGGCGGCGTCGGCGATCATGGGCATGAACAATGTCTATTACCGCTTCCTTCACCTCGTGAAGGCGCCCGATTACAAGCAATTGCCGGCCAAGCTGCGCATGAATGCGATCGCCAATCCCGGCGTCGACAAGGCCGATTTCGAGCTGTGGTCGCTGGGCGTCTCGGCGATCAATGGCTGCGGCATGTGCATGGAGAGCCACGAGGCCGAAGTGCGCAAGCACGGCGTGACCGCCGAACAGGTCCAGGCGGTGGTGCGCATCGCCAGTGTCGTCAGCGCCGTGGCGGCGGTGAAACGGGCCGAGGCGGTCTGAAACGCAAACCGTTAAACAGCGTTAACACACACAAGATGTGGTATATGGGGCTCTTCGGAGCCCCATTTCTTTTGTGCTAACGGCTTGTTTTGCGCCGAAATTTTTCTCCTGCAGCGCGTTTTTGACAGTTTTGTAAAACGTCCGTATAGTCACTAATTATGAGATTGCTTTCGAACGCCCATAACGCAGCCCACCTGCCCCACCGCCACGGTCACGACACCGGGACGGCCGCGGATTCGCGCCGTTTCTTCTCGTCGGACACGCGCTGGGAAGCCGAACACCATTCCGATTTCTCGTGGATGCGTGTCCTGACCAGCCTTGTCGGTGCGGTCATGCTCGTGATCACGTCGCTGGTGCTGGGCCGTGTCGAGGCCCTGGGCGGTGTCGCGGTTCTCCTGCTGCTGGTCGGCGTTGTCTGGACCGGCCTGTCGCTGCGCGTGACCGCGATCAAGCTGACGACGCGCAAGGCGCCGCATTCGGCCTGATCCGTCCGGTCTTTCCTGCCTGCATCCTCCGCTGATTGACGCCATCCCTTCACACCTTAGTGTGATCGCGACAGTCCAATGCGCCGGGGAGGGCGACATCCATGAATTGGTGGTTTGGCATCACGCTGTGGAAGCGTGTCCTCGGCGGGCTTGTGCTCGGTATCGCCTTTGGCCTCCTGATGACGCAGGTCATGGGACGCGCCGAAGCCGCAGATTGGCTGGGCACATGGGTTCAGCCCATCGGTGACATCTTTATCCGCCTGATCCGGATGATGATCGTGCCCTTGATCTTCACGACGCTGGTCGCCGGTGTTGTGGCGATGAAGGAGCCCGCACGCCTCGGATCGCTGGGGGTGAAGACGATCATCCTTTATCTGGGCACCACCTTCTTCGCCAACATCATCGGTCTGGGCTTCGGCGCACTCTTCCGCCCCGGCGCTGGCGCGCTCGACAGCATCAGCGTTGCGGAACCGACGCCGCTCAGCACTGAGCGGCCCGATGCGATCGACCAGATCCTCGGAATTATTCCGGAAAACCCGGTCGGCGCGCTCGCAGATGCGAACATTCTCGCCATCATCTTCTTTGCGTTGCTGTTCGGGATCGGCATCCTGATGGCGCGCGAAAAGGGCGAAATCGTCGGCCGCTTCTTCGAGAGCGCATCCGACGTGGTGCTGAAAGTCACGCATATCGTGATGGAGGTCGCGCCCTTCGGCGTCTTCGCGCTGATCGCCTATACGACGGCGGCCTATGGCATCGAGGCCTTTATCTCGATCGGCTGGCTGATCCTCGCAGTCTATCTCGGCCTGATCGCCCACATGATCCTGGTCTATGGCGGTCTGATCCGCTTCGTGCTCGGCCTGCCTGTGATCCGCTTCTTCCGGGGCATCACGGATGCCCAGGCGGTCGCATTCTCGACAGCATCGAGCTCTGCGACCCTGCCGGTGACGATCACGAATGTGTCGGAAAACCTGGGCGTCAAGCGCGGCGTGGCGGGTTCGGTCCTGCCGCTGGGCGCGACCATCAACATGGACGGCACCGCGCTCTATCTCGGCATTCTGGCGCTCTTTACGGCGCAGGCCTTCGGGATTGACCTCAGCTGGTGGAACTATCTGCTGATCGCGATTACGGCCGCCGCGGTATCGATCGGCGCAGCCGGGATCCCGTCTGCGTCGCTATTCCTGCTCGCGACCGTGCTGGGAACCTTCGGCGCGTCTCCTGAACAGGTGGCGCTCGTGGTCGGCTTCATCCTGCCGGTCGACCGGATCATGGACATGGCGCGCACGGTGGTGAACGTCACCGGCGACGCAGCGGTCGCCACGACGGTCGCCAAATGGGAAGGCGAGCTGGACGAGGACGTCTTCCGCGCGCCTGCCACGGTGTAGGCGATGGCGCCGTCACGGATACGGCTGATCGAGATCATCGTCGCCGCCAGCGTCGTGGTGATCTCGGTCGCGTCCCTGTTCGTGGCGGTGTTCCAGGGCATCGTGATGCAGCGCACGCTGGAAGCCAGCGTGCTGCCCGTCCTGCAATACTCGACCGGCAATTACGACAATGACCGCGACGAATGGGTGCTGGTGCTGAACATCACCAATACCGGTATCGGCCCGGCCGAGCTGCGCAGCATAAGGGTGACCTGGGATGGTCAGCCCATCGAGGACGCGCCGCCCTTCCTGATGGCGTGCTGCCTGCCCGCCAGCATCGCGGAAGCGGACCGGCCAGCCTATCTGCAGGACCTGTTCGAGAGCGGCGAGCTCAACATCATTTTCGACGGGGTGGACGGGCGCTTCTTCGCGCCGCAGGAAAGCGTCGATTTCATCTCGGTCGACCGGCCGGACCGCGAGACGCAGGCGCGCGGTCGCGCCTTGTGGAGCGCGCTTGACCGGGCACGGCACGATCTGGAGGTCGAGCTTTGCTATTGTTCGGTGTTCGATGACTGCTGGCAGGCGAACTTCCCGACACAAACCCGGGAGCGGGTGCGCCAATGTCCGGCCCCGGACGAAGGCTGATCAGAAATTCCGCCCGACATAGAGGAAGACCGCCTTGTTGCCCCGGTCGCCGGCCGACAGTCCGAAATAGACCGGGCCGAGCAGCGTGTTCACGGCGCCGTAGCCGGTGATCGAGAAGACCGGGTCCGGTTGGTAGACGAGGAAGTCGCCGAGATCGAAGGTGAACTCGGCCACTTCCACCAGGCCGCCGACATAGAGCGGGATCGACCCGACCGCGTCCGAGGCGGTCAGACGCCGGTACATCTCCACGGAGGCGTAGCGATAGTCGTTGTTCGGCAATTCGCGTTCCGAATAGGCCGAGAGGCGACGGAAGCCCCCGAGGAAGAAGAGCGATTGCAGCACGACGCCGGTGTCCTCGCTGGTGCCGCCTTCGGCGCGCACCACGCCGCCCCAATCGCCGAGGCCGAAGGCCTGCGCCGCAGTCAGGCGGATGCGCTCATAGGTCTGTTGCGGCAGGCCGATTTCCGAATTGAGATTGGTGATCCACAAGGCCTCGGCCGAGAAGCTGCGCCCTGATGTCGGGAAGTCGGGGTGATCGAGCGTATCGATCTCGAAGGCCGCGCCGACGCGGGCGATCTCCAGCTGGACATCGGAAAACTCCGTCGGATCATTGCCGAGAATGTCGGAATGGTATTCGCCCGTCCGGTAGTCTGCGACGAGCGCGATCTGGCCCCAGCGGCCGAGATCGCGTCCCAGCTCCGCCTCGACATACCAGTTCTCGAGCCAGTAATCGTCGATCCGGTCGCCGTCGAAATCGAGCGGCAGGGGATAGCCTTCGAAGCCCGCTTCGAAATCGGTGAAATACCGGCCCTCCGGCCCGAAAGGCTGCAGCCATTCCAGCGCGATGCCGTATTCCGATCCGAGGGTGAGCGATACGCCCAGTTCGCCCCCGGCCGCATTGAGGGGAATGCGCGAATAGCGCCCGCGCAGCACATAGCGCGAATTGCGGTCGAACGTGTTCGAGACGGTCAGGCCCGCCTGGAAGAGGTCATCGCCCAGATAGCGCTCCCGGGTGCGCAAGGTCAGCGTACCGTCATCCTGGAAACCGGCATCGATCGTGCCGAAGGCCTGCAGGCCCGCCACTTCGGTGATGGCGTTCTCGATATCCTCGCGTGACACCTCGTCGCCTGCTTCGATACCGAACCGCTCGGCAATCAGGGCGTCGGACACGCGCGTGTTATTGTCGATCTCGATGCGCGCGACCTGCCGCGTCCCGCCGCCCGACCGGGCCGATATGGCGCCCGGATTGTCGACCGGCGCGGAGGCCTGCGCCGCGATCTCGCGCATCCGGGCCCGGAAGGGCGCGGCGGCATTCACACCGGATTCGAAGCCGTCGCCTGCCCGCTCGAAGCTGGCGGTCGACAGCATCGACAGGTCGGGACGGATCAATATGTCGCCGGGTCCGAGCAATTCGGCCTGCTCGGTTCGGTTGGTCCAGACCTGGACCTGCACGATCTGCTGCGCGATCTGCACGACGGACGGGTTGGCGGGCGGGTCGGACGGCTCGATCGTCGTGTCGACGACGATCACCACGTCCGCGCCCATTTCGCGCGCGACATCGACCGGCAACTGTTTCGACAGACCGCCATCGACCAGCAGCCGTCCGTTGATCTCGCGCGGGTCGAACAGGCCGGGAACCGACATCGAGGCCAGCATCGCCTCGACGATGTCGCCCTCGCCGATCACCACGGCCTGGCCATTCCCGAGATCGGTCGCGACGGCCCGGTAGGGGATGGGCATGTCGTCAAAGTCGAAGACCGGCGGCGCTTCGTCGAGCATGCGGCGGTAGAAGCCCTGCAGCCCGCGCAGCGTGGTCACGCTGGTCGGCAGGACGAGGCCGTTCTCGCCCCATCCCGCGACATAGTCAGAGAAATACTCGTCCTGCCGGTCCTTCTCGCGGAAGGGCAATTCATCGCGGCCGCGCGAATTCTGGATCAGGCGCGGCCAGTCGGCGGACTCGAACTCGGCGCGCATCTCGTCGGGCGACCAGCCCGCGGCATAGAGCCCGCCGACCACCGAACCCATGGAGGTGCCGACAACGCAGTGGACCGGGACGCCTTCTTCCTCCAGCGCGGCCAGGACACCGATATGGGTCGAGGCAAGCGCCCCGCCGCCGGACAGGACGAGGCCGACATCGAGACGCCCGTCTGCGTCGTCATGGTCGCAGCCCTGCGCAAACGCCGGGGCGCCCAGCAAACCGCCGATCGCGGCGGCACAAATCATCTGACGAAACATGCACATCCCCCCCAGTCCATTCCGGCGAACCTAACCGGAAACGGAGCCAGCAATCCAATTTGCACGTGCGCTGCGATGATCCACAGCGCTCAGGGGAACGTATCGGGTGTTAGCGCTGTTTTGAGGTCGTGGCCATGAAATTTGTCCAACTCCTCCCCGTCATGGCCGCGCTCGTGTTGGCCGCCCTCATTGTCTGGGCGGCCGGCGCGGGTGACTTCGCCGGTTTCGGGGCCGTCCTCCTGTCCGACCCCTGGGGGGTCGTGACGATGGCCGATCTCTATATCGGCTTCCTGTTTGCCGCCCTGATCATCTGGTTCAGCCACGAGAACAAGATTGCGGCCCTGCTCTGGATCGCGCCGATTGCCGTGCTGGGCAATGTATGGACGGGTCTGTGGTTCGCGATCCACCTGCCGCGCCTGATCCGGGCGTTGCGGGACTCGCGCCGGGGCGATGCCGCTATCGGCTGAACGCACTCCCGGACTATCCTGTCTTCATGAAAGCCCTTCGGGACTTCACGGTTGCGACCCTGATGGCCGCGCTGCCCGGCTGGCTCTTGCTGGGAGCGGGAGCCATTCCGTTTGCGCTGGCTGCGGGCGCGCTGGTGGCGTGGGACAATGCGCGGCGGCGTCAGATCGTGTCCGGCAATTCCATGAAATAGCACAGGCAATCGTCGCGGATCGCGGCGACCGACCTGGCCAGCATGACCGGCGTGACGGTGCGTTTTAAGATCACACGGTCCCCCTCAATGCTCAGAAATTGGTCCGTTAGATCGCGACCTGTTTCGTCGATCACGGTGAGGGGCTGCCCCCCGCGCGGCAGGCGCGCGAAGGTGCTGCCTGCCGGGCGCTCGAAGAAGTTCCACTTCTCGATACTGGCCGGCAATTCCAGGTCGGCATCGGCGTGTGCCTCGAACGCGATGTCTGCGCCCGGCGACACTTCGACCCGCCCGGTGATCTCCAGCAGGCGCAGATCGCGGTCTTCCTTCCCATGCCAGTGATCAAGGTGGAGCACGGCCATCAAGAGGTCGAACCCGGCTTCGCCGCCGGCGGGATCGCTCGCCTGTCCGCACTCCGCCGTGATTGCCGGGCAGAGCGGGCGCAGGGCCAGCGACATCATCGCCGGCGGGGTAAGGGTCAAGATCGCATTGGGCGAGAACAGACTGGCGAGGTGGCGGTCCTCGCCGCCCAGCCCGTGCACCAGCGCATAATGCGGGTTGGCTCCGGTATTGTTGTGAAAGTCGATCGCGGCGAAAGGCTTTGCTGCGGCCAGCTCCGCCTTGATCGTACCGGCCATCGCAAGCAGCGGCGTGTCGCCCCCGGCCCAGAGCCGGTTGAAATCGGTCTCGGGCGAGAGGCGGCGCTTGCCAGCTTCGGCCGCCTCGACATTGCCGACAAAGATCCAGAGCGAGCGTGGCAGGGGGTGGGTGGTCATCCAGTCCTGCAGACGCTTCAAAACGTCGAGGCCGACCGTCTCGTCGCCATGCTGCATCACGGCGATGAAGACCGGGTCCGGGCGGCGGCCTTCGAGCCGGATCAGGGCGGGGTTCGCAAACACGGACCGGATCGTGCGCCCGGTGACACCGGTCAGGTCGGGCAGGGCGGTGAGGCGGTCAAACGGGGCGGTTTTCATGACGCCAGTCCTGCCTGCGGACGGGTGCCGGTCAAGCGTTCACCCGCATTTCCTTGACTCCGATGCAGCGCGGGCGTAAGTCCCGCCGCTCACAGCGCAAGCGTCATTGCTTGCCTTGACCAGCCCGACGAGGCTGGCGAGGTCCTCCGGTCAGCGAGTTTTCGCCCGCCGGAGTGCGATAGCCGTTGCGCTGTAGGCAGAATTGATGGGGTCGCATGTTCGACGCGCTGACAGAACGGCTTTCAAAAGCCTTTGATACGATCACCGGCCGCGGTGTCCTGTCCGAGAAGGACGTGGATGCCGCGCTGCGCGAGATGCGTGTCGCCCTTCTGGAAGCCGATGTCGCCCTGCCGGTGGTGAAGGATTTCACGTCGAAAGTGCGCGAACGCGCCATCGGCGAGGATGTGATCAAGGCCGTCGCGCCGGGCCAGCAGGTCGTGAAGATCGTTCATGACGTGCTGGTCGATCTGCTCGGCGGGCCGGGTGAACCCGAAGGCCTCAGCCTGGAAGGCGAGCCGCCGGTCGCGATCCTGATGGCGGGCCTGCAAGGCTCGGGCAAGACCACGACCGCCGCCAAGCTGGCGCGCCGCATCCAGAAGACCGAGAAGAAGCGCGTCCTTCTGGCCTCGCTCGATACCCGCCGCCCGGCGGCGATGGAGCAATTGCAGCAGATGGCCGCGCAGGCCGAAGCCGGCTTCCTGCCCATCGTGGCGGGCCAGACGGCGGTCGAGATCGCCAAGCGGGCGATGAATGCCGGCAGGCTGCAAGGCTATGACGTCGTCATCCTCGATACCGCCGGCCGGACCTCGATCGACGAAGACCTGATGTCGGAAGCCAAGGCGATTTCCGACGTGGCGCGGCCGCGCGAGACGCTGCTGGTCGCCGATGCGCTGACCGGTCAGGACGCGGTGGAAACCGCCAAGCGCTTCCATGAACGCCTGCCGCTGACCGGCCTCGTGCTGACCCGTATGGACGGCGACGGGCGCGGCGGTGCGGCGCTGTCGATGCGCCATGTCACCGGCCTGCCGGTGAAATTCGTCGGCACGTCGGAAAAGGTCGACGGGCTCGACATGTTCGACGCCCAGCGGATGGCCGGGCGGATTCTCGGGCGCGGCGACATCGTCTCGCTGGTCGAGCGCGCCGCGGAAGATGTCGACAAGGACAAGGCCGAACGCCTCGCCAAGAAGATGGCGAAGGGCAAGTTCGACCTGGAGGACATGGCCGAGCAATTCGCCCAGATGCAGAAGATGGGCGGGCTCAGCGGCATTCTCGGCTTCCTGCCGGGGATGAACAAGGCAGCGCAGGGCCAGATGGCCGCCGCCGGTCTCGACGACAAGATGCTGAAGCGCCAGGGCGCGATCATCTCGTCGATGACCCGGCAGGAAAAGCGCAAGCCCGAACTGCTCAAGGCTTCCCGCAAGCGCCGCATTGCAGCGGGCGCAGGCGTCGAGGTCCAGGACGTCAACCGTCTCCTCAAGATGCACCGGCAGATGTCGGACATGATGAAGAAGGCCGGCAAGAAGGGCGCGAAAGGCCTGATGGCCGGCATGACACCGCCCGGCGGCGGCCCGAACCCGGAACTGATCGAGCGCATGAAGGGCAACAAGGGCGGCGCCGCCGGCGGATTGCCCGGTCTTCCCGGCTCGGGGTCCGGCAGCACGCTTCCCGGCCTGCCCGGTGGCGGCACGCCGCCGCTCGGACCTGACGGCCTGCCGATCGGCTGGGGCAAGAAATGATCCTGCCCGCGATCATATTGGCGCTGTTGGCACAGGAGGCAGATGTCGCGCCGATCGAGCGGCGCGAACCGGTCTATCCGATGATCGGCGCGATGTATGGCATCGAGGCCAATTGCCAGGTCCGGTTCGACGTGAATGCCGAAGGCCGCACAGAGAACATGTGCGCCGTTTGCGCCACCAGCGCTCCGCCGGAACTGCCCGCGTCCGCGATGGACTATGTGGTCCAGCAATTCATGAACGCCTCGCAGGATGCGGTGGCCGAGTGGCGCTACACCTCGATCGGGCGGCTGCGTCCGCACGTCCAAACCCAGTTCATTTTCCGGCTGCGCGACGAGCACGGCAACGAGACGAATGTCGAATTGTCTTCGCCCTCGCCGGATGAATGCGACTCCAACCGAATTTCGTATCTCTCAACACCGAACTCTCCCAACCAAGGACTGAACTCAAATGGCTCTTAAAATTCGTCTCGCCCGTGGTGGCACCAAGAAGCGTCCCTTCTACTCGGTCGTCATCGCCGACAGCCGCTATGCGCGCGATGGCCGCTTCATCGAGAAGATCGGCACCTACAACCCGATGCTCCCCAAGGACGGCGAGCGCGTGAAGATCGACACCGAGAAGGCGCTCGAATGGTACAAGAAGGGCGCCCGTCCGACCGACCGCGTCGCGCGCTTCCTGGCCCAGCTGGACGGCGAGAACTTCTCGTTCTCCAACAGCAACAACCCAAATAAGGCCAAGCCGGGCCAGAAGGCGCAGGAACGCGCCGCCGAGAAGGCCGAGAAGGAAGAGGCCCTGAAGGCCGCTGCCGAGGAAGCCAAGAACGCTCCGGCCGAAGAAGAAGCCCCGGCTGAAGAAGCCGCTGCCGAAGAGGCTCCCGCCGAGGAAGCCGCTGCGGAAGAAGCACCTGCTGAAGCGGCTGCAGACGAAGACAAGAAGGAAGGCTGAGGCCTTTCTTCCCCCCTCCACCGCTTCGCGGTCCCCCTCCCCCGTAAACGGGGGAGGAAAA
>NZMJ01000067.1 GCA_002692855.1 Maricaulis sp.
TTGGTTTTGCAGCTTCTATCTCTGCATCTGCCTGGGCTTGTAGTTCTTCTTTTGTTGCCATATCTCTCCTATCTTAACATACTTTTACTTCTTAAGTCCATATAAAACAAACTGACCTGAATTTATATTTGCAGAACTTCCACCATTATCTATAAAAAAGAACTGTAATCCATCACAACTTTGAGTAACTGTGTTTACAATTCCACCCTGTAATCCTGTATTTTGGCTATTGTAATCAAGCATAGTTCCCTCAATAGTTAAAAAACTAAACTCACTTGAATTATTAAAGTTGAAGCAATATATTAAACCATTTACTTGCTCATTTGTAGTTGTACCTGTTTGAACTGTAATACTGCTTCTATCCTCATTAGTTGCACTAACATCACTAAATGATGTATTTGCTCTAAAAAATCTACTCGCACTATCATAATTTGAGGTTGTATCTGGACTACCAGAAACAGTTACTCTAATTTCTAAGGTGCTTCTGTCTGTTCCTGCTGTAACATTATTATATCTAACCATATAGACATCATAAGTGCTATCAATACCTGTTAAAGTTACACTTGCAGTTGATGAACTAACTGTTGTTTCTGCTATTTTTACTAAACTACCTGGCATTATCTAACTCCATATACACTTATATTTCCACTTGTTGCATTCACATCAAAAGTTAATTTAAAACCAGACATACTTTCAGCAAGTTTCAAAACACCAATATTTTTATATCCTCTTAAATTAGAACCACTTTCTCCAGTAGCTTGACCTGTAACAAAAGTATAAGAAGAAGAATCAAAAGGATTAAAAACATATATTGTATTACCACTTCCTTGTTCTGTTCCGTGAAACAAAGCTGTCATTGTTGTTTGTCCTGTATTTTTATAGTTGAAAAAACTTGTTTCACCTTTCATAATTGACATAGCCCAATCATAATTACTACCTGTTTCAACATTATCACTTGTATCTATAAATTGTAGTGAACCATCACTATCTCCACCTGATGAAGTAATATCTGCCACAATTTTATAAACATTGTAACCAGTTGAAAAAACATCAGTAATAGAAATGTTGGCAACAGAACTTGTAATAGATTGAGATTTTATAAACTGTAAATTAGTAGCCATTATGCAAACCTTATTCCGTAGAGTGAAAATGTGCCGTGTTCTAAATTACCACCTGAAGTTTGAAACTGTAGTCCATTTACTGTTGCAGTTTGGTCATAAACACCACTATTAAAATTAGTTTGTATTTCAGCAGTATTTCTAAATGTTGTAAATTGTGAAGTTAAAAATGTGTATTTTGAACTATCCCCTGCATTGTAAATATAGAGATACCCATTTGATTTTTCGCCTGTTGAAACACCAACATTATAGGATAAATAAATTCTAGTGTCATTTCCCTGATTATGCTCTCTATTAGCACTTGTTATATTATTTTGGCTCATAGCATATTGATAATCATTATCAGTATCAGTTACTCCACCAACTTTAAACTGTATTGTTAAATGCCTATTATCAGTTTGTGGTGCATAGTTGTTAATAGTCATAAAATGCACGTTGTATGTACTTTCTTGAATACTATCAAAAGATAAAGTACTAGGTGTACCACTAATAGTCTGTGTTTCTATCAACTGTAACTCACCAGGTGTCGCCCATTGTTGATAATCCATAAGATACCTTATGTCGTTTACATCAAATACTCCTGAATTACTCATCTTTCTCCCANATCCAAGTTGTTGTGTTTAGTGTGTAATCATCACCAGGTTTTGGTGCTATGAATACATCATTGGTTTCATCATAAGTATAACCTATACCAGCATAGTTACCTCTAAAAGGAGTTCCACTATCATTATGTTCATTACCACTTGTATTATAAGAAGTTCTTTTACAAGCCTGACCTCGTATATTGCCATANTATACTTCCCAATCAATATCNCCANCCTCATCTTTACCTACTATCACTTCAGTAACAATATTGTTATTATCTAAAAATGCGTAATGTGCCATTATGAAAAACTCACTGTATCTGTTCCTGCCGTAAATTCAACTATTGTATCGCTACCACTTGTAGATGTTGATGAAGTTAAACCAGAACCTATTGTTATTGTTATAGTGTTTGGAAAGCGTAAAATAACCACACCACTACCACCTGCTCTACCTGTGTCAGTGCCACCTCTATCTCCTCCACCTCCACCACCACCAGTATTAGCAGAACCTGTACCACCACCTGCGTTACCACCACCACCTGAACCACCTGAACCATTACTACTGCTTGTGTCTGAAGAACCTCCTCCACCACCACCTGCTCTAGTTACACTAGAACCTGTAATACTAGATGCAAGTCCGTTACCACCATTAGCACCTGCTCCACCACCTGCATTGCTACCTGCTGCACCTGCTCCACCACCTCCACCTGCACCTGAACCATTACTGCTACCACCATTACCTCCTGAATTACCTTGATTAGCAGTTCCTGAACCACCTGATTGGCTACTTCCATATCCTGAACCTCCTCCACCTGATCCACCTGAAGTTCCTGGATTTTGACCAGTTGCTCTACCTCCACCTGCTGATGTTATGGTGCTAAATACTGAATCATTACCTTGACTTTGAGATGCTCCACCTGCACCTACTGTTACTGTTACAGATTCACCTATATTAAAAGTCAAAGGTGTTTCTGTTGATGAGTTTGCACCTGATGTTTCTGAAGCATAAGAATTACGATAACCACCTGCTCCACCACCTCCTCCACCACCACCATTACTTGCTGAATCTGAACTACCACCTCCACCAGCGACTACTAAGTATTGTATTGAGCTTGATAATGGCATTGGATTATCAATAGGACTATATTTCCTAGGTAAATTACCAAATGCCTGTGTTGGTCCTGTGTCTGCTATATATCCAAATGTATTACTACTCATCTATACCACCTTATACAATGTAAATGTGCCACTTGCTATGCTTGATGAAGTTATAGAAAAGTAAAATCCATCTACAGCATCAGTCGCTGTAAATACAATTCCTCCTTGTGTTCCATACAATTTTGGACTTTCATCCATATTTGCACTTTCTGTAGACATAAAAGTATATTCACTTGTGTTATTAGCATTGTAAACCATAAAAATACCATTTACTGTTTCTGAAGTGCCAGTTCCTATTCTATGATTTGTAATATTGACACTTGTTCCATTTGTACCAGCTAAACCAAAAGCACTACCACTTGTGTATTGAAAATATTGTGCATAATCATAATTACTTGTGCTACTTGCACTTCCACCTACTGTAAACTTTAAATTTAAATATTTACTATCATTTGATGGTGCTACATTACTAAGAACTAACATATAAACTGAATCATCATCAATTCCTGTAAGTGTTACTGAACTTGTAGCACTAGTTATAGTTGTTGTGTTTACTTGTAATAATCCCATTATGTATTAACCCTTAGTCCATAAGTNTTAAAAACACCACTATTAATTGGTCTTGAATTGCTTTCAAATGCTTGAAATCCTGTAATTGAAGTTAATTCTGTAAAAACTTGTATCATTTTATAAAATCTTCTAGTTTCTACTGCTACTTGATTTATAGCAAAGGTATAAGATGAACTTGAAAATGGATTAAATATATATGCTACACCACTTACTAGCTCTGGGTTATCATCTGGATTGCCAAAAAAATTATCCCATTTTGTTTGATTAGTTGCTCTGCTTTCTGTAAAAGATGCTTCTGCTTTCATAAGTTCAAAAACATAATCATACTCTGAAGAAGTTATAGGACTTCCACTTGAATTAAGAAGCCTAGCGTGTAAAGGTGTAGCTGTACTTCCTNCTGTTGAAATGCCATCAAAAACTATTTTATAAATATCAAAATCTGATGAAAAAACATTTGTTACATTTACAGTAGATACACTTGAACTTACAGTAGTTTGATTCAATAATCTTAAATCACTCATTTTTGTTTTACTCCATAAAGTTTTGCAGTTCCATTTGTACTTGCACTNTGAAAATCTAATCTTATTCCATCAACTGTACTTGCTTGTGATAAAGTACCACCACCAAATTGGAATTTAAAAACACCATTATCTTGAAAAAGAGATTGCATTGTAACTTGACTATACTTTGCACTATTACCTAAATCATATAAATATATATAAGAACTTTCTAAATCTCCTGTATTTGTTCCATTGTTTGAATATGTAACATATATAAATGATTCACCTGTACTTCTTAAAGTATCATAAAAATTTCCATTACTTTCACCTTGTACAAAAGCATATTCGTATTCACTTCCAGTTTCTAAAACGCCACTTTCATAAAATTGCAGTCTTGTTTGTGCTGTGCTTGTGTGTTCCATATTTAATGTTTGGAGTAAATGAACATCATAATTATTTTCTCCAATAGAAGTAAAATCCACTGCAGTTACACCACTAAAAGTTTGTTCTTCAATAAGTTGTAAACTACCACCCCATTCACCATCTTTTTGTACTTGTAACGCTTCTGATACAGAAAACACGCCACTGTTGTTTAGTTGTTGGTTTGGTGTTGTCCCGAGATAACCGAAAGGCATAGTAACTCCTTTAGGTTATTTGTAATACCGATATAAATGCT
>NZMJ01000068.1 GCA_002692855.1 Maricaulis sp.
GGTATCTGAGCCGCCATCTGTGCCTTTAAATATTATGTCAGAATTATTTGCCGTAGCATCAATCGTAATATTTCCAGATGAGGTAGATATTAATACAGCTGCATCACCTTCAGTTAAATCATCACAAGCCAATGAACTAGCTGAGGCTGCCGCAAAAGATAGTGTTCCGCTACCGTTTGTTTTTAAAAAGTGTCCATCGCTGCCATCAGCTGTTGGCATGTTAAAGGTAACATTGTTAGATTTTAAAATTAATTTAGAACCATCTGAGGCTATACTTTCGTTGGCATCATGAAACTGTAATGTTGGTGTGCCCCCACTATCCTCTAGCAAAAGACCTGTGTCATGCACATGAGTTAAAGTTATTTCTGAGTTTGCACCAAAAGAAAGAACTGAAGCATCTGATAAAAGTTTTACATCATCACCAAAAACTGCATCAAGAACTACTGACAAACCGCCATCAGTCTGTAACTAGCCGTCTGTTGTAGAGGTTGCATTAGTTGTATCATCAGTCTTGATAATACCACTTGCTGTCACTGTTGCTGCTTCTAAACTAGCAACAAGTGTACCTGTTGTAATTGACAAGTTACCTGTTGAAGCCCCTGTAAATGTACCTGTACCGACTATAAACTTATCAGCACTTTCGTCAAAACCAATAAAAGCATTGTTTTGATCGCCTCTTTCTATGACCATACCAGCATCATTAGTTGGAGTGCCTGTGGTTCCATTCGCTAATTCAATGATAGCGTCGGTTAAAACTTTGTTTGTGGTGTTAATCGTTGTCGTGTCACCGTTTACAGTGAAATCACCTGTTACTGTCAAATCATTTGTCACAGTAGCATCGTTTTTAAAAGTTACATCACCACTAGAATTTACAACCATCGCATCAAGAGTTGAAGCCGATCCTATCTGACCGCCATCAGCAATAGTGATACCAGCTGAATGAACATCTCTTTGGCTAAAAGTTACTGCTCCACCTGAAGCTATGCTTATTGCGTCTGTGTCAGAAGCTGAACCTATTTGACCACCATTTGCTATGGTAATACCACCTGAGTGAATATCTCTTTGACTAAAAGTTACCACTCCGCCTGATGATATAGCTATGGCATCAGTATCACTGGTATGCCCTATGTTTGCTCCATTTATGATTATACTACTGACTGTAAGATTACCACTTGCATCAAGAACTGCAGCTTTACTTGCTGGTAATGTGCAAAATACGAATTTATTTCCTGCCGAAAAATTAACTGCACTATCACTATTAGAGCTCGATATAATTGTAGTTCTAGCCATTGTAGAACTATCGGCAGATAAAGTGCCTAAACCTATTTCAAATTCATCGTTTAAAACAATACAGTAATAAGTGGTATTGTTGTTTCCAATTCCAGCTGCAAAAGTTTCAAACCCTGTTTCTGCACCTTCAAAAGTAATTGTACCAGTGCCTGTGGTTGCGGTGGTTTCTTTTACACGGTCATTGATTACTAACGCCATGTGTCACCTCTATGCTATTCGTATAATTGCAGCAGATGAAGAAAAAGCAGGAAACTGTATAGTAAATGTGCCTGAAGTTGCTGTTTTATCGGCACCAAAATTTAAAACACATACTGCTGGATCACCAGAAGCTGTGTCGTTATAAATTAATGCACCTCTTGCTGTCAGACTTACACCTGTAAATGATAGATCCGCAAAATCAACTAACGCTGTATCAGAGGACAATGATGTACCACCATTTGTTAATGCACTTCCCCCTGAAGCATATTGACCGGTGGCTCCTACCTGATTATCTGTAGTAAACGATGTGGTTGATTTACCTAAAGTAGCACTACTGGTATACAGTGCTAATTTAAATGAATTCCCACCACTAGATTTAAAATTGTGTGTTCCCTCCAATAATTCTTTTTTGAAGGAATTACATATTGCATTAGTTGTTATCGCCATTATCCTACTCCTTTAGCATTTGGTGAAACTGATGGAATTGGCATCCTTGGCACTCCATCTTCATACTGCCCACGTTTACGTTGTCCCATTTGTTGCATCGCAAACTGTTGTATCTCTTCATTATACTTTTGTTTGTATAAACTGTACATATCTGCAGGACCTTTTAAATAGCTAAAACACTCTGTCAAAACACCATGTAATAACAAGCTTTCTTGGTTATTAGATAAAAAAGTAGCCGTTGAACTATTAAAATGTGGTGGATCAATTATGTAATTAAGCTGAATTGTAAAAGTTGTACTTGGCACAGGTGCAATGACAATGGTTGAATCGTCCCAATTTGCATAATATTTAGGTGTTCCGGTTGAATCACCNGGATTAAANTCNGANATAAAACTNGTGTCTCTTTTTTCNAAAAANATNCNNNTGCTACTACTNGTNATTTGCACNGANCTNAAATAAATNAANTCNTCNGGCATACTNACNNATCNTTGNGANGCNACNGTNGTNGATGTTTTATAAGCTCTTAAATCGTCATAATCAACNTTACCNGCTATNTCNAGNTCAATGTTTCTNATGAATTGATCAATTAANGTATCNGATAATACATTAGAATCTACCTCTGTGTAGTTCCTAACCTGTGTTAAAAAATTTGCATGTGTAATACTCATGATATACTCACCGTTACCTCGCCAACTTTCATATTCATCTGACGACGTTTATTTTGTTCATCTGCACTATCTGGCACACTCTGTGAATCCGTATCAAAACTCGCAAACAGTGCTGGATCTAAATTTACATCAGTTGGGGAACTTTTTAAAGGTCTTGGATTTGCTAGAGCCACTGCGTCCGACTGATGGTGCCTTCTTCTAATTTGAGGATGCTTTGCCTCATATTCTGATTTGTGTACAAAAGAACCATTCCATTCTTTAACCATTTCTTTATATGGAAACTCCATACCTGATCTATCAGATATTGCTTTAGCATATTTTCCTCTAGCGTATGGCATTTGTTCTCCTAATACAATTTAGTTGACCTATTACGGCCTAATTTACATTTAACTTTAACACTACCACCTTTTTTAAAATATTTCTCTGGGTTAGGGCCGGCATATTCTGCATCATTTTTAAGTTTTACTTCAATGTAACCTCTTGGTTTTCTGCCTTTTAACGTTCTTTCTCTTCTTTTAAGCATGACCTCAGCCACACCTTCGTCTTTCATAAGTTTATCTAACATTCTCTCTACTTCTGCACGATCTCTTTTTGCACGAGCTTTACTAAACTCTCCTACTTCCTCGCTCTGCATGGCTCTTTTAAGAATTTCTGATACCTTCATGCCTTTCTTAATTCGTAAAGTCCTGTTGACAGCTGTTTTAAGTTTTTTTAATGGTATCCCTCTAGGCATTTGTTCCCCTAATACAATTTAGTTGGTTTGTTACGACCTAGTTTGCATTTAGCTTTTACAGATCCGCCTTTTTTAAATCTAGATTCTTCTGGTACACTTAACTTTTGTTTNATGTAACCTCGGCTGTAAGGATCTCTTCCTTTTTTATCCCTACCTCTCATAGCACGAATAGTTCTTTTAGTATTAGAATCTTTAGTTAATTCACCTATTCTTTTCGCATTATTAGAGTATATGATATCGGCTGATTTTTTTAAACCAGNAGNCAAAGAAGGATACGCCTCTTCTATTCTTCTATTTTCTTCATCTAAAACTCTAATTAAAAGAGTATTTTTAACGCCCTTTTTACCAAGCTTTAATTTTTTTACTACAAAGTCTATTCCACGAGGCATTTTTAACTCCTTGTTGGGTAATAGCTTTGAGGGGTAATGTATACTGATGTTCTTTGTCCATCTTCCTCTAAAGCTCGTTTTAGTTCATCTTCATATATTAATTTATTCTGTTGAACCAACTGAGGATTTATTTTCATAGCTAAATAATAAGCAAGTCCTGCTACCATACAAGGAATGAAACGAAAGGCTACATCNGCTTGGTTAGTATAGGCTCCTACGTCCTCAATTCGTTTAACACAATAAAATTTTAAATGGGTATAAGTGCTTGCATCAGGTGTTTGATACAAAGTTATGGTTGGCGTGGTTTGTCTATCNACGTAATATTCAGAAGGTTGCCCTGTCGCACCTTTGTTTGGTTTACTAGCATAATCACTCCTGGATATTTTAGTTAATGACACGTCATTTGTAGAACTAGTGGTGCCACTTGTGGTGCTTATGTAAGCCTCTAATACATCATTGGTCGCTGCCGGAGCAGAGTACGTTGCGGTTCCTGAAGTCAAGGCTTGAGTGTTTAAAGCTATCTTCCACAAATGTATACCTCGATTAGACCACTCAGAGAATAAAATATTTAAACTTCTACGAGCCGATCTAAGATCACGACCGCTGTTAGTTCTAACAGCACAGCGCTCATATGCTTCTTCAATGATGTCATCAATATCAAGATCAAATGCGGTTGTACCTGAAGTAGCCATCTAACCTCCTAAAAAGTACCTTTAAATTTTGTACCTTTAATTGCAGCACCCTGTCCTTTAGTTACCATACCACCTTGNGCTTTACCAATAATATCAGCTTGAGATGTTTTAGCTTCTCTGCCCAATTTTTGTCTTAATTCACCTGTAGAATCAAAAAGTCTGCTAGGTGTGTAAGTGCGCATTTTTGCGGATTTTTTTCCTTTTGTGTATGTTCTTTCTTCTAAATTAAAATCTTTACCTTTTTTAATTAACTTAGAAGTGTACTCGCCGTATTTATCTTTACCTTTTACTGAACCACCTTGTGCTTTACTCNTTCTACCANTAAGTTTTCTNAGTTCTNNTAAATCNTNCTTAGTTAATCTGTCTTCGTTTTTACCAGGTTGCCCTAATCTTCTCCTTTGAAGTGACTTTTTCATTTCTTCTACATCTTGAACGGTAAGTACATCTTTTACTCTATCTAGACCGAGCTCTTTTAAGTTAGCTGAAAAGCTTTTAATAGACCCACCTTGNGCTTTACCTTTAACTTTCTTTTTATTCTTTTTATTCTTTTTTTCATCCAGAATNGCTGCTGTCACAGCTCCGACACCTAACACTTCTTTAGGCTCTATTGTTTTGGATGCACGTTTAAGTTTTCGATTTTGTTTCATTTTAAGTAGTTTTTTTAACTCTGGTGATAAATCTTTTAAAAGTAAATCTTTCTCTACCTGTCGTTGTTTACGTGACATTNCCTTAATTAAAGGTAAGTCTTTCATCACCCCCGGGNAAGNCTTTGTTATGCTTNTAAATTTTTTTGCAGGCTCTGTTGCCGGAACANATGCAGACTTTGTTGCCGGAACACGATCTTCTGTTTTTTTAGCTTTTTTTGCAGCTTTAATTATTTGAGATCGGGATATTTTAGATTTGTCCTTTTTTAAACCTGATAAACCTATTTTTTTTAATATTGCACTACCTCTACCTGCCTTAATAACACCACGGCCTATTAGCACATCTTTCATAGTTACCTTGCCGTCACCTGATAGATCTGGAAACTTTTTTTTACTTCCTTTTTTTAGACCTTNTGCTTTAAGTTTTTTTAAACCTTTTTTTAAATTACTCATGTTATCTCCTAAACGTCTATTAAACCGCCATAATACTTTTTGTCGATTGTTCTTACATTAGTGGGTTTACCACCAACACCTTGAGCTTTCGCTCTCTTTCTTCTTACAGCAGAGCGTATCTGACTTTTACTCATGCTGGCAGCTTTTGACGCTGGAACACACTTTGGATATTTACGCTTTGAGCCTTTTGCACTTTTACGCCCACACTTCTTNTATCCNCCNCCTTTTTTNGGAGNACCNATNTCTACCCAATTTTCANNNAACCATTTNTTTANNCCACTAGCCANTACATTAAATCTTTGTANTANGCNGCAGCTGATGGGTTATTCATGCTAACACCATCAATGTCAACATTAATAGCTGAACCAGACACATCACCCGACTCTATAAAAGCACCCTCCGCAGCTGGTTTTGGCCCCCTAAAATCTTTACGTTTTTTGCCACCAAGACCTTTGACTTTGCCGGCACACACTTTACTTGCATACGCGTTCGCATAAGCGCTTGGATATACATCAAATTTAGCTTTTGCAGCAGCTTTACCTCTTGGGCAAAGTTTTTGTCCTTTTTTCTTAGCCATAAAACCTCCCTAATTTAATAATAGTTTAGCAGTTTTTATATACTCTATCTAGACCGAGCTCTTTTTCTACGGCCTGCACAATGTGCTTTTTCACTAAACCCCTTGGGGTTTTTACAATTAATTTTAGCTTTACGTTTTTGTGACCACTTTTTTTTCTGAGGCGGATTATTGATCTGTTTGGACATAGATCCTCTGGTTATGGGCATTTACTATACCTCACCTTACCATTTTCATCTTTTTCAGCTAATAAATAATTAAAACGATTTACTTCTTCGTCTACATATGACACGTGCACCCAACCTGAATTAATCTCTTCTGGATTATGAAACTCTAGTATAACTTGATCAAAAGATAAACTTTCAAATATGTAATCCGCTAGTTGTTTATTTGATAAACCAGGTATCTCGATATCTGCTGCTTGTCCTTTGCAATGCTGTGATCTTGAGGAAGAACCTATTTTTTTACTAAGTTCTGGAGTACGATATCCTGACGAAATAACCACGGGTTTATCAAAGTAATTTCTTACGGGTTGTAAAACGTTAACACAAAGTTTTTGTAAGCTATCTATGTGTTGAGGTTCTGGAGTATTATCAATATTGTGTCTTTCAGCAGTTTGCGATTTTGTAAGTTCTGCTAAAGTAAAGTTGTCGGTTAATCTCATTTTATAAAATGCACCAAATTAACAGCACTGCTGCGACAGCTATGACAAAATCTTTTATCTTGCACACTTTACAACTATCCCAGTTGCTTGTAATCATATCTTTTAATTTATCAAATTTTTTGTATAACTCTGTTAACATTTCCATCTTCTCCTTGCTTGACATATGCGTTTGTTGGGTGTTTTACGACAGTTTACATTGTGCATTCTAGCCTGACCAGCACTTCTTGCACAAAAAGATTTTCTACGTTTAGCGGCTTTACTGCCTGGTTTGACTTTGCCGGTTACAGCTGTTTTTAGTTTACTACCAGGGTTCATACGACGATAAGCTTTGACACCTGCTCGTGTCATACCAGCACCAGATTTTGTGGGCCTAAAATTTCTTTTATTGCGAGCAGGCATGCCTCCTTTTGAGAAGCCTACCAACTCATTTGTATATTGTTCTACACTAATATCCATAATTAATCGTAGTTTTTAATAAACTCTGCAATAACTGTGTAAGTATTACCAGAATCCGCTGCACCTGGCACCACAAAGTTTACGTCACTTTGATTTGAGTTAGATGAAGTGTTTGCAGGTATTCCGCCGAACTCTCTGAAATCCCAATAGCCTGAATCTACCAATGTTACGATCGGTATATCACCATCTGAGTCTTCAAAGTCTAATCTTGCAAAAGAATCACCACCATCACCATTAGCACAAGACCACCATATTCTTTGTGGACTTACTGTGGTA
>NZMJ01000069.1 GCA_002692855.1 Maricaulis sp.
TTGGGTTTTAAAATTGAATTGATATCTTTGGTGCCCAAGGCCTGATAAACACGACGATAAGCCTCATGAACGTCATGCATTTGTGGATTAGATTGAGCAATTTGTAATTGAGTCTGTGCTAAGGTCACTCTTTGTGCCATCGAGAAGATATTTGGGTCAGCGACCGGTATCACATCCACTTCTGGTGAAAAATCTAACAATTTTATCATACGATTACCACCATAAACCGCATATGGGTACACAGGTGGTAAATAAGTGGCAAAAACATCGGCCAAAAGTCTAAATTCTTGTCTCATTCCGTAATAAAGACGCTTATGTATCGCACTCATGACCCGTGAACCACGTTCCATGAGGGCAACCGTCGTGCCCACGGCTCTATTTTTCTGATCTTCACCAATTTGCATGTCGGCAATCGCTGCAAAACGCTGTCCTGCTTGCACTACAAAGCCTAAAAGTTGAAAAAGTGTCGCCGATGGCTCTTTAAACGGTAAAATTTGGAACTGATCTTTGATATTGCCACCTGGTGCGTCCACATCACGGAACTCACCGGGCTGAAACGGTTGGTCATCGTCTCTAATTCGCATACCTCTGGACTTAAAACCAGCAGGTAAGTTAGATAAAGTCCCTGCATCGAGTAATTGACGCAGTGCAGCAGTAGCAGTTTTACTCAAACCACCAATCATGTGGATTAAACCAAACCCATAAAATCCTAAACCGGGTAAAAATTTGTAATGCACAAAATAATCTTTGCGTCTTTGCTTTTCATCACGCATACCGAAGTTACGATAGATGGATAAAATCTCCCCAGAGCCTTCGTCAATGGTTACAATAAAAGGTACCTTGACATTTTTTTCGTCATTGTCGACTTCAAACTCTTCTAAGTCTAAGTCCACATGCATTTCTAAAATATTAAACTGATAATCCGATTGTTCTTGGTTCGAGAGCCCTTCTAACTGGTCATACTTATCTTGCACATCGTTGTCTTCACTGCGAGACGGTAAAATATCCACATCACGATAAAAACCAGAACGCTGTTTTTTTAACACATCATTCTCAGACATCTTAAGGACATGCGTAATACGTTCACAATCTTTTAAGTCGGTTGCATANTANGGCACCACTAAATCTTCTGCAGGTACAAACTTACTCACTGCTCTATCTAAGAGCTCATCATAATAAACTTTTTTAAAGGCAGAACCCGCCAGCGGTAAATAAAAGAGCATCTGGTCAAACTCAGGCGTATACTCTTCCATACGCTCCATGATCATGTAGTTCATAAACTCTTGCACACGATCTGCTTGTTGCTCACGTTCTTCACTGACTTCACCCACGACTTGAGTTCGCACGGGTCCGTCGCTTGGTAATAATTCTTTATACGCTTGACTTTGAAACTGAGTGACTGCCTCGGCTAATAGAGGATGCGTGACACTACTGGCACCTTGAAAGGGTCTACTTTCACTGTCNTATTTAAANCCAAGTAAGTCCAACCCATTGGTGTAGGACTTTTCCCAGTCAGAGCGGCTTTCACGATCACGCTTGTAATCTGCCATNAACTCAATGGCGAGCCTTTGTAAGATACGCTCATCCATGGTCTCTGCTAAGTTTTGAAAAAAGTCGACCGCTGCACTTTGCTCTTCGGTCATTTGTACTTCATCCATTGCCTCGGGTGGTGTTTCTACCTCCACTTCGGGAGCTTCAACATCTTGCATGTTCTCAGGCGTTACTTCAGGTTCACGCTCTTGTTCTAGATTTTCATTTTCTGCCATAGGTCACACCTTAATAATAATTATAAGTCTTGCGAACACGTTCTTCATTATCCACATAATCTGAGTATAACTCAACAAAGTTCCCTTGTCTGTATCTTAGTATCGCCTGCGTGGTCGAATCCACATAGTCGTCATTCGCNCCATNNGGAAACGCCGCACATTCATCAATCACATCTTCAGCAAACTTTTCTCCATAAGGATACCACACCGCACCACTTTCAAANACNGGNGCGACAGANTGTTCACTCGNGTGTGTTTNTCNTTNCCNNNNGTCGGNGTAAANGGCACCACGGGTATACCCATNCNTCTAAACTCTTGNGTGAGCGGTTCACCACTGGCTTTTTGNTCAATGATAATNGTTTCNGGTTCCCANTATTTNTTNGCATCGAGTGCTACNGCTTTGAGTTCTGGAAAGTCAAACTTNCCCNNAATGGCATCNANNAANATAATATTNGNTNCTCCNCCNTCNTCAGGAAAGAATACTCCCCAAGTGGTGATGGCGCTNTAGTCTGCGGTTTCTTTTTTCGAAAAGGCCGTATCGTAACTTTGAATGACATGTTGTANNTTAGGTAAATGNGNACTCTCCCACGGTTGCCACCACTCTCGCTTGAGTATCGCACCTTCTTCTGAAGTTGGGTTTTGCATGTACTGTGCTGACCAGTTTCGTATTGGAATACTGGCTTTAATCTTTTCGAGTTGTTCTAGCTCCCAATACTCAGGCCACACGGGGTTCCCTGATTAGAAAATCGCTGGAAAAGATATTTGTCGCCAAGTGTCGGCTTTGGGTTCGGTTTGAGCTTTCAACAATCTTCCCGTCAAATCATCCTCGGCCCAACGGGTCATGACCACCAGGATCGAGCCTCCTGGTTGTAAACGCTGTCTGGGTCCTGAAGTATACCACTCATAAGCACGCTCCATGGCGCTGTCGGACATCGAGTCTTGTTCCGTGTGCGGGTCATCAATAATCAGTAAGTCTGCACCACGGCCCGTAATCGATGCTCCCACACCCGCCGCATAATACTCACCGCCTTGATTCGTTTCCCAACGACCTTTGGCCTTGGAGTCCTCACGCAACTTCACGTCACCAAAGATTTGTTTGTATTCGGGTGAGTCAATGATATTACGAACTTTAGCCCCGAACCTTGCGGCCAACTCGGTATTGTGAGACACCTGCATGATTTTTAATTTTGGATACTTGCCAATGATCCATGCTGGAAAATAAACGGAAGCAAACTCTGATTTGGTATGTCTAGGGGGCATGTTGATAATGAGCCTCCCTTTTCTTTGCGAGGCAATGTCAGTAAATTCTTTAGCGATAATTTGGTGATGTCCCCAGTCCTTCTGAAGTTTTGATTTTCTACAAACAAAATCGGGCCAAACCTCTTGCACAAAATATAAAAAATTATCCTGACAAAGTTTAATATGCTTGATCCAAAGTCTTTCGACTTCGAGCCTCATTTGTTCTGTGGTCATCAGTTCTGTGTTCATGAGCCTCTTATTATAATTATTACTAGAATTTTTTCCACCATACTGCGTGTATGTAACTTAAGCGTTAGCGGTAATATGACTATAACCAAAGAAAAAAAAGAAAAAAAATTTGCAATATTAGAATATGATTATACTTTAAAAATAGAGCCTTCTATTTTAAGACAAAAAAAAGAGCCGGTTATAAACCGGCTCAACGTCCCATGAAAAAATAGTTACTTGTTTAAGAGACTATAGCTAACTCTATCATGAGCATTAACTACATACTCTTTAACGTGGGTGGTTTTTTTGACAAGCTCTACATCCTTCCAACAGCCTTTATTTTTACTACTCAACACTTTTTCAAAGTGTTCAATAATTGCTTTTCTCTCAGCTCGAAGATTACTCTCCTCGATTCTTATTTGCTGCAGCCTGATGTTATACTCGATTGTTTTTTGTTTCATTTTTTACTTCCTTATGTTGTTAAACTTACAAGTTTATTATTACATTTTCTGATCAGAATGTAAAGCATTTATAATAATTAATTTTAATTTATTTTCTAATAATTCATTACTTTATCCTTGGGAAATTTTTATAGATCTATAATCTAATAAATCATTTATAGATTTTAATATGAATATGATATGTATGAATATGATGTAGGCAAAAAAAGAGCCGTTATTATTAACGGCTCGATATGGTTATGATTATATGATTATTAAGATGTGTAAAATTTTTTAATTTTATCTTCTTTTCTTTTTATGTCAGCCTTTATATTTTTAATCGCTTTATGATTTCCTTGTCTTATACAGTCTTCAAGATTC
>NZMJ01000070.1 GCA_002692855.1 Maricaulis sp.
GCCCTCCGGGCCGCGAGATCTAACCCTCCAGCTCGCGCGCGAAGAAGGCGATGACGCGGTCGGTCGGGAAGACCGGCTCATGTCCGCTGGGCGCAGTCTCGATCATTTCGTGGCGCGCCCCGGCCTCGTTCATCACCGCGTCCATGCGGGCCGCCTGGTTCGGAGGAACGATCGTATCGTCAGGTGACCAGACGATCAGGAAAGGCGGATCGTCCGCATCCACATAAGTCACCGGCGAAGCGGCGATATGCGGCGGCGTGCGCTGTTCATACCAGTTGTCCTGCCCGTACCAGGGCTCGCCGATATAGCTCGTTATGGTCTGCGCGCCGTAGGCCGAGACATTCTCGGGATCGAGCACGAGGTCAAACGGCGCGGCCAGGGTCACCACGGCCTGCACCGCAGCGCTCGTCTGATCGATGGGGTCGAGGCCGTTGCCGGGCGTGTCGTCCATCACCCCCGTCATCGCGGCGAGATTGGCACCCGAGGAATGTCCCAATATGCCAATCTGGTCGGCATCGATGCCGAAGGACTCGGCGCTTGCCCTCACGAAGCGGACGGCGCGCCGGGCGTCATCAACCGGATCGGGAAAATGAAACCCGGGATGGGACCGGTGATTGATGACGAAAACGGTGAAACCGGCCTCGGTCAGGTCATGCACCGCGCCGCGGATATAATCGCGCGGCGCGAGGTCTTTCAGCGGCGGGGCGGAATAGAGTTCGGGCCGGTACCAGCCTGATCCCGGGATCACAACGATGCCGATGCCGCGCGACAGGTCCGGTTGATAGACATCCATCAACAGCGCCGTTCCCGACACCATGCCGTAGACGACATTGCCCTGGTCGGGCGTCATCGCCGGCGGCGCGTCCTGTGCGACGGCAGACGCAAGCATCAGGGGCGCAGCCAGGGCTGCGGCGAAAATCGTGCGGATCATGGTCATTTCCCCCGTAATCGGATGCGGCAAGTCTGGCATGGCGATGTGACAGGAAACAGGGGGGTCAAAGCCGCATGTCGATCCCGGCGTCCGCCGCCGTCTCGTTCAGTTGGGCGAGTGTGGTGACATCGACCGGGATTCCGGTGGCCGCGCGCTTGGCCCGCAGGGCGCGTTCGGGGTCGCCCGGCATTAGCACCGGCGAATCCCAGTCTGCCGGCAGCGAAGCCAGCGCATAGGCCATCATCGCGTCGGTCTCGGCGTCCATGGCGGCCTCGTCACCGAAGGCGGCCGGGTCGATCAGGATCGACAGAAGCTGGTTCTGGATGCCCCCGCGGCGTTCATGGGCGGGCTGGATCGTGCCGCCGCCCGACAGGACACCGGCCAGCAATTCTGCCGCGAAGGCCAGCCCATATCCCTTGTGACCGCCAAATGCGGTCAACGCGCCGGTCAATTCAAACCCCGCAAACCCGGACGGGTCATCGGTCGGCTGCCCTTGTGCGTCGAGCACGGATCCGAACGGAACGCGCTTGCCCTTGTTGGCGGCGACGCGCGCCTTGCCCAGCGCGATCTGGCTGGTGGCCATGTCGAGCAGGAACATCGCACGCCCCGGGGTCGCGGGCAGGGCGATGCACACGGGATTGGTGCCGAAGCGGGCATCCGAGCCGCGATAGGGCGCGACCATCGGATCGTGGTCCGTGACATTGACGAAGTGAAGCGACACCAGCCCGGCCTGGGCAGCGATCTCGCCATAGGCACCGATCCGTCCCAGATGGTGCGCGTTCGCCAGCGTGACCGCCGCAATACCGAGCTTCGACGCCAGCGCGGCGCCCTCGCGCATCGCGGCTTCACCGGCCGGACGGCCCCAGCCGCGTCCGGCATCGAGTTTCACGATGGCACCATGCCGGTGCGTGACCGCGGCACGGGCATCGAGGCTGACCAGCCCCTTCGCGATGTGCATCGTATACGCCGGCAACAGGCCGATGCCGTGACTGTCATGCCCGGCCAGATTCGCCGCGACCAGATGGTCCGCAACCGCGCGGGCATCGGCCTCGCGCGCGCCGCCTGCCTGCAAAACACGGGCAGCGAAGCCGGTCAGCACCGGGGCGTGTATGCGCGTATCGGTCGAATCCATCGTGATGTCAGATTACCGGGATGCGGCAGGGAAACCTATGGCGGCAATGCGGTTGACCCGGCGGACGGATGCCGGGGGCGTGCGGCGGGCTGAATTGCCCATCTTGCATGACCGGGATGTGCGGCGTATATCGCCCCCTCTCGCCTCCGGGCGGGGCCGGTGTGGCGGAGTAGCTCAGCTGGTTAGAGCAGCGGAATCATAATCCGCGTGTCGGGAGTTCAAGTCTCTCCTCCGCTACCAAATTTTCTCTCGATCTGGCAGGCCACCTCCTCTAGCGTTCACCGCGGGGGATTGATTTGCTGACCGGGAGTCCACCGTGTTCCGAATCCCGCTGATCCTTGCCGCCGCGCTGTTTGCTGCATCGTCAGTCCCCGAAACGTCCGCCCAAACCACAGATCTGCGCGCGATATTTTCCGCGCCAATCACGGTTGAACGCACCGAGCCGGTTGCGGTCATTCCCGTCGAGCAGACCTTGGGCAAACTTTATATCGAAGCGGTCGTGAACGGCACCGAAGGCCGTTTCATCTTCGACACGGGTTCGCCGACCATCGTGTCGCGCGCCTTTGCCGAGTCGCTGGATCTCGAAGTGGTCGGCCAGAACACCGGCGTCGATGCCAACGGGAATGCCGTCACGATGGATATTGCCATTGCCAGGACGATCGCGCTCGGCAGCACCGTGTTCCGCGATGTGCCGGTTCTGATCCATGATTTCTCCGGACTGACCCTCGGCTCCTGTTTCATTCGCGATGGCGTGATCGGCTCGGAAATCTTCCCTGGCAGCGCCTGGCGGATCGATCTGGAGCGCAGCGAGATATCACTGGCTGCCAGCCGTGAATCCCTCGGCGGTGATGCGCCCTGGCTTGAGGCCCGCCTTTATGATTTCGGCTACCCGCATGCGCCGATCGTGGACTATGTGGTCGCAGACATTTCCGACAAGGCCTTGTTCGACACAGGCAGCGATGAAGTCGTGGTCCTGTTTGCCGAAGTTGCCGCCAATGCATCGGTCCGCGCCGCGATGAACGCTGAAACGGTATCACGCGGTCGGGGTACAGAGGGCGAGTCGGCAGGCGGTCGCGGGGCCATCGTCGATATTCATCGATTCACGCTGGACGAATTTGCCGTCGGCGAAACAGCCGCAGGGCCCCGGTCTGGCACTACACGCAGCGTGCCACCATCGCTGATCGGTGCCCGCTGGCTCGAAACCGATATCGTCACGCTCGATTATCCCGGGAATGCCTTCCTGCTCGAAGCGCGGTCCGAGCCCGAGGCGGGTCGTCAACGCGGAGGATATTCCATCGCCTATTCGGACGGCCACGGCGAGGTCGTGCAACTGTTCGACAACTCACCGGCGGCTGCGTCCGGCCTGCAACTCGGCGATCATGTGGTCGAGATCAGCGGTCATTCGCTTGTCCCGTCTTCCGATGCGGAGGCGTGTGACATTGCCACCTGGCTGGCGGAAGGCTTCGAACCGGTCGAGGCTGCCGACCTCGTGATCGAGCGTGATGGCGAACGCATACCGGTGCATGTGCCTCGGCGCGAGCCCTGACCCGTGCCCCGGATGAAAATGGTTTTCTGGTGTTAACCCTGTCGCTACCCTCGCTGTGCCTCCCTGTCTGTTGCAATCGAGTGATTCGCACCGACAACCGGGGGAAGTCCGCTGTTCCGTCATCGCGCCAAGTCCAGACCGCCGCGCCGAGAAAAGCCGCTCAAGGCCGCGCCCGAAGCTGAACCGGTCGTTCCTGAGGAAGCGGTTGCGCTCGAGTTTGCCGAAGGCGCCGAGGAATCCATCCACGACGAGAAAATCCGCCTCTATTTCAAGGGCGCGATGGTTGCCGTCCCGATGAATTTGATGACCGGAGGGATGTTCTTCGCCTTTACCTTCGGTGTCTCGAACCTCCTCTACACCTCGGTCTGGTATGCCCTGGTTATTGCGCTGGCCGTGTCGCGCTTCTTTATCGCGCGCAGCGTCCTGGCGTCGAAGAACCGGCCGAGCAAGACTGCACGTTACGTCTATCTCGGCCTGACCGGTCTGCTGGGCGCCTGCTGGGGCGCCAGCATGATGCTGGTCCCGCAGGGTGCGCCGCTGATCGTATCGCAGATGGCCGGCATTCTTGTGGCGGGGATGACCGCCGGGGCCGCATTGTCCGCCGCCGCTTATCCGCGCGGCGTCAACGCCTTCCTGTTGCCGACCCTGATCGTCCTTGGGGCGACCTATGTGTCGCAAGGCGGTGTGCGCGGCTTCACGCTCGCCGGCTTCTTCGTGATCTACTATTTCTTCATCTCGCGCCTTGCCAACCAGTTCGGCAATGCCGTGTCGGAAGCGCTTTCAACCACGCATGCCCTGAAGGCAGCGCGCACGCGCGTCGAAAGCCAGGCGAGAGCCCTCAAGGAACTCGCACGGCGTCACGAACTCGCGGCCCGCAAGGCCGAGGACGCCGTTCGCGCCAAGTCATCCTTCCTGGGCAATATCGCGCACGAAATCCGCACGCCGCTGAATGNCATGATGGGCGTCACCAGCACGCTGAAGGACGATCTGTCCCTGTCTGGTGAACATCGCAGCAAGATCCTGGTGGTCGAGGAATCGGGCCGCATCCTGAACCGGCTGGTCGGCGACCTTCTCGATTTCTCGAAGATCGAGGCCGGGCGCATGACCCTGCTGCAAAGCGAGTTCGATCTCGACGCGCTGGCCACGGAAACCGCGACGCTCTGGACGCCGCGCGCCGAGTCCAACAATCTCGAATTCACCATCTCCGTTTCCGGCGATGCCAAGCGCCGCCTGATGGGCGACCCGGTCCGGCTGAAGCAGGTGATCTACAACTTTGTTTCCAACGCCCTGAAATTCACCCGCGACGGCGGTGTGGACGTGACGATGAGCGCCGTGGACGATGGCGGACGGCCACGCCTGCGCGTTGAAGTGCGTGATACTGGCCGCGGCGTGCCGCGCGGCGCCGAGGCGCGCCTGTTCCGCGACTACTCCCAGCTCAACCTCACCGAAGACCGCCGCATGGACGGTGCCGGCCTGGGGCTGGCCATCTGCAAGCGCCTGGTCGACATGATGGAAGGCACCATCGGGCACGCTCCGCGTGAAGAGGGGGGCTCAGTCTTCTGGTTCGAGGCGTCACTCGCCTGGGCTGCCGGCAAGGCCGCTGATCCGGTGATCCGCCGTACGGACTCGTCTGAACCCGCGGGCAGCCGCAAGGCACCGGCATCGGTCCACGCCCCGATCCCGGGATCGGATCGTCCCTTGCGCATCCTGGCGGCGGAAGACAACGCAGTGAACCGCTCGGTCCTCGAAGGATTCCTGGCGGCAAAGGGTTGGGCGGTCGATTTCGCTGTTGATGGCCAGGAGGCGGTCGAGGCTGCGAATGGCCGCGCCTATGATCTGATCCTGATGGATATGCGCATGCCGGTCATGGACGGGTTGGCGGCCACACGCGCCATTCGCGATCTGCCCTCCACGGCGGCCATGACGCCGATCATTGCGCTGACCGCTAATGCACGGCGCGAAGACGAGGCCGCCTGTCTGGCGGCGGGAATGGACGGCTATGTGTCGAAGCCCATCGATGCGCGGCGCCTTTTCACCACGATCGATAACGTGCTCAACGGCAATACCGAGGCCCCGGCCGCCAAATCGGCCTGATCCGGCGCGTCACGCGTCCTGCACCGCATCGTGCAGCCACTGCGTGAAGGCCGGCGAAGCCTGTTCGCCGCGCAGGTCGATCCCCAGAACGCACGGCGTGTCATAGGGGTGCAGGGCCAGGACACGGTCCCGCAGCGTGTCCACCCGGTCGGCGGTGGTCTTCAGCAACATGACGGTTTCCGCTTCGGCGCAGGTTTCGCCTTCCCAGCGATAGAGTGACCGGCCGGCGGCAAGGATGTTCGCGCACGCGATCAGCTTGTCCTCCAGCAATAGAGCCGCCGCAGCGGCGGCCGACTCGCCGTCGGGCCAGGTGGTGTAGATGAGCGCAGCCTCTGACATGTCGCCAATGTATCGCTATATACCGCGCCAATGAACCACGAAGCTCAAAACCCGGCCTCGGCCCTTGTCCTGTTCTCGGGAGGACAGGATTCGGCGACCTGCCTGGCATGGGCGCTCGAACGTTACGCGCGCGTCGAGACCATCGGCTTTGCCTACGGACAGCTTCACGCGGTTGAAATGACGGCGCGCCAGCGCGTGCGGTCCGCGATGGCGGTCGTGAAGCCCGAATGGGCCGAGCGCCTGAGCGAGGACCATGTGGTCGACCTCGCCGGTTATGGCGCGGTGGCGGAAAGCGCCCTGACCGCCGACCGGGCGATCGAGATCACCGAAAGCGGACTGCCCACAACATTCGTTCCGGGGCGCAACCTGGTCTTCCTGACCGTGGCGTCGGCTTTGGCCTGGCGTCGCGGGATCGCCACGCTTGTCGGCGGCATGTGCGAGACAGACTATTCGGGATATCCCGATTGCCGGCGCGATACGATCGACGCGCAGGAGCGCGCGCTTCAATTGGGTCTCGACACGCCGATGGAGATCGAAACACCCTTGATGCTCCTGTCAAAGGCCGAAACGTGGGCGCTGGCCGACCAGCTGGGCGGTGAGGCCCTGGTCCAGATGATCCGTGAGGAAACCCACACCTGTTACCGGGGCGACCGCGAGCATCGCCATGACTGGGGATATGGCTGCGGCACCTGTCCGGCGTGCGACCTGCGCGCCCGGGGCTGGCAGGAATGGCGGGGGCAGGGCGCATGACGACCTATTCCGTCAAGGAAATGTTCCTGACCGTCCAGGGCGAAGGCGGACAGGCCGGGCGGCCGGCCGTCTTTCTCCGGTTTGCAGGCTGCAATCTCTGGAGCGGTCTGGAACGGGATCGCGCCAAGGCGGTCTGCACCTTTTGCGACACGGACTTCGTCGGCACCGATGGACAGGGAGGCGGCAAGTTCAGGTCGCCGGAGGCGCTGGCCGGGGCGGTTGCAGCGCTGTGGCCGGGCGGGGGTGTGCCGCTGGTCGTGTGCACGGGCGGCGAACCCTTCTTGCAGCTTGATGCGCCGCTGATCGCATCGCTCAAATCGGCCGGGCTTGAAATTGCCGTCGAGACAAACGGCACGCTGCCGGCGCCCGACGGCATCGACTGGATCACGGTCAGCCCCAAATCGACAGCGCCCTTGAAACAGCTCAGCGGTCACGAGCTGAAACTGGTCTATCCGCAGGCGGATTGCCCGCCTGAAGCCTTCACCCACCTCGATTTCGAGCGGTTTTCGCTCCAGCCCATGGACGGACCGGATCAGGCCAGGAATGCCTGGGCGGCCTATGAATACTGCCTGGCTCATCCCCAATGGCGCCTGAGCCTGCAGACCCACAAATGGATCGGGGCTCCCTGACACGTCAGGAAGCCCCGTCCGGTTCATACAGTGCTGTGTCGGTTACATCCCGGTTTCGGAATGCTCCGCCAGGCTGTCGCTCAGCTGACGCGCGAAGCGGTCAAACACCCGCGACGCGTCGGTCCACGTTCCGGCATGGGCCGCAAACCGGATGTCATTGCTCACCCACTCGTAGTGATAGGTGGCGATCACATTGCCGGCGGCATCACGCAGTTCGGCGGAAATCTCGGCACCGCCTACGCTGTGGCTGCGATAATCGAGCGACGGGTTGCCCGACATCTGGGCAAAGGTCGGACGGTTCGGATCGGCGTCCTCCAGCGTCACAAACAGGGTTGTGCCCGCCATCGAGGCATCTCCGGCCAGCCAGTTCATACCGGCCAGCTCACGGGCGATGTCGTCGTGCAGCATTCCGGTCAGCCGGCTGACTTCACGGGCGCCCAGCTCGTCGGTCTCGGAGGCGAGTTCTTCGCCGATTGCGATATTGGCAATGGCAACCGGCCCACCGGGAGCGGCGGCATAATCGGCCCGGAATCCATCGGCAAATGCCGGCGCGGACAGGGCAGTTGTGGCAAGTGCGGCTATCATCCAGCGCGTCATTGAAGCGCCTCCTTCGGTCAGAGTTGATCGTCCCCACTGACCGTCAGTCTAGCAGACCTGCACCTGTTTGTCAGTTGTATTGACGCGCGGCGCAATGTTGGCGCGGGTTCAGTCGCGGCGGCGGTCCCGGTCGTCTTCGCGGCGATCATCATCGTCATCATCGCCATCTCCCGGAATGGCGGCCCGTACGACGCCTTCGCCGACATTGCCGGCCAGTTGCAGCGTATCCCCGGCCACGCCGACCGCCGTGCCGGTGACAAAGGCAGCGCCTCCGATGACCAGGCAGCCTGACAGCGCAGGCGCCGCCGCGAGAAGGGCGGAGACAAGGACAATACGGCGGACAGACATGGCGACACTCCCTTGGATCGGCGCGCACGCTGACCCGGCCATGCTTTCCGGACTGTGAAGACGGGTGTGACCGGCCGTCAGTCGGCGTCGTCCTTCACCACCCGGACGTCGATCGGGCTTCCGCCCTTGAAATGGATGTCGCGCTGCGGGAAGGGGAATTCCACCCCATTCTCCTTGAAGGCGGTCCAGATGGCGACCAAGACCTCGCTGGCGACATTGTTCACGCCATTGCCCGGATCGGCGATCCAGAAACGGACCTCGAGGTCGATGGAGTTGTCCCCGAAACCGCGCAGCAGGCATTTCGTCGCCGGGGAAGGCAGGACGCGGGGCACGGTCTGTGCCGCTTCGACCACCAATTCCATCGCCTTTGGGACATCCGTCGAATAATCGACGCCGACCGCCTTCTTGATCCGCACCGCGTGGTCGGAGAAGGACCAGTTCACCACTTTCGAGGTGATGAATTCCTCGTTCGGGATGAGGTGCTCCATCCCGTCGCGGGTGATAACCGAGGCAAAGCGCATGCCCAGCGAATTCACCCGGCCATAGGTCTCGTCGACGGTCAGGACATCGCCCGGCTTGATGGACTGGTCCAGCAGGAGGATGACGCCGGAGACCAGGTTGGAGAAAATCTTCTGCAACCCGAAACCGATGCCCAGGCCCACGGCACCGGAGAAGATCGCCAGCGCGCCCAGCGGAATACCGAGGCTGGAAATGGCCAGCGTGACTGCGGTGGCCAGCAGGAGAAACTGGACNCTCTTGCCGTCAGCAGGCGGGCGGACGGTGTCAGGCTGGGCAGGGTGTCGATACGCGCCCCGAGCAGCTTGGCCGCACGCGAGGCCAGCCAGTACAGGATGATCAGCAGCACGGCCGCGCGGATCGCCGACAGGACCGAAACCCGCCCGCCGCCAAACCCGATTGCCATCGAATCCATGAAGCCGCTGATCGGGACCAGCCAGCCCAGAATGTTCAGGGCCGCCAGCGTCCAGCCGATCACGGCGGCGGTGCGCGACCAGAATGGCTCGCCGATGAAGGTGGTCAGGAGCCGGATGATGGCCCAGGCGCCCATCAGGTTGGCGCCGAGCCGGACCCAGAAAGATTCGTTTCCGGTCTGCTGCAGCGTCAGCAGGATCGCCGACAACAGGAGCCAGGCCAGCGCAGGTCCGATGACCGGAACGAAGAAGCGGATGGCGCGGGTCTTGTATTTCTCGAGTGCGCCGAGGCTGAACACCCGGGCCACGAAGGCCGCGACAGGCCGGCGCAGTGCAAAACCGATCAGTAGCGCGGCGATGATGGCAGCAGCCTGCACGCCGAACTCGATGCTGAACGCTTCGCCTTCAAGCCACTGCCAGAGCGAGACGATCCGCTCGCGCCACGCGTCGGGGTCGCTGAGCGCCTCAAGATCGGGTGCTTCGATCTCCGGCGGCGGTGGCGGTGTATCGGGGGTCATGTCCCAGCCCATTGCAAGACTGTCAGACTACGGTGCTTTTCCGTTTCCCGTCGAGGGGGTTGCGGGACGGGTCAGCGACCTTCGCGCCGCCAGGCCAGGCCCAGCGTGGCCAGGATGAGCAAAAGCGCGAGCAGGGCCGGGGCAAGCGGAGTGCGTTCGGCGGCCCGCACGATGAAGCGCTCATTGCGCTGCAGGCCCAGCCAGGACCGGCCCGTCATCACTGCGTCGACCCGCGTCCGGCGCCATTGCGGCAGGGTCAGCGCGTCCGCCTCACCGATGGCAAAGGCTCCGCCGCCGCTGGCCTCGACCAGTCCGGTCAGGGGTTCTCGAGTGGGTGCGAGGTCGGCATATTCGCGCGGATTGAGCGGTCCAAGCGCGGCCACGGTGGTCAGGTCTCCGGAACGCAGCCGCACCAGCCCGGTGGACTGGCCTTGCCGTTCGACGGTGAACAGGCCCGGCGTGTCTCCGCCGATCATGTCGGTTGTTTCGCCCGTGCCGTCCGGCCAGGTAATTTCGAGCGACGGTGCCGTCTGGGCCAGGGTACGGCGCTGCACCTGCAATTCGCCGTCTCGTACGACCGCCGACAGATGCTCCTCGTCGAGCTCCGGTTCCTGCATCAGCCAGTGTGCGACCCGCCGGAACATTTCCGCGTCGGGACCGCCGCCGTCAAAGCCGCGCCCCCAGAGCCAGGACTGGTCGGACAGAAGGATCGCGGCGCGTCCTTCACCGGCATGGGACAGCACCAGCAACGGTCCGCCGTCCGGCGATTGCAGCAATGTCTCACCGCCGAGCGGCGTAGCGTCGATTCGCCGGAACCAGCGGCCCCACGGCTCGGCGCCCTCGTCCGGGGCGAGACCGGCTGTGACCGGGTGGCGGGTGCCGGTCTCGGTCAGTTCCGGGCGGAACGGACCGGTTGCGACAAAGCCGGTCGGGCGCGCCGGAATGACGGCGGCCAGCGGTGTCCGGTAGATGCTGACGGGCGCAGCGAAGGGGGGGCCTGCCGTCACCAGAAGCGCGCCGCCATTTTCAACGTAACGGGCGATATAGTCGAAATAGAGCGGCGGCATGATGCCGCGCCGCCGGTAGCGGTCGAAGATCACCAGGTCGAACTCTTCCAGGCTCTCGGCGAACAATTCGCGTGTCGGGAAGGCGATCAGCGCCAGTTCGTCAATCGGCGTGGTGTCCTGCCGGTCGGGTGGGCGCAGGATGGTGAAATGCACAAGGTCGACCGACGGGTCGGATTTCAGCAGGTCGCGCCAGGCACGCGCGCCATTGTGCGGTTCGCCCGTGACCAGCAGCACGCGCAGACGGTCGCGAACCCCGGTCACGGACACGGCGGCGCGGTTGTTCACCAGCGACAATTCTTCCGGGCCGGGTTCGACCTCGATCTCGACGACATTGGCACCGCGATGCCCGATCGGGGTCTCGACCGACGTGTCCTCGCCAATCGTGACGCGGGCCGCGACGGGGTCACCGCCATCGATCCGGAAGGTGACGGTGGCGGTTCCGGTCATGGCGTCATCGTCGACGCGGACGGTGAACACGGCCGGCTCGCCGACCAGGCCGTAACGCGGCGATTCGACAATCGTCAGGCGGCGGTCACCGGCGCCTGGATCGCCCGCCATCAGCTGATGGAAGGGCGCTTCGAGATCGATCGCATTGGCATCGGGCGGCGCGTCATGGATCTGGCCATCCGTGATCGCCACCACCCCGGCCAGGCGGTCGCGCGGCACGCCGGCGAGTGCGGAATTGACCGCGTCCATCATCAACGACCCGTCGGCGGACGGAGAAATCTCGGTTTCCACCAGTTCCAGCGAGTCGTCGCGTTCTGCGAGGGTGCGCAAGGCCTCCAGCGCGGCGTCGGCCGCACCGCTGCGTCCGCCAATCTCCATCGACTCGGTCCGGTCGGTCACGACGACCGCGATATCGGGCAGGGGGTCGCGCTGCTCGTCCACGAGGGAAGGATTCAGCAGCACGGCAGCGATGAGCAGGGCCGTCGCGGCGCGCCACAGCCAGCCATTCAGGCGCAGCAACGCCCCGGCCAGCGCGGCGAGGACAGCAATGCCGGTCAGCAGCCCGATCGACCAGAGCGGGATCAGCGGCGCGATATCGATGGTGGTCGCCTCGAACATCACTGCCCCAATCGTTCGAGCAGCGCGGGAACGTGGACCTGGTCGGCCTTGTAATTCCCGGTCAGGGCATACATCGCCAGATTGACACCGAAGCGCCGTGCCAGCTCGCGCTGGCGTTCATTGCCTTCGACCGGGTAGAGGGCGCTTCCGTCCGGCCCGACCGCCCAGGCCGAGGCCCAGTCATTCGATCCGATCACCACGCCCGACGTGCCGTCGCGGGCTGCGCCGTCCGGGTCGGCCTCGACCCAGACCGGTCCGCCCGAGAACCGCCCCGGATAGGTATCGAGGAGATAGAAGCTGCGCGTCAGGACATGGTCTGCGGGCATGTTCGCCAGCGACGGGACGTCGACCGATTCCAGCACCCGGATCAGGCCGGGGTGGGGCTGGCCGGCCCGCACCGCCGCGCTGTCGGCGTCCTGCGTGTCGAACACGATCAGGCCGCCTGATTGCATGTAGGCGGTGACGCGCGCGGCCGCCTGCGGCGACAGGGCGGGCGCGTCTTCGCGCACAGGCCAGTAGATGATCGGGAAGAAGACCAGTTCGTCGCGCTCGATATCGACCGCCATCGGCTCGACCGGTTCGATCGCACTGCGGCGCGTGATCTGCTGGCTGAGGCCGATCAGGCCGGCGCGGCTGCGGCTGTCGATCTCGGCATTGCCGGTGCGTACATAGCCAAAGCGCAGATCAAGCGAGGCCTCCATCGCAAACTGAGTGGCCGCATCCTGCGCCCGGGCTTCGGGCGTCATCACCGGCAGCAGCGACAGTATCGCCAGCGCGGCAACGGTTCCGCCACGCGCAAACCGCGGCAGGGCCAGCCGTCCGGCCAGGGCCAGGGCAATGGCGGCATCGATCGCGAGAAGGATCAACGCGATTGACAACAGAATGCCGGCCAGCGGGATTTCGCGCGGCGCGTCCAGATCGGTGAACCGCACACCGCCAAGTTCCGACGGCAGCGCGCGTAGCCCGTCCCCGGCCCGCAGCACATTGAGCGCGGTCGAGGCCGCTCCCGCCCGGTAGAGCCCGGGAGGTGTCTGGGCGCTGGCGCGCGCTTGCTCAAATACTTGCGCCGGGATCGGGCGGGCGGTCGGGGGCGGGTCCCCGAGACGGCCGCGTCCGTCGAGTGCCCGGTCGATTGCATAGCTGCCCGACTGGGACGCCGAAGGCGACGCGCCCGATGCCAGCGACAGTGTCCGGCGCAGCATGCGCGGGAACAGGCCGGTCAAAGGCAGGTCCGACCATTCCGGTCCGGCGGTGACATGGAACAGCACCACCCAGCCGCGGCCCCGGCGCGCGGCGGTGACCAGCGGCGTGCCGTCTTCCAGTCTCGCCCAGACCCGGTCGTCGGACGCGCTGCCGGGCTCGGCCAACACCTGGCTGCGGATCGTGGCATCCGGATCGGGCACGAGGCCCGCAAAGGGCGACGACTGGGCAAAGGGAGCAAGGCGTTGCGGCTCGTCCCATGCCAGGGCGCCGCCGAACATCCGTCCGCCTTCGCGCAGCGGAATCGGCAAAAGGCTGTCACCCCGGGCGGCCAGCCGCGGTCCGGCAAAGCGCACCAGCAATCCGCCCTGCTCGACAAAGTCTGTCAGGCGCGGATCGTCCGTGCGCGCGGCATCGACCATGACCAGAACAGAGGGCGGGGCCGCCATCAGCGCGTCGAGATCGCCGCGATGCAGCTCGGAGAAGGGTTCGAGCGCGCGGGTCACATAATGCAGTTCGGACAGCAGGGGCTGACCATCCTCGCTGGCGGCATCGATGATGCCGACGGTCGGCCGCCGCCAGGCATCATCGGTCAGTTGCACCGCGCCGGCGGACGCTTGCTCGACGATCCGGATCGCGCTGACCCGGTTTCTCAGTTCCAGCGGCAATTCGATCTCGGCGCGCACATCGCGAACCCCGGCGTCGAAGATCGCCTCGGTGCGCGCAACGGCGCGGCCATCCTCGCCGGTGGCTTGCAGCGTGACGGTGCGCGGCAGGCTGGTTTCACTGCGCAGGACGTTGATGGCGAAGCCCTCGGGCGTCACTTCGGGGGGTGTCAGCGCCAGCGCCGATCCGCCCGCATCGGGCCGGATGGCGGTGACGCCGCCAAGACTGGCCAGCGTCTCGGCCAGCTCCGTGCTGCCGTCGGTGCGAAGCCCGTCCGACAGCCAGACCACGTCAAGGCTCCGGCCCAGATCGGCTTCCAGAAGGCGGCCCGCCGTTTCAACGCGGTCCGGACCCCACGAGCGGGGCAGGGCGGCTTCAAGGCGGCGGCGTGTCAGGTCGGGGTCGTCGAGACGGATTTCACCGGCCCCCGCCTCGGCGGTCAGGACCAGCGCCGCAGGCTGTCCGGTGGCATCCGCGCGCGCCAGATGCCGTTCGGCTTCGCGGCGGATCGCATCCCAGGACGGCGCCGATGCCCAGCCATTGTCGATCACCAGCAGAAGCGGGCGCGGGGCCATGGTTTCCGGGTCCGGCTGCCAGACGGGACGGGCCAGCGCGATGATGATGATGGCCGCCAGCAGGAGGCGGAACACGATCAGCCACCAGGGGGCGTGGTGCGGGGTCTCGGTATCGTCCGGCGCGTCCCGCANCAGGCGGATCGGCGGGAAGATCGCCCGCTTGGGCGGCGGCGGTGTCGCGCGCAGCAACCGCCAGAGTATCGGCAGCGTCAAAAGCCCGAGCAGGGCGAAAGGCGCGGCAAAACCGAGCGGACCGAGAGCGAACATCGCGTCAGGCCTCCCGTGACAGCGCGCGATACAGCGCCAGCACGGCCTGGGTCGCCGGTCGGTCGGTGCGATGGGTCACGATGGTCCAGCCGGTGCGGCGCGCCAATCCTTCCAGCGCAGCGCCATGCTCGGCCCAGCGGCGGCGATAGGTCTTCGCGGCTTCCTCGGCGCGGCCGAACAGGAGAGTTTCGTGCCCCTCGGGCATCTCAAATCGCGTGCGGCCCTTGAACGGAAACTCGTCCTCCATCGGGTCGATCACGCGCAGCAGGACTCCGTGGACTTGAAGGGCGGCGAAGCGCGATAGGCGCGCGGACCAGGTTTCGACCGGGTCCAGAAAATCGCTGGCAAGAACGCTCAGCCCGTAGCGCGACACGCTCGGCGCTTCCACGGCCTGCGGATTGCCCGGTCCCGTTGCCAGACGGGTCGCAACGCGTTCCAGGCCCAGGGCCCGCGTCCGCGCCCGTTCCGACTCGCCCAGCACCGCGACGCGCTCACCGGCCCGTGTCAGAAGCGACGCCAGCGCGATCAGGCACACCGCGGCGCGATCGGACTTCAGCGGCAATTCGTGGGCAGACGCGAAGGTCATCGACGGAGTCGCCTCACGCCACAGCCAGACCGTGCTGGCGGCTTCGCGTTCGTTCTCGCGCACGAACAGGCGTTGCGCCCGAGCCGACATTCGCCAATCGACCGCCGCTGCCCCGTCTTCGGGGCGGTGGTGGCGATACTCCCAGAAATTCTCGCCTGTCCCGCGCTGCCGGCGGCCATGAACCCCTTGCGCCACGGTTGCCGCGATACGTTCGGCATCGGCCAGCAATTCGGGGAAGGGACGCGCGGCATCTTCCCCGGCCTGTCTCAGCCGGGTCAGCTTTTGCGATTCGTCTTGCCGGGAGAAGGGAGAGGCCATGAAGGGTCCGCGCTATGCCGCCTTGGCGGCAAGGCGACCGATCAGGCTTTCCAGGGTCATCCCCTCGGCGCGGGCCGCGAAGGACAATGCCATCCGGTGTTTCAGGACCGGCTCGGCCAGAGCGACCACATCGTCGGTTGACGGCGCAAGCCGCCCCTGGAGCAGAGCGCGTGCCCGGCACGCCAGCATCAGGGCCTGGCCGGCGCGCGGCCCTGGTCCCCACGACACGCCGTGCTGGACGTCGCGCTCCTCGCTGACATCGGGACGCGCCAGACGCAGCAGGTCGAGGATCGCATCGACGACTTTCTCGCCGACCGGCAAGCGGCGCACGAGCGCCTGCATGTCGAGGATTTCCTTGGCGCTGAGCACCTTCTTGGCGTTGACGTCCTTGGGCCCCGTCGTCGCCAGCAGGATATCGCGCTCGGCATCGCGGCTCGGATACGGCACGTCGACGCGCAGGAGGAAGCGGTCGAGCTGGGCTTCGGGCAGCGGATAGGTGCCTTCCTGCTCGATCGGGTTCTGGGTCGCCAGGACGTGGAAGGGCTTGGGCAGGTCGTGGCGTTCACCGGCCACGGTCACGTGATGTTCCTGCATGGCTTGCAGCAGGGCTGCCTGTGTGCGCGGGCTGGCGCGGTTGATCTCGTCCGCCATCAGCAGGCGGCAGAAGACCGGCCCCTTGATGAAACGGAAGGATCGCTTGCCGTGCTCCGTTTCTTCCAGCACTTCCGACCCCAGAATGTCGGCAGGCATCAGGTCCGGCGTGAACTGGATCCGCTTGGTGTCGAGGCCGGTCGCGACGGCGATGGTTTCCACTAGGCGCGTCTTCGCCAGTCCCGGCGCGCCGACCAGCAGGGCGTGGCCGCCCGACAGGATGGCCGCAAGCGACAGTTCGACGACTTCATCGAGACCGTAGATCACCTGGCCGATCGAGGCTTTCACCTCGGCCAGACGGGCCGTGGCCTCATCGGCGGCCTTCACGACGTCGGCGCCATTTGTATTCGATGCTTTTCTCGGCACACTGGGCTCCCTAACTCGGGTGGTGAGGGTGAAACAGAGGCGCATGGCCTGTTCGTGCCGGAGCATGAACGCGGGCGTGCGAGGTGTCCATGTCTGCAAGGCCGGATGACGGAAAAGCAATGCAGTCCCTGCTGGATGCGGCCGCATCGGCGGGCGACGGCCTGCCGCCTGTCGAGAAGTGGAATCCCGAACACTGCGGTGTGATGGACCTCGAAATCCGGCGTGACGGGTCCTGGTGGCATGAAGGGCGGCGCATCACCCGCGACCGTCTTGTAAAGCTGTTTTCCCGAATCCTGCGAAAAGATGACGATGGCATTCATTATCTCGTGACGCCGGTCGAGAAGCAGGCCGTCCGGGTCGAGATTGCGCCCTTCCTGGCCGTGCGCGTTGACCGCGCGGACCGGGACGGAGAGCCGGTGCTGATCTTCACGACCAATCTCGGTGACCTCGCCGAATCCGGCCCCGATCATCCGATTCGCGTCGAGATTGATCCCGGAACCGGCGAGCCGACTCCCTTCGTGCGGATTCGGGGCAATCTCGAAGCGCTCATCAACCGGGCGGTATTCTATGAGCTGGTCGAACTGGCCGAGAAGCGCGGCGATGACCTCGTCCTGCGCTCGGGTGGCCAGGATTTCATTCTCGGGTCTGTTGCGTGACGCCGGACGCGATCCTCGATCTTCTGCGCGACAGGCTCGACCCGGTGGAGGGCTGCGACCCGCGCCCGCTGCGCGGCGACAACGACCTCAACGACGTGGATTTCCCGGTGCGGACCCTGCGCCCTGCGGCAGTGCTGGCGCCCCTCGTCCTGCATGACGGGCCGCCGCGCTTCATCCTGACGCTGCGCGCCGAGCACCTGCCCGCCCATGCCGGGCAGATCGCCTTTCCCGGAGGCCGGGCGAATGCCGGCGAAAGCCTGCCTGACGCGGCCTTGCGCGAAACCGAGGAGGAAATCGGCATCGCGCCCGGCCAGGTCGAACTGATTGGCCGGTTCGACAGCTGGGAAACGGTGACGGGATTTCACGTCACCCCATTCGTGGGGATTGTGCAGCCAGGCTTCACGATTGAACCGGACCCCGGAGAGGTGGCGGAGGTCTTCGAAACCCCGTTCGACTGGCTGATGGACCGGGCCAATCACAAGCTGCACGAGCGCGAGTTTCAGGGCCATATGCGCCGCTATTACGCCATGCCCTTCGGGGATCGCTATATCTGGGGGGCAACTGCGGGCATGCTGCGGGCGCTGCATGAAAGGCTGTATGATTAAGTGATGCTCAGACTTACCCTGATTGAACTCGTCCTTTTCCTGTCCCCGTTCGCCATTTATGGCGCGTGGCGACTGTTGCAGACGACCGTTCCGGACAATCCCCGGCGCATGCCGAGCATCCTGCTCGGCCTCGTCGGCGGGTTTCTCGCGGCGATCGGTCTGATTGCGCTGGTGATTCTCGGCGAGCGTGGCCGGCCCGAAGATGGCCGCTACGTTCCCGCCCAGGTCGAGGATGGGCGCGTGCGCCATTCGGATTTCTCCGACACGGACGCACCGCGCAACGCATTGCCCGGCCGCCCCTTTGGCACCGACACCACGCAGGTCGACGAAGATCCCGGCGCTTTCGATGCCCCGGACTCCGATCCTCAGCCTGAACCCGATGTTCCCGATGACGCCGAGATCGATGCGCCGCCCGAACAGCCGATCGATCCGCCCGTGGACCCGCAATGATCTCACCTGATCGGCTTGAGCCGTCCGAGCACGACTGGCTGCCTGCACCGCCC
>NZMJ01000071.1 GCA_002692855.1 Maricaulis sp.
TTATTGGTTAAGGAAAAATTATGAATAGTAAAAAAAGAATTTTATATCAAACAAAAGATGGTGGAGTTGCGATTATTGTTCCTACAGATAATTGTGGTTTAACAGTAGAAGAAATAGCAAAAAAAGATGTGCCATCAGGTAGACCGTATAAGATTGTAGATGTAAGTGATGTGCCATCAGACAGAACATTTCGTAACGCATGGGAGTATCAAGCATGAGTATTATTGTAAATTTAACAAAAGCAAAAACTATTGCACATGAAAGAAGAAAACTAAAAAGAGCAGAAGAATTTAAGCCACATGATGACATTATTATGAAACAAATCCCCGGTGAAGATGCAACAAAAGCTGAAACTGAAAGAGCGAAAATCAGAACAAAATATGCAACTATTCAAACAGACATAGACAATGCAAAAACTGTTGATGCACTAAAAACTGTTTATGACAACGCATCCTTAGGTGGTTAAAATTTTTTATTTTATTGTTAATTAAATTGTATGGGGGATATTATCATTGATCGACCCCGTCACTATTGGAGTTGCGTATAAAGCAGCCACTTCTGCAATTGACCTTATTAAAAAAGGTATCAATATGCACAAAGATGCCACTGAGATTGGGGATCACCTTCTTCAATACTTTGAAAAAAGAGATGAAGCTCAACGTCTTAAAAAAGAATTACAAAAACAAAATAAAAGAAAACAACGCAGTTCTATTGAATCACAAGCTATTGAAGAAGCTACTTATGAGCACAATCTTCGTAAAAAAGAGCGAGAGCTGAAAGAGCAATTATATTGGTCGGGACATGCTGATTTATGGCAAACAATTCAAAAGAAAAAAATTCAGATAAAAAGAGAGCGAGAAAGAGAAGAAGAATTACGAAAAGCACAGATACAACGCTACAAAGATATGATATTATATAGTAGTATTTTAGTGACCCTTCTAGGATTTACAGGGTGGATAATTTATGAACTTATTATTGCAATAAATAAAAGATAATGCCTTTAACCAAATTACAATTTAGACCCGGTGTAAATAAAGAAACAACATCTTATACGAATGAAGGCGGGTGGTTTGAATCCGACAAAGTGCGTTTTCGATTTGGTGTACCAGAAAAGATTGGTGGGTGGAGAAAAAATTCAAGTAAAAGTTTTTTAGGAACATGTCGTGCATTACATAATTTTGTAGCATTAGACGGTTCTGTATATTTAGGAGTCGGTACTTTTCAAAAGTATTATATTAACGAGGGTGGTGGTTTCAATGATATTACCCCGATTCGTCTAACCACTTCAGCAGGAACACCTACTTTTTCAGCAGCCAATAACTCTTTAGCATCTAATGTTACTGCGGGTGATTTAACTATAACTTTATCAAGTGCATCTGGTTTTCCATCAAACGGTAGAGTGCAAATTATTAATTTAGCCGATACGGACGGTGTTTGTGCATCACAAACTCCAAGTGGTGCAGGCAATCTAACAATTAATGGTGCGTACGCAAGTTCAGGGACAGTTACTTTTGAAGAAGCAAGAACTGTGACTATTACAGGAGCATCTAACGAGAGTGGTAAAAACTTTACAGTGTTTGGAACCGATGCAAGTTCCGTATCTATTAGTGAAGTTATTGCGGGTCCGAACGCATCAACCGTTTCTTCAACAAAAACTTTTTTAACGATTACGCAAGTAGCTGTTAGTGCAGCAACAACGGGTGCGATAACAGTTGGAGTAGCCCAAGGTAATCCAGAAAATGTAACCTATGAAGCTATTAGTGGTAATACTCTNACTGGTTGTACCCGAGGGGTAGATGGGACATCAGATAGAGATCATTTGGCTACTAATAGTGCTGTGTTTGCTAATACAATTATTGTTACATCTTCTAGTCACGGGTGTACCGATGGGGACTTTGTAGAATTTAGTGGAGCAGCTTCGCTTGGTGGCAACATTACAGCTAATGTATTAAATCAGGAATACGAGGTCGCTCATGTAGAAAACGATAATACTTTTCATATTGACGCTCGAGCAGTAGCTACTCTTGGTGATATTACTACCGATGGTATTTACACTCCAACTTTTGTGTATAGTAATGCGTCAGACTCAGGAAACGGTGGGGGTTCGACTGTTGGTAAATATCAAATCAATATTGGTATTAATACCTCTGTCACAGGTTCTGGATGGGGTGCAAGTACATGGGGTCGTGGAACATGGGGTTCTTCTGCTCCTATTACGACCGCAGGAAATCAACTACGTTTTTGGACACATGACAACTTTGGTGAAGACTTAATCATTAACATTAGAAATGGCAACATTTATTATTGGGATGAGTCTGGGGGTCTTAGCTCACGAGCCGTGCCTTTGAGCACNCTTGGAACNGATGCAGGAACACCAACNATTGCNAAAAAGGTAATTGTNTCTGATAGAGACAGACACGTTATTGCNTTTGGCACNGACCCGTTTGATAATATTGGGGTACAAGACCCACTGCTTATTCGTTTTTCTGATCAAGCATCACCAACTGTATGGACACCTTCTGCGACTAATACAGCAGGGGATTTACGAATNGGTAGTGGTAGTGAGATAATCACGGCTGTCGAGACAAGACAACAAATTATTGTCTTTACTGATGTATCACTTCATGCGATGCAGTTCCTCGGACCACCNTTTACTTTTGGTATTAATCAGATATCAGAGAACATTACTATTATTGGTCCGATGGCAGCAAAAGCATCTGATGATAGAGTTTATTGGATGGGACTAGAAGATTTNTATGTGTATGATGGACGTATTCAAAAACTACCNTGCACACTACGTTCTTTTGTGTTTAATGATTTTAATCTNACACAGAAAGAAAAAACAATTGCAGCTCTTAATTCATCATTTAGTGAAGTATGGTGGTTCTATCCATCAAGTAGTTCTCAAGAAAATGATCGATATGTTATTTACAACTATGCAGAAAACACATGGGCACATGGTAACTTACCNAGAACAGCTTGGGTGGATCGAGGTATTAACGAATTTCCTGTTAGTGCATCACCTGATTATTATTTATATGACCATGAGTTTGGTTTAAATGATGGCTCAACATCTCCTGAATCAGCTATTACTTCTTTTATTGAATCAAGTCAAGTTGATTTAGCAGATGGTGAACAATACGCATTTATNAGACGATTAATACCTGATGTTACNTTTGGTGGGTCNGAGTCAGATTCACCAAGTGCTAANTTTATTCTGAAGGCAAGAAACTTTCCGGGTGCAAATTATGGCACACCTCAAACAGCAGCAGTTACACGATCAGCTACAGTACCTGTTGAACAATTCACGAATCAGGCTCATGTTAGACTACGAGGTAGGTCTTTTGCTTTTAGAATTGAAAGTAATACTGAGTCGGTACAATGGAGGTTAGGATCACCAAGAGTAGATATAAGACCAGACGGGCGTAGGTAATGACCCGAAAACTAACGCTCCCACAATTTCCTGTACCACCAGAAGAATATGACTCAAGGTACTTAGCAGAAATCGTAAGATCGTTTAGTGTGTACTTACAACAAATGCAAAACCCGGGTGATGGNAGACTTACAGCATTAAATCTAAGCAATTTACAAGATGATGATGTAGGATTAAGAGAAAATGATTTGTTTAAAAAGGACGGATATATTAGAATTAGTAGATTAAATGTTGCATTTGTAAGAGGTTCACAAGCTACGGGTGCGGTAGGAACTGTTACAGTGAGTACGCCATGAGTAATGAAACTATTATAACAATGANTGACGGAAGTCGTTGGAAACCAGCGACAAGTTCTGATACAATTAAGTGTGCAACATGCGACAATTTGGTCGATACACCTGCGGAAGTTGCTTCCTATCCTTCAGGTCAATGTCCCCAGTGCAATAATCCGTGGACTGGCTCTGAAGTTAAACATACGANAATTACAGTGACCGCTCCACAACCAATACGAGGAGATTCAGGTTAATGGCGTTTGCAATGGAAGAAGAAACAACAATGATGATACCCCCACAGGGTATGGATGAAGATATGNNCGAGGGTATAGCTAGTTTACCAGAACAAGGTNATTCTGGTATTNCAGACTTACCACAAGCTGCTCAACAACTTGCTCAATTAGGAAGAGCACAAGATACNTTNTTAGGTCACTTAGCACAAGATGAAGTTGTTATTCCTAGAGAACTTTTACAAGCATCTCCTGAACTAGAAGAGGTAATTCGTAATGCCTTTGAAGCAGAAGGCATGGACTACACACAATATGTAGTGGGTAGTGAGGAAAACTCAATTAACCCTGAAACAGGATTACCAGAATTTTTTATTAAAAAAGCTCTTAAAAAACTAGAAAGAGCAGTTCGCAAACCTATTAAAAAAGTAGCTAAAAAAGTTGAGAAAGCAACTCGTAAAAAGTTTAAAAAAGTTGCAAGAGAATTAAAAAAAGCAGCACCAGTTGTTCTACCAATTGCTCTTAATTTTATGTTTCCGGGGGCAGGTTTAATGAGTTCTATGTTACTTTCTGCAGGTGGTTCTGGAATTGGAACTTTAATTGCAGGTGGTAGTACAAAAGATGCTTTAAAAGCTGCTGCTATAGCGGCTGCAGTAACAGGAGCGGTTAAAGGAGCGGCTAATTACAAACAAACAGGTTCTATAATGGGAGGGGATAAAGCTTTAACTGACACTACTATTAAAAAAACTACAGAAGAAACAATTAAAGACGCTGCGGAGGAAAGTGTTAAAGCGGTAACGGAAGGTACTACACAAGAAGCGGGTAAAGGTGCTTTTGGAACTATTGACGCTCCTCTTCCTAAAGCTCCTATACAAGCACCTCCTCCAATAGATGTTGCTCCACCCCCTGTTGTTTCTCCACCCCCTCCACCAGAACCTACTGGGATTTTAGATGCGGCTAAACAAAAAACAATAGATGCTTACAACGCAACTAAAGATGCTATGAGTAAAGTAGGGGATTATGCGTTTAGAGGTGGTCGAAGTGAGGAACAAATTATTTTAGATAAAGCAAGAGCAGCGGCAAATGTTCCAACCGTAGTTGATGGGATGGCTGTTGATGAAGTTACAAGAGCAGCACTTCAAAAAGAAGCTATGGCTCAAGCAGCACCGGGAGCGTTGGCAAAATTTGGTCCAACAGCAGCTTTACTGTATGGTGCAGCTAAATTTGGTAGCGGTGGTGGAGAACAAGAAGGTGATGATTCAGCGATGGAAGAGTTTAATAGAGAACAAGCTGAAAAAGAAGCTATAGCAGCTCAAATTGCTGATCTTCCTGTGGGTAATATTGATTACATTACTGCTCCACAAACACTAGCAGGTGCTCCAAATTATCAATATTTAAACCCTTTATATCGAGGTGGGTACTTTTTAGATAACCCAATGATGACTAATCCTATGATGAATAACCCAACACTCACTACAGGAGTTGCAATGGCAAAAAGAGGTGGTGAGATGGCAATGACAAATTTAGATACAAGTAAGTTTCCTAGAAGAACAGGACAAATAAGTGGTCCGGGAACAGAGACTTCTGATAGTATCCCAGCGATGCTATCTGATGGAGAGTTTGTAATGAACGCAAGAGCTGTTCGAGGTGCTGGAAACGGTAGCAGAGAAGCAGGGGTACGAAGAATGTACGATATGATGAGAAACTTTGAAAGTAAGGTAGCGTAATGGCAACAGAAACCACGATTCAAAAAGTAATTGAAGACCCGATATTAGAAAAATATCGACAGAATTTAGCTAAAGCCGCTTATGATTTTGCAACAAAAAGACTTGGAGAAGGTTACCAAGACGATGTAGATTATAGAGTTGCAGGATTAGGTGGTTTAGAAGAAGAAGCATTAGCATTAGCTCGACAAAGTGCGGGTCAATATCAACCGTATTTACAAAGAGCAGGGGAATCATTAGGTGTAGGTAGAGAAGCTCTACTTGGTGCAATGCAAGATGTAAGAAGACCAGAGGTCGGCATTGCTCAGTTTATGAATCCTTATGAAGCTCAAGTGGTGCAACAAACCATGCAAGACTTGCAAAGGCAAAGTGACATTGCAGCTCAACAACAAGCTGCTCAAGCCATTGGCAGTGGAGCCTATGGGGGTTCTCGTGCAACACTACAAGATTTAGAAAGAGAAAGAAATTTATTGGATGCTCAAGCAAGAATTGCAGGGCAACTCAGACAAAGTGGTTTTGGTCAAGCAGCACAACTTGCTCAACAACAAGCACAATTAACTGGTGCACTCGGAGAAGGTGTCGGTAAGTTTGCAGCTCAAGAAGCAGGACTTGGAGAACTACAACAACGGCTCATGGGTCAAGACATTTCTCAGTTGGGTCAAGCAGGTGCGTTGCAAAGACAAATTCAACAAGCACAGCTTGATGCAGCAAGACAAAGTAATTTACAAAGAGAGCAGTTCCCTTATCAACAGTATGGTTTTATTTCTGATATTTTAAGAGGTATACCTACTTCACAAGGAACTATGACAATGCAACAATATCCATCACCTTCACCATTACAGCAAATTGCTGGTCTTGGTATTGCTGGTCTTTCAGCTTTAGGTGGTGCAAAAGCAATGAATTTATTTTAAATGGGGTTATTTTAAATGGATACTATATATAATAGACCACTGTTTAGGCAAATGGGTGGCATGGCTATGCCAAGCCCTCAAGAGCAAATGGCAATGCAACAACCAATGCCTATGCCACAGCCTATGGTGTCTCCAGAACAAATTGGAGAGCAGATGGCACAAGTTGAATCTGACGCAGGTGCAATGGGTGTCGGTATTGGACAAGAGCTTGTTAATCGTATGATGCAAGGCTTGGATAGTGCTGAAACACCAAAAGACATTATGGATTCAATTCGTGGAAACGACAGATCGGTTGATGAAAGAAGAACAGAATTAGCAGAATTTGTTGGCGAGGAAGATGCAGAACAAACCCCTGAAACAGTATTAGCAATGGTGCAACCCACTATAATGCTCACGGAACGTGGAGCAATGGATTCTGGTGTGGGTGAATTAATGGAAGGCGTTGCTGAT
>NZMJ01000072.1 GCA_002692855.1 Maricaulis sp.
TAGTAAATCTTTTATTGATTATGTTAATGGCAAATCAACAACTGATGAAAAATTAAGTTTTAAAGAATTGCAAGTTCTTTTAAATGGCTTTTATAAACAAATCAAAGTTGTTGAGTTCAAACCTTTTGATGATAAACTTGAAAAAGAAAAAATAAAAACTAAAAAAGGAGTAACAACAAATGCCAAATAATAACGATAACAATAATAATAATTTGCCATCAATGAGTGTTTTATCTCAAATGATACAAACGCAAATGCAAAACAAAGGACTTGACCAAACTAGAGTGCAATCGCTTTTGAATGAAAGTGATAATAACAAGTCTTTAAATTACCAAATACTGTACAAACTTTTAGAAAGTGCAGTCGAGGAATTTATTTTAATTAACAATGGAAACCCTTTGGCAGATGACTTTAGAAATAGAGTTGTTAATAAAATGTCAGATGTAGTTAATATGTTAATGGGCAATCAACCGCCAAATAATAGCTAATAAATTTTTACTCGTTGGCGTAGTTCCTACGCCAACGAAGGCTCTTTTCCGAAAACTTCTACCTTTTACAATCTCAACCCCCGACCCCCCTTTTTTGCTTGTATTACAGCTGACGCTGGCGCTTTACAATCAAATTCACACGTGTATAAACTATAAAATACTTATGAATCTTGATACTTTAACCACTGATCAATTACGAGATCGTGTAGAAAAATTATATATTGAACACATAAAACTTTGCCAAGACAATTTTTTATATTTTGTACAATCAGTTTGGCCAGATTTTATATGTAGAAAAGAAAAGGATCCTAAAAAGTGGGGGCACCATCAACACATTGCACATGAGTTAACAAACATTGCAAGAGGCTCAAAAGGAAGGCTCATTGTTAATATGCCTCCTAGACATACTAAATCTGAATTTGCGTCTTATTTATTTCCTGCTTGGTACATTGGAAAGTATCCTAAGAAAAAAATTATGCAGGTATCACACAACGCTGAACTAGCAGGTAGGTTTGGTTCTAAGGTTCGAAACTTAATTGATAGTCCAGAGTACAAACAAATATTCGGGGATGTTAAACTACGGGAAGATAGTAAAGCAAAAGGTAGGTGGGAAACCAATCATGGTGGTGAATACTTTGCAGCGGGTGTTGGCGGTTCGATCACAGGACGAGGGGCCGATTTGCTTATTATCGACGATCCACATACAGAGCAAGACTCATTATCAGATTCTGCTATGGAGAGAGCTTACGATTGGTATAACTCTGGACCTAGACAACGTTTACAGCCAGGTGGTTCCATCTTGTTAGTAATGACTAGATGGGCTCAAGATGATTTNACAGGAAGATTATTGAAGGCTCAATCTGAACCNAAAGCTGATACATGGAAACTCATAGAGTTTCCTGCAATACTTCCTTCAGGTAATCCTGTGTGGCCTGAGTATTGGAAGAAAGAAGAACTAGAAGCAGTCAAAGCATCTATTACTCCTAGAAATTGGAACGCACAGTATATGCAGGATCCTGTTGCAGAAGAAGGAGCGATCATAAAAAGAGATTGGTGGATTCCTTGGAAAGGAGAGGTTCCATCTTTGAAACATGTCATACAANNTTATGATACTGCATTTTCTAAAAAAGAAAGTGCTGACTATAGTGCAATNACTACGTGGGGTGTATTTGAACCTACAGAAGGAGACTCTTGTNTAATTTTATTAGACGCTGAAAAAGGACGATGGGACTTTCCTGAATTAAAAGCTGTAGCTTTTGAAGCTTACAAATATTGGGAACCTGAGTCTGTTGTAGTTGAGGCCAAAGCAAGTGGACAATCTNTGATACAAGAACTAAGACGTGCTGGTATACCTGTGATGGATTTTGTTCCTTCAAGAGGAAAAGACAAACATTCTAGAGTTAATGCTTGTGCTCCTGTATTTGAGTCTCAAAATATTTATTATCCNGATGGTGCTCATTTTGCAGANGAAGTTATTGAAGAATGTGCAGCGTTTCCTTTTGCTCAACACGATGACTATGTGGATTCTATGACCCAAGCTGTGTTAAGATATCGTCAAGGAAATTTCGTTTCAACTTATTTAGATGAACCCGAAGGTATGCGAGTTGAAAGAGATTATAAGTATTATTAATTATGGCTTTAGACTCGAACAAAATTGCAGATAATTTTATTGATCAAATCAAACAAGGAAGTTCTCCAACTCCTAAAATAGATAACACTGTTGTTGTAACAGATGACACGGATCCGTCGGCGATTGGCGGGTTAGCTGCTTTAGGTGCTACTATTGTTGGNGCTGGTGTCCTAGCAAAAAGAATACCTGGAGCTAGAACGTTATTACAAAATTTAAAAAAAGATATCACACCTAATAAAACATTCACACCTAACAAACCTGTAGAAGAAATTGCAGATATACCAACGGCCACCGGACAATCATCAGAACTAATTACAACACCAAGTAAAGAATTAGTTATAGGTCGTTCAAGAATNGGTGAAGTACAAAACATTCCTTTNACNCAAGGTAAAGGTTACACCGAAGCAAATCCATTAGTAGGATCAGCTACCTTCGATAGAATTATGGAGGCGCCATTTGAAAAAGGNACCGCNNAACAATGGTCTGATTGGNTANTNAAAGCAAACAGAGCAGATTTAAAAATAGCNACAGGTCCGTTGGCAGGTGTCTCACGTAGAGTTTCACCTGATGAGTTAGATGAATTAAATATAATTAAATTTGATAAACAAGGAAAAGGTGAGTCTGGTTTTNTAAAANTNATGGACGATCAAAACATGGAAGTNGATAGAGAAACTCTACTAGAGTTAGTTAAGAACTCTCCCGTTAATAAATTAAAAACAATAAGATTAGGAGTAAGAGGAGATCCAGAAGGTGATTTCATATCTATTCAATCATCGTTTCGTGATGCAGTAAATAAATCAGGAGTCGACACAAGTAGTGGTAATNCAGAGATATCAGAGTTTGTAGATAGAATTAATANTAATTTAAGAAAAGTTATTAATGGATCTTANNCACAAAAAGAAGCTATTCCTTCAGGAATTTATACAGAGATTCAAGACGATTTAGTTAAGATAGGAAGACTAGTGGATAATCCACAAGACTTTTCAAAAATCTTAGTTAACTTCAATAGAGACTTAGGTAAATATAATTCATATAGTAAAAAATTAGATAAACCAGAATTTTTAAGATTTAGAAGAGATAAATCAGATAATCCTAATTTCTATCCTACTTACAAAACAGGTATGGGTTACACTTATAAAATGGATGCAGGAGAAAACTTTGTTGAAGATGTAATTTTCTATCCTGGAAGAGTGCCTAACACTNTNACAGGAAAATTTAGTCCAATAGATGAAGTGCATTATATTGATAATGAAATAGGATTTATAAGATATGATGATTTAGCTAATCCTAAATTAAATGAAAGATTTGGTTTGAAACCAAATGCAAGACATTTAAGAATTTCAGAAATACAAACAGACATACACTCTCCACAATTTGGTGACAACAAAGCTANTTATTTTAAACGTAAGATAAATCCTTTNAANAGAGATGCAGAACTAGAAATTTTAAAAAAACAAAGAGCTGAACTATTANCAAAAAAAGAACCTTTNGAAGAACTTGGTAGAGGTATTTCAGGATTNACTAAAAANCAAAGACAAGAACTTGCAAGAGTTAATTATGAGATTGGACAATTAGAAAAATCTNGTTTNTCTAAATTAATAAATAACCAACCAATAGAATATACAACAGCAGCTCCTTTGGCTAGATCTTGGCCTGATTATGCTGCTAAAAGTATTTTAAGAACAATGGCAGAAAGAGGAATCAATGCTGTTTCTGTAGTTCCTTCTCCAATGAACAAAGCAATCAAGATGCCTTCCTTCAGCACTTTAGGAGATGAGATAAATTATGGTTTGATGGATGGTAAAGCGTTAATAAAAACTGCTGATGGTTCAATTAAAAAAACAAACCAGCTAGCAGTTAATGTAGCTCCTTTTGCAAAGTTAGCAAAACAATANGGTNCTAAGTTTGAATTGTTTCCTATGNCNAAAAGCAATCCAGATAAACCTTTTAAAGTAATAGCAGAATATACTACTAGAGGAGGAAGAGATGGAAAAAATNTTNAAGCTGNAAGAATACATTACAATAAAAAAATAGGAGATCAGTACGTTTACGAAGATCATGTTGGAGCNGCTAATNCTNNNGATGAAGCATTAGAGATTATGAAAAACAGAGAAGGTGTTATTGGAGANAGAGGTAAATTAATTATAAAAGAAATAGGTAAAGATAATCCTGATTTATATGAGAAAGTACCNACACTAATTGCTTCTGATGATGTATTAAGAAANTTTTTATTACCAATGAAAGCTTATATGAAGGTTGGTGGATTTGTAGACAAAACTAATATATTTAAAGGCCTATTATAGATTTTGTCTAAAAAATGCTTTACACTGTACAGATAATTCTATAGGAGGAAATAATGAGTTTAAAAAAGAAACTAAAGAAGATTGGTAAGGCAGCAGTAATGGCTGGTGCAGCTTACGGAGCTTCAAAAATGTTAGGTCCAAAATCAAGTGGATTTCTATCATCAGGNGCTGCTGGTGGNNNAAGATTACCAAAAGGTGATGCNTTCGCTAGAGCAAGAAAACTAATGACTTCTAACGAGGCAGTTAAAGGCGTTANATCACCAATGAAAAAACCAAGCTTTTCAAAAAGAGTAATGGATGCAGTTAATGTATACAGAAAAAAAGGTTTANATACAGGTCGNGGNCCNNNNATTAAANNAANTGATTCATTAGCTGACAAAGTGTTAAGCGGAAACGTAATGGGNTTAACTGATATGGGTGGAGCTAAATACGGAAAAATGATAGAAGCCAAAAACGGTAAATACGTTAAGGCACCTTGTAAATTAGGAAGAAATAAAAAAACATTAATTACGTAATAAATGGCTATTGAAACTGATAACCCAACCAACGAAGAAGTTGAAGTTGAGGAAGAGGCAGTTATTTCNTTACCACCTGAAGAAGGTGAAGAAGTAACTGANGAACCTGAACAAGATTTCTATGGAAATATTGCTGAGACAATTGATGATAAAGCATTATCTCAATTAGCTTCTGACTTAATTTCTGAATACCAGAAAGACAAAGAGTCTAGAAAAGAATGGGAAGATACCTATAGAAATGGTTTAGATCTTTTAGGATTTAAATACAAGTCAACAACACAACCATTCAAAGGAGCAAGCAACGTTACTCATCCATTGTTGTCTGAAGCGGTTACTCAGTTTCAATCCCAAGCTTACAAAGAGTTACTTCCAAGTGATGGTCCTGTAAAAACTAAAATAGTTGGATTACAAAATNAAATGGTNGAAGCTCAAGCACACAGAGTAANAGATTTCATGAACTATCAGATNATGGAGAAGATGGAAGAATATACTCCTGAGTTTGATCAATTATTATTTTATCTACCNCTTGCAGGTTCTGCGTTCAAGAAGATATACTATGACGCTCTGATGGAAAGAGCTGTTTCAAAATTTATTCCTGCAGAAGATTTAGTAGTTCCTTACTTTGCAACTGACCTAAAAGATGCTCCTAGAATTACACACGTACTAAAACAATCAGAAAATGATCTGTTAAAAAAGATGGCTTCAGGATTCTACAGACAAGTAGATTTGATGAAACCACAAAAGAAAGATAACAAAATTCAAGATAAGTATAATGAACTAGAAGGTGTTAAACCTGTTGAAACAAACGATTACATTTANAGTGTTTTAGAAATGCATGTTGATTTAGATTTATCAGATTACATTGCAGATAACGAAGAAGATAAAATCAATATTAAAATTCCTTACATTGTAACTATAGAAGAAGGAACAAGAAAAGTATTATCTATATACAGAAACTATAAACCTGAAGATCCTAAATTTACTAGAAAAGAATACTTTACACATTTTAAATTCTTACCTGGTTTAGGTTTTTATGGCTTTGGTTTGATTCACATGATCGGTGGCCTGTCTAGAACAGCAACTACAGCTCTAAGACAACTACTTGATGCAGGTACATTATCAAANTTACCTGCTGGATTTAAGTCTAGAGGTATGAGAATCAGAGATGATGACCAACCAATACAGCCTGGAGAGTTCAGAGATGTGGATGCACCAGGTGGAAACATTAGAGATCAGTTTCAATTANTACCTTTNAAGGAGCCAAGCACAACTTTATTCAACCTTTTAGGTTTTTGTGTTGATGCAGGAAGAAGATTTGCATCAATTGCCGACATGCAAGTGGGTGATAGCAACCAACAAGCTGCTGTTGGAACAACAATTGCTCTATTAGAACGAGGTTCTAGAGTAATGTCAGCTATTCACAAGCGTTGTTACTATGCAATGAAGCAAGAATTTAAACTTTTAGCTTCAGTTATTGCAGAATATTTACCTCCAGAGTATCCATATGCAGTTTATGGAGCAGAAAGAATTATAAAAGTAGCAGATTTTGATGAAAGAGTTGATATTTTACCTGTTGCAGACCCAAATATCTTCTCAATGTCACAAAGAGTGACGTTAGCACAGACACAATTGCAAATTGCACAGTCAAATCCACAAATTCACAACATGTATGAGGCTTACAGACGTGTTTATGAAGCTTTAGGCACTAAAGAAATACCTCAAATACTAAAACCAGACCCAAAACCTTTTCCAAAAGACCCTGCAATGGAAAATATGGAGGCATTACAGATGCAACCACTAACAGCTTTTCCAGAACAAGACCATGATGCTCATATTGCAGCTCATTCAGCGTTTATGAGAACTAGAATGGTGCAGATTAATCCAATGGTGTACGCAAATTTACAAGGACACAACTCTCAACACGTGTCTATGAAAGCTTCTGCCGAAGTTATGGCTATGATGCAACAAGATCCTAACACTGCACAGATGATGCAACAGAATCCACAACAATTTAAAGTAATGTTTGACTCTGAAGTAGCAAAAAGAGTAGCTCAAATAACAGCTGAGCTAGCACAGAACGAAAATATGGCTGATATGCAAAAACAAGATCCTGTGGTTATGTTGAAACAAAGAGAATTAGATCTTAGAGCCATGGATTTACAAAGACGTGCTTCAGAAGGTAGTATGAAGTTAGAACAAAATTCAGATCAATTTGATGAAAGACTTGATTTTGATAAAATGAAATTAGAGCAACAAGATGAGCAATCTGATAAGAGATTAGAAATTGCTCGAGAAAAAATGGAGAAACAAAATGTCGGGAAAAAAGCACGGACTACAAGATAGTTACAAAAAATTAAGAATGGGCGGAATGATGTACTACAAAACAGGTGCGCTTTCCGATAAACAAAAAGCAATTGCAGCTAAAGCACCTCCTGCTAATAAAATAGATGGAAAAGACTTTGCAGTTTTAAGAGCTGAAAAAGCAAAAGACAGAGGCATGGGTTTACAAGATGAAAAGATGAAACCAGGTAAAGTTATGAAAGCTAGAGTTGGTAGATCAATTGAAA
>NZMJ01000073.1 GCA_002692855.1 Maricaulis sp.
CTGGCGGCTATTCGTTGGCAAACCACCACAAAGAGCCTGCGAAGATGATTGTTGGTGTCCGTGTCACACGCACGAATCAAAGCAATCTCGTGAGTGGAACCAAGAGTGGTTAGAAAATGTTGAAAAGTTGAAGAAAAAATGGAGGAATAACTGATGAGTTTTTGGATTAGATTTTTTGACTGGATTTTTGGCTACAAACCGAAAAACTAGAACTAATCATAATATCTTTTCTTATAAGAAAAAGATTATGACAACACACGCTGGGGTGGCTGAGTATGGTTAAAAGCGCAGGGCTTAAACTCCTGTCCGTAAAGGTTCGCAGGTTCAAATCCTGCCCCCAGCACTTATTCAAGGAACAGTAGCACAGTTTGGTTAGTGCGCTCGGCTCATAACCGAGTGGTCGTAGGTTCAAATCCTACCTGTTCCATTTATTCTCAAGGGCATATGGTGTAATGGATAGCATTCGGGCCTTCTAAGCCTGAGATTCCGGTTCAATTCCGGATATGCCCGTTGAGAATTAAAAGGAGATGAAAACATGAATAATAAAAGAACAGAATTTAGCAAAAGACCTACCGCTAAGGTAGGAAACAATAACAACAGCCAAAGAGTTACAAAAATCAAGCAATATTTATCCTCGTGTGAGGATAATGAGGCTGATTTTCACTCAATTTGGCTCTATGTTAACGAAAACACGAAGTATGGGGTTGTTTCTTATAACCTAGCAAATATCCTCTCCAAAAGAAAGGAATTTGTAAAGGTAGGGAGGCAATCTGTAAGAAACCCAACGACAGGAATTTGGGGACGAACCACCATTTGGAGGCTAGTAGAATGATTTATAAACAAGCCATTTACTGGCTTAGAATACCCACAGGAGGGAAAAACAATGAATGAAAAAGAGATTTTGAGCAACATAACCGTGCATATGAAGTATGCAAAGTATAAAACAGACGAAATGCGAAGGGAAACATGGGAAGAATTGTGTGAGCGAAATATGCAAATGCACATCAAAAAGTTCCCTAAATGGGAAGAAATTATCCGAGATGCCTACGAAATGGTCCGAGAGAAGAAAATTCTTCCGTCCATGAGGTCAATGCAATTTGCAGGAAAGCCTATTGAAACCAGTCCTAACCGAATTTACAACTGCGCCTATCTACCGATTGAACACATTGATGCGTTTAGCGAGTCAATGTTTCTTTTGTTGGGTGGAACCGGAGTGGGATATTCGGTTCAGCGACACCATGTTGAAATGCTTCCCGAAGTGCAACACCCAAACCCTAACCGAACTCGCAGGTATCTAATCAGCGATTCAATAGAAGGTTGGGCTGACGCAGTTAAGGTTCTAGTGAAGAGTTATTTTGGCGTGACAAAAAGCACACCAATTTTTGACTACTCGGATATTCGTAAGAAAGGAACCCCATTGGTTACTTCGGGAGGAAAGGCTCCGGGTCCTGCTCCTCTACGAGAATGTTTGGTGAAGGTTGAAAATATCCTAAGAGAACATGAAACAAATACCCAATTAAAACCCATCCAAGTTCACGATATTATGTGTATTATTGCTGACGCAGTTTTGGCTGGTGGAATCCGACGAGCGGCGTTGATTAGTTTATTCAGCGCAGACGACAATGATATGATTTCATGTAAGTCGGGTAATTGGTGGGAAACTCACCCTGAAAGAGGACGAGCAAATAACTCAGCAGTTTTGATTCGTAGCCGAGCAGACCAACAATTCTTCAATAATTTGTGGGAACGCATTAAGGCTAGTGGAAGTGGAGAACCGGGGATTTACTTTAGCAACGACAAAGACTGGGGAACAAACCCATGTTGTGAAATTGCCCTTCGTCCGTATCAGTTCTGCAATTTGGTGGAGATTAACGCTAGTAACTTGGTTGATACGGCGGATTTCTTTGAGCGTGTCACTTCGGCCACTTTCCTTGCTACTTTACAGGCTACCTATACAGATTTCCACTACCTAAGAGAAGTTTGGAAGCGCAATACCGAAAGGGATGCATTGTTGGGTGTAAGTATGACTGGCATCGCAAGTAATCCAACTGACTCGGATGGACGAAAAATTCTATCCGATAATAACTTGAAAAATGCCGCAGATATTGTGCGTAAAATTAATGCTTATTGGGCGGGTAATTTTGGAATCAATAAGGCCGCAAGGTTAACCTGTGTAAAACCAGCCGGGACGACTTCTTTAGTGCTAGGAACTTCTAGCGGAATTCATTCATGGCACGACAAGTATTATATTCGTCGTCTGCGGGTTGGAAAGGACGAAGCAATTTATCCTTACCTGCTGAATAACTTGCCCGAATTAGTTGAGGACTGTTATTTCCGACCACACGACACGGCTATTCTTTCTGTGCCTCAAGCCGCACCCGAAGGAGCAACCATTCGTGGAGAGTCTGCTTTGTCAATGTTGAATCGTATCGCATTGGTTAGCAAAACTTGGGTCAAGGAAGGACACAATGACGGAATCAACACCCACAATGTTTCTGCTACTGTTTCTTTGAAGGATGTAGAGTGGGAAGAAGTCGGTCAATGGATGTGGGATAATCGCCACGCTTACAACGGATTATCGGTTTTGCCCTACGATGGAGGAACCTACAAACAGGCTCCCTTTGAAACCATTGATGAGGAACGCTACAATGAATTGAAGCAACATTTGTCGGATATTGATTTGTCCCAAGTCTTTGAAACCGAGGACAACACCGACCTAACAGGAGAATTGGCTTGTGCTGGCGGGGCTTGTGAAATATGACCACGAGGAGAAAGAGACACCGAAAGCAGGTCTTTTGGGTAATTGATAAAATCATGTCTGATGGCGAGGAAAGAACAGCAGAAGCCATTAGGAATAGATTTGAAGAATATCGCTCGGATAGAGGAGGCAGGAGAACTCATGTTCCAACCACCCAACAAATCCGATGCTTAATTAAAACAGAAANAAAATATGAAAAAATAGANAAAGGAGGNATGACATTATGGAAAATGAAAACATCTTATATAGAGTNACGGTCTTCAAGGCCAATGGCTCCGTATGGACTAAGAACTATGAAGTAGAAGAAAAACTGTTTGAGGTATTGCCGCATTTGTTTGAGCAATTTCCTCATGTAACAGTAAGCAGGCAGACCCTCAAGGAAAGCCCGCTAGAATATATGAAAAAACTAGGTGAGCGAAATGCAAGCAGAAAAGACTAAGAGAATTGAATATAAAATTGTGAGTGATGAAGAACTCCCACCTTTGGTTATTACAAAGAGTGGGCAGACNGGACTAACTGTGGTGTTGAACCAAAATCATACTATTTGGTTGTCCCTTCATCGGAACACTATCCCCGCTATCATGGGGCAATTGCAGGAAAAACTGACAATGATGTGTGATTCTTACTTGACGGACCAAATTTTATTCTCGGAGGATTGGGACTAATGAATACCGTTGACATAACATTTCTGTCCTCCGATAATCGTAGGCAGACAATTTGTAGAACTAGAATTCAAGCACGAAGTCATATCCCTTTGGTAAGAAACTATAGGGGTGAATATTTCCTTAGCGAAAGCACCCTNAGAAAACTANTTACAGCGTGTTTCCAAAATAACAGTGTGGTTAAGTTTAGTAGGCAAGAAAACGCAAAGGTTTCATTTGTTGTTATGAAAAAGAAATCTACTTATTTTATTAACGGGGACAAGATTTCAGGAAAGAATCTTAACAAACTAATGAATTTTATATTTGTGAAGTTTAATGCCTATAAGAATGAGGATGAAATTGACGATGATGTTATCAAGTTTCAAGAAATTGACCCACTTATTAGTGATGTGATTATTAACAAGTTAAAATACCAATACTACAGTCCCTCTTCTAATAAATTTGAGGAAACGCTCTTGAACATGCAAATAATTGGCAAGGACANGGTGGCGTTTGAATTGTATAGCGATAAGTGGATTCCCCTTCGGTTTAAGGAAGCGATTCAGTTTATTAGGGGCTGTAAGGGAGGGGACAATAAGTTCTTTGCTATACCCTTTCAAGAACTTTACCGCAGGGCTACAGGCAAATTTCTTACCTCTTCGGAGGAAAAGGTTATTGATGCCTTCCTGCTACAAAATCGTTCTAGCACCTTGGTTACAAAGAGAAGTATGGAATTGGTGGAAAAATTAACGGCGTTCCCTGCGATTAATAGAGTTGAACTATTTACAAAGACCCATAGCGGAAGAGAAGTTAAAGAACGAGGCCTACACATTAGAGGAAAGGGTGCTTCTTGGATAGTTACTCATCAAAATGAAGAAGGTAAGCATATTTTGGGTAGACAGAATGTTAAAACACAACACATGGTTCACCTGACCGAACTAGTAGAGTATGAAAAACATGGAAACACTTACTTCCATCTTGCTGATAATACCGGAAAACAACGATATAGTGTAAGTGAAGACAGCATGGTTTATACTGACGGTAAAAACTACTTCATGCTGAGTGGTAGTATCTGTATTGACCAAATGGACTACAATATCAGTTTGGGGGACCAAATCGCTTCAAGAAGCCTACTTCTAATGAGTGATAAAGACAACATAGATAAGGTCAGCACCCTTAACGGGTTTGCTAGNTCAATGGATTTACCAAGAACCCAAGAGGTGATTAAGGATGGATTGCTTACTTTGCGGCAAGTTAAATTTACCATCAGCAAAGGTAGAAAACTCACACGAAAGTTGCAGTAGTTGTGGGGCCATTTTAGTGGCTAGGGTGTATAGAATATCACCCAATTTAGAAGTAGATAGGTCCTTGATGGACCTAACCATGTTGTGTGCGGAGTTCAATGAGGCAGATGTTGAAGGTGTGAANAAAATTTTTAGAAGTGCTTACCTCAACCTGCTGAGAACCCGCTACAACGAGGGTGTTTATTCTGTTGTGGCTTTACACATCTACCGCCTACAAAACGATAAGGTATCTAATCTAAACGCATACTGTAACTATCTAGGTGTTAGAAAACAATCAGTCAACCGAGTGTTACATAGATTATCAGAGGTTTTCAAAGTTGATAATATTTACACCCCGGAAGAAGTAGAAAAACTGCTTCAAAATATTGAGTTAAAAATTGAGTATAATGAGATAAAAAGTTTGATAGAACTTGTTGCAAAAAAGGCACACATAAATGTNGGAATTTTGTCNGCCTGCATTTATTCCGTAACGAATNTATCNCTAGNGAAGATTGCACGGGTCTTCCACCTTAGCAGACAAACCGTGCTAAACCATTATAGAAAATTGGAGGAAATAATATGAAGAAAGTATTAATNATTGGAGCAGGAGGCATTGGAAGTCATTTGATTCCCTGTCTCTCAAGAACAGAACAATATGAATTGACGGTGTTTGACCCCGACATGGTGGAGACTAAGAACATCACTTATCAAAACTTCTCAAAGGACGATGTGGGAATGCACAAGGTAAATGCGTTGGCTCAACGATATAACCTTGACCCCAACCCATATTTTGTGTTGGCCGACCAGCAATTGAAAGGCTACGATTTAGTCGTCTGCTGTGCAGATAACTTGGCTATCCGACAAACCCTTTACCGAACCGATGTGAAATGGCTTGACCTACGAGCGCAGGGACGAAACGGACTGTTGGTTTGCTACAAAGAAAAGCAAAGNGTNTTGTCAATGTTNAATGTTGGNCCGGATGGCTCTTTTAGTTGTCAAGGTGATTCTTGGGATGGTGGTTCCGAATCAATTCATTTCACCCATGTTGCTATTGCTGGTATGGGCGCACAATGGATTCAGCGTTGGTTTGCTGGTGAAGATGTGAAGAACAACATTCAGTTGAGTATTTGAGGTGGTCAAGTGGAAATGGAAATGATTCTATTTACGGCTACCGCAATCCTTTTAGACCTAGTTATTTTAGCATTTGCTGGGAAGTATCTATATGCACTATGGCGACGATTTAGAGGATTAGGTGAAGAAGAATGAACCCTATAATTACACTAACGGTTATGATTATGTTTATAGGGGTTATGTCCGAGATTATACACAGGGTATTGGGGGATTATTCGGAGGAAGAAGAATGACAATGAGCGACCATCAAGACAGCGAACACTTCGCTTATGACAAAACTTGGCATGACATTGAAACCATGTTGGATAAGGCCGAGCGCAAACAGAACCAACATTATATAGCCATGTTGGATGGACCAAAAAAGAAACGAATGTTTCACATGAGAAACTACAAGGCATTGGAGGGCGTGGTTAAGGCCCTTCGTTGGGTGCTTGGAGATAAAAACATTAACCACCCATTGGAGTGAGAAAAATGAAGAAAGGAAAATACATTGAAGAAATGACAGAAGAAAAAAGAAAGACTTGGAAGGGGAAAATCAAGTTCCTTCTAAATGATTTGAAGGCACAAAAGGAAGTAGAAGAAAAAATTTTGGGGGAAGAGGAATGAACAGGAGGGCTATTTGATGGCGGTTGCATTTGGTGTTAAAATGGGAACAGGCCGGACTTATTGCCGACTGTGTTTTAGAACCATATTTGAGGGGCAACCCGCTATTTATGTTGGCGGATATAACGCAAGTGGACAGGTTCACGCCCTACCGGAACATTGTGTCTACTTAACAAAGAGACTACTAGAAATGGAAGTGATTGAATGAACGAAGAAATGGAAGAAAAAATTGAGAACGACTACCACGGGTTTTTCCTTGGGGATAACATCAAGGAACCCGTGGGCAATTTAAATGAACGATGGACTGATGTTCCTGCCGAGGTTTGGCAGAAACCAATCAACGACGCTTGGAGGCATCTACTTTTTAGCGGAATGCCTGAAACAGACAGCCCAGTGTTTTTGGATAAAATTTGGGAAGCATCCGTTGAGACTTTAGGGGGGTTGGAGGTTAGCGTTATTGTTGATGCTAATGACAAACTGTTTATGAATTCAGGTTCACCCGGATTGGTGGACTATGGAGGAGTCATGGTCACGGGAATGAAACTTCCCTTGAAGTGCTGGATTCACACTCACCCCTTCGGCGTTGCTTTTTGGTCGGGAACNGACAGNAGAACCCTTCGGACTTGGCGACCCATTCTAAAAGAAGCAATTGTTCTTGGAAATGAGGAGAGGTTGATTTGGAAGAAAGAAAACGGCAAGGAAACAATGACAAAAATCGTGCAGACGGACNGGTTTCCCCTAGAGTAAGCACNGTNAGGTTTCCCGTTTATGACAGAAGGTATGTTTGNCCCGTTTGTAANGGGAATAAATGCCGNGTCTGTGATTGGACGGGAGAATACTACTCGGAAGAGGANTGGGTAGATGTGCAAGAACATTTAGTGGTGCAATATCTACACGATAATTTAAACCATGTGAGTATGCTGTATAANCACATGTATGGAAATATGATTGATGTAAAGCGTTTAGGGACTGTAAAGGAAGGCTGGGCTGGACTGGAAATTTCAGTCGGTCAAGGCCAATTTTGGATAACATATAACTTGGGGGGCCTACCTCCTAAGTTTTTCTACAATAAAGGAGAGTATAACAAATGGTTAGCGTAAGAGAAATTAGAAGAATTATTGGAACACACACGACAAAGGGAATCAAGGAAGATGCAGTAGCAGAACTTCAATCAAGAAGCGAGCGACTAGTCGCCTACTTGGTTAAACTTTCAAGTGAAGAATCAACCCGAAGGGGTAATCAATCTACTAGAATTTCAAGAGAAGACATCATGCTTGCATGGACTAGAATCATGGACGAGGTGGAATGAATGGGATTGGATAAAATCTATGACCGCCTGATGCTTCTAACAGAAGAGGCAGAAAAGTTTAACAAGGCATTTAGCGTTCAACTTAAACTTGCGGCCTTTACCCTCGCAGGGTATGTGATGGCTATGAATGATTTAAACGGTGGGTGTGATTGCCATGACGAGGATTAGAACCGTAGTGCATGGCGAATACGAAATCCTACAGACTTTATTAGATAGTGGTTTAATCGCTGATGCTTTGGTTGAATTGAAGTATCAAATGGTTCCCGATAATGATGAAGTGGCGGAAAAGCGTTGGGCTAGTAGTGTGGCGAGTGTTGCCCAGTATATGCAAAACATGAGTGAACGCCGCCTACACCGCTTGCCTAAAAATCATCCGAGGTATAAGGAGAAGTCTGNATGACTATCTACGATAGCGATGAGGAACCCAAAACTGCGGACGAGTGCCGCACACGATTNATTGAGGCAATTATTTGGGAGTTTTTAGATGAAGACCACGGNCTATTTATGGATAGTCCTTTTTCTACATTTAATGAGTGGAAAGAACCNGCCAAAAAACGCTATCAAAAAGCGGCTAAAAAACTAAAAAAAGAATTAGAATCGGGTAAAAAACCGGTAAAAGAGTTAGTAAAAACGGAAGAGAACCCAAAAGATACCCAAAACCTTTTTAGGAATCTAACACTAAGAGATTACATGAGAGCCTATGTGGGAAACNGGGGATGAATCGCCGGTTCAAGAGGGAAANATTTTAGATATTGCCGATGAATCTAGCGTTAGATTGTATAATGAAATTGTGAAGGTGCATTGTTTCGTCTGCGGAGAAACATTNATCGGACCAAAGGATAANGCAGGCTTGTTTATTTTAGGNCATAAACATTTTCATCTGTGGGANGTAGACCTAATGGATATGGGAGGACCNTAATGTATTCAACCGACCAACTTAGCGGCATCCTACTACTAACAGCGTCATGCAAATTTAATATTGTTAGAGTTAGNAGTAATCGTGGCTGGGAACCAAGGTTNCTAGTTTATATCCGCCCACCGGAAAAAATGGTTCAAGCCCTGTGCGATACGCTAGAGGCAGAAGGCATATCCTTTTCATTGATTAGGGAAAGGGGTAGAAGAGTAGATACAATACTAATTAGAAGACGACACAGCATATTTAGAGTGTGCGAAATATTCCCTTCATTTGTCCCGTCCAAGAATTCAGGATGGGAAACATTTAAAATTTTGATGGGAATGATACAAGAGAATAAACATTTAGAAGAAGACGGCAAGTATAACTTTGAGGTGGTAATGAATGAAGATGAAGAAAAGACCAAAGATTTACATAGGCAAGTGGGGGACGGGAAAGACCTCCAAGACTAAAATAGAGGTAGGAAGTAGAGACTCAGTTTATTTTTATGCCAACGATATAAAAATTGACGACCCATATTCGGTTCCTAAAGACACCGTGGTTGTAATTGAAGAAGTAAATTACAAGCCCGATAAGGACAAGATATTGGAACTAATTCATGCTGGGGTAGATTTAATATTTACCTCACATAATAAAAAAGATGTTCCTAAAACGATTATGGATTGTTGCGATGTAAAAATGGCTGGTAGAAAAAACTACTATCAACAGAAACTACTTTTATATTGTAAAAACAACACGGAGTATAAAACTCTTGAGGCTAATATTTGGGAAATAATGGGAGTTTATATCAAGACCAAGGATAGGGCTAGATTCTACCGAGACTTGGTAAATTTATCTCCCCCACCCATGCAGTTGATTTCGTGGGCGATAGCAACCTTCCCCGAAAATGAAAGGCTCTTGGTGGTTTCATCCTACATGAACCGACTAAATAAGCAGTATTTCTATGCGCTGTTTGCTTACTCTTGGGACGGGGGGTATAGAAAAATGGTCCCCCCTCAAAGAAAGGGGGACAATCCCTACAACGCTATATGTGTTAAGGCGGGACTAAAGGCCGATGAGACATATATTTTGAAAAGACTAATAAGCAACGAGACATACGCTAACTCGCTGGCGAAGAAGTTGAGCGAGGCTGACTGCAAATTGCTGGGTATCAAAAAACAAAAGAGAAAGGTTGCTAAAGTCAAAAGAAAGGCAAAGTTGGAGGATTACATATGAGAAAGTCAAGAGGAGTTCCTTTTACTGCTTGGTTAGTAGACCCCAAAATGGATATGCGAGATTTGATAAAATATATCCCGCTATCGGTTTGGGCGCAGGGCTACATTGATAACCTAACAATGAAAGAAACGGAGAGTAGATACAATGAAGAAAGACATGGAAACTCTAATTGAAATTGGGAACATGGTCTTTCACGAGTTAGTCCAAGTGAAGGACGATATTCATAGCATGAACAAAATAGCAATTGGTGTGATGATAGTAAATATCATTACATTGGGATTGTTTGCGGTGGTGATGCTTTGAGAAAATATCCGCCCTATTGTGGGGAGTGCTACCACGCACCAGCAGAAACATTATCACGGTGGGGCTATTGTAAAAAATGTATAATAAAACAGGAGGAAGAAGAATGAAAGCAAAAAATGATTATATCATCATACAGAAGAAGAAACTACAATCGGAAAGCGGTATTGTTAGAGGGCAACCTAAAAATATCGGTGTTGTGATTGAGAAGAATAGTCAAACNGAAGTCGGAGACTTGATAGTTTATAAGTCAAGTTTCATGTTCACTTTCAACGGCGAAGAATTTGAAGCAGTATCGCCGCACGATGTCGTGGCTGTGGTAGGAGAGGAAGAGTAATGGCTGAATGCGTTTTGTGTAGTAGAAGCGTTATTCAATCTCACCTAATTGATGGGGACTTTTGCCCCGATTGTTGGGAGGCGGAAGAATGAAGTGGGTTGCTGAATGTGAACGGTGTGGAACTTGCTATCCACGCAACCGACAACCCATTGTGAATATTATGACTTGTTGCGACTTAACAATGAAATGGGAGGAAACAGAATGATTTACAACGAAGAAGAAACAAATGAAACACTAGTGAAAGGAATTGAAGCAGTAGCCGATGTAGTCGGTGTAACATTAGGACCAGCAAGAAATTCTGTTATTATTGACAGACCCGATGATTTGCCCCCGTTGATTATCAACGATGGCGTTACAATCGCCCGGAATATTTCCTTATCAAAAGAAGAGATGGTTGGTGCAAAACTACTTATTGAAGTCTGTAAGCGAGCGCAGGAAAAGTCCGGTGATGGAACTACTTCTGCATCGGTGTTGGCTAATGCTTTCATTAAAGAGGGAATGAAACTGATTGAACAGGGATATAACCCAACGCTGATTAGAAGTGAGTTCACTAAGTTAATGCAGACTCTAGAATCCGAGATTTCGCTTAACGCATCAGAGATTACGCTTGATAATATTTATGCTATTGCATTGATTAGCGCAAACAACGACGAAGAAATGGCCCTACGCATTAGTAAAATTATTCGTTCTATTGGGATGGACGGTGTTATTACCGTTGAACCTTCCCACACGGGAAAGGATGAAATGGAAATCGTAAAGGGTTTTGAATCATCGGCTGGGTATATTCACAATGTTTTGGAACGGGTCAATGGAAAGGAGAGGCGAATGGAAAATCCTCTTGTGTTGGTTAGCGACCAAGAGGTGAAAGACTTTGAAGAAATACTACCTGTGTTGGAATTAGCAAAGGAGAACAAACGCCCCCTACTAATGGTGCTTAAGTCTATTAGTCCTATTGCCTTGAATCAATTCGTGGTGAATAGTATGAACGGTTCTATTGATGCTTCTATTGCTAAGGCCGAGGACATTTCTGTTTGGACCGGGCTTAAATTAGGAGACTTGGCTACCTATCTAGATTGTCATTATTTTATTAATGCTTTAGATGAGGATATTCGCCATGCCCGACTTGAACATTTGGGTGAGTGCGAGTCATTAGTTATTAACGCCTCAAGCACACTATTTATCGGTGGGCCTGCTAATGACGATAGAATTGAATATAGACTTGAGCAAATTCTAGAGGATGCTGACATGGCTGAAACAGAATTTCACAAGAAAAAGAACTTGGCTAGAGTGGGTAAGTTAAATGGAATGGCTGGGATTATTAAAATCCACGGGGAGTCGGAACAGGAAATTCACAACAAAAAGGACAGACTAGACGATTCGCTGAATGCTGTTCGCTCGGCTATTCAAACGGGCATGGCGAATATCCTCATCTAAAGCATTAATAAAATAATGACAATCTA
>NZMJ01000074.1 GCA_002692855.1 Maricaulis sp.
CCATCAGAAGCAAACTCACCCAAGTTAGGATTGTAAAGTGTAAATTCAGAATAAGCATCCCTTGCAGTTATTACATGCTTGTAACCAAAAATATAATAGCCATTGGAAAATACTGCTGGAGCAGGAATTTTATCTCGACGACTATCAACTTTAGATCCTATAATTTTGTTAGGAGCGCCGACTAGCAAGCACTTCCTAGCAATGAAATCTGTCGTATTAAAGAATGGAAGCGTTTTAATATCGGCTCGTAAAATATACGAACTGGCCTTCCTTAACGTGTCAGCCGCAACTTTTGCGGTTTGACCAGGACGGTTCTTTCGTACGAGATCACCAACATCTTTACCTGCAAGTTTAAATTCTAACAACGCCAAGAAATCAACGGCTGGTATTTTATCTAAACTTGCACTCCTTATGTAATAGACCTGCAAAGAGTCTTCCTTAATGACCCTGAGCACTTCTGATAAATCTTTGGGATCTACTCCTTTATCCTTCACAAAGTCAGCCAAGTATTGAAAGGTATTTAGTTTAAGTGTGTCATCTAATAGATCTTGATTATCTTTTAACTCCTGATTTATAAGTGCATAAATAGATTCGTTTGATATGTTTAGTAATTCAGCCTTGTAAGGGCTAGCATCAAAGCTTACATCAAGAACATTTGAATTCTTAAGATTGTGCATAAACACAAGAGTCTCACCTGTGAGATTCTTTTCAAACCCCTTGTAAGGTCCAAAATCAATTTGTTCTCCGAAAGAAGAGGTTCTGTTTCTTCGTGAGTAAAGAACTGATCTTATATCATCACGATACTGCTTCCAGCTATTTTTAAGGTCAAAGGGAGTCCTATCAAGGATAGGGGTTTCTGGCTGACTTGGTCCAGGAAGTGATGCAGCCGCGCCGCCTACAGTCGGCTGGGGCCTTTCACGTACACCAAAACCTCCATAGGAGAGAGCTTTTCCTAGGTCAGGCATATCATTATCACCATACACCAAGTCTCTAATCAAAGTCCTATCACCGATAATTACGACAGGAGAAGTGGCATCCTCTATTAATCGGTTATTAGCTAAAGTAGTAACTACTTTAAGATCGTTCTCTTCAAAGACAATCGGATCAAAAGCCTCATCTATTTTTGTTTTAAGCTTTGCAAAAAATGTATAAAAGGGTTTTAATGACTCCAAGATGTTATCGTCAATTTCAGATGTCTTATGGTCAGCGTAAAAGCCCATTACAAATCTCGGATCCTCTACAAAACTTTTAACCGGAGGGATGCGCGGTTCAGTGGGCGATTTATCACGTAAAACTTTTGGAGAAGATTCTGAATCTTGAAGTTTTTTAAGAAGATCTACTTCCTCGGCGCTCAAGCTTTGTTCTTCGGCTGGACTGAGAGGTGGGCCTTGACCGTCAGCGGCAGCATTGAGTATTGTTTGAACCTCACGTAATCTTTTCTGTAGTGGAGCGTTTTTAATCCTAATCATCACCTCGCTCTTTTTATCGTCTTCACCCAAAAGAGATGAATCAGCCTCCAATAGAAAATCTGTATTAAATGATCTTACCTCGCCAGTCACTTTAACAAGATTTCCTTGTTTAAAGATGCCTTGTCTTCTAAAACCTTGAGGAGTTCCACCCGGTCTTGCCTTAGTATTTCTTAAAGCAAATTCTACGGGCTCTGTAATGGATATGCCGTATTCCCACAATACATCTCGATACAATTGAAAGAAGGTTTTAGGCTTTGAGCTTTTTCTGTTAAAGGGAGCATTCTTATCACTGGCTGGCTTATCAAGATCCTGTTTAAATAAAACTAGTATATTACCTTCAGGGACGCTTTGATATTTTCTACTCAAATACCTCCTAAAGATTCTCCTAATCGCAGAGTTCCAAGTATCTCCATCAAAGTTTAATGGTTTTAATTTCGGAACGAATTCATTATCATTATCCTGTATTGCAAACTCTAAAGGACCCTTGCTTTCTAAATTGTCAGACGTAGCTCGTGTGGTATCAAATACTGACTGACCTTGTGATATTTTCTCATCAAGAAATTGTCTGTTAGTAAAAACTTTTACAGTTTCTTCCGTGGGCATAAAGCCTAGCTCTAATTCTCGCACGCCATCTGAAGTTATACTTAGATTGGCGTCGGATAACTCAATTGAGAAGGGACCAGCCCACTGACTAACATCGTCTCCAACACCATACGAAAGATAGTATCTTTGCCTGTATTTCTTTATGACCTCCAGTAAGTCTGGTGTAGGATTAGATAAGTTTTTTATTCTTTTCTTAAATCTATTCCTTATAATTTCATCCTGAGCATTAGAGGGAATTAGAAAGTTTTCTAGTAAAGATTGAGTTTCAAGAAATTTTATCGTTATAAACTTGGGAGCGGTGCCTCCAGGAAACTCATTTGTCATACTAATGAATCCACTGTCCGTAAACGGAGAAACCACTAAGGTTTCACTCTTTTCAGCCTCTGAAAGACCTGCATAAATGCTGGACAATCTACTCCTAGCAACTAACCTTCCCGCTGAGGTTTCGGTAAAAAATAGTTTTTTAGCGACTTCCCTGGACTTGGTTAGCACAATATTATACGTGAAAGACCTGCTCATACTACTTCAATATTCTAATCCTGTCTCCAACATTAAGTTGTTCAAAAGGGTCTGCAACGTTATTAGTCCAACAGATGAGCCAATCTAACTCTGGAGTGTCGTAAAACAGGTCCGCTAATTTATCAGCCCTGTGCTCAAACCCTGGAGGAATCCTACCCACTTGAAAAGCACTGTCACTCAATGAGGATATGAATCTCTTGAACTCTCTTGAATTAAGACTACTGACCACCTTCTTATTGCGGTGAATGGCTTCTACAAACCCCATCTTCAAGTGATTATTGTAAATCAAAAGTGCTCTCCTTACTAATTAATCCATTCATGGGATCTAAATCGTTGTTTCCAATAATCGATTCCCAGCCTGTTAAGTTGTCTCCATTTTGAATTTGAGTTGCTTGATACTTTCCAAAATTCCCAGTTCTCGACTCAATCAGGGATAAACTTATTTCAAGTCTCTTTGGTGTAAGAGTTTGAACGTCGTACCCTGCTTCATCAGCTATTCTTATATCATAGCCCTCAACTAAACAAGGAACATTGTTGTACATTGGCCCGTGCGTTAACCTAGCGATCGGAGGACCATACAAAGTGTTTGAAGAGTTATTGAGAACCGAACCTCTAATAAGATTTACCCAGCAGTAAACTAAATCAATCGTGTCATTCAAATCTTTGAAACCTTGAGACGCAGTTTCAATATCCAATGAATCTAAAATTGGAGCAAGAAAACTCTCACTCTCTTCAACTTCTAACTGAGCCCCAGTAAGCTCACCTATTAATTTCCTGTAGTAATCTCTATGAGTAGAAGCGTATGCTCTACCCTTGCCGTTTATCTTTTGATCAGTGTCACCTAAGAAATCATCGGCACGACCTATATCAGCTATGTCATCAAAATCAAAAACTGCCGTGTCCGGTGATTCGAGAAGAAAAGTACCATCCTCTAACCGACGACCCTCCGATATTAATCTAGCCTCATCACGTAGATTGAAAAGCTCTCTAGCATCTTCTCTCTCAGTAAAGAAAAGCTTGAATTGTCTTTTGAACTTATCAGTGATGCCTTCTGTGGTATTCATCTGTATAACGTGCAAGAGACTTATATTAAAAGTTAAGTTAATCCTCCTGGACTTTGCACCCGCATAGGAGAATAATTGCCCAGCCCTACCGACTAAATCATATTCGTTCAAGTTCGCAGAGCCTCTCTCGGAGATTCTAGGATTCTCTAAGAAGGGTATAAAGGTTCTGATGGCTCGATCGTTTGATTGAGGAAACTCTAAAGCCAAGTGAGACCTTTCATGGAGAAGTCTCTTTTTCTCGCCAAGCTTACCAGTAAAGCCTTTGGATAGATCTTTTATAAAATTTACTACCATGATATTATTACCTCGTCACGCTGGTCTTTGAGTCCGCCATCTTTCTTTCCATCCGCATTTGGCTCTTCAAGAGTAACTCCAAGTATCTTTCAGAGGTTTCACTGGGGTTTAGCGACATTCGAGATCTCACAAATCCAGTAATAACTCTCATGCTTTCTACCTCTGCGGCAGCTTGAGCAGCGCGTTTTTCTCTCCTCTCTTCCTTCATTATCTCCAACTGCTCTTCCTCAGCTTTACTTGAGCCAATTATAGCCTGGAAAACGTCAACAGCTAAACCGCCGCCTGCACCGATAAGACCGCCCACAAGCGTGCCTATTCCAGGGATAAAGCTGCCAACTGATGCTCCAAGCAGTCCACCTTGAGCGGTGGCTCCAAGAGCTTCACTTAAGCCAGCACTCCCCAACGCACTATCAACAAGAGGCATAGCTGCCGCAGTCAAACCTAATCCTCCAAGCCCTCTCTTTAAAAGCCCTCGGCCACCACCGGCTCGCCTGATAGAACCCAGGCTAAATCCAGGGATCCTATTAAGTCCTGTCCTTGCAAAAAGGTTGTGCATTCCAGATTGCCTTCCAGGCCCTCCAGGCATGGCCGCTATTGCTCCGCCGACCCCGCCGGTAAGGGAGGCAATACCTCCTGCCAACTGTGTCATCGTGGTGCCAAGAAAGATTACGTTAGTGTTTAAGGAGCCGATGCCTCCCAAAATACCCATAGCGGTATTGTCATAGAAGTTAAGGGCTCTTTTATTAATGTTCTCAATGCTGTTGTAAGTCTCGTCAGTGGTTTTCTTTAATTCCTCATTGAGTTTAAAATCTTGTTTAGCAATTCTTCTAAGATTCAAAAGCTCAACAACCGACTGCTTAGACTCACCTAAAGATTGAGCAAGTATGTCTAAGCCAAATCGGCCACCACCCATGGATTGCCTTCTAGCCTCTAATTGATCAAGAATTGGAATAATATCTCTTTGAAGATCAAGCCTACCACCGGCTGCGATTTTTTCTCGTGCGGCAGTGGCTCCCAACATAGCTCCTAGTCTTTCCGTCTCAAGACCGCCAACTAAAAGTCTATTAAGAGTTCTTAACGCTCCAGTGACATCTGTTCCCGCAGCCCTGCCCTGAAGTTGTTTTGAAACCTCTGCTAGGGAGTCTACTGCGTTTGTTCCGAAGAATGATGCAGTTTGTAAAGTTTCTCTAAGGCCGTTGAGTGTGTTAATGAGTTTATCATTACTCACACCATAGGCATCGCTAACCTCTTTATTGACTCTTGCAGCGTTGTCAATCGATTGTATATTATTACCAGTAAATAGGACAAGATCGGAGTTAAGCTTATTAAGAGCGCCCACATTTTGTTTTGTGGCCACCATCTCCGTTGTGAGTTCTGTTAAAGCTGCTGTTTGAACCCTAACTCCTTGGCCAAACCCCTGAATTATTGCTTCCTGAAGCTCTTGATTACTAGTTCTCAGCCCATTGAGAATAGTGCTATTTTTGCTTACAGCTTCGGAGAGTTTTGCATTGGTGGTTCCAATCTTCAGAGCTTCGATATTAGTTCTATCTAACCTGCTGATGGAATCCGTAAATCTATTTAACGGATTAATAAATCCTTCGAATTTTCTCTGTAGGCTGAGTAGAGATCTGTTTAAATTGGTGGTGAGCCTATTCTGAATCTCTAGCAGTTCATTCCTACGATTATTACTAGGAGGTACATTTGTATTACTCATCCTATAGCCACCTTAAATATGTCTCTCATCTTAGCAACATTGAAAGTTCTGAAGTTCTGCTTGCCTAAAAAGGCCCCAATTATTGCTGGAGAATTGTAGTTGCAAGCGACTTCGTTGTTGTATAAGTTATTTATCATTAGGGAAAACATGGCGTCAGATAACGAGTCAGTCAGAACGACATTGACTAGTGTGTTGTTTCTGGAGGACAAAAACATGCCATCTGTAGTCCTTTTGGAGGATACCACCAAGCCATACCTCAACTGACCTGTATACGTTAATTGAATTAGATCTCCTGGTCGTAACCCTAGATAAGATGTTTCACTTACCTGATATCGGGCTTCTCCCAGTTTTTCCCTGAAGGATTGCTGTAAACCTCTGTTCATTGTAATAATTTAGCAAGATTGTAATATTTAGTGCTTTTCCTGAGGTTCTTGCTCCTATAACTATTTATAAGATATGAATACGTTAGAAGAGGATTTAGTTGAAACTATTGATTTACTAAACTTTACTTTCTCTAGTGACTTTGTGGATAAGTGGAGTTTTAAATATGGTAAAAGATTACCCAGTCTTTATCAGCTTAGATTACTTAAATCCTTAGACACTCGAAAGCCCTTAAAGCTTCAGACTGTGTATAAGTTCCTTGTCGTTGATTCAGGGTTTAATGAGGAAGTCATAAAATCTTTCCTAGAGGATATTGACTACGAGATCTATTTTCCTATAATCAAAGGAAAGATTAGAGAGCTATGAAATCAAACGAAGACAAAATGGTCAATGCTTTTTTCCGATCGGACATGATCAAGAGGTACAACTCTGATCCTGGGGAAGATTGGAATGACAATAGTTGGTTTGGCACCATTGTTTTTGTAATCTTTGGGTTCTTACTTCTTAAGTCTTTGCTTGCTTCTTGAGTTCTTTCTGCTCGTCAATTCTCTGACATACAACTGACTCAGAGTTAAACCTAGGACATGCATCTTTATACTCACACCAGTCGCAAAAGATGTTCTCTTGAGCCCAGAACTCATCCTTCTTCTTTTTGCGGATACGCCAGACTTTCTCAATCTGCTGCTTCTTCCAGCGGTCGATTTGAAACTTACTAAACTTAACAGCAACGAAGTTACCAGTTACCGGGTAGTAGTGAGCGCAGTAGATCTTGTTATAAGGAACGTCATAAAGTTTGTGGATTGCCCAAGCATAACCTTTTAATTGGTTATCATCCATGAGGGTCTTTTTCTTCTTCTCTCTCTTGGAAGTCTTGTAGTCGATAACAAGGTAACCCCCATCATTCCCCTTGATTACACGGTCAATCACCCCTATAAAGTTGATGTCGTGCTTTTCATCCAGGGGGACGTTGACGACTTGTTCGGTAGACATTGTCTCACCTAACCCCTGATTCCAGATTATGAAGTTTTCTAGACAGGACTTCATCCTATCATTATCACGGAAGGGGACCTTGTANGTTGCACGCTCNTGCTCCGCNATTNTCAACAAGGACTTCATGTCCTTCTCTTTGTANCCNAGTTCAAATATCTTGTGAATAAAAGACCCGAAGTTCAAAGCNTCCTCATTCTTCGAGCCGAATCCCGGCAGCTTCAAGATATATTTCAGTCTGTACTTCCACAGGCACTGGTCTATGATGTCACTCTTAGAGGCACTAATACTATTTATGAACATGGGATCTGATTCTTATATTAGAAAATATTGTCTGGATAAGTTCCAGTCTAATTATAGACTTTCGAGTGACGATACCGAACTAGTAGTTCCTTCAATATTCATAGATAATGACTATAAGCGCCACATGTCTATCAACATTGAGACTGGGCTTTGGAGATGCTTTAAGACTGGTGAGGTAGGTAACTTCCTTAAGCTATATGCCATCCTAGAAAAGTGCAGCTACCGCGAGGCTTACGAGAAGTTTGTCTTTGAAGACTTTATGGCAGGCTACAAGGGTCGTCGTCCTATCGAAGAGTTTGACCCCAACCAGATTGATTCCGACCTTGATGAGGCTGAGAACTTCAAGGTTGTTGAGGATCATCCTTTTGTTGAGTCTCGTGGCGTGGGTCAATTCAAATTCTATGTTGCCACTAGCGGTAAGTACCGAGGTAGATTAATAATCCCCTTTATCAATCGTAACGGTAAGCTATTCTATTTCCAAGGACGGGCTCTCGGTGATGAGCAACCCAAATACCTCAACTGTAAAAACCTTAAGAGTTCACAGGTTCTATACCCCTTTGATTATGGCTCTCAAGAGCCTCTCTACATCACTGAGGGCGTCTTTGATTGCCTTAGCCTACAGGCGGTAGGGTTGAATGCTACGACCACTCTAAGCTGTTTTACGAGCCGTGAGCAGATGCTGCAACTAAGTCAGTATGCAGGACCTCTGGTGTGTGCCTTCGATAGTGACGATGCAGGTATCACGGGTCGCAAGAAGTTCATGCAGCTAGCCCACTGGATACGCAGAGACGACTTACACACTGTTGTGCCACCTGAACCCTTCAAAGACTGGAATGAGATCTTGATCAAGAAAGGGCCAGACTTCCTTAAGAAATCGGCTGAGAAGACTGGCAAGCTAGATGAGCTTCATTTGACATATCTAGCATATGAAAAGGGATGCACTATTTAGGACTTTTATTCATCCTTTGAGTCTTTCTCTTACTGGCCTCTTTACGTCCCGTAATGTATTTGAAGGCCGCTGAGAGGCTTTTCTTTTTCTCGGGATCCTTGGTTCTCTTCATGGCAACTCTAACTCTTTGATGGATTAGGTTTATTATCTGAGATTGCCTTTTATGGGGTTTAGATTTGAACGATCCTTTGGATAGTGTATCTCTAACATCACCCACCGTGCTAAACTTTACACTGACTGTATCACTCGGATTTTCATCAGTGTAAAGCCTTCGACCTGAGCCCTTAGGTTTTTTCCCAGTCCCTTTTTTAGGATCGTCTGCCATTCAATTACCGTATAATAAATGCCATGTCATTTGAGACGATGGTTTGATTGAGTGCATTAAACTTGAGCCTTGCGACATAAGTTCCAGTCATAGAGCCCAAAGTTCCATCCAGAAGTTTCGGGTGTGTTTTCAACGCCTCAGTATCTAAGGTAAAGATCACAGTGTTTTCAGCGGTAGTATCAACCAGACCCGAGGTAGCGGAGTAACCGGAGACCTCAACCCTTGCATCTAAGTTTCGGTCTTGGTTTTTCTTGTATATCTCGATCATTGGGTCAGTCACTAACGACTGCTTGAATAGGTTCACTATGCTTCGATCAATATTCGCATTTTCTAAGGTGAACTCGTTAGTAAATTTGAGATCAACCTTGGAGCCTAGAACTATGTAATTATTTTCAAGCCTAGTGGCCACACGGAAGAGTAATGGCTCCGTAACACCAAAGAACCTGTCTTCGGTCAGGGTAAACTCATTAATTATTGTGTCTAGATCTGAGCCAGCAACCCGTTTAACTGTCCAAACATCA
>NZMJ01000075.1 GCA_002692855.1 Maricaulis sp.
GTATGTGTGTCTACGCCACAGGGCATCGGCGGTGTATGTGATATGCGTAATGTATATGAAGTAGTCCGTGCTTGTCCCGATGTACCCATCTTAATAAAAAGCACCGTCTCTTTAGAGGGTTGGAGACACTGCAAAAAAACCTATGAAAAACGAATGGCTTTTTCACCTGAGTTTCTTCGAGAAAAGACCAGTTTTGAAGATGTAAAAAATTGTGAACATGTATTAATTGGCGGAGATGAAATACCGTTTTGGACAGAAATTTTTCAACAGATATATTCTGCACCTTATGTGGAAGTGTTTGAGCCAGAAGAATTAATTTTAGGTAAATATTTTAGAAACAGTTTTTTAGCTTTGAAGGTGTCATTCTTCAATCAAGTTTATGATTTATGCACCGCATCAGGCATAGACTATGATCAAGTCAGAAGAGCAATCACAGGTGATCCACGCATCGGAAAGTCACATAGTTTAGTAACTAAGGAGCGTGGTTTTGGAGGTAATTGTTTTACTAAAGACATTCACGCTATCTATGCTTCAGCTTTGTATTTCTCTACAAAATTAAGTATTATTGAGGAAACTATTAAATACAACAATACAATAAGAAATGAAAATAATAAGAAGTGATACTTCTTTTACAGTCACTGACTTTAAATTAAACCCTAAATATAGTTATCGCTCATACACACGCAACGATAATAACGGTCCACGCACATACAATGTTGACGATAAAAAAGTGCCAAGCGTTACGACTATATTATCTGGCACTCAATCAAAAGAAAAAAGTGAAGCTTTAGATAAATGGCGTGAACGAGTAGGCTATCAAGAGGCAGCTCTTATTACATCTCAGGCTGCTCGTCGTGGCACAGAAATGCATTATGTGTTAGAGCAATACATGTCAGGTCAAGGTTATTTAAATTTAAGTGATGATGGGTCTTTGCCCAGAATGATGGCACACACCATTATTGAAAATTTAGATAAATTATCAGAGGTGTATGGCACCGAAATAAATTTAGCTTACGATGATCGTTGGGCAGGTTCTACCGATTTAGTTTGTGTATATGATGGCAAACCAACCATTGCAGATTTTAAACAGTCCAATAGACCAAAAAGAGAGGAGTGGATTGAAGACTACTTTTATCAGATTGCTGCTTACTCACTTGCACATAAAAAACAATACGGTGAAATTACCCAAGGCATGATTTTGGTTTGCACTAAAGACCTAGTTTTTCAAAAATTTATGATGAATGAGGAAATGTTGTCCGAATACGAAGAAAAATGGTTTGCAAAAGTTGAAGACTATCATAAAGGCATCAAATAAGCTCATATAGAGGTTTTGTTAGTTTCTGAACTCAATGTATCAAGTTCAATCTTAAAACGCCGATATAAGCCTCTGAGAGCCCTGTTTTCCTTACAAAAAGTCTAATATTTCTTCACCAAGCGTTTTTGCACTAATTTGAATTTTATTTTGTAAACTTTTTAAAATATATTCATCGATAGTATTTCTAGCCACGATATCTACATACAAAACACTACCTGTTTGACCCGCTCGATGTGCACGATCTTCAGATTGTTGCCTTTCTTCTAAATTAAAAGAATTACTAAAATAAATCACCGTGTTTGCCTCAGTCAAGTTTAATCCAAAACCTGCTGATTGTGGATTGCCGACAAAAAATCTTACCTTATCATCGTTTTGAAATGATTGTATGATGCCAGGTCTTTTGATAGTATCGGTGTCCCCATAAAAAGCAACAGTGCTATCGGTCCCATATTTTGTTTTTAAAGTTTCTATAATATTTTCTAACGTTCTAATGTAATGAGACCAAATTATTATTTTGCCACTGGTTTCTTCTATGACATTGAGTAATTCATTTAACTTTGCAGAGGGTAGGTCTTTAACTTCACCTGTGTCCGATTTATAAAACCCACTGGTCAACTGCATNAGTTTAATTATCTCAGCGAGTTTATTNTTANANGNNACNGTNTCATNNTTNATTACAGTTCTTGCATGATCCTTGAGTTCTTTGTAAGCCTCAGCTTGGTCAGACAGTAAATTGACATATCGTCTTGTGTAAACTTTAGGTTTCAAGTCCAAACAATCTTTCTTNAAGGTNCGATACGAGTGCTCTTTTACTTTTGTTTCTAGACCCTCTAAATTTATATAGCTTACAGGTATGGATACCCTTCGACCTGAAGTATTTGTAATATCACGCATTACGCAGTGTTTAGCACGAAATACAAAAAAGTTATCTGTTCCAAGAATACCTTTTTGTAAAAACTGAAATTGTGAAAATAAATCTAGTGGTGATTTGGTGATCGGTGAACCTGTTAAGATNCTTCTGTAAGTAACTTTGTCACCTAACTTCATTAAAGACTTTGTGCGTTTCGCTGTACGATTTTTTATAGTGGTAGACTCATCGACAATCATCATAGTTTTTTTGCCATAATAATCTAAGATTTTACTGAGAAAAGAGACACCTGATTTATGACTAAAAGCCTCTACATTCATCAATAGAAAATTAAGTTTACCCTCATCAAAGGCAAAGTGTTTATCAATCTTATAAGTAAAAATGTGCGTCTCACTAGGACAATGCGTATGTATTTCATCTTTCCAATTTTGGTAAACTGAGTTTGGTGCTATGACCACGCATAAAGATATCTCACCTAGTTGATACAAGTAAGCAGCGTTATCAATGCTGACTTTTGTCTTACCTGTCCCCATCTCCATTAAATAGGCAAACACTTTTTTTTCAGCTCCTAGAATCAAAGCTTGACGCTGATGTTCAAAGGGTTTTGTTTTATACTCGTACATAGTTGTAGTATTTTACAATCCGACTATTGACATTGCAAGAAAATAAGAATACTGTTTAGTTTCTATAAATAAATATAGGAGGGTCCTATGGATCTTGAAGCACTGTCCACAGTAGTTGTGGACACAGAAGCGGCAAAAGGTATTGCCGAAGAGTGCAACAAGTTGATAGAGACTCAGAAAGAAGTAGCAAACATGGAAGAGCAATTAAAAAAGCTTAAGGAAACAGAGCGAAACCTTTCTGAACAGTCTATCCCAAACTTGATGCGTGAAGCAGGNATTAAGGAATTAAAACTTGATGATGGCACTGCCATCTCAGTGAAACCTTATTATTCTGCAAGTATTTCTAAAGCAAAAGAAAAAGAGGCATTNGAATGGATGCGTCAAAACGGCTTTGGAGATTTGATTAAAAACAAAGTGGAGTTGCAATTTGGAAAAGCTGAAGATGAGTTAGCAAATCAACTCGTTGAAGAGCTTAAATCCAAAGGCCACAATGTTTCGCAGAAAATGAAAATAGAACCGATGACACTAAAAGCATTCATTCGAGAACAAATCGAAGAAGGTCATGAAGTGCCTGCGGATTTATTGGGTGTTTATGTTGGAAACAAAACCACGATTAAACAAAANTAGGAGAAAGTAAAATGTCGAATGACACAAAAGTTGCAAAGAAAAAGAGCACAAATGTAAGNACAAACACTCTNAGTGATTTGGAATCATTTGCTGGTCAAGGTACAGAAAACATTGGTGCCCGTGATGTTAAGTTACCTATCATTAAAGTTTTATCTAGAACTACACCAAATCTAGATGAGATTGAGGAGCAGTATGGAGCTAAACCTGGCGATATCTTAAATGAGGTTACAGGCTCTTTCTGGAACGGCAAAAAAGGTATGCTTGTGGTTCCTTGCCATTATGTAAATACCTTTATTGAATGGGCGGACCGAGGTTCAAGCGAATCTACGGGAGCACCTATTCAAATCCACAGAGATGCAGCTATTATGCAACAAACTAATAGAGCAGATGACGGTAAAGATAGACTTGAAAACGGTCACTATGTGGAAGACACAGCTAATCACTTTGTTTATATTTTAGACGATGAGTACAACGCAGTGGAAACAGCTTTAATTACCATGAAGTCTACTCAAAAGAAGAAGTCTAGNGTATGGAATACAATGATGATGTCGAAAAAACTTAAGGGTTCAAAAGGATTTTTTGTACCACCAACATGGGCGACCGTGTATCGNTTNACCACTGTCAAAGAGGAAAACTCTAAAGGNCAATGGTATGGGTGGAGCATAACNTTTGATCGTTTTTTAGACAAACCTACCGATGAGGCAACATTACAATCAACTATGGCATTTGCTGATAGCAGTAAGAAGCTTGATTTGATGAGTAAAGTTGATTACTCAGAGGGNGAGCCAAAAGCTCCTAACAATACGCAGCCACCAAAAACTGATGGTGAGATGGACGGTCATAACATTCCATTCTAAAAATGCACAAAGAATTATTTCAACTTTTTCAAGGTGATGATTCTTGTTATCTCAAGTCCTCACTCACGGGTGAGGACGATGATAGGGGTAAAAAAGGTGCAGACTATATAACCGTAAAAGAACCACTGACCGCCAAACATTGGAAAGAACACCTTGATGGCAAAATGCGTATAGGCATAAGACCTGAAATCGGTGAGCAGTGCCTTTGGGGTTGTATTGACGTTGACCCAAATAATTACAAAGATTATAACCAAAAGAAATATGTAGAGATTATCAGAAACTATAAATTACCATTCGTACCGGTAAAATCTAAATCTGGTGGTCTGCACATATTTGTTTTCTTTACAGAACTTGCAGATGTCACGCAGGTGCAAAAAAAACTCAATCAAATAAATCAACAGTATTTTCTATCGAATGAAGTCTTTCCCATGAACAAAGCAGTTAACATGCCTTACTTTGATGCTAATAGAACTAAAGAGTTTGCGTTTGATGAGATGAATAACCCAGTTATGGTAGGGGGCTTTTTAGATATTGCAGAGACTCGTAAAATTGCACCTAAAGATTTTTATAAGTTTCAAGTGCAAGAATATGAAGCGGAGTCTGAGTGGGGACATTACCCACCGTGTGTTCAAAAATTAATACAAGAGGGTTGGTCAGGTAACAATCGTAATAATTATTTATTTAATGTGCTTGTATTAGAGATGAAAAAAACAAATTCATTGACAGTAAAAAATTTAGAAGAGATAGGGCACACTCGTAATTCAGAGATATTTGCAACACCGTTACCGAGGGGCGAAGTGTCATCGTTATGTAAATCAGTTCACAAACAAGGTTACGAATTTCAGTGCCCACCTAAACATCCAGAGTTTCAACCGATCTGTAATAAAGAATTATGTAAGACGAGACGACTTGGTATAGGTGAAGCGATACCAGAAATTATAGATGCTTTTGAAAATATTACTTACATACAAGACACAAAAAATGTCTGGTATGAGTTTGATTTTAAAGGACAACATGTTATTGTTACACCTGAAGATATGAAAGATGAAAAGTCTTTTAGAGTGAAACTTTTAAAACATCGACTCTATTGGATGACTTTACCAAAACCACCGAAAGGGCCATCACCTTTTGAGCTTTTGATGAAAGGCATTGTCGAGAAAGCCGAAGAAAATAAAGAACACACTTACGAAGACACCCTAGAAGAGGAACGATACAAAGTGTTAAAAGATTTCTTTGAGTCGCATGTTGAACAAGATAAGTTCACAAAATTAAAAGACGGTTATGTCGTCTTAGATTCCAAAACAAACATTTGTTATTTTAAAAAGATAACACTATCTAACTTTCTAAAGAAAAAAGCACACGGTGTATTTAATACAACGGCTGATGCATTACGTTTATTGGGCTGTAAACGTAAGGATTATTACGAAGGTGAAAAGAATGTATGGTTTGTGGAGATGCCAGAGTTTGTCTCTCATATTGCAATAAAAAATAATAGTTTAAAAAATAAAACATTGACGGAGATAGATGATGAGTTCCATGACAAGTTCAGGCATTCAGAAACAAAAGTCGATCTACAAAAAGACCATTAAGATATTTGGTCCACCAGGCACAGGTAAAACACACACTTTGATAGAGCGTGTGTTGAAAGGTTATTTAAAAAAAGGTGTGCATCCAAGAGATATCGCATTCATTTCATTTACCAACAAAGCCGTCAATACAGCAAGAGACCGAGCCTTAGCAACTTTTTCACATTTTTCCGTAGATGATTTTATGAGATTTAAAACACTACATAAGTATTGTCGTCGATACTTTAAGGAAGAAGTCTTTGATCCTAAAAATTGTATGTTGGATTATGCTATGGAAGCTAAGATTATAAA
>NZMJ01000076.1 GCA_002692855.1 Maricaulis sp.
TAAAAAATAAATTACTTGATATTGCGTTAGATAAAGCTATTTCTGGGATAGGTAGTGCATTAATGGGAGGTAAAAAAGGCGGTGGTGGTATTTTTGGCAGTTTCTTAGGTGGATTATTTGGTAAGGAAAGAGGAGGAAGAGTTAATGCTGGTGGTGCTTTTGTTGTTGGAGAAAGAGGCCCTGAGATCTTGCAAATGGGGTCTAAGGGTGGCAATATAATTCCAAACAGTGCTTTAGGAAAAGGTGGCGGTGGCACAACAAATGTAGTTACTGTTAATGTAGATGCAACTGGCTCATCTGTTGCTGGTAACAATGCAGAAGCAAATCAGTTAGGAGAAGTGATAGCTGCTGCTGTACAGGCACAGTTAATCAAAGAAAAACGTGCTGGAGGTTTATTAACTAGATAAATGGCAACTTTTCCTGATATCTCTCCTAGTTATGGATTGAGAAAAACAAGTTCTCCAAATATTAGAACAACATCTTTCGGTGATGGTTATGAGTTTAGGGCTTTATTGGGTTTACCTCTAACACAGTATCCTAAAGTATATGATCTTACTTTCAATGTTTCAGAGACAGAAGCTGATGTTATAGAAGGTTTTTTAAGAAGCAGAGTAAATGACCAAGCAAGCTTTACATTTACACCCCCAGAGGAGGGAAGTGTACAAACAGGGACTTACTCACAATCGGGGACAACAGTAACAATAACAATTACTAATCATGGACTCTCAATAAATGATGTTGTCACAATAGATTACACAACAGGTTCAGCAACAGATGGAACTTTTGCAATAGTCAGCCAACCAACAACTGATACTTTTACTGTAACTGCCTCATCTTCAGCAACTAATAGCGGAAATGTCTCTGTAACTTTTTCTGGTGCTGGTAAATATGTTTGCCAAACTTGGACAAAAACAATACCTTATAACAATAGAGCAACAATAAATTGCACTTTTCGAGAAGTCTTTGAACCCTAATGACTATTCCCACAGCTGAATTACAAGCACTATCAAATAAATCAATCATAGAGCTTTATTCAATAACTTTAGTGGCTGCACTTCATGGCTCTACAAGCGTCACAAGATTTCATTCTGGTGTTGGTATGAATAGCAATGCAAATATTATTTGGCAGGGTAACACATATACTAAATTTCCTGTTCAAGCAGAGGGCTTTGAGTATGTTGGTCGAGGGACTTTACCTAGGCCAACACTAACTGTGTCAAATCTGTTAGGAACTATTACAGCTTTGATGGCCTCTGTTAATGCAACAACACCTTTTAATGATTTGCAAGGTGCAAAATTAATTAGACATAGAACTTTGGCACAGTTTTTAGATGCTGCTAACTTTCCATCTAATATTAATCCCTTTGGTACACCATCAAGCACAACAGAACTACCTCAAGAAATATATTTTATAGATAGGAAAACTGTAGAAAATAGAGACGTTGTTCAATTTGAATGTGTATCAGCGCTTGATCTTGAAGGGGTTAGAGCGCCTAAGAGACAAGTAACAAGAAAAGATTTTCCAGCAGTAGGTACTTTTAAATGACTTGGAAAGATAAAGCTGCAAAATTTGCCTCAGAATCTCAACCTAATGAAATCTGTGGTCTTTTAGCTCTTATAAAAGGAAAGGAAACTTTTTGGCCATGTAAAAATTTATCTAATGAGCCAGATGAATATTTTATAATCGACCCAGATGATTGGGCTGATTGTGAAGATCAAGGGGAGCTTATTGGAATAGTCCATTCACACCCACATGGTTCAGCTTTGCCTTCTGAGGCTGATAAAGCATCTTGTGAGCATCTTGGACTACCTTTTCATATATATAGTCTTGAACATAATGATTGGTATTGTTTTGAGCCAAGTGGATATGAGTCTGGACTTTTTGGTAGAACTTGGATTTGGGGTAAGCATGATTGTTGGAGTTTAATAGTTGATTATTATAAAAAACACTTAAATATTGATCTTGGCACTTGTTACAGAACAAAAACTCTTAAAGAATTTGCAGAAAAACCATATTTTGACAAAATTTTAGATGATGCTGGGTTTGTTGAAATAGATAAAGATAATATTAAAGAAAATGATGTGTTATTAATGTCNTCAATAGANGAAAAANTAAATCATGTNGCNTTNTATATTGGNAATCAAACNATTTTTCATCACAANATNAAACAGTTGAGTTGTAGAGAGATATATGATTTAAACTATATACAAGCAACACAAAAAGCTTTTAGATATGCAGCTTAGAAAATTAACAGTATATGGCAGATTGAGAAAGTTTTTAGGTAAGGCTCATTTTGAAGTGGCTGTAAATAATCCCAAACAAGCATTTAGTTTTTTGATTAATAATTTTCCAGAGGTAGAGAGTCACATGGCAGACCAGTTTTATAAGATCAAAATGGGTGATACAGAAATTACAGAGGATTTGTTGTTGTTGCAGGGTGAAGGGGATATAAAAATTATTCCTGTAGCTTGCGGTAGTTTAAAAGCTCTTGCTGGACTAGCTCTTGCTGGTGCTGGTTCTGCTGCTGCTGCTGCTGGTGGATTTTTTGCAAGTGCTATCGGTACAGCTATTGCAAGNGGATTAACTGCTGTTGGTACTTCGATGTTAATTGATGGGGTTACACAACTTATTGCTCCTTCTCCAACGGTTCCTACTGGCTTACTGGCTGACCAAACATCACAAAACGACCCAGAGGCACAAGCTAACTTTGGATTTAATTCAATCACAAATACTTCGAGGGCTGGTGTCGCTGTCCCTATCCTATATGGTGAAGTTTTTACTGGTTCTGTTGTTATCAGTTCTGGTATTGATACAGTTCAAGTGGAGGGTACAGCAGCATAATGGCAAATGTATCGTTTCCCAATGGCGGTGGTCATAACACTCTTATTGGTCAACTCGCAGGGTTAACAGACCCTAACATACCAGCAGATGCACTGGCATCAAAGCAGTTTCAAACAATAATTGAGCTGCTTGCTGAAGGGGTTATATCAGGATTTCCGTCTGCAACTGGTTCTCAGGGTTCGGCTGAATACAACACAAGTGCGCTCAAAGACGTATTTCTTAATGGCACTCAAGTTTTACAGCAGGCTGCACCTGCAAGTCCAGCAGAGACAGATTTTAATTTTCAGAACGTAAGTTTTGAACCTAGATTTGGCACTTCTGATCAAACTGCTATTGCTGGGATTACAGAAAGTGAATCAGAAACTGCTGTTGGTGTAACTGTCACTAAAGATACTCCTGTCTCTAGATCAATCACTAATTCAGGTATTGATGCTGTCAGGGTCACAGTTGGTTTTCCTCAACTGCAAAAATTTGAAGATGATGGTGATATAGGAGGCACAGAAGTCGCATTAAATATTCAAACTATTGAAAATGATGGAACAACGCAAACTGTCATTTCAGATACTGTTAAAGGAAGAACCGCCTCCACATATTTTAGAGATTATAAAATTAATCTACCTTCAGGTACAAGTTTTCCTGTCACTATAAGAGTAAATAGAGAAACAGATGACAGTTCAGACCCAAAATTACAGAACGCTTTTCAATGGACATCTTTTACTGAAATCATAAATGAGTCTAGGGCTTATGCTAATTCTGCTCATGTAGGGTTACGTTTTGATGCGGAGACTTTTCCATCTGTTCCATCAAGAATGTACAGGGTCAGAGGAACACTAATTAAAATTCCTCATAATGGCACAGTTAGGGCTGATGGTTCTATTTCATATTCAGATACATTTAACGGTACTTTTAAAACAGACAAAGAGTGGTCTAGTGATCCAGCTTGGATTTTATATGATTTGTTGACAACTTCTAAAGGTTTTGGAGATCATATTGATTCAACACAATTAGATGTTTTTAGTTTTTATTCTGCCTCTGTTTACTGCTCAGAGCAAATTGATGATATGACAGGAACTGGTAATACAGAGGCTAGATTCTCTTGCAATGTTGTATTGAACACACAGAGAGACGCATATTCTTTGATAAATGATCTTGCTTCAGTTATGCGTGTAATGCCGTTTTATAGTGCTGGAGTCATCAACATAACTCAGGATAGACCGACAGATCCAAGCTATGTTTACAATCTCAGCAATGTTACTGGAGAGGGTTTCCAATATTCAAATGCTAGTCAAAGTACAAAAGCAACAGTTGTGAATGTTGGATATTTTGACAATGAAACTCAACAAATAGATTATGAAACTGTTGAAGATACAGCTTTACAAGCTAAATATGGGATTGTCTCAAGAGATTTAAAAGGTTTTGCCTGTAATTCCAGAGGTCAAGCTGCAAGACTTGGAAAGTGGTTTTTGTACACACAATCAAATGAGTCTGAATTAGTAAGCTTTAAAACCTCTATTGAAAGTGGTTCAATAGTCAGAGTAGGTACGATTATATCAATACAAGATCCAGTACGGGCGGGAGTTAGAAGAGGAGGAAGAATAAAAACAGGAGTATCAACAACACAGATAATTGTTGATGACGAAAAAAATACAGATTTAGTTACCTCAGATTCAGCAACATTGTCTGTAATTTTGTCAGATGGCTCACTTGAGACAAAAACTATTAGCTCTATTTCTGGAACTACTATCACTGTTTCTTCTGCTTTTTCTTCTGTTCCTTTATCAAACTCTGTATGGGTAATAGAAAATACATCTTTGCAACTGCAAATTTTTAGGGTTATTTCAGTTAAAGAAGTAAATCAGATTGAATATGAAATACAGGCCGTTGTACATAATCCCTCTAAATATAGTTTTGTAGAAGATGGAAGCACCTTACAAACAAGGACTATAAGCACTCTTGCTGATATTAAACCACCTCCAAGCAACCTAACAGCAACAGAACAAATAGTAGAAATCAATAATAGAGCTGTATCTAAATTGTTTATTCAATGGCAACCTGTTGCAGGGGTAACAGAATATCAAGTTCAATATAGATTGAATGATGAAAATTTTATAACACAAAGGATTAGCAGATCAGATTTTACGATTTTTGAAACTAAAAAAGGCACTTATGAAATAAGAGTTTTCAGTTATAACGCTCTGGGCGAGCCTAGTACACAACCATCTACAAGAACAGTTACAACAGTTGGAAAAACTGCCCTTCCAGCAGATGTACAAAACTTGTCTTTAGTACCATACAACGAGGACTTCGTAAAACTAACATTTGATAGATCAACAGATGTTGATGTGATTCATGGCGGCAACGTGGTAGTCAGGCACAGCAATCTTACAGATGGCACAGGAACTTTTACAAACTCTGTTGATCTTATAGCTGCTGAATCTGGTAATGTCTCTGAAATTTTGATACCACCTATTGANGGTGAGGTAATTCTTAAATTCCGTGATGATGGNGGNNGNTTAAGTGCTGGNGANACTTCNGTNATNGTATCTCCACCAAACACACANCCAAAACTNACAGCTTTTACNGACAGAGANGATACTGANTCNCCNCCNTTTGGAGGAACAAAAACNAANACATTTTTTGATTCNACNCTTGGNGGNCTTACTTTAGCTTCAACAACTACTATTGATGAAGTGACTGCATTGATAGACACATTAAGTTCAATAGACTTCTTGGGTGATGTTGCAGACTCTGGCACTTATGAGTTTGCTAATCCTTTAGATTTAGGTTCTATAATGGACACTAAGCTAACAAGGCATTTTGTAACAGAATCTTTTTATGCTGGTTCATTTATAGATTCAAGAACAGGATTAATAGATACTTGGAATGATATTGACCAGTTAACAGCTTTTGAAACTAACGCATCTTTATTAGTAGCAACTACATTACTTGATCCAGCTTTATCTACTTCTGGAACTTACACAATCAATAATGGATCAGGTGGTGCGGGGACAATAATAACAATCACAAAAGCCTCACATGGATATTCTGTGGGTAATTTTGTTGTTTTAGACTTCACTTCTGGTAGTGGTGTTGATGGCAACTACCAAATAATTTCAAAAACAACTGATACTTTTACTCTTACTTCTGCTACATCACTTAATACAAGTGGAAATTGTACTTATGGCGCTGAATTTAGCGACTTTAATGTTTTTTCAAATGGAATATTAAGAGGCAGAGGATTTAAATTCAAAGTAAATTTATCTTCAGCAGACCCAGCTCAAACAATAATTCTTAAACAGCTTGGTTATACTGCCACCTTAAATAGTAGAGTTGAAACAAGTCTTGGAAATGCTGGGGCAACAAATGGAATTTTCTCTTCTGGCACTTCCACAAAAGCTGTTACTTTCACAGATAAATTTTTCACAGGTTTCAGCGGTACTAGTGTAAGTGCTAATTCAGCATTACCAACAATAGGAATAGTAATAGAAAATGCACAGTCAGGTGATTTCTTTTCTTTATCATCTATAAGTTCAACTGGTTTTTCTATAGATATAAAAAATGGATCTAGTTTCGTTGATAGGAATTTTAGATATACAGCTGTAGGTTTTGGTCGAGGCTCTTAAATTATGATAACCTTAAAGAAAAATTGAGTTGAAATGGCTACACATGATTATGTTCTAGATAATGCAACTGGCGCTAATTTCCGTGCAGACCTTAATAATGCTCTTGCTGCGATAGTTAGTAATAATTCATCTTCCTCTGAACCCT
>NZMJ01000077.1 GCA_002692855.1 Maricaulis sp.
GCCAAAACCAATATTACAAATCTTTAAGAAGGACTGTATCATATCCACCACTTCCGTCAGACTTTGGTACTTTTACATATTCCTTTATGTTTTCTTTGCTTTGTGATTGTGCGATACGATTACCGTGATTATCTAATTTGGCAACTACAATTTCGGTATCAGCTAAGTTAGTAAGTTCGTCTGCGTAATCAGCTGTATATTCCTCATACAAATTAGTGCCCTCTCCATAAACCATGTATCGCTCTAAATGTGCAACTAAAGTAACCTCAACTAACTCTTTTGCGTTATTAAATTGAAACTTAAACATATCATCAGCGTGTGCTAATTTTTTGTTTTTTGAAATAGGCATCACTACATCTGATTTGAGTGATTCAGCCCAAGCCCAAACATTATCATTAGTTCCAGTTACATATATAGCTTGTGTGGCTTGCATTTCAAAAGAAGCGTTACACATATCAGTTATATATGCTACTGTTAGATTGCTAGGAACTGTCACCACTGGCATGACGGCTCCTTCTTTATAAACTACTTCCATTGTTTTTGTTGTGGTATCTAAGTCATAAAAATATTTTATAAAATCATGATTTAACAAAATGCTGTTTTGTATTTTACTACTGTCTTTGTAATTAGGAGGGCAGCTGCAACCATGTAGACTATACTTATTTGCCCCCATTTTCACACCCCACACATTTGGTTCATGCGGCCATGTTTCACCAGGAAATTTTTTTGCTATTTCAGCTTTAATTTTTTTAACTTCATCATCATCACTACCTGCCCAATAAGTGCGATGTACTACTTTTTTGTTTTGAATCCATGCTCTGTATAAAACTGGGTTACTCATTATGATACTGCTCCTTGAACGTTTCCACTTCCATCTTCATATGTTACCGAATTACCGTTTAAATTAATAGCTTTTCCTGCTGCTCCACCTGCACCTGCAGAAGCTTGATTGCCTCCTTGTTGTCCCTGGGTCCCTGTACCACCACTTGCTCCAGCTTGACCAAAGCCACCTCCAGCACCACCAGCTCCTCCTTCACCTTGTGAAGATTGTGAAGATTCACCTCCAGCACCACCAGCACCACCACCTGATATTGAACCTGTTTGTCCAGCTACACCAACATTACCTCCACTCGATGCACCACCAGCACCACCAGAACCACCATTTTGACCAGCTCCACCGCCGCCGCCACCGCCGCCAAGAGCGACTTGTCTTGATTGGCTTTTATCGACTGGTTCTGTAGCAGTAAGTCCAGCACCGCCACCGCCACCGCCACCAGCACCTCTGATGAATCCGCCGTTGTTTTGTATGGTTGTGTCAATACCTAAATTAATAGCATTGCCGCCAGCACCACCTGCAGCACCAGCACCAGGAGTATCACCATTACCACCAGCACCACCAGTTCCACCATGTCCAACAATTTGACTGTTGTTAATAATTTTTACGGTGTCTCCAGATGTCCATTGGTTGCCAGTATCAATGGCAGCATTAGCTGAACTTGATGCACCCACAATGGCTTGTACGGTTAGTGTTACATCAGAAATACCAGCAGAGTATGTACCGCCTCTGTTGGNNTAAATNTTGTAGTTTTGTGTTGTNCTTGATATTTGTAAAGCGATAGCTANACGAGCTGTACTACCATAAAATTGTGACATTGAAATAGTGCCACTAGTTGGTATAGAACCTGATTCACCTGTTGCACCTGACGGNACNTTNNNACCACCAGCATANTANTCNGATAAAGANTNAGNNNNACCTNCAGCATCACCAAACTCTGCTNCAATTTCTGATATTGCTAATGATGAACCACTATCCTTTATNGCCATTTTCTAGCTTCTCCACTTTCTTTTCTAGTTCTTTNATAGCNTCTATAAGTACACCCACTAAGTTACCATATGCCACAGACATATATTCACTCTCATCGTGCACTACCTCTGGCATAACTTTTTGCATCTCTTGAGCTACCACACCTGTGCCTTGTCTACCATCTCTAACAAAAGTAACACCTCTCATTTCTTTGACTTTATCTAAAGCGTTTGTAATTGTCTCAATATCACTCTTTAATCGTTCATCAGAAAAAGCTGTNACATCATTGTTAAAGGTAGCAGCTCCAGCTGCACTCATGTCTAGCGTCAAAGCTGTAATCTCTGAACCACCNTCATTACCTTTAAAAATAATATCTTTATCTGAAGTTACAGACTTGATAACAAAATCAGTAGATGAATTAGTTAACTCTGCGATAGCAGTNCCACCATCATTAATTTTTACATCTCCTCCGTCAGCATCTAAGATAATATCTCCTGCAACATCAAGAGTTAAATCACCTGAACTTAGGTCAATTTCTGTGCCATCAATAGTTATATTATCTACTATAACTCCTGCGTTTGCCGTAACCGTACTGTTGAAACTAGCAGCTCCAGCAGCTGACATATCTAACGTAAGGGCAGTTATNCCACTACCACCATCGTTACCTTGAAAGATGACATCCTTGTCGCTAACCAAAGATTTTATGGTTAGGTTATCGCTATCCATGCTTACATGACCGACATTCGTACTACCATCTTTGAAAATAACTTCATCACCTGCAGCATCTAAAAGAATATCTCCAGCTACATCTAATGTTAAATCACCTGAGCTTAAATCTATCTCTGTGCCATCAATAGTTATATTATCTACTGTTACACCACCATCTGATTGTAAAGAACTTACAGCAGTAACTGCATCTACAACATTAGTACCATCAGCATATACCCACATAGTTTTACCTGACGGAACTCCAATACCTGAACCCGAAGAAGTTTTGACAGTAATCGTGTCAGCAGTGCCGTTGTTTACTAAGTATGGCTTTTCTATGGTTGGCACTACTAAGTTTTGTGCTCCACCTGATGTNCCTGTTAAATTAAGTCTTAAATGACGAGCTGATTGTGAAGCATTTGAGTTAGTTAAAGTAAGAGTGACTGTNCCACTTGAAAAAGCTACATCAACTGATTCTGCAATAGCTTCTTCTAAAGCTGTGCCTAAATTAGTATTAGTTGTAGTACCCCAGCTTCCTGATTGCTCTCCAGTACCAATTAATTCTATTTTTAAATCTGAATATGAACTAGCCATTCTTTTCTCCTATCAGCGTATTGTACCATCATTTAACTTTTTTGCTTCAATTATCATGCTGCTATNTCCTTCCAATTAGGTGTTTGTGAGGTGCTTATATTGGAATAATTAGCAGTTTGTGAGGTATCTATATTACCCCATACCAAGCCAAATGTACTAGTTTCACCAGTAGCACTTACGCCTGTAAGACTAATCACTGCTTTAGCAATCACTGATTCACTACCCAATGCAGTTGTTCCAGCCAAACCTGTAACAGCCATAATAGCATCTGCTGTGGTAGACTCACTACCAAGAGCACTTGTGCTAGACACTCCTGTAGGCACAATGTGAATTACATTACCAAAACTAGAATAAGTATCTTCTGCAAATGCAAATAAACCAAATGCCATATTAGTTTCCTAATGGGTTNTCATTAATAATATCGTATACTTTAGCTAACTCACGTTCCATCCAAGCAGAGAGTTTATCTTCCATATCTCCCATTTCTACATCAAGTTTTTCAATACTTTCAGTTGTTTCTCTAATTGACTCATTGTTAAACTGTATTCGTTCTTCTGCTTGAGTTAGCCTATCATTAAGTTGTCCTGTATCGCTGGCTGATATCTTACCTTCCATAGCCACTAAACGTGTGCTTAGGTCTGACATCCACCATACGAACCCACCTGCGGCTGGCACTACCGATAAGACTATCGTAAGCATCACTGCTGGCGAGAGCACCAATGTCTTGCTCATATATCATCTCCTGTGTCAATGACACTGTTTCTTGTATTGTAATTGTTTGTGGTATTACTTGCAAATAAACCATAGTTGTGATATCCACTTGTCCTAAAGAACTTGCGTTTGCACTAGGCTTATTAGTTTTCTTAACAGATTTTTTGTTTACTTTTGCAACAGACTTGTTATCTGCTGTTTTCTTAGCCACTTCTTTTTTTACTTTCTTTTTAGATTTCTTTTCTTTTTTACTATCTTTGCTATCACTTTTATCATTTTTGGCTGTTGTAGTGGACTCACTATCAGTGTTTTCTGATGTATCAGACTCGGGTTCTGCCTCTGCAACTTCCTCTGTTTCTGGCTCTGGCTCATCATTTGTAGCACTCTCTTGTATNTCCTCATCATGAGTATCTTCAGTATTTAACTCTTCTGGAGTCTCTATGTCAACGTCAACCTCAGCTATTTCCTCAACAGGCTCATTNACNTNAATCTCNTGTATCTCCTCAACTACNTCAATCTCAGGGACTTCTACAGGTATTTCAGGAATATCAATATCTACAGAAATCTCTGGTACCTCAATATTTACAGATATCTCAGGCACTTCAGGAGTTATTTCACTAACCTCTGGTAAATCTGGTAAGTCAGGTAATGTAGGCACTTCAATAGCTACAGGCTGTAATATTACATCATTAACAATCTCTGTGTCTAAACTTAGACCTTCAATAAGAGTTTCCTCAATAACCACAATAGGTTCAATCACCACAGGTTCAACTACAACAGGCTCTACGACTGGCACGGGTGTTTCTGATATTGTCAAATTAAGATTAATATTATCTACGATTGGTGCATACCAACCACTCCAATCGCCTGTGTCTATACCTGTAATACTAAAGTCTATACTAGTGTCATCTGTGGTCCATGAGTCAAGAGTCTGAGTGGAAAGACTATAATCTTGCGTGCCATCGTTATAATCCAGAGTTTGCTCTAGCACTAAGGTCTCTGTATTAGTACCATCATAGAGTTCTATGACTGCTTGTACTTTGTCATAGTCTGTNCCNTGNNTACACCANGTGCTACTATTNGCTTCATTGTTACAACCNAGTGCTGTGAACGATACATTNANATTGTCAATGTCGTAGCCNTCTTGTAAGTNNGTNATTGTCTGTGAAATAGTTTTACCTAAGTCAGACGACCAACGCACAGATTTACATAGACCACTAGCATCAGTGCCACCTGCATAGCAATTTGCGTCATATTTGGTTTTAGTTGAATCTTCTACTGTCCAATCATTAAGTTGATTGGAAAAGTTACCATTACTCAGTAGGTTGTCCGTAGTCGTGTCTGCGTGGGCGGTTAATATGGACATGAATACGACCACGAGAGCCCACAATGTTATTGTTCTCATCTATAATTCCTAGTTCTAAATATTTAGCTTTAGCATCTTTTCCTACCAGACCATCTATAGGGCAAGGGCTTCCTGCAGCAAGCATGGCTGTAAAAACTCTATCATCTTGACATAAGATACTTGTAGCTGACACTTTGAGGCCTAGTTGAGCCATAGCCCTACTGAGCTTGATACGTTCACACGTTGCATCAACCACATGAGTTGCGAAAGAACCTGAGAATATACCTGTACCTACTGCTCCTGTTCTTACCACTATACAAACATCACTACCACTACCTATAGATAATGATGGAGAAATCGCTGAAGGTGGTGGTTGGTCTTTGTAACGTATAGTTGTATCTGCTCCATAGACAAGCTGAGCAGCAAACAAACTCAAAAAAATTATAGTTAACCATTGTATCCAATAACTCATTTTCCTTTCTTCAACTCTTCTATTTCTGCTTTTAACTCTTTAATAGATTCAATCAAAAGACCAACCATATTACCATAAGCAACTGATTTAATTTTATCTTCTGATTTATCTTCCCTGACTACCTCTGGAGCTACCTTCTCTACTTCTTGAGCGATAACACCCATTTGCCTTTCGCCATCAGCATCAATTCTATCAAAAGTAACACCACGCATTTGACATACTTTATTTAATGCATCAGGTATGGTTTCTATGTTTTCTTTAAGTCTTATATCTGAAAACGCAGTCACATCGTTATTGAATGTTGCTGCTCCAGCAGCTGACATATCTAAGGTTAGTGCTGTGATTCCGCTACCACCATCGTTACCTTGAAATATCATGTCTTTATCACTTACTAGCGATTTTATTGTAAGGTTATTACTATCTAAACTTACATGACCTGTGTTAGTGCTACCATCCTTAAAGATAACTTCTCCTCCACCAGCATCTAGAACAATGTCTCCAGCTACATCTAAAGTTAAGTCACCACTTGATAAATCAATTTCTGTGCCATCTATTGTAATGTTGTCTACAACCACACCAGCGTTAGCAGTTACAACTCCAGAAACTCCTAGAGTTGATGCCATGTCAACCGCACCATCAATGTCAACCACATCTAAATTTGTAGTACCATCAACATCTATATCACCAGAAATATCTAGTTCTGTTGCAATAATCTTATCGTTAAATGTTGCTGCACCAGCAGCAGAGCCATCTAATGTTAAAAATGTGGTATCTGAGCCGCCATCTGTACCTTTAAATATTATATCTGAGTCATTTGCCGTAGCATCAATCGTAATATTTCCAGATGAAGTAGATATTAATACAGCTGCATCACCTTCAGTTAAATCATCACAAGCAAGTGAACTAGCTGAAGCTGCCGCAAAAGATAGTGTTCCGCTACCGTTTGTTTTTAAAAAGTGTCCATCACTGCCATCAGCTGTTGGCATATTAAAGGTGACGTTATTAGATTTTAAAATTAATTTAGAGCCGTCTGAAGATATACTTTCGTTTGCATCATGAAATTGTAATGTCGGTGTACCTCCACTATCTTCTAACAAAAGACCTGTATCATGGACATGAGTTAAAGTTATTTCTGAGTTTGCACCAAAAGAAAGAACTGAGGCATCTGATAATAGTTTAACATCATCACCAAAAACCGCATCAAGAACCACTGACAAACCACCATCAGTCTGTAACGAGCCGTCTGTCGTAGAAGTTGCATTGGTTGTATCATCAGTTTTGATAATGCCACTCATAGTTACAGTTGCACCTTCTAAGTTAGCAACAAGTGTGCCAGTTGTAATTGATAAGTTACCTGTCGAAGCACCTGTAAATGTACCCGTGCCAACTATAAACTTATCAGCACTTTCATCAAAACCCATAAACGCATTGTTTGCACTACCTCTTTCTATGACCATACCAGCGTCATTTGATGGAGTACCAGATGTGCCGTTTGCTAACTCAATCAATGAATCAGTCAAAACTTTGTTTGTTGTGTTAATAGTTGTAGTATCACCATTAACAGTAAAATCGCCTGTTACAGTAACATCTTGAGAAAATGTTGTATTACCATTCGATGCTATTGTAATTGCATCAGAGTCAGATTCAGAACCTATATTAGCACCGTCTCCAATAGTTATACCGTTAGTGTGATGACTTCGTTGTGAAAAAGTTGCGACACCGCCAGATGATATGGCTATTGCATCTGTGTCACTTGTATGTCCAATATTGGTTCCGTTAATAATTATGTTATCAACCGTTAATGTAGTTAGTGTACCAAGTGATGTGATATTGGTTTGTGCCGCAGTTGTTAAAGTTACATCCGCAACATATGTTTTTATTCTTGAGACTTGACATTTTTTCTCTGTGCCACCTGCACCATCATCAACAATAATTAAATCAGCATCTGCTAATGCAGCACCAATATCAGACGCACCATCTATATCAAGTGCACCAATATCTACTTTGTTTGCTGTTGAA
>NZMJ01000078.1 GCA_002692855.1 Maricaulis sp.
AGTGGGTCGTGGTCGTACATTCAAATGGACAGAATGGAATTGGTTGGAACGAGTACGCCAAGAGGTTCTTGTGAGCAACTCGTTCAACCGTAAGATTGGCGACACCATCAACGGTTGGGTGTACGCTATCAAAGACACAACAGACTGGTGGGGATGCCAAGTCCATACGTATCACTGGAAGCCTGTTGATGTACTTGAATACTACAAGGTACGAATCGCAAGTGGTTCGGTAACCAACGGTAGTGGTCAATACATCAATGGTCAATGGAAGTACCCGAATGTGTACAGGGATGCGTTCCAAGACACACCATATGTCTTTGGCACAAAGGCACAAGCGGAGGACTACGCTTCACTGCTTGACGAACAATTGGTTGCACCCACCACATCCTATCCAGTGTGGCGTGAGGTTGATGAGGATTTCAATACAACCGACAAATCCCTGTCGGCTGTTGCAGTGGCGGTTGATTACCCACTACGACTCAAGCCCGACGTGTTTGTTGAAGACCTATCCACACCAAAGGAGATACTGCTTGAGTTCCTCAAGTCACCTGCGGCCAAGTCAAACTACATGGGTATGTTCGACAACCTACCAAAGATTCCAGTGAACATCGTGAAGGTGGAGAAGGCCGAGGCTGATGCGTGAGTCTGATGACTATCATCAATCACTGCTTTATAAATTGGCAAAGAGAAAGGAGATGAAAACCATGGAACGAAATTACAGATTAGTATTGAGCACAACACATTGGTATGAGATGGAACGAGTGAACCCACATTGGTTTCAAGTGACCTTCGTTGAGAACGGTGACGAGCGATACGTGGGCTACATGGTACGCAAGACAACTCGTGGATGGGAGTTATTCAACGACCTATCGGATTCGGGACCGTCGTATGTCGTACCTAATCGAGCATCACTGATACCGATGTACACACCCAAGTACACAGATGAGGAGGAATGAACATGGTGAGTTGCCCTGCGTCACTGGACGAATTAGCATACAACCATCACTGGAGTGGTGGTCATCCGATTTCACTCAAGGACTTGAAAGACTACGGTCTTGATGAAGAAGTGGGTGACATCATTGAGTATATTCCACACATCATAGACATGTGGAGGCAAGTGCTGAAAGACATGGAAAACATAGAACAAGAGAGGGATTACAATGACCGAAAACAATGAAGACAAAAACACAGAAGAACTTACTGACGGACAAGAACAGATTATTGACATGGTTGCGAAACTATTCGCACCATTAAACATGGAAGTGACAAACATGAACGAACAACCAAAGCAAACAATTGACGAAGAATACATGAAGAACAAGAAAGTGGACGGACCGACTTTACAGATTCGTACCATGAGCGATGGAGGTACAGGCTTAATGCACCTTCAAGGCTATGGTAAAGTAACCATCAACCGTGAATACGGATTTGCGGCCAAGTACAAGATGCCACACGACGTAGGGATGTATCTTGCGGCACTCAAGCCCAAGTTCCAATCCTTTGCCACAGATTCAGTGGCCTACGTACGCAATGTGACTGTCGAGAAATACGACGACGGCTACCAACTTGTCATCGCAGGTTCAAACACTGCTGACATGATTGAGGGTATTGACAACATCTTCAAGTTCAACTTCTCAAATCAATGGCGACTCAACATGCACTTCCAATTGTGCAACGAGTTGATTGACTTCGTTGAGCAAAACAATGCGTACATTCAGTGTGAAGGTAAGCGACCAACACAAGGCGTTGAAACAAGCGAGGAGTGAGCAACATGGAGCATCCCGTATTGGTATTCAGTCTTCGCACTGACAGCAACATACCCATTGACATGCCCGATGATTTTGCCATAACAGCACTACAGATTGCGGGTCTTCTCAACCAACTCTACAACTGTGGCGTTGAGGTTGGGTACGGAAGTGCGACCCACAAGTATGTCGATGACATCTTGAAACACTTGGACCTAAGTGGTGAGCGACATGATTGACACAGACAAATACGAAGGACACACAGAAGGGCCGTGGGGTGATATTCGTCCATTTGGAATACCACTGTATGACCTTTCTTTGAAAATTATTGATGAAGAAATTCAGATTGAAGAAGATGGTGTGTATCGTTGGGAAATACCTCAAGATAGTGGCAGGGCAGAAATGACTGATTGGACTCGGTACACATGGGAAGAAGTGAAAGAAATTGATGCAAACAAGGCGTTGATAACAGATGCTCCGCTACTCCTACAGGAATTCAAGCGGTTGCGTGAAGCAATTGTGGACATGATTGACAGCATGGACAACTACTACATTCGTGACATACAGCATGCCACTGATTGCTTGAGAGACATGATAGGTTACTACGAGGATGAGGAAGAATGATTGACACAGACAAATACGAAGGACACACACCACCTTGTCGCTTTTGTGGGGATGATGGGGGCAACCTTGTGCTTTCAACAATCAACGCTGACTGCTACTGTGAAGCATGTGGGGAGTGGCAAGACGCTATTCTCAACAGCGCATGGTACATTGTAGGGTATGAGGTGAAAGAATGATTGACACAGACAAATACAAAGGACACACACCCATTGGATTTTGGCAAGTGGTAGGGCAAGGAGAGCCTGAAGACAACGGTGTATATAGTCTGCAAATCCCATATTGGATGGCTTTCAGTAAGGTTGCGAAGGGAGATAGCAGGGCTGACCGTAATCTAATACAAGACGCACCATTTCTTCTTCAAGAAGTCAAGCGGTTGCGTGAACAATACACTGAACTTAGAGAAGTACTGATAGGAGATAGCCCTAACTGGACTCACGAAGAACTGATTGAATTTACGATTAAAACATTGAAGATAGCATTGGATAACATTGGAGATGATTGAATGATTGACACAGACAAATACGAAGGACACACACCTGCGCCTTGGACTCTTAGTGAAGAATACGCTTACGAGTTATTCATTTATGCGGGTGATGTAAGGCTCGCCAAGATGGATGGTAATGCACCACTTTACCTTGATGAACATGGCAACCCTGAAGATTTGAATGCACAACTGATAGCAGACGCACCACTTCTCCTCGCAGAAGTCAAGCGGTTGCGAGAAGAAAACGACGTGTTAGCCGAAGCAGTCAAAGAAGACAATGAGATTTTGAAGAAGCACATTGAAACCCTCGCAGAAGTCAAGCGGTTGCGTGAACTACTGTTGCCTCGTATTGATGAAGGCTACACGACTTCTTACATGGACTTGAGGAAAATTATCGAGGATGTTCATTGGGAATTGACAGGTGATGACCACGAATCCAATGAGGAGCGTATCAGATACGCTCTCATCGCATTGAGGGATGTGATTAGATGATTGACACAAGAAAGTACGAAGGACACACACCTGCGCCGTGGCGTGAACAAGTGGACACAGATGGGAAGACCGAGTTTGATGAGTACGGGTCTGTGTGGAAAGGCAAAGATGTCATAGCACTTGTCGATGACCAAGCGTGCGATGAAATGTTTCCCGATGCGGATTTGAATCTCATAGCAGACGCACCACTTCTCCTTGAGGAAGTCAAGCGGTTGCGTGAAGGAATTGGTAAAGTTGCTGACAACATGACAAAACTCCTTGAAACATATGCCTACTTGGGTTATGAAGAAGTAGCGGATTGGATAGGTGGTTTCATCAAAGACATGCGGGAGTTGAATCAATGATTGACACAGACAAGTACGAAGGACACACACCTGCGCCATGGTGGGTATCTGACTGTGGACTTGGCTACATTGATGCACAGAACTGGATTGGTAGCGAAGGCGCAGGTGATGGATGGGTTCAGACTGTCGCTAAGGTGAAACAAGAGGATGGTGAGCAAGACTTAGCCTACTCCAATGTAGATACTTGGAGTGCGAATGCACAACTCATCGCAGACGCACCACTTCTCCTCGCAGAAGTCAAGCAGTTGCGTGAAGAATTAGACGGACGAGAAGCATACATCAAGAGGTTGAATGAACAGTTAGTAAGGGCGACTAAATGGGCTGGCAAACAAGTTTGTTGGAATGATTCAGCGATGATGGACTTTGATGATTATGTTTGGGGTGAAGAAGAATGATTGACACAGACAAATACAAAGGACATACAGAAGCACCGTGGGAATTAAGCCCCGATGATTGGGAATGGGCAGAACATCTTTTCATGCAAGGCAACACAACCAACTTTGGAAACGCTATGTTAATCACAAACGCACCACTTCTTCTTGAGGAAGTCAAGCGGTTGCGTGAAGCGATAGCAAAGCGTGACGCATTGGTTAATTCAATGAACACAGCGACGGTTGCTTTCATTGACAAGTACTACGCACTGGATGATTACATGCTATACACAGGTGAAGAAGAATGACGAAGATTGACTACGAAGATTATACGATGTGGATTGAAACCGAAGATGCGGGTTGGCATTTCAACGGTGAATGGGAAGATGAAGAACCCGAAGAACAGGTTCTCAAAGAATGGGAAGAGAGGCTTAAAGAAGCCAAAGCAAGTGATGATAAATTATTGAGTGCTGAACTACGCAAGCACAGTGACTACACCAAAGATGAGGATGGTATCACATCACATCGGATGACCGTTATCGCATATTGGAATGAAGGTGAGGAAGAATGAATGACCACCAAGACAGTGAACACTTCTCCTACGAAAGAACGTGGGAGGAGATTGAAGAGATGCTCGACAAGGCTGAACGCAAACAGAACAAGCACATCACTGCTATGCAAACGTGTCCAAAGGACAAGCGTATGTATCACATGAGAAACTACAAGGCACTGGAAGGTGTCGTCAAAGCATTACGATGGGTACTGGGTGACCTGAACATACAACACCCACTTGAATAGATTCACGAGGTTTATCCAGTAATAACTGCAAAACGTTACCTCAATGGAGATAGTAGTACAAGGCTATGAAGCAGTTTCCTCACCACATTCACATGGGTTTATCCAATAATAAGGGCAAAAGGTTTGACCTCGGAGATAGTTGTTATGTTTTCTCAATGAAGCCCTTCCCCATCTGAATTTATGTACAACGATTACATGGGATGAACATGCGACCAGTTCGTTTCTTAGGAGGCTCGACTGGTGCAACCTTATACGACACCGAACAAGGACTACGAGTAGGCAAGCAAGGAGCGCACCCTGCACACATTCAGAACGAGTTNGACATGAACCGATACTTGAATGCTTTAGGTGTGAATGTACCTCAAGCCGAGATGACAACACACAGGGGAAGGCCGACCATGCTTGCCGACTTCATAGCCGACTCGCAAGAGGTTGGTACAAGACCAACTCAAGAAGACGTACGACAACTACAACGTGACTTCGTACCCCACGCATTAACAGCCAACTGGGATGTGCTTGGTATGACTGGTGACAATGTACTACGCCAACCTGACGGCTCTCTNTCCTACGTNGATGTAGGAGGGGCGGGTGCGTTCCGAGCAATGGGNGCACCGAAGGGAGATAGATTCACCACGAATGTAGGTGAACTCGACTCNCTNCGAGAACGTAACCCTGTGTTTCAGGGGATGAGTGANCAAGACATNGGNCGTTCACTCGACGCACATGGAGGTATCGAACCNATGGAACAAGCATTGCAGTACCTCCGTGATGCACAGACTCGCAACATCATGCAACAACGAGTGCAAGACCTTGCACGNCGAGTGGCTTGATTCAGTAATCTTTGCTTTATAAATCGGCAAAGAGAAAGAANNTGAAAACATTGGAAGTGAAAGTATGAGCGAAAGCATTGAAGAANTACAANTGGGAGNAATCGACCTCAAGGTACAGGCNAACCGTCTNANCGACAACATCCATTCCTTCTNTCANATACANGATTTGAATGANNTGNGTGNTTGGNTGANNNTATGCAAGNNNGAGTTACTNANGGGNATGGNTATNGTGAACGANTGGTTGAACCTGTTTAATGGATGAGGTGAANGAATGACTCAANTAGACAGACACATGTTNCTGTGGAGTANGCANCNTGNNTGGTNCAAANNGAACNTGGGTGCTGATGGTGTTNATGAATTNATGAACAANATGTACAATGAAATCGTGCGACTACGTGACATCATCAACAANGCCATGCAACAACANGGTGTCCTTGAGATGAGAGGATGTTTGTTTGANTCGGGTTGCATTGATGCCGAAGGACAATACGAATCAGGCCATTGGGAAAGAGAAGGTGAAGAAGAATGAAAGCAAAAACAATTGAAGGAATGAAGAATGAAATGTGGGAGAAGGCATTTGAAGATACAAGCAATGACCGTGAGCGTATCATTGCACTGGCATTGCACTTGGGTGCTGATGAAAAAACCAATCCTTACCTTGACTTTCAAGACATGGACGGTTACATCGGCAACGATTATCTTGTCTACACTGATGAGGAAGCGGATGAAGCAGTGCGTGAGTACATCGAGGAAACGGTGTGGGCATTCAGTCCATCCTTCCTACAAATACACACTGGTGTGGACAGTAACACAATCAAACAAATTCAAAACACTCAACTTGATTCTCCTAACGAAGTACTTACTGCGATGATTAAGGACTTCGACTGGTTTGTTGAAGACGCTGTATGCTGTGATGGCCGAGGACACTTCCTTGCACAGTATGACCACGAAGAAAACTATGTGTCCTTCTCAAACGAAGAAGGCAAGAATGTCACGTATTTCATTTACAGGGTGGACTAATCATGGTAAGTTACGGTAGTCAATGGAAACCTTGCGAGCGAACAAACGGTACAATCATGATGAAAGTACCTATGCCTGTTACCGTATGGTCACTGGACGATTGTGCTCGCAACCTTGCGGCATGGATGGAGCGTCAATACTACGAAGCAGACGAGTGGGCTGTACTCAACAGCAAAACGGAAGTCAAAAACATACTTCGGTTGTGTGCTCGATTGAATGCATGGGATTCCGAATACATGTATCACAATCACACTCCCGACGACAGCATGGTGACTGTCGCAAAGGACATCATCGCACATCACTTTCCTGAATTTACACAAGAGGAGGAATGAATATGACAGACGAATGGGACATAAAAAAATGGAAGAGGCAAAGTAGATTTGAAGAAGCCGACAAAGCGTGTAAGCACGCTTGTGGTTTAGGATTGGAGGAAGCATGGGAAGAAACAAGGGGCAGTTACGTTAGAAGAGGACGTTTCATGTCACCTGAAAGCATAGCGGAAGCAATTGCTTACCTGTACTTCGACTACTTACCTTACGGAATGGAGGAATGAACATGAGAATAACAGTTGAAGTAATGGAAACAAAAGAATACGAAATCGAACATGACGAAGACTACTGGATTTGCGACTCCGTACTGTGGAAGATGCGTGACGAAATCCCTCCTCCTCGTGAGGGCTTTGTCATGTATGCATCAAGCGGAGCCGAGTATAATCTTGAGTATTTACTTGAGAACGGTTGGAAGCCCGAAGACCTCATGGTGTGTACCATTGCAGGTCACGACACGGTATGGCGATACGAAGGTGAAGAAGAATGAGTGCTGATGACATACGCAACTCCGCAAAGGACATGACAAGGGCTGAACTCATAGAGGCTCAACAACTTTGTCAAGTGGAATTAGCCGCATGGGATGATGCATACGATGCAGTCAATTACTATCTTGAACAATACAGGTTGAAAATCAAAGGTAAGTGGGGGAATAAAGAATGAACATATTTGTACTGGACACAAACCCAATCACTGCGGCACGAATGCATTGCGACAAGCACATCCCCAAGATGTGCGTAGAGGCCGCACAGATGATGGCATCAGCCCTTCACAGGCACGACGTTCCACACGCATCAATGCCTCTTACCAAACGTGGTACAATGTACAAGGGTGGCTACAAGCATCACCCATGCACAGTATGGGCAGGTGAAACTCGTGCCAACTTCTTGTGGCTCGGAGTTCATGCGGTAACATTGTGCAATGAGTATAGCCAACGCTTCGGTAAAGAACATGCTTGCAACCAACCTATCCTACGAATGATGGAACTACAGCACGTCATCCCTGATGACGGACTAACACAGTTTGCATTGGCTATGCCCGACGAGTATCGACCCGAACCTGTTGATGGTGAGATTGTGTACCATGCATACCCTGAACATGCAGTACAAGCCTACCGTCGCTACTACCATTCCAAGCAGTTCGCTAAGTGGGAGAAGGGTACACCTGCTCCCGACTGGTGGCGAGGCGTGGAGGTGATGGCGTGAGATTGAATAGTAAAGCACTGTACAACAAAGAAATTCGATGCGTGGTGTGTTCAAAGTGCGGTCGGTATGTAGATGCTAACTACTTTGGCGGTATGATTACGGTAGCACCGTGTAAATGCGTGGAGGTGACGGCGTGACAAAGAAACCATTGTGTGAATGTGGGCGTAGAACCAAAGTTGCCTATTGGCGACCAAGCGGAGATGAACGGAGGCTACGAGGCGGAGGCGATACCATGCAACCCATTGGTTTTATTTGCCTCACATGTAAAGTGTTCACTTGGAAAGAAGAAGGCGTGGAGGTGACGGCGTGACTGATGCATATCTATTCACAGAATGGCAATGCGGCAAATGCGGTCGTGGTCACCCTGACAAATGCGATGCAGAAGATTGTTGCGTGGAGGTGACGGCGTGAAGTGCAATTGTGACGCTTATCCCTTTGAGCATTACAAATACCCCGATGGCCTTTGTGATTCGGTGGGGGAATGTTTGCATGAAGAAGATTGTAAATGCGTGGAGGTGACGGCGTGATTTACGAATACTCAAGTGGTATTTACTACGACTCGTCAATCAACATTTTCTTTCTCCTAAACGAACAAGGCGAAGAAGTTGAATGCAACGAACAAGGCGTGGAGGTGACGGCGTGAAGTATGTATTTGGAAAAAATCAGACTGATTGTATTGCACACAGACTTGAATTAGGAGATTGCTTTGAAGAGATTTATTTGGATTCCTATCGGGGTGAACCTGTGAGAGTGTATGATAAGATGATTCTTGCGACACCGAATTTTTCACTGGAAGATTTGATTGAGGCTCATACCATATTGGAGAGAAAAGCATTCACTTGGAGGACTAACAGAACAACATTGGACACATCGGTTTTCACAACAGACAATCTTCGCAGGGCTGCTCAGTGGATTATTGAGGACTGTATTGATGGCTCAACTTGGTTTGATATTGCGGAGTATGATGGTCAATTCAGCGCATCAGGAATAGAGACATTTAGAGAAAATCTTGAGGACAAG
>NZMJ01000079.1 GCA_002692855.1 Maricaulis sp.
GTCAGTGTCATAGCGAGGACTATGATGAAACACGATACATAAGTCAAACCGAACATCAGCGCAAGGTACCGCTGGGCTATTTTAAATGGGGCGTAGCTGTTCATCAACGCCACTTTGGCTTGTGTCTTTGCCTCTATGGATTCAGTTTCAGAAGTATGCATATCATCAATCAAGTCCATGCCTTTCTTGATGACTGTCTCACTACCAAGTATTTTTCCTAATGCACCTAATATCATAATCACCTCAGTATCTTAGTGTTTCTTGGATTGACCCACTCTGGAATGCAGTACGCCTGTACCTTGCGCTTTGTCCAATAGTTGTATCGTGTACGGCTCACGCGATCTGCAAAGTAGTTGCACCGGTTGATCGAATAAAAATACGCCTTTTTATCTGGGATGACCGTGCCTTCAGCAGTCATAACTATCAGCGCAAACACATAAATCATTTTTTATTTAGCCAAGCCGTTGTCCCCATATATGCTCCTACGATACCCGCGCCTGATATATAGAAGAGGTTGCTGATATCAGATAAAGCTTGCACCCGCTCTATCGGTACAAAGAACATAGCAGCAGTGAATACCCCCATAGCGATCAGGGTGTATCTTGCCATACGCAACTGCGCTAAATTTTTGCGTAACGCTGTCTCAGTTTCTTTAATTGAAGTAATCCGAGACATTTCCTCGTCGCTGATAACCCCATCACCGTCTTTGTCATATTCAGCGTAGATAGATTCTTTTTGTAATTTCTTCTGCGTCATACTGCCCTCATAGTAGAGATCCAATATATAAACCCACCGACACAAGCCAATCCCAGCAAACATATAAATACAATGACCATAGACCGTAGCAAAGCCATGTTTCTCTTACGCTTCGCGATCTTCGCTTTTTTCTGTGCTTCCAGTGCTTCATCGCGATTACGCTTCGCTTCTGCTGCGTACCTCAAAAAATCTTGATACAAGTTCGCCCTACCTTGGTAAATCAACATGGTTTTTAGTTCTTCTTCCCGTTGGCGTAATTTTTCGAGGTGGAGAAAGTTCTCAAGATCAGAGCCAGTTGACTGCGAACTACCTGATTTTTTCTGAATCTCTGCCTTTGCATCAAAATATTTTCCAAGCTGCTCGGCACAGTCGGTTATGTCTTTGCCATTTTTTAATAGTTCTTTGACGGCTCCAATAGCGGTGTTTGCAGTCTGCACTACTGCTATGGCTTCAAAGATCATAACCTTTCCTTAATTTCTGTTCTGTTGTGCCTGTATCCTTGTAAGGTTAACTTCAGCACGTTGATCTGCAATGTCTTCCTGTAACTCTAATCTTGCAGCATCCGTCACGGCTCTTTGCTGTAATTTTTGCTGTTCTAAATTCATGCGTTCACGATCTAACATTTTTTGTCTTTCTACTTCAGAAGCACGAATCATCAACTCTTGTTGTCTAATCCCAACTAATGGGTCCTGCTCTTGCCCTTGTGGTTGAATTGATTGCATAAATGCAGCAATTAATTCAGCCTCCACTTCGGACACACGAGATTCAATCATCTGTGGTGTAACCATGCTTTGAGCCTGTTGAGCCATAGCAGGACTTTGTTGGGCAACTTGTTCTAACTCAGCTTGAGTTTCTTCCTGCACCATCATTCTAGCTTTAAAAGAAATATGTTCCATGCAATGTGAAACCAACATTCCATAGACGCTAGGCGATGCCTGAACAATCGGAGACATAATCATTACAGTGTGTGCCGCAATGTGTGCGTCATGATTCTGGTCAGGAAAAGCTTGAAGTATCTCTCCTGCCAGTGCTCGAGCGTTTTCAATACCCGGATCTGTTGGCTGTGGCTGTGCTTTTGCTGGCAATATCTCATCGATGTTTTGCACTTCCAAAGCTTGATACATACGTTTGTACGCAGCTTGTAAGTTGTGTAACTCTGGATTTGATTGTGCCAACTGCAATTGCGTCTGTGCCAACGTTATCCGTTGTGCCATTGAAAAAATATTGGGGTCAGAAACTGGAAGAATATCAACACGGTCATCAAAATCAGACTGCTTGATTCCTGCATCCACACCTAACGTGTAAGGATATGACGGTGGCATGTTGTCACGAATCAGTCGAGCAAGAATCCTGAACTCTGTTTTCTGTGCATAATGCAACCGTTTATGTATTGCCGACATGACTTTCATGCCACGCTCAAGCAATGCAACAGTGGTTCCAACTGGTTGTGATTGTGAACCAGGTGAACCAGTTTGCTGATCTGCTATCGAAACAAAACGACGACCAGACTCAATCAAAACACCCAACAACTGTCCTAACGTGCCAGAGGGCTCTTTGTACGGTAATGGTATGATACTGTTTCGGATGTCTCCGCCCGGTGCATCAATATCACGAAACTCGCCTGGTGCTATTGGCTCGTCATCATTACGAACTCTGATACCACGAGCTTTGAAACCTGACGGCAGGTTCGCTAGTGTGCCAGCATCAATCAACTGTCTTAGTATTGAAGTGGCTGCTTTTCCTAATCCACCGATCATGTGGATCAAGCCAAAGCCATAGAAACCAAGACCCGGCAAAAACTTGTAGTGAACGAAGTATGCTACTTTCTTCTTCAGTGCATCATTTTGTTCATAGTTTCTGCGGATTGCTAAAATCTCTCCGCTGCCCTGATCAAGGGTGACAATGTACGGTAGTTTGATTCCTGTAGGCTCCCCCATCTGATCAAGATCTTCAAAGCCTTCAATATCTAGATTGACGTGCATCTCAAGCACTGTATAGAGATCTTCAGTTGCACTTTTTTCAACACCATCCAGTTCGTTTACTTTCGATTTGACCGGGTCAGAATCTGCCTCATAGTCAGCCGAAATATCAACATCTCTGTAGAAACCAGCAACTTGTAACTTACGAATTTCATTTTCGTCCATGCGAAGAACGTGCGTAATCCGCGACGCGGTCGCGAGATCACTCGCCGCATAAGAGACGACCAGGTCCTCCGCTGGTACGAATTTAGAAACGGGTCGTTGCTTCGTTTCATCAAAGTAAACCTTCTTGAACGTTGAGCCTGATAAAGGTAAATAGAACAACATCTGATCGGTGTCTGGATCAAACTCCTCCATCACCTCCATCAGCATATAGTTCATAAAATCTTTAACACGAACAGCTTGTGCTTCTTTTTCAGCGTCCTGCATTCCTAGTACGTTTGTGCGTACTGGTCCCCCAGAGGGTAAAAGTTCTTTGTATGCCTGTGCCTGAAACTGAGTTACTGACTCTGCGATGATCGGGTGCGTGACTCCTGACGCGCCTTGAAAGGGCTGTGTCCGCTCCTCATACTGGATTCCCAAGAGGTCGAGTCCTTTGGTGTAGCCTTCTTCCCACTCTGCCCTTGACTCTTGGTCTGCTTCATACTGCCCTCTAAGGTCTGAAGAAATTTCCCCAAGGATAGTATCGTCCAAAACTTCTGCCAGATTCGCATTGTGGTCGTACTCCGTTGTTTGAACCTCAACGCCCATTGTTTCTAAAGCTTGAACAATGGCACCGTCCGGTCCCTCTATAATCTCTGCTCCACCAGCAAAGTCTTCTATTTCAGGTAATTCAACCTCAACACCAGGAACTGCTTCCAGTGCTGAGTCAACCATTGCAGTCATTTCATTTGGAGGTACAGACATTAAAAGGTTCCTTTAAATGAGCTTTTATAACGAACAATACCACCAGAGCTAAACGGGATATCGTCATCGTCATTAGTTCTTTTTCTGACATTAACTAGCTTTGGTCCTGGAGATGGATCGAATAACCCACTTTCATCCGTTCCTCCGCCACCACGAGTAATAACACCCTTTTCCATAAGTTTTTGCAAAACTCTTTCAGGCATAGGGTTACGAATATTGCCTTTTGAGTCGGGAACCTGTCCTCGTGCCACTGCTTCTGACATAGTTCCAGGTGTGGCTTTAACGGGAGTCACAACTGGGCGACCCGCAGTTGGCGTGAGTTGCGAAAAAGGCGCATTGAAAGACTTACCCTCTGAAGTGACAACAGTCGCACGAGGGTTTTTAGTTGATCCAAAAACATTACGGACCATGCCTTTTGTTCCATCGGGCAAAGTAACCTGACCACCAACGACGATTTTAGTACTCCTAACTCTTCGTTCCGTAGGTCTTTTTCGTCTTTTAGCCATCAGTAATATTCTCTGTTTCTCGGTACATACATTTCTTCGTCCTCTTCACCATGAAGTGCGATAAACCCACCTTGGCGAAATCGAATCAAAGCCATAGTCATACTGTCCACAAAGTCATCGTGGTCGCCATTAGGAAAGGCGGCACATTCTTCGATCACCTCGTCTGCAAACTTTTCATCTGGAGCCCAAACCATTCCAGCTTCAAAGATTGGTGCAACGGTGTGCATTCGGGTCACTTTATCACGACCTTTGGCAGGAGTATAATTCAACACAGGTATGCCTGTCCTGCGTAGCTCATCCGTTAACGGTGTACCAGTGGCTTTTGCTTCTACAATCACCATGTCTGGTTCCCAATATTCGTATTCTTCTAAAGCAACCTCTTTTAATTCCGGGAAGTTATATCGGCCTCGTCGGGCATCGAGCAGGATGATGTGGTCTGCTCCTCCCTCTTCTGGTTGAAATACGCCCCACGTCGTGATTGCTGAATAATCCGCTGTCTCCTTTTTCGAGAACGCCGTGTCATATGACTGCATGATATATTTGACCGGAGGGACATCTTCTTTCTCCCATGTTTGCCACCACTCACGTTTAACGATTGCGCCTTCCGCAGCAGTAGGTTGTTGCTGCCACTGTGCATTCCATTTAGAAACAGGCAGTGCAGCTTTAACTTTTAACAAGTCATCCTTGTTCCAGAACTCAGGCCACAGTGGTTTGTCCGAAGGCATGATTGCAGGGAACTCCACAACCTCCCATTCATCGGACATCATGTCGTTGGCCTGTGCTTTCATCAGTTTTCCGGTGAGATCCTTCGTCCCCCAGCGCGTCATTACGAGAATAATCGCGCCACCCGGCTGTAAACGTTGGCGAGGGCCTGACGTATACCACTCGTAAGCGTTATCAAACGCTCCTTCACTAAGAGCATCTTGCTCTGAGTGGGGATCGTCGATGATGAAGAGGTCGGCTCCTCGACCGGTGACGGCTGCACCGACTCCTGCTGCGAAATATTCGCCTCCTGCTTCGGTGCCCCAGCGACCCGCCGCTTTGTCGTCCGCTTTGAGCTTTGTTTCTGGGAAGATTTCATAATATGCCTCCGTTTCTATTAAATCACGGACCTTACGGCCAAATCTGACTGCTAATTCCGTGTTATGGGTTGCTTGAATGATCTTTAATTTAGGATTTCGCCCCAAAAACCACGCTGGCATGAGGTAAGAAGCGAATTCTGACTTGGAATGACGGGGTGGCATGTTCACAATCAGCCGTTTTAGCTCCCCAGTTGCTATTTTTTCGAGTTTTTCGGCAATAATTCGGTGATGACGGCCCTCTATGAAGTTGTCATAGACGTGATGCACGAAGGGCATGAACTGATTTTGCGCTTTTTCGCGTGTTTTAAGCTTAATCTCTGCCTGTTTGAGGGCTAAAATCTCTTTTAGAACCTCATCAGGCAAAGATTCTAGGATCGAGGTCATTAACTACGCCTTGGCTGACCCAAATTTCCAAATAATGGACTAAATGGAGCACGACTCTGGAAGGTTGGACGCAAAACAACCGGAGCTAAGGTCGGTAATCCTGTATATGAGATCTGTAAAGGGCCTCTGGGCTGATAACCAGTGGGCGTTCCACCACCAATCACGTCTCTGCCCACATATTCTTCGGGTTCTTGTTCCGCCATAGGATCTTCTGGAAGTAATGGTGGGAGAATAGGGTCATCTCCTCCTCTTTCTTGATTTTGCTGTTCTTGACGTTGTCTCTGACGCTCAAGAGCTTGCTTTACCGCAGGTGGCTTTTCTCCGAATGGATCAAAATCCACCTCGTAAACAATACCATCAAGCTCCACAGCAGCAATTTGCCCCTGTTCATTAGGCAAAGGAGTACCACCTCTTTCAAGTGCTCTGTATGCAGCGGATCCCGGTTTTAATAAATCAGAAACAGCACTACCAACAAACGATAAAGGAATTCCACCAACATCGGGAATGTCTAAAAGGGGAAGTGTCCTTGCTCCCTCTTGCATTCTTAACTGTTCAGCAGGACTGTAACTCGCTCCAAAGGCTGGAGCTTGGCTAACTAAATCACGACTACCAAGGAAAAAGTCATCCGTCACAACACCCTCTGGAGTTGTTTCTCTGGTTTGCCCAAACAAAGGTGTTCTGGCAAAGTCAGAAATTGCTCGATCAATTGATTGCCCTATAGGGTCTGGTTCAGGTGTACGAGCGGGGACATCTGGAGTTAAAGAACCAATTCCAGTAAACCTGTCTCTATCAACTCCTGCCATTGTCATAGCCGTGGGATTTTGTGCTACGCCCTGCGCTGAAGCAATACCTGCATCATCCATCCCTGCAATACCTGCATCATCCATCCCTGCAATACTGTCTCGTCGTTGTTGAGCCGCAGCTACCTCTGGTGAAAAAAGTGATTGAGGGTCTGGTTGTGGAACAACTGAAGCAATGCCTTGATCGGCTGCTGGTGCTGGTGCCGTTTGTCTTGCTAAATCAAACCGCTCTTGTAAATCAGAAAAGAAGTCTACATTTGTTTGCCCGCCCTCCGCTCTTGTTATAGCAGTGGCAACATCCCCAAAACGATCAAAAGGAACCGTCTCATCTAAAGAGAGCCCTGTAAATTGACTTAACTTATTAGCGTAATCTGAATCGTCTGGAGCGTACTTTTGACCAAACTGAGATAGCGTTAGTTCTCTACCTCCCTCTGACTTTGGGCGTAAGTCCTTGGAAATTTGTGCACCTAGTGCCGTGGTTCCTGCAACCGGAGTTATGAAATTAGCAAATCCATCCTTGTCTGGGGTTGCTCCGGGTTGTCCAGCAAACTTTAAATTTCCAGGGTTGAAGTTTCGTTGTGCTCTGCCTTGAGCAATGCCCTCGGCAATACTTGTGTCTGATAAATCACTTAAAAATGTTCCATCATCAAAAGGAGCATCAGCAAAGTTTGTTCTAAATAATTGGTCAGTTGCTTCTTGTACTTTTCTTCTTGATTCATCCAGAACTTCTTGAGTGATGGCGGTGCCAGTTACTGGGTCTACTTCAAACACATCATCACTAAGGCCAAAAGAAGCTAGTGCCCTAGCTGACTCTGCTGCTCGATCCTTAATCTCCTGTTGCCGCCGATCAGCAACGCTTTTCTGTAATTGCTGCGGGGACAACGTTCGGCCAAGAGAAGTTTGTAAATCCCTTGCGTACTGCAACTCGGCTAAGGAATCTGTGGCAGTAGGAACTGCTGGGTCGTCAGGAAGACCTGCACCGGGCGGTGCAAAATAAGTAGTACGGCCTTGTTGCATTCCAAGCGGATCACCAGCACCTAACCGCTGATCAAAAGTTGCCGGGGAAGCAAACCCACCAGTAAAAGCAGCAGTGTCTGAATCAGCAGGAGTTACCCTGCCATCACTTATGCTCTTTTGTAATTGATCCGGTGTTCCAAAAACACGACGACCATCCGCCGTATCAACAAAATTTTGACTTCGATCAATATTGAAGTTACGGGTAGATATGCCACCAAAACGGTCCTCATATGCTTCGCGATCACCAGAAGTGTCGCGCCTGCCTGGACCGGACCGTGGATCGAGGTCCACGTTTGGTGTTCCAATGTCTTCACTAGCCGCAGTCGCAGAAGTATCTCCTTTACCGCCCTCATCACCAAAACAATAGATCCTTGATTCGATAGATTTGTCTGGTTCATACCAGCCACGAGCTTCGCACAGTCTCATTTCAACACCTTCTTGTAATAGACCCCACCACGCCTGAAGTCCATAGCATGACAGAAACCATCCCAACGATCTATATTCTCATCAACAAAAGACGTGGGCGTAAACGACATGAACAATACCTTGTGACTACGGCACCACTCCTCCCATAACAAAAAGAAACGGTACGCGACCCTGGGGGATTGATAATCGGGCAAGATGTAAAACAACTCTTCAGACGAGACGTAATGTTCGTGGTTCCAGACTACCGGATGCTTGCCCGCGATAAAAAAACCAACAACCCTGTCATCCTTCTCATAAACAAGGAACAACTTGTTGGGATTGTTTAAACAAAACCTTGCATGCTCAAACGCATGCTCTGGATTATAGGTCGTTACATCTCGGAACTGGCTGCCCTCGTGAAAAACACCAGCTATATAAACGCAGGTGTGCAGGTCTGTTTCATCAGCCAAACGAAATTTTCTTTGCATTTTTTTCTCGGGCCTGGGACTCCAACGGAGTTTACACCAGTTTTAGGGGGTGGGGGTCCTAGGGGGTAAGGTCTTGGAACGAAATTCTCGGCCAATGAATTTATAAAACTAGGGTGGGAGGGCGGGCCGCTGGCGGCGGGCCGCCCGAAAAAAGGGGCCGGCCCCCGAAGGAACCGACCCCGACCGACCCGACTGGGTCCAGTAACCCCTAGTCGAAGTCCGGCTCGAGCACCGCCTTGACGTAACACTCATTGTTCGAGTCCTGCCGCTCGAGGAGCCGCGCCTTGCCATGCGCCATCAGGAAAGCGTCGTCGTCGCCGTAGTGATCGATGGAGTATGCTCCCGCTTCTCCCCAAGTGTCCCACTCCTTCTTTCCTGTGGTCGGGTTCACGATCTTCTTTTTGTATCGACGCATAACCGCCCACGCGTTCGGCTCGAAGTCTTCAACCCAGTGAGCACCATGCACGTAGTACCTCTGACCACCTTTATAGGACATGTAGCCAGAGGAACCTGGCTTGTGTGGGGCCTCTCCACTAACGACTTCGAGACTGTCGAACTTGTCGCCTACGCAAACAGGCTTTAGTGAGTTGTCATAGCGGAGCGTGCAAGGCACTCCGCGCCAATTGGTGTCTTTGATTATTTCTTTACTCATGACTTCACCCTCCACGTCTTGACTTCGGTGCGGCGGCACATCCGCGCCCAGACCTTCTCGCCATATTCGGCGATGAACGTTGCCTTGTTCGGTGAAGTCTCGCGCTCAGTCGTGACATACTCAGCCAGACCTTCCTCGACCGCGCGTTCTTGCGCGGCCTTGATCGAGTCTTCAATTGCTTTTTTGTAATCCTTCAACCAAGCGACTTGATCGACGGTAGTGAGCCGCGATACACGGACAGGCATTTTGAATAATGCGCTCATGACTGAACCCCCCAACGACGGATCTTAGGCTTCGCCTTGTACTCGCGAAGCTTGATCGATGGACGGCCAGCCATCCGCATTGCCGGTAAAACATAAGTGGGAATAACCCATCGGCGAAGCTTGATCATGGAATCCATGCCCCAGATATTGTGAAGCTCGCCATCAACGTAGTGGGCCAACGTGGCCCCTGTCTGAGGCTTGCGAACCTTGATTTTATGTGGGTTTCTGATCTTGACTCTGCCAAATCGGTAAAAGTTTGGTTTGTTCATATGTAATCCCTCCAACGGGTTGTCTTGCCTAAAGTGGCAAAGCCACTTTAGCATGTTATGTGATGTTGTGTCACATTGCATTTATCTATTGATTCGGGAGAATCAATTGAGCCGCAAGCAGTGGATGCCTAGGCGAATCGATCAGGGTGGGAGGGTGGGAGGGCCGGCGGGCCGCGGTGGGCTGCACCATGTATATAATATTAAGCCCGAACCCGAACCCGAACCCGAACCGAAAAAAAGCTTGTATATGATGTAGCATCATGCATAATGAAGGGGTCGGTGTTGTTGCCGATGTAGTTGGGAGAAAACTATTAATGAGAAGTTTAAGTGAAGACAAAGTAATCCAAGAACTTGAGTCCAATCTGTTGTGTGACCAACTTCGAGAGTTTGTTGAAGCAATGCGTGATGAAGCACTCGCGACAGATGAAGAGATACAGCACTGCGTCCTTAAAGAACTAAAGCATATTCTTGAGATAACCAGGAGCTAAGTGATGAGAAAACGTAAAGCACGGTTAGCCAAATTCATAATCACCGAAGCGAGCCTGTTAGGAACTGAGCGCAAAATTGGCGTAGCAAACACCAGGCGTATGGCTGAAAAACTAACTGCGCAGTATGACTTTGACTGCAATATTTATGAACGTGGAGTCGATAAATTTGAACTGATTCCAGTGGAGGAAGAGTAAAAAGGGCCTCCCGGCCCTTTTTGTCTGTTGCTTTGTTCTTTGTCTTTAGATTGAGTATTAATAAAACACGCGTTTGCGTGTTTTTTGTTTATAGAACCCGAACCCGAACCCGAACCCGAACCCGAACCCGAACCCGAACCGAAAAAAAGCTTGTTTATTGTGATGTAGTGTGATGTAATTTGCGAGGGTAACTAGTTTTTGGAGGTTTTATGTTTTCCCGTTTATCATCAATCGACGCAACGAACACCAAAGTTGCGAAGTCGGAAAAAAGCTTAATCGGTGGGTCCAGTATCCGCATTCTTTCCTTGTCGTTGATGCCTGACGACATTATATGTCCTGCACGTTGGTTGGCAGAATGCGCGAATGATTGCTTGCGTTCTGGCGGGCGTGGTGTATTCCAAAACGTCATTGACGGACGGCAGGCCCGGACCAATCTTTGGCATGCGGACCGGGACAAGTTTTTGGCTATGCTCAAAAGAGAATTGCACAACTTCATTAAGTTGTGTGATCGACAGAACGTTGTACCGGTTACGCGGTTAAATGTTCTGTCAGACATTCCTTGGGAAAACTATCTAGACTTTGCGGATGAATTCCGCGCCTTGTTTTCCTATGACTACACGAAACGCGCCAACCGATTAGGCAAAACGCCTAGCAACTATCGGTTGATGTTTTCTTATTCCATAGCGGACGGATTCCAGAATCAGGTTAAAAAAGCCTTGACGCATCGCGTACCCATAACCGCGGTATTCCGCGGCGGATTGCCCAAAACATTTTTGGGGCGCGACGTATACGATGGCGATATATCGGATATCGCGAACCTCGAGCGCGTCGACGATATCATTGGTTTACGCGTGAAAGGTCACGAGGCGAAAAAATCAAATTCGCCTTTCATTATCGACAATCCTGAATTGATAGCGAGGGTATCAGCATGACAGTACTACCAGCCTACGGGCGCGACTATAAGAGTAAAAAAGCAGCGTTAGCCGATTGGCACGCCGGGAAAGATTTTGTTTGCGCAGTTAGCGGGTCTTATTTGAGCATCCGGGACAATTTGCCTGAAATCTTTATACGCTATGACAAAAAGCAAAAGATAGTTAAAGCTTAACCAAAAGCCCACGGCATAGGAGTATATGATGGTTATGATTTTTGAAATATACGTTAACGGAAAACGAATTATCGCGTTTGGTGCTAAACGTGACGCGGAAAAGTATGTAACCGTTGCGAAAGCGGTTTTTTCTTTTGATGATTCAGAAATAAAAATTAGACGACGCGCCGTCGCTTAACGGATCAAGGCCCTAGACACTAGGGCCTTTTTCATGGACAATCCGTTTTAGTAGTCCTCCAACTACTGTCACCCCAAGCCCCCGTTCGCGGGGGCTTAATTTTTGTTTATCTATCCCCGAACCCGACCCGAACCCGACCCGAATAAGGCCCCGAAATGATCCCGAACCGACCCGATAGCCGCGTCTATGGCTTCTCGAACCCCGATCCCAGAAAAAATAGCCTCCGAAAGCAGGCCCTGAGAGGCAACGTCCCGCGCTCCACGGCCCTCAAATAAAAATAGGCATCCCGTGGTGGACCGCTTAACTAAGATCAAACTATGGCCTCCTGCGTGACTATGAGCCATATGCCAAGCGATTTGTTGTGGTGATAGCTTCACGCTATTAGATTTTGTTACTTTCAACTCAATCCACAATGGATGGCCATCAATCATGATGTAGCAGTCGGGCATCCCTGCCGCAACACGGTTTTCTAACCGCCAAACTTGACTACCCTTTGGAAGGTTTTTGCGAATTGTGTTCCAAAAGTTCGCTTCCGGTCCCCGTGACATCTTTGAACTCTCCGTCGATGAATGCCGTTGGATACTTTTTCTGTAGATCAATCAATCTTGCTATGACTTCCGCTCTAGACAGATCATCTAATTTATTAGTGGTCTCGCGACGATCAATAGTTAAGCCGCCCAAAGCAGACCTAATCTTTTCTGCGTTAATCGCTGCAGAAAATTGGTTCGCCTCTTCAGCGGCTCGAGATAACTCATCAAGACGTTTCATCTGGCCCACTAAAGTAACGCCATAACGGCGTTCCCTCTCTTCACGAAGTTCCTTGATGTATTCAAGTACGTGGGGAAAATCTCTGCCATTGATTAATTTTGACGCTTGAATATGAGCAACAGTAGGAGAAAATCCTGCCTTTCTTGCACACTCAGCATTTGAGTAAATGCCTTCAACAAAATATTTAGCAAATTCTCGCTGTCGGTTGGTTAATTTACGGTCGTTACGCTCTTCAATTTTCGTTACAACTTTATCGTTCATATCGCTTCCTAAATGTAACGGATGTTACGGATTCTGCCAAAAAAGCTAACATTTGTTAAACAAAGAGGTCTAAAACCCAGTTTCCTATATAGGGAAATGTTACGAACGTTACGAAAACAGGAAAAAGTGTTACGGCTGAAAACCGCGTTGTCTGGGCAACTCAGAGATTTCGTAACACTCGTAACACTCGTAACACCAAATTATTTTTAAAAAAAAACTTTTTAAAAAAATGAATTTCACAGCCCTATAAAGAAAACTCAAATCGTTAACAAATAAATGCTTGACATATAGAATCACATAACATGATAATGCGTTTGGGTAACTATATTTGGAGGTTTTGAAATGGCTACTCTTAATCCTGACTTTGTTAATTTTATGTCCTCTTTCGGGGCAGACTTTTCTTTTGACGGTATGGATTACAAAACACTTTGGTCCAAGGTCCGCGGTCCTGTACGCAAGCTCCGTGACTACCGCGACGATCTTATCCTAACTGATATGTGGTCTGTGAATTGCGAAAACTTTGGAGATGTCGAGGTTGGTTCAGAACCCTGGGCCGCGGCTCTCGAATCCATTACTAATAAAGATTTGTATCCGGTTCGTATCGGAGAGTTGGGCGGGTTCCAGTTCGATGATGACTATCAACCTGAGTACAGTTGGGATGGCGTGTTGAACGAATTTAACTTTTACCTGTCGATGATGGATTACGACCCAGAGCTTGATCGGGATGCAGGCGACCTGTTGATGTTGAAGCCTAAGTTTCATAAACGGCTAATCAAGATTCTGATGGATTACGAGTATCACCGTGAGAAGAAATTAAAGCAGTCAATCTTCTTTTATTACTGGGCGCGTGACTGTGATCTGTGTGAGACGGAAGGCAGTCGGGTGTTCCACGATTGGTATCAAGCGGCTGAGTGGATTAACGGCTTTGGTGAATCGGCTGAAGGTCCACAGCATTTGAGTCAAATGACGTATGAGCAATGGCGCGTGTTCCAAGCGGAGCCAGTGCGTGACCGTGGTTTGGAGCATTTTGAGGAGTATGGATATGGACACTAAACCTGTAACAGTTTTGATCGACGTTCAACAGGTAGGCAGTTGTTCAGCAAGCTTGAATCAATGCATTGATGAGTTTAACGCGAAGAGAGCGGGGCAGGGTTTTCTGTCCTGCTCTTCTGGAGATTCTCAAATGATTGAGCAGATCGTTAGTCAATGTACGGATTTTATCAAGGAACATCAGCAGCATTTTGACTGGTGCAGTATGAAAGTTGTCATTAAGGAGACATCAGATGACTGATTTGCGTGAAGCGGCAGAGGCCGCGTTGGTTTACAAGGAGACACTAACGATGCGTTGGTACGAGTCTCCCGAGTGGACTGTATTTATTGATGAAGAGGGTGACCCTCTCGGATTTGAGCATACCCAGTATGGGGATGAAGGTGGTTCAGGCGGACTGTGGTTTGATGGCACGCATTTGGTGGATTACGACGGTGTCTGCGATTTGCCAAAGGGTGTCATCTCTATCTGCGAGCGTCTGGGTTTTAATATGGATTATGCAAAGGAGAATAAGTAATGGCTTCTTATAAAGTCAGAGGAACATGGCCTAACAGTAACAAAACTTTGGATTGGCCTGTTGATACGTTAGGCGAGGCAAAGGCGTTCATTGACGGATTTAACCTATCCGATTCATCCAGAATTAAAGACTTCAAAATTGTAGAAAGCAGGGACGTTGGAACTGTTATTTCTATCCATACCAAAGACGCTTTGAATATTAAAGACGAGGTGTTCCGTGATCTAAGTTCACACGCCTCAGAAAAAGAAGCCGAGGAACATCTGGAGTACCTCAAAAGAGAGGGATTATTCGATGAGAGTCTTGATGCTTATGAGTGGCATTTTGTGACTGTGAAAACAGAGCATGAAGTAATAATTGGGGGCGAAGATGACTAAACAGTACAACGTCATGTTTGACGTAGGGTTTAGCATTGTGGCGAACGATGAGCGTGGCGAAACGTTACGACCATCTGAGATTCGTTTTGCAATTATCGAACGTGCAATGAGTATGCGTGATGATGAAATACGGGAAGCCGTTGGCTTCTGTGATTCTTATATTCTTGAGGAGAGTAACAATGAGTGAAGATTGGATTAAAACGTATAACGAAAATGCTGAGAAGCATAACAAGCGTGTGAAGTCGATTCGTGAGAATCGGCTGCCGAAAAGTTGTGTCGAGGCTCTTGATGAAGCGATCCGTGCAATGGACAGTANTGNACTNTNNANTTTNTGANAGNGTTNGTGAANANNNNTAACTGCATCACNATGNNCGACATGATTCANCTTGGNNGTGCGCTTGANAAAATGAANNATGANTTNNAANAGCGGGAGTTAANNTCATGACAGTNAAAGAACTGATGGAGCAACTGCAATCGTTGCCGCAAGATTTGCCAGTNCATATTTGCGACATGATGGANAACGAACATTGGCCGCTTGACAGTGTCGATGCAACTCTTANTGACAGNGTTGANCTTAACTTTGACACAGAAGACGACGAAGATGCCGATTATTTATAANGTTCGTAATGANNGGGAAAAGANCCAGTGGTTCNTGACGAGTNATNCNCAGGCGCGGAANATNATGCTNGAAGCANGGNGAANATGNNNGGCTCGAGAAGCTTGAATATAAATACAAGTGGCAGTTGGTCGTGATGTTAAGCACGGCATACAACGAAGGGAGAGATGATGTTTCTTTTAGTTTGGACTGAGGTTCATGAGTCGAAAGGACCAGAGCCGACGTATGAGGATCATTGGTTTGCACATGAGACTTACATGGAGTGTGTGGAGCAATACAACAGATTGCTGCAATTGGAAGAGGTATACAGCGCGTCAATCTGCACAGTAATCAAATCGACGGATTATGAGGGCGTCGAATTAGATGTCTAAGGCTCCGAAGGTCGAACGTGATCCGGTAACTGGCGCGTTAACAATAAAGTGCGCGTCAATGTGGTATGCGTTTCTGGCTGAAGAGGCTTACTTTGAAGGGGACCTTGCAAGGCATGATGAATTTATGGCTAACGCAGAGGTTTTGAACCAAAGCCCGCGGGGTTACCTTCATAGTAAGACATTAGAAGAACATATTAAAAAATGGGAACAACAATGAGCAATTATCCAACACACGACGCGATTAGCGAAGCGTCAATAAACTTAACGTCTTTTCACAAAGCTTTTGGTAAATATCCTAGGGCAGAGGCGGTAAAAAAACACAAGCAAGCATTACAAGATGGCTACTTTGGTGAAGAGGCGTTGCGACGTAGCAAACTATCACCGAATGATCCATCATCTGGAAAATTTGCAAAAATGATGTGTAAAAACTTTGAAGCACGAGAAAACTTTCTTCTCAGACAAACACAAAAGGTTTTTCAAAACGCAACCAAGATAAACATTGGGCAAAGCCTGATCGAACACGCTGTAGAAGCTACTGAAATGCCGCCAAAGGATATGTTGAATGCGTTCATGACAGGCATTCCCGCGTTTAATTCGATGTGGATTGAATGGGATATGGGGTTTGGCTCAGACAACATTAAGATTTTTTCAGACGTTGGCAAACCTCGTTCAGGATCACAATTTAGAACTGGTTACCTAATACAGAAAGTTGGTTGGGCCGGTGAGTTAGAGAATAATCTTAGTCTTGAAGAAAGGACTAAACGGTCAAGTGCCAAAAACAAAACCAGTTCAATTAATTCAATGTGGACTCCTAATCACCGCATGACTCCACAAAAGGGTTTTGAAAGTGATTGGTTTGAGTTTCATAAATTTATGCACTTTCCTGAATCAGATAAAAATATGCTTGTAGCACCTAGATGTGGCGTTTTGTTTTCTTATGGTCAGGAAGAGAGAGTAACTCGCATTGAGGGAGGAACAGGCCTTTATATGAATTTGCGCCATGATTCTCCTGACAAAATGAAAGAGGCCAGAGAAAGACACGGTGCAAACGTATTGACACCGGAATATGTTGGTCACTTCTCTAATAAGAAATCTCAGAAGGCTTTTCTGAACGGTTTGTTTTCACGATTTGGTTTTTGTCAGCATTTGTTTGCTCCCCTTTTAGAAGATCGATATGCCTCAAATTGGCAGGGAGATTATCTAGGTTATTTTGGTGACAACGGTCAAGAACTCTTAGAGATCGGCGGATGGTCTATGGACTTACGTTTCGTAATTGCGGTTCTTGGTCTACTGAACTATCAACGTGAAGTAGAGCGCGACATAGAGATCGTGGACAACGACGATATCGAAAAGCCTTTGATGCTGCACGAGCCTATTAATGAGGTAAAGGTTGTTGAGATCAACTTACCTAAAGATGAAGGGGTCAAGCTGTATGGAAAGATATTCAAACAGTGCATAACCCGTCAGCGTAAACACTTGAGGCGTGGCCACTGGCGAACAATCCACTACAAGAGTGGGTTGATCAAGCGTAAGTGGGTAGAACCATACTGGGCAGGCGATGCCAAGTTGGGAACAATTATTCACGATTATAATCTTGTAAACAAAAAAGCAGGTTAGGAGGGAACTATGAGCAAGGTTGGTGATTGGGTAATCGAGATGCAGGATGACTGTATGTATCTTACTCGTGAGCAGTTCATGAAAAAACATGGCGAAAGGTACGTCTATATTTGGGATGAGCAACTAAATGAAGTGCCAGATATGGGGGATGAAGAATGTTCGTCTTAGTAGCTTTGATTTGTGTGTTGGATGATACGCCCAGGGGTCATCATTGTGACACTTTTGTGTATCCAACACAGTTTGAAACACTGGCTGCATGCAAGCAAGCCAAGTTTCGAGAAGCGGTGTACACGCTTCCACGCAAGAATGAAAAGATGGCGTTGGGTGATTGTGTGTATCGTCAGGTAAAAACAGTTACAATGTAAAAAATTGACGTTAAAAGAGGAATTTATATGCCAAGTAAGAAAAAATCATTTGAGCCGCTGTACGCAGAAAAGATGGTCAAAACTTTTGAGGAGATGAAGCCAAAAGCTGAGTTCAAGACAGTTGCGTTGCCTGTCGAAGCATACAATCAGGCAAAAGAAATGGCGGAGCGGGAGCAGAGATCGATTGCGCGGCAGATCAGTGTAATCGTTAATCAAGCGTACAGTGCTTAACGCGCCATTTTTTTCGAGGCGGCCAGAGTGCCGCCTTTTTTGTGCCATAATGATTTGCATGAGCAAATTGATTTATGAGCTTGCTGACAAAGCAGGGATGATCCGAAAAGAAGGTTTTGCTGAACAGATGGAAAAGATTGGCGGCAGAGGTTTTGTTGCGAATCTTACCGAGTTGACTGAGTTCGCGAGACTTGTTGGAAAGATTGCAAGGGAAGATGAGCGCAAGCGGCTTAGTCCATTAACCCGTCCCGACGATACTGCTTGATAACATCNACNATGCCNGAATTNCCCCGAACCGNNGGCTTGGCATTAACGATTCCACCGCCCTGAAACATCTTCACACCGCCAATGCTTTCTTTACCTATCGCAGGCTCTGCCTCCGACCAAGTAATTCCTGGACGTTTAACAACGTCTCCATTTTTGTCGGTAAATTCTATTAAGGTTGCTTGATAGCCCCTACCCATTCGTTTAACGGCTTCACGAATATTGTTATTAAACTTACTTGGATCATACAAGGGTTTAGCTACACTACTTCCAATATCGTCTGGGATAGGAAAAGAAATAGCGTTTTTGCCCCGCTGCACAGCCCCCATTGTGGCACCAATGATTTCTATTATTTGCTGTGCATTACCACGCTCACCCATTTCTGGGTATAGCTCTGGAACTTGATACATATTTTCATTACGACCGTCAGTCCTGTACTTCTGAACTCTTTCTTGAAGTCTTNTCTGTTTACCTCGTATGCCCTNTCTTTTAGCAAGTAACGAGGGATCACCTTCAGGCAAATCTGGTGTTTTTGAATCTTCGATCTTCCAATCTAAAGAAACGAGCTCTCCTTCAAGTTCTAATGCTTCAACATCATCCATTGCCGCAGTTTTGGTAGTAGGACCAAATTTACGAAGATCGTCTGCATAATCTGACTGAAGTTCTGCAACGTGCATTCCTTTTACCAACGTTCCATCTGGAAGAGTAGCGTCTACATCTGCATAACGAGCCGTAGACAATGTTGCGGTAGCTGGATCTTTAATTTCTAATGCAGAGTGTTGCCCCGGACGGTATACATCAGGTTTGAACCCTTTTTTAATTAATTCTTTATCAAGCTGTTTAGCGTCCGCGGTGATTATATCTTGCAAGGCTCTATTTCTTTTTGCCAGTTGCTCTGATATGCCTGCCGAGGCAATAAAAAGTTGACTATATCTAACTTTGGAGCCCTCAGACCCAACTTCTAACGAAANTCTGTCCNCTGCATCTGCAACAGGTNNGTTTTCAAAAAACTGCCGAACCGAAGGATCCGCATACTTAAAAAGAAGTTCTTGTGCTTCTTTTTCAATCTGTAAAAGCACATCTGGCGAGTTACTAATATCTGGGCCGATATAAGCTGTTACTTTGTCTCCATGTTGAAAACCAAAAATTTTATTTCCATCTTTGTCATAACGTGTAAGATTGTACTCATCAAAACCGTCAAAACCTTTTTCTCTTAAAGCTTGAGCGGCTTGTCTAAGCCCGTCATAGTGATCCATACGTTGCGGGGGAAAACCATCGGACTTAGGGTCGAGCACGTCTGACCGTTTTGTAATAATTTCTTTAGTAATTTCAGGATTTTCGTTTAGGAAACTCGTAAGTCTAGAGTCTTTACTTACTACGTCTTGGTCACCTTTTCGCAAACCCCTGTAAAGATTTACTAATGAATCTAACTGTCTTTCTTCTACAACTTTATCAGCTAGGTCAAGCTTTTGTTTGTGCAGTTTATCGATAGATTTTTGTAAAAATTGTAGCTCTGGGTTGTCCAAAATAGCTTGATCAATAAGAACTTTATTATTTTTAATTTTGTCAAGCGCGTCAAATCGATCTACAGACGTAAATTTTGTTATTTCGGACGAGACGGCATCGTCTAGGTATTTACCAACTGGAGGAACATCAACCCCAATTTGAATAATACCGAGATCATCACCCGTAAGATTATCAAATGAACCATAGACGTATCCCGCATCGCCAGGTTCTACAACCTCAATCCTTGTACGGTTTTCTGGAGATATTTTTTGATATTCATCCCGAAGTGAAAACTGATTAACACGCCCTTTTTGATCTGTTTGTGCGGCATCGATAGCCTGTTTTAACATGATTTTGTCAGTTTGAGGCAGGTCAGAAGCGTTGAGTTGGTTTAACAAATCTTTCTTGGCAAAGTTGCCTTTGACTTTATCTTCCAAGAACTGTGCGCCACGCGTCACAAAAGGCTTTTCGGCTGTTGCTGGGATACCGAAGGCTGTCAAGGTCCCAGGTTCGGCGGCCAAACCTGCAAGACCAGCCCTAGCTGTGCGGGCAGCAATAGGTGCTGCGCCTGTAAATGCAACGGTTGGATCCATGCCTACGTCGATACGTTCTTGAACAACTTCTTCAGAAGTCAGTGGACGAAGTTCTCCATCAACCACTTCCATTTGGCCGGGGCGAAGACTTGTTGAGGCGACCATGCGCTTGCCCAGTTGATCAAGCATTGGAGCAAATTTTTCGTATGTTCCAACAGGATCTTTGATTGCTCCTGCTATACCCTTACCGCCGGTAGCAATTGCTTCAAACAAACCGGGAGGCGCAAGTTCGCGTTCACCGGTCTGGAGGTTCATTGGGTATGGGTTAAGAAGTTCTGCAATTCCTTCCGCACCGCCTAAACCAAGGAGTGATACTTTCTTTTCCTGTTCAGGAGTCAGAAACCCCCGCTCATATTTTGGGGCCTGGACCGATAGTACGCCTTGCTTCTCTGCCATTGCGAGTTTTCTCACTAAAATCTACCCGAACAATGTTATCCCGATTTAGAGCGCGAAGAAACACTTCAGCGATGTCTGTGTCTAAACCCGTAAGCCCCGTCATTTTATCGACCGCCTGTTCAAGAGTGTACAAGCCCTGACAGTACTCCCATGAGATCTCCATCATTTTGTCGGTTTGATTTGCAGCCATTCTCGAGCCTCCTCCCCCAAAACAACGGCCCCGAGGTCGATCTTATTCCGCAGGGCCTTGACGATTTTTTCATCAATCGTATTTTCCGTGATCAGATCGATATATGTTACTGGGTTTGTTTGCCCGATACGATGACACCGATCCTCTGATTGGATCCGTGTTTCGAGGTTGAAGTCATTCGCATAGTAGATCACGGTGTTGGCTTCGGTTAGCGTTAGACCGTATCCCGCTGTCTGTGGGTTACCGATGAAAAACCGTAGTCCCGAGTCAGGGTTTTGGAACCGAGTTACAATCTCCTGCCGCTCATCGTCGGGGGTGTCACCATAATACGATGCAGATTGCAAGGGATACTTTTCCTCTAAAAGTTTCCCTATTCTTTGTATGTCATTTCTGAACCGTGACCAGATAATTATTTTGCCCGAACTTTCTTCGACAACATCAAGTAAGGCTTCAAGACGTTTGGTTTGTAATTCAACCAACTCCCCGTCATCTGTCATCAGATGTCCAGAAAGCACCTGTTGTAGCCGTAGCATTTGTGTCATAACGTTTTGCGCGGTAACTAAATCACCACTATCAAGCAAGGTCAATGCCTCATGACGTAGTTCGTCATACATTTTGCGTTGATCCTCAGTCATGGAGACATATCGGATCGTGTATGTTTTTTCTGGCAGATCTAAACAATCTTTTTTCAATACTCGATAACTAAACTGGTTCACTTTCTTTGTAAGCTCCTCTAGATGTCGATATCCAACAATTTGTTGAAACGAGTGATGCCCGAACTGTCGTTTGTTAACCACAGCATAACGGCCTTGGTACGCGTAATAACTTTCAAACCCCAGGGTCCGGGGGCCGAGAAACTCGCATTGACTAAACAAGTCCATTGGCGAGCGTGTGACAGGTGATCCTGTCAGGATTCTTCGATACTTAAAATGGTTCGCTACTTTGAGCAAAGATTTGGTTCGCTTGGCTTTTGGATTTTTAATTGTTGTGCTTTCGTCGATTGCAATAAGCCCTTTAGTTCCAAATTTTTTACCCAACCAGTCCCCGGCAGCTTGTCCTTTACTTGTCGAGAAAGACTCCACGTTCATCACGAACACAGTCAGCCCATCATACTCATGACGGACAGAGCGCATTTCTTCTTGTTGCTTTTTACTTGGACCACTGACCCATCGGATTACACGGTGAGGTATGTCATCAGACATGTGTTCCGGTAACTCTTTTGTTACCCAGTTCCGGTACACCCCTTTGGGTGCGATTATCAAAGCAAAATTGACTTCGTCTTGTAAAAACAGATCGCCAAGATTATCGATTAATGTCTTGGATTTGCCTGTCCCCATTTCCATGAAGAAAGCAAATTTTTGTTTGTTTCCCGCCTCTTGCATTGCATAAAGCTGATGCTTATACGGTTTTGTTTTGAAAGGGTAGTTGACAGACACAAAATCCTCCACTACTGTTGCATCGTCTCCGATACATTAACATAAATGTTCAGGGACACAAACTCACTTTAACCTGAAGAGGATATACTTTATGAACGAGTTCTTTGAAGAAATGTTCGATGCGGCTGACCAATTACAGTCAGTTGACACAGACAACACTAAAGCACTTTCTAATCTTGTGCGTCAACTCGAATCAGTAGTTAACGACATAGATCAGGCAGAGCTTCATATTAAAAAACTCAAACAAGAAAAAAATCGCCTAGCGATGGAAGCGATTCCCGCTGTCATGGATGAGATGGATGTCAACCGATTAGATGTCGGTGACGTGTCTGTCACACTCAAGCCCTTTGTTTCTGCGTCGATCCCACAAGATCGAAAACAAGAAGCGTATCAATGGTTACGAGATCACGGTCTTGACGACATCATCAAGAACGATGTAATTCTGTCGTTCGGTCGCGGAGAGGACAACGAAGCGAATAAGATCATGCTTGATCTCGAAAAACAGGGGCTTCATCCAGAGGCAAAAACGCACATTCATTCGTCAACATTAAAAGCGTTCGTGCGTGAGCGTGTTGAAAACGGTCAGCCAATTGATCTCGATCTGTTCGGGGCATTTGTTGCTAAAACCGCAGACATTAAGAGGAAATAATAATGAGCAAAGCAGTAGCAAAAGCAAAGGCAAAGGCAAACCTGCCTTCAGAAGAGGTACTCGACCTTTTATCAATGCATGAGGGCGAGGGACTCGATTATGAGACTTCAGATTTACAGATCCCATTTATACGCATTATCCAGGCCCTTTCACCTCAGATCAACAAGAGAGATCCAGCTTATATCGATGGGGCTTCTTCAGGTGATGTGTTTAACACTGTCACCGGACAGCATTGGGAGGGCGAAAAAGGGATTACAGTAATCCCGTGCTATCAAGAGACCAAGTATCTCAAGTTCACGCCTCGAGAATCAGGCGGTGGATTTCTAGGAGAACTTGCGAAAGATGACCCAGATGTTGTTGCCGCTACGCGCACCGGGTCCAAAGAAATATTGCCCGACGGCAATGAGTTGGTTAAATCGGACCAACACTATTGCATTGTTTTAGAGGATGGTGTCCCGAGCTTCGGTATCGTCGATATGAAATCGTCGCAGTTGAAGGTGTCCCGTCGTTGGAAGACACAAATTAAAATGTTGTCGGTGAAACACCCAAAGACAGGTGTTCTTGTTTCTCCTCCAATTTTCGGAACCATGTGGCAACTTACCACTGTTGAAGAGTCCAATGATCAAGGTACATGGATGAATTGGTCAGTGGCTAATGCAGGGTTTGTCGAAGACAAAGAAATACTCGAAGCGGCGGTAAGTTTCCGTAAATCAGTCATGTCTGGTGAAGCAAAAGCTGTGGCACAAGATGTCGCAGAAGAGCAAAAACCAGGTGAAGCAGTTCAAGACGCTCCATTTTGATTGATAGGGGGCGAAAGCCCCCAATTTTACGGGTAAGGCCATGCCACAATTAGAAAGATTCATGGCGGCTTTTGAAGGATCAGATGCCGCACATGGACAGACAACCCTTGGAAGCCAGCGACGTAACGGTAAAACGGAAGCGAAGAGTTTTGTTGTTCGTGAAGAGGTGACTCAAGACAAGGTAAAAGACCACTTGAAAGGGGAACAAGGTCTTGGCGCGATACCAATTAATCGTGAAAACAAATGTAAGTTTGCTGCGATTGATATCGATACCTATCCAATCGACCACAAAGAACTGGTTTGTAAACTAGACTCAATGAAGATTCCAATGATCGTGTGCCGTTCAAAGTCAGGCGGGGCACATCTTTTTATTTTTTTCGATGACTGGTATCCAGCGGCAGAGATCAGAGAATACTTAACTGAAATAGCCTCGGCTATTGGTCACTCAGGTTGTGAAATATTCCCTAAACAGGACAAGATTCTGGCTGATCGAGGAGATGTCGGAAACTTTATCAACCTACCTTATTTCGACTCAGAACAAACGGTTCGTTACGCCGTAAACAAGGCGGGGGACGATCTTGAACTTGATCAGTTTTTAGATTGGATTGATAGCAACCGTGTCTCGATGTCCGATTTAGAGAAAGTAGATTTTGGTACGCAACGGGAGTTCATGGTAGACGGTCCACCATGCCTTCAAGTCATCGTTTCAACAGGCGCGATGGAAGGTGTACGCAATAAGGTTATGTTCAACTTTGGTCTTTACCTGAAGATGAAGTATCCAGACGAGTGGCAAGAAAAGTTTGAAGATGCAAACTCAAAGTACTGCAAGCCGAAGCTTCCCGCGTCCGAAATTGTACAGTTACAAAAACAACTCGAAAAGAAAGATTACTTTTACCAGTGTAACGAAGAGCCCATGTGCAGTTACTGCAATAAGCCTTTGTGTAAAAGTAGAAAGTTTGGTGTGGGTAACGGAGTGAGTGCGGATATGCCGCATATCGGTGGCCTAACCATCTTATTGTCTGAGCCGCGCTTGTACTTTTTAGATATCGACGGGCACCGATTGGAACTGAACACCAAACAGTTACAGATTCCGCTCAGGTTTCAAGAAGCGTGTATGGAACAAACAAAATATATGCCCCCATTGATGAAATCCGCTGATTGGCAAATCTTAATTAACAGCATGTTAAAAGATGCTGCAGAGATTGAAGTTCCAGAAGAACTGACTATTAGCGGTCAGTTTAAAGAATTGGTGGAAAACTTTTGTACTTCCAGAATCAAGGCACGTTCTCCAGAAGAACTAGAGATGGGTAAGCCGTGGACCGACGAGGGTAAGACCTATTTTAAGATTAAAGGTTTGCAGGAATATTTAAAAAATCACGGGTTTACGCATTTAACTAGACCTCAAATGCAGAGGCGTTTGGAAGAGATGAACAACAATAAAAAGTGTAGCGGGTCGTACCGTTATAAAGATGACAAAGGAGTTTGGAAAAACACTCGAGTATGGTGGATTCCAGAGGTGAAAAAAGACGAAATTGTTTTGCCAGTGGAGGATGTTCATGAAGCACCCTTCTAATGATCGAATGCTCAAAGTGTCAGAGCTTGCTGAGTTCCTTGGTGTAGCTCCGTCAACTATTTATCGATGGGTTGATGCAGGAAAGTTACCAAGACCGTATGACATTGGAGATGCAGCGGTTCGTTGGAGAATGAGTGAAGTTGAGGCTTGGTTGGAGGAAACCCGTCGATGAGTGAACAATTAATTTTTGGTCCCCCAGGATGTGGCAAAACGTACACGCTAATCAACATTGTTAAGGATGCGCTGAAAGAGGGCGTAGCCCCAGATAAGATTGGCTTTGTTTCTTTTACTCGAAAGTCAATTGCGGAAGCCCGAGAAAGGGCTGGAGCAGAGCTAGGCTTAACAGCGCAGGACACCCCGTACTTTCGCACGTTACACAGTATGGGATTCATGTGGCTTGGTATGCGTAAGGATCAGATCATTAGTGTCTATGATTTAAAACAGATTGGATTAGAAATGGGCCTGGTGTTCGATAATCGTCAGGTCTATGACGATGACGGACAGATGTTGTTATCCGCGAAAGAAGGCAACAAATATCTGACCCTAATTCAACGTGCGAAGATGCGGATGATTACGCTTGAGCAGGAGTTTAACGAAAACGGCGACTACAAAATGCATTGGGAGTTGTTGGTAAAACTAAACACTGTCTACCACAACTACAAAAATGAAATGGGTAAGTTCGATTTCACCGACATGATTGAGCAGATGGTCATGCAGGACACTGGACCAAACCTTAATTTGTTGATAGTGGATGAAGCGCAGGATCTCACACCGTTGCAGTGGGAACAGGTTAAAGTGTTGGCCCGACATGCTGAACGTGTGTATTACGCGGGTGATGATGATCAAGCAATTTTTAGATACACCGGGGTTGATGTTAAGAAAATGTTAAACGCATGCTCAGACAAGCGTATTTTGAATCAGTCGTATCGAACGCCCCGGATCATACATGATCTGTCTGCTGAATTAGCTCAAAGAATCGAGGTTCGAGAGCCAAAGATGTGGAGTGCTCGAGACGATGAAGGCAGCATTGAGCACCACATGTCTATAGATAATTTGAATATGACTGAGGGCTCGTGGACTGTTATGTCTAGAACCGTGAAAGGTTTGAACAATATGGCTGACGAGTTGAAGCGAGATGGTCAAATGTTCTTAAAAAACGGAAAACTATCGTTTGATGAAGAATTAATTGATGGCATGAAGACATGGTCTCGTCTTAGCCGTGGAGAAAAAGTGTCTGTTGAAGATGCGATTAACATGTATAGCCTAATGCCAAAACAAGGGGACAATGCTCGGGTACAGCGCGGTAAGGCAAAGTCCTTGGAGCTAATCGATCCAATGATCCCACTGACATATGAAGATTTGGTTGAGAACCACGGTTTAATCCCATCAAAGGACATGCCTGCACAAGAAGCATTGAATCTGAGTCATGAGGATCATGTGTACTGGAATGCTTTGTGTCGTAGATACGCGGACGGTATTCCACTATCTCCAGAAATTAAACTGTCAACTATCCACCGCATGAAAGGCGGGGAGGATCAGAACATTGTGTTAATGTTGGATATGGGGTATATGCCGCACCAAACACTTCTTTATCACCCAGACGATGAGCACCGTGTGTTTTACACAGCGGTCACGCGAACAAAACAAAACTTGCATATTATTGATGCACAAACTGACTACGGGTATCCACTATGATCAGAGCAGAGGGTTTCGACGATTGTATCTTGGGAGTTGCAGAGGTGTGGGATGGCAACACACGAGTGCACCGAATTGTATATGACGCTTTGGAGATGATTGAGGTCTTAATGGAACGTGATGGTATGGATCACGATGAAGCTGTCGAATACTTTGAGTTCAATATTGACGGGGCGTATATGGGAACGTACACCCCAATTTTTGTGTTCCGTACTAGTTTAGAGTCAATAGAGGAACTGGCGGAGTATCTGAATGAGGAAGAGTAAAGACACAAGCACAATCAACTGGGTCGAACGCATGGAGATGGACATGGCGGAGATTGATTGGGTTGCTCCCGAGGTCTTTCCTGATCTTTCTCAATCCAAGTATATCGCAGTCGATTTAGAAACTTGTGACCCTAATCTTATGACTCTAGGGCCCGGATGGGTTCGTAATGATGGATTTATTGTGGGAGTGGCAGTAGCGGCAGGTGATTTTATTGGATATTACCCGATTAAACACGCTGGCGGCGGCAACATGACACAAAATATAGTCATGAAATGGCTGAAAAAACAAATGGCTACGCCACATATCCCCAAAGTTTGCCACAATGCCACATATGACTTAGGCTGGTTGCGATGGGCCGAGGTGCCTGTTGAGGGCAAAATTATCGATACGATGATTGCTGCCCCCTTGATTAATGAAAACCGGTTTAGTTTTTCTCTCGATTCTTTAGGTCGGGACTACCTAGGCGAGCGTAAGGATGAAAAGGTTTTACGCGAAGAGGCAAAGAGATGGGGCATTGATCCAAAGGCTGAGATGTGGAAACTACCGGCCAAGTTTGTTGGTCAATATGCAGAACAAGATGCAGCATTGACACTGAAGCTTTGGAATTGTTTTGAGACAGAACTTCAAAAGCAAGAACTTGGGTCGATATTTGAGTTAGAAAGCAGTCTAATCCCAATGATGCTCGACATGCGTGAAAAGGGGGTTCGCGTAGATCTCGATAAGGCAGAGCAAACTAAACTACATCTAGCAAAGCTAGAAAGGCAGTTGAAAGATGACATCAAGG
>NZMJ01000080.1 GCA_002692855.1 Maricaulis sp.
CTACAAGCCCACTTTCTAGTGAGCCTGTAGTACTTTAGGATTTGTAATTCACGTAAATCGTGACTAGTTAGTATCATTCACCAGTGCCACTAACAATAACCGCAGCGCAAGCTGTAATGTGAGGGTGTACGAAAACTGAGTTTTCAGAGTCTGCTACAACNGTANANNCTCNAANACCNCCATAGCCAATAGCGCCTGACGTACACACNCCGGCTAAACACTGAATAACATCTTTGTGTTTGCCAGAAGTAATGTCAAGNCCTACTACTATNTTGTTAACNNCATCAGAATCTTGNTTAAACTCTTGACCAAAGTTTTTTCGTAAGTGAATATTTAACCTTGTAGCCGTGTCCATTTCAAAATGAGAAATAGAATCAGCGTCAATCATTATAGTTTCTTCATCTGCTGCAGTTCCATCAGGAGCNCTCTTAGCGAAATATAAATAGTTTTTTAAAGCCATCTTATTATTTTTTAAAGGTTAATAAATTAAGATGCGTCAACAACTATAATCGCAACGTTTGTAATGTGAGGATTTAAGAATATACTGTTTTCTTTATCAGCTACAACTACAAAACCACCATAAGCTGTGTCAGCAACAGTTAAAGCTCCAGCTATATCAGCTANTACTTCTTTGTGCTTTCCANTATCAATAGTTAGTCTTACTAGTATATTGTCAATACCGTCAGCTTGAGCTTCTTGTCCAACACCTTCTTTACCCCATATTTGTAGAGTAGTAGCATCCTTCATCTCAAAGTGAGAGATGTTGTTTTGCTCGATCATNANTACTTCTTCATCACNAGCNCCANNATCTGGAGCAGCGTGNGCGAAGTATAAATAATTTTTCATTTTTAAAATTTTTAATGATTAATAAATAATTTGTTTTAGATTTTTTGTCTGTGGGTTTTGGTTTGTAGTTTATGTTTAATCTACTAGTACAATATCACCTACTCTTATAACAAAATAAAATTTGTCTTTGTGAGTTATACCGTGACCAGCATGCTTGTCATAATTTACTACATCACCAACCTCTACGCCTTCAACTAAATTACCTACAGATATAACTTTACCTTTTAAGTATCTGTTCTCTGTATCNGTTGATTCAGTTATTAAAAGACCACCTACTTTCTTTTCAGCTTCTTTTATTTTATCTACTACTACGTAATGATTAACTGCTTTCATTTACTCTTATGTTTGAGATTACACAATCAGCAGATATAATAGTTGATACTACACTCACCGCGTTTTTTAACGCCGATTTTGTAACCAAAACCGGATCTATAATNCCATGCTTAACCATATCAATACGTTNNCCAGTTATAGCATTTTTACCATAACCTTCATGGTCTANAGCATCTTGATCTACAAATATACCAGCGTTAGCTAATATAGTGTTAAAAGGAGANTTAATAGCATCAAGTAAAACCTTTTCACCCACGTTAGTGGGTTCGATTTTTTGAGAAGCATTATACAGCGCAACACCACCGCCAGGCACTATACCTTCTTTGAGCGCAGCNTTTGTAGCGTATATAGCATCTTCAACCCTGTCTTTCTTTTCTTTAAGTTCCACTTTCGAGTTAGCGCCCACGTTGATAATTCCAACACTACCCGATAACATAGACAGTCTTTGTTCCAACTTCTTTTTAAAGAAATCATTTTTCTCGTCACTAACAAGTCGTGCAACTTGATCGATTCGTTCTGCAACATCTTCAGTTCTTTCTTCTAATGTAGTTATAATTGTATTTTTATCATCTGTAACAGAGTATTCTACTTCTCCAAGATCTTCAGGCTTTATAGCATCTAAATCATCTCCTAGTTCTTCATTAAATAATGTAGCACCAGTTAATATAGCTAAGTCTTCGCATGTATCTTTTTTAGTAGGACCAAAGCCTGGTAAGTCAATAATGTTAACTTTAATGTTACCTTTAACTTTATTCATCAGCAGCGCCGACTTTACTTGTTGAGCAACAGGCGCTACAATAAGTAAAGATCGGTTCTGTTTGATGACGTACTCTAAAATACTCTGAACTTTCCGGATGTTAGGTATNTCAGACATACAAATAAGTACTAGCGGATTGTCTAGCTCCGCTTTTTGCTTATCAGTGTTAGTAATAAAGTGAGGTGAAGTAAGTCCGCAGTCGAACTGTATACCGTCTACAGTGTCAACATACGTTTCTTCTGTATCAGATTCTTCCATAAGCACTACGCCATCTTTNCCTACTGTAGTATAAGCTTCTGCTATTATAGCTCCTAAAGCTTTATCATTGTTACAACTAATAGTAGCTACGTTAGTAAGCATGTCGTTGTCTACTTCTATTTTAATAGAGTCTAAGTATTCGATAATTTTAGNTACAGCAGTGTCNATGCCTTGCTTAATATCGCGTATAGATGTGTCTTTTAAACTAGAATATGCTTGATTTAACAAAGCTTCAGCCAAGACGGTAGCCGTTGTGGTACCGTCACCCGCTTCTTTCACTGTTTTACTTGCAGCTTCTTTGATGAGAGTAGCGCCGATGTTTTCTACGGGATCAAATAGCACTACAGATTGCGCAACTGTAACGCCATCTTTAGTAATCACCGGCTTTCCGCGACCGTCTTCATAGATTACGCATTTTCCAGACGCGCCTAATGTTGATTTTACTGCCGATGCTAGTTTATTAACGCCGGCAATGATGCGTGTTTTAGCGTCGTCGCCAAAATTTAAGTCTTTGACGATCTCGCTAGGGAGATTATATTCCATTTTATTAAATTAAATTAAGGTTTTTACTTATTTTTTAAAAGATTTTACAACTTTTGGCCCTTTTGTAGCCTCTAGTTTCTTTTTGAAGTGCTCTATACTACCATCAATTGCTTGTTCTGCTCCTTCTAGCGTTTCTCTACGCGTAACATCAGACCATTGGTCAGCATTATCTGGGTGATTTACTTCAGTTTGGTAATAACCGTTAGGTAATTGGGTAATTCGCCAGTTTTCTTTGTCGGCAAGGTGTTCCCATTGGCCCTTGGTTTTGTCATTTACTTGTGGATTACCGGTCCACGTACTAGTTTTGTAATACAAATACGTCATTTTAATTGGTTTTAGTTAGTTAATTGTTTATCCAAACAACTTTTTTATACCTTTTACGGCGCCTATAGCACCCATTGCGGCAGCTGGTATAAAATTCATTGGTGCTTGGGTCATTTTAGTTGATGATCTATCGCCTTCTCTTTGCTCTTTAGCTATAATAGCTTCAACAACTTCAGGTGGTAAATTATCTCTTTGCTTTTCAGTAATAGATAAAGCAGTTTCACTCATTTGAAAGGCAGAAGATCCAGGAAATTTGCCTCCTTTAACCATGCTTTTTGGCATTTTTAATCCGCCATCAATACCTGGTAAACAGTTTTTTCTTTTATTTTTAATCATGATTCATTTCTTTTATTAGCTTCTTCTCTAGATGCAGAAGTTGCAACAAATAATTTATTAGGCTTGTCTCCTTCTATTTGGCCACTAGAAAGCAAGCTATACTTTCTTTTTTCTTCTGGACTCATAACACCGTCTTTGTTTGTATCGATATTATAGTTACGATGCTTTTTAGAACTAACGTAGACATAGTTACCGTCGTTATCTTTTACGTTATACCCTTTACCTTGCTTAGCAAGTATTTCTCTTTTCTCATAAAGGTAATCGTCTTTTGACGGTTTCTTATCGGCTGATACTTCTACTTCTGGTAGATTAACTTTAACGTCTGGACTTTTTTTTTCACCCTCACCGTGCTTGTTTGGCATAGCGCTACCGTAGTTTGCTCTCATCATTTCTGCAGGTGATCCGTATTTCATCTTGTACATTCCGTATGGAGTAGAACCTTTCATCTTAGTCATAGTAGACTTAGCCGTGTCCATCATCTTCATACCATGATCCATTTTTTTAGGACTGTCCATCATCTTCATACCGTGGTCCATTCTCTTAGGAGTTCCACCGTCCATCATTTTTTTAGGAGGATTATTGTAAGGCATTGTTTATTTTTTTTAATGTTAACATCTGGATTAATAATTACACGAGTACCTTAGTTTTAAAAAACATTATAAATATAGGAGTAAAGTGCTGCCCCCTACCCCCCTCCCCCTCCCGACCTACAAAAGCCAATTTGCACAAGTGGGCCCCGCCTTATATTTTCATTTTTATTTTTCGTTTTACTTTTATATTTTTATTTTACATTAATTTATTTTGCAAAACTAATACGACTATTGTTGGATAATGTATATGTAAATAATAAATAACTTAAATTAAATACTATGTCTAAAAAAAATAAAACATACAACGTTTGCTTCGACTCAAAACTAAACAAATTAAACTCAAAACAATTACTAGCATTTTACAATGGTAAACCATTTCAAGAAGCATTAAGACTTTCAAATGCAATGTTAATTAATAAAAACTCTGCAAAATAAATACGACATTAACTGGATAATATATATAAATAAATAATTAACTTAAATTAAATTACTATGTCACAAGACACTTTAACTAAAAAAAGATTTGTAATCAGCAAATCACTAATCGGAAAAAATGTATTAATAACTTTCACAAATAAAAAAGGTGATACGTACACTTACGACCATGATGCAGTATACAG
>NZMJ01000081.1 GCA_002692855.1 Maricaulis sp.
GTTCGCCAACTCCTCTTATATTCAAAACTGGAAATGTCGTATTTAACGAAGATTCTAACGATGCCGATTTTAGAGTCGAGTCAAACAGTCTAACACATGCGCTTTTCGTTGATGCTGGCAGTGATACGGTTGTTATTGGTGGCACTGTTGCTGAAACAGGCGATCACCTTGAGGTGATAAGCTCTGATTCTACTACTAACGTCAGAGTTAGAAATACTAATGCTGGTGCTTCAGGACCGCTTTTAGTTTTTGATAAAGCCTCCTCTAGTCCTGCTAATGATGATGTTTGTGGCGAGATACGTTTTATAGGGAAAGACTCTGCTGGAAATGCGGAGCAGTATGCGGGATTAAAGGTTGAGTCAGGAAATGTAACATCCGGTGGCGAAGACGGTATTACCACTTTTGGTATGGCAGTAAATGGCTCATACCAAAATATTTTTAACATAAATCACGTTGGTACGACATTTAATGAAGGCGGCATTGGCGCTTTAGATTTTCGTGCAGAAAGCACTTCTGCTGCTCACATGCTGTACGTTAACAGTGGAGACAATACAGTTACGTTTGATAATAGTGACTTNAGTACTATAGATGGTTCAAGTGCCACTGGGGTAGCAATACGGACTGCCGGAAGGATGGTGTTCTGTGGAACTGATGGCGGCAACATCATGGAGTTTAATATTAACGGCACAGGTAATGTGGGTACTATTCGTGTTTCTGGGTCTGCTACTAGTTACAACACTTCTTCTGATGAAAGGCTTAAAGAAAACATCTCCGATGCTGAAGACGCTGGTGAATTGATAGATGCCATTCAAGTACGTCAGTTTGATTGGAAAACAGACGGTGAACATCAACGCTATGGTATGGTGGCTCAAGAGTTAAATACTGTTACACCGGAAGCTGTATCTGTTCCTGACGATCCAGAAAAAATGCAAAGTGTTGACTACAGCAAGCTAGTACCGATGCTTGTTAAAGAGATACAAACATTACGCAGTCGCGTAGCACAACTGGAGAAATAAAATGGCAATCAATACAACATGGAAAGTCACAAGCGTTAAAAGTGTTAAAGAAGATGGCGGTATCATAGAGGCAAGATGGTCTTGTGTAGCTCAAAGTGATGTGGCTTATGATGCAAGTACAGACACGGGCGGGGAAACGGCAAGCGAAGGTGGCAGAAATACTTTTGTTTACGACGCATCTGATTCTGGTTTTATTGCTTTAGACCAAGTAACCGAAGCAAATGTTTTGAGCTGGATACGAGATGCAAACAAAGCTGTAGGCGAAACGGCTACACAATGGAAGACTCGAATCGAAACTGAAAGAACCGCAAAGGTGCAACAACAAATAGATGACAAAGCTGCTAATAGTAATGCTTTGCCCTGGAGTTAAATATGGAAAATAAAAATCAGGATCCTACGGTCCTAATTGGTGATCAAACGATTAAAGAATCTGATCTTACGCCCGAACAAAATCACGCAAAATCTCACATACAATCTTTGCGTGCAAAAATCAACAAACTTGAATTTGAGCTAAACGATCTTTTACCAAGTCTCAGGTACTACGAAAGAGAATTGTTGCAGTCTGTAAAAGATACAGCTACTCATGTTTTAGATAAAAAAACACAAAAAACAGCGGGAGAATCATGAGCTGGTGGTCAAAACTTGTTGACGCTCTAACCGGGACAGAACGCAAAACGGTAAGAGCGAGAAACGATAAGGGTCAGTACATCGGCGACGACAAGTCTACTCCAGACGTGGATGAAGCTTACAAAACAGTAAGAGTCAAAAAGAAAAAGAGCAAATAATATGGAAATTATCACAGACATATTTAGCGTAGTTACCGGAATCGTTTGCGCTGCTAGTATTATCTGTAGTCTTACGCCAACGCCAAAAGATGATGCCCTGATAGCGCGTCTGTACAAAATCCTTGAAATTGCNGCTTTAAATATAGGTAAGGCCAAACAGTAACATGGATGAAGGCGTGGAAGCTTTGGCTGAAATCAAGGCACATCAAAGAGAGTGCGCTGTCCGTTACGAATATATTCAACGCCGGCTAGACGACGGCAGTGATAAATTTAAAAGATTAGAAATGTTACTTTGGGGCGTATACCCATTTATTGTAGCAACGGTTATTGGAGTGGCAGTGTTGCTATGAGTGAAGAAGTAACCAAAAAAAAGATTGAGCTTGAGCTTGAAGTCGGCACCACCACGGTAGAGCGTGGCGTCAATCCATATCAAAAGTGGATACACTTAGCCAGAGCCGTTGATGCTTGGAGGATCTTTCCAAGGCTGTTTCTTACCGTTTACATATTTCTTTTGTATTACTCCACCATGTGGTTCATGAGTTTGCCGGATCCATCATTAGAACAATCTGGTCTCATTTCAATTATTGTGGGCGCCGGCGCAGCATGGTTTGGTCTATATGCAGGAACATCAAACAGCTCTAAAGGCTTCAAAGGCGAAGAATAAATGATTACTACATATGTTGGTTACAAGTTAGCTATAAGCCCGTATGGAATACAGTTTTCTGATGACGTAGATAAAATGACTATGTCTAAACTATCAGAACACGATTTTGAGCAAGGCGATAGATTCGTTTTGTACGAAGACACAGAGGGCAAGGTATGCCTCAAAAAAGACCGGGATCATGCAAGACCCAATTAGCCTCATAGCAGATCTAGGCTTGCCGATAGCAAGCGGTCTGATTATGGGCTACTTCATTTTTCTTATCATGCGGCAGCTTATGAACGGTTTGGTTGAAGAAATCAAAACAATTCAAGGCATATCAAAGATGCTTATAACAAGGGCATCAATTATGAACAATGACATGATACGCATCGACACTAGCGTATCCAGCGCGTTAAATATCCCACCAGACTTACAGCGCATTGCACGCGCAGAAAACTTTGTAGAAGATGGAAAGATAGACGCTAGGCGAGACTAATGGATGTTGTCCAATTGGTCTCAGACTTTGGCTTTCCAATAGTCATGGTCATAGGTCTGGGGTATTTTGTCTACTTTGTTTGGCAAACAATCACCAACGTGATAGACCCGGCAGTGCAGGACATGAAGGCCACTATCATACGCTTAACGGACCAGCTCAGACTTTTGGATCAAGATATGATAAGATTGCAAGAGAAAGTAAATACAGTGATTGAGCTTAGGGAAGCGGATGCTGTACAAAAACATAATGAAGAAAAGAAAAAGAGGCAGGCCGAGCCTAAAACAAAAACAACAAGAGGCACGCGAAGAAACATTTAAAACATGGTTTGCCGTGTTGGGCATGGGTTTTATCGTTTTTGCTGTACTATTTTCTTCCTTTGCATCAGCAGATGAGATGGTGCATAAATTCAAATCTCCGAGCTTTTCTGGCGTCGGAACATCAGCACACTATCTTACGATAGAAAATCAAGAGTTTAATCGTCGAGAAGCGATCAAAGCTGAAATAAAAGCGTATAATGAAAAGTTAGCGCGAGATGAAGAGAACAGTACGCTTGCTCGTTTCATACGGAATTTGGAATCGAGGGTGTATGCCCAGCTCTCGCGGCAATTGGTAGATGCTTTATTCGGCGAAAATCCGAGTACAAGCGGAGTTATAGAACTGCTAGGAAACAAAATAGAATATGTAGTAGATGAAACACTTGGACTTATCACACTCAAGATCACCGACTCTGAGGGTAACACCACGGAGATTACGGTTCCTATCGGTAGCTTTACCTTTTAGCTACTTTTTATCTGCTTGCACTACTTTAATACAAGATCCAATTGAAAACACCATACCTCCTGTTCAAAAAATTGAACAGGCAGAGATACGAAGTTTAGTAACAGAGGATCTGCTCAACGTCGATCCACCTGTAAGAATGCCGGTGGTCGCAGTATATACAAATTCTTTTGCGGATCAAACAGGAGCGCGCAGAAGTAATAGTCAATTTGCAACATTCAGCTCCGCAATAACACAGGCGCCTCACGCCTACCTAATACGCGCCCTTAAACACGCTGGCAAAAACAACGAAGGATTTTTCCATGTTGTCGAGCGTGTTGGTTTAGACCATGTTACAAAAGAGCGTCAGCTGATTAGATCCACCCGCGAAAGTTTTGATGATAGTCAAAAACTGCCACCACTTGTTTATGCAGGGCTGATCATGGAAGGGGGAGTCATAGGGTATGAATCTAACACAACCAGCGGCGGTCTGGGGGCTAGATACCTTGGAATCGGAACAAGCAAGGCATACAGAAGAGACACCGTCACCGTATCACTACGCACTGTCTCTGTCACAAGCGGTAAGGTTTTAATTGAGGTTCTGGTTACCAAAACAATACTCAGTGCATCACTCGACAACGACATATTCCGTTTTGTAGCGCAAGATACAGAATTAGTAGAAGTAGAAGGCGGGGTCGTTAGAAACGAGTCTGTAAATATAGCTTTACAAGCAGCAATCGAATCGGCTGTTTTACAAACCATAGAAGAAGGAATACAATATGGTTATTGGACGGTTAGGAGATGAGACACTACACAGCAATTTTTTTACTTGCGACGGTATCGGCATGGGCGGCTGATAACGAAGTGTACGTGGACCAAAGTGGCGACAACGCCAACATTGATATTGAACAACTCGGATCGTCAAACATAATCGGCGGTCTTAATTCTACCGCAGGATCCCTCACAGCTTTTGATTTAGATGGCACCGGTCTCACTTTAGATATAAATCAGATTGGTGATACGAACAAATTTTTGGGCGATATCTACGGAAACTCAATTACCGGTTTTTTTGAATTTGACGGCGATACGAATACTTTCACCATCCAAGGCGATCCAACCAACACTTTCGGCATCAACAACTCTAACTACAATGTTGATGTTACCGGCAACACCAATACCTTTACCTTAAATCATGGCACTGCTGCTTTAGCGTCTGGTTTAGATCTTGACTGGATCATACAGGGAGATGACAACGAGATCACGTATGGTATAGACATTGACGGGGCTACTTCATATCTTGATATCGACGGCGATAACAATAATTTAACTTATGACGGAGACGGGGCCGCAGGAGGCTACTTCTATCTAGACCAGACTGGTAATAACCGAAACTGGACCATCAAACAACAGTCTACTTTAAACAATGACTGGCTCAAAATTATTTCTAATACTTCTGGCGGTACTTTGTGCATCATCCAAAACGATGGCGGCACAAGCACCTCCTGTTGATATTGGAAAAATATCAGAACTAAAAGGCAACGCACAAATCATACGTGATGACGCTTATGGCGTGACTATGGCCTTCCCGGTACAGCAAATGGATGATGTCCGCACCGCAGCCGGTAGAGTCGGTATTACGTTTGTGGATGACTCAGTCGTTAGGCTTACAGAACACAGTAAGCTGGTTATAACAGAATACGTTTTCAATCCTGACCCAGACAAATCAAAACTTAGCCTGCGCTTTGCTTCTGGCACTGCGCGGTTTGTCACTTCAAAGATGGGTCTTATAAATAAAGAGCGAATCAACATTACTACCCCAACAGCCCAGATTGCAATCAGAGGCACAGATTTTACTTGCACGGTAGATGAGCTTGGGCGCAGTTTAATTATTTTATTGCCCGATGCTAATGGTGACGCCTCTGGAGAAATCATGGTGGCTACCGGAGCTGGTACTGTAATTTTAAACAAACCGTATCAAGCAACAACGGCATCAGTTTATGAAAGCGTACCGACTCGCCCGGTCCAACTTGATATTACTTTAGATCTGATTGACAACATGTTGATTGTTTCACCACCTAAAGAGCAAGACGTTCTGGCTGAAGAAAGAGTATCACAGGCAAATAACGTCTTAGACTTTGATGCGTTAGAGTTTGACGACCTAGACGTGGACTATCTTGATGCTGAAGCAGAGCTTGCTTTTGAAGAGCTTGATATCAACTTTTTAGATGTTAACTTTCTCGAAGACTTACTAGATATTGTTGAAGACTTAGACGCTTTAAGTGACGACGAAATTGACCAAATAGAAACTAGCATAGCTATCACCGGCACCTCTATCGGTCAGGATCCTTCGACACAAATCACAACAATAATACAAGGACAGCAAGTAAGTTTGCGTCGTAATGTTAGTGAAAACGTAAGAGTAGATATAGATGGATCTGGAGCTTATACAGTAATATTTATACAAGACGGCGTTAGTAAAACAATAACGATTAATGGAGGGGGCAGCTCTGTGATAAAAATTAAACAAGGATGAAGACATCACTCAAAACTATAGGTGTGGTGTTTGTATTATCACTGCCGTTTATAATGCAGTGGTCTTTTCTAGAAATTATCAAACTCAAAACATTTGATGCATTGGTTCTTGAAAAACCACAATCTAATTACTTTACCGTTCTCAATATCACCGAAGAAGATATAGAGCGAGAGGGTGGCTGGCCGTTACCCAGAGCCAGACTCGCAGAAATACAAAACGAATTGATGGCCCGTGGCGCTTTTGGTGTTGGTTGGACTGTTGCGTTCCCACAACCGGACCGTATGGGTGGTGACAAAAAATTTGCAGAATCTTTGCAAGATCGTAACAGTATTCTTGCCATGTACGAAAATCCCGGTAGCGGTTATCCAGCCACTGTAGGCACTGTTATTATGGGCGAACCTGTTGGCGGTTATCCTGCGTCTGGCGTTGTACAAAACATAGAGATCCTTAGAAATGCTGCCTCACAAGGTATTGCTTCTGCCCCGGTAGATGTTGATCAGCTAGTAAGGCGCATGCCTTTACTAATGAAAACACCTGATGGATGGGTGTCAGCCTTCGGCACCGAGGTTTTGAAAGCACTAGTAGGTTCGGACACCTACATTATAAAAACTAATCAGAACGGCATACAGGAGGTTGTAGTGCAAGGTCTACCGCCTGTGCCGACAGACTCTCTTGGGCGTAAGTGGATCAGCTGGGTCAAAACCGATCAAACTGATTTATTAGAAATGAATGTGAAAGAGCGATTTGTATTTATCGGCACAGATGCCATGGGCATCATGCCGCAACTAGCTACCCCGGTTGGCTTGCTTGAACCACACAAAATACAAGCAGCACTGGCTGAATCGATCTTAATACAAGACAGCCCCCGGATACCTGACTGGTCTTATGCGGCGGAACTAGGCATTTTCGCGTTTTCTGTGGCGCTTGTATGGTTATTAGTGACACAGCTTGGTGTTACGTGGGGT
>NZMJ01000082.1 GCA_002692855.1 Maricaulis sp.
ATTATCTATATAAGAATATAAACCTTGATGATAAAACCATTTCTCTAGACCTAGTATCGCCTTATTGTTTGGAGGTATGGGTTCATTTTTACTAATCCAATAATCCAAACCGCCACACTTTTCACTAAATAAATTTTTAGTATTGTCCGACCACACAGGAAGATCAAAATTTCCTCTGTTATTTAATAAATCTATTTTAATTAAATCTAGCATTGAATCTGGTAGATAATTTTTACAAATTATTATGTTTTCTGATATGTATTCGTAATTCATTTAGAACCTTTAAATTGAGTTGCCACGTTACCTCTAAATGCATAATTACCGTAGTGAGTCATACCTGACATTATGTCCGCATAAATTTTACCGCCCATATTTTGCCACAAACGACAAAAAGCATAGTCTTCTGATAGATATCTTTTAGTTTGTGGTTCTATCATCGTATCAAAAAAAGTATAGTTCCAATCAGATGTGTTATGGTAATCAAACTCNTTGTCATGAGATTGGTTTANATGTTGATCTGGTTTAAATTTAAGATCNGGATAGATTCTTGCCATTCGTTCAAANACTTGTCTTTTAATCATCATAAACCCTGTGGGTCCATCNAATACTTCNATAAAGCCTTTGTNTAATGATATTTTATTAGGATCTTTAACATTCAGATTATACTGCAACGAAGCTGCCATTAGCTCGTCCTCAGACATATCTGGGTTTTCTTTCAATCTTTTTTTAACCTTTATCCAATCTATTGTTTTTCTTGGATATATTCCTGTTACCACATCCTTGTCATACTCCAACATTCTAATGACTGNTGTAGGATTAAAAGCTANATCCGCGTCTATAAATAAAAGATGCGTATAGTCACCATCCATGAATAATTGAACAAGAGTATTTCTAGCTCTGGTTATTAATGACTCATTGCCTATAGTTCCAAACTGTAATTCTATTTTCTTAGTGGCTGCCAAAGCTACNAGTTGCATACAGCTTTTAAAATAGTCTGCTGTAATCATGCCTCCATAACAAGGGGTGCCNATAAATATTTTAGACATACTCATTTCCTGTAATCCTTAAATTTTGTGATATTATTATTCTCTCGTTGCTTTCTTTGTAAGTAACATAGTGCCATTGAGCTGCTGGGAAAATTATCAGTTTACCAACCTCAGCCATTTCGAAGTGTTCTTTTTGATCAGATGTATGGTTTGATGATATNAAAGAGGTAGATCCGCCATCTGTTAAATATAAAATACTAGAAAAATTNGCACGTAATGAATGATGATTATGTGAATTGTGTGCAGAATCTTTACCATAAATAGCTGTCCAATATCTACCAAGCTCTAGCGTATAACCTTCACTGGCAAATTGATTTGCTACTAAATTCATAAGTGCTTCGTATTCTCTTANCTGTGTTGGTTTTTTATAATCTGTGTAATAGTTTTCATAATGATTAATAGAATAAAAAAAGCTAGTTTCTTTTATTTCTTGTTTTTTATTTGTTATTTCTTTCAACAACGNAGACATCTCGTTTTCGTTGAATTGAAANTTTCTAATTAAAGTTGGAAATAATTCTTGTTTAGATATTAACATATAAATATTTTATTCCTGCCTGTTTAATTGTTTCTATNGCTTCATCGTAAGTNTTANCTAATGGATCACCAGCTAAGTTTAGCGAAGTGTTTAATAATATAGGCACCTTTGTTTTCTCATANAATGCTTTTATTAAATCGTAGAAAAATTTATTTTGTTTTTCCGTAACAGTCTGCACTCTGCATGTNTTATCCACGTGTACTATTGCNGGTATTAAATCTATCTTATCTTCTTTGACTGGTAAGCTATACAACATATAAGGTGACTCCTCAATATTACCCATGTCAAACCAATCTTTTGCATGTTCTAATAAAACAGTTCCAGCAAACGGTCTATAATTTTCTCTTTTCTTAAACCTGTTTACAATAGTTTTGCCGTGTTTATTTCTAGGATCGAATAGTATGGATCTATTTCCTAAAGCCCTTGGTCCTATTTCACCAAGCCCTTGAAATAAAGCAACGACATCTTGATTAATTAATGATGCTACTGCAGCTTCCTTATCTATTATAATCATCGTTGAATCTGCCAATACGGAAAGTTATTTGTTTTGTAGTGTGGTAGATTATGTTTTTTTCTAAAAAACTCTAACACACCAAGACTTAATCCTTCATCATTGCAATGAGGAAAAACTACTAAATTTTTATATTTATTTTTTATAAAAGTATTCCAAACTACATTTTGTGCGCATCCTCCTGAAAAAGATATTTCATCATCCTTATCTACATATTTTGCAAAATGNTTAACTAAAGCCTCTCCAGCCCAATAATGCACTGTTCTAGCCCAATCTAATTTTTTGTGCTTAGCCAAAAGTGGATCACCAACATGTTGCTCATACAAGGTAAATTGAAATGCAGCACGCATCATTGTCATATCAAAAACACGTAGTTTGTTTAAGAATTCCTCATCTATACTGCCGTATGCTTGCAAGCCCATAAATTTACCGCTTGAATCTAAACGACTTTTAACAACAATTTCCATCTCTATTGATGCTCCATTCATTAGATTACCTAATGAATCNTTCATTTTAAAATNACCAANATCNACTAATTTATCNTCNTCTATNTATGACCATGAGNTGTCATAGTCACCATAAGCATCAAACACAAAATGTTTTCTGCACGTCTTTGTTACAGGCCAACTACTTAATGCATGAGCATAATGATGATCAATTCTGGTTATGTTATAAGGCAAGTAATCAAATTTTTTTGTCGGAAAAAAATCATCGTCTTCATAGTTTAAACGGTAATGCCAGGGATCAAAAACTATACCTATTTCATCTAAATCGTTTGGCTCTAGATTCCACATTTCTTTAATTTCTTTTATCCAAGATTCAAAATTAGCATAAGCATGATGCTTTCCCATCCAATCATTAATTTTGATTGCTCTAAATCTTTCTGATTTAAAATAATGTACATCTGTGCCATCAAAATAAGATATGTTTGAGTCGTGTTCACATAGTCTCATTCCAAGAAATTTCATGATACCTCCTGATTTAAAAAGGTATCCACTATTGTTTTAGGATCTATTTCTACACAATAAGGATAATCTGATATCAAATTAATATTTTGATTATAACCAAACATCTCAGGTTTAGATGTGCCCCAAAGAACTACACCTTTTTTATTAAATGCTTTGTTTGAACACATATGTTGCAAAGCGCTGTCTATGGTGATGAAGGACACACAATATTTAGCGAGTATCATAAAATCTATTTTGTCTACAAATTTTGGATTACCGCCAAAGTTATTAAAAGCCATGGTGTTTAATAAAGGCTTTTGCTCATTGTCATGACCAAATACAATTATATTTATATTTGGTAGTTGTTCACGCAATAGATTAACAACCTCTTGTCCATGATTGTAATTCTTACCTGCATTTTCAGTATCATAATTGTCAGCTTTGATTGCCTGACCTCCTGTAAATTGCACTAGAATAAATTTACCTAATTTAAGAATATCTTGCTCTAATATTTTTTCTCTTTGCTGATTTATTTGAAAGTTTGGTCGCTTATCATCAACATCTGGTAGTTCATACATCTGTCTCCAATAATCAACAACGTGACAATCACCTTTTAAAAAATTAGATCTGTAGGGCTCATGATAATAAACATTCCAATAATTTTTAAAAAAAGTATGAGTATGATCGTGTAATGGAGGTATGTGCAGCACACAAGAATGAGCAACCCTAGAATCATACTTAAAAATCTCAGGCCAAGGTGACATAATATTTATTTTTTTATCAACAGTTAAATCATCTAACATTGAGGTAAATTGTAAATTTTTACCTACACCGCCCTCTAAAATGTGTATGTCTGCTAATTTATCTTGTTGCATACTCTACTTTTAAATACTCAATTTTTCTTACCCATCCACGTGGGATTGCTATTGCCCCACCTCCATGATTATCATCTTTGTCAACACACCATGATCTCATAATTACAATCTTATCTTCATTGTTTACTACCATGTACCCTACTTCTTGGCACACGGCTAAAGGCGCTTCCATGATATCTTTAATCGGAAGCCACCCTGTTTCTGTGTCCTTGGCATCAAGCCAAGTAATACGAACCATGGGTACTTTATTTATGTTCATCCGTGGTTAAGGTTGCATCTTTAGGCACTAAACGCAAATTAAAGGAGACAGATCTTCTTTCTTCATTAGGAGTTCTAAATGGATACACCATGTGTGT
>NZMJ01000083.1 GCA_002692855.1 Maricaulis sp.
TAGAAGCTAAAAATAGATTAGCTCAATTAACTGGTAAAATTAAAAACTTAGACGCTGGCCAAAGCAAATTGTCAAATATAAGATTTGGTTTAAACCCAGATGCTTTATCTGGCGAGTTATCAGATCAGTTTACTAAAGCAGAAAAAACTCACATGAGATCAATAAACCTTGCTGTTAGTGATCCAGACTCTTGGGACGAAACCTCTATGGGTAAAAAGCCAAAAATAGAGTATGTTGGTGATAATTCCACACTACAAATAACTATGGGTGATGGTACTATTTATGGTGGTTTAGATCCTAAAAATAAACCCATACCTACACCACAAGGTATGTACGATGAAGGTGTAACAGCTATACTAGGTTTAGGCGCTGGTTTTATGGAAGATGCTACAAGTGCTACTAGTTTACTAACACCTGCTCAAGCTAAAACAAAAGCTAGCAAAGCAATAACAGATTTAAAAGGTAGCTCAAAACAAAATTTAGATTTACTATTTAGAGATTTAACACCTGATGATCGTGATATTACTTTTGCAGATGAGTTTGCAACTGGTGGGCTAGATAAGAAATTTTATCTTGATGATCAAACTGGTAATCCAGCAACTTACAAAGGTAAACCTGCTTATGATAAAAATGGTAATTTTCAGTGGACTAAAGAAGAGGCTAAAGACTTTTTAAAAGAGCCTATGAACCAAAAAGAAAACATGGATAGGTTTACAACGTATCTAGGTAACTCTTTTGCTGACATGCATAATAATGAGTTTAGGGCTAGACAAGGTGCTATGGGTAAATACTTCATGGGCGCTGGTGGTGATTTATTTGGTGATAAAACAACTGTTAAAGCTGCTAAAGTATCAGAGTATACTGATATGTTTNTTGATAATGTATTTAACAAATATGATTTAACAGATGACACTATGGGTGCAAAAGGTGTTGAGAATTATAGAGGTATAAAAGAAGATCTTAAAAAACAATTTAAAAACACAGGTATTTTAGTAGATATAGACATGAAAGGAGCGCCAAAAGANGAAAGAGAAACACTTATATCTATAGGTATAGGTAGCGAAGAGATGCAGTTTGATTTAAGCGATCCTTCTGACGTTTCAAAAATGAAACAATATTTACAAAAATCAGATTATATACAAAACTTACAATTAGGTCCAAANCCTAGCGAGTGGAAAGACTTAGGTGGTAACAACTTGAATTTACTAAGACAATCATAATATGTCACAAAAAGCGTTTGAAAATTATAGCCATTTAGAACAAATGGAAGGTTATAGAACACAAGGCTATACAGTATCTGGAACTGACTCTTCAGGTATTACTATAGGTTTTGGTGTTGATCTTAGCCAACCACCTTATAATACACCTGAAGGTTTATTAAACGCTGGTTTTGATCAATCTTTTATTGACAACGTAGTAAGCTTAGATATTTTAGGTAAAGACGTAGGTACGTTAAAAAAAGAAGGTAAAGATCCAAANGAGTTAGCTTCTCAAGTTACTTTACCTGATGATGAAGATACAAAAATTAATCAATTTAATATAGTAAAAAATAGTATATTAGAGAGAATAGAGCCNTATAGAGAAACTATGGANCCTNTTGCTCAAGAAAGNTTTGCTACTTTAACACATTGGGGTGGATCTGCTATGTCAAATGAAAATAGAAGCGCAATAGAAGATCCAAACAAGCTAGGCCCTTATCAAAGAAAAGCTTATGTTTTTGGTGTTATACAAGACGGTATTGACGATATAATATCTGATAAAGGTTATATAACTAACGACGAGTACCAAGCCGTTATTTTAAAAGGTCAAAATAGTATTTCAAACTTTAAAGATTTAAGTCCATTAAATACTCAAACTTTAAATAGAGAAATGTCTTTTGTTTCTGACTCAACAGGTGTTGTTGTTAATCANGATAATTATTTGCAAATATTAGAACCTAAACAAAAAGAAAAAGAAACTGTTGAAGGAATATCTGCAGATGAACCTACAATGGAAGAGCAAGCTGCAGAAATAGAAAGAAAAAAACAACAAGAGTTTCAGCCAGAACCTGTAGATACTATACCAGTGAAACCTGTGCCTGAAACTGAATTAGAAGTGCCTAAAATTAGAGAAGTTCCAGAGCCTAAATTTGATTTTGTTATTGATGATCAAACAAGTGAAAATATAACTGATAAAAAAACAACTGACGTTGAAACGCCTGTAGAAACAGAAGAAGAAAAAGTAGAAATATTTACACCCACTCAACCTATTGTTGATCCTGCTACAGGAGAGATTATAGAACAAGCTGGTCAAGGTCCTACAAAACAAGATGTTGAAAAAAAGCCAAAAGAAGAAACTGTTGAAATAACTATTGGCGATACAAAATATAAAGTACCTAAAAGTGAAGCTACACCTGTAGATACCGAGCAAGTTAATGAAGACTTAGCTAAAGCTATGGCGCCTAAAATAAACGTAGCTAGTGTAGAAGAAGAAGAAATAAAAGTTGAGCAAGAGCAAGAGCAAGTAGGACCAACTGTTAAAAATTTAGAAAAGAAAGAAGCTATTGAAGAAAACAAAAAATATTCTCCAAGAGCTAATACTTATAAAGAAGACAGAGACTTTATAAACAACAACGAGCCTGATGGTGAAAATGATCAGCTTTATAATTTTAAAAAAGAAAGATACGAACAAAGCTTATTAGTAGCTAATCGTATAATGGGTGATGATCACGATTATGGTGAAGACGCCGAAGCGATGCGTGAAGCTATTTTAGCTGTAATAACTCAAGACGAATATAGTCAAGTTTCTGAAAAATACGCTAGAGGTGTTCCTGGTGCTCTTGGTGTTAGTGGAGATTTATTAGATCAAAGCACTGAAGGTAGAAAGATTAGAGCTGGTATAATGTTTAGAGCAAGAAACTTGCTTTTAGAACAAAGAGGTGAAGAGTTAAATAATCAAAATGATTTTCTTGAGTTAGACGAAAAACTTTTGTTAAACAATAAAACAACTATAGAAGAAAGAGTAACTGAAAATAATTCTGCTGTAGAAGACTTGCAGCAAGAGTGGCAGCAAATTAAACAAAACGGTTACTATGTTTACAGTGGTTATAAAGAAACTTGGGTGCCTAACTTTAAAAACAAAGAGCAAGAAGAACAGTATAACAACTGGCGAACAAGAACAGAAGCTGTAAATGAAGATAGGCTTGCTATAAACGAAGATATTAAAAAGTTTGACAACAAAGCTAGTAAATTTAAAGAAGAAAGAGATAAGTTTGTTACAAATACAAATAATTTTTTTGAAAATATATCTTTTAACCATGCAGAAGGAGTTTTTAACTCTGTTGATAATAAAATAGAAATAATTTATGATGATGAAGGTAGAGCTACTTTTTCTAGTAAATTTAATGAGTCTTTGAGAAACTCTTTTGACAACACAATAGTTTACGGTGGACCTCACGGTTTAATAGATTTAGGTAAAACTTTTGATGTAATTTCTTCAACAGCAAATGCTTATGCTAAGTACTATGCTCTTGAAGTAGGTTTAAAAAATAAAATTATTGCAGGACTTGGTATTGGTACTGCTGTTGGTGCTTTTGTTACAGACGCGCTTAATATTAGTCCTGATAGAGGTAAAGATCTTTTTACAGGAGAAACTTATTCTGCTCTTGATTTTGTAACAACTAAATATGTAAACTTATCAAAAAATAATATTTTACCAGCTTCTGAAAACGTACCAAATCCTGTTTTTTCACCAGATGGTTTTTTAAAGTTTAGTAATGAAGCTGACGCTTACAGTATTGGTAAGTTTTTAGGCCCAGGACTAACATATATGGCTAATTTAGCAGGTTCTACTAAAAGGATGTTAGCTAAAAGAGCTGCATTAATTGCAAGCGGTAAATTAAAACAAGTTACTGGCAAACAAATAAAGTATTGGAACAGAAAAGGTGCTTTAGGCTATAAATCAAGTTTATTTGGCATATATGACACTGGTTCTAAAGTAGCTTTTAATAGAAACTTTTTTAACAGTTTACACAAAAAATATAGATTTACACAAAAAGCAGCTATTAACCTTAATCAAATAGCAGCAACATCACGTATGACTTATTTGTCAAACGTTGGAGAATTAAAAGCTCAAGGTGTAAATAGTGAAATGGCTTTAGCAGGTGCTTCTTTTATGAGTTTAGCAACTGGTATATCACAGTCTATAATGCCTGATTATTTATGGTTTAGTACTCAGTCTGGTAGAGCAGCTGTAAAAGCTTATGCTAGTTCTTTAAAAGGTTTAGGTGCAAAAAGTTTAAGCGCTCAAGCTAGAATAGCTGGTGCAAAAACTGCTGGTGAAACTTTTTTAAAAAATACATTTAAAGAGCTTGGTGAAGAAACGTTAGATTTTGCGCTTAACGAAATTATACAACAGTCTTTTGTTACTAATAGATCTTCTGAGCTTTTAGACATGACAAAAATAAACGAGGTTATTTTAGGTACTCTAATGATGGTAAGTATACCTGGTGGTTTTAGAGCAAGAAGAGATTATAAAGCTATTAGAGACTATGTTGTTCAAGAAACTTATTATGATGGTGCTAAGCTTTATAATTCTTTAGTTAAACGTATTCAACCTGTAGATACTGAGATAAAAAGACTTGAAAATATAACAACACGTTCAAAAGAAGAAAATGAGTATTTAAAAGTATTAAGAAAAGAAAGAGACGCAGATCAAAAAGCTTTAAACGAAATAGGCAATATACTAGATGTTATAAAAGTTGCACCTAAGTTTGTTACTACTGAAACGGTAGATTTAATGATAAAGAAAAATGATCTTATAAAAAAGAAAAAAGAAATAACTGATAAAAAAGATGTTACATTACATAGTAGAGAAATACAAGAGTTAAATTCTCAAATTGAACAGTTAAATATAGAAATACAACAAACAGATTATTTTGCTAAAAAAGAACAAATAGGTAAAAAGTTGTTAGCAGATGGTTTTGCTTTAGCACAAAAAGAAGGCGCAAGAGTTATTGATGTATCAAAAGTACAAAATGAACAAGAGTTTCGTGATTTTAGAAACGTTGAAAACGCTTATAGAAGACAAGTTAATAAAACTATATCTGAAGAGCAAAACAAAATAAAAGCTGATAAAAGTAATTACGATAAAAATGGTAACTTAAAAAAATCTGTAGCGAAAAAACTTAGAAAGCTAGAAGATCAAAAGTTAGCAACAATACCAACTTATACTGAAGCTAAAAAAGGCCCAGAAGGTATGATATTTTATGACGATGCTAGTGGTGAGCACGTTATAGTTATTAATTCTGATAAAGCCATAGAGTCTGGTAATTTTGCAGTTGTACATCATGAATTATTTCACGGTATGTTAAGAAAAAGTATGATTAACAACCCAGAAATGATGACTAGATTAGCATATATTTTAAGGCAAGAATTAAAAAACAACCCGGCTTTAAGTAGATACATAATAAACAAGTTTGGTAGCTATGCTAATGGAAATATAACAGCTAAAAACGCTGATGAGTTAATGGTAATAATGTCAGAAGCTTTATTATTAAGAAGAACAGCTGTTAGTAAAAACTTTTTAAATAGATTTGCTGATGTTATAAGAAGAGTTGGTAGAGAGTTTGGTGTTACAGTTAAAATTAAAGACGTAAGAGATTTAATTGCTTTTATAGAAGATTATAGTAGAGAAGCTAAAAGAGGTAGATTTAGTAAAGCTTTGAAAAAAGTTAAAGAGCAAGGATTACAGTCAACTGTATCATTAAAAGCTAAACAAAGAAAAGGTTTACAAAAAGAAACTAGAATAGGTGCTTTAATAGAAAAAGTTACAGGTGCTGTTAAAGGTATGAGTCAGTCTGTTTATACAAATGAAAAATTAATAGTAGATTTAGATTTAAGCGACAATACTCAAAAAATAGTTGCAAAAAACGCTGAAATAAGACAAAGAATACTAGACGAAGGTGTTACAAAAAACGGTAAAATAGTAGCTTCACCTGCTTTACAAGACGAGCTTGTTGCTAACAACTTGCCATTAGCTGTTAATTTAGCTAAGTTTGCAGCAAACAACCCTAATATAGCACAGCTTGAAGAAGGTAAAAGAGTTAGTTTTGATCAGTTTTTATCTGGTTATTACGAAAACCTTGTTGATCTTGCTAGAACTTACGATGCTAGTGTAAATGAGTTTGGTCAATATTTAAATACGTTGTTACCACTTAGATATGGTCAAATATTAAGAGGTGAAACAGCTGGTCAAGTAGAAGGCACAGTTAGTATTGATGCTAAAGAAGCTAGACAAGTAGCAGATACAGAGCAAGGTATGACAGAAAGATATAGTGATAGTGAAACTATAATGCCTGATGTAAACGTTGCCAACAGGCTTGGTGGTACAGAGTTACAAGATCAAATAGAAGACCATTTTAACAAAGGTGTATCTATGATAATCAATGGACCTGCTAAAGGTCAAACGCAAGAGCAGTGGTTAAAAGAGTTAACAGATCTTGGTTTTGCTGATTTAGACGGTACTTTGCCTGATTTAAGCAATATTGATTTTTCTCAAGTACAACCTTACGCTTTTCCTATTATAGCAGACTATTACGGTATTGATCGTGATAAACTAGACTGGAGGTTAAACAAAAAGAACAAAGATAAAGGTTTAATACCAAAAGGTAAAAAAGCTAGTTTTATGGCTAATTTACGTATTGATAGTAAAAAAGGTACTAACGAGCTACAAACTATACAAAGAAGAATACGTAGTAATCCAGAGCTTCATATAGTAGCTAGTTTACCAAAAGCTTTTGTAGGTACTAAAGAAAAGCCTATAAAATCTAATAAAGTTAGGCCACTATTGTTAAAAAGCTTTTATAACAAAGGTGAAAAAATAAATAATGTAAATTTATTTTTTAGGTTTCCAGTTGTAGACACAAACGCATATCTTGAAAAAGTAGGTATAGTAGATAAAAAAGCTGACAGAAGCGATAGAAACACGTCTGCTTTTGCTAACGCTATTGTTTTTGAAGTTGCTAGAAAAGTTTCTGCACAAGGTATAAAACAAGCTTTAGCTAAAAACGGTGATTTACACGATAAAGTTAGAGTTGGTTTAGATGACGGTATAAATAAGTTTTCAGAGTCAAAAGCTTTTAAAGAAGCTAATCCTATTGATCAAAAAACAATACTAGCAGGTGTAAAACAAATGGAAGAGCAGTTGTTAGCTTTAATAATAGATTTACCTGGTGATGAAAACAATAAAGAATTAAGAAGAGAAGTTAAAAAATTATTTAAACAAACTTTTGGAGATAAAATAAATCTATCATTACAACAAAAATTAGCTAACTCATTGCTTGGTAAAACAGGTATAGTTACTAAGTACGGAACAATGATTAATAACTATGCTGTTAATAAAGGGTTTTTACCAGAGCTACGACAGTTTGTAGAAGAAGAGCTACACTCTTACAACGAAACAAAAGATGTATATGAGCTTTTAGGTTTATATGGTGAAGGTGAAGCAGATTTAACTAGACCTGACGCTTTTACTAAGCTTGATGTTGAAAGAGGTAGAGCTAATTTACTACGAATAGTTCAAGATTTAAAAAATCAAGTTGAAACTGGTAAGTTAGAAAAAAGAAAAGCTATATCATATATAATAATGTTAAAAGGTATATATGGAAAAGCAAGTCGTATTGCAGATAAAGGTTTAGTTGGTGATGGTCTTGTTAGAGTAAAAGTAAACAATGGTGAGCTAGGTGGTTTTAGAGCCTCTGTAGTTTCAAGCGCATCAGACTTTACAAAGTTAGTTAATAGTGTTGACGAAGGGTTTTTTGAGCTTAATTTATCAGAGACAAAATTAAAACAAAAATATGGTTTAACAATAACATCTGATCAAAGTGCTGAAGTAGTAGAAAGCTACTTACAAAACAACGAAATAACACAAGAGTTAAACGAGCAAGCAGAGCTAGCAAGAGATCTTACAAAGTACTTGTTTATATGGAACTGGAAGAAGTATGGTTCAAAAGAAAATAAAAAAGATAAAATGATGTTTGCGCAGTTTCTATTTAACTTAGGTTCAAACATGAACTCACCGTCAAGAAAAGCTGCAAAAATATTTGGTATAGCTACAAACATTATTAACGAAAATAATAAACTTTTAATACCTGCAAACCAAATAAATAGATTAACTACATATGAACATGCTAAACCTCATCACGTTTTATTAAGCCAAATAACAGATGTTTTACAAAATAACGCTGAAAAAGACTGGGACAGTTTAATAGATAAAGTATTTGATGACTATGTTGTTAATATAATAAAAGGTAAAACTAAAGATGATGTTGATTTTGACGATTTGTTAAGCAGATCAGGTTTAAGCTCTAAAGTACAAAGAAGTTACGATACAGAGGCAGATATAAACAATGCTAATGAAGTTTTACAAACTTCTATAGGTAGACTATACAACGATATAACACACGGTGACAGCAGAACTTCTGCTATAAAAGTTGTTAATAAAGATTTTGCTTTGAATAATCAAGTTATAGGCAAAGAGTTTGAAGCGGCTGGTAAACCAAAAGTTTCACAGTCTTTATCTTATCAAGAAGCAACAAAAATAGCTAGAAGTAAAACTTACAACGAAAACTTAAAAGGTATTAGCATATTAGATTTTGACGATACATTAGCTACNACAAACTCTAANGTAAANTANACATCNCCTGATGGCACACAAGGTACTTTAAACGCTGAAGAGTACGCTAAAAANTATGTTAATTTNTTAAATAGAGGTTATACTTTTGATTTTAGTGAGTTTAACGANGTTGTTGAAGGTAANGTTGGNCCTTTGTTTGATAAAGCTTTGAAGTTNGCTGAAAANTATGGCACTGAAGATATGTTTATTTTAACAGCTAGACCACCAGAAGCACAAAGAGCTATATATGACTTTTTAAATAGTGTAGGTTTACATATACCTTACGACAATATAACAGGCTTNGCCAACTCTACTGCAGAAGCTAAAGCTCTTTGGATNACTAAAAAAGTAGAAGAAGGTTATAACGANATATACTTTGCNGATGATGCGNTGCAAAACGTANAAGAAGTAGAAAANGTATTAAATCAGTTAGATGTAAAATCTAANGTACAGCAAGCTAAAGTTTCAAGAAGTNANAAGTATGANGAACAGTTTAACGACATATTAGAAGAGCAGTCTGGTATATCTTCTGAAAAAAGATTTTCTGAAACAAAAGCTAGAAGAAGAGGTGCTGATAAAGGTAAATATAGATTTTTTATACCACCTTCTGCAGAAGACTTTTTAGGTTTAATATACAACTTTTTACCTAAAGGNGCTAAAGGCGAAANAGCTTTAAAGTTTTTTAAAGANGCTTTGCTTGATCCTTTTGCTAAGGCTATAACAGCTGTTAATAACGCTAGACAAGTTATGATGAGCGAGTATAACGAGCTAGTAAAAAGTACACCAGGAATACGTAAAAGATTAAATGAAAAAGTACTTGATGGTGATTTTACTGTAGAAGACGCTGTAAGAGTTTANCTTTGGGATAAGGCTGGTTTTAAAATACCAGGTTTATCAGAAACAGACAAAAAAGCTTTATTAAAAATAGTAAATCAAGACGAGCAATTAACTTCGTTTGCCATGTCNGTNAGTAAAATATCTAGACAAAAAGAAGGTTATTTAGAGCCAGATGTTGAGTGGGAAGTTGATAATATTAAATATGATTTATTTCAAAAGTCTAACAGAATAAAAAGAGCTGATTTTTTAACAGAGTTTAAGAAAAATAGAGAAACTATATTTGGTAAGTGGGACGGTAGAAAACTTGTTGGTGCTAATATGAACAAAATAGAAGCTATATACGGCAAACCTTTTAGACAAGCTTTAGAAGATATATTNTGGCGTATGGANAACGGTACTAANAGAGGTTTTGGTGATAANAAAATGGTTAACGATTTTATGAACTGGTTAAACGGNTCTGTAGCAGCAACTATGTTTGTTAACATGCGATCTGCTTTACTACAACAGTTATCTTTTGTTAACTTTATAAACTGGGAAGATAATAATATATTTGCNGCGTCAAAAGCTTTTGCNAATCAAACTCAGTTTTGGACAGACTTTACGTTTTTATTTAACTCTAACTTTTTAAAAGAACGTAGATCAGGTTTACGATCTGATTTAAATGCTTCTGAATTAGTAAATCACTTGTCAAAAAGTAGAAANAAAACAAANGCAGCGTTAAGATATTTATTACAAAAAGGTTTTTTACCTACACAAATAGCTGATAGTTTTGCGATAGCAATAGGTGGCGCAAGTTTTTATAGAAACNGACGTAANAAGTACATAGCTGAAGGTATGACAGAAAAAGAAGCTGAGANAAAAGCTTTTCAAGATTTTCAAGAAACAGCTGAAAGAACTCAGCAGTCTGCGAGAGCTGATATGATTTCACAAGAACAAGCNTCTGTTTTAGGTAGATTAATATTAGCTTTTCAAAACACACCTATGCAGTATGCTAGATTAACTAAAAGAGCTGGTCAAGATTTAATTAACGGCAGAGGTAGTATGAAAGCAAANATATCTAGAATAATATANTANGGNNTNGTNCAAAACTTAATATTTTATACTTTACAANCNGCTATGTTTGCNTTAATGTTTGANGANGANGANGANGAAGANTATATAAANCAAAAAGGNCAAAGAGNTTTAAANGGTATGTTAGACTCGTTTTTACGTGGTACNGGTGTTGCTGGTGGTGTNGTNTCAACGTTNAAAAANATGGCNTTAAGAGCTAGAAGAGANTCAGATAAAGGTAGTAGNGGTGATTATGCTTATGTACTTATAGAAGCNTTAAACTTATCACCNCCNGTTGGTATTAANGCTAGAAAAATATACGCNGCAACACAAAGCTATAAATTTAATAGAANAGAAATAGAAAGNATGGGTTATTTAGATATTGATAATCCTACNTATGAAGTAGCAACTTCAACTNTAGAAGGNTTNTTNAANNTACCTGTNGCTAGNGCTTANAANAAAATAAGAAANATAAGAGCNNCTTTNGANAAAGACAATGCNATTTGGCAAAGAATAGCTCTAGTGCTTGGCTGGAACACTTGGGATTTAGGTATACAAAGAGCAAGGTTGTCTAGAGGAGTGAAATATAGATCTACTATAAGTAGACAAAAAAACAGAAAAAGAAAAGGACTTTACAAATCAAACTTACAATAAATGAAAAAACTATTTATATTACTATTAATAACTTTAGTTTCTTGCGCTGCACCAAAGAAATGTTGTAGTCAAGATTTACAGTCGTTACTAAAGTTTTCTACATTTTATGCGGCTGTAAACGGTGGTACCTCACTGTCAGATGTTAATGTATTTTCTGTAGATAATGGCTTGTCAACAAGTACAATATCTACGCCATACGATTATAACTTAACAGTTGGTCTTCGTAAAATAGCTAGGTTTGGTTATGAAAACAAAGCACAAACGTTTTACGATGGTACAGAGTCAAACTATAGTGATGCTGCTACAGTTGGTAAAGTTAGAGGTTTAGAGTATTTAATTGAAATAGATTATAAAAGACAAGAAGGTGTAGATTATACAGATCAACATCATTTTGTACGTTGGAGCTCTGATGACGGTTGTGATAGTGAGGTTTGTATAAACTTTTTTGCTTTAAAACTAGAATATTTACAAGATGGTTTTGCCGATGTAGAGTACTTTGAGGCATCTGAAAGATATAGATACA
>NZMJ01000084.1 GCA_002692855.1 Maricaulis sp.
GATGAACCGCGATCGCGCCCGGAGTTTGCGAAACAATGCGACAGAGCCTGAGAAACGGCTCTGGGATCGGTTGCGTGGCTGGCGCAAGGACGGGTTTCCCGTGCGTCGCCAGGTCCCCATCGGTCCGTACATTGTGGACTTCGCCTGCCATTCTTGCCGCGTCGTGGTCGAACTGGATGGCGGCCAGCACAACTCCGTCGAGGGCCGCCGGTCAGACGCCGAGCGCGATGCCTGGCTCGAGGCCAACGGCTACCGTGTGTTGCGATTCTGGAACTCGGACCTTCAGGCAAACCTGCCCGAGGTGCTCGAAACGATCCGGCGCGTTCTCGCTGAAAGAGACCCCCACCCCGGTCGGCTGGCTGACGCTCAGCCTCCCGGCCCTCCCCTCAAGGGGGAGGGCTGAACCACCCTCCCTCCCCTTGAGGGGGAGGGACGCGAGCGGCCCTCGTCAGAAGGACGGGAGCGGGGTGGGGTGAGCGGTCACGGCATGCCGCGAATGGCTCACCTCAGCGGTGACGCATGCGCCGGTCCCAGCAGAACGGCATTCAGCAGTGTCAGGTCGAGCCCTTCCTGGTAGGCGCGCGTCGTCGGGTCCTGCGTGAAGGCGATGACATAGCCGCTGCCCGAACGCCGCGAGACGACGAAAGGCTTGAACGCGATCTGGGCGCGGTTTTCCTCCCACAGATAGCCGCCACCGACGACGTCGCTCGGCCCGGCAAACCGCAGCGCCGTGGTCAACTCGTCCAGCGGTACGGTGGAATAGATGTCCGACCCGGTCACGAGGGCATACGCCCCGTCATCATAACCCGCCGACATCCACGCATCCGCGTTCGCGGTGATGCGCAACAGGGCACCCGGCGAGGATTCCGGCATCGCATTGCGCGGTTGTTCGGCGGCCAGAAGCTCGCCCTCGTCGGCGATGATCCGGCCCGGTATGACGGGTCCCTCTGCACCATCGGGCGGGATCGCATCGGCGGCGCGTTCGCGCTGGACCGGCAACAAATCGACGCTCGATGATGCCATCCAGCGTGTCGCGTCACCCAAACCAATCAGCACGCCACCGCCACTGACGAAGCGGGTCAGCGCCTGCGCGCCGCTGTCACCCAACTCGCCGGAATATCCGGACCCGCCGGACTCCGGCAGGATCAGGACGTCAAAGCGTGACAGGTCAGCGCTGCGAAGCCGTGCCGTCCGGATGATCGATACCGGCAGGCCATAGCGCTGCTCCAGCACATAGCGCGCCGCACCGGCAGAGGTCGGCGCGGTGCCGTCCCCCCACGCCATCGCGATGCGCGGTGCCACCATTCCCGAGAAATTGCCACTGCCCAGATTGGGCCCGTCATCGACCCAGCTGGACGCGAGGCCAATGGCGATTGCGCCCGTGTCCTGCGCGGTCTGCCGCACCAGGGCGTCAAACCCGTCGGCGGCCCCATGACGCGGCACCACCACGCTGCCGCGCGGGAAGGTCCGGTCCCCGACCACGAAAGGTGTATCGGTCGTGCGCATGGCGACGCCTTCACGCAGCAGGCGCGAGACGAGCAGGGCCTGCCCGGCATCGTTCCAGGGGATGGCGTAGCCAAAGGCCGCGTCACCGACCACTCCGCCGGGGATGGCGGTGTCCGGATCGAAGGCTTCGCCAGCATTGGGCGGAAGCGCCGAACACGGCGTGGCCCGCACGTCGAACATCAGCGGCAAGGACCAGGCCGTCACATCGTAGAGCTCGTGGTCGAGCCCGCGCGCGCGGCGCGATTCCTGTTCTTCCATGAAGGCGTCCGGCAGGCGTGTGTCCGCTTCCAGGAGCGTCCGCGCCAACCGCCCGGAGGGCTGGTCGAACCGGACCAGATAGGCCCCGTTGCGGAACCGCGCGCCGCAGGCCTGGAAACTTCCATCGATCGCTGACACCTCGATACCCTGGCGGGCGATGAGGCGCGCCAGCCGCTCGGCACCCCAGCGATTGCCAGAGCGGTCGAGCATCATCGCGCGCGCACCGCTGCGTTCGCTGATCGCACTTTGGCGGAAGGCCAGACGGTCGCGCACGAAACGCTCGCGGTTTTCAGCCACCACCTGCGCCGTCGACAGGCTGGCGAGGAAGTGCTGGTCAACCCCGTCGCCATAGCTCAGGTCCGATCCGTCGCGCCGCCGCCAGACCAGGCCGCGCGCCGAGGCCTGTTCGTAGGTCATCGCCACCGCGCCATGCAGGGTCGGCCACATGTCGCCATAGCCCGGATAGAAGGCGTCGAAGACTTCGCGCGTGAAGTAGGGGATGCCGAAACGGTCAAACCAGCCTGCGTGATTGCGCCCGATCAGGTCCTGCGCCCGGCGCTGGCTTTCGATGATGTGGGGATTGAAGGGTTCGGCGGACGGGGCAAAGAAATAGGTCGAGTCACCGCCCATTTCGTGCGCATCGACGACGACCACCGGATGCCATTGAAGCATCGCCTCGACCCGCCCGACCGTTTCGGGCTGGCTCATCGCGAACCAGTCCCGGTTCATGTCGAACAGGTAGTGATTGAAGCGGCCGCCGGGCCAGGGCTGGTCGTGCTCGACCGAATAACGGTTCGAGTCGGCTTCAAGGCCGCGCGCCTGCTGGAAACTGCTGACGAAGCGTGCGCGTCCGTCCGGGTTCTGGACCGGGTCGATGATGACGATCGTGTTGTCCAGGATGGACGCCACGACCGGGTCATTCTGCGCCGACAGCAGGTGATAGGCGGTACGCAATCCGGCATCGGTCGAGGAAATCTCGTCGCCATGCACGCCGTAGGACAACCACACGACCGGCGGGGTCTCGGTCACCAGGCGGTCAAGTTCGGCGTCGCTTGCGCCGCGTGGGTCGGACAGGCTGGACAGCCGGGCGCGAACCGCGTCGAGATCGGCCAGGATGTCGGGACGCGCGATGACCGCATAAGCCAGCGTCCGCCCTTCCCAGCTTTCAGCATAGTCGAACACCCGGATGCGATCGGGTGCCGCCGCTTCGAGCGCTCGCAAATAGTCGATGGCGTCGTCCGACGGCGTGATCTCGGTGCCGAAATCGTGCCTGAGGAATTCGCTTGCCGACGGAATGGCCGGATCGTGGCGGGCCTCGAATGGCGACGGCGCCTGCGCCCCCGCCATGCCTGCCAGAACCAGAGCTGCAACAAATCCCGCCAGCGTTTTCATGCGATCCTCCCCCGGATAGTCCGCTGGACGTTAGCCCGCCACCGCGTCGCGCGCGATGGCGGGCTGCATGAAAATTTGCTTAGCCTTCCCAGTCCTTTTCCAGCCGCCGCGAGGCCATCAGGAACAGCGTCCCGGCGACTAGGTAGATCAGCGACCCCAGGATGATCGAGTAGCGCAGCGCGTCATCGCCGAAGGCCGGGGTCAGCAGGGTCGAGAATTCACCCAGCACATAGATGCCGCCGGCAATGCCGATCAGGTTGTTGATCAGCAGGAAGATGGACGAGGCCGTTGTCCGCATCGAGGCAGGGACAAGGTTCTGGAACGCCGACAGGGCCGGTCCAAGCCAGGCCAGGCCCAGCGCCGTCGGGATCAGGAACAGGATCAGCGACAGGATCGGCGTCGGGGCGAGCACCCCGGCGATGTAGAGCGGCGTCGTGAACAGGAAGGCAATGCCCGGCACCCGCGCATAGGCCGAGACCGAACGCTTGCCGAGCCAGTCACTGAGGAAACCGCCCAGCACGATGCCCGCCGTGCCGCCGATGAACAGCACCGTGCCGAACAGCCAGCCGGTCTGGATGATGTCGAGATCGAAGCTGCGCGCGAAGAAGGACGGCAGCCAGAAGAAGACCCCGTAACCCATCATGGAGGACGAGGCCGCGCCGAAGGTCAGGAACCAGAAAGACGGCTTCTTGCTGAGTACCGACAGCACCTTGAAGAAGCTGGGCTTCTTGATGGCAGGATCGATCGGATTGGTATCCAGCCCGCCGCGCACTGGCTCGCGCACCACGAGCTTGAAGATCGGCGCGATGATCAGGCCGAGCACGCCGACGATGATGAACGCTGCCCGCCAGTCGAGTGCATCGCTGACCGCGCCGCCGGCGATCTGCGCCCCGGCAATGACGCCAAAGGCCGAACCGATCGGGATGCCCAGAGAGTAGAATGCGAGCGCGCGCGCCCGGCTCTTGGGCGGGAAATAGTCGGCGATGAGCGAATAGGACGGCGCCACGCCGCCGGCCTCGCCGATCCCGACGCCCACGCGGGCACCGAACAGGTGCCAGAAGCTGGTGGCAAAGCCCGACAGCGCCGTGAAGCCGCTCCAGAGCGTCAGCGACACCGTGATGATCCAGGTTCGGCTGGCCCGGTCGGCGAGCCACGCAATCGGGACGCCCAGCGTCGAATAGAGGAAGGCAAAGGCGATGCCGCCCAGCACGCCCAGCTGCCGGTCGCTCAGCCCCAGCTCGTCTTTGATCGGAATCGCCAGGATGGAGATGATCTGGCGGTCGAGGAAGTTGAACGCATAGACCAGAAAGAGGAGGAACATCACCACATAGCGGTAATTCCTGTTCTCGGCCGGGTTCGGCGTCGCAGTGGCGGTATCGGTCATCTACAGAACCTCGTCGAGAAAGCCGCGAACATCGACCAGCGTACGTTCCGGGTCTTCCTCGTGCGCGATATGTCCAAGATCGTCATAGGTTATCAGGCGGGCGTCCGGGATCGCTTCCGCCATGCGGCGGGAATGGTCAACCGGGATCATCCGGTCCATCTCGCCGTGAAGGATCAGGGTCGGCACCGAAATGCGTTCCAGATCGGGTGCCGGATCCGGCAGGGTGAAGACTTCAAGCCGCTGCACATAGGCATCGCCATTGCCCGCCATCAGCGCGTGGATACGCGCAGGCACGGCCGGATCCATGCGCGAGACGTCGCCATAGAGGTTTGATGTCGCCCCCGAGACCATCGTTTCCGGGGCACTGCGCAGATAGAAGGACACGGGCAACGGGATTGCCGCCGGTTCCTCGGTCACGCCATTGATCGAATATCCGCCCGGCGACACCAGGACCAAAGCGTCCACGCGGTCCGGATGGTCCGCTGCAAACCGCCAGGCCGCGAGGCCGCCCAGCGAATTGCCGCCCAGCACGGCATGGTCGATATCGAGCGTGTCCATCGTCTCGCCGATGAAGGCCGCCGTGTCGGGCACGGTGTAGCGCTGGTCGGGGTCAGGCCCGGTCAGGCCGTGCCCCGGCAAATCCATCCGGATGACCCGGTAGTCGGCGGAGAGGCCCTCGGCCCACGCATCCCAGCTTTCGAGCGAGACCGAAAAGCCGTGAACCAGCACGATGGGCTGGGCGGTGCGCGGCCCGGTGATGCGGACCCGGACCTGGCGTCCGCCCACCTCGACGAGCTGGTCACTCTCGGTCCAGTAGGGCGAGTCGATTGCAGGCGCCGGCTCCGGTGCGGGCCGGGTGAAAAACCAGGCAGCCACGCCGGCGGCCAGGGCGAGCAATGCCACGCATATCCAGATCAGGCGCATGCGATCCTCCCCGAATCTCAAAACGGCACCGGCCGGGAAAGCCCTAGAGCGTTTCCCGGCCGGGTTCCAGACGCGTTCCCCCAGCGTCTAGTAGCGGTAGGCGATGGTCGCGGTGTAGGTCCGCGGATCGCCGTACCAGGCCGTCAGCGTTCCCTCGAGACCCAGCTCCGGCGCCAACGTGGTGTTGTTGACGAAGTCATAGCCCGACACCCGGTAGCGTTCGTCGGTCAGGTTGCGGCCATGCACGCCCGCCTGCCAGCGGCCATCTGCCGAGTCCCAGACCACGCTGGCATTCCAGAGAGCGAAAGCTTCCTGGTCGAGACGCGCGAACGGGATCTCGAACTGGCTGGAGTCGCTGCGATAGGCGACCTGCCCCAGCGTCGTCAGCATTCCGCCAAAGACCGGTGTCTCGTAGGACAGCGTTGCATTGGCCGTGGTGCGCGGTGTGTTCTGGATCTGGACCTGGTCGGAGATGTCCACACCCAGTCCGCTGATGAACTGGCCGTAGTGACCATCGAGATAGCCGAGCGCCCAGGTCGCGTTGACCGCATCGCCGGGACCGAACACGTCCTGGAACAGCGTCGCTGCGCCTTCAAACTCGATGCCGGTGATCTTCGCCGAGGCGGCATTGGTCGTGACGCCGGTGAAGGTGTCATTGATGCCGTCGCCATTGGTGTCGACACCGACCGAACCCGGGATTTGAACGTCCGAGTATTCCGAATGGAAGACCGTCACGGCATGACGATAGCGTCCGGTCTGAACACGCCAGCCGACTTCATAGGTCGATACCGTTTCCGGATCGAAGGACATGAAGCGGAAGATTTCATCCTGCGAGATCGTGCCGTCCTGGTTGAAGTCCGGCGTGGCCGTCGTCTGGCCGCGCGGGTCGAAACCGCCGCCTTTGAAGCCCTGGCTGTAGGACGCGTAGACCGTGTTCTCGTCATTCGGTTCGAAGGTGATCGAGGCGCGCGGGCTGAAATCGTCCCACTCGTTCGACCCGGTGAAGTTCGACGTCGTCGCGATCAGGGTCGGGTTGCCGCCGAAATTGTCGGAGAAGCCGCCGATATAGGTCCGGCGAAGAACGGTGGAATTCCGTTCGTCATGGGTATAGCGGCCACCGACCGAGATCGTGGTGCGCGGACCGATATCGTAGGAGAAATCGCCGAAAATCGCCCAGGTGTTGGTGCCCACATCGCCGAAGGTCTGCGCATTAAGACCCGGCAGTCCGATGAGCGTTCCCGTCGTGCCCAGCAGCACGTCGAACACGGTCGTGGAATTGGCATCCAGGTAGTAGATGCCCATCATCCCGGCGACCCGGTCGCCCTCATAGAGCAGCTGGAATTCTTCGGAGAACTGGTCGTTGGTGTAGATCGCCGGCACGTCGACATCGGCGGACGGCAGCGCGTCGAAATCGATCGGCGTGACCGATTCATCGTCGCGGTAAGCCAGGATGTTGCGGACCGTCCAGTTGTCGTTGAAGCGATACTCCATCGACAGCGAGACGCCCTGCGCCTCGACCGATTGCTGCACAACATTCAGGCCGCCGCGCGTATCATAGACATCGTCCAGAACCGGAGCGCCGGACAGGCGGCCCGGGATCAGGCGGTGACCGCCGCGCGGGTTGGAATTGTCTTCCACCCGGTCAGCCGACAGGCGCATCAGGAACTGGTCGTTCGGTTCGAATTCGAGCGAGATCCGGCCGGCCAGGACGTCCTTGTTATAGTTGTCGGCACCGGTCGTCAGATTGGTACCAAAGCCGTCGCGGGTCAGGCGGGCCAGTGCCATGCCGACACGGAAGGTGTCGCCGATCGGGGCCGAGGCCGTGCCGATCAGGTCCAGCTGGCCATAGCTGCCGCCATTGAGGCGAAGCGAAGCGGTCGGCTGGTCCGGATCAATGCGAGCGGTCACGTATTTGATCGCGCCGCCAACCGTGTTGCGGCCATAGAGCGTGCCCTGCGGTCCGCGCAGCACTTCGATGCGCTCAACGTCGAAGATGTCGAGCACAGCGCCTTGCGGACGGTTCAGATAGACGTCGTCGACATAGATGCCGACGCCTGATTCAAAGCCGGACACCGGGTCCTGCTGGCCGACACCGCGGATGAAGGCGGTCAGGGTCGAGTTGGTGCCGCGCGAGGCTTCAAGCGTGACACTCGGCGCCAGCTGCGCGATGGACAGGATGTCCTGCGCGCCGATGGTTTCCAGCTCGGCACCGCTCACGGCAGTGATCGCGACCGGCACGTCCTGCAGCGATTCCTCGCGGCGGCGGGCGGTCACGGTGATGACGTCGGACGGCGCGCTCGTGGCCTGGGCTTCCTGTGCGATGGCACCGGGCACGGCAACGAGTGCGGCTGCGGCAACGCTGGACAACAGCGTTGCGTGCAGGGTCAGTTTGCGTGTGGTGGTCATGGATTACTCCCCTCGGAATTGTTTGGGTTATGGACGCCCGGCGGCTGCACCCGGCGGGCGAATTCGGCGACGGCATCTGCGAAGCGTTCGGCTTCTTCCAGGTGCGGCGCATGTCCGGAACGCGTGAAAGTGACGAGTTCGGCGTCCGGCAGAGTCTCGACGAGGAACCGGCTCGTCTCCGGGCTGTAGGCTTCGCTCATCGCGCCGTGAATGACGCGGACGGGAAGCTTCAGTTCTGTCAGGAAGGGCCGCGAGTCTTCGGCGGCCATGGATGTCCAAAGGTCGGCCATCACGGCACCGTCGCAGGCTGCGATCTCCCGGGCGGCCCAGGCCGCGATGTCACCGCAGCGCGTCAGGGATTCCCGGGCGAACATGCGCGGCGCAAAGGCGCTCGCATAAGCGGCCCAGTCGGCGCGCATGATCTCGGTGGCGCGCTTCGACGATTGCGCGTCGAGACCGTTCGTCATCCCGAGCACCCAGGCGTGGTCGTTGAGAATGCGCGGGCTCATGTCCTCGACGATCAGCCCCGAAAACCGGTTGCTCCCGTGTTCGGCGAGATGGCGCCAGAGCACTGTCGCCCCCATCGACCAGCCGAGCGCGACGGCGTCCTGCAAGTCGAGCGCATGGGCCAGGACGCCCATGTCGTCGGCAAGCTGGTCGATGGTGAGCGGCGCCGAGCCGGGCGCTGATTGACCGTGACCGCGCAGGTCAGGGGCAATGACACGAAAGGATTGATCGAGCCGGGTTCGGATGGAATCGAAGAATCCGGCATGCGCGCTCCAGCCGTGTACCAGCAGAAGATCGGGACCGGTGCCGCTGACCGCCACGGACATGAGAGCCCCGTCGCGAAGCGGGACGCCCAGCCGGTCCACGCGGCCGGAATCGCTCAGGGCATCTGCCTGCGCCAAAACTTCTGTCCTCCCCGTATCGCCAGGGTCGCTTGCGGACCCTTTTGTGCGATATTGTGCTTGTCACCATTTTGTGAAAAGTGAATCAGATGTCAACTTCGATAGAACAGGCTCCGCTTAAGGGGCCGAAAACAGCACGGGGAGAACGGACGCGCGCGAAGCTGCTGGATGCGGCGGAACGCGAGTTCGGAGAGAACGGATTCCATTCCACCTCGATTGGCGAAATCACCCGCCGGGCCAAGGTCGCGCTGGGCACCTTCTACGTATATTTCGATTCCAAGGACGAGATTTTCCGCGCGCTTGTCGAGCACATGGGACGCACTACGCGAAGCTGGCTGGCCGAGCGTGTGGTCGATGCGTCAAACCGGCTCGAGGCCGAGCGTCTCGGCATCATGGTCTATATCGATCTGGTCCGCGCGCACCGCGATTTGCACCGAATCGTCATGGAGTCCCAATTCGTCGCCCCGGACGCATACCGCAATTACTACGACACCTTCGTCGACGGTTATCGCCGCAACCTGACCGGGGCTGTTAAGCGCGGCGAGATCACGCCCGGCGACGCCGAAGTGCGGGCCTGGGCGCTGATGGGCATGAACACCTTCCTCGGCCTGAAATACGGCATCTGGGACGACAGCCGTTCGAGCGAGGAGATCGCTGCCGAAGCCGCCGCGCTGATCACGGAAGGCATGACCCCGTGACACATGCCCGCCCCCCCGTTCTGGCGCTGTTCGAACATCGGGACGGCGTCAATTACGTCACGCTCAACCGGCCGTCGCGCGGCAACGCGATCATCCCGGCCTTGCTCGACGATCTGGCAGCGGCGCTCGCCGAGGCCGCAAAATCCGGAGGACCGCTGGTCCTGACCGGACAGGGCCGCGCCTTCTCGACAGGGGGCGACATCGCAGGCTTCCTCGACCACGCCGGTGACAGCCAGACCTTGCGGCAATACGCGTCGGAAATGGTCGGTGCGCTGAACGACATCCTTCTGACGCTGCGCGATCATCCCGGCACCGTCATCGCCGCAGTCAATGGTCCGGTGACGGGCGGATCGATGGGGTTCGTGCTGGCTGCCGACCGGGTTCTGATCTGCGAACACGCCTTCGCCCAGCCCTATTACGCGTCTATCGGCTTCGCGCCCGACGGCGGGTGGACGGCCCTCCTTCCGCTGCGGATTGGTGCCGCGCGAGCGGCAGGATGGATCGCGTCCGACGCGCGTCTCGATGCAAAACAATTGCACCGCATCGGCCTGGCCGACCGCCTTCTGCCGCCAGCCGATCTGATGCCGGCGGCCTGCGCCGAGGCCGGGGCAGCCCGCTGGCTCGATCCCGAAGTGATCCTTCAGGCACGGCGCGACTGCGGGCTTGACCCGGTGCGCCTCGCGGAAGGCCTGGAAGCCGAGCGGCAAGCCTTCCTGCGCCATGTCATTCGCCCCGAAACCCGGGACCGCATGACCACCTTTGTCGAATCCGGCCGAAAGGCGGGCTGATGCGCTTCGTGACCGATCTGCTCGCCCGCCGCGCCGCGCTGGCTCCGGACCGCGCCGCCTTCATCGATCCGGTGTCGGGGACCACGCTCAGCTTTGCCGCGCTGGACGACCGCGCCAGCCGCGCGGCAACCCTGCTGGCCGCCCACGGGATCGCCTACGGAGACCGGGTGGGCATCCTCTGCCGCAACCGGGTGGAGTTTTTCGAAATCCTGTTCGCCTGCGCGCGCATCGGCGCCATCCTGGTGCCGCTCAACTGGCGCATGCCCGCCGCCGAGATCGCCCCGCTGATCGCCGACTGCGAAGCCAGGCTCGTCCTGTTTGGCGCCGAAGACGCGGACCGGGCTTGCGCCGCAGCCGCAGAACGCGCACCCGTCCTGATCGGTCTTGATGACGATTACGCCACGCAGCGCGATGCGTGCGAACCCCATGCCGGCCGCAGCGAATGGCCGTCCGACGAGACCTGGTATCTGATCTACACATCGGGAACGACCGGTCGGCCAAAAGGCGTGATCCAGACCTACGCCATGGCGCTGGTGAACTTCATCAACATCACGCAGGCCATCGGCCTTCGCGGGACCGATTCCACCCTCAACTTCCTGCCCCTGTTCCACACGGCCGGGATCAATCTGCACACCCTGCCGGTGCTGTTCGCAGGCGGTACCAACTACATCCTCCCCGGCTTTGATCCCGGTCAGCTTCTCGCCCTCGTCAATGCGGGAAAGATGGACGTTTTCATCGGCGTCCCGGCCGTCTACCGGGAACTCACCCTGCATCCCGATTTCGGGACAACCGACCTGACCAGGGTGCGTCACTGGGCCTGCGGCGGAGCCCCGCTTCCCGACATCCTGGTGCAGACCTTCGCGGACAGGGGCGCGGTCGTCTGCAATGGTTTCGGCATGACCGAGACCGGCCCGACCGCCTTTCTCTCGGACCCCGAAAATGCCCTGGACAAAATCGGCTCGGTCGGCCGGACCTGGCTGTTGACCGAAGCCCGCATCGCCACGCCCGATGGGGATCCTCTGCCCGCCGGCGAAACCGGCGAGATCCAGTTTCACGGCCCCGGCCTGACCCCCGGCTACTGGAATCGTCCCGAAGAGACCGCGAAACTCTTTACCGCTGACGGCTGGCTGAAAAGCGGTGATCTCGGCCACCAGGATCCGGACGGCTTCGTCTTCGTCGCGGGCCGCATCAAGGAGATGTATATTTCCGGCGGCGAGAACGTCTATCCGGCCGAGGTCGAGAACGTCCTGGCCCGTCACCCCGCCGTGCTCGAAGCCGCCATCACCGGACACCCCGACGACAAGTGGGGAGAGGTGGGCTGCGCGCATGTCATCCTGCGTCAGGGCAAGTCAGCCGACGGCGCCGGCCTGGCCGCGTGGTGCCGCAGCCACCTGGCGGCCTACAAGGTGCCGCGCCACTGGGTTTTCGCCGTGGACTTCCCCCGCACCGCCGCCGGAAAGGTACAAAAGCACCTGTTGCCCGGACCCGGAGTGGCTTCGTGACCTCCGCCTCGATCGAACGCACCTTCACGCAGGCCGACTTCGATGCCTTCGCGGCACTGTCCGGCGATGACAACCCGATCCATGTCGATCCGGATTTTTCGGCCCGCACGCGGTTTGGAAAAACCGTCGCGCATGGTGCCCTCTTGTGTTCGGTTCTTCGCGCTCTGTGCGACCGGCTCGCACCCGGTTGGCGGCAGGCGCGTCAGGACGTGGTGTTTCCGGCCCCGACCTATGCCGGCGAGACCGTCACCTTCACCGCCGAAATCATCGAAGACCGGGATGATCGCAAGAAGATCGCTCTGAAGGCCATGAAGACGGGTGAAATCGTGGTCGAAGGCCATGCGGAGATGGTGAAATGAAACTCGGCCAATCTGCCGAAATCACGCGCACCTTCACCGTTGCGGAAGTCGCAGAGCTGGCCGCGTTGGCGGGGACAAGTCCGGCGGCAACGATTGTGCCGGAGCCCCTTGTCCACGCCCTATTCTCCCATCTGCTCGGGGTTGAGCTGCCCGGTCAGGGCACCAATTATCTGAAGCAGGAAACCGCCTATCTCGCGGCCGCGCCGCTCGGCGAGGCCCTGACCGCCCGCGTCGAGATCACGCGCCTGCGCCCTGAAAAACACCTCGTCGACCTGAAGACGACCTGCACCACCGCCGACGGCACCTTGATCGCCGAAGGCCGTGCCCTCGTTCTGGCCCGAGACGTCGCCCGGTAAGTCCGGCCCGGCCCTTGCATCGCGCGCCTCAAGGGAGGTTGCGGGATGGATGGCGCCGCGCCGGTTTTTGATGCCTGGTACGCAATCCAGGACTGGGTGCGTCCCTATTGGGGCGGGCCGACGCTCGCCATGGCTTTGGCCGGGGGCGGACTCGGCATGCTGCTGGTTTTCCTGGGCCGCCGTCTCGCCCCGCTCCTGTCGGCAGTGTCCGGCGCCGTAATCGCCGGTCTGATCGCCTTCCAGGCCGAGACAGGCTGGACCGGCGCCGTGGTTGCCGGGCTGGTCGCGGGTTCGCTGTCCATCCTCCTGACTCCGCTCTACGGGGCCGGGCTCGCCGGGGGGCTGGTCTTTGGCGCATTGTGGCTGATCGGCATGCCGGCCATTCTCGGGCTGGTTATCGGTGGCCTGGCCGCAGCCGCGGCGCTGCGCTATCCCGCCCGCGCGGTGATGATCGCCACCCCCATCGCCGGAGCCGTGCTCGCGGCAACCGGCCTCAATCACGTCATGGGTCTGGCCGGTTTTGGCGATCAGGACATGGGCTTTTCCCCGGCCGCGATGCTGCTGTCCCTGTTGGACAAGCTGGCGGGCGGGGGCGGCCTGACCGCGCTCGACTGGACCCGGATCGCAATCCTGGTCGGCGGAATCGCAATCGGCGTCCCCGTCCAGTTCGGAGACTGGCTGGCGACCCGCCGAAAGCCCGTGACCGACGAGCGCGAAGCGGCGTTCACCTAGGCCGGCGTCAGCGCGTATTCCTCGGTCTGCACATGCTTCAGCATGCGCCGGAAATCCGCAGCATTGCCCGGATAAAGTGTCTCGATCCGGCCGTCAGGGCGCTTGTACCAGCTGTCGCAGCCCCCGGTCGTCCAGACCGTTTCCGCCAGCCTGGCCTGGATATCCGCATTGTAGCGCGCCTGCGCTTCGGGCCTGACCTCGATGGTTCCGGACCCAGCGCGCGCCATCGCGCGCACGATGTAGTCGACATGGGTTTCGATCATGAAGATCACCGAAGTTGTCCCCACCCCGGTATTGGGTCCGGTCAATATCCAGTAATTGGGAAACCCGGCCACCGCCGTCCCGCGATGCGCCTCGGCGATCTCGGCCCATTCTTCCTGCAGGACCCGACCGTCCCGTCCCGAAACCGGCAGTGCGCGCAGCTGCGCCCCGATGTCATATCCGGTGGCAAAGACCAGCACATCAGCGTCGCAACGCTCGCCATTGGCAGCGAGGATTGTGTTGCCTTCGATCCGTTCGACGGCCGATGCGAAAAGGCGCACCTCCCCCCGGTCGAGTGCGGGATAAAAGTCGTCGGAAATCAGCATGCGTTTGCAGCCGAGCGCATAGGACGGTGTCAGTGCGGCCTGCAGTCCGGGGTCACGAACCCGCCGCCGCATGCCCTTCAGCACCCTGCCGCGGACAAGGCGTCCGAAACCGGAGGCCCGCCGGACGATGGGGTAAACCAGCGTATCAAGCCGCTGGAAAATGAACTGGCGCCACACGCCCATGAGCCACGGAAACCGCCGCAGCAGAGCACGGGTTCGCCGGCCATAGACGTGGTTTCCTCGCTCGGTGATGTAGTTTGCCGTGCGCTGGAACAGCGTCACCTTCGCGCCTTGCCGCGCCAGCGCCGGGGCCAGCTGGACTGCGCTCGCAGCACTGCCGATGACGGCCACGCGCCGGTCCTCGAAGGTCAGCGTCTGTTCCCAGCGCGCCGTGTGCAGCACAGGACCGTCAAACCCGTCCCGGCCGGGAATGTCAGGCCAGTTCGGTTCATGCAGCCCCCCGGTCGCCTGGATGACATGGCGGGCGCGGATCGTCGCGCCCGTCTCCGTTTCGACCCTCCAGACACGCGCGGCGGCGTCCCAGCGGCAGGCGCGAACGCGCGTGTTGAAGCGGATAAGGCTGCGCAGCGCGAACCGGTCGGTAACGTCGTCCAGATAACGCCGGATTTCCCCGCCCGGTGGATAGGCCGAACTCCACTCGGGGTTGGGCGCGAATGAATAGCAGTAGAAGTGGGCGGGGATATCGCAGGCGAGGCCGGGATAGGTGTTCCACCACCACGTCCCGCCGACCTCCGGGGCCTGCTCCAGAAGCAGGAACCGGTAGCCGGACTGCTTCAGACGGATGGCCGCGAACAAGCCGCCAAAGCCTGCACCGACGACCACGGCGTCCAGTATGTCGGTGTCACTGGTGTCCATACCCGCCCCTCGCCGCGCACTTTAGCGCCATCACGCGGTGCGGCCAGCGTCATTCGCTGCGGCGCTTGCACCGGCGTCGCGGCTGCACTAGGCGATTGGGCAGGGTCATTGCGGGGACGCCTTACATGCCTGAATCGGTCAGCGGAATTTTCGGCGTCATTGTCCTGTTCGCGATTGCGGTCGCGCTGTCGACCAATCGCCGGGCCATCAGCCTGCGGATCGTCCTGTCTGCATTCGCGGTCCAGGTCGGCATTGCGGTGCTGGTGATGCATTTGCCGTGGGGCCGCGCGGTGATTGACGCAATGTCATCGGGCATCACGCAGCTCCTCGCCTATTCGCAGGCCGGCATTTCGATGGTGTTCGGACCGCTCGCCTCGATCGAGGAGAATGGCGTCATTTTCGCGGTCGTCGTCCTGCCCGTCATCGTCTTTTTCGCCTCACTGATGTCGGTGCTCTACTATATCGGCGTGATGCAATGGGTCGTGGCCGGGCTCGGCCGAGTCCTGCACTGGGTGCTGGGTACGGGGCGGGTCGAATCGCTGAACGCCTCTGCCAATATCTTCGTCGGCCAGACCGAAGCGCCGCTGGTCGTCCGCCCGTATTTGATGGGCCTGACCCAGCCCCAGCTGTTCGCCGTGATGACGTCCGGCCTTGCTTCGGTCGCGGGATCGGTGCTGGCCGCATACGCGCAGATGGGCATTCCCGTCGAATACCTGCTGGCCGCCTCCTTCATGTCGGCGCCAGGGGGTCTGCTGATGGCCAAGCTGATCATGCCGGATTCCAAGGATGACACAGAGGCGCAGGACCTGATCCAGATCAAGCTCCCGCAGGACAAGCATTCCAACGTCATCATGGCGGCAGCGATCGGCGCCAAGGACGGGATGAATCTGGCGCTCAATGTCGGCGCGATGCTGATCGCCTTTGTCTCGCTGATCGCTTTGATGAACGGGCTTCTGGGCGGTGCTGCCGGACTGATCGGGATCGAGGGGCTGACCATTCAGTCCATTCTGGGCTGGGTCTTTGCGCCCCTGATGTATGTCCTCTCCATTCCGTGGGCAGAGGCCCAGGCCGCCGGGGCCATCCTTGGCGAGAAGATCATTCTCAACGAATTTGTGGCCTACCTGACCCTGACGGGCGCCGAAGACCAGTTCAGCCCGCGCACATTGGCCATCCTGACCTTTGCGTTGTGCGGTTTCGCGAACCTGTCCTCGGTCGGCATCCTCTTGGGCGGCCTCGGCAGCCTGATCCCCGACCGGATGGGCGATATTGCCCGCTTCGGTTTGCGGGCGGTGGCAGCGGGGACGCTGTCAAACCTGATGAGCGCCGCAATCGCGGGAATCCTGTTTGTTGCGGGCTGAGGGACGGCGAAGGCCTTCCCTACTCTCGCCGCGGCGGGGCGCGATGGCGGACTAGCTGCCGTCTTTCTCGTCCGCCTTGCGCACACGCGTTGCACCGCCGGGACGCTCCTTCGCACGCTTCATTTCGTCCCTGGTGCCAACCTTCCGGGCGAGGTTGCCGCCCGCCTTGGAATTTTGCGAACCAGAGGTCTCGCCCAGATACTCCGGGCTCTCCAGCCCATCCTGCCGCAATCCCTTCGATCCCTGTTTCTGTTCAACATCCTTGGTCATTGGGCATCTCCTTTTTCGGTGTGGATCATTGCGGCCAGATTCGTCATGGCGTCCTTGATGAGACCGCGTGTCATCTCATCCGTCAGCGCGCCGTCCTTGAACTTGTCGCCGGCCTTCATGATGAGGATTTCAGGCTTCGCGAGCGTCGGCATGGCGTTGTAGTGACAGATTTCCCGCAGGTGCATTTGCGCCCGGATCGTGCCGAACGCGCCCTGGCTGGCCCCCATGATGGCGCAGGGCTTGCGGAAAAGCGGGGCCTTTCCCGCAGGCCGGGACAGCCAGTCAATGGCGTTCTTCAAGACCCCCGGCACCGAGAAATTGTATTCCGGCGTGCCGAAAATGACGCCGTCGGCGGCCTCGATCGCGTCTCGCAGCGTCTTGACGGGCGCGGGCCAGCCTTCCGCTTCGAACTCTTCGTTGAAGGCGGGAGTGTCATTCAGGCGGTGGACCGTCACCTCCATACCGTCGGGAGCCAGGTCGGCCGCCGCGTTCAGCATGGCGCGATTGAGCGAGGCCTCCCGCAGGCTTCCGCACAGCGCGGCGATTTTCAGTGTGTGGGTCATGGGATGCTCCGGTGGCTTGTTAAGCCAACCGCTCAGACCGCGGTCTGTTCCGAGATTCACGGGGCAGGACAGCCGCGCGGCAGCGCGGGAATTGGAACCCCGACGCGGGGCGCGTGTTGAATCGCCGAACCCACCGGAGGCAGAGACATGCCCGCACGCGCATACTGGAAGGGCTATCTCAGGCTCTCGCTCGTCACCATCGGCGTCGAGCTTTACTCGGCGACTACGCTGGCGAGCTCGCTCAGCCTGCACCAGATCCACAAGCCGACCGGCAAGCGAATCCGCTACCAGAAAATCGCTCCGGGCGTCGGCCCGGTGGATACCGACGATATCGTGAAGGGCTACGCCACCGGGAAGGATGAGTATGTCATCCTGGACCCTGACGAGATCGACGACATCAAGCTGGAAACCCGGCGAACCATCGAACTTGTCCAGTTCGTCGAGTATGGCGAGATCGATCCGCGCTATTTCGAGAAGCCCTATTACGTCATTCCCGTGGGCGACGAGGTGGCTGCGCAAGGCTTTGCCGTGATCCGCGAGGCCCTGCGCAAGGCCAAACGCGTCGCTCTCGGCCAGATGGCGGTGCGGGGCCGCGACTACATCGTGGCCATCAAGCCCTGCGGTGAAGGCCTGCTGCTTGAAACCCTGCGCTATGCCGAGGAGATCCGCGAAAGCGACCAGGTCTTCGATCTGATCCCGGATGCGAAGCTCGACAAGGAAATGCTCGAACTGGCAGGCGAGCTGATCGACCGGAAGACCGCGCCTTTCGAGGCGGAGAAATTCAAGTCCGAGTATACGAATGCCCTGCGCGACCTGATCGAGGAAAAGCGCAAGACCGGTACGGTCTCCGACGTCGACGAAGGTCAGGCCCGCCAATCCGGTGGGCAGGTCATCGACCTCATGGAGGCGCTGAAAAAAAGCGTCGCGAAGGGATCGAAGAAAACGCCGTCGAAGTCGAAATCCGCCTCGAAGTCGAAGTCCTCGGGCGGTCGCAAGAAGGCAGGTTGATCCGTGGCCAGATCAGAAAACCTGCTGAAGGAGTACAAGGCCAAGCGCGATTTCGCGTCCACGCCCGAACCGGAGGGTAAACGCGTCCGCCGCAAGGGCCGGCGCTACCTGATCCAGAAACATGCAGCCACACGCCTGCATTATGACTTCCGGCTCGAACTCGACGGCGTGCTGAAAAGCTGGGCGGTCACGAAAGGTCCCAGCCTCACGCCGTCGGACAAGCGTCTCGCCGTTCGTACCGAGGATCACCCGGTCGAATACGCCGACTTCGAGGGGGTCATCCCGAAAGGTTATGGCGCCGGCACGGTGATGCTTTGGGATCGCGGTGAGTGGGAACCCACAGAAGACCCCGAGGAAGGACTGAAAAAAGGCGCCCTGAAATTCAGATTGAAGGGCGAGCGCCTGAAGGGCGGATTTGCCTTGATCCGTATGCGGAACAAGGGCGAAAAGCGCGAGAACTGGTTGCTGGTCAAGGAAAGTGACGACGAGGCGGACGAGACAATTGACCCCACGAAGGAGTGGACCGAGAGCATCGAAACTGGCCGCGATCTGGACGCCATCTCCCGGGAAGGTCAGCGCTACAAGGCCGGCAAGGACTATCGAAAATCCCGGACGGGAGGCCGGACGGCGCGCAAAGCGGCGGGCAAGGCCACAAAGCCCCCGGCATTCACCAAGCCCCAGCTCGCAACGTTGGACGATGCGCCCCCCGAGGGCGCCGACTGGCTCCACGAGGTCAAGTATGACGGTTACCGCATCCAGGCGCTGATCGGCGGTGGCAAGGTTCGGTTGATCACCCGCAATGGAAAGGACTGGACCGCGAAATACCCCGTCATCGCCGACGCTCTCGCCGGCCTGAAAGCCGACAGCGCCGCCATCGACGGCGAACTTGTGGCGATCGAAGATGACGGCCGCTCGAATTTCTCGGCCTTGCAGGGAGCCGAAGAGAGCGGCGTTACTCTGGCCTACTTCGCCTTCGACCTGTTGTCGTTGAACGGTGACGATCTGAAGGACGAGCCCCTTGCCGTGCGCAAGACGGCGCTGAAGACGCTCATCGGCACAGATGACGGGCCTGTCCGATATTCCGATCACATCGAAGGCAAGGGCGAGAAGGTCATCGAGAAGGCCTGCGCCCTTCACCTTGAAGGGATTATCTCGAAACGGCGCGACGCGCCTTACCGCTCCGGTCGCGGTCATGCCTGGATCAAGTCCAAATGCATCGGCAATGACGAATTCGTCGTCATCGGCTACCGCAAGTCCGACAAACGCGGACGGCCTTTCGCATCCCTGCTGCTGGGTGAATACGATGGCGACAGCCTGGCCTATCGCGGCCGGGTCGGGACCGGGTTCAGCGATACCCAGCTCGACAGCCTGTCGGATCGGATGGCTCGCCTTGAACGCAAGACGCCGTCAGTCACCCGCCTTCCTGCTGACGCCCGGCGCGGTGCCGTCTGGCTGACCCCCGAACTCGTGGCCCAGATCGCCTATACCGAGCGCACGCCCGACGGCCTGCTGCGCCATCCGAGCTTTCTGGGCCTGCGCGAGGACAAGACTGCCGGCGAGGTCAAGATGGACAGAAAGCCTGCGCAGGGTGCGGCGGAAGGATCCCGGATCTGCGACGTGAAGCTGACCCACCCTGACCGGGTCTTGTTTCCTGATCAGGGAACGACAAAGCGCGCCCTCGCAGAATACTATGCCGCGCACGCCGGGCACATTCTGGAACATGTGAAGGATCGCCCCCTCAGCCTGGTGCGTTGCCCGTCGGGACGGGAGGGGGAATGCTTCTTCCAGAAGCATCACAACGCTTCGACCCCTGACGCACTGCTCACTGTTTCCATCCGCGAGAAGGATGGCGGCAAGGCCGATTATTTGCGCATCACCGAAGCGGCGGGCCTGGTGGGCGCCGCCCAGATCGGCGGGCTGGAACTGCATGTCTGGGGTTCGCGCGCCGACAAGATCGAGCGGCCGGAACGCATCGTCTTCGACCTCGATCCGGACGAGGGATACGACTTCGCGGACCTGAAACGGTCGGCCCGTGAACTTCGTGATGTCCTCGACGCCCTGGGATTGGCCAGTTTCCCGCTGCTCACAGGCGGCAAGGGCATCCACGTCATCGTGCCGATCGAGCGGCGCAATTCCTGGGACGAGGTGAAGGCCTTCTCCAAAGGCCTCGCGAGCCGGCTCGCCGCAGCCGACCCGGATCGCTACGTCGCTGTCGCGTCCAAGGCCAAACGCAAGGGCAAGATTTTCATCGACTGGCTGCGCAATGAGCGCGGAGCAACCGCGATTGCCCCCTATTCGCCGCGCGCCCGCGCCGGCGCACCCGTGGCCACGCCCGTATCCTGGGACGAGTTGGCACACATCGACGCGGCGAACCAGTACTCGCTGACCACCATCAGCGCCCGTCTAAGACAGCTGAAATCCGATCCCTGGGACGGATACCGCCAACTTCGCCAATCCCTGACCAAGGCCCGTCTCGGCGCCGTTGCAATGGAGTAATCCCATGTCCGAACGCCCAGCCCAGCACCAGGACCGCCAACCCGGACTCGAAAGCAAGTTGAAGCCTGCGCCCGATTACGAGCCGCGATTTCCCGGCTCGGGTCGCCTGAAGGACAAGGTCGCGATCATCACCGGTGGCGACAGTGGCATCGGCCGCGCCTGCGCCGTGCTGTTTGCCCGTGAAGGCGCGAAGGTCGCCATTGTCTATCTCGACGAGCACGGCGACGCGAAGGCCACGAAGAAGGCGGTCGAGGATGAGGGGTTCGAGGCCCTGCTGATATCCGGGGATGTGGCCGATCCGAAATTTTGCGCCGATGCCGTCGGCCGGACCGTGGACAAGTTCGGGCGGCTCGACATTCTCGTCAACAACGCCGCCGAGCAGCATCCGACGGACGACTTCGAGGCCATCCCGCCCAAACAGCTGCGGGAGACCTTTGAGACCAACATGTTCGGCTATTTCTACATGGCCCAGGCGTCGATGAAGCGGATGAAGAAGGGCGCGGCCATCGTCAACACGACCTCGGTCACCGGCTATCGCGGCAGCCACCATTTGATCGACTACGCATCCACCAAGGGCGCGATCACGGCCTTCACCCGGTCGCTGGCGCAATATGGTGCCGACAAGGGCATCCGCGTGAATGGCGTGGCGCCGGGTCCGATCTGGACGCCGCTGATTGCGGCAACGTTCGAGGCTGACGAGGTCGCGGACTTTGGTGGTGACCAGCCGCTCGGCCGCGCCGGACAGCCCAATGAGGTGGCCTCGTGCCATCTGTTCCTGGCCTGCGCGGATTCCTCCTACATGACCGGCCAGGTGCTGCATCCCAATGGCGGGGAAATCGTCGGCGGCTAGTCGTCAGGCCTTTTGCGCCAGCGCCGCGTCCAGTTGGCGATCGCGAGCTTCGCCCCCTCGATGACAACCAGGACGACCAGCGCCGAGACCGTCACGGCATAGGCGAGCCAGTAAAGCCCCATGCCGGTCGCCAACCCCGCGGCACCTGCCAGCCACAGGCTGGCGCCCGTGGTCAGCCCCTTCACATCACCCTTGTTCACAAGGATCGTTCCGGCGGCGAGGAAGGCGACGCCGGCCGTCAGCGCCTCCACGACACGGATCGGGTCGACGCTCATCGCCGAGCCGCGCGTGACCACGCTGGCGACAATCTCGAAGGTCAGTATGGTGAACAGGGCCGATGCGAGCGCGACCAGCATGTGGGTGCGCAGTCCGGCCGGACGGCGGTGCAATTCCCGGTCGAGCCCGATCAACCCGCCACACAGGAGCGCCGCGCCAAGGCGCGAAAAGGCAGCCAGAGCCTCGATGTCCGAGCGGCCGATACCGAGCGGATCACCGATCTCCGTCATGAGGGAGTCCGGGCTTCACGCATGACGGGGGAACGCATCGCCTGCCTGTCCCGTTCCGAAAGCGAGAGGGAGTTTGACAATGCAGGACATTTTCTTCGACGGTTGGGCGAATATCGTGTCGATGGCGATCAGCGCGCCGTTGCTTTACCTCGGCGTGATTGTCTTCATCCGATTGAGCGGCAAGCGCTCGACCTCCCAGATGAACAATTTCGACTGGATCGTCACCGTGGCGATGGGATCACTGGTCGGATCGGCCGTCGTCCTGGAGGATGTCACGCTGTTCGAGGCCTTCTGCGCCATCGGTCTCCTGATGCTGCTGCAATTCCTGTTCACGCTGGGTGCTGCCCGCTTCCAGTGGATCGAGGACCTCATCAAGTCGTCACCTTCAATCCTTTATGACAACGGGTATTGCCGCTCGGCGATGCGCGCCGAACGGATCACCGAGGGCGAGATCCGGGCCGCCGTTCGCGAGAACGGGATCGCCGACCTGTCGCAGGTCCGCTGGGTGATCCTGGAGAATGACGCGAGTTTCAGTGTCGTCGCGAAGAATGAGGGCGACCTCGCCCAGACGAGCCTGGTCGGCTTTTCCTCTCCTCACTCGACCAGGAAGGCGTGACCGCAAGACGCGTCCCGCAAAAAGAGATCGGCTTCGCCCAGGTGCAGCCCGGCATCGTTCAGCAACGCCTCCACGTTAGCGATCAGCGGCCGCAGGGTTAGCGACAGGCCGGGCAGATCTGCGCTGAGGCTGGCACCGCTCGACACCCTGACCGGCCTGCCGCTGTCGATGTCGGCGCGTGTCATTGTTATCCTTTGGCGCTCGCCTCTGCCGAGATCGACGATGATCGGGCGGGACAACAGCCCGCCTGCATCGATCATCAACTGCGCCGGAGACGTTTCCACGAGGAATTCGGCCTCGACATCGCGCCCGCCAGTGCAGGTGACACGAAGCACTTCGGCCTCGGCCTGCGCCGCTTCAAGACGCAGCCGCGTCGCCTGCAGGCCACCCGCTGTTTCCACCAGCAATCCGATCTGGCGAGTCTCGGCACGCGACCCGGGCCGTCCAGCCGAATCCAGCGGGGGAGACTGAACGTCCTCTCCGATCTCGAGTTGGACCCGGGCGAGCCGCGCATCGAGATCAACCCCCACCTGGCGGCCATCCTGCGCGACCAGGGCTGACGCCGTGATCAGGTCCAGGGCCGACAACCGGATGCCGCCGCCATTCGTCATTGCTCGCTCCAGTTCGGCGTCGAACGCAGCAATCTGCGACATCGCGATACGCCGGGATGGCAGGCGGATGGACCGGCTCAGCGACCGCAGGGCCGGCTGCGAGGCCGCATCGGCGGATCGGACCACGGCCTCGATGATGGTTTGCGGGGGCAGGTCGAGACGCAGCAATTCGTCGAAGCTGGCCACTTCGATACCGCGTACAGCAGAGACCTGGTCCAGAAAGGTGAAGGACTCGATCCGGACCGCTGCGAGCGCATTGTAGTCGGCGACCGTTACCGCGGTGTCGAGCCCCAGCAACCCTTGCAGCAGGGCGCCGCTGACCCCGTCCTCGATCCGGATCAGCCGTGACCCGATCGCATAGCTGATGCGGTCCTCGCGCGCCGCCGCAGCTCGCGCCAGCAACCGGCCGCGTGTCTCGGCCGTGTCACCGCTGGCGTGCAGCAACACACGCACCGAGTTGTAGGGCCGCGCACCGGGGGTAAACCGGTCTTCCGGCTGCAGACGCGGATCCGGCGTGTACTGACCGGGGATCATTACCGGGTCATAGAGGCGCGCCTCGCGGCCCTGGTCGGTGATGATCTCGCGCGCCAGGTCGGCTGAGTAGTCCTGGTCGCGGACCGAAACCAGGGCGATGAGATCGGCGAGGGCCTGCATCCGGCGGTCTTCCAGATAGCTCATGCCGGAATTGAGAATGCCGCCGAGCAGGATCGTGCCGACCGCGAGAAAGGCCGCGTGCAGCGGCAGGCTCGACCCGGACTGGTCGCGAAGAAAATTGCGCATCACCGGCCCCCATTCGTGATGGTCTGCTCATAGACGAAAGGCACGTCGGGAAGCGGGATCAGCCCGCTCATCAGATAGGCCGGGCTGTCGGAGGGGTCATAGAGAACGCGCACGATGGTGGCGCGCCCGTCATCCTCGACCTCCAGCCGGGCGGCGGTAGCGTCCAGGAAGGGATAGCGCCCGGAGCGACCGTGAAATTCGGTCTCCGCTAGCTGGCGGCGTTCGGTGGGTTCCAGCCCCGGTATCGTGGCCCGCCCGGTTTCCGCGACGAGATGCTGCAGCTCCAGGTGCAGCGCGAACACCAGCCCGTAGGCGATCAGACCGAAGAAGAGCAGGATCGCCACAGGCGCGATGATCGCGAATTCCAGGGCGCTGACGCCCGTCTGCGACGCGGTGAATGCGTTCCGGAAATTCTGTCGTTGAGCCATCATTCCCTCCACCCCAGTGTGCGACAAGAACGAATGCTACCTGTGCGCGATTACCATCGCATTAAAACCCAAGGTTTTGGTGCAGGTGGGTTGTTTCAGGCAGGATTTGAGGAACCGGGTTTGCGGAGCAGACGTTTGAGGAAGTGATGGAATCCCTGAATCTCGATCTCGACATCCTGATCCGCGACGGCATCGCGATTGTCGCTGCCTTCGTGCTTGCGCTCCCGATCGCGTGGGAGCGGGGCTATGGAAAGAGGCATAACGGCTTTCGCACCCTGCCCATCGTGGCGATGGCCGCATGCGGTATCGCGCTGATCCTGCGCCCGATCACGGAGGGGCATCCCGACGCCGATGCGCGCATCATCCAGGGCGTCATCACCGGCATCGGCTTCATCGGTGGCGGCGCGATCCTGAAACACGGCACCAGCGTCTACGGTCTCGCGACGGCGGCCAGCATCTGGAATGCCGGCGCCATCGGTCTGGCGACCGGTATGGGCCGGTTCAACATCGCCATCGTGCTCTGCGTCATCAACCTGCTCAGCCTGCTCTTGTTGCGGCGCGTCGATTCCGCGGACCCTGACAAGCGCCCTGATGAGGATGAAAGCGGCGACGGCTGCTAGTGAAAATCCCGGCTCTTGGGGATCACCCGGACATTGCGGGGATGGCGCTGGGCGTGGCCGGGCAGCGGATTGACCCCATGGTCGGCCGGGGCCAGGCGAGGCTTCATCAAATCATCCGACAAATGGGCAAGCAGGCTGGTTTCATCCGACAATGACCGTGCCACCACGTGGATGACATTGTCTTCCGACTGGACCGAGCCTTCGACCGCCATCAGCCGCGCGCCCATCACTGTCGACCGGAAACGCTTCATCATGTCCGGCCAGACCACCAGGTTGACGACCCCGGTCTCGTCCTCGAGCGTGATGAAGACCACCCCGCTGGCGCTCCCCGGCCGCTGGCGGATCAGCACCAGTCCCGATACCGAAACCCGCCGCCCCGTCCGCAAGCGTTTCAGGTCCGCCGCCGGGGTGAAACCCCGTCCCGCATAGTCGGCGCGCAGGAAACGCATCGGGTGACCTTTCAGCGACAATGCCAGCGTCTGGTAATCGGCGATGACATGTTCGCTGAGCGGCATGGCGGGCAGCGGCACAGGGATGTCGGCGCCCTCGTCGGCCGTCTCTCCATGCGTGAACAGCGGCAGGTCCGGCGCATTCTTGATCGCGCGGGCATCCCACAGCGCGGCCCGCCGGTCCTTGCCGATCGACCGGAACCCGTCCGCGGACGCGATCAGCTCGATCCCGCGTGCGCTGACCCGGGCGCGGCTGCGCAACGCCTCGACCGTCTCGTAAGGATGCCCGCGCGCCGCCATCAGCCGCGCCCCGTCCTCGCTGGCCAACCCGTCCACCTGGCGCAGCCCGAGCCGCAGGGCGAAGCCCTTTTCCTTGCCGGCGCTCGCACCCTCGCGCGGCTCCAGCACATTGTCCCAGTCGGAATAGTTCACATCGGCTTCCAGCACGGTCACGCCGTGTTCGCGTGCATCGCGCACGATCTGCGCCGGGGCGTAAAAGCCCATCGGCTGGGCATTCAGCAGCGCCGCTGCGAAGGCCGCCGGATAATGGCATTTCAGCCAGCTGGAAATGTAAACGAGGTGCGCGAAGCTGGCGGCGTGGCTTTCGGGAAATCCGTACTCGCCGAACCCCTCGATCTGGGAAAAGCAGCGCGCCGCAAAGTCCGGATCATAGCCGCGCGCCACCATCCGCCCGACCATCTTCTCCTTGTGTGCGCTGACCTGTCCCTTCGACCGGAAGGTCGCCATCGCCTTGCGCAGCTGGTTCGCCTCGGCGGTCGAAAACCGGGCCGCGACGAGGGCGATCTTCATCGCCTGTTCCTGGAAGATCGGCACACCCAGCGTCCGCCCGAGAATCTTCTTCAACTCGTCGGGGTCATGCCCGGGGCCCGGCGAGGGGTAGAGCGTCGCCTCCTTGCCCTGGCGACGGCGCAGAAAGGGGTGAACCATGTCGCCCTGGATTGGTCCGGGGCGCACGATCGCGACCTCGATCACCAGGTCGTAGAAAGTCTGCGGCCTGAGGCGCGGCAGCATGTTCATCTGCGCCCGGCTCTCGACCTGAAACACCCCCAGCGAGTCGCCCCTGCACAGCATGTCGTAGACGGCGGGGTCTTCCTGCGGGACCGTCGCCAGCGTCCAGCGCTCGCCGTAATGCGCGTCGATCAGGTCGAAGCATTTGCGGATACAAGTCAGCATCCCGAGCGCCAGCACATCCATCTTGAATATCCCCAGCGCCTCGATGTCGTCCTTGTCCCACTCGATGAAACTGCGGTCGGCCATCGCGCCATTGCCGATTGGCACCGTTTCGGTCAGCGGGTTCTGGGTCAGGATGAAGCCGCCCACATGCTGGGACAGGTGGCGCGGCATGCCGATCAGTTGATCGGCCAGCTGCAAGGTACGCCGCAAATGCGGATCGCTCATGTCGAGCCCGGCCTGCTCGGTCTTCAAATCGTCCGACGAGCTGCCCCAGCTGCCCCAAACGGTCTTCGCCAGCGCACTGGTCACGTCTTCGGACAGGCCCATCACCTTGCCGACTTCGCGGATCGCCATGCGCGGACGGTAGTGGATGACGGTGGCGCACAGCCCCGCGCGGGCGCGGCCGTATTTCTCGTAGATGTGCTGGATCACCTCCTCGCGCCGCTCATGCTCGAAATCGACATCGATATCGGGCGGTTCGACCCGCTCTTCGGAGATGAAGCGCTCGAACAGCAATTCGTGCTGGGCCGGGTCGACCGAAGTGATTTTCAGGCAATAGCAGACCGCGCTGTTCGCCGCCGAACCGCGCCCCTGGCACAGGATTCCGATGCTGCGCGCATAATCAACGATGTCGTGGATGGTCAGGAAATATTGCGCGATATCGAGCTTGGCGATCAGCGACAACTCCTTGTCCAGAAGCCCCCTCACCTTCTCGCCCACGCCGCCGGGATAGCGGTCCCGCGCACCCTGCCAGGTCAGCTCCGTCAGCCAGGCTTGCGCGCTCTTGCCCTCCGGGACGGTCTCCTGCGGATACTCATAGCGCAGCTCCGACAGGCAGAAGCCGCACGCATCGGCGACCCGCCGCGTCTCGGTGATGGCCTCGGGCCAGTCGGCGAACAGGCGCGCCATCGCCTCGGGGCTTTTCAGATAGCGTTCGGCATTGGCGTCCAGCCGTGTGCCCGCCTCGAAAATCGTCGTCTTCTCCCGGATGCAGGTCATCACGTCCTGCAAGGGGCGGCGTTCCGGCGCGTGGTAATGGACCTCATTTGTCGCCAGCAGCCTGAGGCCATGCGCCCGCGCCAGCGCCGCCAGCCGGTTGATCCGGGCCCGGTCGTCGCCCCGGTAGAGATGGCTGGCCGTGAGGTGGCTCAAGCCCGGCAGGACCGCGGTCAGGCGCGGCAGGTTGGCGGCGAAACCGTCGATGTCCTCGCCCGGAATGGCGGCCAGGACGACGCCCTCTTCCCGGCCCAGCCATTCGGCGGCCATCGCCAGCGTCAGGTCGCACGCGCCCTTGGCCTGCCACTCACCGTCAGCCGTGCGCATCTTTCCTGCCGAGAGCAGCGAGCAGATCCGTCCATAGCCTGCGCGTGTCCTCGCCCAGACATAAAGGGAGGGTGCATCAAGCAGATCCAGCCGAACGCCGATGACGGGACGCAGCTTGGCGGTCCTCGCCTCGGTATGCAGGCGGACCACGCCCGCCATCGTGTTGCGGTCGGCAATCCCGATGGCGTCATAGCCCAGCGCCCATGCCGCCAGCACCAGGTCGCTCGCGTCCGATGCGCCGCGCAGGAAGGAGAAGCACGACGTCACCCCCAGCTCGACATAATCCGCGCGCGGATTGGGTGTGACGTCCTCGGGCAGGGACAGCCGGCGTTTTCCCGGAGTGAGCGGAGCGTCCGGCATCAGGCATCCAGCCCATGCACGAACCAGCGCGGCGACCCGCCCCGCCCGTCATCCGGCAGGCCCTCCCGGTAGATCCAGTACCGCCGGCCTGTCTCGTCCTCGACGCGGTAGTAGTCGCGCAGGCGCGTCGTCGATTTCTCGCGCCACCATTCCGGCGCGATCCGCTCGGGCCCTTCGCTGCGCACCAGCCGCCGGGTCCGCCGCTGCCACACCAGCCGTGCGGGCGGACCCTCCGGCACGGCATAGAGCACCTGCGCTTCCTGCGGCCAGTTCAGGAGGCGCAGCGGCCGGGCCTTCTGCGGGCAATCCGGCATGGCGGTCTCAACCTGTCCGGCAAAGACATACGCCTCGCTGCGCTCGGGCAGGTGACTGCCCCGCGCCGCCGGTTTCAGCACCGCCTCCGGTCCCAGCCGCGCCGTCAGCCGGTCGACCAGGCGGGTGACATCCACCGACGCCGCGCGCTTGCCCTCCAGGTCCTGCGCCTCGCTGTCCATCAGGTCGGACGCCACCACGTCCAGCGTCATCGCATCAAAGCCATAGCCGCAGTCGAGCCGGTCGATCCGGTGCGCGAACAGCTTCGCGAGATGATCCGCTTCCCGGCTGGCGCGGCTCACCGCCACGTATACGGAGGATGTCCCGCCATCGGTGCGGTAGCCGGTCAGGCGCAGCTTGCGTGCGCCCGCCCCCTGCCGCTCCAGTTCCGGGCACAGATCGTCCAGCAGGGCGTTCACGATGACGGTGACATTGTCGACGCCGCCCACCGGTTCGACGAGCCGTTTCAGCGCCCGCATCGGTTTCTCCGGCAGGTCGGGATGAAGCGGCTCACTGAGCTGCCCGAAGGCCTGGTCGAGCCGGATGACCGGATTGCGCCACTCTGCCTTGCGGCTGCGGAAGCGGCGCATCAGCGCCTCGCGCGGAACGGCAGCGAGCGCACCGATCGTCTTCAGCCCCAACCGGTTGAGAAGCAGCGCCGTCTCGCCGTCGAGCCGCAGCGCCTGCGGCGGCAGGGCCGCGAACGCCTGCTGCGTCTCGCCCGGTTTGCACAGCGTCATCACACCCGGCGCATGGCGGGCCAGCGCCCAGGCCGTACCGAGGGTCGGAGCCACAGCCAGCCGCGCCGTCAGCCCGGCAGCGGCCAGGGTCTGCAGCATCTCGGCGAGCATCGCCGCCTCACCGCCGCGCAAATGGTCCGATCCCGTCGTGTCGAGCAGCAGGCCGTCCTCGCCATCGGCGCGCGTCCACGGACACCAGCGCCGGCACCAGGCGGCCAGGCGTTCAAGGTCCGCCGCATCGGCGGCAGGATCAGCCTCCGCAACGATCAGTTCGGGCACACGGCTTTTCGCATCCGTCACCCGGCCGCCGCGATGCAGCCCTTCGCGCACCGCCGCCTGGTTGAGGTCGCGGATGACCGGCCCGTGCGGGCCCGGCGCCGACAGGACGAGCGGGGTGTCTTCCTCACCCGCCTCCGGCCCGGCGGAGCGGCGTCGCCAGCGCTGGATCGGGAAGCGGGGCAACCAGATGGAGACGATGCGCCGCGCCGTCATATTCCGCCTCCCACACGCCCGGACTGCGGTCGCGCGCCCGGAACAGTTCGGCCCGCCAGCGCGGCCGCCCCGGCGCGCGCGGATCGTGGGGATGCGGGGCAGACGGCAGCGAGGCAATCCGCCAGCGCCGCCGCGCTGCGGACAGGTCTTCGGGCGCGCAAAAGCGCAGCAGGGTGACGGGAATACCGGTGCGGTCCGCGCGCAGCGCCAGGCGCTTCGACGCCGTGAAGTCGAGCACGCGGGGCGTGCCCCACACCTCGCCGATCACACCGCCCAGAGACGCGCATTTCAGACCCTCTTCCATCGTCCACAGCACATCGCCCGCATCGCGGGCACACACCAGAACCAGCCTGTCGGGATCGACGCCGAAGCGTTTCAGACCCGCCCCGTGCGGCCGCCCGGTTTCAAGGCCGCTCAACCGGTCCTGCACCCACAGCAAGGGCTTTCCGGCCGGCAATTGCGCGAGCGTGAAGCCGATGGCCCCGGCATCCCCGCCCGCCGCGAACACCTCGGTCAGTTCCGGGCGTCCCGCGGGGAAAACCGCATCATCGCCTTCGGTCGCCGGTGTCTCCCCGGCCTCGCCCGGCCGGGTGAAAGGCGAGACAAGGCGCAGGTCTGGCGTATGGACGGGGGCATCCTTCACGGGCTTTATGTTCCGGTTTTGTTCACGCCATGAATCCTCAGCCGAAGCGAAGAGTCAATGCCGCAGAGTCAGGCCGTTGCCCGATACGGCCTGCGCCCGTGCATGGCGGCCTGTCGCGCGGAGCGGTTTGCAGATCGCCCCGGCTCTGATAGGGCCAGCGCCTGATGCGCAGGGAGGGGTCCGCCTCCGCCGCGCCCGCTGGTCACCGGAACGACACCCATGAACGCCCTCCGCCTCGACGCGCTCGACTTCACCCGCATCCGCACCGAGTGGTTCGGAAATATCCGTGGCGACCTGCTCGCCGGCCTGGTCGTCGCGCTGGCGCTGATCCCGGAAGCCATCGCTTTTTCGATCATCGCCGGTGTCGACCCCAAGATCGGCCTCTACGCCTCCTTCTCCATCGCCGTGATCATCGCTTTCACCGGCGGGCGTCCGGGCATGATCTCGGCAGCCACCGCCGCGACCGCCGTGCTGATGGTCACGCTGGTGCGCGATCACGGGCTTGAATACCTCCTCGCTGCGACAGTGCTGGCCGGTGTGCTGCAGATCGGCGCTGGCATGCTCAAGCTCGGCAACCTGATGCGCTTCGTGTCGCGCTCGGTGCTGACCGGCTTCGTCAATGCGCTGGCGATCCTGATCTTCCTCGCCCAGCTGCCCGAACTGATCGGCGTGACCTGGCTGACCTATGTGCTGGTCGCGGCCGGGCTCGGCATCATCTACACCCTGCCGCGGATCACGAAGATCATCCCCTCGCCCCTGGTCTGCATCCTGATCCTGACCGCGCTGACGCTGGTCTTCGGCTGGGATGTGCGCACCGTCGGCGACATGGGCGAACTGCCCGACACCCTGCCGGCCTTCCTGATCCCGGACATACCCTTCAATCTCGACACGCTGATGATCATCCTGCCCTATTCGGCAGCGGTGGCAGCGGTCGGCCTGCTGGAATCGCTCCTGACCCAGCAGATCGTCGACGACCTGACCGACACGCCCAGCGACCGCAACCGCGAATGCGTCGGTCAGGGCACCGCCAACATCGTCACCGGCTTCCTCGGCGGCATGGCCGGGTGCGCGATGATCGGCCAGTCGATGATCAATGTGAAATCCGGCGGCCGGGGCCGCCTGTCGACCTTCGCTGCCGGAGTCTTCCTCCTCTTCATGATCCTGGTGCTGGGCGACTGGATCGCCGTCATCCCGATGCCGGCGCTCGTCGCCATCATGATCATGGTCTCGATCGGCACCTTCTCGTGGTCGTCGGTGAAGAATCTGCGGTCGCACCCGCTCTCGTCCAGCGCGGTGATGCTGGCCACGGTCGCCGGGGTTCTGGTGACCCACAACCTCGCCATCGGCGTGCTGATCGGCGTCTTCCTGTCAGGCATCTTCTTCGCGTGGAAGATCTCCCGGATCTTCACCGTCACCTCGACCCTGTCCGGGGACGAGCGCAAACGCACCTATGTCGTGACCGGCCAGGTCTTCTTCGCCTCGACCGAATCCTTCACCAAGGCCTTCGACTTCAAGGAGGCGCTCGAGCACGTCACCATCGACCTCAGCGCCGCGCACATCTGGGACATTTCCAGCGTTCAGGCGATCGACCTGATCGTGCTGAAATTCCGCCGCGAGGGTGTATCTGTGGACCTGGTCGGCATGAACGAAGCCAGCGAAACCATTGTCGACCGCCTCGGCGAACACGACCGCAAGGACGCCGCAGACCGTCCGGCAGGACATTAGGAGCATGAGCATGGACCGGATCATCACGCTGATTGACGACTCGCCCTACGCCCAGAGCGCCTGCGACCACGCCGCCTGGGTGTCGGAAAAGACCGGCCTGGGCATCGACCTGCTGCACGTCGTCGACCACCGCCCCGGACGGTCAGGCCCGATGAACCTGTCGGGCAACCTGACCCTCGGCGCACGCTCCGAACTGCTGGAAAAACTGACGAAACATGACGAGGAAGGCGCACGCCTCGCCCGCGAGGCCGGACGCCTGATTGTCGATGGAGCGAAAGCGCGCCTGGAAGCCGCCGGCATCCCGGACGTCCATACGCGCCTGCGCAATGGCGACCTGCTGGAAGCCGTCCGCGAGGTCGAGGACGAGGCCCGTGTCCTGATCATCGGCAAGCGCGGCAGCCATGCCGACTTTGCCAAGCTGCACCTGGGGTCAAACCTGGAACGCGTCGTGCGGGCCGCGCATCGCCCCGTCCTGGTCGTATCGCGCGCCTTCAAGACGCCGAACAAGGCCCTGATCGCCTTCGATACCGGTCCCAGCGTCGCCAAGGCGCTCGACCACATTGCCAAGGGCAAGCTGTTCACCGGCATGGCGCTGACGCTGGTCCATGTGGGCGAAGACAGCGACAAGCTGCGCACAGCGATCGAGGCCGCAGCCGACACGTTGCGCGCCGCCGGCCACCAGGCCGAAACCCGCATCACCAAAGGCGAACCCGAAACCGTCTTTACCGACATGGTGAAAGCGGGCGAGGCGGACATGCTGGTGATGGGCGCCTATGGACACTCGCGCCTGCGCAACCTCATCATCGGCAGCACCACGACGCAGATGATCCGCGCCTGCCTGGTTCCGGTCCTGCTCTTCCGCCCGGACACCGAAGGCTGAGCGCAGATTGCTGGACCTGAACTCCTGGAAGATTCCGGCCTTTGGGCAGCGATCAGTCGAGCGTGACCACCAGCGTGGCCTGATCACTATGATACGTGCCGGAAGCCTGATCCGGCAGGGTAATCCAGACTGCTGACAAGAGGGTTGGTCCGCTGAAGGCATGATCGACTTGGATCACGCCGTCTGCATCGGTTTCGACCGTGGCATGACCTCCATCGACCCCGTGAATATCGACCATCTGACCCGAAACGCGCTCACCATTTCGGAGGAGGGCAAACGACCGCCCCTCTTCCCCTGTGGCGACGAATTCGAGCGCTTGGCCAGTGGCACGCATTCCGGCGTCCCGACCGGTTTCGCACTCGGCTACACACAGAAACAATTTGGTGTGTTTGGTATAGCTGCGCATCATTGCTGGAGAACCCGGAAGCGCTGCGAACGCAGCCCGCACAACCGCATCGGCACCAATCTCATCAAAATAAGAATCGACGTCCTCAGAAGCGATTTCACCTGATCGCGGATGCGCGCTCACGGCGACGACAGCAAACCCGGTCGTCTGGGGGTCGAAAGAGATGACAAGCGCGGTTTCGGTTTCTTCGAAATCGGGCGCATCGACCGGAACGTCACCAACCACGACCGAGGTAAAGGCCACACGGTCGCGCGCTGGTCCAAATTCGATGTTCGGGTAGTCGAGCGCGCTGGTCAGCGACACTTCAATGGTATCTCCGGCAGCCCAGACCGTCCGCTCGGACGCGATGTAGGTCTTGTGTCCGAATGCCGGGGGAGACACCAATCCGGCGACGAGAATGCCGGCAATCGTCGCGCGATGCAGTCCATGAACGGACAGGATTGGGAAACGGATAGTCATTGGCGTAACCTCTTCATGGTGACGAGCCCTTGCGGGAGGCGGCGGCAAATATCATTCGATCCCTGATTGAATTTCGCGGATATCTTCAGGCCATTCGCTCTTGATGTAGGCGAGGACGGCCCGGATTTCTTCGTCGCTCATGACGTCCTCGAACCCGGCCATGTCGGTTTCATAACCTTCAGGCGCAAAGGCCGCGGTGCCGTATTTGGTAATGTTGAACAGCGTCTCGTCGGAGTGGTGCCAGGTATGGCCGCTGGCGTCATGCGGCGGAGCCGGCAGGCGGCCATCGGGATTGCGCTGGCGCCAGTCGGGCTCGCCTTCCAGATTTGCCCCGTGACAGGACGCGCAGAAATCGGCGTAGAGCGTTTCGCCCTGCGCGATGACGGCCGCATCCGTCGGACCGCTATCCGAAGTCGCGTCATCGCCCGGCGAACACGCAGCGACGATCGCGGCCATCAGGGCCAGCCCAGGCAATCGGGGTCCGGTCACTTTGCCTCACCTTCCTCTTGTCCGCTCCGGGTTTGAAAGCGGTCCCCGAGCCAGTGCCCGAAAGCGTTCTTCTGGGTCAGGGCGGGTCGCTCGATCAGATGCCATGAGACGGCAGCAAATGACACGGCCAGCGGAATGCCGACCGCCGCCATCATTCCTTCGCTTCGTCCATAGCCGACATACCAGACGATCTGAAACACCGGATAATGCCAGATATAGAGGCCGTAGGACCAGTCTGGCAGGCGCGAGAAGGTCGGCACGCCGCCCCGGACGAAGGCGAGCCAGAACAGGCCTGCCGCCATCGCGATATTCATCGCGATCTCGGCCGCGGGATGGTCTCCCATCACAAACCAGCCAGGCAGAGCGATAACCGCAATGACCGGCAGGGCGTGAAGCGGTATCCGGTCCCGCCAGGCATAAACGCTCATGCCCAGCAGAAAGGCGGCCGAGAAGCGCAGAAGATTGACCATCAGGTCAGGCGCTTCGGGCCACATTGTTCGCACCGCCACGAACGCGCAGGACGCCAGCACGAAATAGACAGGGAAAGCCCAGGCGCGCCATGCGAACCGGGAGAAGAAGAGCAATGCCGCAACCCCGTAGGCGATCACCTCGTAGCGCAGTGTCCAGAGCGTCGCCGAGAATTCGCTGGCTGCCGGATTGGTCGCAAACACGCCTTCGGGAGCGCCCGACGTGTCGAGGAAGAAGGTGACATTCGGGATGTAGAACCAGGTCTCGAGACTCGTCCAGTAGACGCCCGGCTCCACGGTCGTGAACCGCGGACCGACGGCAAATACCGCCACCAGCGCCAGCACGATGATGGCCGGCATGATCCGCAGGATTCGCGATGCCGCAAACCCCGCCAGGTCCCGGCGCTGTTCGAGACTGCCCGCGATCAGGAAGCCGCTGAGGATGAAGAAGCCATTGACCGCCGCATAACCGATCGACCAGCCATTGGCCGCGATGAGCGGCGAGCCAAGGCCGTTCACCACGACGGGAATGTGTTCGATCATCACGGCAGCCGCGAGCACCAGCCGCAACAGCGTCAGCCGATTGTCATGCCCATGGACGGACGCACCGATGGAAACAAATCTGGAAATGGTCATGCGCCCCCGTGCGTCCCCGTACCCGGAATACGCACTTCAACGCTTCGCCCCTCGCATTCCGTCGCGGTGCGCTATTTCCGGGTCGGCGGTGTCCCTTTGCGGTGCCGCGACAATTCCATCCGGACGAGTCGCTGCATGCGCAATACCAGAAGCAGCAGACCGGCGAGTACCGTCAGCAGCGCCAGAACGGCGGCGGAGATGAGCAGCGGATTGTTGAAATCCTCCCGCTCGTCATAGTCCATGATGTGAAGCATCCAGAAGAAATCATAGAAGCGCCACGCGTCGTTCCGGCGGGCCGTGACCAGGCCGGACTCGGGTGACACATAGATGCGTGTACCTTCCCCGTCATCGAAGGACACACGCCAGGCCGGACCGGGACGACGGGACTCCCAGGTCGCGTCTTCGAAATATTCGATCTCGGCAATCTCCGGGTCACCGGCATAGTCCGCGACGGCAATCGCGATCGCGCGTTCGCGGCTGATCGGCGTGATGACCTCGCCGGACACGGCGTCGACGAGGTCGCTGTCGCCGCTGACCGCGACGACATTCCAGACCGGTTGATCCTGCCAGATCTGCAATGTCGCGCCGCGGATCGTCTGTCCGGGAAAGGCCGCCTCGGCCGCTTGTCCGACCGGGATGATCGTGGCGGCATCAATCGGCATCGGCGATGGCGCCGCGATATTGTGCTCGCCGCGAACCGTCTCGATCGGGATGACGCTCATCACCACGCCGCCCGTCACCCAGAGAACAATCTGGATGCCGACGAGCAATGCGACCCATTTGTGGATCCGGATCGTCCAGCGCAGCAATGCCGTCATCATCAGCCCCCCATGAAACCGCCGCGCGCCTGAATCGGGACGCGCGGCGGATCATTCCCGAGATCGTGTCAGAACCGATCAGTCTTCGTTGCCATGACCGGCTGCGCCGGCTTCGTGGCCGTCACCATGGCCCATGTCATCATGGCCCATGTTGTCGTGGCCCATGTTCCCATGACCATCGCCATGACCTTCGCCATGCTCCATGTCGTGATGGCCTTCACCATGCCCGTCGGCCTGCATCATGGCGTGGCAGGACTCGGCCAGGGCCTGGTCCTCTTCCGACATGCCATTCATGATCGTTTCGTGGTCTTCGCCCGCTTCGTGACGCGCCATCATCCATTCGTGCATTTCCATGCAGGCCGTCCGCTCCGGCGTGTCGCTGGCAGCCGGCTGCATCTCTGCATGGTTATCGGCAAATGCCGAACCCGCAGCGATCAGGAAGGTGGCGCTACCAAATGCGATAGTGAACTTGCTCATGTCAGTCTCCAGTGGGTTGAAAAAAAAATCAGAACCAGACCCGCACGCCCGCCACAATGGCGGTTGATTCCGGATCGCCGCCCGCCGCGCGGGTATAGTCGGCGGTTTCGCCGAGCTGGCGCGTCCATTCCACCCCGACATAGGGCGCAAACTGCCTGACAATTTCATAACGCAGGCGTAGCCCGGCTTGAAGACTGGTGAGTCCCGCCCCGGTCTCCAGTGACGGAATGTCTTCAGCCGACCACGCCAGTTCGGCGCGCGGTTGAAGGATCAGTCTCTGGGTCAGCAGCAGCTCGTACTCGGCTTCAGCAATGCCGGTCAGCTCCCCGCGATCGGAGAGGTAGGCCCGCGAACTGAGCTCGAACCAGTAGGGCGCGAGCCCCTGAACGGCTGCGACAGCATGGGTGCGCTCGCTCCCCGAAGCAAAATCCTGAGCCAAGCCGGCTTGGACATCGAAATATGGAGAGATCGCACGCGACCACAGTGCTTCCACGCGCAACTCTTCGAAAGCACTTGCGTCGAAGCTGTAATCGGCTTCGCTTCGAAGCCACAAGCGGTTTAGCCGACCTCCGTACCAAGCGTTGATATCCCACAAACCCGCTTCCGATCCGTTGGCAGAGCGATACTCAAAGCGGTTCGCCATGAAAGAAAACTGGCGTTGTCCGCCGGTCTCGTGGCGCAACTCGTCCAGCGAGCGCTCCATCTCCTCAGGCGGATAGAATTGGTGCGCGTAATCCTGCGCGTGAGCAATGTTCGCGGTGGCGAGCACTGCAGCGGTGGCAAAAAGGGTCGCGCGCATCAGTGATCTCCGTGCTGCATGTGGTGACCGGAATGCGCAGGCGGAGCCTCGCCGGCTCGCACCGAAACCACCTGAAACATGCCCGCATGCATGTGGTAGAGCAGGTGGCAGTGGAAGGCCCAGTCGCCGAGATGCTCGGGCGTCACATCGACCGACAGCTTCTCGCCCGGCTTCACATTGATCGTGTGCTTGCGCGGCTTGTGGGACGATTCGCCGTTCACCACCTCGAAGAACATGCCGTGAAGATGGATCGGGTGAACCATCATCGTGTCATTGACCATCGTCAGGCGCAGACGCTCGCCCTGAATGAACTCGATCGGCTCGACGACCTCGCTGAAACGGGTGCCGTCGAACGACCACATATAGCGTTCCATGTTGCTGGTCAGATGCACCTCGATCTCACGGGCCGGAGCGCGTTGATCCGGATTGGGGGCGAGGCTGCGAAGCTGGGAATAGGCCAGCGCCCGGTGCGGCACGTCCTCCAGGCCCGCACCCGGCTCATGCAGACGGCTGACCGGTTGCATGGCAACATTCGCCACGCCCGGACCTTGCGGATGGTTGTGCTCGGTCATGGTCTCGCCGCCGCCATGAGCCCCATGATCATGGGCTGCGGGCGCGGGCGATGGCGGCGCGCCATGCGCGCTGTGGTCCATGCCGGACATGGACCCATGTCCCATCGCCGCATGGGGATCAGCGGCAGGTTGAGCCCCATGCCCCATGGCTGCATGCGGGTCTGAAGCGGGCGCAGCCCCGTGATCCATTCCGCTCATCGAACCGTGGTCCATACCCATGTCGCGCATTGTCAGCGTCGGGCGCGGCCGCAGGGGCGGAACCGGCGCGGTCATGCCCATGCGCGGGGCCAGCGTGCCGCGCACATAGCCGCTGCGGTCGATCGTCTCGCACATCAGCGTATAGGCCCGGTCCTCGCGGGGCTGGACCACCACGTCATAGGTCTCGGCCACGCCGATCTGGAATTCGTCGGTCTCGACCGGCTGCACGTCCAGGCCATCGCACTGGACGACCGTCATCGGCAGACCTGGAATCCGGACATTGAAGAAGGTCATCGCCGAGGCGTTGATAAAGCGCAGGCGGACCCGCTCGCCGGGCTCGAACAGGCCGGTCCAGTTGTCCGCAGGACCATGCCCGTTCATCAGGAAGTCGAGCGTGGCCGCCGTGACATCGGAGATGTCGGTCGGGCTCATGCGCATCTGACCCCACATCAAACGGTCGCGCAGCGCGGACATGAATCCGTTCTGCGAGGCGTCGCGGAAGAAGTCAGGCACGGTGCGCTGCTGGAAATTGTAGGTGTCGCTCGACGCCATCAGGCGCTGGAAGACGTGATGGGGTCCCTCGAACGTGTAGTCCGACAGCACGATCACATATTCGCGGTCATAGCCGACCGGATCGGTGCCACGCGGTTCGATCACGATGGGGCCGTAATGACCCATCTGCTCCTGCAGGCCGGAATGGGAATGATACCAGTAAGTCCCCGCCTGCGTGACAGGGAAGCGGTAGGTGAAGGTCTGACCTGGACGGATACCGGGGAACGTCACGCCCGGCACGCCGTCCATCTCGTTCGGCAACAGGATGCCGTGCCAGTGGATTGATGTGTCGGTATCGAGCGTGTTGTGGACCCGGAGGGTGATGTCTTCCCCTTCCCGCCACCGCAGCAGCGGGGCCGGCACCTGCCCATTCACCGTGATCGCCGGCCCGACCCGGCCGTCAATGGCCAGCTGTGACCGGCCGATTGTAAGGTCGAACTCGGTTCCTGACAGCGGTCGCAAACCTGCCAGATTGGCAGCCGGACCCGACTGGGCCCACGCGGGGATCAGGGACGATGCGGCCAAAGCGCCGCCGGTGGAGGCCGTGGCCTGCAAGAATGTCCGTCTGGAAAACATCAACTCTCTCTCATCAAACAGGTTGGGACTGCACCCGGCCGCGGGAGCGGAACAGGGGGGGGTGCTTTCGCCGCCAGTGCAGCCCCTTCACGATACGGGAAAAGGCGCGTCATCCCTCAAGCAGCAATCCGGTTTTGTCCGCAACTTTCCTTCGCGCTCGGTATATCCGCATTTCGACCGCCTTGGCGCTGATCTTCATGACCTCGGAAATCTCGGCTTGTGACAATCCTTCGATCGCAAACAGCAAAAGCGGTGTCCGCAACGTCTCGGGAAGGCTCTGTATCGCATGCTCGACCTCTGCCAGCACGCCGCGATCAGAGACCTCTCGCTCCGGCGAAGGAGCGTCGGATGCACGCTCCTCGAGCGCGGGGTCACCTGAAATCCATTGCAGCGCGACGCGCCTGCGTATCCGGTCGCGCCCCTTGTTGCGGGCGATCTGGAACAACCAGGCCAGAAAGGGTCGTGCAGGGTCATAGCGGTGCAGGTTCCGGTGCAGGGCGACAAAGGTTTCCTGTGTGGCATCTTCCGCGTCCCCGGCGTCGGTCAGCATGCGTCCCAGGAATCGGGACACGGAGGGTCCGTGACGCTGCATCAGGAAATTGAAGGCCTGGTCGTCTCCCCCTCCTGCGCGGGCAACCAGCGCGGCGTCGGATTCCTCGGACAACATCGCGCAACCGTCAGTGCGCGTCGTCAAGCGCTTGGGTCAATCGCGCATCGAATTGTTCTCGCTGCTCGGGCGTCAGGACGTCACGCATTGCAACAATGTGGTTCAGCGTCTCGATCTGAAGCTGGCCCATTGCATCGTGAAAGGCGTGTGCCTGTGCCTCCACCTCCGAAGTGATCTGACCCCGGTCCAGCAGGGCAATCCCCATCGCCTGGCGCGCCTGCGCCATATCCGCCTCGATCACCATCCGGCGCCGGGCGAAATCAGCCTCCAGCACTTCGATCCGGTCTTCCTGTGCGGCGCTCAACTCAAGGTCATGATGCACGAACTGGTGCAGACTTCCGTTCGGCACTGGCTCGTTTCCAGCCAGGGCAAACCCCGCCCATACGCCACCGAGTCCGCCGATCACGCCCAGCACGAAGGCGACAATTCCCGCGCGCCAGGTCATGTATCGCCTCCCGGGGCTTCGGTCATCGCCGCGAGCGAGTAGGGTGAGCGAACCGAGAACACATCAAGTTCGTTCGCAGCCGGCCTCGGTTGCTGGGTCACGGCCACCAGCCCGCCAACGACCAGGGCAAGCGCTGCGGGAGCGACGCGCATGGTCACGCTGGCACCGTCCATCCCCCCTGAAAGCAGGAGGGCCGGCGCCCGGGTGGTCTGGTCGAGGCGGGCATGGACGCGCGCGCGCAATCGCGTGTCATCTGCGCTGACCGGAATGTCCCGCAACCGGGTCAGTGCTTCATCGACAGTTTTCAGGGGCATGGCAGTCCTCAAGAAGTATGCAGATGGCGAATCCGCCAACCATCGCCGGTCCGGGTCAAGATCGCGGTTCCGCTCGCATCGCGTTCGCGGTCTTCGCCGTGCACCGAATACTCCATCCGGATGGTGAAGGTCGCGGTCGCGGTGTCACCGTCGACATGGATTGCGTAGTCGCGCCAGTCGTACACCGCGATATCGAACCCGTCCGCCGCAAACTCCGGCGCCAGGTGATGGTCACGATAGTCCGCCCAGCCGATATTGCGGCCTGACCCTTCGAAGATGGTGAACTCGGTACCCTCGGACAAAACCCGGGTTTCAGCTGCCGCAACATCCTCGGCTGCCAGCGCTGCCGAATACGCTTCCAGAACGGCCTCCACATCACCGGTATCGTCTGCGATCGCCGCACCGGACAGGACGAGGCTGCCGATCAGGGGCAAGAGCAAGATTTTCATCATGTGGTCCTTTCTCATGAACCGTTGAACAGGTGCATCAGCCCGCCATGGGCCAGCGCACCGCCGAGAAATCCATTCACCGAAACCGCGATTGCGGCCGCAAACAGGACTACGTTCAGCGTCAGTGCCGAAGCTGTGCCTGGCTGACGCCTGTGCCACTCGGCAATTCCGGCCAGGGCCAACAATCCGGCCATCAACCCGGTGCCGAGCCAACGGTGGATGGACATCACGCCATCCTCGCCCGTCGCGACCGGTCCGGCATGCGCCCAGCCCAGGAGACCCGCAGCGAGACCGCCCAACGCTCCGGTCCAGATCAGGAAGCGCACGGTTTGGGCCAGTCCCGGCCGATCTGTTGCCAACACCATGATCTGTGCCAACGCCGCAGCCAGGATCAGGGCGATCGGGAAATGCACCGCGAGAGGGTGAAGCACTCCCGTATTGGCTATGGTTTGCTCCAATTCGGTCTGCGGACCGTGATCGCCCCAGTGGCTGTGGCCACCCGGGCTTTCCCCATCGCCGTGATGATCCGTTGTCTCTGCGTCGCCGTGATGATCTGCAGCGTCTGCAGCCTGGTGATGACCGGCCTCGGATTGGGGGCCGTGGGCATGGTCATCGACCGGGTCTGCAGGCGCCGGATCCGGATGATCGTGCGGCGGCGCGTCGGGAGCGTCATGGTGATCGGCCACAGGCGCCGGTGGCGGAGTGTCGACCGTGGAGGGTGGATGGGCAGACGCATCCGCCCACACGCCCAGCGAAAGTCCGGCCGCAGCCAGACACACCAACATAAAACGCGACATCAGACACCCACCCGGTTTCACCATCCCTGACCCCCTCCTACGCAGGGCAAGGCACAACCCCTCTGCAGTTCATCAACCAAGCCTCGCACTTGAGTGAAGATTCACCCCGCGCAGCCGCAATGCATTCGCCACGACCGACACCGAAGACGCACTCATGGCGAAGGCGGCGAACATCGGGCTGATCAGGACGCCGAACACCGGGAACAGCACGCCGGCTGCAATCGGTACGCCCGCCGTATTGTAGATCATCGCAAAGAACAGGTTCTGCCGGATATTGCGCATGGTCGCGGCGGCCAGGCGACGCGCCCGCACGATACCGTCAAGATTACCCTTCACGAGCGTTATACCGGCGCTCTCGATCGCCACATCGGCCCCGGTGCCCATGGCGATCCCCACATCGGCCTGGGCCAGTGCAGGCGCATCGTTGACGCCGTCTCCCGCCATGGCGACCTTGCGGCCCTCGGCCTGGAGGTCCCTGACGATGCGGGCCTTGTCGGCAGGCAGGACATCGGCCCGGATCTCGTCGATGCCGAGACGCTTGCCGATCGCCCGTGCGGTCCGCTCATTGTCGCCCGTTGCCATAATGATCCGGAAGCCGAGCGCGTGAAGCGCCTTCAAGGCGGCCGGCGTGCTCTCCTTTACAGGATCCGCAACACTGACCAGTCCGGCGACCTCGTCATCGACAACGACAAACATGACAGTCTCGCCCTCGTCCCGGCGGCGATTGGCCCGGTTGGACACGTTCGCGCCCGTAGTGCCCAGCTCCGACAGCAAGGCCCGGTTCCCAAGGGCTACCGTTCGGCCATCGACATTTCCACGCACGCCCTTGCCGGTGATCGCGACGAAGTTCTCGGCCCGGGTCAGGTTCAACTTCCTCTCCTCGGCACCTCGCACGATCGCCTCGGCGAGCGGATGCTCGGACCCGCGTTCGAGCGATGCGGCAAGCCGGAGCACCTCATTTTCCTCGTGACCGGTCTCGGGCAGGACAGCGACGAGTTTCGGCCGGCCCTCCGTCAGCGTACCCGTCTTGTCGACGATCAGCGTATCGACCGCCTCGAAGCGCTCGAGGGCTTCGGCATTCTTGATCAGCACGCCCGCCTGGGCGCCTCGCCCTGTGGCCGTCATGATCGACATCGGGGTCGCCAGACCGAGCGCACACGGACACGCGATGATCAGGACACTCACCGCCGAGACAAGCGCATAGGACAGGGCGGGTTCGGGACCCCAGATTGCCCAGGCAAGAAAGGACGCGAACGCAACACCGATCACGGCCGGAACGAACAGGCCGGACACCCGGTCCGCATATTTCTGGATCGGCGCGCGGCTGCGCTGCGCATTGGCGACCATCTCGACGATCTGGCTGAGGACTGTCTCGCTGCCGACGCGCGCGGCTTCGATAACCAGCGAGCCCGTGCCGTTGATCGTCGCGCCGGTCACCGTATCTCCCGGCGTTTTCTCGACCGGGACGGCCTCGCCCGTGATCATGCTTTCGTCGATCGACGACCGTCCCTCGATGACAACGCCGTCGACCGGAACCTTGTCGCCGGGACGCACCCGGAGGTGGTCTCCGACCTGGACATCATCCAGCGCAATCTCCTCCTCCGACCCGTCGGGACGGATGACAGTCGCCGTCTTGGCGGCCAGGTCGAGCAGCGCGCGGATGGCTTTTCCGGTGCCTTCACGGGCACGCAGCTCCATCACCTGACCGAGCAGCACAAGGGTGACAATCACGGCAGCGGCCTCGAAATAAACGCCGACATGACCGCCATGCCCTCTGAAGCCATCAGGGAAAATCCCGGGGAAGAGGACGGCAACCACGCTGAACGTCCAGGCGGCGATGACGCCCATCGCAATCAGGCTGAACATGTTGAGATTGAGCGTGCGGAAGGAATTCCAGCCCCGCACCAGGAAGGGCCACCCGCTCCACAGGACGACGGGCGTGCCCAGGGCCAGTTCGATCCATTGTGTCGCCCGCTCTCCGAAGATGTCGCGGACGGCAAGCCCGAACATCGGCCCCATCGTCAGGACCAGAAGCGGAACGGACAGCGCGGCACCGAACCAGAATCGGCGGGTGAAATCGACCAGCTCGGGATTGGGCCCTTCGACCGTCATGGTCGCGGATTCCAGCTCCAGCCCCATGCCGCACAACGGGCATGAACCGGGTTCCGGCTGGCGGACTTCGGGGTGCATCGGGCAGGTGTAGACCGCGCCGGACCAGTCGGACGGAACAGTGTCGAATTTCCCGCCGTTCACGGGCGGAAGAACCGTCCCATGTGACTTGCAGTGGGTGTGGTCGTGTCCCGTATCCTTCGGCTGCAGAAAAGAGTCCGGGTTGGCGGCAAACCGGTCATGACAGCCTTGCGAGCAGAAATAGTAGGTTGCTCCGGCATGGATGATGTGACGCGTATCCGGTCCTGGCGTGATCGTCATGCCGCAGACCGGATCGATCACCGCCTCCACAGAGGCTTTTTGTGCTCCGTGACCGCAGCACGCCTTCTTTTCGGGGTTCGTATTCATCTCAGACTTCTCCTTCTTCCGGAGCCTTTGCCCCTGACGGAAAGCTGGCGTAAGGGTTCCAGTTGGTGGAAGGTCAAGCGAGAAATTTCATCCCCCGCCCCCGCCCTGTTTCGACGAAGGCTCGGGCGCGGCGAGGGTATCGATGATCGGACAGTCGGGCCGCGAATCGCCGTGACAGGCATCAACCAGCCGGGTCAGGGTGAGTCGCATCGCCCTGAGTTCGGAGAGCTTGTGATCGATTTCGAGAATATGGTCCTTGGCCAGCGTGCGCACCTCGGCGCTGGACCGGTCCTGATCGTCGTAAAGTGACAGCAGGGTTCGGCAGTCCTCAAGCGAGAAGCCGAGCGAGCGAGCCCGCGCAAGGAACCCCAGCCTGTGCATGTCCCGGGCTGCATACACCCGATAGCCATTTTCGGATCGTGCCGGTGAAACCAGACCAATCTCTTCGTAATAGCGGATTGTTTTTGCTGGCAGTCTGGTCAGTTCGGCGACGTCTTTGACATTCATGACCGGCTCTCCTGAATGGCCCGGTTCTGGACAATTACGCACGGGGTCAGGTTTTCCCTCACGGTCCAGGCGAAATTTTTTTGCCGTGGAACCTGCTGCAAAGACAAGCAGTTGAAACCCCGAACCCCTTGTTCGGAAAAGCTGCGAGGCCAATCGATATGCAACTTGGAAAATACTGGAAATTCGGGGCGATGATCCTCACCTCGATGATCGTGATGTTCGCCATCATGTATCTCAACACCTACAGCATCGACCACGTCACCTTCAGCGAGACCCGCTTCTACATGACCTTCGTCATGGGCGCGGCAATGGCGGTCGTGATGCTGTCCTTCATGCTGGGAATGTACAGCAATCCGAAGATCAATGTCGCGATCTATGCGGGCAGTGCGCTGGTCTTCTTTCTCGCGCTCTGGCTCGTACGAAGCCAGGAGACGGTCCACGACGAAAGCTGGATGAGCGCGATGATCCCGCACCACTCGATCGCCATCCTGACGTCCGAACGTGCCAACATCTCGGATGTGCGGGTGCGAGAACTCGCCGACAGCATCATCGAGGCCCAGCGCCGTGAGATCGCGGAGATGAAATGGCTTCTCGATGACATCGCGGCCAATGGCGAAGCCGAAACAGAGGCCGAGGCCCAGGCCCGGCCCGTGCCGGAATTCGAGGCCAGTGCCAGCCCCGATCCGGCCTGACGCTAGGAAGCCAAACCGTCTGGCGCCCTTGACGCGCGAGCCCGCGCGTTCGACAGCAGCCCCATGCCGACGACCGGACCCACAGATGACCCCGTCGACGCACTGGTCATCGGGGCCGGTGCGGCGGGGCTGTTCTATGCTGCCCGCGCGGGCGAGGCCGGTTTACGCGTCCTGGTGATCGATCACGCTGCCAAGCCGGCCGAGAAGGTGCGCATTTCCGGCGGCGGCCGGTGCAACTTCACCAACCTTCATACTGGTCCCGGCAATTTCATTTCGCAGAACCCCCATTTCGCGAAATCCGCGCTGGCACGCTACACGCCGCAGGACTTCATCGACCGTTTGGCCCGTCACGGCATCACCTGGCACGAAAAGACGCTAGGCCAGCTTTTCTGCGACGGACGGTCCGGCGCGATCATCGACATGCTGGTGAGTGAGTTGCGCGACGTGGGCGGTCAGCTGCGCCTCAACACCACGACCGGTGCGATATCGAAGACGGATGGCGGCTTCACGGTCGAAACATCCGGCGGACTGGTTCGCGCTGACCGGCTGGTTGTTGCAAGCGGCGGCCTGTCGATCCCGAAAATGGGCGCCACCGGGCTCGCCTACGACATAGCCCGGCAATTCGGGCACGCTGTCATACCGCCGCGTCCGGCCCTGGTGCCCTTCGTGTTCGAGGGTCGCGACAAGGAGGATTTCGCCTCGATTTCCGGTGTCGCCTGCCCGGTTCGTGCCAGCACCAAGCGAGCCGACTTCAACGAGGCGATGCTGTTCACCCATCGCGGGCTGTCCGGCCCGGCCATTCTGCAGATCTCGTCCTATTGGGCCGAAGGCGAAACGATTTCGCTCGACCTGCTGGCCGGACGCGATGCGCTGGCCGCATTGACCGCGTTCAAGGCCGAGCATCCGATGAAGGCGTTTGCGACCGCGCTCGAAACCCTCATGCCGAACCGGCTCGTCGACCTTCTGGCCGCCCGCGGCGCGATACCGGACGTGCCGCGCCTCGCCGACATGTCCCACGCCGCGATAGAGTCCGTTCTCGCCGACCTGTCGAACTGGACGATCCGGCCCGCCGGAACCGAGGGCTGGCGCACCGCCGAAGTGACGGCTGGCGGCATCGACACCCGCAGATTGTCATCGCGCACGATGGAAAGCCGAACAATTCCAGGTCTTTACTTCATCGGCGAGTGCGTCGACGTGACCGGATGGCTGGGCGGATACAATTTCCAGTGGGCCTGGGCCAGCGCCCACGCTGCCGCGCAGGCCTGACCGCACGCCTTGATGGGACTGAAGGGCATCTTATGTCTTGTTCGAGATGAGCAAGGCAGAGGTGGCCCCTATGGCGGGCGGATGGACACGCGACGGCGCAATTCAGGACCAGATCGACGACACGGTCTCCGACGCGGTCGAACATGCCCGCGCCCGCATGGCGCGGGGTGAAAGCGCCGAGCTTTGCGACGAGTGCGGCGAGCCGATCCCCGACGCGAGGCGCGAAGCCGTGCCCGGCGTGCGAACCTGTGTGCATTGCCAGTCCGAACGCGATGGCAGCCGCGCGCCGGCCGGTTTTAACCGGCGCGGCAGCAAGGACAGCCAGCTTCGCTGATACGGTCCCGGGCTACGGGCGTTGCTGCCCGCTGCCGTGAACCAGGTATTTGAAACTCGTCAGCTGCTCGGCGCCCACCGGACCACGCGCGTGCATCTTGCCCGTCGCAATCCCGATCTCGGCGCCCATGCCGAATTCTCCCCCGTCCGAGAACTGGGTCGAGGCGTTGTGCATCACCACGGCGGAGTCGATTTGCGTCAGGAATTGCTGCGCAGCATTCCCGTCACCGGCGACGATAGCATCGGTGTGACCCGAAGAGTGGGCCTGGACAAATCCGATGGCCTCGTCGAGCCCGCCGACCACCTTGATCGACAAGATGTTGCTCAGATACTCGGTGTCCCAGTCCTCATCCGAGGCAGGATTGATGTCGGGAAGAATGCTGCGTGCCCGCGCGTCACCGCGCAGCTCGCAATCGCCAAGCGTCCCGGCGATCTTCGGCAGCAGGGTGTCGGCGATGGCCGCATCGACCACGACACACTCGGTCGCCCCGCAGATGCCGGTGCGGCGCATCTTGGCATTCCGGACGAGCCCGGCTGCCATTTCCAGATCGGCGGAGTGGTGCACATAGGTGTGGTTGTTGCCGTCGAGATGAAGAAGCGTCGGCACGCGCGCTTCGCGCTGGACCAGGGAAACCAGTCCGCGTCCGCCGCGTGGGATGACGAGATCCACATGCTCGGTGCTGTGCAGCAGATGTTTGACGGCCTCCCGGTCGCGCGTGTCGACCAGTTGCACGGCATCTTCCGGCAGTCCGGCCGCTTTCAGCCCGGCCGTCAGGCAGTCCACGATGACGCGGGAAGAGTGCAGGCTTTCTGATCCCCCGCGCAGGATGACGGCATTGCCCGACTTGATGCACAGCGCCCCGGCATCCGATCCCACATTGGGTCGCGACTCGTAGATCATGGCGATCACACCGATGGGAACGCTGACGCGGTCGATCTTCAGCCCGTTGGGGCGATCGAAATGCGCGAGCGTCCGCCCCAGCGGGTCGTCCTGGCCGGCAATGGCATCGAGCGCATCGGCCATCGCGGCGACCCGGTCTTCGGTCAGGGTCAGCCGGTCGATGAAGGCCGCGTCCTTGCCGCTGCCTTGTACGCCTTCGACATCCTTCGCATTTGCGGCCAGCACCTCGGCGGTGCGGGCGCGCAGGGCATTCGCCGCTTCGGTCACCGCCGTGTTCCGCTGGTCGATGGATGCCACCGACAGGGCTTGTGCCGCAGAACGCGCGCGCTGGCCAAGTCCGGAAACGACCGCCGCGATGTCGGTCTGGGTCGTGGGAGGGCTCATCTCGTTCATGTCGTCGTCCTTGCGTTTCAAGGCGATGGCTCGCCTTGCTTCCAGACACCAGCGCGGGCGAGGAAAGGTTGGATTTTCGGTTCGCTGCGATCACGACAGGTCTCGCAATCGGCGCACCGGGACGTCCCGGTCAGCGAAAAGCGGCGCAGCGTCTGCGCCGGATGGACAGGCCGCGATCGTCGCATTGATCGGGCCGCACTCCTGACCCAGATGGGAAGCAGACACCCGCAATTCAATGGCGAATTCCGCCGCCCGGTGAAATGCGGCAATGCAACATTTCGGGCCGCAACCCGTTGGGTTCAGGCGTGGTGCATGTCAGCCTTGCGCCTGCCCGGCTGTTGAATTCCGCACGCAGGGCCCTGATATACGTCAGTAAGTTATTGAATGATCAGCGCTACCAGACTGCGCTTCGGGCCGTAAGCCCCTGACATTCATCACAAGATCACCCGCAGAGCGTGGAGACCGCATTGCCCCGGAAGAAGAAAATCGTCGTCAAGATCGGGTCGAGCCTTCTGGCGAACAGCGAAAACCTCACCCTGCGCTATGCCTTCATCAGCGGTTTGATCAGCGATCTCGCCCAGCTCCAGAAGGACGGATATGACATCATCCTGACCTCGTCGGGCTCCGTTGCGCTGGGCCTCAACATGATCGGGAAACGGCCCGAGGATGCCGGCATTCTGGACAAGCAGGCGGCGGCGGCCTGCGGCCAGCCGCTGCTGATGAATGCCTACCGGCAGATCGCCTCGGAACACAACATGGACGTCGCCCAGATGCTGGTGACCGCCGAGGACATGGAAGTGCGCCGCCGCTTCCTGAACATCAAGAACACGATGACGCGCCTGTTCGAGAGCGGCGTCATGCCGATCATCAACGAGAACGATTCCGTCGCGACCCATGACTTGCGCGTCGGCGACAATGACCGCCTGTCGGCGAAGGTCGCGCAAATGGTCGAAGCGGATCTGCTGGTCATCCTCACCAGCGTCGATGGCCTGTTCGACCGGGACCCGTCGGACGTCGATGCCGAGTTCATTCACGAAGTCGAGGACGTCAGCACCCACCTGGAATCGACAACCGGCATCAGTGAGCTGGGCAGCGGCGGCATGCTGACCAAGATGCAGGCGGCCAACATGGCCCAGCATGCCGGAGTCGAAACGCTGATCGCCAACGGCATCATCGAACGCCCGATTTCCTCCCTGCTGAACGACGAGCGCCGGTACACGCGCTGCCTCGTCACCGACAAGACCGCCTCGCCCCTGCATGTCTGGCTCAGCAACCGCCTCCAGGTGTCCGGCACGCTCGTGGTGACCAATTCGGTAGCCGCGAACATCGCCGCCGGCGAGTGCGGCGTGCGCCGCCAGGACGTGGTCTCGCTACAGGGCGATTTTACCAAGGGCGACGTGCTTCACGTCTATGACGAGGACGGCAAGGAGGTCGCGCGCGGCCTGACGAATTTCTCGTCGGAGGAAACGATGTTGATGGCCCGCCACGCCGATACGCCGGTCGAGAAGGTCATCGGCTACAAGACGCGCAGCGACATCATTGGCGCGGAAAACATCCTCGTCCTGGCCGACAATCACCTGCAGATCGACGCGCCGGACGAAGACCAGAAATACGTGATGCCGGTCTAGGCGGCTAGAAGACCTGCGGTGCCACAACGAGCGCCACCACGCTCAGCACGACAACCGCGATCACGTTCAGCGCCAGCCCCGCGCGCATCATCGCGGGGATCGAGACCAGGCCCGAACTGAACACCACCGCATTGGGCGGCGTGGCCACCGGCAGCATGAACGCACAGCTCGCGGCCAGCGTGACCGGGATGACATAGACCAGCGGGTCCTGTCCGGTCTCGACCCCGATGGCGGCAATGACCGGCAGGAAGGTCGCGGTTGTCGCGAGATTGCTGGTCAATTCGGTGATGAAGATCACCAGCGCCGTTGCCACGACGACGAGCACAATCGCGTTCACGGTCCCGACCGACACCAGCTGCTGACCGAGAAATTGCGCCAGGCCCGAGGCCGAAACCGCCGAGGCCAGTGCCAGCCCGCCGCCGAACAGCACGAGCACACCCCAGGGCAGCTTGGTCACCGCATCCCAGGTCATCAGGGCCTGGCCCTTCTTGCCGGACGGGATCAGAAAGGCTGCCACCGCTGCGGCCATCGCAACCCCGGTGTCGGACACCTCGCCGATCACAGGCAGGCCATCGAGCCATCCGCGCGAGAGCCACCCCACCACCAGGAAGGCGAACAGGAGCGCCGTGCGTACTTCAGCCTTGCTCATGCGCCCCAGGCCGTCGCGCATTGCACCGATATGACGGATGGCCTCCCCCGATGCGCGAAAATCAATCGGGAAGATGAAACGCGTCAGAACCAGCCAGGCGATGGGCAGCATCACCAGCGATACCGGAAGGCCGACGATCATCCAGCGCGCGAAATCGATCTGGACATCGTAATTGTCAGCCATGAAGCCGACCATGAAGGCGTTGGGCGGCGTCCCGACGAGGGTCGCGAGACCCCCCAGCGTTGCGCCATAGGCCAGGCCCAGCAGCAGCGCGACACCGAAATTGGCGTGCTGGCGCGGGGCGAGATTGGGCATGGTTTCGCGGATCACGGTCACCACGGACATCGCGATCGGCAGCAGCATCAGCGTGGTCGAGGTGTTCGAAATCCACATGCTGACGAAGGCGGCCGCGGCCATGAAGCCCGCGACGAGCGCGCGGGAATCGGCGCCCGCCATCGCGAACACCCCCAGGGCGATGCGGCGATGCAGGCCGCACCGCTCGATGGCAAGCGCGACGACAAACCCGCCAAAGAACAGATAGACGATCGGGTGCGCGTAGGGCGCGGCGATGTCGCGTGTCGACATCACACCCAGCAGCGGCAACACCACGAGAGGCAGAAAGGCGGTGACCGCGACCGGGATGGCTTCGGTCGCCCACCAGATCGCCATCCAGCTCCCGATTGCGGCAACGAGTCTGGCTTCCGGGGGCAGGCCTTCAGGGGTGAAGGCGAAGGCGATGACCAATGCGGCGACCGGTCCCAGCACCAGTCCGATACGCTGATACAATGCCGGGCCCGAGCCCTCTTTTTCTGCCATTCCAGTCGCCTGCTCGTGTTCTATCGGGTTCACGACGTTGTCACCCTACACGAAACACGCGGGCTGCAGCCCGAAAAGCACGCAAAATCCGGCACGTAGCGGATCGGCCGTTGAGCGCATGTAGTGACGGTCACCGCCTTGCACCCTCGCCTGACTGCGAGATCAGCGCAGCGGCGGCCTCGGCCATGCCGGCATTGTCGTGCGCCACGCCGGGGACGTGAACGACCCTCCAGGCGGTCTCCATGTCCAGCTCCTGCGCCCGGTCCTGCGCCTCGGCCGCGAAATAAATCCCTCGGGCAAGACGGTGCGGGCCCTGGGCATCGGCCTCCGGCGTATGACGCAAATTCGGATCGGCAGGATCGGTATCCTGGTCCCCCAGCAAGACGACCATCGGCCGGCTGATCCAGTGGGCGATCGCCCCTTGCCCGGCCGCGAGGCCGGACAGGCCGTAGGGCCAGGGCACGGAGTCATCGGGCAGCGTGTACCAGCCTGCATTTGCGGCATATGCCGTCGTCAGGCGCGGCAGTGATTCAAACAACAAGGCCCGGTGGACGAATTGTGCGCCGGCAGAGTGACCGAAGAGGACATAGCCTTCGGCGTTGCCGCCGCGTGCAGCAATGGCGGTGAAGATCGGCTCGATCGCCTGATAGGCGTACGGACCGTCGGTTCCAATCCCGCCCAGATTGTAGAAATCCGCTCCGGGAAAATCCTGTGCCGAGAATTCGGGCGCATAGACCCTGAGCCCGTACTCGCGGGCCAGGTCCACCCAGTTCGCCGCGTACTCGTCGGCATTGCGGTAAACGCCGTGCATGACGATGACGACGGGCGCATCGGCCATCGCGTCTTCGGGGGGCTCGACAAAATGGACCGTGATGGGAAGCGCATAGCCTTCCGACACGACAAAGCTGCCGGTTCGCATATCGTCAGCCAGAGCCAGCCCGAACGATGCGAATGCCGCCAGGAAAGATGTGAAAATGTTGCGCAGCATGAGCGGATCGGGGCGCCGGCCGAAACCGGCGCCCCTTCGATCGCTGAACTAGAAGTTCTTGCGGATGTCGATATAGACCTGACGACCGCGGATCGAGTGATACGCCGCGTCATAGCCATTGGTCTCGTCAGCCAGGGGAGGGTCCTGGTCGAAGAGGTTGTTCGAGCCGACCCGGATACGCAGATCTTCAAACGCTCCGGCACGATCAAACTCGTATTCGAGATAGGCATTCATCGTCGTGAACTCTTCGACGATGAAGGGGTCGCCGTTCGGATCCAGACCCGCACCGGTGTCGATGAAGTCGGACATGTGGCTGACCAGGGCACCCGCCCCCCAACCGCTGTCGTGACGCCACGTCAGCGTTCCCGAGATATTCCATTCCGGCTGACCATCCTGGCGGATGATGTCGCCTTCCTGGGACACGGTGATCTCGTTCGAGATCAGCCCGCTGTCGACCGCGTCCCGGATCTGCTGGGCTCCCGGAGACAGCGCGATGAAGAAGGTGTCGAGATAGGTGGCATTCACGCTGAGATCGAAATCGCCGAAGCGGGTATTCTCGATCTCGTAGTAGAAGCCGTAATCAAAGCCCTCGACGTCGATATCCTCGTTGTTGTCGTAGGTGTCGCGGATGAACAGGATGTCGCCCACCGGGGTCAGGCCTGCCGCATTGAAGTAGTTGATCTGGTCCTGGTTCGGGTCGGCCCGCACCACATTGGGGTTGGACTGGCCTTGCAGGCGCAGAAGGTAATCGAGGCTGATGTGGTTTTCGGCCCCGAACACGCCGACCACGCCGCGGCGCTGGATCTCCCAGCGGTCGACGGTGATCGTCATCGCGTTCATGAAACGCAGCGGACCGGCAAAACCGCTCGGTTCGAACACGACGCCATAGGTGATGCTGACATCATCTTCCGGACCGATGTCGTCGGCCACGGAGCGGCGCTCGGTACGACCGACCGAGAATCCGGTACAGGCGGCATAATTGGCGAAGGTGCCGTTGCGGACACCCGCTTCGCAGAAATAGCTGTCTTCACGGGCATTCGACCGGTCGACCGCCTCGTTCACGACGAGCATGTTCGGTGCCCGGAAGCCTTCCGAATAGGCACCACGGAACATCAGGCCCTCAAACGGTGTCCAGGACGCCGCAACCCGGGGGTTGAGACCGCTGCCGCCGAAGTCGGAATAATGCTCGTAGCGGGAGGCGATTTGCAGATCGAGCGTCTGGATCAGCGGAATGTTCATGTCCGGGCTGACCAGCGGGACTGACATTTCGACATAGCCTGCAGAGATGCTGCGCGACCCCGATGAGTCCGGCGTCGGGCTGGTGCCGTAAACGTCGGTCTCGCTCACTTCGCCTGTCACGCTGTCGGTAAAGGTGATCGTGCCGTCGAGCCGCGCATCGCGGTCTTCGTCATATCCCTCGTACCGAACCTCGACGCCAGCAGCGATGCCGACATCACCGCCGGGCACCGAGAACACATTGCCCCGGGTGACGCTGAAATCGGCCAGTGCCAGTTCAGCCGAGCTGATCCGCACGACGTCAATCAGGAAGGGCTCGATCAGTTCACGCGAGTTCGGCGTGGCGTCGCCGATCGTGGGATTGTTCGGATCACCGCCGTTGAAGATGTTGTAGGTGTCCGGCGTTTCCCGTGAAAGCGCGCGCTGCAACCCCGTTCTGGAAACCGAGTTGTTCGCCGTGTCTTCCGCGTAGGAGCGGTTGTACAGGACCGCAGTGTCCCAGTCCCAGCCGCTCTGTCCGAATTCGCCGCGCGCACCGCCCAGGATACGCCACTGCGAGTTGACCACTTCAACGTCGCGGAAGCCGACATCGACAAACCGGTACCGGCCGCCATCGGTGAAGACCGGAAGACCGCCAACGGGAACATTCGTCAGGCCTGACAAGCGGTTCGGGTTGGGCCGGCCGTCCGAGAAGGTCACCGGTCCGAACGGGTTGTAGTAATAATTTGCCGGAACCGAGATTTCGGTCCCCGCGATGCCGTTTCGCGGCTCGTTCGTCGACTGCGTCTCGGCATAGTAGAGGCCGAATTCGCCATACAGGCGCACGCCATTCGCGAGGTCGTGGTTCAGGAATGCGAAGACGTTGAACCGGTCACGGTCTGAGATGATCGACCGCTCGGTTGCACCGTCATAGCGCAGGTCAGCGTCCAGCGAGCCGTCATCGATACACAGGTTCGGGACCGACAGCGCTCCGGCGGTGCTTCCAAGGCACCCGGCAAAATTCGTCGGCTGCAGGTGGAAGACGCCTGCCGTGGACGTCAGGGTCGCTCCATTCCGGCGCACGCGGGTGGCTGATGTGGTCCGCAGCGTCCACTGGCCCCACGGCGTCTGGGTAGCGCGGTTGTTGAAGGACGCATCGTTCTCAAAGCTCGTCCCGACCAGGAAGCGCCGCGTGTCCTCGCTCTCCGACAGAGGGTGTTCGGAAGCGAACATGCCGTTGCGGTGAGAGTATTCTGCCGAAAGCGAGATATTCGTCCGGCCGTTGTTGAAGTCATCGCCTGTGCGCATGGTCAGCGTCGACTCGTCGAGACCGGAATTGGTGGCATAGAGGTGCCGCCCGCGCAGTTGCAGGCCGTCGACATCGTCCATCAGGATCGTGTTGAACACGCCCGCGACCGCGTCCGAGCCATAGATGGCCGAGGCGCCGTCATTCAGGACTTCGACGCGCTGGATACCCGCGACAGGCAGCGAGTTGACGTTGGTTGTCGTGACCGGCGTCGACAGCTCGGCCTGGGTCGATGGGTGGTTCACGATCCGGCGGCCATTGAGCAGGACGAGCGTGCCGCTTGAGCCGATCGAGCGCAGATTGATCGAGGCCACGTCGCCCCGCGCATTGTTGTTCGTGGTGTTGTTGTCGGTTCGGAACTGAACCCCGCCCTGCGACGGCAGCGAACGGATCAGGTCCTCACCGTCGACGCCGCCAATGGCGTCCAGATCATTCTCGCCGATGATCGTGACGGGCAACGCCTCGTTGATGCGCGCGCCCTGGATGTTCGTACCGGTCACGATGATGACATCGCGATCCTGGACTTGTGCGTCTTGCGCCTCGCCCCCCGGCGTCTCCTGCGCCAACGCAGCCCCACCCCACGCCAGGACTCCCAGCGCAATTCCTGATTTCAAGATTCCCCGAAACGACATTTGTCCCTCCCGCTTCTGTTTTGCGAGACGAGACCAACGATGCTGGACACTGTCAATAAAATTTATACACTGGGTTCAAATTTCATACAGGCTGCCGACGGGTATATCAGGGGGGAAGGTCCGGATTCGCGTTATCCGGCACACAATCGCTCGACTGTTCAAATTGTGGTGAAAACACAGATGGCCGTCCTCAGACCGAAATTTCCCGATCACGGATCGCCCTTTTCGCGCAAACAGGAGCGGGATCGCAAAACCGCCGCGATCCGCTCTGCGGCGTCCCGAAGATTCGACGCGCAGGGTGTCCAGGGCACCCGCCTTGAAGACATCGCGTCGGACCTGGGTCTGACGAAGACCAGCATCTCCTATTATTACGCGTCGAAGGACGAGCTGGCCGAGGCGGTCTTCATCACGGCCGTGAAGTTCCTGGAAGAGGCCGTCCAAGACGCTGCCGAGCTGAGCGGATCTGCGAGCGGAAAGATACTGGGTCTGTTCCGGATCTATGCCGACCAGTTGATTGACGCGCTGGCCGGTGAACGCGCCCATCCGGCGCAATTGCAGGAACTCGACACCCTGCCGGACGATGCGCAGGAGCGCATCGTGACGCGGCTGAACGCGGCCATCGGACAGGTCAATGACCTCGTCTCGGACTGGCTCGCCTCTTCGGGTCGTGACCTGGGCCGCAGCGAGCCGGTGACCTTCTGCCTGTTCTCCCTGCTCGACTGGTTGAAGGTCAGCGCCGGGGAATTGTCTCCCGCTGAATTCCGCAAGGCCGCCGACGGGCTGCTCGACGTCCTCAAGACCGGTCTGGCCACACCGGGGGAATTGTCGGCCCGCATCGGCGTACAATTCACCGACCCCCGGGAAGTGCCCCAGATCTTCGATCGCGATGCGCGAAACGAGATGAAGCGCGTCGCCTTTCTCAAGGCCGGAATCCGCTTCTTCAACCTCTATGGTTTTGAAGGCCTTTCGCTGGCCGACGTCGCCGCATCGCTGGGCGTCACGCGCGGCGCGTTCTACTACCACATCCCCGACAAGGAGAGCTTTCTCGACCAGTGTTTCGATCACTCGCTGGAAGCCGTGGAGGCGAGCCTCGACAGCGCCAATGAGGACTATTCCGGCCTGGAGTGGATTCAGCGCGTCTTGTTCGACCTGATCTACATGCAGGCCAGCGGCATGACGCCGGTCATTCGCATGAATCTGATGTCAGCCCTGCCGACCAAGCGGCGCAATCGCTACCGGGCGCGGCTGCGCAATATCTGGCGCCGGCTGGGCGATGCCCATGATGCTGCCGTTGCCGACGGGACCGCGCGCGAACACGATTCCCAGACGGTCGAGGCCATTCTCGCCAGCGTCATCTTTCTGAATGTCGGTTACACGCTGTCTGCCGCCAACAGCCTCGATGACTGGCGCATGTCGGAACACCCGCAGTCTTCGACCAATGATTATCTCAACATCCTGCTTTACGGGCTGACGACGGAGGACGCGTGAAACTCATAGTCATCGCCGTTACAGCTTGCTGCCTCGCCGGCACGCCCGCCCTGTGCCAGACCGGGCCGGCCGCCCCTCCCGAACACGCTGGCGCCTTTGTGCCGCGCGCGGCCGTCCTGTCGCCCAATACGGAGATTGCGGCCATCTTCTCGGACGCCTCGTTGAACGCGCAGGTGCTGCGCCTTGAAGCCGCCCTCGCCCGCGCGCAGGCGACGCACGGCGTCATCCCGCAAGCGGCAGCCGATGCGATTTCCGCCGCCGCAATTGCGGACAACATCCCGCAGGACGAACTCGATTCCGAATACGCGGTCGTGCGTCACCGCATGGTTGCGCTTTTGAATGTCCTGCGCCGGTCACTCGACGAGGACAGCGCCGACTACCTGCATTTCGGTGCCACCACGGTCGACCTTTATGACAGTGCCGCCATGCTGCAGATGCGCGAGGCCACCTACGCCCTGATCGCGGATTTGCGCACCATCGAACTCCAGCTCATCGAGCAGGCCGAACACTATCGTGACACCCCGATGATCGGACGCACTCTGGGCCAGCACGCCCTGCCGATCACCTTCGGCAAGAAGCTCAGCGGCTATATCGGCGAAAACCGTCGCCATATCGACCGGCTCTCGGATCTTCTGGAACGGATCGACCGGTCCATCATCATGAAGGGCGCGGTCGGCAGCTATCTCGGTCTCGGCCCCGAAGGCCGGAATGTCGAGCGCCAGATGGCGCGCGAACTGGGCCTGCCCGACCCCTATCCCGATGACTGGCATGCCGGACGCGACGTGTTTGCGGAGTTTGCGCTGGTCCAGTCGATGATCGCCCATACCTGGGCCCGGCTGGGTCAGGAGGTGTTCCTGCTTCAGATGACCGACATCGGCTCGGTCCATGAACAGTTGCCGGGCGGTTCGGTCGGATCGAGCACCATGCCGCACAAGATCAATCCGTCGCTCTCCGAAGCATTGATCCAGCACGGCCGTGTCATTCCGCGCCTCGCCGAAATCGTCCAGGACGACATGATCAATATCTTCGAGCGCGACAACACCTCGCGTCCCAATGATGCCATTGCCGACCTGGCCCTGGCGACCGAGGCGATGCTGGGCGACACCAGCCGGCTGATTGCGCGGCTTCGCGTCGACCAGGACCGGATGGCGCAGAACCTCCAGCGCAGCGAGGGCTGGATCCTGACCCAGCGCATCGTGTTTGCCCTGCAGGACGAGTTGGGCCGCGAGGGCGCGGAACACCGTCTGCGGGATCTGGCCGCCTCCGCGAGCGAAACCGGTGCCAGCCTGCGCGAAGCGATCGAGGCCGACGCCGACCTTCTGGCCCTGTTCGAGCCGGGCGAACTCGACGCCTTGCTCGACCCCCTCACCTATCTGGGACTGGACGGCGAGATCGTCGACGCGGTTGTCGCCGAAGCCCTGGCCGCGCGCGCCCACGATCCTGTTCTTCCCGAAACACCGTGAGGCTAAAAATGACCCGTCATTACGTGTTGATCGCGGGCTGCGCCGCACTCCTGTCAGCGTGCGCAACGGTCCGGTCCGGATGTGAGTCAGGCGAGATTCGCCTGTCTCAGGATTTCGCGAACGCCCCAGGCTCGGCCTGCACACGCACCGGCCCGGCATCCTTCGAACTGACCGTGTTGCCCGAGAGCGCGGACATAAACCCGAGCCCCTGGTATGCCTTTGACATCATCACCCCTCGGCCGGCCGAGGTCTCTGTCACGCTCGACTATGGTGATTACCGGCACCGCTATCGCCCGAAATTTAGGCAGGCTGACGGCGGCTGGATCACCCTTCCTGAAGAGACGCTCATCCTTGGCGACGGGGATCACACGGCCTTGCTGCGCCTTGACCTTGAGCCCGGCACTGCGCGTATCGCCGCCCAGGAAGTGTTGTCGCCGGAGGATCGCGCCGCGTGGCGTGCGGCCTTCGCTGAACAGCACGGGCTCGAACGCGAGATCCTTGGCGCCAGTATCGAAGGCCGCCTGATCGAGGCGCTTCTGCGCCGGTCAGAAGACCCGGACGCCCCTCTGATCGTGGTGATAGGCGGTCAGCACCCGCCCGAAGTGACCGGCGCTCTTGCGTTGAGGTCCTTCCTCGAAACCCTGTTCGGCCGCGACAGGGCCGACGAGGTTCTCAGCCGCCATGAATGGCTGATCGTGCCCGACCTCAATCCCGACGGGATCATGCGGGGGCATTGGCGCGAGAATCTTGGTGGTCTCGACCTCAATCGCGACTGGGGCCCGTTCACCCAGCCTGAAACATCAGCTGTGCGCGATGCCATCGAGGCGCGCCGCGCTGCCGGGCACACGCCCTTCCTGCTGCTGGACTTCCACAGCACACGCCGCGACGTGCTCTACACGCCTGACGATGCCATGGAACTGAGCCCTGCCAATTTCTCGGCCGACTGGATCGCCCTCCTGGACGACAGCTGGACCGGAAGCGGCGCGGCATTCGAACGCGACCCCGGTCACAATCCCGGCCTGCCGACGTCGAAGACCTGGTTTGCCGAGATCTATGGCGCGCCGGGACTGACCGTCGAGTTTGGCGACGAAACGGACCGGGACCGGATCGAGGCGCTGGCAACCGCCGCCGCAACCGCCTTGCACCGCTATTTGCGAGACCAGGACTGACCGGACCTACGATCGGTCAACGCCGTATCCGGGTCACGGGGCCCTTCAAGCAGAGTCAATCCGGGGCGGCGTTCAGTCCGCAACCAGCCTCCATCCCGATGCTTCACCGGCAATCACCAGGGCGGCAGCCCCATTCTCATTGGCCGGCAGATCCATTACCGCTTGATAATGCCCTGAGAGTGAGCAGGACATCAGGGTGATGCTGGCATCGAGAAGGCCTGGCGCACCCGCATTGGGGGCGTGCCCCTGACCGCTGACGATGCAACCCGCAAGGCTCCCCGAGATTCCCCCGGAGGCTGAGATGGTGATGCCGCCTGACGCGGCCGCAATGGCGTAGTCCCCGGCCATGTCAGACCAGGATACGGCGCGGTCACTGCGATGGTCGCGAATGCCCCAGAACTCGCCATCGCGTTCGGCCCAGGCCTGACCTAGACGAATGAGACCGGTATTCGTCCACACGCCGTCATGACCGTGCATCACGAACCGGCCCAGCGTCTCGAGCGGAACGAGTTCCGTGATCTGCGATGCCTCGTCGGAGATCAGGACATTGCCGTCCCGCAGAACAAAGGCGTGTGACCGTGTGAGGGTCTCTCCATTCCGGCGCAGGACACTCCATCTTCCGGTCGGCAGGCTCGAGCCGATCTCGGGCAGGTCACTCGCTGCCGGAGCGGTCACAGCCGCGCTGGTCGCTGAACGAATCGTCCCGGAAGTATCGGCGAACCGCATAAAGACGCGGGCATTCGCCGGATCGAAGGGAATACCGCTTCCTGCGCTGGTGTCGCGGGCGAAGACCGCAAAGTAGAGCGGCGTGTTCGCGGGCATCGTCGAACTGACGCTCGACCCGCGCGGCGTGATGCAGATCGAAGCTGCATTCACCTGGCAAAGTTCAAGCGACAGAGGCAGAACGGCAGAACCGGTGTCGACGCTCGTGGAGAGGGTGACTTCCCCTGCACCCGCAGAACCATCGCCTGCCCCGATATTGATCGCCGCAGCAGTCATGAACTGCGTCCGCCCCGGCCCGGGGATACGGATAACCCCGTCGCCCGAGGGGGTGGCGCTGATCGAGAGAATGTCAGGCCCCGGCGCGGCCCCGATGGTCAGGAGCACCGAATTGACGCCGACAATCGGATCGAGACTTGCATTCTCACAGGTGATGACCGGCACAAACTCGAACCCCTGCGCCCCGGTCTGACTGACCGGTGTCATGGCCAGCACGAAGCTCAGGCTTCCGCCGTTCGGGATATCGAAGAGCGGGTCCTGGGGGCCGACGACGTTTGAGCTTCCCGTTTCAAGCAGCCGGTAACCCAGTGTGGCCGGAGCTCCCGCCGGCGCAGTGATGCGGCAGCTTTGCGCCGGTGAGGACGACCGCGAAACGACGGAAAGGAAGGCGGTGATCACTGGTCCGCCGACATGACCCGAACGCGCGGCCGGCAGGGTAGCAGCAACGATGCGGCCCGCCGGCGGGTTATCAAGTGTAAAGCGCGCTGCGACGGTCTGGTTCGAACTCATCGCCACGACGCAGGTCGATGTCGCCGATCCCGTGCACGGTCCATCTGTCCACCCGGCAAAGCTCGATTCCGGGGCGGCCGAGGCCGTCAGCGTTACGCTGCTCGACACCTCGAACTCGCCGCTGCAAGTCGGTCCGCAGTCGATGCCCGCAGGCGCACTCGTGACGGTTCCCGAGCCTGCGCCGGGACGTGAGACCGTGAGGGTCCGGTTCGGATTATGCGAAATCGAGAAGGCAGGAGCAGCCGAGTTCGCGTTGCCGGCCGCGTCATTGGCGACTCCACCCGCGATAGCAATCGTGACGGAAGATCCGGTTCCCGGTGTGATCGTGGCGGTATAAGTGCGCGCATCACCGGCGGTGAAGCCCGAGATCGTCCCGTTCCCGGCGCTCAGATCTCCCGCGTCAAATCCCGTGACGTCTTCCGAGAAGGTCACCGTTATGGCGAAGGGTCCGGCAACCGGAGCTGAAGCCGTCGTCGAGATCGTCACGGTCGGCGCGGTATTGTCGAGCGTGTAGGTCTGGGCCGATCCGGTCGGCGTGGTGCCGGACAGCGTATTGCCGACCGCGTCGGCGATGGTGTTACCCGCCGCGATGGCAAGACCGACAGAACCATCCACGCTCGCCAGGTCGCCCCCCGAAACAGTGATGTCATAAGCGTTCGATGCCACTGCAAGAACCGGGTTGCCGGTGTTCCCCGCAACGCTCGGCGGGAATCCGGCAGTCGCGGCGGAAATCTGGGTCACGCCGGCGGTCGAACCGGTGATCGAGAAGTCTGCGGCTGTCACGTTCGGAATGGCTTCCGAGAAACTCACGCGCCAGACCAGGCTGTCGGCATTCGTCAGTTCGACTGAAGGCGTCTGGCGCAGGACCGAGGTCAGGGTTGGTGCCGTGTTGTCGAGGCTGAATGTGTGCTCGTTGGCGCCGGTCGGCGTCGTGCTGGCAAGCAGATTGCCGGTCGGATCAGCCGCTGCCAGAGCAGTCAGGACAAGCGTGACATTTGCGTCGAGTCCGCCCAGATCACCGCCGCTGGCCGTCACATCGTAGATGTTCGAGATCGTTGGCGCGTCTGCGCTGACGCCTGCTCCCGGGGTCGGTGCGGTCACGACAGGCGCGACGGAGAGTTGGGCCGTTGTGCCGGTCACAGAAAAGTCGGTCGCATCGACTGTCGCGACCGTTTCGGAAAATGTCACCCGCCAGGTCAGGCTGTCGGCATTGGTGTTTGTTCCGGCCGGGGACTGGCGCACAAGCGAAACGAGTGTTGGCACGGTATTGTCCAGCGAGAAGGACTGGCTGCCGTTTGCCAGACTCGTAGTCACGGGGTTGCCGGCCAGGTCGCGCATGTCTTGCCCGGGCGCGATACCCAGCGCCACTGTGCCGTCATAGGTGGCCAGGTCTCCGCCCGAGGCCGTGACGAAAATGGTCGCTGTGCTCTCTCCGGCGTTGGTGACGACCGAGATCGACAAGGTTGCCCCCGTCGGGCCGGTGAGAGTGAAGTCTGCCGGATTGACCGTCGAAGCGTCGATGAAGACATCGCCCGAAAACTGCGGATCGACAGAGATCGCCCACTGTAGCGTGTCGGCGTTGGTGGCTTCGGCTGTCGGATTGGCGCGGTATATCCCGAACGCATCAGGTCCGGCATTGTCGACCGTATAGCTGAGCTCGCTCGCTCCTGTAGGCGTGGCATCCGTCATCGTGTTGAATGCGAGATCATTCACCGTGGTGAAGATGCGCAGCGCAATCTCGCCATTCATGGCGACCAGATCGCCGCCCGCCGCCGTGACGTCGTAAACGCTGGCGGAAATCTGGGCCACGCTCTGCGTGATCGAACCCGAATTGACGTCGAACGGGACCGTCAGGCCGAATTTCGTGGCATCCACCCCGCTGACGTCCTCGTTGAAGGTTACGCGCCAGGTGATGCTGTCGAGATTAGTGTACTGACTCGCTGACGATTGCCGGACCACCGACGCAATGCGCGGCGGTGTGTTGTCCATGACAAACGTATTGTCATTGGCTCCGGTCGGCGTGGTGTTGGTCAACAGATTGCCGGCGGAGTCCGCGACATCCTGCCCGCCTGCCACCGCAAGCGTGACGGTGCCATTGAGACCGGCCATGTCACCGCCTGACAGATCGAGATCGACGGTAGTGGTCGTCAGATTGGAGACCGACAGCACTCCGGTTGTGCCGGTCACTGTGAAATCGTCGGCGGTCACATTGTTGACCGCCTCATTGAACGTCACCCGCCAGCGCACCGTGTCATTGCTGGCCCGTTCCGCAGTCGGCGAAAAGCGTTCGATCGACGCAATGCGTGGCCCGGTATTGTCGAGCGAATAAGTCAGTTCGGCTCCGGCCGGGATCGTCCGGTCCATCACATTGCCGTAGTCGTCCGCAAAGTTCGAATTCGTCAGTCCGATCGAGACATCGCCGTTGAGACTCGCGAGATCGCCGCCCGATACCGTGACATCGAAGCCGATGGAGAAGCGCGACACACTTGTCACCGTTGCCGTCGTTCCGGTCACCGTGAACGCGCTGGTCGGCAGCGAGAAGGAATTGTCGATCTGTGCAAAGGTGAACCGCCAGGTCAGGCTGTCCCCATTGGTGACCGACGTCGCAGGAGTCGCGCGCTCGATGGATGCGATCTGCGGCGCGATATTGCGCACATCGAAGGTCTGGTCAGTGGCTGGTTCGCCCGCCCCAAGGGCATGGCCCACCGTGTCGGTAATGTTCTGTCCGCCCGCAAGGTTGAGCCCGACCGTGCCGGTGAGACTGGCAAGGTCGCCGCCTGAAAGCGTCAACGTGTAGGATGATCCCGATCCCGCCAGCACGCCGGTTGCCGTCGTGCCGCTGATCGTGAAATCGTCCGCAGATACGTTTGTGACCGTCTCATTGAAGCTGATGGCGAAGACCAGCGTGTCAGCATTGGTCTTTTCACCGGCGGGCGTGTTGCGCGCGAAAGCGGTCAGAGTCGGCGCGGCATTGTCGATGACATAGGTATTGTCGTTCGCGCCGGTCGGCGTGGTGTTGGCAAGGGCATTTCCCGCAATGTCGGTGATGTTTTGCCCGCCCGCGAATCCGAGCGTAACCGTGGCATTGAGCCCGGACATGTCGCCGCCTGACACGGTCACGTCGTAGGCATTGCCCGACGGGTTGGTGACGGAGGAAACCGTCCCCGTTGTCCCGGTGATCGTGAAGTCGGACGTGTCGACATTCGACACCAGCTCACTGAACGTCACCCGCCAGATTACGCTGTCGGCGTTCGTCGGCGACGTCGAGGGAGTTTGCCGCGTGATCGACGCGATTGTCGGTGCGGCCGTATCCAGCGCGGCATGGGCGAGATTGACGCGAATTCTGGGCTTGACCACGAGGGCCAGAGGCTCGGTGACCGCCACGCCGGTATTTTCCAGAGCTGTTTCAATATCCTGCACGGTCGCAGACGGGTTTGCAGCGCGAAGAAGGGCAAATGCGCCGGCCACGTGCGGGCTGGCCATCGACGTGCCCTGAATTGACCGGGCGCGGCCGGGCAGCGTGTCATTCACCGTCGGCTCGGCCGAGTTGATGGCGACGCCTGGTGCCAGAAGATCCAGGATGGTTGCTGAGTTCGAGAAGCTGGCAACCACGTCGCTGTCATTCGTCGCGCCGACCGCGATGGCAGGCTCGACGCAGGCTGGCGCGGAGATCGAGTCTACGTAGCCGGAATTGCCCGAAGCAACGACGGTCGCGATGTTCTCGGTCCGCAGGTTGTTGATCACAGTGTAGCGCGCATCGGCATTGCAATACCCATAGTTGCGGCCGCCGCCGAGACTCATGTTGATCGTGGTCACACCGAGCGTCGCGCGGTTCGTGTAGATCCAGTCGAGCGCTGCGATCTGATCGGACGTATAGGTGAGCGCGCAGGGAGTCGGCAGGCCGAAGCCCGTACAAAAGTTCGTAAACCGGGAGAAGACCTGGACAGCGACGATGCTGGCGCCGGGCGCAACGCCGATCAGCGTGTCGCCCGTTCCCGTATCGAGGAAGCTGGACCCCGCGGCGATCCCCGCGACATGCGTTCCGTGTCCGCACCCGGCAACAGCCGTCTCCGTATCGCCGGTATAGGGGCAGTCGTCCCCTGCGTCCGCTGTCGTGGTGTCACTCGCCGCGCCTGCGGGGCAGAAACTGGTCGCATCCGTCCCGACCGTTGAGGAAAAACACGCGGATGCAACGATCCGCCCGGCGAACATCGGGTGTTCGTGGTCCACTCCCGAATCAAGGATCGCGATCGTGGCGCCCGAGCCCGTCAGCCCCCCGGTGTGAAGCGTGCTCGCACCGATCAGCGGGATGGTGCCATTGGTGGTGGGCGGAACGACCTGGTCCAGCTGGACGTCGGATACGGACGGGTCCGCCAGGAGCGCATCAATCTCGCCAGCGGTGAGATACATCGACACCATCGCAACACTGCGAAATTCGCGCCGCAGCCGCGCTGCTTGCGCTGTCGGTGCGGCCAGCGTTTCCGCCGGCACGCCGATCGCGCGCTCAATGATATCCCTTTGCTGCGAAATACGCGCATCGATGACCGCATCTGTCATGGCGGCAGGACCATCTGCCTCGAAGACGGGAAGGTCGAAGGTTACGATGACGGGCACGCGTTCGGACTCGGCGAGCGCTTCGCTCAGCGTCTGGTCGACCTGGGCCGCAAATGCGGCGGGCGCCAGCACGGCGAAAGCGAGCAGCACCGCAGAAAGCCTTGCTGCACGCGAAACTCTGGCGGCCACCCACTGCAAAGTGTGGCGAACACGGGCTCTGAACACATTGGTACCGGTCATCGATATCCCCGTCATTGCGAAACCTTGCCGTCAAGCTGGTAGGTCTCTGTATGCGAGGACACGCACGCGCGGCCTTGCCCGCAGCGTCACCCCCTGTGAATGAAAGCATGAGAATAAATATCGGTCTGGCAACCCAAATCGCCTCGAAGGTGAAATATTTTCAAGGCACTAGAGGCATAACGCCTTGTAGGGCGTTGAAGGAATCGGACCTCCGCAGGCCTTGAATTTGTCCGGGACCGGATATCGCTCGCCTCGTCGCAGTGTCGCGAGGTCGCGCGAGCTTAAGCCGGGGTCACCAACAGGCAAAAGCGAACTGGTCCCGGCACTGGGGTTCGCCTTTTCCTGGCGACGGGGATATTTTTCTTCGGCAACAACCATGTTCTGCCGGAATTTCTGCGAGCGCCCGCCCTGCTGGCACTGCCGGTCAGAGCGGTGGTCGTTTGGACCTTGCCCTACGTCTATCGCGTCAGGTTGGCCGCTCCAGGGGTGGACACGGGGCAGGCACCGGGCGAGCGAGCTTTAACCTGTTGACCGCAGGGAATTGCCTGCCAAGCCACTGCAACTGCGTGGGGTTGCCCGGTGAAACTTGCGTATTTTAGCCGAAATCGCCCGGATTCGTCACGGAAGATGCCCTGCCGGCCCCCCGCAAAAAGGGACGGACTGAAAGCATTCTTGGTTATTGAATAAAAATATGAAAATGCTGGCGGAGAGGGAGGGATTCGAACCCTCGGAACGCTCGCGCGCTCAACGGTTTTCGAGACCGCCCCAATCGACCACTCTGGCACCTCTCCGCGGGGACGGCGGAACCTATATAAGCCCCCCGCCCCGATCAAGCCTTTCGCGCTGTTCGCGCGGCAATCCGGTCACGCGATCGTGAAATCGCACGAATTGCCCCGTCTGCGATCGCTGCCTAGCGTTCTATTGAGGGCCTTCAACGGCTCCCGATGGACGACTGGGGAGGCGGACCATGAAATACATCGCAATCTTGATGGCCGCGGCGGTCGCAGCCTGTGCCACGACTGCGCAAGACGGGGACAATGCGTATCGCCAGGCGCGGACCGAAAGCCGTGTCACCGGCATCAACGAAGACGGAGAGCGCGTCCGGTGCGAGCGCGTTCGCGAGACGGGTTCGCGCTTCACCGAACGCGTCTGCCACACCGAGCGCGAATGGGAGTTGATCGAGGAAAACGCGCGGCAGGCCGCCCAGGATTCCCACGGTCGATATCCGCGTGATTGCGGGCCTCGCCCGGGCGAAGCACCGCAATGTTGAGAGGGCAGTCAGGCGCATCACGAATTCGTGAATTATGAAAATGATGTCATGTCTGCGATTGCAGGTGACGTAGACGAAAGGTTGCGCTTAGTGTTCCGCCCTTCCGGGGGGCGGTACGCCATTGCATCCCCGCAGATCCAGATTGGGGGAGTGTTCAATGCGTTTTGTGATTCTGGCCAGTGGCCTGCTGCTTGCGGCATGCGCCACGACAAGTGATGGCGGGAATACCGTACAGCGTGAAGCCCGCGAAGAGGGCACGGTGGCTGGTGTGAACGAGGATGGTGAACGGGTTCGCTGCGAGCGCATTCGCGAGACGGGTTCTCGCTTCACCGAACGCGTCTGCCGTACCGAACGCGACTGGGAACTGATCGAGGAAAATGCACGGCAGGCCGCGCAGGATTCTCACGGTCGCTATCCTGGCGATCCGGGCCCGTCACCCGCCGGAACCGGCGGCCGTTGATCGGTATGAATGCCGGCGGCTTTCGAACCGGGATCGAAGCCGCCGTTTCAACAAGTGTTTTAGGGGAATGACCATGACAATGACGAAGCTTCTCGCCGCCGCCGGCCTTGCCGCAATTCTGGCCGCTTGTGCCACGACCGAGAACGACACACAGAACGCCGAGATTGCCGCCAACGCCCAAGTCGAGCCGGGCAGCCCGGACGAGATGGTGTGCCGCAATGAACGCGTGACGGGCCAGATGATCCCGCGCCGCGTCTGCATGACCCGCGCCGAGCGTGAAGCCCTGCGCCGCGATGCCGAGGAATCCTTCCAGGACGAATCCACCCGCAACCTGCGGGTTGGCGATCCGAACGGAGGCTAGTGCGCCAAGGCAATCCATGGCTGCGGCGGAGATGTCGAATTTCTGATAAAAGGGGAGTGTCCTAATGATCAGTCTGAAAACCTTGTCTGCCGCAGCCTTTGCCCTGACCTTGGCCGCGTGTGCGTCGACGCAAGACACCGCGTCGCAGGACACGCGTGTCGCGGCCAATACCCAAGGCGGCGGGCCCGACGAAATGGTCTGCGAGAATGAACGCGTGACGGGTCAGTTGATCCCGCGCCGTGTCTGCATGACCCGGTCCGAACGCGAGGCGCTCCGGCGCGATGCCGTCGAAAGCTTCGACGAGGAAACCACACGCAATCTGCGCGTCGGCGATCCGGGGGGTGGCCAGTAACGCCGCTCCGGCGATCCGTCCCTGGCAGCCCTTGCGGGCATCGAGCCCGGCAGTCCGGGTGGTGGCTGGAACCGGCCTGACCGCTTGACTCACGCGCGATCACGCGGCTATTAGCGCGCACGCAGAGCCGTGCCCTGTCCGGGGTATGGCCCTGCATTTTTTGTAGCAACGGCGTAACGCAAGAATACGCCGAAGAAAAAGGGCCTCCGCGACACCCAACCGGGCGCGGCGTGCCGGATGAAAGGACACATCATGTTCGCTGTCATTCAGACAGGCGGAAAGCAATACCGGGTTGCCCCCGGTGACGAGCTCTTCATCGAAAAGCTTGAAGGCGAAGCGGGCGACAACCTGACCTTCGACCAGGTTCTGATGATGGGCGGCGACAAGGGCGTCACCGTCGGCGCGCCGCTGATCGAGGGGGCTTCGGTCACCTGCGAGCTGGTTGCGACCAACCGCGCCAAGAAGATCATCATCTTCAAGAAGCGCCGCCGTCAGAATTACCGCCGCAAGGCCGGTCACCGCCAGTGGCAGACGCTGATCCGCGTTTCCGAGATTCTCGAGCCGGGCGCCAAGAAGGCCGCCGCCAAGAAGGCCGAGCCGAAGACCGACGCCAAGGCTGACGACAAGCCCGCCGCAAAGAAGGCCGCGCCGAAGAAGGCTGCTGCCGCGAAGTCGGACGACACCAAGACCGCTGCCAAGAAGCCGGCAGCCAAGAAAGCAGCGCCGAAGAAGACCGCGGCGAAGAAGGAGGGCTGATTAGATGGCTCACAAAAAAGCAGGCGGCTCGTCACGTAACGGCCGCGACTCCGAAGGCCGGCGCCTGGGCGTCAAGAAATACGGTGGCGAGCTCGTGATTCCGGGCAACATCATCGTTCGCCAGCGCGGCACCAAGTTCAATCCGGGCGACAATGTCGGCATGGGTAAGGACCATACCCTGTTTGCGCTCGTCGAAGGCCATGTCGCCTTCTCGAAAAAAGCCAATGGCAAGGCATTCGTCGCCGTGCTTCCGGCCGACGACAAGAAATAGGCTGCTCGCGACATACGGGCAGCTCCAGTTCAGGGGGCGGCCCGGCAGCGTGAAACGCGAAGGGGAGACGGGACGCCCGTCTCCCCTTTTTCTTTTCCCCGTCGGAAAGACGGACCATGACAGGGCAAACAGGCGAAAACTCACACATCGAGACGGAGCGGCTGGTCTTGCGGCCGCTGGCACAGGACGACGCGCAATTCGTCGCGCGTACGGCCGCGAAGCCGGAAATCTGCCGGATGATCGCGCGGGTACCGCGCCGGTTCCCCGTGCTCGCCGCCGAGATCTTCATCACCCGCACGATCCTGGGTGAACGCGCGGGCCGCTGCGTGGTGCGTCTGATCACGGCGCGCACGGACGGTGAACCCTTGGGCATCATCGGTATCGACAAGGCCGGGGACGGCGTCTTCGACCTGGGCTACTGGATGGCACCGTCCGCTTGGGGACAGGGCTATGTCACCGAAGCGGCGCAGGCGATGATCGCTGCGGCGCGCATGCGGGGCATTGCACGCCTGACGGCAGGCAATTTCCTCGACAATCCGGCCTCGGCGCGGGTGCTCGACAAGCTCGGCTTTACACCGACGGGCGAAACCATCGAGCTGTTCAGCTTCGGGCGGATGGCGAAGGCGCCTTGCCGCCGCGTGGCGATGGCGCTGGCCTAGCTTGCGGGCGTGACGGTCAGCTCAAAACTCGAACCATCCTGGCCGTTGAGCGCCAATCGCGAAGCCTCGCCCGGGCGGGCCAGCAAGGCGGGCCGTAAAGCCTCGCCCAGCGGTTCGCCATCGCCATTCCGGACCACAATCTCGAATTGGTAGAACACGCCGCCGGTTTCCTCGTCACGAACCGGGGTCAGGTAGAAATCCACGGACCGGACTTGGGCAGCATCGAGGTCGCCGAACAGAGAACCCATATGGGCGGCCGGCAAACGATCGAGCTCGAGCCTCATCGTTTCGCCTGGGATCACCCGGACAGTGGAGGCTACCCGGCTGGTCGATCGGGCATCATCTTCCACAGCGGTCAAAGTAAACTCGAACGCGGTTTCGATCAGATCGCTTTCCGCGACAGCGATCCCCGCTTCCGGTCCGGCCTTCACGACTGACAGAATGGCAGGCATTGAGACCGCAAGGGCCAGAGCGGCGGCGAAGGAACTGATCATCAGAACTCTCCCGGAGTGTTTCAGTCTCGGATACCGCCGCATGGCGTCCCTCAGAACCGAACTGGCCGAGTCCCCGGCTTTCGCGCAGGCGGCCATGAAGGCTGCCTTCTCGTCGGGGGACACGCGCACCTCGATAACATCGCTCTTCTTGGCGCCACGCCGACCATTCGGTTCAGTCATAGATCATAGCCTTCGTGTTGGCGGACACGATCCGCAAGGCGATTCGTGCCGGGACGTGAGATATTCCTGTCCGGACACCGCAGCCGCAAGCGCGGGCACTTATGCTCACGGCTGTCAAATGTCTCTGAAACGGCTATAGAGCGCGCTTGAAACACGAATGGCACGAACATGAAATTTCTCGACCAGGCGAAAATCTTTATCCGCTCGGGCAATGGTGGGGCGGGCTCGGTGTCCTTCCGGCGCGAGAAATACGTCGAATATGGCGGCCCCAATGGCGGCGATGGCGGAAAGGGGGGCGATATCTGGGTGGAGTCGGTGGAGAACCTCAACACCCTCATCGACTACCGCTACCAGCAGCACTTCAAGGCCAAGACCGGCAGCCACGGTGAAGGCTCGAACCGCTCAGGGCGTGCCGGCGATGACATCACCCTCAAAGTGCCGGTCGGCACCCAGATCCTCGACGAGGACAATGAGGAAGTGCTGGTCGACCTCGACAAGCCGGGCATGCGCATCCTGCTGATGGAAGGCGGCCGCGGCGGCAAGGGCAATGCCCACTTCAAGTCGTCGACCAACCAGGCCCCGCGCCATGCCCAGCCGGGCGAGGCCGGACAGGAACGCTGGATCTGGCTGCGATTGAAGCTGATCGCCGACGCCGGGCTGATCGGTCTGCCGAATGCCGGAAAGTCCACCTTCCTGGCCTCCGCCACCTCGGCCAGCCCCAAGATTGCCGCCTATCCCTTCACAACGCTGCATCCCAATCTGGGCGTCGTTGACCTGGCGGCCGATGCGCGTTTCGTCCTTGCCGACATTCCGGGCCTGATCGAAGGCGCACACGAGGGCGCGGGGATCGGGGACCGGTTCCTGGGGCATATCGAACGCACCGCCGTGCTGCTTCACCTGGTCGATGCCGGTCAGGAAGATGTCGCCGGGGGCTACCGGATTGTACGCGGAGAACTGGAAGCGTACGGGGCCGATCTCACCGCCAAGTCGGAGATCGTCGTCCTGTCCAAGACCGACACGGTCGATGAGGAGACGCTCGAAGCCTCCGCCAGGGCACTCGAAGCCGAATGCGGATCGAAACCGCTGCGCCTGTCGGCCGCGACCAATACGGGCGTGCGCGAAGCGCTGTTCGCTGTCTGGAAGGAAATCCGGACCCATCGCGGAGAGATCGCGACCGACGAAGACGACGCACCTGTGGAGGATGGAGGGGACTGGACGCCGTGACACGGCGCTCCGCTCCGGTCCGGTTCGGCGCCCTGACCCGAAGGGGTCGCAGCGCCCCGCCCCTTCACGGGGAAGCGCTCTCGCCTGGCATGCGGGTCGGCCTGTTCGGTGGCAGTTTTGATCCGCCCCATGCGGGTCACCTCCATGTGGCCCGGGTCGCCAGACGCCGGCTCGGTCTCGACCGGATCTGGTGGCTGGTCTCGCCGCAAAATCCGCTGAAGGACCGCACGGCAGGCGATTTTCTGCGCCGGTATGAAGCCGTCAAATCCCTGGCCCGGGATCCCGGCATGGTCGTCACCGACATCGAGATGAGGCTGGGCGCGCGGGTCACCGCAGACGTGGTCGCCGCCTTGCGCGCGCGTCATCCCGGGGTCGATTTCNTCTGGATCATGGGCGCCGACAATCTGAAGGGGTTTCACCGCTGGTCGCGTTGGCGCGACATTCTCAACACCGTTCCCGTGGCGGTGGTCGCCCGACCGCAGGACCCGATCCGCGCCCGCCTGTCGCTCGCGGCGCGCGATTTCGCATCCAGCCGCTGCAACCACAATCAGGCCAGCGCGTTGATGACGCGGAGGCCGCCGGTCTGGACCTATCTCGTCGAGCCTCTACATAGGGAGTCATCGTCTCGCCTGCGCGGCGAGTCCTGACCGCCCTCTGGCCGCAGCCGACTTCCTGGACGAGACCGACATGACCCGAACTGCAATGGCGCTGGCGCCGGACGACTCGCTCGATTTCTTCGTCGATTTGCATCCGCCCGCATCGGACTTCAGGAAGGACGTGCTCGACGGACTGGCCGCGCGGCCGCGCGTCATTCCCCCGAAATATTTCTACGACGCCGACGGCTCCGCCCTGTTCGATGCGATCACCGCGACGCCCGAATATTATGTCACACGGACCGAGCTCTCCATCCTGGAACGGATCGCCCCGGAAATCGCCCGGCGCGCCGGGATCGGCGCGGTCGTGATCGAGCCGGGATCGGGATCTTCGGTCAAGATCACCACTTTGCTCCGGTCGCTCGACGAACCGGCGGGCTATATCGGTCTCGACATCTCGAAGGAGCATCTGATCGCGGCCTGCCGCGATCTGTCCGAGGCCCATCCCGGCCTCTTCGTCGGGGCGGTCTGCGCCGACTTCACTGCCCCGGTGGAACTGTCGGAACTCGACATGCCCGCAGGACGCCGGCTGGTCTTCTTCCCGGGTTCGACCATCGGCAATTTCGAACCCGGCGATGCGGTGCGCGTGCTGAAGCATCTGCGCCAGTGGCTGCGCACGGGCGATGCCCTGCTTCTGGGGGCTGACCGGATCAAGGACCCTGCCATCCTCACTGCGGCCTATGACGACGCAGAAGGGGTGACGGCAGCGTTCAACCTCAACCTCCTCAAGCGCATTGCGCGCGAACTGGACAGCGACATCGACCCGGCGGATTTCCGTCATCGCGCCATCTGGAATGCCGGCAAGTCGCGCATTGAAATGCACCTCGAGGCGCGCCGTGACGTTCGCTTCTCTGTCTCCGGTCAGGACTTTTCCATCGCGGCCGGGGAGACCATCCACACCGAAAACTCCCACAAATTCAGCATCGAGAGCTTTTCCGGTCTCGCCGAGGCGGCCGGGCTCGAGGTGCGCGATCACTGGAGCGACCCGTCGCAGCACTTCACGCTCTACTGGCTCGAACGCGGCGCCGAAGCGTGATAGGGTGCAATCGTGCCGTCGTGGCAGAGGAGTCAGTACGCTGAGCATGGAAGATAGCCATCGGGACGAGGGCGAAGAGAACGCGCCCGTCAAAGTCACCGGTGATGCCGAAACGAGCGATGCGCTGGAAGCGCTGGTGCTCGACGCCCTCGATGCCGACAAGGCCGAGGACATCATTGCCATTGATTTGCGTGGGAAGTCGTCGGTCACCGATGCGATGGTCATCGCATCGGGGCGTTCTGCGCGCCATGTGGGCGCGGTCGCCGATCACCTCGTCAACAAGCTGAAGGATTCGGGCCGCTCACCGCGGATCGAGGGCCTGCCGGCCTGCGACTGGGTGCTGATCGATGCGGGCGACGTGGTGGTTCACCTGTTCCGCCCCGAAGTGCGCAGCTTTTACAATCTGGAAAAGCTCTGGTCGGTTGAAGCCGAGCCGGCGTCCGCTCGCTAGGGTCCGGGTTTGCGCCTGACCATCGCCGCGATCAGCCGGATCCGGTCCGGCCCGGAACGCGACCTTGTCGACGACTACCTGTCACGTGCCACCGGCTCCGGCCGCGGGATCGGCCTCGGCCCTGCGGTCGAGACCGAGATCGACAATCGCGCCCTGTCAGACCGCACAGCCGAGTCCAGAAGCCTCGCCGACGCCATTCCGCCCGGCGCGAAATGCGTCTTCCTCGACGAACGCGGCAAGGACGTGTCTGCGCGGGACTTCGCGTCCCGGCTTGGCACATGGCGTGACGAGGGTGTGCGCGAAACCGTCTTTGTGATCGGCGGCGCGGACGGTCTCGACCGCTCGGTTTTGCCGCAACCCGACCTGGTCCTCGCCTATGGCCAGACCGTCTGGCCGCACAAGCTGGTGCGCGTAATGCTCGCCGAACAGCTTTACCGCGCGGTCTCGATTCTTGCCGGAATGCCATACCACCGTGATTGAGCGTTAATCTTCACCCCGTTAGCTTCGGACACGATGCCGCTCCTGCCGATCCTCTTCCTGATGTTTCAGCCTGTCCCGGAGGAGACCCCTCCCCCGGACCCGGCCGAGATCGAACGCCTGGAATCCGAACAGCGTGCTGCCGAGGCCGCCGCCGAGGCCGCCCGCACCGAGGCCGAAGCCCTTGCCCGCGAGATCGCCGACCTGCAACACCGCCTTGTTGAAGCCGGCCGGCGGGCCGACGCCAGCGAACGCGCCGCATTGGCTGCCGAGAGCCGCATCGGGGAATTGTCGGGCGAAGAGGCTGAAATCCTTGCCCGTCTGTCCGCCAATCGCGAGACGCTCGCCCTGATCCTCGCCGCCCTTCAAAGGATTGAACGCGGCACCCCGCCTGCCCTCGCTGCCGCGCCGGAAGATGCCTTGCAGGCCGCGCGGGCCGCAGGCCTGTTCGCCGAGATCACACCCGCCTTGCGCGACAGGGCCGAGGAATTGTCGCTGCAGCTCGACCGCCTGCGCGGCGTCCGGCGTGACACGGCGACCGAGCAGGACCGTCTGGGCCAGGCCGAATCCGCGCTCGCCGCACAACGCAGCGAGATCGAGGCCCTGATTGCCGAGCGCCGCGCACTCGAAGCCGGCCTGCGCGCCGAGGCCGAAACCCAGAGCGCGGCCGCAGCCGCAGCCGGACGCGAGGCCCAGTCTGTACGCGAATTGCTCGCCCGGCTGGAGGCGATGCGCGAGGTTTTGCCGCGCCTGGCACCGCGCCGGACCATCGATACCGATGACGGCGCACCGCTTCCGGCCCTGCGTCCCGACGAGCGCCTGACCGCCGCATTGGCCCCCGACCAGCCGCTCGACACGCTTCGCTTTGCGGATGCGCGCGGTCGGCTTCGCCCGCCCGCCGCAGGTGCGGTGACGCGGCGTTTTGGCACTCCAAACGAAAATGGTCAACGATCCGAAGGGCTTGTGATCCAGACCCGCGCCCGCGCGCAGGTCGTCGCGCCCTTCGATGCCGTGGTGGAATATGCCGGCCCCTTCGGGAGCTATCACGGTCTATTGATACTGAATGTCGGGGATGACTACTATATCGTACTGGCCGGGATGACCGCCCTGTACACCGAAGCCGGGCAAAGCGTCCTGGCAGGTGAACCGGTGGGCACAATGCCCGACCAGGAAGAACCGGCACCGGACTTGTATGTAGAGATCCGGAGAAACGGTGACGCCATCGATCCGCAGCCCTGGTTGCGGCCCGTGGCGGGAACCGGCTGAGACCGCAAAACGACCAGGAAGGCCTGTGACATGCGTCTGAATTTCATTTCCGCGGCATTCGCCTTTGCCCTCGGCGCAGCGGCCATCGCCGTCTCGGCCGAAGGGTTCGACAATTCGCGCTCCGACACCTTCCGGCAGTTGGAGCTTTTCGGCGACGTGCTCAGCCGGGTTGAATCCGACTACGTCACCGAGGTCGATGATGCGGCCCTGATCGAAGCGGCCATCGAAGGCATGCTGGAATCGCTCGACCCGCACTCCTCCTACCTGTCTGCGGACGGTTTCCGCGACATGCAGGTCACGACGCGCGGTGAGTATGGCGGTCTCGGTATGGAAGTGACGATCCGCGACGACATGGTCACGGTGATTTCCCCGATGATGGACACGCCCGCCGAACGCTCCGGCATGGAACCCGGCGACCATATCATCGCGGTCGACGGCGAATCCATTGTCGGCTGGTCGCTGGACGACGCCGTCTCCCTGATGCGCGGCGCGGTTGGGGAGCCTGTCACCATCACCGTGATGCGCGACGAGGAAGACCCCTTCGACCTGACCATCGTGCGCGATACCATTCCGCTGCGCACCGTCGCGTGGCGCGAGGAAGACGGCTTTGCCTATCTGCGCCTGGCCGGCTTTAACGAACACACCACCGAAACCCTGACCCGCACGATTGGCGAGATCCGCGAAGCCTTTGACGGGGAAGTCCCCGGCATCGTGCTCGACATGCGCTACAATCCGGGCGGCCTGCTCGATCAGGCGGTCTCGGTGGGCGACATTTTCCTCGATGGCGGCGAAGTCGTTTCAACGCGCTACCGCAATCCGCGAGAAAACCAGCGCTACAACGCCCGTCCGGGTGAGATGCTGCGCAACGTCCCGATTGTGGTCCTGATCAATGAAGGTTCGGCCAGCGCCGCCGAGATCGTTGCCGGCGCCCTGCGCGACCGTGAGCGCGCCACGCTGGTCGGCATGACCAGCTTCGGCAAGGGCTCGGTCCAGACCATCATCCCGCTGCGCGGTGGCCATGACGGGGCGCTGCGCCTGACAACAGGGCGCTATTATACTCCGTCGGGTCAGTCCATTCAGGGCACGGGCATCACGCCGGACTGGCTGATTTCCTCGCGCCGCTTCGACGTCGAGGAAGCCGAGGAAGGCCAGCAGGTTTCCGAAGCCGCCCTGCCCAACGCGCTCGAGAACGAGAATGGTGACGAACGTCCCGTGATCGATTACGCCGCCGTTGAGCAGCCGCCCGAAGACTGGGCCGACAACGAGGACTACCAGCTTCACCGGGCGCTCGAGATCCTGCGCACGATGACGGGCCGGGAACAGGCGTCGCTGAACTGATCTCCGGACGCGGCGATTAACCCTTTCTTACCCGCAACGCGGCAGCGTTCGGCCAAGGGCGGAGTACCGGCGATTCGCGCCGGTTCCTGCCCATGACCGGGCAAGGGCGCGATGGCTTCGATCGCACGCAAAGGCAATGAGACGTCCCCGCTGCGCGCACCCCTGATTGTGGGTGCCGGCACGGCGCTTCTGTTTGCGGCCGGCATCGCGGCGATCGCCCTGTTTGGTGACCCCGTCGGACGGCCGCCGCTGGCGCGCGGCGCGCTCGGGGCAGCTCCTGAACCCGAGCTTCGCGCCGAGGTCGAACACGACCCGGTCGACACCCATGCCACACCGGTCCGGTTCGCTGGCGAGGACGACCCGCTCGACGAGCCGTCTCTGGCCGGGGTCAATGACGGCTTCGATCCGCCAGCAACACGCCACGGCTCTGATCCCGGCGACGCCGAACAGCGGCATGCCGCGACGGTCAATCCGCACGCCTTGCCGGCTGCGCCACTGCCCGGTCTGACCGAGGACGGACCTTCGGGATCCCTGCCGGTCATCGGCCCCGACGGTACCCGCCCGGACCACGCCTATGCCCGCACCTTCCACGCCGATCCCGAAGCGCCGATCATTGCCGTCATCATCGGCGGGATGGGGCTCAATCGCGCTGTGACCGAGGAAGCCATCAACACCCTGCCGCCGGAAGTCGCCCTCAGCTTTGCGCCTTATTCGCGTGACCTACAGGGCTGGATCGACCGTGCCCGCGCCGCAGGCCATGAAGTGCTCATCGAAATGCCGATGGAGCCGTATGACTATCCCAACAATGACCCCGGTCCGCACACCCTGCTGGCCGATGCCAGCGAGACCGAGAATGCCCGCCGCCTCGCCTGGGTGATGAGCCAGACGACCGGCTATTTCGCCGTGATGAACTATCTGGGCGCCCGCTTTTCGACCGCCGGAACACCGTTTGAAGCCGCCTTGCGCCGGATCGAGGCGCGCGGCGTCGCCTTCATCCATGACGGCAATGGACGCCGGGCCGCCATCGAGAGTGCGGCGACCGCTGCGGGTTCCCGCTTCACGATTGCGGACCGTGTGCTCGACGAGGACCCCTCCCCGCGCGCCATCGACGAACGCCTCCTGATGCTCGAAGCACTGGCCCTCCAGAATGGCAGCGCAATGGGCGCCGGCTTCGCCTATCCCGCGACCGTCGACGAGGTCGCTTCCTGGGCACAAGGCATTGAATCGCGCGGCTATGTCCTGGCCCCGCCCTCCGCCGTCCTGGCTCGTCGCCGCGCCGAGGCCGGCAATGACGTCGCCGAATCCCGCATCGTGCAGGCGGACGCGCATCATTGACGCAGTCGCCGGATCTGATCGGCTACCGCCCCAATGCCGGTGCCGTCCTGTTCAATCACGCGGGCGAGGTCTGGATCGGCCGGCGTGCCGACACGCCGCCGCCCTGGCAGTGGCAGTTCCCCCAAGGGGGAATCGATCCCGGCGAGACACCTGACCACGCCGCCTTGCGCGAACTTTACGAAGAGACCGGCATCCCGGCTGACAAGGTCGAACCGCTCGGCGGAATCGACGACTGGCTGACCTACGACTTCCCGCCGGAGGTCCGCGACCATCACCGCCATGCCAAGCGTGGCCATGTCGGCCAGAAGCAGCGCTGGTTCGCCTTCCGCCTGCTCGGCCAGGACACCGACTTTGATCTCGAGGTTCATGGCGAGGTCGAATTCGACGCCTGGCGCTGGGAGACGCTCGCCGCCGTCCCGCCGCTGATCATTCCGTGGAAACGCCACGTCTATGAGGTGCTGGCGCGCGAATTTGCGAAGTTTGCGGGCTGATCACCGGTCGAGCCCGGCTTACCCCCGCCGCGCCCGGATCGCCCGGACAATCCCCATGATCGAGATCAGCAGCCAGAAACCCTCGATCGCGATCGACGCCGGATTGGGCCGGTAGATCAGGGAATAGAGCAGCAAAACGGCACCGACCGCGTTGATGGCAGGGTGGCGCCAGTCCGTGCGCTCCACGCCGATGGTCTGCTGCCAGAAATAGCAGGCGAGCACCATGGCGACGCCGACGAAGCCGAGAAGATCGGGGAAGGTCAGGGACATTCGTCGCCTCAAAAGCAAACCGGCGGACCGCTGGTGCGATCCGCCGGTCATTGGTTCAATTCGGATTGACCCTTACGCCGCAGCCGCGTCGCGCAGGGCTTCGAGACGGGCCAGCGCCGCTTCGGCGCGGTCGCGAGCCGCCTCGTCCTTGGCTGCGGTGATGTCGTCGCGCGCATTCTGGATTTCGGTCGCGAGACCCGAAGCGTCGAACGAGGACAGGTCGATGGCTTCTTCGGCCAGCACCGACAGGCCGTCCGGCGTCACTTCCGCGAAACCGCCGCGAATGAAGGTGCGTGTCACCGTGCCGCCGTCATGTACCGAGATCGCGCCCATGCGGATCGCGCTCATCAGCGGTGCGTGACCGGGAAGGACGCCAAAATCGCCTTCTTCGCCGGGCACGACGACCATGTCGACATCGCCTTCAAACAGGCGCTTTTCCGGGGAAACGAGATCGAAATGAAGCTTGTCGGCCATCGGTCCTGCCTTTCTTTCGCGCGCTCTCTAGCAGGTCACGGCGGCTTTGTGAAACCCCGTTGTGCAAGTCAGTCCTGCGTCGCGGCGATGCAGTCATTCACCGGTCCGACCAGCGCCTCCATCAGCGTTCGCATCGACCCCGCACCATTGCTTTCGATCGTCACGGTCACGTCCATGTCGGGGTAAAATCCGGTCGGGATAATCAGCGTCTGCGTATCGCCCGAGGGCGGGGCGGGCGGCGGCGGGGGCGGTGTCCCGGCGGGCGGACCATAGGGCGAGAGCGGCAGCGAGATCGCCGCCAACGCCTCGACCCCGTCGCGGACGCCCGGGCAGGTATCCTCGCGCACATCCCGCGTCTGGATCATCGCGTCGAGCCGGGCATGGACCACCGCTTGCTGTCCGAAACCACTGCGATAGTTCCGGTCGACCGCTTCAGGCGCAACGCCCTGCTCGCGCAGCCGCGCGGCGAACGCCGCCCCGTCGAACGTGTCATAGGCGATCGCGTGCACCGCCTGCGCATCGGTCGTGAAGAAGGCGCTGCGGTAGCGCCAGAGACACCCTTCCGGATTGTCGCCATAGCCGGCGCTGACCGGGCAGACCCATTCGAACGCGAACAGGTTGCCATGCGGGATCCACCAGCTGACGGCTTCGTAGCGCGGTCCGTCGAGTTCCGTGCGCCAAGCGGTTTCGTCCGAGCTGTATCCGGGCAGGCGAAGCGCCTCATAGGCGGCCTCGCGCCGCGTGACTGTCTCGCCGCGCACCCAGAAGAGATAGGCGTACCAGAGCGAATCCGTCGCATAGCCCTCATAGCTTTCCGGCAGGCCCGGCGGCGGACCGGGCGGGGGTGGCGGCACGCTGGCCGACGCGGCGGTGGAGAGCGCCAGACCCAGAGCGCTCACGGCGAGCAGAGCATGTTTCATTAAAACCCCCTGTGCTGGCACCAAGGCTAGGCAGAGGGACGAAACCGATCAAACGAAAACGGAGAAGACCGGCTGCGACGGGTCACTCCGCACCACATTCGCGCAATGGGCGGTGGAGCGTGGCGGACAGATTGCGCAGCAGGGCATTCTCGCGACCTTCAATCAGGACAAGCCCGGTCGGCTGAAAGGCGGGGCCGAGACTGAATTCGAGCCGGCGATACTGCCGGTCATAAAGGTCGGCCTGCGGCGATGACCCCATCCAGACCTCGTAAGCCTCCGGATCAGGACCAATCCGCAGCGTGCCCAGGGTTTCGGAGATGGCCGGGCAATCGCGTCCGAGCCTGGTGAATATGTCATGGCCAGTGACGGGCCGGACCAACGCGGGATCGGTCAGCGGCGCTTGCAATGCGGAATGGCGGTATTGCCAGTCGCAGCTGCCGCGTCCCGGAGCGACCGGATCGGGGTCGCAGACGCGGTCGATGGCGATCAGGGTTCCGCCCGCCGTCTCGTGCCCGGCGACGTAATAGAAAACCGCCGTCCCGGCATAACCGAAGACTTCACCAGCCGATGGCGTATCGGACAGGTCTGGAAGCCGCGCGGCGTCGAAGACCGCTATCGCGGCTTCGTCCTCAGGACTGGCCGCAAAGCCGGGGTCCGACTGGCTGAATGCCGCAGCGGACACGATAGTGGCGGCTATCAGAGCTGTCAGTGGCGCGCGTGTCATGGCCGAACCCCCTGTGGCAACCTGTCGGAATGGCGCGCAAAAGAAAAGGCCGGCCCCGAACGGGACCGGCCTTGAACTTTCGTGTGAGACGAAGGCTTAGGCGGCTTCGGCAGCCAGCTCCTCGGCCTTCTTCACTGCGTCCTCGATGGTGCCGACCATGTAGAAGGCCGGTTCCGGCAGGTGGTCATACTCACCGTCGCACAGCGCCTTGAAGCTGCGGACCGTGTCGGCGACCGGTACCTGGATGCCCGGCGAGCCGGTGAAGACCTGGGCAACGTCGAAGGGCTGCGACAGGAAGCGTTCGATCTTCCGGGCGCGGGCCACGATCAGCTTGTCCTCTTCCGACAGCTCGTCCATGCCCAGGATGGCGATGATGTCCTGCAGCGCCTTGTAACGCTGGAGGATTTCCTGAACGCGGCGGGCGGTCTGGTAATGCTCCTCTCCGACGATGCGCGGATCGAGGATCCGCGAGGTCGAGTCGAGCGGGTCCACGGCCGGATAGATGCCCTTTTCCGAGATCGAGCGCGACAGAACGGTCGTGGCGTCGAGGTGGGAGAAGGTCGTGGCCGGAGCCGGGTCGGTCAGGTCGTCAGCCGGCACGTAAACGGCCTGCACGGAGGTGATCGAACCCTTCTTGGTCGAGGTGATGCGCTCTTGCAGCGCGCCCATGTCGGTCGACAGGGTCGGCTGGTAACCCACCGCCGAAGGAATACGACCGAGCAGGGCCGACACTTCGGCACCCGCCTGGGTGAAGCGGAAGATGTTGTCGACGAAGAACAGGACGTCCTTGCCTTCCTCGTCGCGGAAATATTCAGCCTGGGCCAGACCCGAGAGGGCAACGCGGGCACGCGCACCCGGCGGCTCGTTCATCTGGCCGAACACCAGCGCCGAGCGCGACCCTTCGGCCGAACCATTGTTTTTCTTCGGGTCGACGTTCACGCCGGACTCGATCATCTCGTGATAGAGGTCGTTACCTTCGCGGGTCCGCTCACCGACACCGGCGAACACCGAGTAGCCGCCGAACATCTTGGCGATGTTGTTGATCAGCTCCTGGATCAGAACCGTCTTGCCCACGCCGGCGCCGCCGAACAGGCCGATCTTGCCGCCCTTGGCGTAGGGGCACAGCAGGTCGACGACCTTGATGCCCGTCGGCAGGATTTCAGCTTCGGTGGCCTGTTCGTCGAAGGCCGGAGCCGAACGGTGGATCGGCGCGCGCGAAGTGTGCTCGATCGGGCCGTTCTCGTCGATCGGGTCACCGGTCACGTTCATGATGCGGCCGAGCGTGCCCGGGCCGACCGGAACCGTGATCGGGCCGCCCATGTCGGCAACCACGGTGCCGCGCTGCAGGCCTTCGGTCGCGTCCATCGCGATCGTGCGAACCGTGTTCTCGCCGAGGTGCTGGGCCACTTCGAGCACGAGCTTCTGACCGTTGTTTTCGGTCTCGAGCGCGTTCTGGATATCCGGCAGCTTGCCATCGAATTCCACGTCGACGACAGCGCCCGTGATCTGGACGATGCGGCCCTTGCCTTGTGATTTCGCCATCTCGGTCATTCCTTCTGAAGGATCAGCTCTACAGCGCTTCGGCGCCGGAGATGATCTCGGTAAGTTCGGTAGTAATCTTGGCCTGGCGCGTACGGTTGTAGACCAGGTTCAGCTTGTCGATCAGCTCGCCCGCATTGCGCGTGGCATTGTCCATCGCGGCCATGCGCGCGCCCATCTCGCCGGCTGCGTTTTCCAGCAGCGACGACAGGATCACGGTGTCGACATAACGCGGCAGCAGCACGTCGAGGATGGCTTCCTCGTCCGGCTCGTATTCATAGACGGCGCCGCCGAGGTCCGGACGGGCAACATCTTCGGGAATCGCGTCCATCGCCGGGATCAGCGTCTGCGCCCGCGGCTTCTGCGAGATCACGGACACGAATTCCGACGAGATCACTTCCAGCGTATCGAATGCGCCCGCGGCAAACTGGTCACGGACCCATTGGCCGACGATGGCCGCCTTGGGTGCGCCGACATCCTTGCCGCCGCCCAGGTCGAAGCGCTGCACGATCAGGTCGGCATACAGGCGCTTGAGGGCGTCTGCGCCCTTCTTGCCGACAGCGGCGATCTTCACCGTCTTGCCGTCACGCTGCAGCTTCACGATCCGCTCGCGCGCCTTGCGGGCGATATTCGTGTTGAAGCCGCCGCAAAGTCCGCGGTCGGCCGTCATCACGAGCAGCATGTGGACGTCGTCCTTGCCCGTACCGACCAGCAGCGGCGATGCGCCCGGCGCGTCCTTCAGCGAGGTCGACAGATTGGCCATCACCGCCGCCATGCGTTCCGCATACGGGCGGGCAGCCTGCGCAGCATCCTGCGCACGGCGCAGCTTGGCCGCTGCGACCATCTGCATCGCCTTCGTGATCTTCTGCGTGGATTTCACGCTCGCGATCCGGCTGCGAAGTTCCTTGAGGCTCGCCATTCGGCTCTCCTGACCCGGGCCCCGCCCTTAACCGAAGTTCGCGGTGAAGGTTTCGATGAGGGCTTTCAGCTTCGCTTCGTTGGCGTCGCTCAGCTTCTTTTCCTCGCGAATCGCCTTCAGCAGTGCAGCATGCTCGCTGTGCAGGTGACGCAGCAGCTCGTCCTCATAGCGGCCGACATCGGACACGTTGAGCTTGTCGAGATAACCCCGCGTACCGGCATAGATCACGCAGACCTGCTCTTCCATCGCCAGCGGCGAGAATTGCGGCTGCTTGAGAAGCTCGGTCAGGCGCGCACCGCGGTTCAGCAGGCGCTGCGTCGCAGCATCAAGGTCGGAACCGAACTGTGCGAAAGCCGCCATCTCGCGGTACTGCGCGAGCTCGCCCTTCATCTTGCCGGCCACCGACTTCATCGCCTTCGTCTGGGCAGACGAGCCCACGCGCGACACGGACAGACCGACGTTCACGGCCGGACGGATGCCCTGGAAGAACAGGTCCGTCTCAAGGAAGATCTGGCCGTCGGTGATCGAGATCACGTTGGTCGGGATGTAGGCCGAGACGTCATTGGCCTGGGTTTCGATGACCGGCAGAGCCGTCAGCGAGCCCGAACCATTGTCGGCGTTCAGCTTGGCCGCACGTTCCAGCAGGCGGGAGTGCAGGTAGAAGACGTCGCCCGGATAGGCTTCGCGGCCCGGCGGGCGGCGCAGCAGCAGGGACATCTGGCGGTACGCCACGGCCTGCTTGGACAGGTCATCATAGACGATGAGGGCGTGCATGCCGTTGTCACGGAAGTATTCGCCCATGGCACAGCCGGTGAACGGCGCCAGGAACTGCATCGGGGCCGGATCGGAAGCCGTCGCGGCGACAACGATGGTGTAGTCGAGCGCGCCGTTCTCCTCGAGCGTCTTCACGATCTGGGCGACCGTCGAACGCTTCTGGCCAACCGCGACGTAGATACAATAGAGCTTCTGGCTCTCGTCGCCCGACTCGTTGATCTGTTTCTGGTTCAGGATGGTGTCGATGCAGATCGCGGTCTTGCCGGTCTGACGGTCACCAATGACCAGTTCGCGCTGGCCTCGGCCAACCGGGATCATGGCGTCGATCGCCTTGATGCCCGTTGCCATCGGCTCGTGAACGGATTGCCGGGGAATGATGCCCGGGGCCTTCACGTCGACGCGGCGGCGTTCGGCGACATCGGTCAGCGGACCCTTGCCGTCGATCGGCTCGCCCAGCCCGTCGACGACGCGGCCGAGAAGGCCCTTGCCCACGGAGGTGTCAACGATCGAGCCCAGGCGCTTGACGGTGTCGCCTTCCTTGATGCCCCGGTCGTCGCCGAAGATCACGCAGCCGACATTGTCGCGTTCGAGGTTGAGGGCCATGCCCTTCACCCCGCCCGGGAATTCGACCAGCTCGCCGGCACGGACCTCGTCGAGGCCGTAGACGCGCGCAATACCGTCACCGACGGACAGCACGCTGCCGACGTCCGAGACTTTCGCCTCGGCGCCGTAATTCTTGATTTGCTCTTTCAGGATCGCGGAAATTTCCGCGGCGCGGATGTCCATGGCGGTCTAAGCCTCTTTCATCGCTGTGCGTAGTCCATCCAGCTTCGTGCGGAGGGACGAATCGAACATGCGGGAGCCGACCTGAACGATCAGCCCACCCAAAACGGCCGGATCGGTTTCGGTCCGGATCTCAACGTCACGCCCGAGGGCGCGTTTCAGTGACGCCTTGAGAGCGTCAATTTCCTTGTCTGTCAGCTTGGTCGCGCTGGTGACATGCGCTTCGCTGATGCCGCGTTCGGCAGCGGCCAGCGCTGCGAAACCGCGCGCCAGGTCGCCGATCAGGCCGGCGCGTCCGTTGCGGGCCATCACACCCAGCGTGTTGCGGGTCAGGGCGTGGAAACCGGCCTTGTCGCCAATCGCTTCGAGCGATGCGGCCTTGCCTTCGGCTTCGTAGAGCGGGCTGGCGAGCGCCTTGCCGAGCGTATCGTCTTCGCCAAGCGCGGCCAGGAGGCCGTTCAGATCGGCTTCAACGGCATCAATGGCCTTGGCGTCCTTCGCCAGGTCGAAGAGGGCGGTCGCGTAGCGTTCCGCTGCACCGTCGATTTTTGCCATCTTTCCGCTCATCGAACCCGTGCCGTGCTCGCTGCCTTGGATCGCGCTGTTGCAGGTCTCGAAAGGGACTGCACAAGCGCTTGAAACTTCGGTGATTTTTTTGACGACCCGACCGCTGGAAAAACGGCCTTTTCATCAAATCGGCGCCGCTCTAGCACAGGGGGGAGAGGGCGGCAACCTCAACCGGCTGCACCAATCCCGCTCCACCTGCATGGCTGACATGACCCGTCGCATACGGCAGCTTGTGCGTTCGGCAGGACGGGAGCGCGCGTGCACGACGTCATCGTCATCGGACTGGGCGCGATGGGAAGCGCCGCCGCCTGGCAGCTGGCCCGGCGCGGGGCGCGCGTGCTCGGCCTCGAGCAATTTGGCGAGGGCCACGACCGGGGCTCCAGTCATGGCCGCACGCGCGTCATCCGGCGGGTCTATTCGGAAGGTGAAGTCTACATGCCGCTCCTCAATCGTGCCTACGCGCTTTGGGCGGCGATGGAGCGCGAGAGCGGCGAAACCCTTCTGGTCCGGACCGGCGGTCTCGATATCGCACCCCGCGACGCTGCATCGCTTGCGAATGCGCACGCTTGCGCCGTTTCAGGGGACGTGGCCCATGAAGTGCTGGATGCCGCGACCGTGCGGCTGCGCCATCCGGAAATTTCCCTGCCCGACGGGTTCGCAGCCGTGTACGCGCCGGACTCCGGCCAGCTGCGCTCCGATCACGCCAATACCTGGATGCGCACGGCAGCCCGGTCAGCAGGTGCGCTGCTGCGTTTCGGGACGCCGGTCACGGGCTGGCGCAAGCACGGTACCCATATCGAGGTCGACACGGCCGCCGGTACCGAATCGGCGCACCGGCTGGTCATCGCGGCGGGCGCCTGGGCCGGGACTTTGCTGCCTGAGATCGACCCCGCCTTGACGGTCGAGCGACAGGTCGTCGGCTGGTTTGAAAGCGTCGATGGCCGATCCTTCGACGACACCCCTGTCTTCCAGGTCGAGCCCGGCGACCGGGGGCGCTTCTACATCCAGCCGGGGCGTGGTGGGGAATCCACCAAGATCGGTCTCTATGGCCATCTGGGGGAGCGAGGGCCGGAAATGCGCGCCGGGCGTCCTCCCGATGCCGCAGACGAGGCGGCTCTGCGGGCCGGCCTGGCGCGCTGGCTACCGGCTGCCAATGGGCGGCTGGAGCACATGGAGCAATGCCGGTTCACCCGGACCACGGACGACCGCTTCATCATCGGGACATGGCCCGGCGATGATGCCGTCACGCTGGTCTCACCGTGTTCCGGTCACGGGTTCAAGTTTGCGCCCGCCATCGGCGAAGCGGCAGCGCAGCTGGCCCTGGGCGAATCGACGACGGTCGATCTGTCACCCTTCGCCGTGGCCCGTTTTCTTTAGCGCCGCATCCTTCGTGCGTTCGCGGCGGTAGAGAATGTTGAACACCTCGACCAGCAGCGAGAAGGCGATCGCGAAGTAGATGTAGCCGCGCGGAATGTGGAAACCGAGCCCGTCGGCGATCAGCGCGACGCCGATCAGCAATAGGAAGCTCAGCGCCAGCATCTTCGTCGTCGGGTGACGGCGAATGAAATTGCCGACCGTTTCCGCCGCCAGCAGCATCACCCCGATGGCGATGACCACTGCGGTGATCATCACCGGCAGAACATCGGTCATGCCGACGGCCGTGATGATCGAGTCGAGCGAGAACACCGCATCGATCACCGCGATCTGCGCCACGGCCGCGACGAAGGATTTCTGGACGACATTCCCGTCGCCATGCTCCTCGCCCTCGATATTCTCGTGAATCTCGAACGTGCCTTTCGCGAGCAGGAACAGGCCGCCGCCGATCAGGATCACGTCACGAATCGAAAAGGCGTGCCCGAAAAGGGTGAATAGGGACGCCTCGAGATGGGTGATCCACACCAGCGAGAACAGCAGGATGATCCGCATTCCCAGCGCCAGGCCAAGCCCGAGCCGGCGCGCTGATGCACGCTGGTGCGCGGGCAGCTTGTCGGCGATCACTGCGATGAAGACGACGTTGTCGATGCCAAGAACGATTTCGAGGAAGGTCAGGGTGGCCAGGGCCATCCAGATTTCCGGCGAGGTCAGGGCTTCGATCATGGTCGTGCGTCTCCGGTAAGGCGATCAGATGAAACTGTAGGGTTCGACGTCAAATGTCACGCGCACGGACGGGGGCTGCTTCACCCGCGCGCGCCATACCGTCAGATAAGCGGACAGATCGACACTTCGTTCCGCCCGGACCAGCAATCGGCGGCGCCAGCGACCGCGAATCACGCCGTAGCGCGGTTCGGCCGGCCCCCAGATGGTGACCCCGTCCGCCAGCGGCGCATTGCGGGCCACCTCGGCGGCGGCGCGTTCGACCTTTTCCAGCGACTGGGCGGAAATCATCACCGAGGCCAGTCGCCCGAATGGCGGCAGGCCGAGCATTTCGCGCGAGGCCCGCTCGACATCGAGAAACGCATTGCGGTCCCCGGCGACAAGGGCGGCAATGGCCTCGTGGTCCGGGTCGTGGGTCTGAAGGATCGCCTTGCCAGGCTTGTCGGCGCGCCCGGCCCGGCCCGCGACCTGCACCAGCGTCTGGTAGGTCCGCTCCCCGGCGCGCGGATCACCGCCTGACAGGCCGAGGTCCGCATCGACCACACCGACCAGCGTCAGGTGCGGGAAGTTGTGGCCCTTCGCCGCGATCTGGGTCCCGACGAGAATGTCGATCTCGCCGCGCTCCATCCGGTCGACCAGCGCCCGGATCGCATCCGCACCGCCCGACATGTCCGACGAGAACAATTCGATGCGGGCATCGGGGAAATGCGCCCGCGCCTCCTCCTCGACCCGCTCGACACCCGGCCCGACGCTGGTCAGCGAATCGCGGGCGCCGCAATTCGGGCAGACATCGGGTTTCGGCATCGAGAACCCGGTCAGATGGCAGACCAGCATGCCGGTGAAGCGATGCTCGACCAGCATCGTGTCGGTATCAGGCGCGGTCATCCGGTGCCCGCAATCGCGGCAGAGCACCAGCGGTGCGTAGCCGCGCCGGTTGAGGAAGAGCAGCACCTGCTCGCCAGCTGCCAGCGTTTCGCGCATCGCCGTGACCAGCGGGTCGGACAGCCAGCGCCCGGCGGGCGGTGCATGCTGACGCAGATCAACGGTCTCGATGGACGGCAGGACCGCCGTGCCGACCCGCGCGGGCAGCGGCACATGCACATAGCGACCGGCGCGCGCATTCACGAGGCTCTCCAGCGATGGTGTCGCCGATGCCAGCACCACGGCAGCACCATCGATCTTGGCGCGCGCCACCGCCAGGTCACGGGCCTGATAAATCAGCCCGTCGGACTGCTTGTAAGTGGGGTCATGTTCCTCATCGACGATGGCGAGGCGCAGATTGCGGAAAGGCAGAAGGACGCTCGACCGCGCGCCGATCACGATCCGGGCGCGGCCCTCATTGATCTCGCGCCACACCCGGCGGCGCTCCTTGGGAGGCAGGCCGGAATGCCAGACGGCCGGCGCGGCGCCGAACCGGTCCTCGAACCGCTTCAGGATGGATTGCGTCAGGGCGATTTCCGGCAGCAGGACAAGGATTTGCCCGTTGGCCGCGCTTTGGAGCGCCTCGGCGATGGCCTCGAAATAGACCTCCGTCTTTCCCGATCCGGTGACGCCGTCCAGCAGCGCGCATTGAAAGCCGCCGGCCCGCACCAGCCGGCGCAGCGTGTCGGCGGCCCCGGCCTGCAATTCCGACAGGGTCAGTCCCGTCCGGCCGGCATCCGGTTCGGGAAAGGGCGGGTCGACCGGCAAGGCAAAACTCTCGAGCCCGCCGGCATCGACCAGCCCCTTGACCACGCCCGAACTGACCCCCGCCTCACGCGCGATCTCAGCAGCGGTTGGTGCCTCGAGCGCCTGCATCGCGTCGAGCACCTTCTCGCGCGCCGGTGTCATTCGGGCAGGCGGCCTTCCGGTCAGGCGGTAGACCGTGTCGGTCGGCGACGGCATCAGCGAGTCTTCACCGCGCAATATCGTGCGAAGGATCAACCCCGGCGGCTGCACCAGGTAGCGCGAAGCCCAGTCGACAAAGCGCACCGTCGTGTGGCTGAGTCCTGCCGCATCATACCGGTCGGCGACCGACTTCAACGCCCGCTCGCCCTTGTCCTGCTTGAGATCCCAAACCACGCCCCTTGCCATGCGATTGCCCAGCGGGGCGGTCACGTGATCCCCGATCGACAAATCCATGCCTTCCGGCACGGCATAGTCGAAGGCTTCCGGCAGCGGCAGCGGAAACAGGATCGACGCGCAAATCTTCAGCGTGGGCAAGGGTTCAAAATCCGGTGGAGCGACTCGCAGCCCCCACTGTAACGCGCCCCGTCTCCGGTTCGAACTTTTTCAGCCGCGTTAGGGGAATCCCAACCGCCGCGCGCTAGCTTTGGCACACAACAATCGGAAAACCGATGGTGGGGTAAATGGAAGCGAACTGGAACGCGCGCGGGGCCTCCGCGCCCGGCGAGACGGATATGGCTGCCCTTCGGCGCGCACTCATGGACAACCCCGACTGGGTCCGGTCCGACACCGAACTGATGACCCGGCTGGCCGGCCCTTCGGGCGATGGCAATGTCGTCGACTTCAATGCCGTGGTGCGTGACCGCCTGCTGGCGGAAAACCGGCGGCTCAAGGCAACGCGCGAATACATGGCTGAAACGGCCCGCGCCAATCTTGCCCTGATGGGCCGCACCCAGGTCGCAGCGTTGTCGCTGATGGACTGCACCGACCTGGTGGCCCTCGACACGGCTTTGGCGACCACCTTGCCGGTCGCGCTCGGGGTCGATGCGCTAACGGTTCTCTCCGAAGGCGTCACACCCCTTTCAAGCGCCCTTGCGCTGCGTCCATGCGCGCCCGGTCTGGGTGACCGCCTTTTGGGCGAGGACAATGATTTTACCGGCCCGGTCAACGCCGGCACTTCCCAGGCTGTCTTCGGGCGAACCCTAGCCAGCCAGGCACTCGCACGTCTCGATCTCGAAGGCGTGCCGGGCATCCTCGCCCTCGGGAGCAGCGATGGCGGAATGTTCGAACCCGGTCAGGGCACCGAATTCCTGAACTTCCTGGCGCGGGCCGTGGAAAGGCGGATTATTCCCTGGCTGAGGGACTGACCCTTCCGGCCGCGACGGCGCTGGGCCTCTATCTCGATCACCTGTCGGGTGAGCGCCGCGCCAGCGTGCGCACCACGGACGCCTATCGGCGCGACCTCGACGGCTTTCTTGAATTCCTGGCAGGTCACCTCGCAGCAACGCCGGACCTCGGCGCCCTGTGCGCTTTGAAGCCGGCGGACTTTCGCGCCTGGATGGCGGCGCGGCGGCGTGACGGACTGGCGGCGCGCTCGCTGGCCCGCGAATTGTCAGCCGTCCGCGGCTTCTTCAAATACATTCAGCGCCGGTGGGGTCTCGACGCGCCGGGCCTGCTGGTCATCGAAGGCCCGAAACTGGCGCGGCCCAAGCCGAAGCCGGTTTCCGAGGACGCGGCCCTGCGCCTGATGGACGAGGCCGGACATCGCGGCGGCGAACCCTGGGTCGAGGCGCGTGACGCCGCACTGGTCGCCTTGCTCTATGGCTGCGGACTGCGCTTGTCCGAAGCCCTGTCCCTGACCGGAGTCGATTATCCCTTGCCTGCGGCATTGCGGATCACCGGTAAGGGCAACAAGACACGCATTGTCCCCGTCTTGCCCGTGGTCGCCAGGGCGGTCGCGGACTATGTCAGGCTGTGCCCCATGCCGGTCGAACCGGATGCCCCTCTGTTCCGCGCCCTGCGGGGCGGACCGCTGGGATCGCGCGCCGTCCAGAAACTGATGCAGACCTTGCGGTCGCGCCTGGGTCTCGGGCCATCGGCCACGCCCCATGCGCTTCGCCACGCCTATGCGACCCATTTGCTCGCTCACGGCGGGGATTTGCGCGCGATTCAGGAATTGCTGGGCCATGCGAGCCTGTCGACAACCCAGATTTATGCCGATATCGAACCCGCGCGCCTGATGGCAGTCCACGCGGCAGCCCACCCGCGTGCGAATCGTCGCTGAAGGCCTTCATGCGCAGTTCATTCAGCTTCGCCATTCTGGAGGCTGACTTACAACAGGATGCTATCCATGCTGCCTATCGTGACCGCCCTTCTCCTGTCTGCAACCTTGTCCGTTCAGGAGGCTGACACCGCCGATCAGGCCGGTGAATCGCCGGAATCCTGGGCAAATGGGCTGGTGGCCTCGCTCGTCGATGTCGCCGGCATGGCCGCGCCGCAGGGCCGGATTACCATTGATGATCCCGCCTCCCTGTCCGCAGACCTGACCGCCGTGATGTCGGAAGTCTGGCCGATCCTGCAGGAAGGCGATGGCGAACAGGGCGAAATCAATCTCAGCTTTGACCTGCATGTCTATTCCGCAGGAGAGACCCAGGCCGGCGACGAGCTGTGCCCGGCGGGGTCCGATGGTGTGGCATTCGAAGGTCCGTTCGAGGACGCCGGGGCGGGCACGATAGTGCGCGTCTGCCGCGGCTTCGAGGAATCCGACGAAGGCAATTTTTACGGCCAGGCGATCGTGCTGCAGAACGGTCTGCGCGAAGGCGTCTTCATTTTCACCCTCGTCTCCCGCGACGCGGAATCGGGTGAACTGATTGCCGATGCCGGGGCCTCCATCTCTGAACGCCTGGCGGCTTCGGTCCGCTTTCCGGGCTGAACCGCCACCCACTTGCTGACTGATCCGAACCCGCTTACTTTGAATCGTAAAGTAAGCGGGAGACGGCCATGACCACGCAGGGTGCCCACGAAGATCTGGCTTATCTGAAATCACTCGCCGAGTCGGGCGCCAACGCGCCGCTGATCGGCGGACGATACCTGCTCTTGTGGGGCGGACTTTCCGTGCTGGCGACCATCGCCCACGGCCTCGTCCTCGAAGGCATTTTGCCACTGGCCACCCGGAATGTCGGTGTGATCTGGATGGTTTACGGCCTCGTCGGCGGCATCACGTCGGCATTTCTGGGGCGTGGCCTCGCCGGAAAACCGGGAGCTCGCTCTGCTGCCAACCGCGTCTCCCGCGCCGCGTGGATGACGGTCGGGATCGGCATCTTTGCCTATGTCCTTTCGCTCGTATTCTGGACGGCGGTGTTCAATACGCCGGTCGTGCTGTTCGACAGTATCCTGACCATCGCCTTCTTCGGCTATGGATTTGCCTTCTCGGTCACGGCAGCCCTTTCGGGGTTGCGCTGGCTCTACGGCCCGGCCCTGCTGTCGGGGATCGCCGCCATCATCACGCCGGTCCTGTACGGGACTTCCGAGCTCTACTTCCTGTCGGCGGCGGCAATTGCCCTCAGCGCCGTTCTGCCCGGCCTGAAGATGATCGCGCATGAGCCCAAGACACTGACATGAGCGACAGCGAATTCGACGCCGCCTCTCTCGATGATGTGATCCATTCCAAGCTCCGGCTCGGGATCATGGCTTACCTGTCCGGCGTGGACTCGGCGACATTCGGGGAGTTGAAAGAGCGCACCGGCGCGACGGACGGCAATCTCTCCGTCAGCCTGCGAAAGCTCGAGGACGCGGGATATATCGGGATCGACAAGCGCTTTGTCGGACGCAGGCCGCAAACCCGCGCGCGCCTGACCGACTCGGGTCGCAAGGCCTGGATGGCCTATCTCGACCAGATGCGTAGCCTGCTGGGCTGATCAGGCGGCCTTGGCCTGCCGCGGCCGCTCATAGCGCACGACCTGGCCGCCCTCGCCTTCATCGGCGAAGGTCTCGGTCTCGACAAACCCGGTTTTTTCCAGCACCCGGCGCGACGCCGTCAGGTGATCGCGCGTGTGTGCGATCACCCGCCTGACACGTGAATCGCTTTCGGCCCAGCCCAGCAGCCCCTCGACGGCTTCGGTGGCGAGACCCTGCTCGCGGAAGGACAGCATCATCGAATAGCCGATCTCGACATTCCCGGCGGCATCCGGCGCCCCCTTGAAACCGCCAGCGCCGACCAGCCGGCCGGGTTGTCCGGCCACGCCAGGCCAGATGAAAATCCAGGTCAGCCAGCCTGCCTCGCCGGGATCCGCCCGCAGGCGTTCATCGACCTGCTGCAAGGCCGACGTATCCATCAGCTCGGGCGGCCAGACGGGTTCGGAGCGCACGCACAGGGCTTCGAAAAACGACTCGCGATCGGTCATCTGCAGCTTCGACAGCGCCACGTTCAGCGCAACGAGCTTCAGTCGGTTTGTCCGGATTTCGATATGACGATGCGTCATGCGATCTTCCACTGACAAGCCACGCCCCGCGAATATAACGCGCGAAGGGGCCATCGGGTTGTGCGAACCAGTCAGAACCGCGCCAATTGGGACAGGGGAGCGCGACATTCCGAAACCCCACTTTATCACAAGCGGCGCTGATTCTCGTGTAAATTGTTTGACATCTTGCCGTGATGACGACTGAAATCAGGCTTGCATCGTCCAGCCTTCAACACCCATTGCGGCCTGCCGCAGCGCTTCGGTCATGGTCGGGTGCGGGTGGCTGGTACGGGCGATATCTTCCGACGCAGCCCGGAATTCGAGCGCCAGCGCGGCTTCCGCGATCATTTCGCCGACACCCTTGCCGATCATGTGAACGCCGAGCACCTCGTCGGTCTTCGCATCGGCCAGCACCTTCACCAGACCGTCGGTCTCGTGATTGGCGCGGGCGCGTGAATTCGCCAGGAAGGGGAATTTCCCGGTCTTGTAGGCGCGGCCCTGGTCTTTCAGCATCTCTTCGGTCGCCCCTACCGAGGCGATCTCCGGATTGGTGTAAACCACGCCCGGAATGGCGTCGTAATTGACGTGCCCGGCCTTGCCGGCAATCCGCTCGGCGCAAGCCACGCCTTCGTCTTCGGCCTTGTGCGCCAGCATCGCGCCGTGCGTGCAATCGCCGATGACCCAGACGCCATCTGCGCTGGTTTTCCAGTGATCATTGGCGATGTAGCCGCGCTTGTCGGTCTCGATCCCGACCGTCTCCAGCCCCAGCCCCTCGGTATAGGGGCGCCGTCCGATGCAGACGAGCACGGTGTCGGCCTCGATCGTCTCTTCGGAGCCCCCCGAAGCGGCTTCGGTCGCCACTTGCAGGGCGCCATTCTCTCCTTCGCTGACGCCGGTGACCTTGCGGCCGAGCTTGAAGCTCATGCCCTGCTTGGCGAAGACCTTCTGGGCGTGCTTGGCGATCTCGCCGTCCATGCCCGGCAGGATACGGTCGAGATACTCGACGACCGTGACCTCGGCGCCGAGACGCCGCCACACCGAGCCCAGTTCCAGACCGATCACGCCCGCGCCGATCAGCACCAGCTTGCCCGGCACCTTGTCCAGGGACAGCGCACCGGTGGAGGACACGACGCGCTTCTCGTCAATCTCGACACCCGGCAGCGGCGTCACTTCCGATCCGGTTGCGATGACGATGTGCTTTGTCTTCAGGGTCTGGGTCTCGCCGTCCGGCCCCTCGACCACCACCTCGCCCTTGCCGGCGATGCGGCCCTTGCCGCGGATGTGGTCGACCTTGTTCTTCTTCAACAAATAGGCGACGCCCTGCGTCAGCCCCGTCACGGCTTCGTCCTTGCGGCCCATCATCGTCTTGAGGTCAAAGGACAGCTTGCCGGTCTTGATCCCGAAGCCGGCGAAGTCCTTCTCGGCCATCTCGTAGAGTTCCGAGGCGTGCAGCAGCGCCTTTGACGGGATGCAACCGACATTCAGGCACGTGCCGCCCAGTGTGTCGCGCATCTCGATGCAGGCGGTTTTCAGCCCCAGCTGGCCAGCCCGGATGGCGCAGTTATAGCCGCCGGGACCACCCCCGATGATGACGACGTCATAGGTGCCGGACATGTGCATTCCTTTCATGGGGCGGGCGGCAAGCCCAGTTGCGCCGCACCCGGATTCGGTTGTCCCGAACCTAGGCGCGCCCGTCTGCGTGTTCAACGCTGACGGGCGCATGAAAGGTCAGTCGCGGGTGCGTGCCGCTAGGCCAGGAAGCCGCGATTGCGGGCCCAGCGCGCGAAGGCAGCCTGAAACACCAGGATGACGAAGATCACTGCACTCATCACCATGCCCGTCGTCCCCATCAGGGCCATGCCGCCCGCAATGAGAAGCGTGTAGATCGATGACAGGACATAGAGCGCGACAGACGCCATCGACAGCATCACCGCCCAGGCCTTCTTGAGCAGAAGGGACAGGGCACCGAAGAAGGCCGTGAAGATGGCCAGTCCCCAGATGATGATGAACCACAGCGGAAAGCCGGTGAAGAAGGCCCGTTGTTCGGGTGTGTAAGCCTGAAGATAGGCGTCCGACATAAGATTGGTCGCCAGAAAGTCGAACACCCCGAAGGCATTCCAGAGCGTCAGCAGGCCGGCAACAATCCAGTACCAGACCGGAATTTTCACGCCCGCAGGGGCGCTCACTTGATCAGTCATGGGTATCCCTCCCCCCATTTGTTGATGGAGAAGGCTAACCCGAGTTTCGGGAAAGACGCACCTTAAATCCGCGATTCAGGCGCCCGAAATCGGCTCACGAACCCGTGAATGCGGAACTAGAGGTCCAGCACCAGCCGGGCCGGGTCTTCCAGCGCATCCTTGACCTTCACGAGGAAGGTCACGGCCTCGCGGCCATCGACGATGCGGTGGTCATAGGACAGCGCCAGATACATCATCGGGCGCACCACGACCTGGCCCTTTTCGGCCACCGGGCGCTCCTGGATCTTGTGCATGCCCAGAATGCCCGACTGCGGCGCATTGAGGATCGGCGTCGACAGGAGCGAGCCGAAAATGCCGCCATTGGACACGGTGAAGGTCGCGCCCTGCATGTCGTCAATCCCCAGCTTTCCGTCGCGGGCGCGGCGGCCGAGATCGATGATTTCCTTCTCGATGTCGGCGAGCGACTTGGTATCGCAATCGCGCAGCACCGGCACGACGAGGCCGCGCTCGGTCGAGACCGCCACGCCGATGTCGTAGTAATTCTTGTAGATGATATCCTCGCCGTCGATCTCGGCATTGACCGCCGGGATCTCCTTCAGCGCATTGACGCACGCCTTCACGAAGAAGCTCATGAAGCCCAGCTTCACGCCGTGCTTTTCGACGAAGGCGTCCTGATGCGTTTTGCGCATCGACATGATCGCGCTCATGTCCGCCTCGTTGAAGGTGGTCAGCATCGCAGCCGTGTCCTGTGCCTCCTTCAGGCGGCGCGCGATGGTCTGGCGCAGGCGGGTCATTTTCACCCGTTCCTCGCGCGGACCGGTGTCGCGCGGCGGGGACTTCGCCGGCGCGGCCTTGGCCGGGGCCGGCTCACGCTTGGCTTCGCCCGAAGCGGGCGCGGATGCGCCGGACTCGGAGGCTTTCATCACGTCGCCCTTGGTCACGCGGCCATCCTTGCCGCTGCCCTCGACGCTGTTAAGGTCGACATTCTTTTCTTCGGCCATGCGCGCGGCCGAGGGCATCGCCTTGACGTCTTCTTCCGCCTCGCCCGATCCGGCGTCGTCCGGAGCGGCCTCTTCCGCCGGGGCGTCTGCTTCGGATGCGCCCCCGGTCCGAATGCGGGCGATCACGTCGCCCGGCGCCACCGTATCGCCTTCGTCAGCCAGCCGCTCGGCCAGGATGCCGTCAGCCGGGCACGGCACTTCGACCGCGACCTTGTCGGTCTCGATCTCGACCAGGGCCTGGTCCTTCTTCACCGCCGCGCCGGCATCCACCAGCCACGCACCGACCGTGCCTTCGGCCACCGACTCGCCCATTTCCGGAATGGTGGCCTCGACGGTTGAACCGCTGTCGTCCGCCTTCGGCTTTGCCGGGGCGCTCTTGGCCTCGGCCTTGGCAGGGGCCGGTTTGGCAGCTTCGCCCTTGGGGGCGTCTTCCTTCGCCGGTTCAGCCGCCGCGCCGCCTGCGCCCATCTCGGCCAGTTTCGCGCCGATCTCGACCGTCTGGCCTTCCGGAGCGACGATCTTGGTCAACGTACCGTCTTCATCGGCGCGCACTTCGATCGACACCTTGTCGGTTTCCAGCTCGACCAGGATGTCGTCGCGCTTGACCGCATCACCTTCGGCGAAATTCCAGCTTCCCACCGTGGCTTCGGTGACGGATTCGCCCAGTTGCGGAACGGTGATGTCGGTCATGTCGGTCGTCCTTGGATTGAAGTGTGGCGGCGGTGGCGGTTTCGGGGATCAGGAAGACAGCGCGTCGTCGATCAGCGCGTCCTGCTCTTCCTTGTGTTTCTGGGCGGATCCGGCAGCGGTCGATGCCGAAGCCGGGCGGCCGGCATAGCGCGGTCGCAGCATCTTGGCGTCGGCCTGCTGAAGCACCCATTCGATATTGGGCTCCATGAAGCTCCACGCGCCCATATTCTGCGGTTCTTCCTGGCACCAGACGATTTCCGCCTGCGGGAAGCGCTTCAGTTCATTCAGCATCGAGCGCGCCGGAACCGGATAGAATTGCTCGACGCGCAAAAGGTAGATGTCGTCGATGCCGCGCTCTTCCCGGGCTTCGAGCAGGTCGTAATAGACCTTGCCCGAGCACATCACGACGCGGCGGATCTTGTCGTCGGCAACGAGTTCGGTCTTCGTCACCGGCTGGCCCTCGGCGCGCGCCGACGTGTCGGCGTCGTCCCACAGCACCCGGTGGAAGGACGAGCCCTCGCCCATCGCCTTCAGATTTGAAACGCAGCGCTTGTGACGCAGCAGCGATTTCGGCGTCATGATCACCAGCGGCTTGCGGAAATTGCGGTGAATCTGGCGCCGCAGAACGTGAAAGTAATTGGCCGGCGTCGAGCAGTTGGCGACCTGCATATTGTCCTGCGCACACTGTTGCAGGAAGCGTTCGAGCCGCGCCGACGAGTGTTCCGGTCCCTGCCCTTCATAGCCGTGGGGCAGCAGCATCACGAGGCCGGACATGCGCAGCCATTTGCGTTCACCGGCGGCGATGAACTGGTCCACGATCACCTGCGCGCCATTGTAGAAGTCGCCGAACTGCGCCTCCCACATCACCAGCGTGTTGGGGGCCGACAGGGAATAGCCATACTCGAAGCCCAGCACCGCCTCTTCCGACAGCATGGTGTCGATCACCTCGTACCGGGCCTGCTGGTCAGAGAGGTGATTCAGCGTCGTGTAGCGTTCTTCGGTCTGCTGATCGACGATATGGGAATGGCGCTGCGAGAAGGTGCCGCGCCCGGAATCCTGGCCCGACAGCCGCACCGGGAAGCCCTCGTCAAGCAGGCTTGCGAAGGCGAGGTGTTCGGCCGTTGCCCAGTCGATGCCCTCGCCCGCCTCGATCGCCGAGCGGCGGCCGTCAAAGACGCGGCGCAGCGTCTTGTGCGCGTCGACGTCATCGGGGATTTCGGTGAACTTCATGCCCAGGTCGCGAAGCCGTTCGACGGGGACGGCGGTTTCGCCGCGTCGCTCGTCTTCCTCCGGCAGTCCCAGCCCCGACCAGACCCCGTCGAGCCAGTCGGCCTGTTCGGGTTCGAACGCCTTGCCGGCCTCGAATTCGGAATCGAGGAAGCCGGCGAACTCGCCGCGCCAGCTCTCCAGCTCGGCCTCGGTGATCACACCCTCTTCGATCAGGCGCTTGGCATAGAGCTCGATCGTGGAAGGGTGTTCCTTGATCTTCCGGTACATGATCGGCTGGGTGAAGGACGGATCGTCACCCTCATTGTGGCCGAAACGCCGGTAACAGAACATGTCGATGACCGCGTCCTTGCCGAAAAGCTGGCGGTATTCGGTCGCCATCTTGGCCGCATAGACGGTGGCTTCCGGGTCATCCCCGTTCACGTGGAAGATCGGCGCCTGGACCATCAGCGCCACGTCCGACGGATAGGGCGAGGACCGCGAATCCTTCGGGCTGGTCGTGAAACCGATCTGGTTGTTGACGATGAAGTGGATCGCCCCGCCCGTGCGGTGACCGCGCAGACCCGACAGGCCCAGACATTCCGCGACAATGCCCTGACCGGCAAAGGCCGCATCGCCGTGGAGCAGAAGCGGCAGCACTTTCGGTGCCTGGTTGGTGTCGAAACCGTGCTCGCGCCGGAGCTTGGTCTGCTTGGCGCGGGCCTTGCCGAGGACAACCGGATCGACTGCTTCAAGGTGCGACGGGTTGGCCGTCAGCGACAGGTGAACCGTATTGCCGTCGAACTCGCGGTCCGACGAGGCGCCGAGGTGGTACTTCACATCGCCCGAGCCGAACTCGCCCGAAGACGTGCCGGACTGGAATTCGTGGAAGATCTGGTGGTAGGGCTTGCCCATCACGGCTGCGAGAACATTCAGGCGCCCCCGGTGGGGCATGCCGATGATGATGTCCTCGACGTCCATCGCGCCGCCGCGCTTGATGATCTGCTCCAGCGCCGGGACCATCGCCTCGCCGCCATCAAGGCCGAAACGCTTGGTGCCGGGATAGCGCTTTTGCAGGAATTGCTCGAAGCCTTCGGTCTCGATCAGCTTCTTCAGGATCGCGATCTTGCCCTCGGGCGTGAAATTGATGCCCTTCTCCGGGCCTTCGAACCGCTCCTGCAACCAGGCTTTCTCGGCCGGGTTGGAGATGTGCATGAACTCCACGCCCAGCGGTCCGCAATAGGTCCGCTTCAGGATGGCCAGCATGTCGCGCGGTGTCGCGGCTTCAAGCCCGAGATAGCCATCGATGAAAATCTCGCGGTCCATGTCGGCGGCGGTGAAGCCGTAGGTTTCAGGGTCGAGCTCGGGCTGCTCGCCAAATCCTGCCAGGTCCAGCGGATCGAGATCAGCGGCCAGGTGGCCCCGCATGCGGTAGGCGCGGATCATCATGATCGCGCGGATCGAATCCTGCGTCGCGGCGCGGATCTCCTCTGCCGAGGCGCCGTCATGGCGTTCCGCGACCTTCTCGATCAGCGACGGTGTGACCGAGCCGTCAATGACACCCAGCGCCTCGCCATACTCGTCGGCGCGGCCAGGGCCATTCTTCTTCCATGACGGACCACGCGCGGCGTGGCCGGCCTCTGCGGCGCCATCGCCGACTTCCGCAAAGAAGTCGCGCCATTCGCCCGGAACCGATCCGGGATCGCGCGCATAGGCGGCGGCCATGTCTTCGAGGTAGCGGGCATTGCCGCCATAGAGGAAGGAGGTGTCGAGGAAACTCTGATTGCGCGAGGAGCGCGAGTGTTCGGACATCGAGGTCTTTCCCGGCTGCCGCGCGGGGACATCGCGCGGCCTCATGTCAGCGGTATGTCAGCCCGTTGCTTAACGGGTCGTTCCCCTACCCATTTACGCCCTTCTGGCGCGGAAGGAAGGGCCCTGACACATGCTGACAACTCGTCGGTAAGAAAAGCAAGGCGCGGTCCGAAACCGAACCGCGCCTGCAAACCCTCCCGATGAACAGGCGGGGATCAGCCCTTCACGAGCTCCGCCAGTGTCACGCCGATACGCGCCGGGCTGTCAGAAACCACGATCCCGGCGGACTTCATCGCCTCGATCTTGTCTTCCGCACCGCCCTTGCCGCCGGACACGACTGCGCCGGCATGGCCCATCGTGCGGCCCGGAGGCGCCGTGCGGCCGGCGATGAAACCGACCATCGGCTTCTTGCGGCCCTTCCTGGCTTCGGCCTTGAGGAATTCGGCCGCTTCTTCTTCGGCCGAACCGCCGATCTCGCCGATCATCACGATCGACTGGGTTTCGTCGTCGCCAAGGAAAAGCTCGAGGCAATCGATGAAATTGGTGCCGTTCACCGGGTCGCCGCCGATGCCGATGCAGGTCGTCTGACCCAGCTTGGCGTCGGTTGTCTGCTTGACCGCTTCATAGGTCAGCGTGCCGGAACGCGACACGATGCCGACCGAGCCGCGCATGTGGATATGCCCGGGCATGATGCCGATCTTGCACTCGCCCGGCGTGATGACGCCCGGGCAGTTCGGGCCGACGAGGCGCGACTTCGAGCCGGTCAGCGCGCGCTTCACCTTGACCATGTCGGCGACCGGCACGCCTTCGGTGATCGTCACGATCAGCTCGATCTCCGCATCGATGGCTTCCAGGATCGCATCTGCGGCGAAGGGGGGCGGCACATAGATGACGGTCGCGTTCGCGCCGGTTTCGTCCTTGGCCTGGCTCACCGTGTCATAGATCGGCAGCGAAGCGCCTGCGCCCTCCCATTTCTGCCCGCCCTTGCCCGGCGTCACGCCGGCGACCATGGACGTGCCGTATTCGATGGCCTGTTCGGTGTGGAAGGTGCCGTTCTTGCCGGTGATGCCCTGGCAAATGACCTTGGTATTCTTGTTCACGAGTACGGACATGGAGGAACTTCCTTGTTCAGGCAGCTTGCCGCTGTTGCGGCGGCGTTTTCTCGAAAGCGGTGATGGCGTCGGTATAGGCAGCGGGCAACGGGATCGGTCGGCGCGTCTCGATGTCTGCGCAGACATAGGTCATCGATCCGTCAGCCAGCAATTCCCCGTCGCGGTAGATGGCAAAGGCGTATTCGACCGAGCTCGTCCCGAAGCGCTGGCAGCGAAAGCCGATCTCGATCAGATCGTCGAGGCGTGCGGGTGAGCGGAAATTGCAATTGGCATTGACCGTGAAGAAGTCGCAGCCCAGCTCCTTCGTACGGTCCCACATCAGGTCGACGGCGCGAAAATACTCGCTGACCGCATGGTCCACGAAGACGAAATAGTTCGCGTTGAACACGATCGCCTGCGCATCGACCTCGGCCCAGCGCACCCGGTGGGTGTGAAAGAAGGTGAAGTGGGAGCGGTCGGTCATCCTTCCGCCCCCGTGAACTTGAAGCCCAGCGCGCCGCAGAACCAGCCTGCGCCCGCCGCGATCCCGGCGATCAGCGGTGTCACCAGGAACACGGTCGCGTCATTGCAGTTGTCACCGCCTGCGGCGCGGCATTCGGTGATGCTCGTTTCGACCCCGCCCGATACGAGAAGGGCAATCAGCTGACCGACGAACATCGGTCCCAGCATCCCCATGATCAGCAGGGCGGCGAACACATTCCACCGCCATGCCCGGATGCGGTGACGCAGCACGAAGGCTGCGCCGATTCCGGCACCCGACATGAGAATGAAGAGGACGAGCATCATCGGCCCGGTCGCTACTTCTTGACCGCCGCGACGATCTTTTTCGCCGCGTCGTCGAGATCGTCGGCAGGGATCACATCGAGCCCGGACTCGGAAATGATGGTCTTGCCCTTCTCGACATTCGTGCCTTCGAGGCGAACGACCAGCGGGACTTTGAGACCGACTTCCTTGACCGCCGCGATCACGCCCTCGGCGATGATATCACACTTCATGATGCCGCCGAAGATATTGACCAGGATGCCTTTGACGTTGGGATCGGCGGTGATGATCTTGAACGCCGCCGTGACCTTTTCCTTCGACGCGCCGCCGCCGACATCAAGGAAGTTCGCCGGCTCCGCGCCGTAGAGCTTGATGATGTCCATCGTCGACATGGCAAGGCCTGCACCGTTGACCATGCAGCCGATCGTGCCGTCGAGCGCGATATAGGCGAGGTCGTATTTCGAGGCCTCGATTTCCTTGTCGTCTTCCTCGGTCAGGTCGCGCAGGTCGACAATGTCCGGGTGACGGTAAAGGGCGTTGTTGTCGAAACCGACCTTGGCGTCGAGCACGTGCAGATTGCCCTGGTCGGTGACGATCAGCGGGTTGATCTCCAGAAGGCTCATGTCCTTCTCGGTGAATGCCTTGTAGATCTGGCCCATCAGCTTGACGCACTGCTTGACCTGGTCGCCTTCAAGAGCGAGCGCCGCGGCAATCTTGCGGCCCACATAAGGCGCATAGCCCGCCGCCGGGTCGACATGGATGGTGTGGATCTTTTCCGGCGTTTCCTCGGCAACCGCCTCGATGTCCATCCCGCCCTCGGTCGAGCAGACGAAGGCAATGCGGCTGGTCGCACGATCAACCAGAACCGACAGGTAAAGCTCGCGGGCAATGTCGGCGCCGTCTTCGATATAGAGACGATTGACCTGCTTTCCGGCGTCGCCCGTCTGCTTCGTCACCAGCGTATTGCCGAGCATCTGGCTGGCAAATTCGCGCACCTCGGCGACCGACTTGGCCAGGCGCACACCGCCCTTTTCGCCCGCCGCGCTCTCCTTGAACTTGCCCTTGCCGCGTCCGCCGGCATGGATCTGCGCCTTCACGACCCACAAGGGTCCGGGCAGCATTTTGGCCGCCGCTTCCGCCTCGGCCGGCGTGGTGGCAGCAGCGCCGTCAGCGACCGGCGCACCAAAGGATTTCAGAAGCGCCTTGGCCTGGTATTCGTGAATGTTCATGGAGAGCGAGCCTTCAGTCCGGAATGGGAATCGGTCGGCGAACGGCCGGGAATTAGCCTCCGCTTATAACACCGGGATGGTGCGGCGCAACGCGAGCGGCCAGCCTTCGCTATTCAGGTTCGCCCACGGTGTATTCACCATCCTCGTCGACTTCGGCGAGAACCGGTGATGTCGCCCGGATGTCCTTGAATTCTTCCCGCTCGGCGACGGGGGTCGCAGGCTTGGCCCGGCTGCGGATGAACATCACTCCGGTCAGCGCAAACAGGCAGATCGCGGCATAAAGGAATACACCGCGCATACCCATCGCGCTGGCATAGAATGCCCCGGCGACCAGCGGCCCGATCACCGACCCGATCGCCCAGGTCAGCAGCAGCGAGGACGCCAGGCCCGGCATGTCCTCGGGCTCGGCGCGGTCATTGGCGTGCGCCACCGCCACGCCGTAGTGGATCAGCGCAGTGCCGCCCCAAAGTCCGATGAGGATCAGGCCCATCGTCAGGCCCGGATCGATAAAGATGAACAACAGCGTGGTGATTGCGCCTGCCGCACCGGCCAGGCCCGCAATCACGAGCCGCCGGTCGATCCGGTCTGACAGGATGCCGGCCGGCCACTGGCTCGCCATCGCGAAGACATAGATGGCAGCCATGACAAGCGGTGCGGCGCCCAGCGCCACGCCGGTCGCACTGCCGTCCACCACGTCCGACATGCCCAGGCTCTCGGCCCAGATCGGCACGAAGGCCAGCAATCCCGAATTGACCATCCCGGCCACGAACACGCTGGCCGCCGCCGCCGGGGCAATCTGGATCAGCCGCGTCGGCAGGATCAGGATCGGACGCGGTGCGCGCGGCTGCTCCCGGCGCGTCGCGGTGATTGGCACCAGTGCGAAAGCGGTGAAAACGCCGATCAGCAGGAAGCCGCGCGTCAGGTCCATGCCCGGAAGGGCGAGGAGGAACGGGCCGAGGACGAGGCCGGCGCGTCCGGCATTCTGGTAGATGGCAAACACCGACCCGCGGCGGTTCGCCGGAGTGACATCCGCCACCCAGCTGTCGGCGACGGCAAACATCACGGCGGTCGAGGCCCCGAAGGCGAAACGCGCGAGGAACCAGAGCAGCGCCTGGGTATCGAGACCGAGGATCAGGGTGGTGCCCGCCGCCACGCCTGCCGCTGCGGCAAAGGCACGGATATGCCCGACCCGTGCGATGAAGCGCGGCGCATAGATGGCTCCGGCCATGAACCCGCCGGCATAGGCGGCGGCCACGGCACCGATGGCGAGCCCGGACCACTGGTCCGCAGCCATCGCAACCGGCAACACCACCGCCAGCCCCCCGGTCGCCACATGCAGCAGCGCCATCGAGATCATCAGGACCAGTACGTTACGGTAGAAGGCCAAGGCGCGCGCCCTATCTCATGCTATGAATGATGGATCGAAATCAGTCGGCAACCCATCACGGAGTGTCTCCATGTTCAAGCCACGCGTCCTCTTATCGCTGATTCTCGGCAGCCTTGTGACGCTGGCGGCCTGTTCGGACACGCCGCAAACCGACTGGACGCTGAATGGCGAGGCTTCGACGCTCAGCTTTGTTTCGGTGAAGAATGAGAGTGTGCTGGAAGCCAGCCATTTTGCCACCCTGACCGGGTCGGTCGACGAGGCCGGCAACGCCCATGTCGCAGTCCAGACCGAGACGGTCGAAACCTTTGTCGATATCCGCAATGAGCGCCTGGTCGAGCATGTCTTCCAGAGCCGCAACCACCCCCAGATCGCCATCGACACCCAGATCGACCTCGACGAATTTGAATCGCTCGAAATCGGCGAGACCATCCGCACCGAACTGACCCTGACGGTCACGCTCGCCTCGACGCCGCGCTCGATCTACGCCGACGTGCTGGTGACCCGCGCCGGACGCGACACCGTGATCGTCGCGACCGCGGAACCGGTCATGGTCGATGCGCGTGATTTCCGGCTCGGACCTCAGGTCGAACTGCTCGAAGCCCTCGCGGGTCTTGATTCAGTCTCGCCCGTGGCGGCCGTCAGCGCCTATCTGGTTTTCGTCCGCTAGGGCGCTCTGCGCGCGGCCAGCCGGGGACCGAACTGCCCTGCCAGTCCGTCCACGGACCAGCGCCCGCCGCCGCGTGACACCAGGTAGATCAGGATCGCGGCCCATAAAGCATGTGTGCCCCACCACGCTTCGGGGAAGACGAAGATCTGGATGACCAGCGTCATGCCCAGAAGCCCGGCGGCCGCAAATCGCGTCAGGAGACCCATCACCAGGAGGATGGGCAGAATGAATTCACCGAGCGTCGCCATCCAGGCGGCGACCTCGCCGGGGATCAGCGGCAAGGCAAAGTCGCCTTCGAACTGCCCGATGACGGCCGGGCGCAAATCAAGGGGCAGGACGGGCAGCTTCAGGTGATAACGCTGCACCGCGAAGTCATTGATCAGCTCGGTGTAGCCGAACAGGCCGAAGGTCTGCACCTTGGTCAGGAGCGACCGCCAGAACACTCCGGCAATGACGACGCGCAGGAATAGCGCCGTCGCATCGTGGGTGACGACGCGCTGAACCGCCCCGAAACCCCGGTAATAGAGCCGCCCGAGCGGCCCGAAGAGGGGTGGATTGCCATCAAATTCTGTCATGTCTGTCCCTCGCGAAGACGCCGTCCTTCAACAGACGGATGAAAAGATCAGGGCTGGCGCCGCTCACATGCGCGGCCTCGCCGAGCGGCAGGCCGTCATCCAGCGCGTTCAGGAGTATGATTTCCGTGGCCGAGAGCGTGCGGTAGCGCACCTCCATTGCGGGCCGCCACACCAGGACTGTCTCCTCGCATTGCGTCCCCGCCCGCTCGACCCGCGACTGGAACCGCGCTGCCGTCCAGGTCGTAAGAATTGGCCGGTCATGGGCCGGACGCCTCACGGAAGGATGGAGATCCACGAACAGACCGGAAAACCCGTCTGCGTCCAGCGTGCGGATATCGCCCGGCGACAAGGTGGGCGCATCCGCGCTGTGGTGGGCCTCCCCCCAGGCGCGGTCGATGCGGGCGATGGCCGGCAGGAAGGCAGGCATGCCGCGCGGCGCCTCGTGGCTGAGATGGTCGGCAAAGCCGTCCCCATAGAGCAGCATCGGCCCGGCGTGCGGTGGGTGAGCCTGCCAGTAGGACTTGGCCAGCGCCGCGAAATTGCCATCTCCGGCAAGGAATCGGACGGACGGATAATTGTCGCCCAGCACATCGATCACGCCGCGCACAACGGTATTGCGGTAGACGCTCAGCGCCGCGGCGTGTCCCGGTTCCGGCACGAAGCCATCGCGCGCCACATCCTTTCCGCCCCGCAGGACGGCCGCGAAGCGGGCATGGAAGCCGGCGTCAGACATGTGACAGGGCCGCCTTGCGTCCCGGTGAAGCAGCCGCGCGGTCGAGCACCGCCTGCGCCTGCGCGCGTTCGTCCATCAGGACGTCAAACGCAGGAAGATTGTTGTCGCGCTCGATCAGTGTCGGCAGCGGGCCCGCTTGCGCGATGACATGGGCGTATAGCGTCCAGACCGGGTCGCTGACCGGCGCCCCGTGAGTGTCAATCAGCAGACCGGTATCCGGATCGCCATCAGCCTCATGCCCGGCCAGGTGGATTTCGCGCACCGCTTCGAGCGGGAAGGCGTCGATATAGGCGTGAACCTCGCGGGCCAGGTTGTTCGCGGTCACGACCACATTGTTGAGATCGAGGAGCAGGCTGCACCCCGTCCGGCGAACCGCCTCGCCCAGAAACTCGCCTTCGCTCATCTCGCCCTTGAGCGACAGGTAGAGCGACGGATTCTCGATCAGTATCGGGCGGCCGAGCGCGTCCTGCGCTTCTTCAACATGGTCGCAAAAGCGGTTCAGCGCGCCGCGCGTATAAGGCAGGGGCAAAAGGTCGTTGAAATAGACACCGTCATGACGGCACCAGGCGAGATGTTCCGACACCAGGGCCGGCCGGAACCGGTCGACCAGGCCGCGAAAGCGCGCCAGATGGTCCTTGTCGGGACGCTCTTCGCCGCCCAGCGACAACGATACGCCGTGCAGGGACACGGGGTGCCGTTCGGCAATGGCGTCGAGCCAGGCGAGCCGCGGCCCGCCCTCCCCCATGTAATTTTCCGGATGCACCTCCACCCACAACCCGTCGGCTTCGCTCTCGAGCGCGGCGCGATAGTGCGCCGGCTTGAGGCCGATACCGGCTCCAGGAGGGGAAGCGGGGGTGTGGGTGGAGGTCATCGCGAACGCCGTCGGGGGGAGATTACGGACGTTCGACCGGAGTCAGCGAACCAGTGCCATAGGGCGTCTGGATGTCTTCGCAGGTGCCTTCGTCGACATAGGTCCAGGCATTTCCCTGGTAATCGACCGTCGAGGTTCCAGCGCACGACGTGCCCTCGCCGGCGGCACAATCGTTTTCGCCAGCCAGCGACACGCCGTAGCAGCGTTCCTGGCCTTCCGGCGACATGTCTTCGTCATCGGCATGCGCGACGGCGGCGGCCATCGACAGGGCAAAGGCGGACGCCGTGACGGCAGCGATCTTGGAGCGGGTGTTCATGGATTCATTTCCTTCGAGATTGAAACACGAGCGCCGACCTTTTCGGGTGCGGCACTGGGTCATTCGCTGAAGGACGCCCGATCGTTACACTCCGAATACGTCGTATTTGTCGCTCCAGCAGTGGTAACGGCACAAGCAACTGATTTTATTTGAATAATTGGCACAGTCACTTGATGGTCACGGCCCCGTGATTGATTGCGACTGGCGGTTGCCTGGCGGTTCCGGCATGACGCCGCGGCGCATTTGGCGCTAAACATGTCAGACAGTCCGGCGCGCCTGTAACCTTTCGCGCGCGACCAGCGAATAAGGCAGTGACAAGGGTCATGACCGACGGCGAAATCGCCTTCCGCGCCCTGATGGTGCTGAGCCAGTCCGGTGACCGGCAGGCCTATCGTACGCTGCTGGAATCCGTGCGCGCGCCGTTGCTGGCCTATTTCACCCGCCGCCTGACCCGGGACCAGGCTGGCGCCGAGGACCTGGTACAGGAAACACTGATGGCCGTGCATGACAAACGCGCTACCTATGACGCCGCCCGGCCCTTCTCCGGTTGGCTCTATGGCATTGCGCGCTACAAGCTGATCGACCATTACCGGCGCCACAGCCGCCGGGTCACGGTCGAACTCAAGGACGACGATGCAGTGATGGCTATCGAACCAGCCATCGCCGCACGGCTTGATGTCGAGACCCTGCTCGCCCGCCTGCCCGCAAAGCAGGCGGCTGCGATCCGGATGACCCGGCTGACCGGACTGACGGCACGCGAAGCCGCTGACCGGCTCGGGACCACGGAATCCTCGGTGAAGGTCAGCGTGCACCGGGGACTGAAAACCGCTGCGCTGGGTGCGACGCCTCCAGGAGACGGAACGTCATGACGAACCCTATCGACGATCTGGTCAACGACCTGGAGCCGGTATCGCCCCGCCCTTTGCGCCATCTTGCTCTGCGGTGGATCTTGCCCGCCCTGACGATCTCCACCCTGTTTGTCGTCCTCTGGATCGGGGTCCGTCCCGACATGCCCGGCGCCCTCACCCTTCCGTCCTTCTGGGTAAAGCTGGCTGCAATGGTCGCGATTGCTGCCGGCGCGGCCCTGTCCCTGTTCGCCCTGTCCCGCCCCGATGGTACGGGCGGGCGCGGCTTGGTGGTTTCCATGCTCGTTGCGGGTCTGGTGCTGGCTGCGGGACTGATCGTACTGGCGATCGCGCCGAGTGACTTGCGGACCGAAACGCTCCTGGGTCATTCCTGGAATCGCTGCGTGCCGCGTGTGATCGCAGCCGCCCTGCCGGTCTTCGCAGCCAGCATCCTGGTGCTGCGCGCGATGGCCCCGACCCGGCTGCGCCTGGCCGGGTTTGCCGCCGGACTGTTTGCAGGCGCTGCAGGTGCAGCGGTCTATTCGCTCAGTTGCACCGAAACGAGCCTGACCTTCCTGGCGGTCTGGTATCAGGGCGCAGTTCTGATCGTGGCGCTACTGGGCGCCCTCATGGGTCCGCGCCTGCTGCGCTGGTAAGTTCACCCGCCGGCGCGGAAGAAGTGCGTGAAGCGCGACACATTCGATTGCCAGCGGATTCGGTCGAACACGACCGGATAGGGAGCTTCGGGCGGGCATTCGGTAGTATTGAAGATCTCGCTGGCGGGCGCGGTGATGTCGAACACATCTCCCGACGCGCAGAATGTCGCCCGCGTAGGGCCTCCGACGCGCGTCGTGCTAACCGCTGCCTCGCTTGCGGCATGGCCATGCACATACACCCGGTCTCCGTTTGGAAAACCGCTATAGACGACGACACAACTGTCCGCTTCCAGAGCCATCCAGCCGCGCACGCGCCAGGTGTTGGCATCAACCGGCTCGGCCAGCGCGACCAGTCCGCCTTCCAGGCTGGGCCCGCAGACCTGCAACTCCCGCACGGGCGCTGAATAGCCGTCCCGCTCCACCGGCGAGCCCAGGCATAAATCCGCATCCTCACCGAAATCGGCGCAGCCGACGCGCCAGTCGACCACGCCCCATTCCGCCCGGAAGGGGCGAATGGGCCGGGAGGTGAAGGCGATCTCGCGCACCGTATCGGCGCAGGGCGGCACGTCGAGCACGCCGGTGTTGAAACTGTCCGCGGGCAGGCAATGGGAAAAAGCCGCCTCCCCGGCGGGCCATTGCCACGTGCCGGAAAAGGCAGCCAGACCCATCCGGTCTCCCGCCACGCCGTGCAGCGCGCCTTCCAGGCAGTCGCCTGCTTCGACCCGGAACCAGCCTTCCGCCCGGCGGCCACCGCTTGGCGTCGTGTTGTACGCTGCCGCAACGCCAACCGCGAACGGCGCGTCGTTGCACAGACGCATTAGCACCGGCCGCGCCTGGGCGTCGGCCATCGTCGGAACAGCCAGTACTGCGATGAGGATCAGAAGCCGTAACATCACGCGACACTAGCCGCAGGTTGCAGTTCCTGTCAGCGTAAATCTGACAGGCCGCCTATTCCGGTTCGGCGCGGCGCAGGAAGGTCATGCCCTGTCCCACCACGTCGATGCGAACCACCTCTCCGCCGGTGACGTAAATGTCGTTGAGCGGGATCTGGTCCTCGGGCGTCGCGCCCCGCACTTCAAGCCGCAACGTCTCCTCATACCGTCCGGCCGGGGTATCGACCGGCCCGCCATCAAAGGCCGTGACGGTCACGGTCGCGACCGAGTTCGACAGCACGGCATACCAGTCATAGGTCAGCGACTCGCCCGGTTCGAGATCGAGAAAGGGTGCAAAGACAAAGGTTGCCGCGCGCGGCATCACCCCGTCCGGAAGCTCGACGTCCAGCGGCGCGTGCTCCACGCCCTGCATCGGCCGAAGCACGGTGCGCGTGCCGGTGGCCCGGCCGGGCTCGGCCAACGTCTCGACAGTCAGGATGGCGGTGTCCTGGTGCCAGAGGATCAACGTGTCCAGCGGCGCGAAATCATCCGATGTCATCGCCGCCGTCATGGACTCATAGACATCGCTCGACACCATCATGGTGCGGTCGAACAGCTCGATCCGGTCGCCATTGCGCCGCCAGCCGAGCCGCATGAAGCCGTCTTCCTCGCCGGCATTGATCAGGCGCAGATTGAGCGCGCCACTGTCCGGCAGCCGCGCCGCCACTTCGGCGCGCCAGTCGTCCTGCGCCGCGGCAGTCCCGCCTCCGCACACGAGGGCGGTCGTCAGTACGGCCTGTATGAAATGTCTCATGATTTTCCCCTGGCGTGCGATGTGGAGCGCCACTTTCGCACGGGATTTGGGGGCTGGAAGCCGACGATCGCGTGATCGCCTTCACGTCTGCGTGACATGTGAAAAGGGCCGGACCCTCCGGCCCGGCCCAGATGTCTCGGTGCGGTATCGCCTACCAGTATCCGCCGCCCATCAGTTCGATGGTCTGGCTCACGCTTTCCCCGTCCGCGACCGTGAACTCCGCTTCGTCATGGCGCGCCCCTCGGAAGCGCGGGAATGGGTTGTTGGAAAACCCGTAGCCCTCGGTCGGGATGCCCATTACATTCATGTTGAACACGTCGTCGCCATTCTCGTCATGATAGAGGCGCACGGCATACTCCCCGGCCTCGAGATTCTCGAACACGGCGATCGCCACGCCGTTCTCGATCTCGATGCGGCGGGAGGCGACCGGCCCGGTCCCGTCCCATCCCGCTTCGCTGTCATAGAGCGCGATGTCCATCAGTCCGCCATCGCGAACATCTTCGACGGTCACCGTCACGCTGGCAGTCTGGGCCCGGGCGTGCGCCGGGACGAGTGCGCTGGCGGTCAGCAGGGCGGCGAGGCAGGCAGTTTTCAAGAAGGTATTCATGGCAAGTCTCCTGGTAAGGGCCGGGCGGAGCATCCGCTCCGGGTAATTGAAAAAGGGGGTCTTGGGGACAGGTCCGGTCAGCCGCCGAAAAAGATGACGTGCATCAGCCGGCCGGGCATGAAGGCGAACAGGCCGGGGACGATCAGCGCGCCAAAGAAGGCGCCGTAGACGGCATTCTTGTGCTTGTTGATCAGGCCGCGCCGCGCATTGGCGATCATCCCGTAGACGCTCATCAGGGTCAGCGGCACGAAGATGTGGATGAAGCTGAATGATCCGCCATTGATCTGGCGGATGAAGATCGCCGAGATCGCGGTCGTCACCATCAGCACCGCCCAGACATAGCCGACCGTACGGTGCGGAATGGTGCCTTTCGGCGCAAACATCTGGACCGTGCCCAGAAGCAGGGCGCCGATGGCGGTCCCGGCGTGCAGCTGGATCACCCAGGGTGCGCGCAGAAAGGCGGCCGGATCGGGCCGGATCGACCAGTTCGCGCTTCCAAACAGATCCCCTGCGAGCGACAGGTTTCCGCCGCTGCCCTGCCAGAGTGCAAGGCCGACCACGACCGAGACAATGACGAATCCGATGGCCAGGTGACGCCAGACCGGCGTCGTCCGGGCCGCGCTGCGTTCGGTGTGTGATGTCTGTGTCTCGGTCGTCATTCCCGTCTCCCTGTCCCCGCTGTTTGCGGGTGTCTTGCTGCGTGACGAGACAAGGGATGCGGCAGGCCCGGCGGCACGAAAAGCGCGTCTACGCAAGCGGGCTGTCTCCCGACGCGAATGGCGCTAGATTCCCGTTCGCGTATCGCGAATGGAGGGGGTAATCGCGCCATGACAGGGGCAGACCGCATCAAGGCCATCCTGCCGGGCGCCGGCTTCGTCGCCGGGATCGGGACGTTTCTCGCCTTCCTCGCGCCCTATGACACGGGCGGTCTGGGGTGGCCCTGGGTCTGGCTCTACTGGACCGGCCTGGTCGGCTGGGGTGCCGTGTGCGGCCATGTCGGCGGAACCTTGATGGAGCGCCATGCGCCCGGAACGCCGGACTGGATTTCCTATCCGATGATGTCGCTGGCCATTTCGGTGCCGGTGACCGCCGCCGTCCTGCTGCTTCAGGCAATTGTCGGCGACCCGCAACCCTTGTGGGCCTGGCCGGTCACCTTCTTTTTCGTCTGGGTGATCTCGGTCGCGATCACCTTCGTCACCTGGCTGCGCAACCGCGCCGGGAATGCTGCAGCCAGCGACGCAGCGCCGCCGCAGATTGGCCGCACCCTGACCGACAAGCTGCCGGTGCGCCTGCGCACCGCAGACCTGCACGCGCTCCAGTCCGAAGACCATTACCTGCGGGTCCACACCTCGGCCGGGAATGAGTTGATCCTGATGCGCCTGTCCGACGCGATGGCCGCGGCCTCGGCGATCGAAGGCGCGCAAACCCACCGCTCCTGGTGGGTGGCCCGCTCGGCCATCGAGGATGCCCGCCGCGAGGGGTCGCAGGCCGTCCTGATCCTGAAAGGCGGTATCGAAGCCCCCGTTAGCCGGGCGAATGTCCCGAAACTGCGCGAAAAGGGCTGGCTTTAAAAAGGCTCTTCCCTCCCCTTGAAGGGGAGGGGTGGGGTGACGGATCAGAGCTCTACCTTCGCGAACGCCATTCCTCGCGGGTCTGGCCCCAGACATCGACGATCATGCCGAACCCGGCGACTTCCTCGGTGCGGCCGGTCTTGTACGAGCCGAGCCTCTTCGCCACGCCGATCGAGCCGGTATTCTTCTCGTCGATCAGGTGGATCACGCTGTCCCACCCGAGATGGTCGAACGCCCAGTCGAGGCTGGCGGCAGCGGCCTCGCTCGCATAGCCCTTGCCCCAGTGCGACCGCGCAATCGTCCAGCCGACTTCGGGCTGCGACCAGCCATGCGGGTACCACGGCCCGACCCGCCCGGCCCATCGGCCCGTTTCCTTGTCGAGCACGGTGAAGAAGCCATAGCCGCGCACCGCCCAGTGACCGATCACGCTCATCAGGGCGCGCCAGGCCATGGGCGGCGACTGAACGCCGCCGATATAGCGGGTGTTTTCCTCGTCCTGCATCGCGGCAGAAAGCGGCGCGAAATCGGCTTCCACCGGCGGGCGCAGGATCAGGCGTTCGGTCTCAAGCCGCGGTCCGAATCCGGATGTATCAACACTCATTGCAATCCCCCGTAGTCCTGCATCCCGGAATGATGAAACCGCCTGTCTGCACAGGGCAAGTGAAATGACGGTCAGATGAACTGCAATGCATCTGTTTCGCCCCATTGCGGCACGTCAATTGCACCCGTTTCCTGACTAGAGCCTTTAGGCATGAAGGAGACCGCCTTGTCCGGACGAGAACGTCCCACCGTGGGACGCCTTGCCGTCTATCTCGTTCTGACCGCCGCCTTTACCGGGCTGATGGCGGGCGGAGCGAATGCGGCTGGCACGTTCGACTGGGTGTATCAGGAACTCGACCGGCCGGTCTGGCTGCTGCCCGGCAGCTTCATCACCGCGCTTTGGATCGCCAAGACCCTGATGCTCGCCTTCGCACTGTGGAGCGTCGAGCGTTTTGGCCTCGCCGGTTGGCGCTGGCTGGGGGCGCTCGGGGTTCTGGCAACCATCGCCAGCGCGATCGCGTGGTCGATTGTTTTCCTCGTCATGCGCGACGTCTCGCTGGGTCTCCTGGTGGTCGTGGCGTCCTGGGTCACGACGGTCTTCGCCACCTGGGCCGTGGGCCGGGCTAGTGTGAGCGCGGGCGCCTTCATGTGGCTGCCCTTCGTCTTCCAGTCCTACGCCCTCGCCGCCAGCTTTGAACTGATGCGGCTGAACACCGGGCTTTAGCCCGCAGACCGGTCGATCACCTCCAGAATGTCATCGGTCGTGATCCGCTCGCGGTAACCCCCGTCTGCGCCATATCCCGCCTCGTGCCACAGCTTGGCAATGATCACGCCGTCAGCTCCGATCACATAGGTGATCGGATAGGGCACGCCGTAGGCGAAATGCCCGGGGTCGGTGTAAAGCGGGTCGCGCACGTCGAACGCATCGATCAGGGCGCTGTCGGGATCCGACAGGAGGTTGATCGTGATGTCGCGCCAGTCGGCATATTCGGCCGGATCGTACGTGATCACCGCGACCTCGAATCCACGCTCGGCAAACGCGTCCGCGGCTCCGTTCACGTCGATGACCTGCGTCTGGCAATAAGGACACCAGTCGATTGACCGGTTGAAATAGAGGACCAGTCCGTTTTCTCCGGTCAGGTCGGAAAGGCGGCGCTCCTCCCCGGACGCATCCGTCACACTCATGTCGGGAAAGGACTGGCCGGCGGCGAGACCAAAGCCCTCGGCCCGCTCCTGCGCCTGCGTGTCCGCCTCCGGTGCGCAGGCCATCACCATCAAGGCCGCGCCGGTCGTCAAAATTGCTCGAAACATCGTTCTCCCCCCATCAGGACTTCAGGGTGATATCGGGCGAAAGCCGATAATGTCCACAGCCTTGGGGTAACCGGAACGAAAATGGCCGCACCCTCTTGAAGGATGCGGCCAGTTCTCGGATTAGTGAGACGGAAATCCGTCTGCGCGCCGTTTACGGGCGAGCCGTGACGCAAATATGACGCCCGGTTCACCTTACGGCGAATTAATCACGCCAGATTCGAATCCAGACCCTTGCAGGCCTCGACCAGGCCTTTCACGGAATCGACCGAGGCGTCGAACATGGTCTGTTCGTCGGCATTGAGCGTGATCTCGACGATCTTCTCCACGCCGTCCGCGCCGATCACCACCGGCACACCGACATAAAGGTCGTCGACGCCGAACTGGCCGGTCAGGTGCGCGGCGCACGGCAGGATGCGCTTCTTGTCGTTGAGGTAGGACTTGGCCATTGCGATGGCGCTTTCCGCCGGTGCGTAATAGGCCGAGCCATTGCCCAGAAGGCCGACAATCTCGCCGCCGCCCTTGCGGGTGCGGTCAACGATGGCATCCATCTTCTCGCCCGTGGACCAGCCCATCTCGATCATGTCCGGCACGGGGATGCCTGCAATCGTGGAATAGCGCAGCAGCGGCACCATCGTGTCGCCATGACCGCCCATCACGAAGGCGGTGACATCTTCGACCGAGACGCCAAATTCCTCGGCGAGGAACCAGCGGAAGCGCGCCGAATCGAGCACGCCGGCCATGCCCACCACCTTGTTGTGCGGCAGGCCGGAGAATTCGCGCAGCGCCCAGACCATCGCGTCGAGCGGGTTGGTGATGCAGATCACAAAGGCGTTCGGCGCGTGGGCCTTGATGCCCTCGCCCACGGCCTTCATCACTTTCAGATTGATGCCCAGCAGGTCGTCGCGGCTCATGCCCGGCTTGCGCGGCACGCCGGCGGTCACGATGCAGACATCAGCGCCTTCGATGGCGGCATAGTCGGATGCGCCCTTCAGGTTCGAATCCTTGCCGAAAACCGGGCTGGCTTCGGCGATATCCAGCGCCTTGCCCTTTGCAGTGCCTTCGGCAATGTCGAACAGGACGACATCGCCCATTTCTTCGCGGGCGGCGATGTGGGCGAGTGTGCCGCCAATCATGCCGGAACCGATAAGGGCGATCTTCTTGCGAGCCATGGACGCGTCTCCTTCGCAGATGCGGAAAAACTTGGGCGCCGGTGTAGCGCCGCGACCGGATCGCGGCAAGGCAGCTTGCTAGCGATAGAGCGGATCGAAGGCTGCGGGACGGCGAACCAGTTTCGGCGTTTCCCCGGCAAATCGCCTGAAATCCCGCGTCATGTGTGCCTGGTCGGCATAGCCCGCCTCGGCCGCCACATCGCTCAGACGCTCCGCGCCAGCCTTGATCGCATTGCGCGCACGGTGGAAGCGGACGAGCCGCAGATAGAGCGCGGCGGTCAGGCCCGTTGTCCGCTCGAAACGCCGGTCGAGCGTACGGATTGTCAGTCGGGCGGCATCCGCCAAGGACTCCAGCGTGGACAGCGCGCCAGCTTCCATCCCTGCAATGGCGGCCTGCACGGTGCCAGCAGGCGCTGGCGGGATGAAACGGGCCAGCGCGGATTCGGCCTGGCTTGCAAATTCCGCCAGCGTGCCGGGGGTCAGGCTCACACCGGTTTCCGGCAACGCCACCAGCCGGTCGCGCCAGTCCGCAGGCTTTTCGGTGAAGGCTCCCACCGCCCAAGGATGCAGCCGGATGGCGAGCACGTCCATGTCTGCGTCCTGCTCGATCGTCAGCACGCGGGTCAGCGGCCCGTAAAGGAAGGCAGCCGGTTGGCGCGTGGAGGATCCATCCGCCCGATGCTCGATTGGCGGCGCGGCGCGATGAAGGATGATCTCGCAGCGCCCGTCCGGCGCGATCGTCTGCGACCCGCGCGCGCTGGAACGCAAGTGCCAGACCCCCTCGGCCAGCTCCGAAAGCGGCCCGGTCGCGGGTCGGAATTCATGGTGCGGTTCGCTCATCACCTGTCCGGATTGTTCAAGACGGCGTCAGGATTGCCGGTCTAGCCTGCGCGCACAACTCGAACGGAGCTTTCCATGCGCCTGATCTCATCCGTCCTCGCCCTGTCTGCGTACCTGACCGCCCCGGCTTTCGCCGGCGATCTCGATTTCATCACCGGCCACTGGCGATCCGAACCCGGCCGCCAGGTCACAGAGGAGATCTGGACCGATGGCACAGGTCACCTCTTCCTTGGCGTCAACCGGACACTGGTCGACGGCGAAGCACGGGCCTTCGAATACATGCGCATCGCCTGGAATGAGGACGGGGAAGGAGAGTATTGTGCCCAGCCCAATGGCGGCGAAGCGACCTGTTTCCGCCTTGTCGAAACCGGCGAAAGCCATGTCGTGTTCGAGAATGCCGGGCACGACTTCCCTCAGCGCATCCGCTATGCGCGCGAGGACGAGACGCTGACCGCCACCATCTCCGACATGACCGGCGAGCAATCCTTCAGCTTCGTCTGGACGCTTGTGACGGACTAGCCCGTGAACTTGCGCTTTGCGGGCGGTTTCTTCAGGTCTGCTCGCATCGCCACCGCGAAGGCCTTGCGCGCCCATGTCGTGAAATCGTCCGGCGCATCATAGAGGCGTTCCGGTGCCAGCCGGTATCCCGTCATCGCCTTGTAGGGGTCGGTGGAATAGACGAAGGGACCGCAGTCTTCGTCATCGAAATCGCGGAACGTCGTCTCATCGGCCTTGAAGTAGAGCGTGTCGTCCGCGACGACCGCGAAATTCAGCCCCTGGCGAAACACGCCCGCCCCGCCGAACATCTTGCGGAACCGTACCCCGCCCATTGGCTCGAACAGCTCGGCGAGAAATTCCTGGTAGTCGGGGCTGAGGCTCATCCCTTCGTCTCCGGATCGAGATAGAACACGTCTTCCACCTGGGCATCCAGCGCTGCAGCGATGCGCAATGCAAGCAGGGCGGATGGAATGAAGACCCGGTTCTCGATCGTGTTGATCGTCTTGCGGGTCACACCCGTCCGCTCCGCCAGTTCCGCCTGTGTCAGGCCGGCCTTGGCCCGCCACTCCTTCAGCCGATTTCCCAGCGCGGCGCGCGTCATGTGGCGGCCTCGTCACTGCCGCCCGACAGGACAACGAAGGCGCCCAGGGGTGCGATGACCGCGACGATCATCATCGACCGGATTGCGATCCCGGCCGTGAGGTCGAAAAACGCCTCACCGGCCATCAATAGGACCAGCAAACCTACCATGGCCTTGAATCCGAATTTCAAGGCGCGCGACTGGTTGTGCTGGAAAAGCTCGTCCTTCAGCACATTGTGCGCTTCGGCGCGGCGGACCCGCCGTCCGAGCGCAAGCATGGCCAGCGTCGCCAACACCCAGCTGATCGCGCCGACTGCTTCGACCAGATCGGCGAAACCGGCGGCCGCCTCGGCACTTTCGGGATGGACGAGAGCAACCAGATCGCGCGCCAGACTGGCGCCTTGCCACACCAGGAAAATGATCCCCATGGCCGCGATGACCCTATTGCGGTCGCGCTGCAGCTTGCTGATGTCATCCATGATCGTCTCCGTGTAACGCTGAGGTGACATGTTCAATACGCGTTACAAATAGTCACGTCAAGGTTACATTCACCGCCGCTGGCCCCTCACCATCTGGAACGAGACGACGACCCCGGCCACACCGGCTGCGCCGACGAAGAGGCAAAAGGCCGAGACGAACCAGGCCGCGTAATCGAAAAAGCCCATCCGGGCCGGATAGAGCGCGTCCTCGGTGACCCGAACCCTCACAGGCGTGCCGGGCGCATAGGCCGCGCTGACGGTCTCGACTTCGGCTTCCGTCACCGAGCGCAGGTCACCGGCAATCATGCGGCGACCGGGCGTGAAGGCCTCGTCCTCGACGGGGGTCAGCCAGACGAGCATCGATTGCCGGCCTCGCCCCGCCGCCTCGAACTCGACCCGTTCCACGACCGCATCGGCCTTCGGCGCGAACTGTGAGGAGGCCGGCACATCGCCAATCCCCCAGAACACCGACGCGACCGTCCAGGGGATGACAGTGAACATCACTGCCGCGAAAATCAGGACGACGTATTTCACGGCTTCTTCATCGCGATCAGAAGGCCGTCGCCGACCGCCGTGAAGACCTGCTCAACCCGGTCATCGTCGCGCACGCGCTTGGCCAGGGCGCGCAGGGCCTCCGTGTCGGCGTCGGTCTTCGCGGGATCAGCAACCGAACCGCTCCACAAGACATTGTCGAACAGGATGATTCCGCCGGGTCTGAGCAGCGTCAGCGCGGCGGCGTAATAGTCGCCATAGCCGGTCTTGTCGGCGTCCACGAACATGAAATCGACCTGCTCGGCCAGGTCCTCTGACGCCAGTTCGGACAGGGACCGGCGCGCATCCCCGATCACCGGCTGGATCACGTCGGCGACATCGCCCTCGGCCCAATAGCCTTCCGCAATCGCGATCAGGTCCGGACTGATGTCGAGCGCATAAAGGCGGGCGTCCTCACCATGGCGTTCCTTCATCGCCATCGCCACGGCGAGCGCCGAGTAACCCGTATAAACCCCGACCTCCAGCGCGATTTTCGCCCCGGTCAGCCGCGCCAGGAAGGCCATCAGCGCGCCCTGTTCGGGGCTGACCTGCATGCGCGCATCCTCGCGCTTGGCGGTCTCCTCGCGGCAATGCTTCAAAGCCGGATGCTCCTGCGGATTCATCGCCCGCACATATTCGGTCAGGGTTTCATTTAATCCGATGGATCGCGACATCACGCATCGTCCTCTTCAAGTTTCGCTTCGTGTGCGGCCGCCAGGTATTTCTCCGACCGCATTTCCATCAGGCGGGATTCGGTCCGCTCGAACTCGAACGCACCATCGCCCTCGGGGTAAAGCGCGTCGGGTTCCGCCTCGGCGCTCATCACCAGCTTGGTCTTCGATTCGTAGAGCGCATCGATCAATGTGACGAAACGCTTCGCCTCGTTGCGCTTGTCAGGGCTGAGCTGCGGCACCCCGTCCAGCAACACGGCATGAAAGCGCGCCGCGATGGCGAGGTAATCCGCCGCACCCAGCGGACGCGCGCACAACTCGGCAAAGGTAAAGCGCGCCACGCCAGCCGCTTCGCGCGGCACCGATACGGCCCGGCCATGGACGGTTAGCGTACAGCTTTGCGGTTCCGCGCCCGATGTCAGCCGGTCCCAGGCGGCATCCATCGCTTCGGTCGATGCCGCGTCGACCGGCGAATAATAGACCGGCGCTGCGGTCAGCTGTTCCAGTCTGTGATCGACGCCGTCCTCGATGGCCAGCAGATCCAGCTGCGTTTCCAGGAGGGCAATGAAGGGCTCGAACAGCTGCCGGTTCAGGCCGTTCTTGTAGAGATCTTGCGGCGCACGGTTGGACGTCGCGACCACCACCACGCCGCGAGCGAACAATTGCTCGAACAGGCGGCCCAGTATCATCGCGTCGGCAATGTCGGTGACCTGGAATTCGTCAAAGCACAAAAGGCGCGCCCGGTCCGCGATGCCCTTCGCGACCGGCGGGATCGGATCGTCCCCCGCCCCGCGCACATGCTCGGGCCGACTGCGCCGCTCACTTGAATCCAGCTTGCGCCAGGCGGCAATGCGCGTGTGAACGTCCTGCATGAACTCATGAAAGTGGACCCGGCGCTTGGGATCAACCGGCGCACCGCCGCAGAACAGGTCCATCAGCATCGACTTGCCGCGGCCGACTCCGCCCCACAGATAAAGGCCTTTCGGCGCCGGCTCGGCCTTGTGGAAAAACCCGCCCTCGAACCGCCAGCCCTTCAGCCGCACGTGCAGATCGGTCAGCGCGCGGGCCGCCTCTTCCTGCCCGGCATCGGCAACCAGCGTGCCCGCCGAGATGCGGGCCTTCCAGCGATCAATGGGTGTGGTCACCCGCCCAGTCCCGGCATCACGATCACCAGGAGGGCCAGACCGGTCAGCCCGAAGGCGATGAGCGTCGCAGCAATCAAAAAGGCGGGCCGTTGAATCTCGCGCATGTCAGCCTCATGCCAGCGTCGATGGCGGGTGACAAGTCATTCCCCCTCACCCGGCGCTTCGCGCCACCCTCTCCCTCAA
>NZMJ01000085.1 GCA_002692855.1 Maricaulis sp.
CGTTACTTAACAGGTTGTCCGTATTTTCTGCCCACGCTGAACACATCAGCATCAGACCAAGACTTATTGATAGTGCCGTCTTCATTGAGTCTTCCTATTTTAATCCATTCTTTTGTTGCCTCTGGTCCTGTTTTACCAAGATAAGGGCACGGAGAGCCTGCCATAGTCATGGCTTCAAATATTCTGGTATCTTGACATAACAGTGCAGCGGCACTCACTTTGAGCCCTAGTTGAGCCATGGCCCTACTGAGCTTAATGCGCTCGCAGTTTAAATCACGCACATGACCACCACCTGATAATCCAATGAAAGAGGTTTGTACCCCTGCCGATCTGGTCACAATGCAGACATCTGCACCAGAGCCAATACTTAAACTAGGACTGACTGCTGTGGAAGGTGGTTGATTCTTGTAATTAACTGTACTGTCTGCTGCATGAGCTATATTGCTTAATAAAAACAAAAAAAGAATAAGCGCTATCCAGTAGAATCGTTTGATAAGTATTGCAATCATTTCATCTTCTCAAGTATGGTGTCTAATTTGTCAGAGTTTCTATTAACTTGCTCTTTAATATATTTAACCTCAACCTCCATTACTTGAACTTTTTCTACTTTTTTTCTTAGATCTTCAGTTTCTGCTTGTAAATCTTTGATTGTTGCTGTGGATACTCCCCAAGCAACTCCTATTAAAACGAAAGGTGATATTATGTAGATAATATTTTTAGGCTCTATTTTAATCATGATTGCTTTTCTCTTTCTTGTCTTTGTGCAATTAAAGATCCAATAGGGTCATCTGGAAAAATAGACTGAAAAGTCATAGTGTCCCCAGGAGCCGTGGTGGGTTGTGGTTGTGGTTGTGGTGAGGGAGAAGGACTTATCGGAACATTCTCTGGTTCCGTGAGGCTTGGTTCTTGTGGTTGTGGGGCAGGCGCTTGTTCCTCTTGTCTATATTCATTTAATTTCTTTTGTTTTTGAATCAAAAGATCTTTATAAGCTTCTTGAACCTCGGGAGGCAACAAACGTCTACGATAAATATCTGGAAACATTCTTCTTTGTAAACCAGGACTTAGATCATCATAATCAAAATCTGTGTCAGGCACAAATACAGGACCCTCGTTTAAAAGTTTACTAATATCACTAAATGTAATTTTATTAACGTCTACTTTAGAGGGTTTGTCAGCTTCCTTTTCCTCTAAACCTGGAGGAGCTCCAAAAACTTTTTCTAATAAGTAACCCGCAGAGGCTCTTTTTCTTGGCATAACATAATCCATGATGTATGTGCTTTCTATATCTTTAACTCTTTGTTCAGGAGAAGCAATATCTAATAACGCTCTAGCTGCCTTTGGATCTCCTATTACAGCTCCTAGTTTTCTTAAAACCACTGCAGCTAAGATTGTTCCTGGCAGACCCACTGTTCCTAAAGATCCAGCCCCCACTAACAATTTACCTGGATCTAAAACACCAGATAAACCGGAAAGACCTACTTTTCTGGTTAAGAAAGATGAAGTCTCACCTGGTTTTACCCCTTGGTGCATCTCTATGATCTTCACTAAAGATTTTAATGCGTCCACTTGCTCTGTCGCCTGTTTGTTAGTAAGACCTCCGGCTAAAAACATTTCTTTTAAAGCTGCATCACCACCCTCACTATCAAGGCCTAGGTTATTTTTAAAAGTTGTAATATTAAAATCACCGGCATCTTGAGCATTAAAGTCAAGTTCTTTATAAGTTATCCTATCATCCATTTTAGAAATCGCATCTGGTTTAAAAGATCTTGCGGTCGAAAAATCATTAGCAGCAGGATTTTCTCTCATCCCTCTTACAAAAGCAGGATTTTCATCAAAACCTTTGTAATCTGTTACACCTGCCTTTTTTGCTCTAGCTATCATCTCTTGAATAGATTGAGTTTTAGCCACAGGAGAATTTTGAAAAGCGCTCATGTAACTGTCAAAAAGATGTCTAGAGGTCATTCTTCTCATAGCTTCTTGGCCTATCTCACGCAAGTCATATTGACCTTTGAGTAATGGTTTAACTTTAGCAGGATTTTTAGCACCCAGCATACTTGCAAATTGAACCACTGCCTCTGGATCTTGACTTCTAAAAACAACTTTTTGTAAATGATTAAACATACCTGCTGGAGTTACTTTTTCTGAACCCGATATGTCGAATAACGTAAAATTAGTAAACAATTCTGAGTCTTGAGCTTTTAAAGCTTTGGCCATCATAGCGTGATTAAATGGAAGAACTGATGCTGAAAAAAAGCCATCTGCCATCTTTAATGAGTTGTGAAAAGACGCTATATCAACTCTAAACTGATCCATATTTGCTGCGCTAACTCCAGCTTTTTCACTAACCTCTCTAAACGCTTGGTCTCCAAGGTCATAAAATCTTAAATCTTTTTCAAAAGCAAAGTGCATATCCACTAAACTATTAAATTGTTTACGTGATATGTTACCCCCTTCTTCTGTTATTATCTTGTTCACAAGTTTGCCAAATTGAAAATACTCATCAGCTGTGATGTAAGCCTCCCCTCTTCTTCCCATGGCTTCAAGAACACTTGCTAATTGTCTAGTGGCTGTTTGATCACCCATGGCATTTAAAATTTCTCTTATATCTACTGCATCGGCTTCCTTTAGTACTTTACCTCTTATAGCTGAAAATTCTTGACTTGCTTTTCCTGCTGCTTCTATAGTATTTTTAATTGGTATAACTTTAGCGTCTTTTAAAGTATCGTATTCCGTGATTGCCTTTTTAACATTGTCGTACATCTGGTCAATCATTCTATAATTTTCTTTAAAATTTTCAGCCATTACATTTCTTAGTTGATAACCAAATAAATTAGAATGTTGTACTGGAGCTAACAAACTAATATTTTCAAAAAATTTTTCTGTTAGCGCTTCAGTGGATTCTAAGAATTTTTTTTCATATTTACCAACAGCTCCTGGTAATAAACCAAAAGTTTTACCCCAAGCGGAAGTGACCTTACCTAACGCTTTACTAGTGTCGGCAAGAGAGGTTAGACTTAAAACGTTCTCTGTTCCAGATTTTACAGCAAATCGCAGTCTATCCTCAGCAACCTTTCCTCCGGTTCCTGTTAAAAATTTAGCTGTTGATTTACCTAACGGTATCAACCCGTAAGATAAAAAGCCTTGAGTTCCAAGCCCCCAAGCTAACGCTTGAGTGTAATCATCCACAGCTCGAGTTAATATTCTCTCCGGAACGGTCATTCGATCAAACTCTCTTTTAGAAAAATCTTTTAAATCAAGTTGAGAGGTGATACCCAAACTTTTGTTAAAGTTATCTAAATCGTATAGCCCACCACCAACAACGGCTCCTGTTGGAGCTACAAAAGATAAAGCTTTCAATTCAGCTTTTGTAGCTTCAGTTAAACCGTATTTCTGTATGACCTTGGCTTTAGCTGGCGCTCTGCTTAAAGCAGGCAACAAACCTAAAGATAGCTTATCTAAAAAACCTGTCGTAAATGAAAATACTTTTCCTAAACGACCTTTTCCAAAACCTTTAAAAACTTTTCCCAAATTCTGCGCAGTGGTTTTTGTCTCCAAAGCAACTTTGTCTCTTACACGTTGTGGTGCTTTTGTTCCAAAACGAGTTCCATACTTCTCTATGTCTTTTTTTAAACGTTTATTATTTATGCCCATATATGTAAAGTATGCAGCTACCTCACCTCCTAATACGGCATAGTCTCGACCCTCTCCTTGTTTTGGATCAACGGCTGCTTCAGATTCTGCCGCTAGATAATCTCTAGCTACGTAGATTTTATCTTCTATTTCTTGTGTGTTTTTAGGACCTGTTAGAATACCTTGCTCTAAAGCTTGATCAATTAAGGCTCTTTGATCATTATTTAATTGAGTGACGTTTAATCTATTTTCGTCAATCGCTTTTTGTAGAGTATTTATATCCATTTATCGTCTTTCGCCTCTTCCTCTTCTTCGCTCTTCTACTTGAAGTTCGTTGTCCTCTAAAATTGCCCCACCAGGTAATTTTTTTAAATCTTCGATCAACTGATCATTGCTTATGGGGTCATCACGTTTCTCTTCCTGCTTTGTCACAGGTGCTTTTTGAACATTATTTTTATAAAGATGAAATACGTGATTAGGACTAGCTATTTCACTTATCTGACTTCCTAACATAACCGCTTCTTTTTGAGCGTTCTCATATCTAATCATCATATCGTCTTTTATCTTTCTATAAGCCCCGAGAATCTCTGTAGGAGTTTTACCAAAAGTAACCACTTCAGTGTTTCTTTCCATTTCTTTTAAGTCAAAAACAGTTAAACGGTCTTTGTCTTTATAAACGTTTGCTAATAAATATTTCATACGGGTCTCAATAATTTGTAACTCTGCAAGGAGTTCAATAATTTGTTTACCGCTCATGGTTTCTACGCCATCAGCTGTTTTAACTTTATAGCTTTGAGTTGATTTGTATCCTAGATAACTTACATCCTTACCTTCATTGAGTTGATCTAATTTTTCTTGAGCATTATCGCCTAACCTATCAGCATCTCTTAAATTATTACTAATATTAGAAAAATATTCAGCTTTACCTGCTACTCTTTCTTTTTCGGCTTGTTCCTGTCTTGCAACACCGCCCCTAATACTATCCATGATTGATTCACGACTACTATCAACGTTTGAGTAACTTTCTGAAACAACTTCTTTTAAACTACCAAAAGATTTAAAAATTTCAAATGGTATTTGAATAGCTTTTTCGCTTAGTAATCTTACTTGGCCCCCTGGACCAATTAGATTAGGAAATTTTTCTGCAATATTCAACACTCTTTCAACGTTCACTAAAACCTCATTAGTTTTACTCATCGTTGTACGAGCAGCAGTTCTTAAGTCATCATCTGCAATTGGCTGCTCAAAAGCTCCTAGTGATTTTGGGTCTCTTAAAGCTTGTTTTAGTTCTGCGTGTTCCGGTTTATCCAAAACTGGATGATTGTAAGGAACCATTTGAACGCTACCATCATCTAATCTCATACGTATTAATCCTTGACTAGTTTTTTTAGATCTACCTATTTCATAAGTTTTATAGTTCACATACTTACCCATTGGATTCGGAATAATAAGAGAAAATCTTTTTTCTGTAGGTTCTAAATTTTTCAAGTACTCTTCTCTAGCCTTATTTTCATACTCTATTCGTGACTTTATAGCATCTTGTTGAGCTACCCCTTTTGCAATAATATTAGCGCGCTCTTCTTTTAATAAGTCACTCATAGCTTTATCTCTTAACTCTTCAGCTCGAATACTATATGCCGTATAGTCTTTAGCTAGCTGAGCGCGTGCTGCTTTTTCAGTTTGATAAAACTGCAACATGTCTTCTGAATATATCTTACCTGCGCGTGCCACAGCTTCTGCAAAACCAGCCATGCCTGTCGCATTAGTAGGGGCAGATAAATTATTAAAAAAGTTGTATGCTGCGTAATTAGCTGTTTCATCAGGTATATCTAATCCTGCATTTTTCTTAAACTCTGCGTAAAACTCATCAAAAGTTTCTTTGCCCGCCGCACCTAATTTTTCCTTTTCTGCTTTAATTAACTTGTTGGCCGTATCATACTCGTCTAAGAAATTTAAATATTTTTTTTCTTCTTCAATAGGATCAGGACTTCCGTAATTATCTTCTGCCTCTAGCTTCTCTCCTTCTTCAACAACATAATTGAAAGTAGCACTGTCTCCACCCGCCACTCTTTCATCTATTTGCCTACCAANNTCTTCAATGTNNCTTTGAANAGACACGGNGTTTACTTGACCTGTTGGATTTTGNNNGTCGNCAATATTTAAGTTCATTGCTCGTAGTTGTTTTTCTCTTTGTTCTTTTTCTACGACTTTNTCATACTCTTGATCTAACAAATCTTGAAAAGTTTCTCTTTTTTGTTCATCTGCACGTTTGTTTCTACCTGTTCTAGTGCGAGTTTCAAGATCGGTTACTTTATCTGGATCAGCTATGCCTTTTTGTTTTATTGCGTATACATTACCTTCAATTTCTTCAAAACCTTCGGCATCTTTAATATCTGCAGCTTTAGGTCGTCCTTGTTCATCAAGACTCACTTTTTGCATTTCTATTTCATAAGGATATTGAGAGGCAACTGTTGGATCAGACAATATTTTTTCTGCAGCCAACACTCCTGGTTTCGTACTAGGTATAAATTCAGAACCAACACCAGTCAGTGCACCTATACCTACTGCTCTTCCAATCCTTTCTTTACCACTCATATCACCAATATACTTTGCAAATCGATTGATGGCTTTACCTTTTAATCCAAACCCTTTTACAAGTTCTGGGGCTCCTAAACTTGAAATAGCAAGGTCACCAATACCTTGTACCACACGTTGTTGTGGCTCTGCAGCACCATACATGCTAAACGAACCATCTTCTGGCCTGTCTATACCTCTAAGACCTTGTGCCACATCAAAAGCACCCAACCCACCAAAACCTAAATCTGCGATGCCAAGAGTTTGCAAGCCTCTCTTACCTAAAGCTTTTCCTGTACCGCCTGGTTTTAAACCTCGGTAAGCACCAGGTTGCATGAGCCCACGACCTCTCATTATGTTTTGACCAGTTCTAACTAAAGCAGGTAGGCCGTAGCGTAACGCTGCACGTCCTATCATCATTGCTGCTGGTGGTAAGAAAAAAGCCATTACCCCATTACTCCTGTGCCAGAAAACATATTAGGTCTATTTGCAACCGCTACCTTACCCACTTGACCAATAGTTTGTGCATATGGATTAGCTCCGGGAGCCGAGGTTGCTGTTACTTGACTTGATGCAGTTGGTAGAGCAGTCATGATACCTTTTTGGAATTCAATACGTTGATAAGGCTCATAAGCTCGTGCTATTTCTGTTTGTCTTTGTCGATCTAACGCTGCTTGTGCTATTCCTCTTTGTTGCTGACCTACAGCCATCTGTTGCTGTATATCTTGAGCCTGCATAGCTTGTTGTTGAGCACCTAAACCTGCAAACTGTTGTCCAACACTTTGCTCTGCGCCTGTCCTAAACTGTCTATCTTGCATGGCAGCAGACAGAGCATTACCATAAATACCTGCTTGAAGCTGTCCTATTTGCCCTAATCTAGCCCTTTCAAGCTCAGCTGAGGCCACACCCTCTCTACCTCCTCCAAAAGCTCCAGATCGGACCGCATTTGCGCTTAAAGTGTCCTGAGCCATGGCAGCTTGTCTATTTATTTCATCTATAGCAAATTGACTGAAAGGATTTAAAAACTCGTTTATATTTAAAGGTGCACGTGCTGCAGTCTGAGCTGCTTGAGTTGCAGCTATTCCTTGTTCTATAGCAGGTGCGCCCACACCTTGTTGTCCAGCTAAAGCAAAAGCACCTTGNTCTAAAGCTGTTGGGGCTGCTACTTCATAAGCAGGAATAGATATAGGCTGTGCAGTTAAATCTGCAGCTGTATCGAATAAGGCTAATTTTCTAGCCTCAATCTCAGGGGCCTCACGTGCAAATGTGGTCGTGGTATCTGGTTGCGTGGTTCCTCCACCGCCTCCCCCAAAGTATTGCACCAGACCAGTTTCGTCGTTAACCGTGCCACATCCACCATATCTTATTAAAAGTTTACGCTCAAAATCGTTTATGTGTGCTAAATGAACATCTTCGTGTTTACCTTTTTGAGCAAGATCCGCATAAAGTTTTTTAAATAATTCTACTTTTTGTTTCGTGGTCAAATTTTCTATATTTATACTCATAATTCTTTCTCTATCTGTACATGAGTTTTTACATACCCTTTATGTTTTAAAACTCTTTCCCACCCTGGTCTTGCAAATATCTCCATCTTTTTGCACCCTTGTCGTTTGGCCCATGTGGCTATATCATCAATATGATCAAACCACTTTTCATACATCTCACCTGTGGTGATTTTAATATCACAAACTTTAAAATTAGGGTAGTCTCTGAGTTCGGTCACCACTGAAGCATAAACTTTTTGTTGATCATCTGTGATTAACCAAAGTTGAAAGATACCTCTTTTACACGCGTCTAATATGTCTTCGGCTTCAAAACCGCCATTTGTATCACACGCACGTTGTATCATCTCAACTGCTAAAGGCCAAACTTTATTTACATCGTTTCGAGTAAATCTAACAATATTAGTTTGCATTAACTATATCGAATATTCTCTTAAGTTGATCCTGTTGATTGTAAAAAAATTTAGCACCTTTACTACGCATTTCTTTAAAGTCTTCAGGACTTGCACCTGCCATGATGCCTGCCCCTAGGACTGCATCTGCACGAGACACAAACTCACCATCGGCAAGTTGTGCTAACATGGTATCTGTATCTTTNTCTCCTGTGCCAGAGCCATCTTCAACATAACCTTGAGCTCTAACATAGTTATTTACATCTTTTTCGTCGTGTTCAGTTTTGCTAGGTAAATAATTAACACCACCTTCGTTAAAAGCGGCTATACCTCCTTCTGCTCTGTAAAGCACATTAGTTGGAGTGTAATCATAAATGTCTGTGGTTAAAGGATCGTCTTGCACAGGAGCTCTTTTTGTAAGTCCTTCTAAATCTTTTCTAGATTGTTCATAAGTTTCTGCGCTNCCTCCCATGTNGGTAAACATGCCTCCGTAGATATCAGGGTTTACTCTAGGTGGTATATTTTGAGGTATTAAAGATGAACCAATACCATAACCAATTAAGTTTCTATTATCTTGTAATAAATTACTTAAACCACTGGTATCTCCTAACATATTTCTAACAAAACTTGATTGCCCGGATAATCCTGTTCCTGTTGTTCCTGGCATGAATCTAGGAGCAGCAGTTCCTGCTGCACTTGTTAAAACTGCATCTGATCCAAAGCCTGTTGGAGTTGAAGTAGCAACACTTGCCCCAGGCCCACCTGCAGCTATCTGTCCTTCCAAAGGCACGGTGGTTCCCGCGGTGCTTAAATATTCACCTAGTTTGCCAGTGGCCGTAGCTCCAGCACCACCGAGTAATCCTGCTTTAATAGAGTCTCTGGTAGAAGCACCTAACATTTTTGAAGTCAAGAAAGTTGCTAGACCCGCGCTAATTGCGCTACCTAGTGTTCCTGTTCCGGACATCAATATTGCGTTTATACCAAGTGATATCGGATCTATCACATTTATCTCCTCATAAGCTTATAATGTATAGTTTACCCTTATTCTACGGGGCTATCAATACCATCAGAGGGTTTTAACTCATCCCACAAACGCCCTGTATATTGAAACTCACCTACATGCGTAATGTAGTCCATAATGTAACAATAACATTTTCCATCTAGGTTGCGCCATAACCTGCAAAAAGCAAAATCTTCACCCAAAAAATGTTCGGTTTCTTTATCGTGATAAGTATCAAAAAGGTTATACAGATAAGGTTTTTTCTGTAATCTACCATCAACAATGGTTTCTTGCGTGATCCGTGTGTCAGGGTACGCCTCTATCATCTGCTCAAAGACATTGCGTTTAATTAACATACAGCCAGTCGGTGCATGAGTTACCTCAATCACACCCTCACCTTCAACCTTAATATCTTCTTCGTTTTCTAAGCGTAAAGGATAAGTATTGCAGTTCACATGAGCTTCTTTAGCTGTGGTCACATCACCTGCTTGGATCTTAGCAATCAATCGATCAAACTTGATGTGTTTAAGTGGGTAAGGTACAGAAATGACATCCTTGTCAGCCTCAAGCATTTTCCATATGCTATCACAGGTAAAAGCTATATCACTATCAACAAACAATAAATGTGACATACCACTTTCTAAAAAAGCCGCCACACATAGGTTGCGACCTTGAGTGACCAATGACGATTTCATCATATGAACTGTAATGTCAATGTTCCTGTCTAAACACTCTTTTTGAAAGTCTAATACACTTTGAGCATAGTGTATAGATACTTCACTATGCACAGGTGTAGCTAAATATATTGATATATTATTTTTTTGCACCTTTAGCACCAATTAAAAAATTTGTCC
>NZMJ01000086.1 GCA_002692855.1 Maricaulis sp.
ACATCCAATACGCAGCACCGTCAACTTCCACACACGCATTCTGTCCAACAAGACCGCAGTTAGTTCCAACTTGTGCAAACGCAAATGTAAATGGTTGACCAACAAAACGTTGTGTAAATAGTGCTGTGTCAGTCCAAACATAAATTGCATCACGACCTCTAATTGCTCCTCTGATCTGTGATCCGTCGGCCAGTCTCTGTGTACCAGCTGTATTTGTTGCTGTGGGTGTATAGGTGTTTATATCCTCTTGATCCGAGAATCTAATAAACATGTCATCCTGTGTGCCAGGTGATCCAATAGTTGTTTCTGTTCCAAAAAATACTAAGTGTCTATCGGGTGTCGATACAACCATGTGTCTTGACGCTGTTGGTGCACCAGATATAATTGTTGCTCTTGTATCTGTTGCATTTGATAAAGATGAGTCCCATTCAAATACAGCACTGTCATGTATTAAACATATGGCTTTATCACCAAAGTTATCTAAAGACCACATACCGGGTTCAAGAACTAAGTCACCAGATGCAGCTTCACCCCAAGCAACAAAGTCAGAAGTGTTTGTGACAGTTGCTCCACTGCTGTGAGCAGCTCTAGTAGTTCCTCTAACTGCTCTTGTAATACCTGTTAAATCGTTTCCTGAAACACCTGTATAAGATATTTCTTCTGTCCCTACTTTAATAAAGTTTGTACCTGAAGATGGAAAGTTGGTAGTACTGGTTAATGTAATTGAAGTTCCTGATCCTCCTGTACCTGCAGAATCATTTAACAAAGCTCCATTTAAAGTTGTTGTAATAGCACCGGATGCTTCACCACCCCATGAACCTAAGCCCCAACCAAAACCTTTTGCTTGCACAGCTGGACCCACGGTGTAATATTTTTGCACTCTAATTCCACCAGATGTAGTTGCACCAGATCCTGTTTCATTTGAAGGCATTGTAAGTGTTGCTGTTAAGTTAGTTGGTGTAGATGCAATCATAAATTTTTTGTTGTCAAAATCAGACGCGCTAAAATTAGATCCTGTAATTGTCGTAAAATTATCTAATAAAACTATATCACCAGGAACTAAGTTATGTGCACTAGAAAAGGTTAGTGTAACTGTCGGTGATCCGTTGGTCGTGGAGAATGCATTTGTAAGAGTTGTTGTTGTTTGAATAGGATGTATGTCATAGAATACACCTCCTGAATAAGCATATAAGACTCTATTTGTTCCAATGATTGCGTATTTTCTACCTAGACTGTTAACAAAATGATGTAATCCTCTACCTGCTCCTGTAAGTTCATTTTCGTTTAAAGTGCCTAATTGGTTCCAACCACCTATTTTTTCAGGTGTACCATACCTAAATCTAACGTTATCACAATCAGTCCACTGCCCTTCAGCTCCTGTGGGTGTGATTTGTTTATTAATACCTGGTTGAAATCCTATTTTTTGTAGCATAAGACTAGCATTATATAAGGTTTTTAGTTTTTTGGTAGTATTATATTCCAATCTAAAGCGGATATCAAATCTTCTAAATTAGCTTTTTTTAAGTTATTTCTTTTTAAGTAGTCATGAAGTTCTTCTAAATCTACTATAATCCATTGATTTTTAATATCAAAAACCATCTTGTCAGCTTTTGTATTAAAGTAACCACCTTTAACATTATTTTTTACAGGTCGTAAATCAAACTTCAACACTTGATTTGATACACCTTCTATAATGCCTTCAGCATCCCATAATTCTTTTTTTCTAATATCATGACTAGGTATTTTTAAATTTTTTAATTTTTTTAAAAAAGACATTTTTACTTAGATATTTCAAACCACCCTGTCGTAATGTATTTTGTTTCAGTAGGAGATACAACGCCTCTGTGAGTATGTGTAAAATCTGCTGGCCAAATAATTAACTTACCTTTCTCTGCTTTTATAAGCATCTTTTGATGAGTAAATTCTGTTCCTCCTCCATCTGTTACATCGTTTAAATATAACATATATACCAATTGTCTTTTTGAAGAATGCACATCGCCTCTTTCATAATGAGTCATTTTAAATCCACCTAATGGTGGAAACTTAGAAATAAGGTTTTGATACTCAGTTTTTACTTCATTATTAACACCATACTTATTTGAATAGTCAGAAGCGTACTCAGTTAATATATTAAAAAACTTTCGTATAGTTTTATGATTTGTATCATTGTGAAATGTTACATCCACAGATTCTTTTAAAGAATGATCTAATGTAATTTTTCCATCATACCCTAATCTACCATCAGACTTATAAAGGACATTATCTGTGTGATACTTTATTAAATCATCACATAGACTTTTATCTTTTATAAAATAAGTTTCTATAAAAGAAGGAATCATTCACTAATTAAATTCTTTATGTGATTTCTTAACTTACCTATTTCTTTTAGAAACTCGTGATTAATTTTAGACAACTCTTCAATGGTTCTATTTTTTCCTTCTATCTCACTTTTAAAATCTTGATTTATAATTTTTTCTCCTTTTAAAACCATTTTAATTTCTTCATGTTTTTGTCTTAAAATATAAAGTTCATCAACTAGTTGATTTTTATGCTTACGACTGTCAAGGTCTCTCATGCTCTCTAAATTCATGCGTATTAATTATCACAAGAACAAATAATGTTCAAGTTAAATCTGTGTTTATAATCTCTAGGTGCTACACCTTTGTGTTTTATATTACTATTAAAAATAATAGCTTCACTCTCATTTGATGCAAAAAATTTTTCTTCTATATGTGTGCCTCCATCGTTTGTGTGAAGGTTATATAAAATAGACATGGAGTTTTTTTCATTTTTATCTATGTGATAATTAGCAATTGAAGCTGTATCATAATAGTTCCAATAAATTCTAGATATGTCATGTAAGTTTAATTTTGACTTTTGTTTAATAATAAAAAATATTATTTCAGCGTATAGATTTAAATCAGTATTTATAAAAATATCATTTACTTTATCATAAGTCACCAAAGAAAAACCACAGTTAGAAACATTATCGCTAACAAATTTTTCAAAAAAATCCTCTCTAGTTTCATTATCTAAGTCATGAGGAAAACCCCAATTAGGTTGATTACACAATTTTTTAATTATATGTTTATTAATTTCAGGTGGTAAAACTTCTTTTATTTTTCTAATCATATAAATGTTACCACCACTATAATTCTAATGCCATTTTTAGAATGATAAATTGCATGAGGATTGTTATCAGAATATAATACTTTAAATTTTTTAGATTCTATTTTTGTCAAAAACTCATTATCTTTGTTATATAAATTTGTTCCTCCACCATCTGTTAAATAAAATATAAATTGTTTATACTCAAAAGAATGATCTTGATGAATACTACCTAGTAAAGGTTTGTATGGAAAAGTTAAATTTATGGCAGCTCTTAATATTTTATTAAGTTTAATTTTTTCTTTTTTACATATTCTTTTTACAATTTTTTCTATATCATAAAAGTAAGGTGAATTAATTTCACCTGTTTTTTTATTTTTTAAAACATGTGTGAAGTGATATCTTTTATCATGATCCGTTTGACCACAATTTAAATAAAAAGGAAATTTAATACTTGTTTCTAAAAACATTTTTTCTTCCTTATTTAAAATATCTTCATACACCTTAAACATAATTTGTTTTTAACGTAAAAGTAATTCTAGCGTTTGTTTTTCTTTTTTCATTTAATAAAGGAGGGTTACCTCTGTGTACTAAATTAGAATCAAAAAATACAAGTCTATTTTTAACAAAGTCTACTTTTTTAATTTTGTTATTAATTTTAATATCAAATGTCCCTTCTTTTTTATTAAGAGTTTGAGTAACCATGTAAACAAAACTTAATTCAGAATAATCCACATGCCACCCACCATCCATGCCTGGATGTTGAATATTAAAATGTGTTCTTACTAGATTGAGTTTTTTATTAATTGTTTTTTGTGCTTTATGAAATAATAACTTTACTAACATGTCAGTATTGTTTAACTCACAATTATAAAATACTTTACTATCTGCATCTGTAGGTGTGTGATCAAAGTAATGTGGATACTCATGCAAAAAACTTTGTTCAACAAAATCACTTAAATCTTTATCTAACCAGTTGTCTATAATGTTCATCATAAATAATTAATGTTAATATTTAATCTTATTTTTTTGTCTGTGCAAGTCGTTGAGTTGTGAGGCTTAGAAGCGTTAAAATATAATAGTCTATTCTTAACAGATTCAATTTTTTTATTTGTTAAATTAGTTGTGCCATTATTAGTATTTACATAATAAATGGCTCCGTTGGTATTATAAGTATAGTCTACATGTTTAGGATGTATAACTTTTTTATCAAATCCCGGATATAAATTTGCTTTTACTCTAATTAATTTTTTATATTTTATTTTTTTTAAAATAGGTATTATTAAATTAAAGTAAGAACTTTGTTCTAAATTTTCATAAAGTATATGTGTAAAATAAAAATCATTTGTATTAGATTTATCAGAAACAGAATCTTGATAGTACCAAGGAAAAAAAACACTCATTAATTCTTTTTCTATAGCATCTGCTTCTTTTTGATCTAAAATGTTATCTACTATTTTTGTTGTCATTGCATTGAAAAGTTAAAAGATATTATTATTTTTTTTGTTTTATTTTTTATCATTGGTGAACGATGTAATAAAAATGAAGGGAATATTAAAAGGTTACCCTCTTCTATTGATAAATCCATATCTATAAATTCTGTTTTATTATCTTCTTTTAATTGCAAATAATATATCCCTGAAAAATTACTTTCTCCATGTGTGTGCCATCCAAATCCATAGTTTTTTTGATATATGTGAAACCAATGATTATGGTGAATTGTTTCTTGATTTACTTCTTTATACAAATCTTTTTTTAAAATATCTATGCATGTATTGGCTATATGTTTAACATAATTTTCCCAATAAACTCTTTTAACAGATTTATCAACCTTCCAATCTGTTTTATATACACCTTGTGTTTTATTAGCTGGAGTTTGTTCTATTGCTTTTAATATTTTATTTTTAAATTTTTTATGATTAATATAATCAAACAAATAAGTATATTTATTTTGTTTTAATATCAACCGGCAATCCCAATCGTGGTCTTCGGTCATAAATATTTTTTGATCCTTTCTCATTGTAATGTAAAAATACTTGTGCACACATTTGTTCTTTAAATTTTTCTCTCCAATGTTCATACTTACATCCATCATAAAGCAACACGTCTCCAGGATTTAAATTAACTTTATAAGTTTTTTTATTTTCTTTTAAAAAAATTGGCCAAGGGTCTCCTCCTAAATTTAAAGTTGCAGAAACAGAACATGAATCTCTATCTGTGTGTATTTTTAATTCATCTCCATTTTTATAAATTCTTGCATATGAATAAGTAGGGACTAATTTAAGTTTAAGTTTTTTTTCAATCACAGGCATTACTTTAGGTAGTAAAGAATCCATAGCTACGTCTCCATAAATACAATAACTACCAGGAATCTGTGAGTCTCCTGTCTTACCATGGAGTTCACAAAAAGGTGATATATATTTTGTTTGTTGTAAAACATCATAAGTTTCTTTTTTAAATAAAAGGTAATTAGTTAAGAACTCACACAATTCTTTACTAATAATATTTTTAATTACCAAATGTTTTTTCATTTTAAATTAATATCAAAAGCAATGCTTATTCTTTCTTGTTTTGATTCATTCCTTTCTACTGCGTGTTCTATATTAGATGGAAACATAATAAAAGTGCTTTCTTGAGGTGTATGTTTAAAAACACTTGAATTATGTGAATTATAATTATTAAATTTTTTTAGATAAAAAGTATTTTCTTTATTAAAAGGATTTAAAAAAACAATGTCACCTGATTTTTTTGGAACTTTTAAATAATAGATTGCAGAAAAGTGCGAATCTAAATGTTTATGTGGCCAATTAAAATCACCTGGCTTATTTATATTTACCCACGGTAAAGTAAAATCTATGTTAGCCTCTACTAAATCATATACTGTTAAATTAAATAAAACATTTTCTTTTAATTTTTTATATAATTCTAAAAATATTGGGTAGTCGTTTAAATTTAACTTTGGAGATTGNTAACCTTCATTAGAATATTTAACGCTTTTGTTTTCTTTACGAACTTCCTTACAAGTTTGTATTAATTGTTTATTTAATTTTTTTGTATCCTCTATAATTTCTCCACAGATATTTAAACTAAACGTATTCATTTATTTCCTTTATATATTTCTTATGATTTATTAAATCTTGTCGATACTTATAAAATATTTTATAATAATTTTCAATAGCCTTTTCATCTGCGTCTTGTATTTTTGTTTTGTATTCTTTTTTAANTTCGTTTAATTTTATTAAATTTAATTCTTTTAATATTAAAGCAAAGTTAGTTTCATAAAATAATATATAACTACTTTTAAAATCNTCTTCAATAGGTAAACGTTGTTTCCATTTTTGCAAATTTGTTTTTAAACTTTCAGGTATTTTTATTTTTAAGTTTTTCCAAAAACGACTGTCTTTTTTATTACACAAATAATGTATTAATACAAAATCTCTTATGTTTTCAAATAAAGCTGTGCACGATTTATTATATTGTTTTATAGCTGTAGAATCATAATTAGGTAAATAATTTATTAAAAGAAAAGATTGTTGTATACAACTACCAATTGAAGACGCCTCTAAAGGTTCTATAAAATTAGCAGATAGTCCTATAGCAACACAATTACCTATCCAAGGTTTATCAATGGCTCCTGCATTAAATTTAATATTTTTACCTATTTCTATTTTATATCCAAGATATTTTTCAACTTCTTGTTTAGCTTGTTCTGCATTTATATATCTGTTATCAAAAACATATCCATTACCCCATCTATCTTGAACAGGAATTCTCCACATCCAACCAGCATTCATTGCTTTAGCTAAAGTGTATGCAGGATATTCTTTGGTGCCTTTTGTAGGAAANGCAATAGCTTCATTCATAGGTAGGTATTTAGAATAAGAGTCCCATTTACCACCTAATTTCTTTATTAATAATTTTTTAAAACCAGTTGCATCAATATAAAAATCAAACTTATATTTTTTATTTAAAGAAATAATTTTTTTATTTTTTATTTGAATGTTTGTTATTTCGTCATCTATAATTTTAATATTTCTTTCCTTACATTTTTTAATTAAGTAATCATTTAATTTAAAAGTATTAAAATGAAATTGATCTGAAATGTATTTATTAACAACTTTGTTATTTTTTAATTGATTAAGTTGTGTGTATTTATCTACAGATAAATTATTAGTAATTGCATAACCGAAAGCTGCTAAATATTGTTCTTTTTTTACATTAAAGATTTTAGGTGATACTTCATGAAGGTAATCTTTGTTTGTCCAACCCTCAAACAGTATTCCATATTTTAATGTTGCACCTGTCTCTTTAATTATTTCTTCTTTACTTATATTACAAAATTTTAAAAATTGTGTGAATTTATTTTCACTTCCTTCACCCACACCTATAATTCCAATTTTATTAGATTTAATAACTGTAATATTTACATTTAAACTTTGTTTAAATATTAAAGCTGATATTAAACCTGCTGTGCCTGCACCAACTATACATATGTTTTTCATTTAAAATTTTCACCACAAGCCCAAATAACCAAAGAGTATCTTTTACCTGATGTCACTGGTTTAACTCTGTGATAAACAAAAGAAGGAAATATTAAAATAGTTCCTTTAGGTTGTTTTCCCATTTTTATTATTTTATTTCCTGGTGTTCTAAATTCTATTTCTCCTCCTTTATAATCTTGAGGGTCACTTAATAATATTATACCAGATAATTTTCTAACTATATCTTTATTTACAAAAGAGTCAGGATGCCAGCTGTAATGTTGATTGATTTTATACTGTGTAAATTGAAAAGCTTCATATCTATCAAATTGAAAATTCCATTCGGCATTTTTATTTGCAATAAAAAAATAATTATCAAACCATCTTTTAATCCACCAATCGTTTAAAAAACAAACGTGAGAGTTTCTAACTTTTTTAGAATTTCTTTTTCCGTTTTTTCCACTGTATATGCCTAAATGTTTTTTAGTTTGATTACCTAATTTTACAATATCTTTGCAAAAATAATTTGATAATTCATTCTTAAAAATCCAAACATGTTCTTTCAATATCATTTTAATCTTTCTTTTAACTTATTAAAAATAAGTTAATCTTCCCAAGAAGAAGTTTCAGGATTCCAAAACTTTATTTCTGGTGTATCTAACATTGTATCAGTATCTTCTGTTATAGAGTCATCTATTAATTTTGTGCTTTTCCATTTTAAATTATCTTCGTCCCAAGTGATATCCGCATTTGTTATAAGAGATGATGGATAATCTGTTGGGGCTTCATATTTTCCTGTTGTAGTATTTAAAACCCAACTAGAATAAAATTGTGGCTCACAGAAAATTTGATGTTCATCATTCCAAGTATGACCAGGCCCTGCGAAAACACCATTAGTTCCATCTTCAAATGTTTCAATCCATCTTACACTATTAACTTTTAATGGAGGTAAGTTATTACTCTCTCCAACAACAACGTTTGTAACTAAATTTTCACTATTTATTTCTGCAAAGTAAGCCATTAAAATGTAATTGTTCCTGACACGTTAAAAGTTGCAATTTTATCTCCTGTTGGAGAATCAGTTCCCACTGAATTACTTCCTGGAGATACTGACATAGAGGCACCTACTGGACCTGGGCAACGTAAAATAACTATTCCATTACCACCAGTTGTTTGTCCCCAAGGGTTTTGTTTCCAACCACCAGCTCCTCCGCCTGTTCCGTTAGTGCCAGGGGATTGTGCTGCTCCACCACCTGATCCTCCAGGTGATCCATTACTAAATTGACTTCCGTGTCCGCCTCCGGCTCCTCCACCAGCATAACCTACGGGAGATCCAGTTATTGAATTACTAGATCCAGCTCCACCATTTCCACCATTATTTCCGGCAGGGTTGCCGGCTCCGCCAGCTCCACCTCCGCCTCCGCCTTGGTTTCTAGGGTCTCCACCTCCGCCAGCATTACCTTCTGATGGTGTAAAACCTCCTGCGTTTCCCGTTCCGCCTGATCCAGTGTGTCGGCCTCCGCCTCCACTTCCCCCTGGATTACCAGACGTGGGACTATCCGCTCCACCAAAACCGCCTCCTGTAGAAGTTTTATCACCAGCAATAGAATTATTACCAGCAGAAAGACTTCCTCCAGTTCCAACTGTTATAGGTGCACCAGATTCAATTTCAATTTCTGTTCCACCAGGAAAAGAGGTTCTAAATCCTCCAGCTCCTCCGCCTCCGATTCCGCCACTCGGGTTGGCTCCATTTGCTCCTCCACCAGCAACAACTAAATATTGAAAGTTTGCTACTTTCTTTTGAGCACCAGAACCAAATCCTAAGATTTGATATCCAAAAGATTTACCTTTTCTGTTTTGAATATTACTTGTGCTTTTGCCAACCGTTAACGGTTCTAAGTTTCTATCTCTATATTTCATATTCTATGCCTCTTATACGTCGTTAGCCGCATCAGTAGTAAAGAATAATTTAACACCTAATAATTTAGCATCGGCATCTAAATCATCTGCTGATACATCTCTTGTTATTTGAAAAAATACTTCTTCATCTGTGCTAGGTGAACCCGCTATTGTTACTGCACCACTTTCTGCTGTAACGTCTAAATCGTTTGCTGTTCCACTATGAGCTTTTGCTGTTGGTGCAACTGCAGTTCCAAATGCAGTGTTAATACTATCATTGTCTGCAATAGCAACACCTGCTAACGCCCAAGAAACAGTACCTGTGTCTGTAGAATCAGCTGTAAAATAAGCTTGAAAAGTTACTGTGCCTTCGTTCCATGATTTTGGAAAGGCAACAGCAAATTGTGCGTTTTCATCAGAAGTTTTATCAAAATCTAAAGTTTTAATTTCAGGGCCATTTGATAATTCTACTTGTGCTAAGTCTGCACAACCGTTTGTAGTATTTGGATACATAGCAGATGCTGGAACCCATATAGTTTCTTTACCTGCAATTTTAATAGCTGCTGTGTTATCTCCTCCATCAACAGCTTGTGCTACTCCAGTTCCATTTGGAGCAATAACTATGTTTCCATTTGCACCATCAGTAATTGTGATCGTACCAGAGTTAGTTCCTGAATTAGTATCTAAAACTAAATTATAAGCACCACTTGTTGTTAAAGTTGCATCTGCTCCGCCACTTCCAATTATAGTTTCTCCCGAACCTTTTGGTTTAATGTGAACACCAACATTAGTTTCCCCACTCGCACCTAAGATTGGAGGATTCCCAGTTGCAGCATTAGTTACCTCTAACTCATTTACTGCTGATGATGTTGTTTGAAATATAATTTGCTCATTACCATTTGCATCTGCAATAAAACCTGCATCTGCAATTTTTGGAGCTGTTAAAGTTTTGTTTGTTAAAGTATCTGTAGAAGATGCTGTTATAAATCCACAATCGTCTATGTCAGGATTTGTTCCATCATTAGCTGTTGCATAAACTAATTTTACTGCAGATGGACCAACAGTTACACTGTCTCCTGAACCTGATACATATTTAAATACTACGTTTTGTGATCCACTTGTTGAATTTTTTAAAATATAAAATTGTTGAACATCAATAGGAATAGTTACATTTCTAGCCCCTGTTAAAGAACCTGTAAATTCTATAACTCTGTGAGATAGAGTTGCACCAGTAGAACCATCAGACACAGAAAGATCTGTATCTCCAGAATCAGAAACTGCTTGAGTTGTAAAACCACCAGAAATTTGTTCAATAATTTGTAAGTTAGTATTAGTTTTAGTCCCCCATGTACCGGCGTTTTCACCAGTTGCTTGAAGTTCTACCCCTAAAGGTGTGTATGTTGATGCCATAATTTTTTATCTCCTATACAGAAAATTTTACGCTGCTTTTCCTGTTACGTCTGTATAACTTGTATTAGAACCTGTGTCAATAGCTTGATATGCTTGAATTCCAAAACCATCCGCAGTTCCAAATGAAGCAACAGAACTAGTTGTTTGAACTCCTGTTAAACCCATTACATCTGCAGGTGTTATTGCTCCTACGGCTGACGTAGAGGCCACTCCAGTTAATCCTACACTCATTTGATCAGGAGTTATTGATCCTACAGATAACGTGGCTCCTACGCCCGTTATTGGTACAAATTCTACAATACCTCCTATTAGTTCACCAACTCCTGATGTTATAGAAACTCCTGTTAATGATGCTACAGAAGTTAAATCAAATGTTACTGAATCTACTGCAGAAGTTATTACTTGACTAGATAGTCCTACAGTCATGTCATCTGGATCTATTGATCCAACAGAAGAAACCGTAGCAACTCCTGATAGCGAAACTGTTGGTGATAATATAATTGTTGTTGAACCAACCGAAGATGTTGAAGAGACTCCTGTTAAACCTACGACGTCAGCAGGGTTAAGTGTAAACATTCCCCAACCGTTATCTCCGTAAGATGCATTACTCCAACCATTAGCACCTAAATTTGATACGATTGCATCAGGTGCAGTTATTTCTACAGTTAAACCAGAGAAACCCCAACTTTCAAAATTCCAAGTGTCTCTACCCCAACCTTGTTCTGGAAATGCAGTTATGGATCCAACAGAAGAAGTTATTGCAAGTCCACTTACAGCTACAACAGGACTAAAACTTTCGCTCCACGGTTCATTGCCCCACTCAGCTCTACCCCAACCTTGTTCAGAAGATGCAACTACTGTACCTAAAGATGAAGTTATAGATTGACCTGTTAATTGTGCTACTTCGTCAGTGGCTTGACCCCATGATCCACCTGTATTCCATGCATCAACACCCCAACCACTTGTAAAAGCTTCAGTTGTACCCCAACGACCTGTGCTCCAGGTTGTGCCTGATTGGTTCCAAGTATTGGCCATAAGGAGGACCTCCTTATGCTAATCGTATGATTGCGTTAGTTGCGTCCGCTGTAGGAAATTGAATTGTGAAAGTTCCACTAGATACAGTTTTGTCACCACCGAATGCGATAACAGCACATGCCGGATCACCAGAAGCTGAATCATTATAAATTAAAGCACCGTTTGCTGTGAAAGATGCACTTGTGTAACTTACGTCGTTAAAATCACAAACAGCTGTTGTACTATCTGATGTAGGAGTTACGCTTGTAAGTGTTGCTCCACCTGATGTGTACGCAGTTCCAGATGAATTAGTAATTTCGTTTGATGTTGAAAAAGCAGTTGTCCCAGCTCCTAAACTAGCTGAACTAGTGTATAAAGCTATCTTAAAAGTATTTCCTGTTGTTGCTGTAAAATCGTGAACTCCTTTTAAAAGTTCTACTTTAAAACTTGTGCAAACTGCAGA
>NZMJ01000087.1 GCA_002692855.1 Maricaulis sp.
AACTTACAGAAGCTCCCACCTCTCTTGCAATTTGACGTGTTGACATAAAAGGATTTTGATTCCTATATTTAATTACTTTGGTGTCAAGCCTCATTAGAAATCATCTATTGATGCTTGTTGTCTTTCGTATGCTTGGACCAATCTAGTGACTTCGCTTTTCCATTTGGCAGCTAAATAAGCTGCATCTACATCTCCTGTGTCATTTATGCTATCTTTAATATTAGGTGATGCTGCAACTATTCTTGCCCATTGTGCATCTGTAAAACTTACTGTTACGTCTGGCATATTATCCTCCTTCTAAGCTAGTAATTCTAGCATCTAATTCTTTTATTGCGGCTATAACATGTGGCATTAATGCTCCAGTATTAATACTTTTTATATCTTGATATACTACTTCTGCTCCATCTGGCATTTTTGATTTATCTTCTGAGTCTGAATATTTTGCAGTTGTATAAGTATTATCAGGCAATTTAATTAAATCATTTCCAGTTTTAACATTATCTGGGAATACGGTTTCGTATTCACTTGCTAAGAATCCAAATACAGTGCCAGTTTCTATTCCAGAAGAAGTAGCTTTCCACTCATCTTTAAATTTAAATGAAATAGGATTTAGTTGTTTGATTACATTTGTTCCTGTAGTAATAGAAGCTACATTTTGTTTTATTCTATCATCTGAAACATTGTCCCAATCACCTCCAGCAGATGTTTTAGTGGTATCACCATCTACTTTAAAATCACCAGTTACCTTAAGTGCAAAACCAGATTCATGTAAATTTGTGCCTATTGATGTAGTATATCCAACACCTACGCTAGAATTACTACCTACTTCATCAAATGTCATCAGCTTTGCAGCACCCACTGCAACTGATAACTGATCAGAAGCGTCACTAAAGAAACCCGTATCAAGGTCATCTCTAAAAGTTATAGGTGGAGTAGCTAAATCATCTGATGTATCTCTAGACCTTAACCTCAATTGTGCATTTGTAGAACCTGCAAGAGGCATATCCACTACATTTGCAGAAACTGCTAAAGTTGTTCCTGTTGCTGCTCCACCTACTGATAAGTGTGTCGTTCCACCAGCAAATAAACTTAGCACATCACTAGCTCCAGACATACCAGTATTAGGGTCATTTATAAATAGATAACTACCGTTTGCATAAATATGCCCACCTCCTATAGCTGCTGATGCAGTTCCACCACCAGTGATTCCTGCGAAACCAGCTGAGTAATAATAAAAACCTGTATCAATATCTGAAGTAAAACTATATGTTGGTAATGATTGACTTCCATCTTTTGCTAATAACTGCCCTGCAGCACTAGCATCCATCGTAAGCATGGTAATATCTGAACCACCATCAGTGCCTTTAAATATAATATCTGTATTATCACCTTGTGCATCAATAGTTATGTTACCTGCTGATGTAGCTAGTGTAGATGCAGCATCACCTGTTGTAATATCATCTAATGCAGATGATCCACCACCTCCAGATCCACCTACTGTTAGGTTACCTGTACATTCTAGGTTACCAACAATTCTTACTCCAGCACCTTCTGGCACAATATTATCGCCACCGAATATATTTGTCCACTCTTTAGTAGAGGATCCTAGTGTAGCTCCTGCTGTGTGAGGTCTAAGATGAAAGTTACCTCCAGATCCAATTTGCATGACTGAATTATCATTAGGGAAAAACATTTGGAAATTTGTATTTGCTGTAGAACTTCCATTTCCTAATACAGTAGGAAAAGTTACACCTCCATCAATATTATCAGAGTTAATTGTCGTAGCATTTGCCGTGGCATGATTAGCAAACAATCTAGATATTGAAGTCGTGCCTTTTAAAAATGAAAGGAAAGCATCTGATGATGTACCTTCTCTTATTGTTATCCCATCCCCATCTATTGAAACAGCGTTTTTAGGGCTATGTATTTCTGTAGATAATCCTAAACTTAAACCATCTGGGTTCGCCCCCTCTACTGCAAATTCAGCTTTACCATTTGAATCAGAGTCAGCTCTTGCCCATCCTAATTCAGTTACTGTTGGTGTATCTGCTAAATTACTCCATCCATCAGCTCTAATAGCTTGTATCGCGGTAGGTGTTCTAGAGTCAAAAAATATTTTATATGTTGTATTATGTGGATTACTTGCATCATATGCAGTCATATCACCTGTATTAGATGCACTAATTGTATGGGTTGTATTTCCAACTTTTAGTGGTCCAGTTGTCCATGCTACCGTATCATGATCAGTTGGACTAAATTTAATTGTATTACCTGATCCATCTGTAGGAAATGAGAAATTTTTATTAGTTGCATCTTCATGTGCTGCATCTGTATTATAATCCCCTTGTGCAATAGGAGTAAATGTAATTTTAGGACCTTTTCCGCCTAATGCTTCATCTTTACCCACTATTTCTAGTCTAGCGTTCATGGCTCCTATGCCTTCAGTATATACTATTTTAGTTACTAAGAAATCCCCATCAATTGCTTCTATTGGATTCTCCACATGAATCATATCTCCAGCTCTTACTGGCACATAAAATCTAGCTGTTATACTACCTGTGCTAAAGTTTTTAGTTGTATTACCACTTTTATCTTGCGGCACGGAAGCTACAGATACAGAACTACTAGCCACAGCTGAGGCGTAGTTATAATATTCAAGGAAAGTTCCACTAGAATTTAATATACCTATTGGCATACCAGTTCTCATACCATAATTTCTAGGGTCTCCAGATGGAAGAGCGGCTGAAGTTGTACTAGAAGATCCTGAAGGAGTAAAATCAACAAATGTATATGGATATTGACCTATACTAATAGATCCTCTAATAATATTATTCCTTCCACCTTTTTTTAATATATTATAAAGTAATGTTCTAAAGTCATCAAAGTTTTCATAAGTTCCATATTGCATTTTATATGTTCTTTTAATACCTACTTTTTCTCTTAATCTGCCTGAACTAGGAGTAAATAGACAAGTTGTATTACTTGATGCTCCTTTTAACATAACTTGTGTATCTCCTGTAGGAAAACTAGAAGTTAAATCAGATACCATTATCTGACTACCCGAACTTGTTGTGCTTTGGTATTGAATTCTGCCTACTGCTACAGGAGTACCAGAACCATCTGCGTTTAATACATTTAAAGTTTCTGCAAAATCTGTTCCAGCTGCTTGAGCTGTCACATCATTAGCATTAGCTGTATCTGGAGTAACATCAGTTGCACTAAAACCTAAACCACTCCAAGTAAACGTACCACTAATACTTGTAACATCCAGAACTTCAAAGTTTTTAGTAGTAGCTTTACCTCCCGGAATTATACCTGTAATTGTAGCATCTGTAAAAGTTTCATGTTTAGGTCTATCAAAATCAAAATTTTCAAACATAGGTAATTTTTGACCTGTTTTAGTGAAAGCAGTTGTAGGAAATTGCACAGTTAATCCATAAGTTGCTACACTTTCAGAACCAGCTGGTCTAGTTCCACGCTTAAAGTAATTAAAATGTGCTTCAGAAGGTGTTCTAGTATCAGCACCAGCATTATCTACATCTGTTGCTGCAGTTCTACCCACATTTGGATCTACATAAAAATCAAATCCCATCTTTTCTATAATTGTACTATTTGTAGCACTAGAAGGATCTTGTTGTGCTAAATGAGATATTTCTTGTAACATAGAAGAATTAGAAGTGCTATATTTTAAAGTGCCATTTGCATTATAATTAGTTGAAGAAGTTTCAAATTTACCACTATCAGAAAAATCAAATGGTAAATCTAGAGCAGATGGTGTGTCAAAAACAGCTGAATTTATCAAATCATCTTTAATTACAGTAGATCTAGCCTTAGAAGAAGTATATGCGACATCTCCAACTTCATCTACATATATACCTCTAAGTAATTCTAAATCATCTTTAATAATTAATTTTACTGTATGTCCCTCAAGCCTATTATATTCAGCTTCTACATCATAGATTCTTCCAGATAAGTATATAACTTTACTGTGAGCATCTATTAATTGTACTCTCATGAAGTCAGTAAACAAGTCACTATTAGTAGCAGCATCATCACCTGAAGCTAAAATACTTAGTTTACCACTTTTACTATCTATATCAGCAGCTCTAAAGTTTGGAATACTATTTATTAACGTAACTCTAGCTTCTGCAGGCTTATGTAATGAATGTTCATATTCAAAATAAGTTACTGCATTAACACCTTCTTGAGTTTCCGCTCTCAACCACTGATCTGTACCACTAAAGTTAGGATTATCTCCTATACGATAGTAAAGCTCTACTTTTTTATTCGCTTGTGTCATCTATATCTCCTATGATGGGAACGTCACATGTTCCGCTGCTTTTGCTACAAATTGTATTGCAAATGAATATCTATCTTCCATGGCAGGTACATAAGAAAAATTAGCACTTTGCACTGCTACTTTATATATCGTACCACCTGTAGATTCATCTACTCCACTACTTATTGGTTGTGTTGGATCTCCTACTTGAATTTCTAATGGCGAATCATCTGTAAACAACTCACTTGCTATAAAATCTTCTAAAGCATTTTTATATGGAATAAAATATGAAATTGTAGCTGAATTAAGAGTATAACTAAATGATGACATTGCAGCAGTTGAAATACTAGCACTACCATTAGCGGTATTACTAGGATCTCCACCTACTGCGTCTATTACACCACTTATTGATACAGTTGGTCTAACTATACCTAAATCTACTAATTCAGGTTTATTTTGTGGTATAGCTATTTGAATAGGAGTACGACCATAATTAACTGTAATATTTTCACATTTTAATGCATAGAATAGAGTACCTTGTCCGGCTCTTCCATCTCCATGATGTGTTCCATTTCTTAGTAAAACTGATAAACTTGCTTCTGCCATAATTATTCTCCTATCATTCTCCCGGGTATAATCCTTCAGGAACTTGGGCTTCTATCATTTCTTTTTTAATCACTGTTCCACCACCTTGTTGACTTGATTCTAAAGATATATCATTTGATTGATTAGCTAAATTCATATTAAACATCGCCATGTTAGCATACATAGTCATATTTTTTCTTGCATTAGCAACAGCTTGTTCATATGAAAAACCAGCCTTTGCTGCATCTGCAGTGCCTGTTCCAAACATATCTATATCAACCCCACCAAATGCTGTTGGAGTGCTAGTGTCTCTAAATCTTTTACCTTCAATATCAGTAGCTAGATCAAAAATTTCATCTTCTCGTCTACCAGCTTCAATGCCCGGTATTTTTTCAAGTAATCCTATTGCTGCCTCTAATGCATCAGCTCCTATTCTAAATTTGTCTTTAAAATCATTCCAAACTTTACTTACTCCAGTCATTTCTAGCACTGTTCCTGCTATTGCTCCGACTGATTTTATTATNTTNNTAAACCANGANCCATCNCCATCCCATATTTTTNNAAATTTNTCTTTTATCNTATGGCACCCATTTCTCTGCAAGNTCTTGAGCTTTNTCTCTTACNANTGGTATAAANCTAGAAAGTTTTTTAATCAATGGAAGGACTAATGGTATAAAGAATGGTGCTATAAANACATCNACTAATGCTCCAATAATCTGTAATATAGAGCTAATACCTGCTGTAAATACCTGTGATTGTTTCAATAATGATCCAACACCTAAGTTTATACCTAATACTGATTTATTCTTTGTTAATATAGACCAAAATTTACCTTTAGGTTTCATTAAGTCTTTTGCAGATTCTGCTAACATACCTAGAGTTCTTCCACCTATACTAGCTCCTGCTGCTCCAACTGCACCAGACGCACCTCTTCTCAGGTATCCTGCTCTAGTGTCTCTAGCCACACCGATACCAGCTCTAAATGCTCCTGTTGTTAATCTTGCTCCTGCTGAAAATACCATTATCTATACTTATCCTCCGCTAAAGCACCGAGTGCTAAGTCCTGTACACCTTGCATAGCTTGTTGTGTAGCACTAAGTACACCTCCAAAGGCTCTATCAAATAAGTTTTTATTCATCTGATTTGGTCCAAAAGGACCACTTAATGCAGCTTCTGCAGCTTCTTCTGGAGACATACCAGCGACCTTTAAAGGGCTTGCTCCAATATCAACTACCTTTTTAGAAAACTCTCCAATTTCTTTTGCATTTTCTACAGCATCTAATACAGTATTTACAGGGATCATAACCATGTCAACCAATATTCCTATTAATTTGAAAAGATATTTTACACTAACAATGAATGGATTTGTTTCAGTTTCCCACCATTCTGCTAATCCTGATTCATTCCAAAATATACTAGCTATCGCTTTTGCTGATCTAGCTGTTTTACTTATCCAACCACCTTCACCTTGCCAAATAGCATTTACTCTATCTTTAATTAATGGAATAGTTCGTTCTGCTAAATCTTGAGCAAAGGCTCTGACTTTAGGTATTTGATCTGACATTTTTTTGATTAAAGGTAAAATTAAAGGTATGAAAAATGGAGCAATAAATACGTCAACCAAAGCTCCCACTACTTGTAAGATTGAACTTACAGCAGCAGTAAATACTTGAGATTGTTTTAGGAAAGAACCTATTCCTACGTTAATACCTAAAATAGTTTTATTAGCTGTTAGACCTTTCCAGAACATACTGCTAGGTCTTTTTACTCCTTCAGCCAATAATTTAAATGGGGATGATCCTATAGAACCTGCAATACTACCAGCAGCACCAGATGCACCTCTACTAGCATATGCTTCTCTCGCATCTGATAACATTTTAGATGGGTATAATCTTTTTATTCGCCCCATTACCATTTATTTAATCCTCCTATATAGTTTGACATCGCACTATAATTTGAATCAACATCAATGTTAGAAGCGTTTTGGTTAGCCTCGAGCAAAGAAGCCTTTATAATTGCTACCATCTGTAAATCTATTTCAGATAAATTTGCAACCACTTCCCAAGGGATGCCTATTTCTACTAATCTAAGCATTGTTATCCAGTAACCTATGTCCAAAGATAACTTTCCGTTAACTGTAGATCGTTGCCCCTTTAAATAAGCATCTACGCTTTTTTTAACTGATCTTGATCTATTTCTTGATCTACACTAGGTACAAGCGATTCTAACGCTTTACCTAATCTAGTATCAATTGTTGTTAGAAACGCCTCTGTAGTTTTGCCCCAAGGTGCTTCTAAAATAAATTCTTTTAAGTAAGACTTTACATAAGCGTCTCCATCAAATCCTGTAGANCCATCTTTACCAATGATTACTGAATTAGATAGTAGCCTATTTTGTCTACTCCAACTTAAATTTTTTACTGTAACCTCAAAAGAATCTCCAGTGTCTGGTATTTCTACTGTGACTTTTCTTGGTTCATTACCTATTTGATATTTCGCTAAATCGAAACTCATCTTACTCTCCTTACTTTACTTAAATTAATTATGGATACACTGCTCCAGTCAATGCTCCTGNAGTTGTTGTAGCAGCAGACGAAGGTTCNTGTATCTCAATTTGCAAGTGTCTTAATACCATATCTAAGTCTACTTGCATCGCAGTCCCATCTCCTGTAATATTATGTGGAGCACTTGTTATAAAAGCTCCTTGATTATTTATTCCAGTTGTTGCAGCTGTATCACCAAATGTAGAACTTGTAGGCTTAGTAGTTATTTTTATTTGATCATTAGTTCCTCTAGTAAAAGTAAGTTCTAGATCAAATCCATTCATTCCATCTGCAGCTGTATAGTTACCTTCTAATATTAATTGTTTAAATATTTCTAAGGCTCCAGTAGCTCCTGTATATGTATTATCAGTAGATGCAACTGTATCTGGTAAAGCCACTGTACATGACATACCATATGTTTTTCTACCTTCTCTTATTTCAGTTGGTCCTCTATTTCTATCATGCCTACCTGAAATGTAATATCTTGGTTCTGTAGCATTTGATATACTTATATTAAAGTTTCTTACTCTTGCAATTTCTTGTCCAAAGAATGTTAAAGTTCCTTGTGAGAAATAATATGGATTATTTGAAGGGAAAGTTATATCTCCCGCTTCAATATCATTCATAATAGAAAACTTTGGCATACCAGCTCCAGCTGAATCACCATTAAATAAATTAGTGCCTACGGTTGCTTGATTCTTTTGGTTGTGTATCATACCTAAAAAGTTTACTGTATCCCATCCAAAAGTTAAAAGACCACCTTCATCAGCAGCAAAAGATGCTGAATCTACCATACCACCATAAAATCTTCTATTGAAATCATTAGCAGCTGTTTCAGCACTATCTTTCATATGTACATGCCATGACATTGTGTCTAAATCATTTGTAGGTGTTATAGTATGCGTATAAAAGTTATCACTTGAACTAAAATTAATCTCACTAGCATAAGTTGCATCATCATGATCAAATCTTAGTGGGCTATATAATTCCACTACTGTCCCGATTATATCTTTTACTCTTACAACTTCAGGATTTGTACCTATATTACTAAAAGTTGTAGCTGATGCTGGTGCTGAAGTACCATCTGTTAGTAATATATAATCATTATCAGATAAATTTGTATTTGCATTAACATTTATAAACATATTACCTTTTTTAGCACCAGTTATTGTCTGTTGAAAAGGACTTGAATTTTGTCTAACAGATGCAATAGAAGTCATTTTACCTATTGGAAATCTTATTGGAGCAGCATTTAATAATACCATCCCACCTACAGAACCTGAATATGCTTGTTGTCCTGCATAAAACTCTGTAGCTTGTCTTTTAGCAGATGTACCTAAGTAATATCTAGGTTCAATAGTTGGTGCCATGTCAGGCACAGTTACTGACTCATATACTCCCGGTATTCTGTTAATAATAGTTTTTTCAGCAGTTGTTCTAGTAGCATCTACTTCAACTATAATTTCATTATTTGCATGGAAAAATCCTGTCGGTCTGTCTAGAATAATATCACCACTTGAAGTTCCTGTAAATTTTACTACTCTTCTAATTTCATATTCATCAATAGTAGTCCCTTGAACAGCACTAGAACTATCTTCACTGCTTCCAGCATTTACATCACCTATTCTTATAAAATCACCCACTTTTAGAGTATTTGTTCCTCCATCATAGGGAATAGATATACTTCCCGCAGGTACATCTGCAGTAAGTTCTCCATGAAAACCACTACTTACTAGAGTTCCAGAATTCATTTCTGGATCTCCACCTTGAGCAGCTTCCGCAGCGAATGTTAATTGTGATTGATCACTTCGTAGTATAGCCATATTGTTCTCCTTATATTATTATACTAAATTTTACGAACTTTCCAACAGAATAGCACTGTTT
>NZMJ01000088.1 GCA_002692855.1 Maricaulis sp.
AACGGTATGACTATGACGCTGCGGATGAACTGTTTACGCTTTACAAAGAACGTAATCAGGTTGTCCAACAGACTGCTAACGCAGAACTGGCGGCTCGTAAGAATACTGTGAAGTCTGCAAACACTGGTAACGCTCGCGGTTCCACAGAGGGGACAAGGAAGAAGGTCTATCGTCGCGCTGACATTGTAAAACTTATGCGAGATGACCCAGAGCGTTATCAAAGTCTCTCAGATGAATTGCTGAGAGCCTACGCCGAGGGTCGCGTTAAATAGCCTTAAAGGAGATTTATCATGGCTACAGCAACTTATCCCGGCTCGGCGGGTAATACCGCACTCACAGAAGCGGCAACTTTTGTACCAGAAATCTGGTCAGATGAGATTATTGCTTCTTATCAAAAAAACTTGAAGATGGCTCCCCTTGTCAAGCGTATCGCTATGAATGGCAAGAAGGGTGACGTTATTCATATCCCTAAGCCTACTCGTGGTGATGCCAACGCTAAGGCGGCTGATACTGCGGTAACGATCATTGCCAACACAGAGTCAGAGTTGCAGGTTACTATCAACCGGCACTTTGAATACTCGCGTCTGATCGAGGACATCGTAGAGGTACAGGCTTTGTCATCTCTGCGTCAGTTCTACACTGAAGACGCTGGTTATTCGCTGGCTGTACAGGTTGACAATGACCTTCACGCGGCTGGTACTGGCTTTGGTGACGGTGGTGCTGTTGTATTCAGCCCTGCTGCTACTGATTATCAGCACACTGGTTGTTTCTTTAATGATAACGGCACTACCACTCAGTACACTGATGACACTCTGGTAGCTGGTGATGAGTTCACGGATGCGTTTTTCCGCGACATGATCCAGAAGCTGGATGACAACAACGTACCGATGGAGGGTCGTAATCTGATCGTTCCACCCGCAACGCGCAAAGCGATTATGGGCATTGATCGGTATGTATCATCAGACTTTGTATCTGGTGGCACAGTCAATAGTGGGTTGATTGGTAACCTGTATGGCGTAGACGTTTATGTTTCCGCTAACTGCAGAACCATTGAAGCGGCTGCTGATAATACCGCATCAAGTGTTGATACTCGTGCGGCACTGCTTTTCCATACAGAAGCTGTTGTTATGGCAGAGCAAATGGCTGTACGTTCCCAGACTCAGTACAAGCAGGAGTACTTGTCTACTCTGTACACCGCAGACACCCTTTACGGTGTTCAGGTGTATCGTCCTGAAGCTGGATTTGTCTTGGCAGTTCCATCTGCCTAATCAACACGGGGGCTTCGGCCCCCTTTCTTCTTTTCAGGCTGGGAACTACCAATGGCTAACTACACTAAGACTACTGACTTTGCAGCTAAGGATACCCTTCCAGGTGGTGACACCAATAAGGTTGTTCGCGGCACAGAGTTTGAAACAGAATTTGATGCTATATCGACTGCTATTGCTACTAAGTCTGATACGGCAGGCCCGACTTTTACCGGCACAGTTACCATCCCCACTGTTGATATAAACGCAGGGGCTATTGATGGCACAACGATAGGCGCTTCTTCAGCAGCCGCCGGTACTTTTACAAACCTTGTTGCCGCATCTGCCGACATNAANGGNGGTACGGTAGATGGCGCTACGATTGGTGGCTCATCTGCTGGCGCAGGAACATTTACTAACCTAACTGCTAGTGGGACGGTCAACTTTAACGGCGCTACTGTAAGCAATCTTGGAACTATTACGACCGCCAACTTAGATGGTGGCACAGCAGATAACATTGTTATTGGTGGTTCTACTGCGGCGGCAGGCACGTTTACTACGCTTGCGGCTACATCAGCCACGGTTGGTGGGGCGGCTGTATTAACTAGCGTTGCCTTTTCTAATCTTGAAGCTAGTGCAGTAACTACATCTGGGGAAACATTTGCAGATAGNGATACTCAGATACCAACCAATGCGGCTGTAAAAGACCACGTTGAAGCCGTTATCCCAACGCTTACTGTTACGGAGGCATCTGTTACGGCACACCAAGCTGCACTAGCTATTGCTGCTACTCAGCTTACCGGCAACATTACTGTGCCAGGTAATGTGAGGCTTGCGCCGAGTGGCACTAATTTTACAGAGTTATACGGCAATACTAATGCTGGTGCGATCCGATTTAACTGCGAGTCTAATGCTCATGGCGTAACTCTCAAAGGTCCACCACATTCAGCGTCGGCTACATATAGTTTAGAACTTCCTAATTCTGATGGAACAAGCGGGCAGGCATTATTAACAGATGGCTCTGGTAAGTTGTCGTTTGGGGCCGCAGGAATCAACACGGGTAAAGCCATTGCTATGGCTATAGTTTTTGGATAGGAGATAGAAAATGGCCGCACCAAACATTGTAAATGTTGCAACCATTACGGGAAAAAGCGCCGTTGTTAATTTGTCCACGACCAATGCCACTGCGGTAGTTTCTAACGCCGCAAGCTCTGGCAAGGTTTTTAAAGTCAACTCAATCTTGGTTTCTAATGTTGATGGCTCGGTCGCAGCAGACATTACTCTGTCGTATTACTCAGAGGATGATATTGGCGGGACAGCTACAGAGCTATTAAAAACCGTATCAGTGCCGCAAGACTCAACGCTTGTAGCCTTTGACAAGAACACGGCCTTTTATCTGGAGGAAGACAAGAGCATCGGTGCGACCGCCAGTGCTGCGAACGATCTAAAAGTTTTTGTTAGCTANGAAGAAATTAGCTAGGTCTGAACCATGAAGTTCCTGGGCAAAGACCCCAACATTATTGATGCTTACTACACCGCCACGGCTGAAGGTGCGATTACGGCTGGAAAGCCTGTAATTGTTGAGGCTGATGGTGATGTGACGGAAATAAGTGCCACCGGGGGCGGTCAAGATTTAGGTAGTGCGGTAGTTTTTGAATCGGCAAGTGTTAGGTTTTTAGGGTCTACTTTTGATTCTAACGAAAATAAAATTGTCATAGTTTACAGAGACGCTGGCAACTCTTTTTACGGAACTGCTGTGGTCGGAACTGTAAGCGGCTCTACCATATCTTTTGGGACGCCCGTGGTTTACAACAGCGCTAATTCTTCATACAACGCCACTACTTTTGACTCTAACGCCAATAAAGTAGTGGTTGCATACAGAGATGCTGGAAACTCAAACAGGGGAACTGCCATTGTCGGCACCGTTAGCGGCACAAGCATATCCTTTGGCTCGGAGGAAGTTTTTGAAACCGGCGAAACCTACCCGATTGCGGCTACTTTTGACAGTTCCAATAATAAAGTTGTTATAGCCTATGGCGACGAAAGTAATTCAAGCAAAGGTAAGGCTATCGTAGGGACGGTAAGCGGAACGTCTATCAGCTTTGGCTCAGAAACTGAGTTTAACTCTGGTAGTACACCCGGCAATCAAATAAGTGCTTCTTTCGACTCTAATTCTAACAAAGTGGTTATAACCTATAGAGATGGTGGAAACTCTAATTATGGCACCGGAGTCGTTGGGACAGTCAGCGGCACGAGTATTTCATTTGGATCAGAAACTGTTTTTGACAGTATTTACATTGATAACACAAGCTCTACTTTTGATAGCAGTAACAACAAAGTAGTCGTCTCGTATCAGCGGGTTAGTGCTACTGATATTTATGCGGTTGTTGGTACTGTTAGCGGCACAAGTATTAGTTTTGGCACTCCTGCGGAAGTAGATGACTCTGCTGGATCGTATTCAGGGATAGTATTCGATAGCGTCACCAATAAAGTAATCGTGTCTTTTGACGATAACTCAAGTTCTAACGGGCAACTTCGTCTGGGCACGGTAAGCGGAACTTCTATTAGCTTTGAAGGTGCCGTGACGTTTGAATCTGGAGAGGTGGACTACATCTCATCAACCCTTGATTCAAATTCAAATGCCGCAGTTATTGCTTACAGCGACGCGGGAAATAGTAATTATGGTACTGCTGTAGCTTTCAGAGCCGCAGCGAGTAACCTCACCTCAGAAAACTACATAGGTATCGCAGAATACGCAGCGTCTGACACAGAAACAGCGACCGTGCTTATTAAGGGCGGCGTCAGCACCACACAGTCAAGCCTGACACCTGGTCAGACATATTTTGTCCAGGGTGACGGTACACTCGGACTGACAGCAGATGATCCAAGCGTTACCGCAGGCACG
>NZMJ01000001.1 GCA_002692855.1 Maricaulis sp.
TATCGAGTTTGTACAATCTACTGAAGAATCTGGGTTTCAGGAGAATGTTGCGAGACTCTACATAACTCCAGACTTGATAGGTGACAATCAACCTTTACTCCAGGACGAAATAACTCTTACATTTTCTGGATCGACAAGAGCAGCTAAAATAACAGATATTCGCACCCTTAAAGGTGGGCAAGAATATTTATTTCGTGTTGATATAATTTTCTGATGACTTTAGTAAACACGAGAGCAGCATTTGAAACAGCAATAAAAGATGCTGTGTCTGATTCAGACCCAACTGTAACAGTAGTTTTTGATAACACCCCATTCAATCAACCAGGGATAAGAAAAAAGTATGTGATGGTAAGCGTAGATTTCACGCAATCAACTAACCAGACTCAAGGGGCAGCCCAAGATTATTACGCGGGAACAATTACTTGTGGTGTTATGACACCGAAAAACAAAGGAACAGCAGCAGCAGCTAAGATAGCAGAATCAATAATTGATGGATTGACTTCAGTAAATTCTTCAACATATACCGATACTTTTTCAGTAACCCCTCGTGTATCACAGATAGCTGGCCCTACATCTGTCAGCACGGAAAGGGAAAGTCATTTTATGTCTGTAGTCAGTTGCAGTTTTACCGCCAATGCCAAGTAAAGACATCTCACAGCTTACTGCTGATCTAAGAAAAGACGCAGTAAAACTTAAAGGAAAAATAGCTTCTGCAATGGTTCAGGATTTACAGGCTGCTGGTCCTTGGTGGACAGGTCATTTCGCTACAAGCTGGAAAATAAGTGACACTCCAGTACAACCGATTACAAAATCTAGGCTTAGAGAAAGCCTGAATGATGGAGATATAGTAGCGTTTGATGCCCCACTACATTGGCAAGATGAAGGAGAAGCTGGTATGTCAGGATCAACCTACGACCAGATAAGAACTAACAGGGATCTTCCGAAAAGAAAAAGACCTAAAGATGTAACTCTAGAAAAGGATTTGTACATAGGTAACGAAGCTGAATATGCTGGTTTTGCTGTAAATAATCCAGGAGCTACTGCACCAGTGGGTGATCCAAATGGAGTAACTTATGATAGACACGCAGAATTAGTAGACAACATAACACCTCCTAGTGGTAATCCCGATTGGTATAAAATTTATATGGGAAATCAACATTACAACGATGCTATTGCATTAGCACTGTCTGAAACATTTAAAGCTAAAAATATAAGTTTTAGTGCTGATTAATAGTAATAAGCTATACTACAGGAATAAATACAAATTTTTATGCCAACAGTAAGAGCAATCGACAAACTAAAGCAAGCCTTTAGTATCGAAGAACGTAGTAGCTACTCTATTTTTAAAGGAAAAGATCTAATCTTAAAAGTATTCTGGTCGCCTCTTACAATAGCTGATAGAGATACAATAAACAATACACTACTAGCTATGAACAAAGGTCAAGAAGAAGGAAATCTTGACTTTGCTCTACAAGTTATTGTTACAAAAGCCGAAGATGAATCAGGTGCAAAAATGTTTACAGCAGGAGACATACCAGTTTTAAGAAGAGAAATACCTCTTTCTGTTTTACTGGATCTTATGACTAAGATGCAAAGCATGGGCGAGGAGGGCAGCCCCGATGCCGTAAAAAGCTAAATTAGAGAAAGATAATTTCATGTTTCTTCAGTTTTTCGTTGCTGAGAAACTAGGATATACCCATAAAGAACTTCGTAACCAAATATCAGTTGAAGAACTGTTTGCTTGGAACGCATACTTTACAATACAGGCAGAAAGAGAAGAGAAGGCATACGAAAAAGCAAAGAGACAAGCCCAGACACGCAAAGTACGCTAAACTTGTGTTATCTAGTAATTTTCAGTAAGTGGCTGCCTCGAATTACAGTGTAAATATAAAATTAAATACGAAGCCAGCGATAGATGATCTGCAAAAGCTGGAGAAACGTGTAAACAGACTTAGAAGAAGTTTAAACACTCCACTAAGAATAGAAAGTAAAGCACAGATAATAGAAAAACAGAGATTGCAAGCTGAAGATAGAAGAATTAGAAATGCTTTTATAACTAAAAGACTAAAAACTCAGTTAAATGACCTGGAAGCTAAAGGGTTAAAGTTAGACAGAGTAAGGAAAGACTTAAGACAGGGTGCATTTCTAAATCAACAGCAGAGATTCGTAGCAGCAGAAAGTATAAATAAAACTGTCGCTAAAGAATTAGAACTAGAGCAGAAGAAGTTAGCAGTAGTAGAGAAGTCCAGAAAAGCTGCATTAAGAGGTGGTAGCACAGGATTTAAAGCTGCTTCTGGTTCTATGGTTCGAGGAGAATATGGTCCTCAAATGCTACCAACTAAAGGTGCTGGTCAAGCTGCACAGGACATTGACTTTTTAACAAAACAACAACAAAANAGACTAGGTTTTGAAGTCAAGCTAAGAGATTTAGAAGCTCAAGGTGTAAATACCAAAAAATTAAGAGTGAAGATGGGTCAACTGGTAGATGCCCAGAACAAGGCAGAACTAGGCTCAATAAAATTATTAAATGCACAGATCGGAAAAGGCATAACTAAAGAAGTAAGTAAGTTAAATATTCTAAGGAAGCAAAACAAAGCAAGATTAGAGGCAAACAAATTACTGGCAAGTGAGTCTGTTGCCCAGGGAGCATTTAGCCGATTATCTGACAGACAATCAAGAGATGCAGATGGTAACAGAACATTTATGAATAATCCTTTTGCTGGATTTATGGGAAGAAGATTTGGCACGACCAGAGGATTTGATATGCAGAGTGCNATGATAAGTGGTGGCTTCCCCTTACTATTTGGTCAAGGTCCTATTGGTGCTGCTGCTGGTGGTCTTGGCGGTGGTATCGGTGGAATGTTCGGACAAATGGGTGGATTTGCAGGAGGTATCATTGCAACCGCAGCCGTTCAAAGTCTTGCCAATATGACTAATAGCATGAACGAGTTTGGTGCTGCCCTGAACGATCCAGCAGAAAATTTAGATAAATTAGTCGAAAAAATAGGTAAATTTGATAGGGAAGTAGTTGAAACNATATCTCAACTTAAAAATGCTGGATTAACTGAAGTAGCAGGAGAACTTGCCAGCCTTACTATGCAACAGCAGTTTACAGGAATAAAGGCTATAAAAAATCTTAATAATGAGATGTCTAAATTCCAGAAAGGAGCAGCAGACTTAGGAACACGACTAAGCATTATAGTAGCAGGACCACTTACTATGTTCTTTAAACTNTTAAATCTTATTGGCGGTAGTGCCGATAAAGCNTCNAGTAAACTTTCAACATCAGAAGCAGTAACAAATCAACAAGATACTTTAAATAAAGATTTAGAAAGAAGNGACTTTTTACTTAAAGAACTTGAAAAAAGACAGAAAAAGTTAGCCAATGTAGGATTCAGAGTAGACGAGGAAGTGAGGCTCAACCTCGAAATAAGAGAGATAGAGAAACAACTAAAACTTAATGAAGAAAATATAGCTGATAATGAAAGAATACTAGAAATAAGAAAATTACAAAGAGATGTGCTTCTATCTCAAGGCCAATTACTGGAAGGTCAGATAGAACTAGAAAGACTTAGAGCAGGTGTTACCAGGGGCACTGAAGATGAAAAAACAGTTGCAATAAAGCAAAAACAAATAGATATGCAGAAAGTAGAAAACAAAATATTAGTAGCAACTGCAAACTTAAAGTCTTTAATAAATAACCCTAAAGCTACTGAAGCAGAAAAAGAAGCACAAAGAGAAAAAATTAAGAATCTTGAGAGAGAATACGAGTTAGTTCAGATAATAGGTAACGAGCGAATAAACGCAGCCGATCCAGCTATAAGCCGTATGGATGAACTTAATAGAAAAATGAGAGAACTTAATGACCTTACAAAACAATCTATTAAATTATCTAAAGCAATAGGAGAGTCATTTGAAGAATCGTTTAAAGGAGTCATTAGAGGCACATTGACAGTACAGGATGCCTTCAGAAATATGTTAAATAGAATAGCCGANTTCTTCTTAGATACTGCTGCACAGTTNGCTGCTACTGCACTGCAAAGAAGTTTATTAGGACTGTTTGGGAATCTGTTTAGCTTCAGCACTGTACCGATGAATGACGTTCAGAGTGTTGTTAGCTATGCAGCTAATGGTGGTCCTGTTGGATACAAAAATCCATATATTGTGGGAGAACGTGGGCCAGAATTATTTGTTCCTAATCAATCAGGAAATATTATTCCAAACCATGATTTAGCTGGTATTGGTGGAGGTTCTACAAATATCGTAGTAAATGTAGATGCTTCTGGAACAGATGTAGAAGGTGATGATGAACAAGGTAGAGAACTTGGATTACTTATTTCTGCTGCGGTACAATCTGNAATAATACAGCANCAANGACCTGGAGGNTTACTTGCATAATGNCTACGTTTCCCTCAATAAAACCTACATACGGACAAAGAA
>NZMJ01000003.1 GCA_002692855.1 Maricaulis sp.
ATTGTAATATGCACCTGAAGCAAAATTTTTAGTGTTGCCTTCAACTAAATTAAAATAATACCTCTGACATCTAGCTAAACTATCACCATGAGCTTCATGTTGAAATGGAGCTATACTATTAACATCAAACTCACCTACTTCCATTTGTATGCCAGTAATCAATATATTGTTATCTGTGCTACTGCTACAATTTACTTGACCAACAGCTTGATTAGCTGCTGTATAATTTTCCCATGCAGTCGCAGCAGTTCCACTAGAATAATTTGACCCAGCAGCAAACCAAAATTGTAAATTCATGCCATGAGTATTATCTGTACCCATTTCATCACCTCCTGTATCACCAGGGAAAGTAACTATGGCTTTTGTCCAAGTGTTGGCTGAACTAATTGTGTAAGTTTGCATACAATAACGATTGGTTGAACTATTTGCATCATAAAGTCCTACAACATGAGTGCCAGTTGTTGGTGATTTTACCCATGCAGCAACAGTAATTTTTTTAGCATCAGATGTTCCTTTATTAAATATACGCATGTCTTGTTTTTCAAAACGAATATTTAAAAATATAAAATCTCCAGCATCTAAACTTGAATTTGCAGTTGTACAATCCATTTTTAAAGAATTTGTAAAACCATATCCTGTTGGAACATCTGTATCTTGTGTAATAGTCCAAGTACCTGCACCACTCATTCTGACATACATTCTGTCTAATGTATAAGCAGAGCCAGTATGTCCAGTATGTGATGTCCCTCTTTGTGCTATTGTCATACCACCATTGATGATAATAGGCTTAGAATTTTGTCTATCTAAAACTACGGTGTTATCTGCTACTGTGCCATGTAATGTTAGTGCCATTAGTCTGCCTCCGCTATAGTGTTACCTGCTGCTACCCAATCTAATATTGCTTGATAGTCTGCATTATTAGTATCTAAAGGAACATGAGATGTAATACCATTTTCAACAATAATATAACAAGCTAACTCTCCGTTGTATTCGCCTTTCTTAACACTTGTAAAATTTCTCACTATAATAAACTCCTTTATAATTCTGCTGCTGCTTCAAAATGACAATGTACAGCTGAAGCAGCACTTCCACTTCCAGATGAAAGCACAAAAGAATTTTCACCTGTATGAACAGCAGAAGCTGTTTGATTAGTATGTTCGGCTGTGCCTAAGTCTGCACGAGAACACTTTCCAGAATTTCCAGCACTGTCATAGAAAGTGATTGTTGGGGTAGTCCTTTTTGGAGTTAAAAAGTAAATACCCATCGCTATTTCTCCACTACCAGTTTGCCCAGCCACTCCTGAACCATGTCGGAGTCCAACAGTTGTAGCTGTGCCAGGATCTGTTGTCGCATTATAACTTTTTTCATAATACCTCTGACATCTTTGTAAGCTATCACTAAACGATTCATGTTGAAACTCAGGTATAGTGTCTGAACTATACTCGCCAACCTCAAACTGTAACCCAGTAATTAATACTTCATTTGCTGTGTTATCGCCTAAATCTATTGAGCCATTATAACTCTTTGCTTCATTTACAGCAGCCCAAGATGAAGGAACTCCACCGCCCTCGCTATCGCTACCTGCGTCAAAGAAAAACTGTATTCTTAATTCATTAGAATTGTCATTTGCCATAGCATTAGAAGTGTTGCCTGCAAAAGTAATGACTTTCTTTTCCCATGTGTTGGCACTTGAAATGGTTACTAATTGTCCAATATGATAAGCCTCTACCATTCTTAAATTAACTTGGAATGTTCCTGTTTTATTAGACTTAATCCAAAAAGCAATCGTTACTGTTTCAGCAGATGATGTGCCATATTTTAATAATTGAACATCTTGTCCTTCAAAAGAATAAACAAGTAATAATAATCCATTTGCATCTGGAGTTGCATCTGCTGTGGTAACATCTAATTTAGCAGAATTTGAAAAGCCATAGCCACTTGGTACATCTGTGCTTTGAGCAAGCTGTACTGTAAACCCACCTCTAATATCTGCTCGTGTTCTATCTGGGCCACCATATGTGCCGGGAGAGGTTATTCCTGTCACTGTACCTCTTTGAGCAATTTGCATAGCACCATTAATAATAAGTGGTTTAGCATTTTGCCTTGTAACTATTGTGCCATTATCTGTTGTAGAAACTTGTCCTACAGTATTAACATTTCCATTAGCATCTATAGTTACTTTAGTTGTACCATTAGATTGTATATCTACCGCACCACTAGTATCTGATATTAATTTTAAACCATCACTGGTATCTGCATTTATTTTACATGTCATAATATCACCCATCTTTGTCCACTAGGGACGGTTACTGTTACTCCACTTGCTATGGTTATTGGTCCTACNCTCATGGCATTTTTNCCAGCTGTAATTGAATANTNNGCCGCAATATCATCAGCATTTTCATAAATNGCACCACCACTAAANGCAGTTGGATTCATCTCCATTACATCCGAACCACCAATTCTAAAGTCTATTTGNTCATCAGTNTCNGCAGTAATTGAGGTNTCGGCATCAGCATCNAGTATAAGCTCTTTACCGTTTAAATCCATACCNTTNTTNGGTAATAGTTTACCNNCATCTGANCCATCAATNGTTAAAAATACAGTGTCTGCNCCGCCATCGGTTCCTTTTAATATTATATCAGTATCATTACCTTGAGCATCAATGGTAATATNACCAGCTGATGTTGCTAAAGTTGAGGCCGCATCACCTGTGCCAATATCATCTAATGCTGTAGCAGGTGCCGCTGCAAAGGATAATGTGCCACTCCCATCGGTTTTTAAAACATGATTAGCTGAACCATCTGCTGTTGGAAAATTAAATGCAGTGCCACCAGAAGTAATAATTACTTTACTACCATCTGACGCTATGCTTTCGTTGGCATCATGTAATTGTAGTGTTGGTGTGCCACCACTGTCCTCTAACAAAAGACCCGTATCATGCACATGAGTTAAAGTAATCTCATCGTTAGCACCGAACGATAAAATTGCACCATCGTGTTGTAATTCTAAGTCTTGTGTTAAAGTTACATCGCCATCAGATCCTATGGCTATAGCATCTGTATCAGAGGCAGAACCTATTTGTCCACCATCTGCTATAGTAATACCACCTGAGTGCACATCTCTTTGGCTAAAAGTCACCACCCCATCCGAAGCTATTGCCATTGAGTCAGTATCACTGGTGTGCCCAATGTTAGTTCCGTTAATAATTATATTATCAACCGTTAATGTCGTTAATGTGCCAAGTGAGGTAATGTTAGTTTGTGCCGCAGTTGTCAATGTTACATCTGCAATATATGTTTTGACTCTGGACATTTGTGATTTTTTCTCGGTGCCACTTGCTCCATCATCAACAATAATTAAATCAGCATCTGCTAAATCAGCTCCTATATCTGATGCACCATCTATATCAAGTGCACCGATATCTACTTTGTTTGCTGTTGATATCGTAGCGAGTTTAGTATCAGCGATTGCCGCATCTGAGGCCACACTTGCATTGACCACAGCGTTGGCGGCTAATTGATCAGCACCCACAGCGTCATCTGCGATTTTTGCTTGAGTTACATTGTCATCGACAATAGAAGCAGTGACAACAGCATTAGAGGCTAATTGATCAGCCCCCACAGCATCATCGGCTATCATGGACTGTTCTACTGCATCACTTTGTATGGTCATTGCTCCACTAGAAGCTAAACCAATATCGCCACTTACTGCTACTTCTTCGTAACTTGTGCCATCACCTACTAATATTTTACCTGAAGTAACATCTGGCATTATAAATTTAGCAGGTAAAGTTAAATTATTATTTGCATCTAATACTAGTGACTTACTTGCAGGCATAGTGCAAAAAACAAATTTAGCACCAGCAGAGAAATTAACAGCACTATCACTATTAGAGCTTGATATGATTGTAGTACGAGCTAAAGTTGAGCTATCTGAAGATAAGGTACCTAAACCCACTTCAAATTCAGCATTTAGCTGAATACAGTAGTAAGTAGTGTTATTATTTCCGATACCTGCCGCAAAAGTTTCAAAACCTTGCACCGCACCAGCTAATGTTACCGTGCCTGTGCCTGTGGTCGTGGTAGTTTCTTTTACACGGTCATTGAGAACTAACGCCATGTGTCACCTCTATGCTATTCGTATGATTGCAGCAGATGAAGAGAAAGCAGGAAACTGTATGGTAAATGTGCCTGAAGTTGCTGTTTTATCAGAACCAAAATTTAAAACACATACTGCTGGATCACCAGAAGCTGTGTCGTTATAAATTAACGCACCTCTTGCTGTCAGACTTACACCTGTAAATGATAAATCCGCAAAATCAACTAACGCTGTATCAGAAGATAATGATGTACCACCATTTGTTAATGCACTTCCCCCTGAAGCATATTGACCGGTGGCTCCTACCTGATTATCTGTAGTAAACGATGTGGTTGATTTACCTAAAGTAGCACTACTGGTATACAGTGCTAATTTAAATGAATTGCCACCACTAGATTTAAAATTGTGTGTTCCCTCCAATAATTCTTTTTTGAAGGAATTACATATTGCATTAGTTGTTATCGCCATTATCCTACTCCTTTAGCATTTGGTGAAACTGATGGAATTGGCATCCTTGGCACTCCATCTTCATACTGTCCACGCTTACGTTGACCCATTTGTTGCATCGCAAACTGTTGTATCTCTTCATTATACTTTTGTTTGTATAAAGTGTACATATCAGCAGGACCTTTCAAATAGCTAAAGCACTCGGTAAGAACGCCGTGCAAAAGCAAACTCTCTTGATTATTAGATAAAAAAGTAGCGGTCGAACTATTAAAATGTGGTGGATCTGTTATGTAATTAAGTTGAATCGTAAAGGTCGTATTTGGCACAGGTGCAATGACAATAGTTGTGTCATCCCAGTTAGCATAATATTTAGGTGTGCCTGTAGCGTCACCTGGATTAAATTCAGATATAAAACTTGTGTCTCTTTTTTCTAAAAATATACGACTGCTGCTACTGGTAATTTGCACTGACCTTAAAT
>NZMJ01000004.1 GCA_002692855.1 Maricaulis sp.
CGTTTTAGCTATCTTATCTTCTTGTTTTTGTAACGATGCTTCAGTTTTGCCAATGCTATCTATTAATCTGTTCATGTTTGCACCTATCTGCTCTGGTGTAGCAGATGTAGCAACAGCTATACCTGATTGTAATAAATTAAGACCGCCCATAAGTTTTCTTTGTTTATCTAACTTTTTGGGCATTAACTCTGATTGTAATTTATAATATTCTTCTAATGCTTTTTGAGTTTCACTTTTTTCTCTGAAGTATCCTGACTCATCTTCTTCTGTTTCAGGATCATCTTCTCTAAATGTAAACCCATACATTCCATACGGATCAAATGGCACAGTCATTCCTGATTGCATCCTTACAGGTTCTTGAGCCATTGGTGGCATAACAGGATTGGAGGATAAGCTCTGCGAAGATACTATATCTGCTATACCACCACTCGGCATATTGGTAGGTTGCATNGACATCATCATTTCCTCACGCATGGTTGGTCTTGGTGGTGTCTTTTCNTTTGCTGCCATACGANCTTCATAATCNTCACGCATTTTAGTTCTNCGTTGAATNTCTGACATAACTAAATACTGTGGAAAATTACCACTAGGATTAGACATTTCTTGTTGAAGTCTATCGTCTGGAACTGATTTTAAATTATCTTCTAGTTGTATTATATTCATCTATTAACCCGTTAATATTTATCTACCACCACCGCCACCTAAGGCTTGATAAAGTCCTAANCCACCTAGTCCAAGTCCTAACAACTGCTGTGTTGNACTAGGTCTNGGTTGNTATTGTGAAACTTGTGTACCCGGAGTTACAGGTAAACCCTGTAATATCTGACTGAAAAGCCCAAGCTGTTGTCTTGGGAAAGCTACTTGGTTTAAGAAGTCTTGATAACCAATATCAAGTCCTGCTTGTCTAAAGTTTCTACCAATCTCTTGTGCTTCTTGTGCTGCTCTTAATCTATCAAAAGCTAACTGTTGTTGCACAGGTGCTTGTTTTGCTAGTAATTCTGCCGAAGCCAATCGCTGTCTTTGAGCAGCTTGGTCTGCTTGTAATCCAGCTAATCCAAGTTGTCTTGCTCTTAGTTGTGCATCTATATCTGCTTGTTGTGCACCTATGTCAAACTGTGCTGCTTGTCTTCTTTGTTGTTCAGCAAATTGATCAGCAGTTAAACCCATTTGTTCTAAAGCCTGTCTTTGCTGTTCAGCAAATTGTGCTGCTCCAAATCTAGCTGCTCTATCTCTTTCAAACTGTTGTTGTGCTTGTGTAAATGCGTCTCTTTGTCCTCTAGCCTCAATATCTCCAAGCTGTTGTCCTAAGTTTCTTTCTCTTTCAGCTTGTAAAATAGCTTCACGATAACCGCCTAAACCACCAGATTGTGCTGCTCTTGATTCTATCTGCTCACCTGCAATATCAGATGATCTTCTTGCTTCTCTTTTTTCTATATCAGTAACAAGTCTTTGAAATGGATTCATATACATTTCAGCTATACCTGAATCAAATCTTTGAGCATCGTATCTTTCTGCTGGTCTTTGACCTTGAAATCTTTCAACCTGATAATNAACATCAATAGCTTCAGGTCTATATGANGTTAATTGTTGTCCTGCNNTTGTTGGTGTTTGTGCAGCAACATCTCTTGCAATCTGTGAAGCATCTCTACCTTCTTGTGGTCCTGAAGATAAACCTAATGCAGTTTGTCTACCTAATACTCTTTGTGCTGCTGGACTTAACTCTGCTAGTCTTTGACCTGTATAAGTTCTNTAAGGCTGTAAAGACTCAGCCTCTGCTCTCTGCATAAGCCGAGTNAAATACGGCTCTGCATATTCAGGTAAATTAGTTTGTGTTACTGTTGATTCTGTTGTTTGTGGACCACCGCCACCGCCACCTTTACTCATTTTCAAACCTCTTTTCAAATACTGTGTAAGCCTTATTCCAACCNGACTTACCTAACCATTTCCAAAAACCAAATCTAGCAGTACATTCAATACCACCACATTTATTATCTATAGCCCATGCTTCTGCTTTCTTTAAAAAACTCCATGCCCAATCTTCTAAATTAGCTCCGCCTAAATATTGTATTGCTACCCTTTTACTTTCAGGATAATGCACAAACTCAGTTGTGGCTACACCTACTATTTTATTATCTTCTTCTCCAAAAATAACCCATAATTCTTGTCTTTGTTCTACACAAGAAACTTTTAAAGCATCTAGGTTCCATCTGCCATTAGATCGTTCAACTGCTTTTTCTAAGAAAGGTGTAACATCATCCCATAAAGTATGAACATAATTTCCGGGAACTAAAGTAACAATGTAATCTTTAGATGGTTTGTAATTAACTTTATTAATATCCTCTTTAATTTTTATAGTTAACTCACTTGCTTCTATCATGCTGGTAGTACCCTTCCTTTATTTAATTCTTTAGGTTGCTTAGTAGTGTTAGTGCGTTCTTGTCTAACTCTNTCTAACATTCCATCAAGTTCTTTTGCACCAGCATCAGATGAGCCATCGCCTAATCCTGATACTACATCAGCAGGAATAATGTACTCTCCGGGTGATACAGCTACAGGTTGTTGTGTGCCAATCATTCCCATAACCTGATCATCCATTCCACCACCCATGCCTTCTATCATGCCTTGTGTTTGCATAGAACCCATTGGATTTAAAACTTGTTCTCTAATTTGCATAAATAGTTCATTACCATATTTATCTATAAACATAGCTATAACTTCTGTATTGTTAGGTATTTGACCAAGTATTGCTTTTTGCACCATATCTAAATCTTCAGGCATTATAGTTGGACCACCTACTTGCATATCTATTTCATAACCCATTGATCTAACTACATCAGGCTTTTCTTTAGCTAATGCTTGTAATCCTTTAGCATCTTCAGGTATTGTTTTGCCTTCTTCCATTTCGTGAATAGCCATACCTCTAGTAACATCATCTATTTTTCTACCACTAGCCATTCTTCCACCGCCTGTTTCCATAGCTCCTTTACCTTTCATATCTTCAAGAAAGTCTGCACTAGCTTCTAATAAGTCTTCTCTTTGTTCTGGTAGAGTTTGTTGATTTACTAAATATGGATTAGATAAATATGGATTATTGTAATAAGCATCTTGTAATACATTAAAAGTATCAGCTTTAGCTTGTGATGTTATACCCATATCTATTAGTGAATTATTAATCTCTTCTTCAGATGCACCTGCTCTGCGTAATCTTGATTGTTGTCTTCTTTGTTCTGGAGTTAAGTTATCCATATCAAGAGCAGAATCTACTTGATTCATAAGATTTTGATAAAAATTAGGATTATTTTGATATGTTGGATTATTACCTGATAAGAAACTATAAAACGGATTCATTCCACCCATATAATAATTTCCCGGTATTACACTTGCAGGTCTATTGCTAAATGGAAAGTAATTAAACTCTGCATCAATTCCCGGTCTATAACTAGATGGTGGTACAAACTGTCCTGTGCCTTGCATTTCTCCTGTTATTACATTTTCTTGCATAATTTCTTCACCTGCTGGAGCAGATCGTGATGGTGCTGTTGGTGGTGTCATATACATATAATCTAGTTCACCTTGCATAGCTGATTCAAAACTAGAAGCATTAGGCATTGGTTGAACTGGCATCCTTGTAACTCTTTCTTCAGGAATTACAGGTCTTGGTAAACCACCAACAGGTATCGTGGCTAAACCACCTTCTTGAAAAGGCATTACCCCACCTTCTGCTGCTCCGTAAAATGGACTACCAAAAGGTATTTGTTCAGGATTCATAGCATAAAGTCTTCTTTTCCTATCTTCTTGATCTTGTTCAAACTGACGCATATCTTCTTCAAACTGCTCTTGTGCTTCTATAGCTCCTCGTTGTCCTTCACCTAAAGCTATTGGTAAGTAAGATGATGGTTGTGATAATGCAGATAAAGTATCTTGACTAAATAAATTTTCACCTATCATTCCTAGTCTATCCATAGGACCTACTGATGATCCACCTGTAGCACCAAGAGGTAATCCGCCAACTCCTGCTTGACCTGCTATATTTTCTCCAAGAGTTCGTGCAACTGCATCTTCTGTTACTGTTCCTGTAAAATTTGCCATTGCATCTGCTGCTGCTTGTTGACCTGCTTTATCTGCTACTGCTTGAGTTACTACTGGATTAATTGCTGCTGCTGAACCTGCGTCTGCTGCTGCATCTGTTATAGCATCTTGAATAGCTTTTTCTGATGCTGATTGTGCTCCTGATCCTATTTGACCTAATACATTACCAATACCAAATCCTGTAATACCCGCCATGATTCCTTTTTTAAGATCACCTTCTGCTATTGCTGTAGCTAATCCTGAACCAACAGCACCTGCTACTGCTGGACTCATTATTCCTGAAAATAAAGCTGTACCTGCTGCACCACCTAATAAGGGTGCAAGAAAAGGTAAAAACATTTCAGGCTGTCCTGTTTGTGGATTAATAGTCATTGGCATACTACTAGCTAAACCCTGCACTTCTATAGGGTTCATGTGCACCAACATACTATCGCCAAAACGACCAGCGTTTGCTACTTGATTTGCTTGATTTTTAAGATTTTCCATCTATCTTTCCTCTAATGTTTCGCATCCAAATAAATTAAAACTAAAGTCTCCTGAACTCGCATATATTCTAACAACATCTGTTTGATTTAATGTTATACCAATTACATGAGCTTCTGTAACTTTAGAAGCTAATGCTTTGTCATAAAATAAATATTCTTTATTGCTTGTTGTAGCTCCTGCTACTGATACATTAATACGATAAGTACCAGCACCACTACCACGATTACATATAACGATAGAACTTATTGTTGTTTGTGTTTTGTTAGGTACAGTATAAAGCGTTGTTTCTGTGGTAGCTGAAGGTGCTGACTGACCTAATACTTTTAAACTATCAGACACTACTTGCTCCCATTAATAAAAACTGATGTCTACGAATAGACTTACTAACACTTGATTGTTGCATTGTCTTAACTGTTCCAACTTCAGAGTTAATGTCTTGTATAGCTTGTTCAATAGTTCTTCTAGTAACTGCTTCATTAACTTCATCATAATCTGAATTAGGTAAAGGTAATGGTATTGTTGTTTTTTCTGCCATTATCGTTTGCCATCCTGTCTAAGCTCTAATCTTAAATCACCTAATCGCCAACCAAAATTATCTGCTGTATTTTCTATTCTAATAGCACTTTGTCTGCTTCTTGCTCTAGTATTTGTAAAAGTTGAGTTTGGAGTAACAGCAACTGTTTGTAATGTAGATAAACTTTCTAATGGATAGTTTCTACCTTTAATGACAAAGTTGACTGTATTAGCAGTATCATCTGAGCCTCTATATTCTAGGTCAGGGATTATCTTAGATATAAACATAAATCTTTCACCATCAGGGTCTAAATCAAAATCTGATGATTCTATAAATGCTGTAAATGATGATCCATCAGCACTATGTCCTACTTCATGGTTATATAAATAATTATTGTCTGTTGTATCTAATTTACCAGCAGCTATTGGATTATCTAAAACATAAGCAGGATTCCAAGCAGTTCTAGTAAAACCATCGCCTGTTGTTCCAATACTCCAAGATTTTTCTAAATAATTATAAGTTACATACTTATCAACCTCATTAGAACTAGCACTAGGATAAAACCAAATAATCTCATTATGTTGTGGTATAGGTGCTGCAAATACTTTAAAACTTTGTGAGTAATTAAAATCACCAAATACATGATCTAAAACAGAACACTGCAATCTTTGAGCAGAACCAGCATACTGATAAAAGGCTCCATTATCCATAAAGAATACTGTGTTATTACTTGTTGCAGCAGCATTAGGAGATATTAATGACATACCTGTAGCTACCTCATTAAAACTAAATATAAAAGGTGCTCCAACAAAACGCATCGAAACAATGCCTACATCTGTCCAAATAAGTATTTCTTGTCTTGTTTGCATGGCTCCAATTATTTTAGAACCTGTAGATAATTGCACACCACCTGCTGAATTTGTTGCTGTAGGTGTCCAATCTACTGCACTTTCTGCATCTGAAAATCGAACTAGTAATGGGTCTATAGTTGAAGAACCTATAGCGTTACAACCAAATGCAATCACATGACGATCAATATCTGACATCATTATTTGAAATACTGCTGTTGGAACATCACTTGCACCAGCTAAACTACTAGCTGCTACAGCCCTTGTACCTACACCTACTGATTCATCCCAATAATATATTGTTCCGTTTCTAGGAGCAGCAATCGTATCATCTCCAAAACTATCTAAACTCCAAAGTCTAAGCTGATTAGTTAAAGATAAAGCTGGTGATTCACCCCATGTACCACTACTCCATGCTCCTGAGCCAAATCCACTGTAAGGCACATATACATCTAATCCTACATTTAATTGATAAGCAGCTACTGTGCTAGAGCCACCATTACCAGTATCTGAAGAATTTGCTGTGACTGTAGCACCGCTTGTATCTTTTGCTTCTATCTTATAAGAGTTGGCATCAACAATCGTATCTATTTCATACTCTTGATTTAATACAGTAGCAGTAATATTACCGCCTAAAGTTGCTGCATCACTAAAAGTTACAAAATCTCCCTTTACAGCACCATGTCCAGACTCAGTTACTGTTATGGTTGCATCACCATCAGAAGCAGAAAAAGTCGCATCACCTGCACTAGTTGTTAATCTTATGGGAGTTATATCATTAAAAGTTGTACCTTCTTGTGCATATAACTTTTTATGTGTACCTAAAATATTGTATTGTGATTGTGATGCTGTACTGTAGACATTTATTTTTCTACAAGTTCCTACAAAAGTATTACTAGAATTTTTTTCCCAACCACCTATTCTTTCAGGTCTTCCTTTTCTAAATCTAACTTTATCTGCATCAAACCATCCACCCTCATTAGAGTAGTTTGTTCCTTCTTTATCTATTCCGGGTTTAAATACAAATTTAGCAAATGGCATTTACACCTCTGTCCAGTCTTTACCTTGAAATAAAAGTGCCTCAGCTTCTCTCCGTCTTACTAAACCTTGTAAAACTTTACCACCAGCTTTATTCCATCGTTTAATTTGTGCAGGTACTTCATCATAAAGTTCTTTATTTAATACTTTTAGCATGGTGCTATTGTTTAAATTTGTTGGTCCTAAGTTATATGTCCATGATACCAAAGCATCAAATTGACATTGTTCTAGTTTAACTACAACAGCTTTTTCTACATGCTCACAATACTCATCAAGCTCATTTAATAACATTGTATCTGCTTGTTCTTTAGATACAGTCATACCTTCTTTTACATCTTTAGTATGCCCATAACCAATAGTCCATACGCCTACTGCATCTTGATATGATTCTAATTCACAACCCTCAAACTTTTTAATTAAAGATATACCTTCTCCAGATATGTTCATATTACTCTCCTTTATCGCTGGAATTAGATGCTCCAAAATAGAACGAAATAACTGCACTTGCTAATCCCCCTAAATATCCTAATACCAAATTTATTAATGCTTCACTGTTTTGCTCTGGTGGTTGTAAAGTAACTAAAAATATATATCCAAGAAAACCACCAACAGTTGCAATACCCATAATTCTAGCTGTCCAATCTTTGCTAAATTTACCTCTAGCATCTTTTTTATCTTCAGCTTCTAGCCTGAATACATCCACATCTAATTCTTTCATGCGAATTTCAAAATCTTTTTCTGCTTGTTTTAACTGTAATAGTTGTTCAGGACTAGCATTATTAATAGCAGATTCAATAGATTTTGCATCAGCTTTACATCCTAATGTTTCACAAATAATTTTAGTTGCCATTCCGCCTAATGGACCGCCAACAGCAGAACCTAGACTTGGTGCTATTGAACCAACAACATTTTTTAACATACCTTTTAACATAAATATCCTTATGAACTTTGTGTGATTTTTATTACAGAATCACCACCACCATTTATTTTTACTGTATTAGATACTCCATCTTGTATAAAAATTACTGTGTATCCTTGTGCTGAGTTTAAGTCAACTTGTATAGATTGCTCAACCTTTCTTCTAAGACTTATTATATCACCCTGTACTAGTGTAATAATTTGTGTTTGAGTATCTTGTCCTACTTTTGTACCAGTAATTCTAGTTACCTGTTGTTCTTGTTTTAAATCATCTTCTTTGAGTTTATCTAGCTCATCTATAACTTTTAGTAAGTCTTCAAAAAAATTTACATCAAGATAATTAATATCTAACTCTGTAAACTCAAGCTCATCTTTTTCTAAGTAATCTTTATCAAGTTCTTCAAACTCTAAGAAATCTACATCAAGCACATTGCTTGAGGATGTTGTAGTTTCCTCTAAACTTTCTTGAATCCTATCAGGTGGATTAACAATAAGCATGTTATCTATGATGTCTAAAGTTAAATCTAAAATAACAGGATTGCTTGGGGGTGCTTCAAATACTGTTGTAACTGTAGATTCGTAGGGTTTATTTAATAAAACTGTACCCATAGCTGTAGTTACTTCTATTTCGCCACTGCTTGTACCATCAAGGTTGGGCAAAAGAATAATTAATGATTCGCCTATTTCATTAACAGTAATAGTAAAATCAGTACCTCTAATACCTATTGTCGCACTGTTGGTGCGTATCTTTATGTTCTTCTTAGGTACTAAGCCTAGTTTACCTGTAACAAATCGTGCAGTGCCCTTAGCAAAATTAAGAGCCATNTTTGAATTATCAGGGTTTGGATCAAAAACAAACTCATCAACTAATACTTCTGAGTGTTCTGTTAGTTTAATNTGAGTATCATCAACAAAAGTAATACCCATCCTACCATTAGCTGTTTCAAGTTTATCGTAACTTTTAACTTGTAAATTTTGAGCAGCTTCAAATACAGAAGATAAAGCTGTATCAATTCTTACAATTCTAGCACTACCATTTACTTCAGAAACAGCACCTACTTCAACACGAGGTACTTGTTCCCCCATCATTTTGCTTGACACAAATAGTGCCATTATTACCGCTAGAATATATTGATAACCAATCACTTGCCAATGTACTTTGTTGTTCTACATTAAATGTTCTTGAATTACCTGTTTGATCCAAATAGAAATATCCACTTGAATATCCATCTGCGTCAAAATTAACTGTGTTGCTATCTCCATCTATATCAACATAATTGGTTGCACCATCATAGTCAATATTAAATGTAAGATCATTTGAATCACCTTGTATTATCCAATCAAGGTCTAATGTTCCTGCTAAATCAGCAGTTGCAACATTAAGTTCAAAAGTATTGCTACCGCCTGTAACATCAACATTAAAATTACCACTGTCTGCACCATAAGTATTTGTTGGATCAACTTGTATATCAAAAACATTAGAATCACCATCAAATTCAAAAAATCCAGTAAATGTATCTGCGGTTATATCACCAAGAAATTTATTACTATCACCAATCTGATTAATATCTAATGTCATGGTTGTGCCATCTAAGTCTAATGCAGTCATACCACCTGCTACAGCATCAGCACCACCAATAATATTGTTTGAGCCTAATTGTTCTATATCTAAATTAAATGTTGCACCTACTTGGTCAACATATACTTCGTTGTCAGCATAGATAAAACTAACCACGAATAGCAGCAAGAGCTTCTTCATCTGGGATACTCCAATAATTATTTTTTATTCCTAATTGTATGGTTTCTAATACTGCTGTTTCGATTGCATTTTGCAATGCAATGTTTACAGATTCATTTTCAACCATACCATTTTCTATCTCTACAAGTTCTGTACCATCAGAAATAAAACGAAAAGCATCTTGGCTAATTGCAACGCTAAGAATAGTTTTTGTGGTCAATACCTCTATTAGCACCTTACCTGTACTTACAGACACTGTTCTAAGAGATACTGTTACAGTATCTTGTCTGTATTCCTTTTGTCCACCAATACCTAAATATCTAGCACCTAAACCACCAGACTTGATATTGCTTTCATAACCTATTACGCCACCTTCCATAATTAATCCAGCAAAAGCTAAAGGTAAAAGTTTTTCTTCCTCATCAAAATCTTTTCTAGTTGAACGAATCAACTGTCTTTCTTTTGTTAGATTATCTAATCCTACTCTTTCAACTACATCAAAAAAATCACCATTACTAGCGTGTTTTAATGCTCTAATTAAAAAAGCATGGGGTGCTTGTGTAATAGCAGTTGAAAATGATGCATAGCTACTATTACTTCTGCGTTGTCCTGTTTGATCTGTAAAACTAGTTGGATATACAGCTATTGTAGGTTTTATAAAAGGTTTACCTATATCAGCTAATTCTTTGTTAATTAATGATCCAACTTCTGCTTGTTTGGTTAAACTAATAGGTGGTGCATAATTATTTAAGATAGACCAGTTCGTACAGCTAGAAAGAAAAATCACCGATAGGCAAAGTAATTTCTGTTGTATTTCCATCTGAGTCCGTAATAATTAAAGTTATATAATCACCATCCGTTGAATATTCTATTGTGTTACCCTCTAGCTCTAAAGTACCTGAAGAATTAACAGTTTCTCCAAATAAATTATCTACAAGCTGTCTTGATAACTGAGCATATATTCTGCTTTCTAAATTTCTTATAAATCTAGCAAGTGTTGTATTTTCTGCTTCTCTAGCTAAATCTTCTTGATATGCTTTTATTTCATCAGCTATTGCTTGTTTTCTATTTGTTTCTTGATTTTCTATAGTTAAATAATGTGCTGATGTTCCAACTCCTGAAAAACTAGGATTCTTAAAACTGTGTGTCATTTCGTCAGCAAATAAAAAACCAAACAATCCAGTTAAAATCATTAATATAAAAGCAACTGTAACCATTTTATTATGTCTTGTCATAAGGGATGTTTATTGTCAAAAAGTGATACAAAAAGATAAGTTGACAAAAAAAGTAAAAAAAAATCTAACATTATTTACTCCTTTTTAACTAAACTTCTTTTGTATTTTTTTAAACATATAATAAATAGACAATCCATAAGTTGCTAAAACTGTCATAGTTATTCCTATGTAAATTAATTCTATGGGCGATAAAAATAAAACTTGCCAAACAAAATCAGATGCAGCTTCTACATCACCTATTGCTTGTGGTATTTCAATATCATTTTCTTCAAATAGATATACTATGTCATCCCATTCTTCTTCAGTAAGACATTCATAAAACTCAACAGGACACTCAGCCATTACCACCACTTATTAATATCATCTAGTATAGACATTAATATACCTGTACCAATTAAAATACAAGCTACTTCTATTAAAAGACCTAACATTAATCTTTCCTTTGATCGTCTCTATCAGCTTTAGCTATTTTAGAACTNTCAATAAGCTGNGGTACACCTANTATAGTTTTTATTAGTGTATCTTGTCTAATGATNTCATTATCTAAACTNCGNACTCTATCTATTANTGCTACTANAATACNATGCTGTGANTCTAACTTNGTTCCNAATCGTTCTTCCATATTAGATATTAACTCTGCTTGTTTATCATCNAGNGTATCTAACTTTNGTTTCCATGCCATCNATNATTCTATTAATTAATTTCCATATAAAAAAACCAAGACCTAATGCTGTTGCAATAGGAAATCCGACTTCATTAATAATTTGTATAAAGTCATTCATCAATCAATACATGCAAATTAAGATCAATTAATTTCTGTCTATTTAATAAATGTTCTGCTTCTATGTCTTGCTTACTTTGACCATAATACTTAACTGCTAAGTATCTTTTAACCATTAACTCATTAATA
>NZMJ01000089.1 GCA_002692855.1 Maricaulis sp.
CAAAATCCCAACTAGATTGTGGACTTGAAAAGAAGGATGTAAAAGTACCATTTTCTAAGAAAAACTCAGGTGTTTCCGCTAAGAAATTGTGCATAGCCAATTTAAATCTTTGGTCACCACTTCCATCCCAGGAGGCAGTTGAATTAATAGCTCCTGATGGGTGGGGCTCCAAATCTATTATATTAAAGTTTGCAAGGTAATTTTCAGGTTCAATCAATGCCTCAAAAGGCACACGATAATCAAAATTATCGTTTTTAATAGCAATTTGTGGATTGAGTAGTCCTTCAAACGACTGTCCTGGTCCAGTGGTCAGATTTGATGATCCAGTTAACAACGGGAAGTCAACTGCAATACCAGATTTAATTGTATTATAAAGTAAACCAGGGGCTGCAACAGGCGTTAAGAACGTTCGCCAATACGCACGCCGTGCCTCCCCGCCGCCTGGAAGGTTCATCGCACCTGTTAATGAAACATATTCGCCATAAGATTGTGAAAATAATGACGCTAATTGTAAAGTTCTATTTGCTGGATAAAATCCATCATATGGTAATAATTTTAACAACCCATGGCAACTAACCGTAATTTTTGATGCTTTTGCAGATGCTGAAGCTTCTAACGTTGTGTCTACAACATTAAAATATTTCATGAAATCAGAGTGACTATATATTTTATAGAAATCAGCTTTATTACTTGAAGTTGTATTGGCAAGAGCGCCTGTTAGATTAAATAAAGATGTATCATTAAACTTGTCTACTCCGTTGATTAAATAATCTTCAATTCTCTCACTAATTCGATACTCTGGTAAAATTGAGTAATCCTTTCCAATTCTTTTCATCTCCTCAACATACTCAGAATATGAATTGTAGAATGGATTTTTACCAGATTGCTTGCCAGCGTCCCANGGAGCGTCACCACTAAAATAGACAAGACTTGCCGTTGGTTGCCCAAACGCTGAAGATCGAGAGCGACCACTAGAAGCGGTTCCAATTCCATGTCGTCTGTTATATGTTGCAGCACCAGTGATAAAACTTCTGAGATAGTCAATAGGGGGCAACCCTGGAAAACTAGCAGATATGGACGAGGACACCACGCCCCCCTTCCTGTCGCAGAAAAATGTATTGTAAGAGTTTTGAAGTTCTCCTTCATCAGGAGCAAAAACGGACGCCGCGCGAAGGACTCCGAGGTATGCTCCATTACCGCCAGCAACTTTAACGATGTTTGCTGTTGCACCTTGGCCAAGTTCCTTGCGACTATCTAATGGCCAAATNCTGGNTGTTGGAATCATTGCGCCTTGTGAATTTATTACGGATTGATCACCATCAAGCCGGTCAATAATTCTGTCTTCTCTAGAATCTTTCCAATAAGTGTTTCCATATGTTGTTCTTTCACGAATGTGGGTACGATAAACATTGATTGCTGCTGGGTAAACAGTTTCTGCATATCTGGCGCTTGCAAGTTTATTTATGCTTGTTCTATCAAGCGAATTGATTACGATATCCGCTGGAGTTTGCCTGTCCTCATTTAAAGAAAGGTTATCATTTAACTTTGAATTAACAAAAAATTTCTTTTGGTTAGCATATGTTGCCGTGACTTTTGAGACTGCAATTCCTGACAGACCCATATAGAAATTCATTGGTTTAAACTTTTTCTCAATCACAGGCTCGTGGTATGAAAGCACGGCTCTGTCTTCAGTTACGGTTGTGGTCGCTCCACCTTCTCCTCCAAAAATTTCTTCAGTAGTCTTTTTTGGTGACCACTTATAGCCAGGATAACTAATTGACAAACGTGTCACAGGTCTTTCAGTGTTAGGGTCAATAACTGATATCGTATTGTTTTTACGCATTTGCCTAACAAGTGAGTGATAATCATTTCGGACTTGCCGCCACGAAGAATAACCGTATGGTCCATTGCGGTGGAGCATTAATGCATTAAAAGAATTGTCGTCTTCAATTGGTGCTATCGCACTGTTCAGGTAATCATCAGAGCTACCTGAATATGTATTAGGGCTAACTGGACCAGAAGCAGAAAGAATGTTAAATGCTGAACCTATAGGATCATAAATATAAGTATTAAGTCCTACAAAGTCAACTGCGTCTCCAACCTGCGGATTTCCAGCCGCATCTACCAGTTCTGCGCCGTAATCAGGTAATGACGATGATAAGAAAGTTATTGCTGGGAGAAGACCACTGGAGCTAGACACTAAGCCTGATTTTGGAGCATGACCAAACGCAGTTGTTGACAATGTTCCTGATAAAACAGAACCATTAATCCAGCTATATTGAATATCGTTTTGTGGTATGGGGTGTTGAATATAAAAATTGTCATAAACCGATGCTGTTATATGGAGATCGACGGGTCCAGTCTCGTCGCCCATATCAAAGGTTCCCCGTTCTATTCTTAATAATGCGTTGCGATTAACTTTGTAGAAAGAAGGAGAAGAGGCGTAAGTTCCTGCTGTAATTGTTCCGTAAGTGCCATCGGTTCCAAATGGACCAGCATGAAGGGCTGCAAGAGTGCGAAGCCCTCGGCGTCGGTCAAGGTGGTCTACTAATTTAATTGGTTGTCCTGCTTTTAAGAAAGTGACTTCTTCACCTGAACCTGATCCGCGAACGCTTAAATTTCTGTATGGAAGTGCATTGTAGACAGATTTTTCGGCAGCCATAATATCAAGGAAACCAAGAGAATTAATTTCAGGTCCACCTGGGGCAGAAAATCTTTCAACAATTACAGCATTTTGTTTAGTTCTATCGGGGAGTTGAAAAACGGTTCGTCGATTTGCTTGTCCCGCAGCAGTCTTTGAAGGATAATATCTATTACTGAGTCTTCTTAGTGACGCAACAACCGGAACACCTGTCACATTTGTTCCTGGGATAAAAGTATTACCGCGAGCACGGGAACCAGAAACAGCCCTTACACCAACCAACGTATGAACATTTGTGGTAGCTGGGTTGTCATTTGCATATCTCTCGGGAAGAGTTGCACCGTTGTCGTTAAACCAGAAGTTGTTTGTGCTACGACCGGAAGTCTGAACAACTTGATAAGTCTTTTCGTAGTTTCCGATAGGACCAAACTGCAATGTACCGGAGAGTACAGAATCAACTGAGGCTGTTGTTTGTAAAATGTTGCGAATATTAACAGGGCGCTTTGCTGTCTCTTCTCTCCACCACCAAGCTCGGAATCTTGTTGGATCGGGATAAGGTCCACCGTAGTCGGGTCCAGTAATCCCAAGTGCGCCGGAAAGGTCCAGCGGAGATCCGCCAAGGAGCAAGCGCCAGCCCTCGGGACGAGTATACATTCCGTCAAGATTATTTGGTGCTCCCGCTCCATCACCGCCCACGCGGTTTGGGTCATGACTATTTAATCTTACATGGCGATGTTGGTGACCGCCAACATATTTTTCTGTAAACGGACCTTGCATAGGTGTTTCGTTTCTATCACCGTATGCATCAGAGTGAAGATTGACTAACTGTGAACCAGACAAGAAGCCATTTTGAATTTGAATATTATAGCCACCAAGCCCCTCAGAAGCAGAGAGAATATTGAATGGCATTGTAATTTCGCCCTTAATTCCATCAAAAGAGCCAGAAATTTTAGCATTTCCAGTTCGTGTGCCAAAGGAGTATTTTTGTTTTTTTAACTCAACTGGACCTAAGTTGTCATCACAATCTTTTAGCGGTATAACTTCAGCATTATAAGCAATAAGCACGTTTGTGGGGAGCCCAATACTTGTGCGTGGTCCATGTGGGTAATTTACGCCACGATAAAAATTAGTTTTTTTGTTTTCAGAGTAGTTGATGCCACCGTGAATAGTTTTATGTTTTTCAAGTGTATAGCGATATGGTGTGGTCCAACGTCTTTCAAAGACTTGTAGCGAGGCAGATAATATACTGTTCCTATTGCTATTAACTGGCTGAACACTACTACTAAGTGGGACTTCTTCTCTATTTGCTCTTTCTTTCCAATATAAACAATTGTCTGATTCTAAACCAGAAATTGGACGATGCCCCTGTTTCCAATTGTAAAGATGTTTATTAATACTAACTGCACCGCCTTCTGGATCGGGTGTGTTAAACTCTAATGTTGGAAACTTACTGTGATATTTATTTCTTTCTAATACATGACTCTCAACAACATTATCAATACCATCGCTGAACTGGGCTGAGGCAGGAACAAGTTGCATTAACATAGTTTCGAGGGTTGAATCAATCCACTTATAGTAATTAATAAATTTATCTAAGTCTGGTGTATTTGAAACTCGCTCGAAGAAGAACTGACGAAGGTAATTTAAATCTTTGTATTCATGGCGATAGCGGTTTACAGGGTCACCAATTAGGTTGTTGAAATCAGCNATGGACCCAAAATAATTGATAATCTCATCAGAAATAACCTGATACATACTTTTCTCGAAGGCATAGTATGTTTTAGTAGGTCTAGTTTCCTTTGTAAAGACTTCTGTTTCCTCCTGATTTAATACGCGGATGTTGTCATCGCCAAATACGACCTCGGGAAGCTGCTGCCTTGCAGCATACAAATATTGTGTTTCTACTGAACTAGTTGAGTTAATTGGGAAAAAATCACCTCGCCCAGTATGCTGGTACTTAAGAATTGGACCAAGCCAACTATAACGAGAAGTTAACGCAATAGAACCAGATGTCACATCTTGTACGGTAAATTTTCCATCAAAAGTTGTTGCAACGCCACTGCCATTGCTTGATCCTGTTACAGTTTGAAAATCCCAGTAAAGTGCAAGAGATTCAATTTCAGGTACTTGAATACCTGGAAAATCTGTCTCAAGAAGATATGTATTGCGGTTAGGTCTTGGGTGTCCAAAGTTGCCTGGGTCAATTGCGTGATTTTGAATTGCAGAGTTATCAAGGTAATCAAACCAGTAGCGACAAGATGCAACCTTTACATCAGTAGAGTGTAATGTTGATCCAGTGAAGTTAGTTTTATGTGCGCCGACATAGAGACGTTTTGGAGAAGTTAATAAATTTTCTGCTGTTGTTTTTGCAAAAGAACTAGTAATATTAAATTCATGAATTTTTCGGTCAGCAATGTAGCTAACTCCATAAAATTCCACAGTATAATCGGCGTCTAAAGCTCCGCTGGCAAAAGATTGAGGATATCCTTGGGGCTTAATTCTTACTGCAAAATTCCACTTTTCATTGTTATATGTATTCTGATAAAAAGACGTTGTAAGTTCAGGAATCGGGAAAGGATTGGAAGATGTAAGCATGAACTTGACATCGCTTGATTCAACCTGGTCTCTGATTGCGAATACTTGAAAGTTCGCAACGTCAGATGTGTTCCATGTTAAATCAGTTTCAGTTCCATCCATCGAAGAAGAAACAACAGGAGTGTGCATACCAAACAAAGAAGCAGATATTTCAGTATAGTTGTCTTTGAAAGGAATATTGATGTCTTCTGAATTTGTATATGGGGAGACTTTTTTAGGAAATACTATTTCTGTTTCAATTGTAATTGGAAAGCTGTCTTCATATGTTTTGCTGTCTGTGGAGGATCCCGATATGTAAGAGACACTATTTGGATTTGAGGCGTCAGCATATTGGTAAACGGTTGCTGCAAAATTGTCTGCGTTATTAAAGTTAACTGTTTTTGTTCTGTAGCTTTCTGATCGGCGCTTGGTTTCAAATTTGTATGTGTCATTGTCCGCGTAAGCATTAATTCGAATAATGTCATCACCAACACCAAAGCATCTAATTAAATTTCTAAAAGCTTTTTCAGTTCCCTTTGCTTTGTAGATATCAGTAAGGTTATTGTAAATGTTGTTATAAATTAAATTTTTAACTGTGTTAAGGTCTTCCTCATATTCTTTTGTTTCATCGCGATTACGATAATACTCTAAAACGTTACCATTAGAAAAAAGTTCAGGCGCATCCAGACCAAAAGAACGAACTGCTGTTTGAACTTGAGGATAAACTTTAAATAATTTACCAGAAGCAGAGGAGCTTGGATAGCTTGCAATATTAAGTTTTGGAAGCTCACCAACAAGAAGATCAAGATTGTCAAGATAGGTTGACATGATTTGGGTTAGCTTTTTTAAATCACCTGTTGTTCCATTGCCTTCATCTTCTTCAATAATCCAAGTAGGCATTGTAAAATATAAAGAAGAGTTATTTTCGTAATCCCACGTCGTGCCAGATAATTCAAGCTCTGCTTCAAGATTTTCAATCTTTGGATGATTAGAGCGAACAATTGGATCTAACTCCTCTGTCCCGGCTGAAGCAGAATTAATTGCTGACCCTGTGTTACGAGCATTAGAGCTTGGATACCCTTGCCATGTTCCATTAGAAATACGACCAGAATAGTCAAGTACAACACTATCGGTTGTAGTGTTAGTGGTAATGCCCTCATTGAATTTATAGTAAATACCTAAATCAAGATTAGCTGTGTCTGTATTTGTACCACCACCAAGATCACTTGTAAAATAGTTTCTTGCTATTTGTTTTTCAGTTCGACGAGTTTTCCAAAAACGGAATTCATCGATAGAGCCTGAAAGCTTACCCCAACCAAGATTTGGACCAGCATTTGCTGACATATTAAATGTTCCAGTAAGCAGCGCACCAATATTGGCTTGTAAGTCCTCTCGGATCTCGCCAATGTTTGAACCAGTTGTTATTGTCTCAATTAAAGATCCGTTTACATAAAGCTTTGTTTCAATATCAGTGCCGCTGTTTGCAAAACTAAGTGCATAGTGCTGCCAGTCAGAAAATGAATTTAAGTCTAAGGTAGATCCAATTTCAACAGAGGAGGTGCTTAAACCAAGAGCACCAGATAACACAGTGACCATAAATGGAGAAGAGGCGCGTGTTCCATCGACTTCGACTCTTAAGCGCCCATAGTCTGCACTTGAAGAAGCTTGTCCGTTCCACATATCAAAGACAACTTGCTTCTGTGTCAAAGAAGTTGCCAAAGAACCTGTTTTCATCCAAAACTCAACAGTAACACCGTTATCTAAGTTTGTTTTTAAATTTGTTTCACGAGTGGCAGAAACTGGACCCGAGGAGCCTGTGACTGTTTGATCAAAAATATTTGATCTTGAATCAAAAACACCTGCCAGGGAAGCTGTGCCAAGCGAAGAACCATAAACTGAATTAGGACCGCCCTTTACATTAATATATTCATAATCACCAGTTGCAGGGGCACCATAGCCCACAACAATGCTACCAGTATTTGTACCCCAGCCATCGCTTGCAAGGACTGCGTATCCTGTTGTTTTAGGGTATCGATTATCGTAAAGGTATATGTCAAGAAGTGTAGCATCGTTACGCCATTTAATTTTTTCTTTTAGCGAACCATCGTAAGGATATTCTCCATAAATGTATTGGAGTGATTTATCATAGTATTCTTTAGCAGATCCATATTTTGCAAAGTTTGCTGGATCACTAAAATCGATGTGGGGTTCAAGCCTGTCTTGCTGCTCGATGTACTCTTGAATATATTCTGGAGACTCAATTTCCTCCGAAAGAGTTTTGAGGCTCGAAGATACTACAACTTGTGAACTTCTGTTAAAAAGATCCTTTGTGGACATGTTATTCCTCTACTCTAAATTTAAATATATCTGGATACTCGTTCCAACTCTGCACAGAGTCATCATAAAATGCAAACTTAATTCCATAAGCATATCCTGCTTCTAATAAATTCATATCAAGCTCAAAGTAGCTACCACTAACATCAAATGATAATTCAGTGTGCCTATCACTTCCTGTGCCAAATGGGATGACATCTAAGTTGTCTACAAGTCTAGTAACTTTAAAAGAGCCGCTGTCAATAATAAGGTTTTCAGGAACCTCGCTTGCCCTAACATAAATAGTTGGCTGCCAATCTTTGTTGCGAGTATAAAGTCTAAATTGTGCCGTTTCATTTTGATAGTAGCGATCTCTTAGGTTTGTAATGTTCATTACATATTTAGAATAAGGATTATAAGCAAGTGACTCAAGTTTTTTTGGTTTAAAC
>NZMJ01000090.1 GCA_002692855.1 Maricaulis sp.
GTTTCAGCCCATGCTAGTAATATTATTATTACCATTATAGCTAATTTAATAAAGTAATGTCTAGTCTCCATTTTTATCTAATTATTTTAGCACTCCATGTGCTTTTAAATGGCCTGTGAATTTACCTAGAACTGTGTTCCAGTATTTAGCACCTTGAATAAGTTCATAATCATATTCAGGATCTAAATTATCCTCTCTATAATCGATCTGAACACGATTATCTACATCATCATGGAATGTTTTTAAAACATCTACATCCACTAAAGTAGATGGCTTTATTTTTTTACAAGATAGCTTATCTAAAAAATCTACGTATCGATCTTTGAGTTCTATTGGTTCAATACCTTCAGAACACTCCATAAATTTTTCTAACTCAATAACGGTATAAGTATCCCAATGTCCTCTAAAGTGAACTCCGAATTTAATTTGCTTGGTCATTTTAATCTCCATATTATTGTTTATACCATATAATACCATACAATAAATAATTTGTCAACAGTTAAATATTTAAAAAAAGATACACTAAACCAAAAAAAGCTATAATACCTACAAATCCTAAAAATAAAAATGATAAAATCTCTAATAATTCCTCTTGCTGTTGCTTTCTAATTCTCATTCTTTCTTTTTCTGCTTTTTTAGCTTCATCTAAACGCTTTTTTCTTTCTGTCATAATGTTCGCCCATGTACCATGACCAAAGCGTTGATCCACTAGAACAGATACGTTATATAACTCTTCCGCTGCCAATTTAGCGTCTATAATTTCATTAGCTACTGTTTTAACACCAAACTGATCGGCTAAAGACATCCCATCTTTTTTTGATCTTTTTTTATCTAGTTGTTGTTTTCCATCTAAAAGATCATCAATAGAACCAGCTATTTCAGAAATATCCTTACAAGTGTTGATATTCTCCTTAATGAAATCCACACTTTTTTTAACTAGTTGGATGCCAGTTACAATATCCCCAAGCAATGTATTTACCTTTTTTTAACGGCCAGTTGATTTTAAAGCAGCTATATCCCTTTGAGTTTGTATTCTCTCCTCTGCTATTCTTGTTTTATCATCTAATGCTTCCTTAGAAACATTAATTCTTTCCTTTTCTAATTGAGAGTCCTGTTGTTGTCTCATCCTCTCCATATCTTGCCTTTCATCAAACTCTTGTTGCTTTCTTTGCAAATCTGCACCTTTAAGAGCTAGTTCTTGCTTTCTAATTGAAACAAGAGGATCTTCTTGATTTTGTGGCGTAATGGTTTGTGCATATTGTTCTACCATCTCGGCTACAAGTTTAGCAGCTGTCATTTCAATTTGACCCTGTAATTGCATCTGAATATTAGGATCTTGCATAGCTGCTTGGTTTTCAGGTGGTATAGATGCCATTACTTGCTGTTGTGCTGTTTGTTCAGCTAATATACCTATATGTTCCTGAATATGTCCTTGTAACATAGCAACAACATTTGCATTTGATTGAACAGCTGGTGTTGTCATCATAGATAAATGTGCTTGAATATGAGCTTGATGATCTTGCTGTGGGAAAGCCTGTAATGGTTGACCTAACAACGCATTCTGGTTTTCTTTAGCTGCATTCAAAGGCATAGGCTGTGGAGGTGGAGGTAATATTGCATCAATATTTGATACTCCTAAAGCTTCATACATATTTCTGTAAGCTGCATATAACCCCTGTGGGCCGCCATGTATTTGTGGATTAGATTGAACTAATTGTAATTGTGTTTGTGCTAACGTCACTCGTTGTGACATAGAGAATATATTTGGGTCACTTACAGGTAATATATCAATTCTAGAATCAAAATCCTGTATTTTTGACATAGGATTAGTACCCATGCTCATATATGGATAAGGCTTTGGATCATTAGCAAATATGTTAGCCAATAACCTAAATTCTATCTTTTGAGAATAATGTAATCTTTTATGGATTGCAGACATAACTTTAGTACCACGCTCCATAATAGCCATTGTAGTTCCTACAGGTGTTTCTCCACCCATCTCTCCTACCTTCATATCGGCCATAGAAGCAAATCTTCTACCTGCATCAACCAAAGTACCCATTAAGTTGTATAGGGTGCCTGAAGGCTCTTTAAATGGCAGTGGCATCAAAGAACTTCGTATATCACCACTTGCAACATCAATATCCCTAAATTCACCCGGTTGTAACGCACTATCTTCATCTCTAATTCTAGCACCTCTTGATTTAAAACCAGCGGGTAAATTAGATAATGTACCTGAATCAATTAATTGTCTTAATATAGATGTAGATGCTTGAGCTAAACCACCTATCATATGTGTTAATCCTAAACCATAGAAACCAAGACCGGGCATAAACTTAAAATGAACAAAATAGTCCTTTTTTCTTTTTAATGGATCTTGCTCTGCATAATTCCTACGTATAGCCAATATCTCATTGGTATCTTCTAAAATAGTAACAACATAAGGTAGTTTTAATCCTGTAGGCTCACCATCCTCACCTATATCTTCAAAGCCTTCAATATCTAGATCAGTATGAACCTCATAGATTGTTAGCTCCTTAGAACCAGATGAAGGTTGAATACCCTGTATTTCATCAACAGTTTCTGTAATTTCGTTATATCTTGTTTCATAACCAGAATCAGGTAGATCTATCTGCTTATAAAAACCATTTAACTGCATTTTAAGGACTTCATTAGAGTCCATCTTAATAACATGAGTTATTCTAGGACTTGTTAGTAAATCAGTGGCTGAATAAGGTACAACTAAGTCCTCTGCATGAATAAATTTACTCACTGCACGTTGTAATAAAGGATCAGTATAAACTTTTTTAAATGTAGACCCTACAATCGGTAAATAAAATAACATTTGATCCAGTTCTGGATCATATTCTTCCATTTCATACGTAATCTGGTAGTTCATATACTCTTTTATACGTTCTGCTTGTTTTTCTAACTCTGGATTAGATGTTCCTAGTATATGAGTTCTAACCGGCCCACCCGCGGGCAACATTTCTCTATAAGCTTGTGCTTGAAACTGCGTTACAGCTTCAGCTAATAATGGATGAATAACACCAGAAGCACCCTCAAAAGGCTGTGCTCTCTCTTCATAGTTCATCCCTAATAATTCTAGACCTTTTTTATAAGATTCTTCCCAATCTTTTCTTGATGCTGTGTCATCATCAATATCACTAACTAACTCTGATGCAATGCCAGTTAATACGCTATCATCCATAGCTTCTGCAATATTACCATCAAAAGGAATATTTATTTCTAATGTTTCTTCTTGAATTTCTCCAACAATAGCACTGCCATCTTCCAATTCTGTAACATTTGGCGTTATGTTCGCTTCGTTTACGTCAATCATAGCCTCTGTAAGTTCTTTAGAAGGAACATTAATGTTCTCTGGTAGACCACCGGGGCCGGTTTGAGGTTCTATTGCCATAATTTTATCTCCTTAGTGAGGTAGGGGCGGCTCAACTGTGGTAGGGAGGGAAATATCCACAGGAACTACTTTGCAAAAGACCCCTACCTCAACTTTATATCCTAAACAAAACATTATCTAACACCAACAAATTTTGTTCCTTTGATAGCAGCTCCTCCACCTCTACAAGTGTTACCAACTTCACCACCATATTCTAATTTCTGGACTTTACCACCATCTTCCATTTCTCTTAACATTTTAAAATCTTCACCAGATATTTTACCATCTTTATTTTTATCTAATTTCTTTTGATTACCTTTTAACATATTATTCTCCTTAATAATATTCAAATTTTGAACGATATATTCGTTCTTCTTCTTCATAGTCATCAGGTGTTACAATAAAACCACCTTGTCTAAAACGCAGTATAGCTTGTGTCATGCTATCTGCCAAGTCATCATGTTCACCATTAGGAAAAGATGCACATTCCTCTACAACTTCCTCTGCAAAATTACTATCTGGTCTATACACCATACCACTTTCAAACACAGGAGCACAAGCATTCATTCTAGTAAATTTATCAGAACCTCTACTTGGCGTAAATGGTGTAACAGCAATACCCATACGAATNAACTCTTGTGTTAAAGGTGTACCAGTAGCTTTTTGCTCAATTAAAATCATGTCAGGTTGATAAATATCCTCTAAATCCTGTGCTTTTTGCTTTAATTGTGGAAAATCCCACCTACCCCTCACAGCATCCAGTAAAATAATACATTCACCCTCACCATCTACAGGTTCAAATATACCCCATGTTGTAATCGCACTATAGTCAGCACGATCTGATTTGCTAAAAGCTGTATCATAACTTTGTATCACATAAGAACAAGNGGGTGGNTCATCACTNTCCCANATNTTCCACCATTCTCGTTTAATAATAGCACCTTCTTCTGCTGTAGGGTTCTGCATATACTGTGCATTCCATTTAGGAATAGGAATAGATGCTTTTACACCCTCTAATTCATCTAAACTCCAAAATTCAGGCCATAAAGGATTACCAGATGGCATAATAGCTGGGAACTCGACAACATCCCACTTATCGGCACTCATTTCTGTCTGTTTATGCAATACTTTCGCAGTTAAATCCCTAATACTCCAACGAGTCATTACAATAATTAATGAACCACCGGGCTGAAGTCNTTGCCTTGGGCCGGAAGTATACCACTCATAGATATTATCTAAAGCAGTTGAACTCAAGGCATCTTGTTCAGATACTGGATCGTCAATAATACAAAGGTCAGCCCCACGCCCAGCAAGAGCACCACCGACACCCACAGCATAATACTCGCCACCACTGGAAGTAGACCATCTGCCAGAAGCTTTNGCATCCGCAGCGAGTCGAACTTCGGGGAATATCTCTCTAAATTCTCCTGAATCAATAAGATTCTTTACCTTTCTTCCAAACCCCACAGCCAATTCTGCTGTATGCGTTGCTTGAATAATTTTCTTAGTGGGATCCCTCCCCATAAGCCAAGCTGGGAATAAGTAAGAAGCAAACTCTGATTTAGTGTGTCTTGGTGGCATATTAATGATAAGTCTTTTGATTTTACCATCTGCTACATCCTGTAATTTCTGTGCGTAAATTTTGTGATGACTACCTTGTATGAAATTAGGCCAAACAAACTTAACAAAATCCAAAAAACTNTTTTCTNTNTGGAGCCTAGAGTCAAGCGTATTCAAACGATCAACTAAAGGAGCTATCTTTGCTAGTTCGTCATCTGTNAAATATTGGCTGAAATCCTCAATTTTATTCATTACATCATTGATGATAAGAATTTATCAATCGCTAGGTTAGTTCCATTAGGAACATTTCCACCCCTATTTAAATTAATTACATCTGTATAACTACTCAATAAATNTTCTAAACTNTGATCTGGAGTAAAAGCTGTTGGTGATTTATCTTCATCTATTCCTAAAAACTTATCTAAATCAACCTGTGGCTTTGATGCTGTTGGATCAGGAANAGAAAAATCTNNAAACATANTAGGATCATAAATATCAGCAGAAGATAATGGAGAGAAACTTCCTATCTCTGGAGCTGTACCACCTTGAGATACTGGTANTTGACTCGTTGGAACAGGCATAACAACATTTTGCCTTATAACCTCTGATACATTCGGCTCTACAGTAGGAGTCGTAGGAGCAGGGGTCGTTGGTGTAGTAGGCGTTGTCGGTGTAGTAGGAGTAGGATCTGCAGGGGTTGTTGGATCGTCTGCTGTCTCTTCCTCTGGTGCAGTATAACCGGGGTATCCTTCTACAATTCCCATCTCTAAAGCTCTTCGTGCATCATTAGCTATTAATGGCTGAAACTTACCATCAGCGTCAGTGTAACCAACTAAAGTAACACCACCTACGTCTTTACCTTGTAAAGTTTGATTATATATACTCNTATCATGTAAGTTAGGATCTAAAGTTTTATTTGCTTCTGTTCCTTTAAAATAATCTGCCCTAACATCTTTACGACCACGAATATAATCACCATAACCCGCAGCTCCTTCATCTCCTGAAGCTATAGCTCTTTTGTAATCAGTTTGATACCTATTTGCATCTCTTTCTTCGTTGCTATCATCACCGAAATTACTTGGGCCGCTAGTTGCTGTAGCTATTAAATAGGGATTTCCCGATTCACCACCAAAAGCAGCTCCATAATCAAATTTTGTAGAACCAATAAAATCTTTAAAACTTGTGTCTGCTTCTGTTCCAGTTCCACCGGGACCTCTGTTATCACCGGGGCCAATGATTTGATTTAATTTTTCTAATGCAGGTGAAAAACCAAAAGATTTTGTATAACTCTCACCACCATTTGCAAAACCTTGTATCGGTACAGCACCACCTTCGTTATACGTTTGTGGTCTATTTTCAAAAAACGATTTTATTGCTGAAAAGTTCAGGTTTTTAATTGGCTTTATTGAAGATGGAAAAGGACTTGTTTGATTTGTAGGTGGAGTATAAACAGCAGGTCTAGCAATAGCTCTAAGCTGATTAGCACCTGGGTTAAAAGTCTCAAACTGTCTTTGTGGTCTAAATTGAGGACTACCAAAGTAAAAACCTTGATTCTGATTCTCAAAAGATACATCAGGGAAACTTGTTTGCGTTAAATCTCCTACCTGTTGCCTAAAATCATCTAACCTATTTTGCAGTTCTTCATTGTTCTGTTGAGAATAACTCATACCAATTTGGTTCACTAAAGGAGAAAGCAATCGATTAATCATATCTCCTCCTCCACCCATTGTAGGGGCAACTGTGCCACCTTCGTTTTTCTTAACGATCATAGATTCAGGTAAAGAAGCATCTGCTATCATTTTAGGACTAAAACCTGATAAGTATGCCCCTCCTGTTAATAATTTTCCTAAACCTCTTTTTAA
>NZMJ01000091.1 GCA_002692855.1 Maricaulis sp.
CTGTTGTTTGCACCTCCTTTGTACCTTCGGGTCTTCGTAAATCGCTCGGAGGTACGACCAAAGGTTGATATGAGGGAACATTTCCTGTAGGGAGAGGTAAAGAGGGGGTTTTTATCTGTACCGTATTTGGTAATACTATGGTGGGTAAATCCATTAACTAGGTTCTGTGGGCCAAGTAACTGATGCCAACTCACCATAAGAATCAACTGTTGGACTAGCATTAGCTGGTAAATCTCTCAAAGCTTGCCTATAATCAGTCCAATCTTTAGATAAAGTTAAATCAGAACTAGCTCTCCAATCAGTAGCAGCTAGCCTTTTATTTCTCTCTTTTCTTAAAAGTCTCATAGGTTCTAAACTATTTAATCTATCAACCTCTGCAACTAACTCTGCTTCTGTAGGAGGAGTATCGCTACTTATATAGTTTAATTCTGAATATATTTCTGTACCAGCCCAAGAAAATTCAGCATTAGGTTTTAAAGATACTAAGGCATCAACTTTTGTAAAAATCATGTTCCTATCTCCATAACAGTAATTGAGTTTGTTGGTCGCATATCTCTAGGGTTAGCAGAGTTAAGGTGTGCGTTCATACTAAACCTTACAAGCCTTCCAAACGCTGATCTTACCATTACTGTAAATGTTCGTTGACTTGAACTAGCAGATGCAGGGGTATATAAATATTCNCCAGTCGCATTACCTATNAAAAAATTATCAATAGCATCATCGTCATCATAACACCCATGTCCCCAGTATGCTGGTAATCTTGAGCTAGATGCACCACTACTACCATCAGGAGACATAGGTGCTATTGGGTGAGTTGTTCCNGACGCATGCAGTGAGTCTGACCAGTTAAAAGAGACAGCACAGTCCTTGGCTCCTATTCCAAAATGTATGACTGACTTTATAAGAAACTTACTGCTACTATCAGTTGGTGTAATGTCTACAGCTACTACTGTATTTTGGAAATTTTCACTTGAATAATTATTTGTACCATGCGTAGTAAACTGAACAACTTGAAGAACCTTACCACCACCGGGTAAGTTAGTTAAGTTTGCTCCACTAATAGCTGGTAGTGTACCTGTTATGTTTGCAGCTGGTATGTTAGTGCAGCTTGCAGCAGATATCGCTGGTAATGCACCAGTAAGTTTCGATGCAGTAAGTGTTGATATTCTTGCATCAGCAACTGTACCTGTTAAGTTTCCAGCTGGTATTGATGTTAAATTAGTTGCACTTGCTGCCGGTAGTGTAGCAGGGAATCTAGCATCTGGAACTGTACCTGATGTTAGATTACTAGCACTCAAAGCNGTCAAGTCTTTTGCTGTGTTAGCTGCTCGTGCTGTATTTATAGCATTAGCTAGTTTATCTTCAGTAACAGCATCGTCAGATATAGCTCCTGTTTTAATTGTTGTTAACGCCATTAATCTGTTTCCTCCGTAATTCCAATGGCTTTCTTTTCGTCTAACGTTGTTAGCCTAAGCCAGTTAGCCGGATAATTTGTTCCATCTGATGTTTGAAACGGCACATCGACTGGAAGTGTCTTGCCTTCTAATTTAAAAACCATTATCTTGCACGTGAGTATTTGAAAGGAGATTCTGCAAAGGCAAAGTAAACTATTGTTTGATTACTAGCATTAACAAAAACTAAATCATCTCTAATTTTGAAACCATTAGCTACAAAATCTATACCTGTGGCATTTCCAAAAGTATTTTCTGTTGAGTTCTCGTTGGCATATAAACTTGAAGAAGGGCCATTTGGGTTAAATGTTCTTCTTGTACTGTCCAGCATTAGCCAATAACCTGATGACTGAGAAATAGCTTTTACCATGAGCCAAGCTGGTCTAAAACCTGTAAAAATAAACGTGCCATCAGTTGATCCGTTGCCTGTATATGACCCAAACTTACTGTACCCTGCTACTTCGCTAAAGCAAAAAGCTATATAAGTGTCATTATTACCAGTAACACTATCATGGCTTCCTACTGAGTATACAGTTGATGTTGGAGCAGTGTTTGGATATACGTTAGTATTGCTTGTTTGTACTTGCGTAGCATTTAATTTTAAAAAATGTGCAGCGGATATATCCTGATGAAAAACTTTCCAATCTTCTATAGCACTTCTTCTTTTGGTAATAATTGCTTGAGGTGCTACTCCTAATCCATGACCTATAGTACCAGCACTTCCTCCTCCAGTGTAAGAAATAACAGAAAACCCTGCTGTTGGATTAGCTCTTACTTGTGTAGTAATACTTCCATCATTATTGGTTGCTGTAGATCCACCACCGTTCCAGTTCCACGCAACATAAGTCTGACCACTAGCATTATTTAATTGATAAGCTGAATCTGCATTATTATCGTTAGATCCTTTTCCTAAAGTAAATCCATTNGCATCGAATGATTCAAAACCACCAGCAGATCTGGCTGCTTCACCTCCAGAATCCGCAGAATCTAAATCACCTACGTTACCGTTTCCAGTGCTATTATCTGAAGTTCCAGTAATAGAGTTTACAATAGAATGTTGTGCAAGTGATGAGGTTCTTTTCTTTATCCATACAAAATCAGGTTGAAATTGCAATCCAGTAATAGATCTATTATTTGTACTATTACCTGTCCAAGTTAAAATATCAAAATATTTGTTAGGTAGTTTTATTGTAGGGTCAGGTAAGTTTGCTGAACATANTGCAAAAAATCCACTAGGAGGAGTGTAATAAAAATCTCCATGACCATTTGCATCAGTATTACCTTGATAACCAGAGCCAGTTCCAAACGTTGAGTCTTGACCAAAGTTAAAGTTAATTACNTTACTGGTCATTACATCTGCAACAGGAGTCCACGTTTCATTTACATCATTAAANTTTGGTGTAGAATTATTTGCTGGATCTCCTGAGAATAACCAAGTATTGTTTTTTCCAACCCATATGTTACTTCCTTTAACAGCAATTTGTATAATGTCACCAACACTTAGTGCACCAGCACCAGAAGTTTCGCCGTCAACACTACTGTTATGAATAAAGACACCATCACCATTACGTAAAACCCACGAGTCATTATTAGCACCACGAGCATCTTGAGTTCTCCAGTCAGTAGAAGTATATCCAATACCGACAAATAACCTGTTTGCTTGGTTGCCTGATATTATTTTTGACTCAAAGTAATAACCTTTAGAGTCGCTAGGGCTAATACCAAAAGTACTAGCAATAGTGCCATTACCACCTCCACCTGTATATCTTAAATTAGCATTGCGATTACTTCCAGCCTTACTATCATTAATATCATTCAGAGTGCAGAAATTATTTGTAGGTGTGTCTGGTACAACATCATGCGAAGAAGCAATGTTTACTGGTGTCCAGTCGTTGCCATTACCACTACGATCTCTACCAATTTCAGTATTATTTGTATTGTCTGAAAAATCTAAATGATATCCATTTGTTCCAAAAGTTCCAGTATATTCTATTGGAACCCATTGATTTGTTACTGGATCTGTTTTTCCAAAGTTTGAAGGATCTAGCTGTTGCCCATCAATCATATAGATTTCTGCTAGATATCCGTCAAAATGTAATCTTTGGTTTGTTCCTTCTGTTCCCCATGCTTCAAGAACATTCTGATTAAAACTTACATTTAAGTTTTGAGATGGGTAAGTTTCTGTAGAGAAACTTGTTACCCGCTCTCCATTTATATAAATTTTTGCTCTTTCACTAGATGTACTTTGTGTTGTATCTATATTAACTANAACGTGCATCCAAGCAGTTGGATCTCTAAATTTTTGNGTTGTAACTAANNGTAATCTNTATCCGTTATAAAAATCATAAAATTGNNANTGCGTGNTTATCNTNAANCTCAATCGCTGCAACATCTGCTCCNCTAATATAGTAGGCTGTTAANAANNNTCTCATTATCTGTCCTCTTTTCAGCCAAAAACTTTTTGTCCATTTTTGCCTGTTGCCAGCACTAGAAGCTGTAAAGTTTAATCGTGGTGAGTCGTCATCGTCAAATCTTAAACTACGACTAATTTCATAAGCATCTCCAGCACCACTAGCTCCCATCCTGACCGTATTAAATAATCCCATTATTTTACATCCAAACTAGCTACAGCATGTATATTACCAGCTGCTACAACTAAGAAGTCTATTCTATCTACAGCACCAGCTGCTGTGCTAAGTGTAGGTGCAGTACCAGCTGCCCACTTCCAAGCTGAGTTCCAAGATGCTGTACGTGAGCCCGTGCCGTCTTGTGTAATTATGATGGAGCCCGATTGACCGGCGACCTCATTACAGCTTCTAGT
>NZMJ01000092.1 GCA_002692855.1 Maricaulis sp.
AACTGGTGGTGGAACGACAGTGATTGCGATGAGGCTTTGGACAAGTACATCAACGAGGATTACGGAACACCTGCTAGGGAATTGTTGAAGGAGTTGTACATAGGCATCCTGTCGCTTGGTGATTTCAGAAGCGGAGTGAACGATTGCAGAATAACTACGCTGGACACGGTGAGTAAGAAGCATCCATCCTACGATGAGTTGCTTGAGAACGAGGGTGGTTGCAGAACAACCTTCACTGTGAACACCGCCATGATTGCGCAGAACTCCTTCGGCACTGTTGCACAGGAGGATGGTGTGGAATTGGAAATCAACATCAGTGTCGGGCCGATGAAGGAAGGCGGTCTGCAACGTGGTTGCTTTGAGTATTACGACGAGCATTGTGAGTGGTACGCAGAAGGTGGACTGTGGTTTGAGAACAGGGAGCTTGTGGACATGGATGGCACTTACTCGTTGTCCAAGTACATAGCTGACTGGCTGATTGAGCAGGGGTTCAAGGTTTCCCCTGTCTATTGGGGAGGGAAGAAAGAATGAAAGAGTACAAATGGAAAAAATTGAAGCGAGGATATGTAGGAACGCCGTGTAATGATTGCGATGTAAAACTTAGTAGGGAGAATTTTGTTAGTCCTAATTGCAGATGGTTTTGGGCAAGAGTAGGATATGGTAAGACTATCAAAATATGCACTTCGTGTGCATCAAAAAGAGGTTTAGCTATTCCCTTCATGGCTGACATATTTTACATTTAGAGGTGAGGAAGAATGATTGACATAGACAAAGAATTAGAATGGACAAGAGAAAACAGAGAGGATAGACACATAGGTTCAATCAGCAAACACGAATGTGTTGTTGATGTGGATTGGGTAGAAGAACTACTCACAGAAGTCAAGCGGTTGCGTAAAGGAATCAAGGCATACTTAGATTTGGATATTGAAACATCCGATTTGAAGGAGTTGATTGAATGATTGACACAGTTGCAGAAGTCAAGCGGTTGCGTGAGATAGAACAGGAGTGGCTAATGATGTGGGCTACGCTTGAGGAATTGAACCTAGTTGCAGATGTTAGGAAGAACATGACCCTACATGGGTTCGTGTTCCCAACAGACGAGGACATGGAAGGAGATGAGGAAGAATGACACCGGAAACAATGCACAAAGTTGTCAAGCACTTCTTGACCTACGGCGCACCCAACAGTGAGGACTTCATTGGACCGAACAAGTTTGACTGGGACTTCTTCTGTGAGATGGGGGCTAAGAGAGAGCTTACGCAGATGGATGTGTACTGGTGTGCAAAGAGATTGCAGAAGTACAGTAGGACACAAGTGCCTCTCATCTGTGAGGATTTGGGGATACCACTTGTGAACATCAACGATGTGTACGTAGCCACTGTGCTTGAGCTTGCACAGGACAATGAACCTGCTGTGTATTACACAAGGTACGTCGAGGACTGGCAGAGTGCTAAGGGTTACTCTGGACAGACCAAGCGTATTATTGTGAAGCCTAAGTTTGGTATGCGCAATGACTTGTACAATCAGCTCAGTGGTGGACTTGGCTTCCCTGCGTTCAAGTATCTGGGTAAGCACATTGGTATGTCCATCAAGGATGACACTGACACAATCAGAAAAGCATCTGTCATTATCAACGATGCCGGATTTGATACCACGCAACTACTCAGTATGCTTGAGGGTGCAGAGGTCAAGGAGGAACAACCACAGGACTACACAGTGAGATTGCACAAGGATGCGGTTGCCATGTACATACCTTACGCAAGTAGTGGGGTGCATGCACAGACTAGAATCAGTGCCAAGTCAAACGATGGTAAGTGGTTGCCTGACACAAAGGAATGGGCAGTGCCACTGGCTACTGTGAGTGACTTCCTAGATGAGATTATGAGTTTCAATGCTGAGTTGCACACTATGGTCATGTCCATTGAGGAAGTGAACAACTACGTGTCGAACAAGGCCGAGAGGATAACGATAAGCAGTGCGCCTTCCCTCAGTGACGAGAATGTGATTGACTCCATGAGGCAGAGATTGAGCGAGGTGTTCCCAGATGGCATGGAGCTTTACCCATTCCAGTACGCTGGTGTAAGGTTTGGTGAGCTGTCCAACGGACGATGGTTGATTGGTGATGAGATGGGACTTGGTAAGACTGTGCAAGCCATTGCGTACATGGGACTTCACCCTGAGCANATGCCCGCACTGATTGTNTCNCCCGCAGTTGTGAAGTACAACTGGCTNAAGGAGTGTAAGACTTGGCTATCCAATGTGTACACNATGGATGTTGTTGAGAAAACCAACAGTCCCATACCAGATACGGACATCGTAATCATCAACTACGATTTGATGTCCAAGCAGAAGGACAACCTACTAGGTAGGTTCAAGACGGTTGTGTTCGATGAGTCACACTACCTGAAGAATCGTGGTAGTAAGAGCAAGCCTGTGCAGAGAACNAANGCGTGCATGGAAGTAGCAGAAGAGGCTGAGTGTGTCATCTGTCTTTCCGGTACTGCNATACCCAACAGACCGATTGAGTTGTGGAACACNATATCAATGCTCAGACCGACAGAGTGGAAAGGTAAGTGGCAAGACTACGTGACTACGTACTGCGATGGTTACAGGGGTGACTTCGGTTGGGTTGTTGATGGTGCGTCGAACCAAGATGAGTTGCACAAGAAGACAAGGGACTTCATGATACGCAGACTGAAGAAGGAAGTGTTGCCTGACCTACCCGACAAAGTGAGGCAGTACCCGGTTGTCACACCTGACGCTGACATGCTCAAGGAGTACAGGAGAGCTGCGCAGACTTGGGCAAGGGGGATGAAGAGTGACGATAGACCACCGGGTTACGTACTCAATATGCTGACTGACTTGAGGAACAGATGCGGAGAGATGAAGGCAGAACCCGCAGCACGATGGGCTCTTGAGTACCTTGAGCAGAATGACACACCCATCATTGTGTACTCACACCACCTGAAGATACACAAGATGATTGAGACGAAGATGAATGAGATGAGGCAATCGGATATGAACAAAGGCAGGACAAGACACAACAGGGCTTTGCGCATAGCAACCATAGATGGCTCAGTCGCTCCCAAGAAGAGGCAGGAGATTGTGGAGTCATTCCAGAACAACGAGCTTGATGTGCTTCTCTGTTCCACAATCGCAGCAGGTGTGGGTCTTACGCTCACCGCAGCTGACACGGTGCTGTTCGTTGAGAGGGAGTGGGTTCCCGCACACGAAGAGCAAGCCGAGGATAGGGTGAGTAGGATTGGAGCAGAGGACAAGGACACTGTGTGGGCTGTGTACCTGACGATTGAGAATACGATTGATGCGAAGTTCAACAGGATAGTAGAGAGCAAGCGCAAGGAGATAAAGGCGATACTGGATGGTGGTGAGATTTGGGAGCGCACAAGCGTACTCAACGACTTGCTGAAGGCGATGGTAGATTCGGGTGANTTACCCAAAGATGTGTTATCCGAATANGTAGAAGGAGATTTACTTTAAATAAGTCTAGANTGNAAANNANTGAAGGAGGAAAGAAAATGATGAATGAAGAAAAGATGAATGAAGAAACAAAGAAATGCGCCGACTTNGTTGTTGGTGAGATGAACGACAGGATNNACGAGCTAAGGAGATTGTACGATGCGTGGTGTCAAGGCGAGGACTACGAGGACGATGCGGANGANGAGTGGGACNAGATTGATTGCGAGTCAATCTACNANCACGGACTGAGCTTCGACTACGTTGAGCCGAACACNTTCGATGAGCAACCGCTAGGCTACTGGCGATACCAGTTGTCATNNGGNGGNCCCTCGGACGAGTTCAGGTATGTGGATGATGGAAGCATCGAGTATTGGTACATGGACTGGTTCGATGGTGCGCACCGCAGTCTGATGGGTAGTGACTACGCATTCATGNAGGAGCTTGCTGAGAGCTTCTTCATGATGACGCACAAGGCAAAGTGGGAGCGTGATTACTGAATGAGCGGTGGATGGATTGCGTACAGGAAAGCAAAGAAGGAGATTGAGATATTGAAAATGAGAATTAAGGATTTAGAAAAAGAAGTCAAAGAAAGTCATAGTCACCGAGAGGAGGCGATTGAATGAGTAAGGAGATATTTTACGCAGATACAAGAATGGGTACGTTGAGGCACGCAGACCCCGACTTCAACTTCAAGGAGTGGTTTGGGGATATCATACTAGCCCGCACACTCGCAGACTTCTATGAGTACGAGGCTGATTGCAGTAAGAACCAGTATGAGCAGATGTTGCGTGAGCTTGAGGATGAGNTNACANCGTACATTGACATCAATGACATNGAGGATTACGATGAGANCANGGATTACACATGGGACAANGAAGCGAGGGAGATGCCACGCAATGAGTGGTTTGAGTTGTGCGAGGAGGAGTTGCTCAAGTCGCAAAGCACAAGGGACGGAAGGAGCTACGCATCTGCTGGTTTTGAGGAATTGACAAACGCAGAGAAGTTTAGAGATAGTGTCGAATGGACAGTCCTTTGCACATTGGGTAGCACCTACGGTAAGGATGTGAGGAACAGATACGTGCGGTACAAGAAACTCAAGGAGCAGTATGAGGACTTGAAGTTAAGGGACTTACACGTTGAACACCATTACATGAACTTCAAGAAATTGGAAGAGAGGAATAAGAAAATGAGAAACGAAATAAAACAAAAGTTGGACGAAAAAGGAGATGAGGGTGAGGCTATTTGGGAGGCTTACCCGGACGGTCATTACAAAGAAGACCAACTTAGGGGCTGGTGTGAAGCCCTTGAGTTTGTGTTGAGTCTAATGAAAGCACAGGAGGAGGAAGAATGAGTGACACAGACAAGTACGAGGGACAC
>NZMJ01000005.1 GCA_002692855.1 Maricaulis sp.
TTTACCGAGCTTTACGGTAACACAAATGCAGGCACTATTCGTTTTAACTGCGAATCCAATAGCCACGGGGTAACAGTGCAAGGGCCAGCACATAGCGCCGCTGCAACTTATACTGTAAAACTTCCAGACACTCTTGGTCTTACACAGGCATCGGGGATCGTTACATCAGATGCTAACGGTGTAGTGACCTTTGATAACGGAAAGATTGAAGAGTCTACCGCTATTACCTCAAGCTCTAACGCAGCTACTATTAATCTTAGAGATGGTGACAACTTCACCCATACCCTTTCCGAGAACGTGACCTACACATTCAGCAATCCCGCTGCGAGCGGTAAGGTCAGCGCGTTTAGTTTGAAGGTTACACAGGATTCAACAGCCAGAACTATTACATGGCCTTCCAGTGTAGATTGGGCGGCAGCCACTGCGCCTACACTAACCACTACATCAGGCGGTGTTGATGTATTCGTGTTTGTCACCTACGACGGCGGAACCACTTACTACGGATTTACTGCTGGTCAAGCAATGGGCTAACTATGAGTACAGCTAATAAATTACTACAAGCAGCTTCAGGTAATGCAGGGGAAGCTGTCTTCGTAGAGGATGTGTACGCAACACACATTTACACAGGCAATCAGACTGCACATACATTGACCACGGGTATTGATCTGGACGGCGAGGGTGGCTTGCTCTGGATCAAAGCGTATGACGGTGCAGGTGGCACTAATGAGCATGTCTGGCTTGATACTGCACGCGGAGTAAATAAATACATTAGGTCGAATAGTTCTGTTGCAGAAGCCACTGGCTCATTTACTCAAACTTTTACTTCCACTGGGTTTACGCTCAACACCGCTAGTGCGCTTGTAAATGATGGCAACACTTTCTATGACTCTTGGAGTTTTAGGAAGCAAAGTAAATTTTTCGATGTAGTCACATACACGGGTACGGGTGGTGCAACAACCGTCAGTCATAATCTGGGTAGTGTGCCCGGTATGATCCTTGTTAAGCGAACAGACAGCACGAAAGATTGGTGGGCGTACCATGTTGGTGCCAACGGCGGTGTAAACCCAGCAACTAAATATATTGTTTTCAATGAGAATGACGCAGAGGTCGATTCTGATACTGCTTGGAATGATACCGCGCCCACAGCAACGGAGTTTTCACTTGGTACATCTACTAACGTTAATGCTAGTGGGGGTTCTTACGTTGCCTATTTGTTTGCTAACGGCGAGGCAGATTTTGGTGAGGACAGCGATGAAGCAATAATTAAATGTGGGCACTTTTCTTCTGATTCAGGTGGTGCTGCAACAGTAGATATAGGTTTTGAACCTCAGTGGTTAATGTTCAAACGCAGAGACTCTTCAACTAACGGTGATTGGTATGTCATGGATTATCTGCGCGGTCTTCACTATTACCAAAACGATTCTAAATTTTTATCCGCAAATCGCTCTAATGCGAGTAGTAGTGTTGGAGCAGGTGTCTATCAATCTGGCATACATGCTTGGTCGCTGACTGCGAGTAGCAATTACATTTACGTTGCAATTAGGAGACCTCAAAAAGTCCCTGAAGCGGGTACTGAGATTTTCTTTCCAAACGCTTATACAGGTAACGCAACTGCGGGAAGAGAGTTAGCAGCAAGCGCAGGTTTCCCACATGATCTGATGGTTAACCAAGGCAGGAGTGCGGCTTATGAACCTTTGGTTTTCGATAGGGTTAGAGGGTTTAAGCGAAGACTGTATACCTACCTCACTTCCGCAGCGGGTAACGTCGGAACTAATGTCATTACTCGTTTCAATCAAGCGGGACACACGGTCGGAACGGACGCTGATGTAAACGCATCGAGCGCCACTTACATTACGCATTATTTCCGTCGTGCAAGAAAATTCATGGATATAATTTCGTATCAAGGTAACTCTTCTGCAAGAGCTATGTCGCATAACTTAGAAGTAGCACCAGAAATAGCGTTTTTTAAGACAACAAACATGTCTGATAACTGGTTGGTAGCCTCCACAGCAACCACGGCAACGATGTTCTTAAATACTACTAATTCAGAAAGCACTTCAAACTACTCAAGTAAATTTACGTCTTTCACAAGCTCCGCGATAAACTTTAGTGCGTCAAGCAGTAGCTATGTAAATGAAAGTTCAAGAACGTATGTGGCCTATTTATTCGCCACTCTTCCCGGTGTCAGTAAGTGTGGGACATACACTGGCACTGGCTCTGCTCAAAATATTGATTGCGGTTTTTCTGGGACAGCGCGGTTTCTTCTCATAAAAAGTCGTGACGAAGCGCGTGGTTGGTTTGTTTATGACAGCGCCCGAGGGATTGTTGCAGGTAATGATCCGTATCAATTGTGGAACGCAGCGGGCACTGAAGTAACTAGTACAGATTATATTGATCCTTATGCCGGTGGGTTTGCGCTTTCTGGCTCAAATGATCTCAATGTGTCTAGCGAAAAATATTTATTCTTAGCAATAGCATAGAGGTAATCATGGAATACAGAGTACGTTCAAGCGGTGAGCTAAAGACTCAAGGCGAAATCCGCAAACTCAATGCAAATATGTCTTTGCCAAAAGTGTGGAATGACAATGTGCATGACGCGCTAGGCATTGACCCAGTATTTGAAACCCCCAAGCCAGACACTACTAGTGATTACAAAGTAATTGTTCGTGACGGCGCTGAACAAGATGCTAACGGCAACTGGGTGCAGAAGTGGGTCGAGCAAGATATGTTTGCCGACACCGAAGAGGCAACAAAGTCGGAACAAGAAACTGCCTATCAAGCAGAATTAGACACTAACGCTGCAACAGCAGTCAGAACAGATAGAGATGCTCGATTAGCAGCAACAGATTGGATGGGCCTGTCAGATGTAACTATGTCAGCGGATTGGACTACGTACCGTCAAGCACTACGGGATGTCCCTGCTCAGTCTGGTTTTCCACACACTGTTACTTGGCCTACTGAACCTGAGTAAGAAGTATGAGTTGTGATTCACGTATTTGTTTTGATAATGACGATAGGTGGTGCTGAAGTAGCCAACGATGATTGTCGTGAGGCTATGTGCTTCCGTAGTATCGACACCTGTAACAGCTTTGCCGCAAAACTAAGACAGCGAGGTTCACCCAGTCCCTCCGCAGCAATCACAGCATACTGCAAGCCAATACTGGTAGACCCGACTCAAGACGGGGTGAAAATCTACTAATGGCNGCNGAGATCGTAGCAGCAGTACAAATATGCGCCTCTGCATACCGCTTTATGAAAACGGCGGTAAANGANGGTAGAGAACTNGGTGANATGACCAGAGCTATGAGTAAGTTCTGGGATGCTAGNGAAGAGGTNAGTGTNCTTGAGCAGAANGCCACNAACCCCAGCAAAATAGAAAANCTGTTTGGTGGTAAGTCTGTTGANAGNCANGCGTTAGAGATAACGCTTCAGAAGAAGAAAGCAGANCAGNTAGAGAAAGAANTNAAAGACCTGTTCTANTGGACGGGCAACGCAAATCTCTGGCACGACATGATTCGTGAAAGAGCAAANATACGGAACTTACGCATTGCAGCAGCTAGACAGAAAGCTCAGAACAGNGCAGCGATGATCGACATAGCGGTTATTGGCGGCATACTGGGCCTCCTAATGGTTACTGTACTAGCGATTACTAGCGTAACAGTAGAATAATGGAACTTACAGGACAGATTATATTTGACGCGGTAATCCTCATAGCGGGGTTTTTGGCTGCGTGGGCCTACACTCGTATATTTACGTTGTTGGATAGACTAGGCCAAGAATTAAAAGAGATACCTGAGAAATATGTTGCCAAGGATGATTACCGCGAGGACATACGCGAAATTAAAGAAATGCTTGGTGCTATTTTCAAAAGACTAGAGAACAAGGCTGACAAATGAAACTCGATCCCGTACTGCTGAATATGGCCTGTAGCTGGGCTATGAAGGCTTATAACGATAGCAACAAAGACGCTATCAAAATCGAAAGTAAGTGGACATCTACTACAGTATATATAGCAAAACGTAAATCTATAGATGTCATTGCCTTCAGGGGTACACAGCAGGGCAGGGATTGGTTGACAGATGCTTTTGTAGTGCCCGTGCCATACGCGGGTAGACTATGCCACGGTGGGTTTTCTATGGCCCACAGATCAGTCTGGAAAGAAGTTAAGAAACACATTGACCCCAAGAAACGCACCCTGATATGCGGACATAGCCTCGGCGGTGCGCTGGCAGAGTTGTCTGCCTCCATGTTGAACGGTAAACACGACAATATAAACTTGGTTACCTTCGGTAAGCCAAACGTGTTCTTCAAAGGCTTCAAGAAGCCAATGACTCTTGATAATCAAATCTCCTGTGTGCAGGGCAGCGATATGGTGGCTAGAATCCCACGCCTTTGCTACGGCCCATCAAGCTCACAGACTATGCTGTACTTCAGCAATACCGGCCCGGACTACATAAACCCCAGCAAAGACACCAGAGTTGCTGACAGGGGTGATCTGAGAGACCGGATAGCTGACCACATGATGGACGGCTACAAAGATAGACTGAAACAGTTCCTAGAGAATCAAGACAAGCAAGACAATGTGAAACCGATCAACAAAGAAGCCAAAAAANTTNTGGAGGCAAGTTAATGAGAATNNTAGCTATCGCAATGCTGTTAACNCTTTCTAGCTGNACATCAGTGCAGGGTGTCATCGANAACAAAGAAATCTACTGCTCNCAGTTNTANAANGGNATNAGAGCNGTAGGTNGNTCNGCTNTGTCTGCTACNGCNGGNGTNGTAGTNCCTGATGTNTGNGACACNATNGANGAGATTGTTGCGGAGGAAAACGCCGAAGGCGTGGACAAAAGCGATAGCTGATTTAAGACTCATTATTCAACTAGTGTTGTTATTTAAATGAAACTAGGCGGACTACTTAAATCTCTTGCTCCTACTATAGCTAGTGCAGCAGGAGGCCCGATGGCTGGTATGGCAGTNAANATGGCTGCTTCCAAGCTGGGTATACCAGACGCTACAGCAAACGAAATTGAAGACCTTATTGAACGGGAGCCTGAAAAGGCTGTAATACTCAAACAAGCTGATAAGGAGTTCAAAGACCGCATNAAAGAGATGGAGATTGATCTCGAAGCGTTCAAAACTGAGGTTGAAGACCGCAAGGACGCTAGGGCTAAGTTTGCTGAAGACATGACTCCAAAAGTGTTCTGNATACTAGCGTTGCTGTTNTANGGCGCTTACGTTATGGCAGTAACCATAATGCCCCACGATCAGAACGACGAGACTATTATNTCACTCGTGCTAGGCCAGCTATCCGGTATTNTGGGTACTTGTGCNGCNTTTTTCTACGGCGGTTCTAAGAAATGAAAGATATGGAAAAACTGCTAGAAATGCTAAGGCGTCACGAGGGTGAGGTCAAAACTAATAGTCGTCATGTGGCCTACAAATGCCCCGAAGGATACTGGACGGTAGGTATTGGGCGTAATATCGACCCAGAGAANGGCATCGGACTNTCTGANGAAGAGGTAAATTTCCTCTTAGAAAATGACATNCTTAGGGTGATGCAGGAGNTAGCCTCGGAATACCCTTGGTTTAGCGATCTTGATGATGTCCGAAAAGATGCTATGATTGACATTGCATTTAACCTCGGAGCCACGCGTTTACGTGGCTTTCGACGCGCATTAGCTGCTATGGAAGCAGGTAATTATAGTAATGCTGCTACAGAGTTCTTGGACTCTAGGTGGGCAAAACAAGTTGGTGGCCGTGCTATAGAGCTAACCGACATGATTGCCAGTGGCGAATATGTGCTATGAGGTTTAAATGGCTGTCAGAAAACTACAATTCAAACCGGGTGTAAACAGAGAAACCACCCGNTATGCCGCCGAAGGTCAATGGTACGAGACCGACAAGGTGCGNTTCAGACGTGGCCTACCTCAGAAAATAGGTGGATGGGAGCAGCTTTCTTCNNATACNTATCTGGGTGTTGCACGCTCNCTGTTNAANTGGGCTACNCTNAGTCTTCAGAATCTTGTTTCTGTAGGNACTCACCTCAAGTATTACATTGAGAAAGGTGGGGCTTACAATGATATTACNCCTATTAGAGCAACCACAGCGGCAGGCGATGTTACGTTTTCTGCTACCAACGGNGATGCCACTATTACTGTATCTGACACAACTCATGGTGCAGTGCAAAACGATTTTGTGACCTTTTCTGGTGCAGCATCATTAGGCGGCAATATNACCGCAGCCGTATTAAATCAAGAATATCAAGTAGCTACNCGCATAAACGACGATTCCTACACCATAGAAGCCAAAGACACTAGTGGTAACGCTGTGTTGGCTAACTCTTCCGATACAGGTAACGGGGGGTCTAGCACGGTAGGCACATANCAGATAAACACAGGTAATGAGATAGAGGTNCCTTTTACTGGNTGGGGTGCAGGTACTTGGAGTAGNGGTACGTGGGGCACAAGCGGCAGCACTCTGGCCCCCATGAGGCTCTGGAGTCAGGCTAACTTTGGTGAGGANTTGTTTTTTGTTGCCAGAGGCGGTGCCCTGTACTACTGGGATGCCAGCAGCGGGGTAACTAGTAG
>NZMJ01000093.1 GCA_002692855.1 Maricaulis sp.
GTGTTCGTGGTAATTGGTTTTTCTTTGTAATTCTTCCTGTATAGTCAATCTAGAATTTTCACCAGGCTCCCAGTTAGTTATTTGATGTTTAAATTTTGTATTGCCACAATTTATAAAAGTCATCAAATCCTTATTTAGAGCTTTTATACTTTTAATCCTCTGACAACAACGGTTGTAGGTGTATGGTGTGATTTTGTTTGGGTTAAACCACCGAATTGCTGGAGCATTTCCTCGATCAGGATGTTCTGGCTCCCACATGACAGCGTTATTACCATATTCGGTAAAATTATTATTTTGTTCTCTAAAATAGTGTTGATAGAAGTTATGCCAAATTTGTGTGCAGCTATGTCCCTTAAAGTGTCTTTGATCATATGGAAAGTAATTTAAATTTTTAAAGTTTGTATCTAGCTCATCATATGATATCACTGTATCCACCGTGTCAGAAAATAACACTGTTGAATTATGCTGTAAAATTGATGCTTGGTGAGCATGAATTGTAGCATCGCTGTTTGCAAAAACCCAATAGTCTGGGCTTTTCTTTCCAATATCAAATAATTTATACCAATCATTTAATGTAAACAAAATCATATCTTGTTGTTCTTGCATATCTTTTATGATTGGCAGGGCTGTAGATAAACTTGGACCATGACCAAAAACAACTGCTGGTTTTCCCTTGTGTCTATCTAATAAGTCTTCTTGTTTAAGTCTCATAATTACCAAATAAAATTTGTTTTATAGTATTTAACAATTGATGCAATCTCCTCGTCAAAAATCTTTTTAGGTTTCCAACCGAGAGACCTTAGTTTATCGTCATTTAAAGCATATCGGACATCTTGTCCTTGACGAGAATATGAAAAATCAACAAACCGTTTCCAGTCATCAGTGTCGTGGTGTACAGATACAATCTTTCTGACAGTCTCAGCATTTGTTTGTTCAAAACCACCGGCTACATTATAAATCTCGTTAACATTACCAGAGTCAATAATCGCCATGACTGCTTCGGCTGTGTCGTCGGCATGGAGCCAATTTCGAATAGGTGTACCGTTATTGTGAAGACGAATCTTAAGTCCTCGCATCATGTTCTTCACTGAGAGGGGGATTAGTTTTTCTGGATATTGCCCAATGCCATAGTTATTTGTTGGGCGTAAAATGATATACTCTACATTGTAAGTTCTTGCCCAAGCCAGCACAAGCATGTCTGCGGCGGCTTTTGCGGCTGAATAGGGGTTGCTGGGGTGTAATAAATGCTCTTCCGTGTGTTCACCTTCGACAATATCTCCATAAACCTCATCTGTGCTAAAGTGAAACATAATTGGTCTACGGTTGCAGTTTTCAGGCTTGTTGCGAACCAAATCAAGCAGGTTACGAACACCCATGATATTGCTGCTAATAAAGTCCTCACTATCGATAATACTGTTTCCGACGTGGGACTCAGCAGCAGTATTAATAATATAATCGCAATCGTAAAGATGGTCAAGATCTTTAATATCTTTTTCTAAAAAAGTAAAGTTGTCGTATTTATCAAACTCCTCTAATAGTGCTCGATTTGCAACGTAAGTGCATTTATCAACACCGTAAACCATCCAACCTTTTTGGAGGCATTTTCTGGTAACGTAAGAGCCGATGAATCCAAGGCAGCCTGTGACGTATATAATTTTCATCGCACCGTGCCAAAGAAGGAATCAACGACCTTTTTGATGTATGCAAGTTTTTCTTCGGTCAAGCCAATAAATGTGCCGAGGAAAAAAGAGTTTGTGGTCACCAGTCCTGCGACAGGAAACATAGAGTTTAGATCTCCATAAGGCTCGGCAAGGTGCCTGTAACCAGGGTGAGCAAGAATATTACCTGCAAAATAAGAGCGAGTTTGAATCTTCTCGTTTTCCAAATAATCAACTATATCTGCCCTATCAAATGGGGCATCCTCTTTTACAGTCAACAGATAAGCAAACCAACAAGGATCAGAAAGTTCAGTTGCCTGTGGCAGATGAAGATATTTCTCGTAAGGCTTAAAGATTTGTTGTAGAATTGCAAAGTTCTTTCGACGGGCGGCATCAAGGTCTGGCAACTTCTTTAACTGCTGCAAACCCATAGCTGCTTGTAAGTCAAGGGGTTTAAGATTGTATCCAATCTCATCAAAAACATATCGATGATCATATACTGCTTCAGGCATGCCTGTAAGCCAGTTTTTAAACCTATTGCCGCAGGCAGTTCCGGCAGTAACATTACCTGGCTTTAAAGTGTTACAATAACAAGCACGCCCCCAATCACGAATACTAGCTACAGCTTTACGAATCCTGGCACTATCAGTTGCGACAAACCCGCCCTCTCCCATTGTCATGTGATGGGCGGGAAAAAACGAACATGTGGAGATGTGACCAAATGAACCAAGCTTCTTGCCGTCGTAGTAAGAACCAAGTGCATCACAAGCGTCTTCGACAAAAATAAGATCATGTTTTTTTACAAGCGCCATCAAGCGATTCATATCAGGAGGATTTCCAAGAACGTGAGCAAACATAATTCCACGAATCTCAGGATCGCTTTCAAGGAGCCTTTCTACCTGATCCAAATCGGGATTTAAGTCAGGCAATGTCACATCAACAAATACCGGCTGGAAGCCACTCTGGATAACCGGATTGATCGTTGTTGGAAAACAAACGACTGGGGTAATAATTTTTGATCCTTGTGGAAGGTTATATCCATTCTTGGACTTTAGTGCAGCTACAGCAAGGAGATTAGCAGAGGAGCCAGAATTGGTTAGTGAGCCATGTTTCATGCCTAAGTGAGAGGGGAATTTTTTTTCAAATTCTCTTGCATTTTCTCCAAAGATTAGCCAACCACTGAGTAGAACCTCAATAGCTGCAAGATATTCTTCTTTGTCGTAATGTGGACCAGAGTAGCTAACCCAGTCGCTACCTGGCTCCCACTTGTCCTCTCGCTCGTTAACATATTGAGAGACAAGTTCTAAGATTTGTTCCATTTTATCAGACATTCTTGTAATCCTTTATCTAGTCCGTACAGATCAATATTTAAGCTCTTAAGCCTTTGTGCATCACCGTCATAAGAGTACGCATGTGTATTGTCTTGTATTATAACACCAAGATCAACATTCATCAAGTTTTTTATTTTATTAATGTAATCACTAAGTTTGTGCTTTTCTTCATAACAAAGATTGATATCTTTTGGTATATTTTGCTCTGAGTGATTTTTTATAATATGCTCTATGACTTTTCCAACGTCTTGAGCATAAAAATAGTCCATCCATTTGTCTTGATGCAAGATGGCTTCTTTGTTATTAAAAAATCTATTGTAAGTTGTATTAAATAGTCTTTGTGAATCCTCGCAGACTCCAAAGCAGCCAAAAAGTCTAAGATTGTAAGCATTATCACAATTTTGTACAATTTCTCTAGAAATTATATTTTTAGATAATCCATAATAATCAGGCGGTAGTGAATTAAATATCTCAGTCTCTTTTACCATATTAAGGTTTTTAAACCTATTAAATTCAGCGCCTGAGCCAAAATTGAACATTAAGTTATATTTGTTAGAAAATCTCTGAAGATTTTGGAACATTACAAGATTGTCAATCATATCTTGCATGCTTTCTTGATATCCTCGTTTTCCACCTTTGACGGCAGTATGTATAAGGGCATCTACCTCTATGTGTTCAAAAAATGCTTTTGTATTTTCGTAATTTGTAGGGTCAAGTGAGGCTCGATTCGTCGTGATAACAGTATGAGAGTTAGACGTAAAATAATACGCTAACTCTCTTGCAAGAAAGCCATTTCCACCTGTTATTAAAATTTTCATGTTTGTGAAATTTTTTCTATAGTCTTTGACAATCTAATTTTTGATTCGTGTTCTTTTAAAAACCTATTATATCCATTTTGGGATATTTTTTTACATATCGCAGGATTATTTAAAAGATAGTTTGCTTTTTGTGCAAATTCATCAATCGTTGAAAACGTTATAATTTCATTATCAATCTTATAGTATTCTTCGATACCGCTGTGATACTCTGTCATTAATAACCCGCCACCTGCGGGGATTTCAAATATTCTTTGCTTCATTTGAGTTTTTTTAAAAGGGTCGTTGTCGTTCTTTGATAAATTGACACCTATTTTTGTGTTGCAATGTTCTGTAAAAAGTTCCTCTTGTGAAATGCCGCTTAAAAATTTCAAAGGAACTTTTGTTTTATCAAAAAACTGTTTTCTAGATGGCGTTGGAAAACCTATAAACGCTATCTCATTTGTCTTGTTATTGAAGTCTTTTAGTTGGTAAAAATCAGAATTAGCATGCCAATTAGCAACGATTATATTATTATAACCATCTTTTTGGTAATCGTCAGCCCTAAATCTTTCAGGAGTTGAGCATACGTTAAAATAATGACATACTTTTTTTGAAAAATTATCGTATCTCCATGTATCATCGCAGAACCAATTAAATGTTTTTGTCCTACCTGATTGTGTTTCTTTCAAAATATCTTGCCATGGTTCTTTGGGTGCTATATTTGCATCACCAGTCATAATACAAAAAATAAGATCTGGTTTAAAAGATTCAATTATTTCTGCGTATGTTTTTTCGCAACCCTCTACTGTATCATAAAAGTATATGTCATGACCTAATGATTTAAGTGGTAAATAAAAATACCACCAGCCACCGTCGAGGGCTCCACGATAAGTTTTGTTAGAGGTAAATAATATTTTCATCTTTTCAAATTCATATATACTGGCGTTTCTTTATCAAGAATCCAATTAAAATTTTTATTCATAATTTCTATGTTTTTTGGATGTATGGTTTTGATGTTTTTAAACACCTTCATTACCTGCTTGTCTTCTTCAGCCCAGTGTGAAAAACCAAGGTAGCCATAATCCTTATCACGACCGCCTCCTATAAGTTTGACAGGAAGTTTTTCATGATCAACATAATTCCTTATTGTTTCAAATGGACGATAAAGTAAAAAAGGAGTGATAGAATAGACAATTGGGATTTTACCGTCCATAGCCAAGCCTGCTGCCATTCCCATCATAAGCTGTTCAGAAGAGCCAACATTATAAAAACGATTTGGATAATCAATTCGTATACGATCCCATAAACCATAACCTAAATCACCAGTGAGCAAAAATAAATCCTTATTTTTTGCCATTTCTTGATGTAATTTTTCACTAAACTGTTTTCTCATTTAAAACCTCTTTAGCTAAGTGATAATCGTTCTCGCTCATAATATGATAGTGAGCATTCAAGCCTCTAAGAAAAGGAAACACATTTGTATCAGTGTGGAATATTGTTATATCTGGAAGAAAAGCTTTGAGCCGAGTCGTAAGATAAGATACATCAACCGTATCGTAAGCAGCGTACCCATTTGCATTAACATAGATACGAATGTTTTTAATATTATTTTCATAGATAAACTTAAGACTTTCCCAAATGCTTCCCTCTGCACACTCCCCATCGCTAATTAAACAATGTACCATACGATCCGGCTTTGCAACTGCTCTACCAACTGCTGCGGTGATACCCATACCTAATGATCCTGTTGAGCAATGCAAACTATCTTCTTCAGCACGATGAGGGTGTCCTCCATGGCGTTTAAATAAATATTCAGCGTCAATACCTTTATATTTTTCTAAGACAACATACAAAGCTAATGCACAGTGCCCAGAGGATAAAATAAAAATATCTTCTTCTTTCATTGCAGAGTATACCTCATCAATAATACCAACAGATGAAAAGTAGCTTCCTAAATGTGAAAGTTTATTTTTGTAAGCAATATCTAAGATACGATTATACAAAACTACATCTTCCATTTCTCTCTCCAGTAATCTTGTATCATTTTATCATAGTTTTTCTGTTCTTTATGTACTTTCCATGTTGCTTGTTCAGGGTGCCAACGATAATAAAATCCAAGCCATTTTGGGATGGAATAAATAAAAACACCATTATCAATAAGTCGGCAATATAAATCGTAGTCCGCTGCACCACCATAAGTTTCTGGCTTAGTATCAAGTAAACCAGAGCGGTAAAGCTCTGTATTATACAATACCGAGGGAGTATTTACGGGACACTTTGTAAGACATAGCTGTTTGAATTCTTGTTTTGACGAATATGTGTGTGATATTAAGCCTACTTTAATTTTTATATTATTTTCCTCTTTTATTCCTTGAATTGGCGTTTGCAAAACCTTAATTTTGTCTGGTGCTGATAATACAATATTCATACAATTTTCTATGTACTTGGTGTCAATGTAATCGTCGGAACCAATAGTTACAACATAATCACCAGACATTAAGCGAAAGCCCTCTGCTCTTGCTTCATCCCAACAATTTGGATAAATGTTCTCTGCACTTGATAAAATAAGCTCTGGGTATTTTTTCTGGATTGATTTTAATATATCAACAGTTCCATCGACACTCTCATTGTCAACTGCGATAACTTCAATGTTATTGTATGTTTGTTGTAAACAACTCAAAACACACTCTTCTACCCATTTTTCAGAATTATAAGTGGGAATAATAATGGAGACTTTTGGTTTCATAACTTTAATAATTCTTCGACTCGTTTAATATATGTGTGTTTTTGCATAATCATGGATCTATTTTTTTCTTTAATGTTTCGTAGTTTTTTATAATCATATGACACATATTCAATAATATAGTTCACTATCTCTTGTGCGTCTAATGAAGTTGGCACTTCAGGAAATAGATTGCTTAACTGTGAAATAGAATCAGATACCAATAAACCATTTAAACCTAGAGATTTAAACGTCCTTTCATTTGTATCTAAACCAAGTTTTCTTTGGTATGCATCATGAATGTTCAAAGCAACTTTTGAATTATATAACAAATTGCACTCATCTTGATGAGACAAATTCTTATTGATAAAAATACCACACTTTAATTTAGTGTTCATAAACTTTGAAAATGTGTCTTTCATTATTTGTTGTTTTTCATTAAAGCCATTATTAGCCCAACCGCCGACAAAACAAACGTCGTACTTATTAAAGGACGGCTTTTCTTCTGGTACATATCCAATTGAATCAAATGCTAATGGAATTGTATGCACTGTTTTCCATTTTTTGTGATATTCTGTTGAATCTAAAAATGTCCAAAGGACAACACTATCAATATTATTTATTTCTTTTATAAGATCTTCTTGTATTGAACAAACAAAATTTGGATGCATCCCCCAGGGTTTAGGAAACTCATTTGGTTGTGCAAAAATAAAACTTTTTGTTGACCTTTCTAAAACATTAAGTGATGAGTTATCATTAATAGAAGAATCAGTGGTCATAACATAATAATCTCCACCTTCTCTTATGCTTGCTAAGTGTTCAAAATATTCTACATCATAACCAAGTTTTTTCCATGCTCTTCCATATCCTTCATAAATCCATTTACCTGCATATGAAGGATGATGTTTAATAAAAACTTTCACTTTAATATCTTCTCTACTAAATCAGGAATTTCTTTTCTTTTGCCAACCATAATATCAATAAGCTCAACGCCCTTAAGGGAGAACCAGTTTTCTTTGGTTGCACCAACTAAATTATTTGTTATTACAGACAAACCCATCATTCTTGCCTCTACAACAATACGGGATAATGTTTCAGGTGTTTTTGGAAGAAAAATAAATTTTCTGTTTTCTCCCAGTCTAATCAAAAATTCTTTGTATTTTAGATTAGGAATAAGATCGTATTGCCAACCTTTTACTTTGCAGAGCTTTATAGCGTCAGCAGTATTTTTATGCCAGTTATTAGAGTTCATTATCGCACAAGTGGATTTTTTATCATTTTGAGAAATTTTGTACATAAAATCTAATATTTCAGCAGACCACAAATTACCGCCAACACTGTAGATGTTTTCTAATTTTAAATTAGACTCTACAATATTGGCATGAAATGTGCTTTGACAAATAACACCACTTGCATTTTTATAAAAATCATAATTAACAATTTCGCTTTTTGGTGCAATAAAATTGTCATAGTCAGCAGGGTTGCGCGTCTTTACATATTTATGATCATGCTCATAAATAATATACTGTTTTTGAGACTGTAGAACGTGCTTACTTTCTTCAGTTAATGCAACAAAATTGGCAACAATATATTTTGTGTGCTCTGGCTGTTGTTGTAAAAAAGAAGGTGAAACGTTTTGACTGTTTATCTCTAAAACTTCAATTCCTCTTTTTCTTAATATTTGTATAAGTTCGTGATTGTTTAACTCACCACCGCCTGGTACTTGTTGTGCAAAAAAGTCCGCGATAAATACAATTCTATTCATGATCCTCAATATCTAAATTAGACAACCAGTCCTCTACCTCAAACTCTTCTTCTGGGTGAACATGGTTAGCGAACATTTCATATTGTTTTTCTTCTGTAAAGTTTTCAATCAAATATTTCTTAAGTTTATTTGCTTGACTTTTGTATCTTGGATGATTATCAAACATGTCACGATAACTTCTCCTTGCAGCTTTTTCCCCAACTTCGCACCAACCAGAATCTTCTTGAATAACTCCTTCCCAGACCGCAGACGGATGTACTTTTGCCATAGTGTAATCAACTTTGCAAAATAGGGGTCGTATTTTGGCTTTCTTTTGCTTTCCAGATTTAACGGGGGCGAACAGGAAATCATTTTGTCCGCTCCAAGCAGGGGCGATTACGGGCAAGCCATGGTATGCTGCTTCAAAGATCGGCATACCAAACCCTTCGCCGTGGGTAAAGGTGACAAAAGACTTAATCTTTTTGTGGGTATAAAGGCTGTTCATTTCTTCCAATGTCAGATCACCATGAAGTAAATAAATTTTACACTTACGATCTGGATATTTGTCTGTAATAGACTTTAAATTTCGTTCAGTTCTTACAAAGTCCTGTGTTGTGCAGTTGGCTGTGTTTGTTTTTAGTACGAGTCCAACCTCTTCATTGTGAAATTCGTCTATAAACCAATAGATTGTGTTTGGAATGTTTTTCCTTGGTCCCATTTGCGCTACGGCGAGGAAATTGAAATCATAATCTAATTCAATATCTAAATTTTCTACTTCAAGACTTCTAACAGGATAGT
>NZMJ01000094.1 GCA_002692855.1 Maricaulis sp.
TTTAAGCGATGATATAATATTACGATGGAGGCAGTGGCACCACCAATCACCCCACTGTCTCCTTTGTAATATTAGGAGTTTAAATTGCTTGGTATAACCACCATATCACAATCACCGATAGCCTCTTTAGGAGGAACTAATGTAAGTGTTGCTGTAACTGGTTCTCAACTTGCAACATCTATAGGTGCATCTTCAACTCAAGCAGATGCTATTGTTAGCCCTACTGGAATTCAATTAACAGGGACTATAAATTCTGTAACAGTTGATTTAAACACACCTGTAAATGTAACAGGATCTCAACTTACTTTTGGTTTTGGTGAAGAGACAGTTACAGGAGATGCTAACGTAAGTGTAACAGGTTCTCAAGCTAACTTTACAATTGGAACATTCTCTGTAAGTGCAAATGGAAATGTAAGCGTGGTCGTTACTGAACATGATTTGACAACGGCTACAGGATCAGTGACCACGACTGCTGATGCAGATGTAAGCGTTACAGGAATACAAGGAACACTGGCTCTTGGTGAAGAAACAATTGATATAAATACTCCAGTAGATGTAACAGGAAGTTCTGCTTCTACAGCGATTGGAAGTGTAACAATAGATTTAAATACAGAAGTAATTGTTACAGGCTCTCAATTAACGACAAGTATAGGATCGCCACTTATTACAGCTTGGTCAAACGTAGATCCAAATGTGACTAATACATGGACTGCAGTTAATGAAGGTGTATCTAACACTTGGACTGAGGTAAATGAAGGAGTTTCTAACACTTGGACTGAGGTTGATATAGCAGCATAGAAAGGATATAATACCGACATGGCATCGACATTTTCAACAGATCTTAAACTAGAACTTATGGCTACCGGGGAAAACGCTGGTACATGGGGAACTAAAACAAATACAAATTTAAATTTAATACAACAAGCAATTGCTGGTTTTGAGTCTATTTCTATTTCAAGTGGCTCTACAACAGCTTTAGTTATGAGTAATGCAGCTATTTCTACTGCAAGAAATATGATCATTAAATTTGCAACAGTAACTCTTTCAGGTGCAACTACAGTTACAATACCAGATTCAATAGAAAAATTTTACATATTTGATTGCACTGCTGTANNTGGACCAACTAATCTTACAATTAAAACAGCTTCTGGAACTGGGTTTACTTTAGATGCTGCAAAGATTTATGCAGCTTATTCTGATGGTACAAACTTAAACGAAGTATCACTAGATACTTTAGGTGGTACAATTGNCACTGCACAAATTGCTGACGATGCAGTAAACAACGACAAAGTTGCAGCGGATGCAATTCAATCCACACAACTTGCAGACAATGCTGTTGTGACAGCCAAAATTTCAAACGTAAATGTGACCACNGCCAAAATAGCTGATGACGCAGTTACGGCTGCGAAGCTTCAAAGAAAATTTACAATAAGTACAAGTAGTCCATCTGGTGGTAGTGATGGTGACATTTGGTTTAAATATTCAACATAGGAATTTAGATGGCAAATACGTTTGGTAAAGTATCTGGAACTTACCAAGAAGCAGATCAGGTATATGCAAAAGTTTCAGGCACTTGGCAGGAAATGGATGAAGTTTATGCAAAAGATTCAGGTACATGGCGATTAGTATTCAGTGCTTTTCAAGCAACAGCATATTCTACCTTATCATCTGGTTCTGGTACATTTACAGTACCTGATCAAGCAAATGCTATACATATTCAATTTGCAGTAGGTGCAGGTGGTGGTGGTTTTCGTGGTGCTAGTTATGATAAAGCCGGTGGAGAATCTGCTGGTGCAGGTGGTGGATCAGGAGGATATATTTCTGATAAAATTTTAACTGTTAGTTCTGGTGAAACAATATCTTATTCTGTAGGATCAGGGGGAGCTGCTAATAATGCTGCGAGTGATAGATACAGCGGAAGTTCTAGTGCCGGAACAAATACGACATTGTCTGGTTCATCCACAGGAAGTTTGTTTACATTAAATGGTGGAGGTGGAGGCTCAGCANCTGGNGGAGGNGTACAAGGACCTTTAAGAAGTAACACTGCAGGAANNGCAGGATCACATTCAATTTCAGGAACTGCTATAACCTCTGGTAATTTTAGAGACTCTGATGGNACTACAAAAGCAGTTACAACAAATACATCAGGACCAACGGGAACATTTAATGATAGTGGTAATGGAGCAGCAGGAGCTAATCCTGGAAACTGTAGTGGTGACAACTGTCAAATAGGTGGTGGAACTGGAGGAGCTTCTTATGATGGAAATGTATCTGGAGGTGCTGGATCTCCTCAAGGAGGATCAACTGGAGGAACTGCAGGTACAAGAGGATCTGGAGGTGGAGGAGGAGGTGCACAATATGGAACTGAAAATACTACTGCAGCTGGAGCGAGTGGTGGAAACGGTGAAATTAAATATAGATTTTTGAAAGTGAATTAATATGCCTTTAACAAATGTTCAAATAAGACCAGGACTTAATAAATCAGATACGCCTTCAGGTGCAGAAGGCCAATGGATAGATAGTGATTTTGTAAGATTTAGATATGGTCAACCAGAAAAAATTGGTGGTTTTCAAGCTATAGGTCAACATACAATTTCTGGTCCTGCAAGAGCNCAACACTGTTGGAACGATTTAGAAGGCAGAAAGTACGCAGCACTTGGAACATCAAAAGCACTATATATTTATTATGAAGATGCATTTTATGACATNACACCTTTAGCAACTGCAATTACAGGAGCAACATTTACATCTNCAAATGGTTCATCAACTGTGACTGTTAATAAAGCATCACACAATCTTACAGCTGGAGAATATGTTACATTTACTTCAGTAACTGTACCGGGAGCAACTACAACACTTAACGGGGATATAACTGATAGTGCAACAACAATTACATTAACCGATGCATCATCTTTCTCATCTTCAGGTTCAGTTAGAATTGAAGATGAAATAATTACATATTCAGGTAAATCATCCAATGATTTAACAGGATGCACAAGAGGGACTAACGGTACTACTGCAGTAGCTCATGCCAATACTACAGCAGTAAGAGAGTCTACTGTTACAAGATATAATACAACAGATTTTACAACTTTAACTTTTGAAGTTTTAACAGTTGCTACCAATTCATTCACAATTACTATGGCAATATCAGAAACAGGAACTGGTATGTCTAGTGCTGGAGGCGCATCTATAAATCCTTATGAGGAAATAGGGCCAACAATTCAAACATATGGTTATGGTTGGGGAACTGATACATGGGGATCTGATGAGTGGGGAGAAGGTAGTACCTCTACACAAGTTGTTTTAGATCCTGGTTCTTGGTCGTTAGATAATTTTGGACAACAACTTATTGCAACAATTAAAGATGGTAAAACATTTGTTTGGGATGCAGGAGCTGCAAATCCTTTAGAACAAAGAGCAACAATAATGACGGGTGCTCCAACTTCTACACGACTCACAATTGTGTCTGATAGAGATAGACACGTTGTTCATTTTGGAACTGAAACAACCATAGGTGATAATACAACACAAGACCCAATGTTCATAAGATTTAGTGATCAAGAAAATTACAATGTTTATGCACCTACTTCAGTTAATACAGCAGGAACTTTTAGACTGGACACCGGGAATAAGATTGTAGCTGCTGTATCTGGTAAAGACTATAATTTAATTTTAACTGATACTGCTGCGTATGTAATGCAGTTTGTAGGTCCACCATTTACTTTTTCTATAAGACAAGTTGGTTCTAACTGTGGATGTATTGGTCAACATGCAGTTGTATATGCAGATGGTCAAGTATTTTGGATGGGTACGGGTGGAGGGTTCTTTAAATACGATGGTACCGTAAAACTTTTACCATCATTAGTTGAGGACTTTGTGTTTACAACTACTGGAGATAATGTTGGTGTTAATTATTCATCAAATGAAATTATTTATGCATCACACAATTCATTGTTTAATGAAATAGTTTGGTTCTATCCTTCTGGTAAACCACTTAATGATCCAGCTACACAAAACAATAGAAGTGTAGTTTACAATTATGTAGAGAATACTTGGTCAGTGATGACACTAGCACGAAGCACGTACCACGATGCTTCTACTTATGATCTTCCATATGCAACGGAATACACAACGACAGGCACTCCTACTTTTACTAATTTGAGTGGTGCAACAAACACATTTGGTGCAACTAAATATTTTGCACAAGAGACTGGAACAAATATAATAGATCTAGACGGTACTGAAACTCCTATTGCTGCATTTATACAATCTGGAGACTTCGATATTCCACAAGATGGAGATGGTCAATTTTTAATGAGAATAAGTAGATTTTTACCTGATTTTAAAAATTTACAAGGTAATGCTGTTATAACTATTGGATTAAAAGATTTTCCGATTGATACCAATTCATCATCTCAATTGGGTCCATTTACAATTAATTCATCAACACAAAAAATTGATACAAGAGCTAGAGGTCGTTTGGCTAATCTTA
>NZMJ01000095.1 GCA_002692855.1 Maricaulis sp.
AGTATAAACAATCATCCAGCACCTATACAAACTACAGATGATTGTTCTTGGGTATCAAGACCTTATAATCAGGAAACAATTTTATTTAATGAGCTTTGGTATAACAATTATAAATATGTTGTAAATGATGTTAGTTTAGCATTTNAANAAACTACTAANCATATGGATTTAAAGCCTACATATATTGACAGCTCTTTAGTTTACTACTGATTTAGTTTACTTTATAATACTTGTATGCCTTTAACAGATATACAAATAGCACCTGGTATTAACAAACAAGTCACTCCAACTGGAGCTGAGGGAAAATGGATTGATTGTGATAATGTTCGTTTTCGTTATGGTTATCCAGAAAAAATAGGTGGTTGGGAACAAACTACCGATACAACAGTTGTTGGAGTAGCAAGAGCTATGCATATATGGTCAGACTTGGATGGTAGAAAATATATTGCAGTTGGCACACACAGAGGTTTATTTGTTTATTACGATGGTTCATTTTACGATGTATCACCATTAGCCACAGCTTTGACTTCTTGTACACTTAGTTCTAGTAATGGTTCTNCTACGGTAACAGTTAATAAAATATCTCATGGATTACAAAAAGGACATCTTTTAACTTTTTCAAGTGTTACTTTACCAGGTGGTGGTGCAACAGGTTTTACAACAGCANACTTCACTACGAATACCTTTGAAGTAACTACAGCATCTTCTGATTCTTTTACTGTTACAATGGCATCAAATGAAAGTGGCACTGGTATGAGTGCAGCTGGTAGTGTTACTGTTAATGAGTATTTTTTTGTTGGAGATGCAATACAAAAAAAAGGGTATGGTTTTGGNACTGGNTTGTATGGTGGAGAAACTGCTACNAAAACTACNACNACTTTAAATGGTGCTTTATTAAACGACAGTGCTGGTACTGGAGGAAGTGGCACTAGTATTACCTTAACNTCTACTACTGGTTTTTCATCGGATGGTGGAACAATATTGGTAGGTACAGAATTAATTACATATGGTGGAGTTAGTAGTAATGATTTAACTGGAATTACTAGAGGAGCTTCTGGGACATCTACTTCAGCTCATAGTGACGGTACAACGGTAGAAGAGGCATCAGACTATTTTGGTTGGGGAGAGGCGACAACTAGTGCAGTGGTAACCTTAGAACCAGGTAATTGGTCANTAGATAATTACGGACAAATTTTAGTTGCTACAGTAAGAAACAATNAAACATTTGAATGGAATCCAGCAGCCTCTGGAGCATTAACAACAAGAGCAACAGCAATATCCTCTAACCCTACTACGAGTGTGATGACTTTGGTATCTGATAGGGATAGACATTTAATACACTTAGGGACTGAAACAACNATAGGTAGCACAGCCTCACAAGATAAAATGTTTATACGATTTTCCTCACAAGAGGACAACACAGACTATACTCCGACATCAACAAATACAGCAGGAACTTTTCGTTTAGATACTGGAACAAGAATAGTTGGAGGAGTGAATGCAGGAAGTTATACTTTAATATTAACTAACACAGCAGCTTACTCNATGAGGTTTGTAGGACCTCCTTTTACTTTTGGATTAGAACAAGTAGGAAGTAATTGTGGTCTTATAGGTCAACACGCAGTAGTCGCTGTAAATGGTGTTGTGTATTGGATGGGTCAAGCTGGTGGTTTTTATTTATACGATGGTACAGTAAAAAAAATACCTTGCTCTGTTGAAGACTTTGTTTTTACAACTGTAGATGACGGTGATTTAGGATTAAACTTTAGTAGTCACGANATTATATATGCTGGGTACAATTCATTGTTCAACGAAATAAATTGGTTTTATCCTAAAGCTGATTCAAATCAAATTGATAGAATGGTATCTTANAATTATTTAGAAGGCACTTGGTCTATAGGTTCTTTAGATAGAACAACTTATTATGATAAAACAATTTTTGATAATCCTTATGCNACACAATACAATTCTNCAGGCACACCAAGTTTTCCAACTATCCAAGGTGTCACTGCTGAGAACGGTGCATCAACTTTATATGCTCACGAAAAAGGTGTTGACCAAGTAGCCTCGGATGGAAGTAGTGTGGCAATTGTTGGTTCAATACAGAGTGGAGATTTTGAAGTTAAAGCTCAAGAATCTGGAGTAGTTACAGAGGGAGAAATTTTTATGAAGATACGAAGATTTATACCAGACTTTCGAGCTCTTTCTGGTAATGCAAAAATTACTATAAATCTNAAAGATTTTCCAAGNGATACAGAAGCTAGTAGTAGTTTAGGACCTTTTACTATATCTTCATCNACAAAAAAAGTTGATACAAGAGCAAGAGCAAGAGCAGTAAATTTTAAAGTAGAAAATGTAACTACATCGGAAAATTGGAGGTACGGAACTTTTCGTGCTGATGTGCAACCTGACGGAAGAAGATAATGAGAAAAGACCCNATCAAAGGAACTGGNAAAAAACCAAAGGGTAGTGGTAGANGATTNTATACAGATGAAAACCCTAAAGATACAGTCTCTATAAAGTTCGCAACTTTATCGGATGCTAAAGCTACTTGTAGAAAAGTAAAAAGAGTAAACAAATCGTTTGCAAGAAAAATACAAATATTAACTGTTATGGAACAAAGAGCTAAAGTTATGGGTAAGACAGAAGTTGCAAGACTTGCTAAACAATGCAAAGAGNCTATNNGGAGAGAAAAAAATGGCTAAACTAGTTACAAATTTACCTGAACCCAAAATGGAATATGATGTACAAAATCAAAGATTAATAAATTTATCTATAAAACAAATAGTAGAAAAATTAAATTTCTCTTATCAACAAGACATTAAGAATGAACAAAATACTTTTAACTGGTTTATATCATGACAATACAATATAAAAATGCTGGATTTAATTTAAACTCTACTGGTACAATATCTGTGTTAACAGCACCAACAAATGGGCGATGCTTAGTTAAACAAATACAAGCACATAACGGAGCATCAGGANCAGTAAATTTGTCAACACAAGTAACTGATACTAGTGCAACAGCTACATTCAGAATTGATAATGCATCTATAGCAGCCAATACAACAAGACAAATTATATCACAAACTTTGGTATTGGAAGAAGGAGATGTGTTGAAAATGACTGCTGGTACAGCNAATGAAATACAAGGCATCATATCTTACGCACTTATAGACCGTTCTTTGGAGAATGGATANGAATCGCCAGAGACGATTCGAAGCAACTGGTAAGTGGTTTCAAAAAAGTAAAAAGAAAAATACATGGCAAAACTGGGGTTTTGTGGGCATTTTGTTGATAAGTTTTATTTTTTATCTTTGCAATGTTGACATTAGAAGTGATTAGATGTTATTATTATTACAACAAAGGAGAAAAAAATGAATAANAAACAGTATTTAGAATCAAGAACTAGCAATGGCAGAGAAATATGGAATTTATCTGTAAAAGAAATCAAAAGNTATCTTNANGAACANAATCCNAAANTNTTNNTTAAATNTGGTNTAAATNAATATACNNCTGATTTAGCTNNTNTAGTTTNTNGANATNGNGTNTCNNAGANATNNTANAGANGTTTTTNATGNGTATNTNAACACTTATGTAAATNATNNNTTTTNNACTANAGAAGCTACTGGGTGGACTGATGGNNNNGAANNANCAGATTATGATGATNNAGAGTNTNTNAAAATANANCAATCTTACTGGTTAAACCAAGATTAATAATAATAATAAAGGAGAAAAAAATGACAAACAATTATTATTACATTACAACTGGNNAATTACAAAGAGTTGAACTTTATGATATAGCTAATGCCAAANCNCATTACTATANATCTGGTGGCAANAAAATGTATGTTTTGAGACATTCATTTGAAGCTGATAATGGTACTGTTAGAGATTGGTATGTTAAAACTTTATCAAAAAATATAGATGTTGCAATTGAGAAAGCTAAAGAATGGGTAAAAGAAAATGGTGAAAAAAATCACGATTTAATAATTAATAGCGATTATCAAGAAGTAGACCCTAATGACACAATTCCTCAATGGGTCAAAGATATTAAAAAAAGCAATCAAATAGAAAAGGATAAAGCAAAAGAACGAGTAAAGAAATGGAAAGCTGAGAGAGAACAAAGAGAGTTAGAGAGAGAGAAAAAAAATAAAAAGATTTTATTAGAGTTATATAAATCTGAGTATGTGGGTCAACCTAAAGATAG
>NZMJ01000006.1 GCA_002692855.1 Maricaulis sp.
GGCATTAATATTACAGCGATGGCTTTTATCAAAAAATTATTCTGACTTACGACCACCACCAAAAGTTACACGAGATTGTCTGTTAATATTAACAGGCATCTCTGGTCGTTGCTCCCTTAGAATGTCTTGATCAACGGCTTTTACTTGATCAGCAGTAATATTTTGAAAATACTGCTTGCGTTGCTCTACTATTTCTTCAGGTATCCTTGCCAACACAAGGCCACCAACCCCGATTAACCCCTGATATTGTCCTCTTTGTATCACTGGATAACTATGATCACCAAGTTTATTTTTAATTTCTTCGGCTCTCACAAACTCCCAACCCTCTCTAAGTTTTTTGGATACGTTACCTGTATCCTCTTGACCCATGAGTTCGGTTCTTATCCATCTGTGTACAAACCCTTTTGGTGCAGGGGGTGCATCCAGACTTGACGGAGGCGTCCAAGGTTTATTCCTTAGTGGCTTATTCTCTTGTGACGCGCGTGAGGTTTTTACTAGATTTTCTTTCATATTTTTTACTCCTTCACGTGTTTTGCGTATTCTTCTAGTGGCACTCCTAATTTTTTGGCAATAGCCACCTGTGAACGAGTGAGTTTCACAGTTCTGCGTCCTTCCTGTTTACGCCCCGCAGAGGCAACAGTTTGGACGGGTTGTTTCCTTTCATCAGCAAACTTATGAGGAAAATTTTCTCTCATGAGTTTGTTAACTTCATTGTAATACTCATCAGACTCCGGGTCAAACCCCTGTGTCACCAAATCTTCATGAATACCATAAGCAGCATTTGTCATGACGCGATCATTTCCAAACCATTCATTATCTTCTGCCCATTTTTCTGCTTTTGCAGAAGGCTGTACTACAGGTTGTTGTGGTGATTGTTGCTGAGTCTGTTGATTTTCTTTTTGTGCTTTTTCTTCTTGTTCAAATTGCTCTTTTTTTATTTTCGCTTTTTCTTTTTCAACTGCTAATTGAGTTAATTGATCATTAGCATTCATTATTCCTTCTGCATCATTGGTTTCAACTGCTGTTTGTAATTGTTTTTTTACTTGTTCTCTTTGAGAGTCTACACGTGCTTCATATTCTTCAATATATGTTTTATCTGTGTCCTTTATTTTTTTCTCTAAACCAGAATATTTATTTTGAAGACCTTTAGCGTAATCTAATGCTGCTTTCTCTCTTCGTTCAGCTTCTCTGAACTTTCTTGTTAATTGATCAATACGTTTTTTTACGTTATCAGATACATCTTGTAGATTATCTTTTTTTTCGTCTGTTTCTTCTATTACTTTTGCTTTTGTTTCTTTTTTAACTGGATCGGTATAACCTAAATCAACATCAATCTTTTCAGGTTTCTCTTCTAGTTTTTGTTCGGCAACCGATAAGGTTTCTTCTTGAACCCCATCTGTGTCTAATTCTACAGAATTTTCTTCAGCCATAATTACTCCTTAGAATAATGCGAGGATATCCTCGGGTTTGTTAATAGTTCCTATGATTTCATCATCATTTAAAATGCGATGTTCACCATACTTAGTTTTAAAACGAGCGCCAGTATATCGTCCGTAAACAACAAACTGCCCCTCTTTACACCAAGGTCCAGTTGGAAACTTTTCTTTATCTACATAACACAAATCACCCATTTTCACGACAAGACCAACAACAGTTGTTATTTGCTGTGTTTCAAGAGTTTTTTCTGTTAAATAAAGACCACCTTTAGTTTTCTTACTTGGTTGGTAAGGTCTAACTAAAAGTCTGTAGCCTACTGGTTTGGGTAATACTTTAAGATATTGTTCCGTTTCTTTAGCACCCTTCGGAATAAGGGTTTCGTCTTCATCTTTTTCAGGTGTGACGAGTTTAGCGCTAGGTTTGATTAATGTCATCCACATTATCCTCTCTATTTTGCAGGTCTTTAAGATCCTGAAGCAACGTTTCTAATCCGTTGAGCTTGCCCTTAGCATAATGTAGTTGATCTAGTTTGTCTATACCATAGCAGATATGGTCCTTTGTTTTTTCTATTTCTTTTTTGATATAGTGTCTGACTGTTTGTATCGTATCAATGTCAAGCATGTCTTAAATGTGATTTAGGACCAAGTTTCTTTCTGTGTGTGAGTCCTTTTTTGTTATATCTTCTTTTTTTTCTTTTTACAAAGATTATTTCTGTTTTAAAAAATTTTTTTACCATAATATATTACAGGACTTTTATATCCCATCTTTTTATTTTTATGTTTTGGAAATCGTTCACCACTACAATCTTTAAGTGTCAATAGTTTAATCTGTTTCGCCAATCTCTTTTTTCTCCTCTTGGACTCTGTATTTGTTTTTCACATACATGGTCACTGTGTGTTGTTATGACCATATCTTCTTTATCTGTACACGCGTAAAAACATTTTACGGAGTCTTCACCAAAAAAAGGATCAACTCTTTTTTCTTTATGAAGCCTGCAAGTGACGAAGTATTGATTTCTTTCATCAAATAGTTGTCCCTTACCAGACCATTTATAATTTTTTGCTAACACTGGGTCGCAAGAAAGTAGTGGGAGCAATAAAGCTCCCAACATACTATTTTTCAGCACAGGCATAACTGTTGATCTCAAGACCAACAGAGATTTCTGTAATTACAGGTTTTGACCACATAATTATCTCCATTGTTAGAAGTGCTGGTTGTCATCGTGACCGCAGTCCACTTTAAACATTGTAATTTATTTTCTAAATTGTGCAATACTTTTAAGCCCAAAAGATCCACCGATTGAAGCAAGTATGCCCCAACTTATCCATTCCGGACAATCATTTTTAAGAAATAGAAAACCCTCTTTCATAAAGGGTTGTAACGCAGGTACGAAGGATGCCAAAATTATAGCGATAAAAGTTAAAGTCCAGGCCTCATCTTTCCATGAACTGTCAGATGCAGACATGGCTTTCTCTTCCCAAGACCCATCTTTCTCTATCTTGGTTTTCGTTGCTTCTAATTTTGTCAATTCAACTTGACTTTTTAATTGTGCTTTTTTTTGTTTGCCCTCTATCCAAGTTGAAGCCAACTTTGCTACAGGACCAATTATTGCTTGAAACATTATATCTCCTTTTGATAAACAATTTTATTGTCGCCTTTTGCAGCAACATTAAAATTATAAGTCTTAAGAAGCATATCTACAATACCCATCTTAATGTCTATATAATCATCTATTATTATTAAACCTTTACTGTCAATTCTCGGTATAAAAAAGCTCAGTTCATTAATTACAGCTTTTGTCGTATGAGGTCCGTCAAGGTGCACAACTTTGTATAAACCATATAGCATAAGTGTATTTTCTATGCAAAACTGATGACCTTGACTCATCGTGTCAAAGAAATAATCGTCAGTCATATGAAAAAAAGTAAACTCAGGGTAGACTTTATACAAATGAGATACAGTTCTTTGTTTCATCTCTTCAGTGTAACCGGCTACCACATAACCCTCACCATCGTAGTGTTCGTAACTTAGATCTCCATACGGATCAATAGCAATGTGCTTATAAAATTTAGGTTCCTGTTTACGCACTGCATCAATAATTGTTTTTGTGCCCAAACCCTCACGAAGACCAATTTCACAAGTTAAACAAACATCACCTATTTGTAATTTTTGTATTTGGTCGGTTATTAAATTGTATTCAGACGAATCGCCTTTTATCATTTTATATATGGTATTGTGTCAATTATTACTTCAACAGAATGTATCATAATTTCTATAATACACAAAACAATAATTATATTGATTAATTTTTCAACTTTATCTGACACCTACAAATTTTTTTCCTGTGATTTGAATATCTGAAATACCTTTTATATCACTCTTAACTCCGTTTTCTCGGTGCGGACAGCCAGCAAACTCTCCTGTTTTCATTCCTTGAGGTTGTGGTCCTCTTTCTGGTGGTGGTCCAAAACTCTTACCTTTCATCTTTATCTGCCTGTTCAGCCATGGTTTTGGCTATATTAAAATCTAATTTCTCATCAGCTACTCTTATTCTTTCTTTGGAGGCCTCTTCAGCATCTTCTCTTTTCATTTTATCTAGGTCAAGACGTTCAGCAAACTCTTCATTCTTTCTTTGCTCCTCAACACCAAATTCAGCAGCTTTTCTTTGCATATCCATAGCTTTAATATCCAATTCTCTGCTTTTTAACATGACTATTGGGTCTGGTTTCTCTGTGCCTTGTTCACTTTGCACTATCATTTGTGTCATTTCTGCAATTGTTCTTGCAATAATCGACTCAGTTTCAGCTAGGTAAGCTTCAGGATTTGTTTGTTCTAATTCTTGTAAATCAGGACGCTCTGTTTTTATGTATGTCAATACTTGTGCCCTTGCTTTAAAAGAAATATGCTCAGAAATGTGTGCCTGAAGTATAGAGTATACTAACGGATTTGCTTGTACCATTCTTGATTGAATAAACGCTGCATGAGCCTCCATATGTGCATCGTGATTCTGAAAATAGAAGGCTTTTAGAGGTTTTGCTTGTAAAGAAAGTGAATTTTCTACACCAGGATCCATTGGTTCTGGTTTTTTTTCTGGTAAAAGTAATTCGTCTATTTTTTTTGTTCCTAATGACTCATAAACACGCCTGTAAGCCTCTCTTATGTTGTGTAATTGTGGTGCAGCGTTAGCAATTTGTAATTGTTGTGAAGCTAGGGTCACTCTTTGGCTTAGTGAGAATGAATTTGGGTCAGCTACTGGTATTACATCGACTTCTGGTGAAAAATCTAGTGCTTTTATCATCCTATCAGCGCCATAAACAGCATAAGGATAAACAGGTGGTAAATATTCTGCAAAAACATTTGACAAAAGTCTAAATTCTTGTCGCATTGAGTAGTAACATCGCTTGTGAATAGCACTCATTACCCTTGAACCACGTTCCATGAGTGCCAGAGTAGTTCCAACTGCTCTGTTTTGTGAGTCTTCACCTACTTGCATGTCTGCTATTGAGGCAAAACGCTGTCCTGCTTGTACTACAAAACCTAAAAGTTGCATTAAAACAGAACTTGGCTCTTTAAAAGGTAGTAATTGAAACTGATCTTTGATGTTTCCCCCGGGTGCATCAACATCTCTAAACTCTCCGGGTTGAAAAGGTTGATCATCATCTCTAATTCTTATGCCTCTTGATTTAAATCCAGCAGGTAAATTAGCTAAAGTGCCTGCATCAAGTAGTTGCCTCAGTGCAGATGTCGCAGTTTTACTTAATCCACCAATCATATGTATCAAACCAAAGCCGTAAAACCCTAGACCAGGTAAAAATTTATAGTGAATGAAATATTCACGCCTTGTCATCAAAGAATCATCTTGTGCATAGTTTCTATATATACTTAAAATTTCTTGTGAACCTTCATCTATAGTCACAATGTATGGGATTTTAATTTTTTTTTCGGTATTTTCTAAAGCGTATTCATCTAAATCTATATCAACATGCATTTCCAAAATATTATATTGGTACTCTTTATCCTTAGTTGGTGACAAACCTTCCAATTCATCATACTTATCTTGAACTGTCTCATCTTGGTCAGCTGATGGGTAAATTTTAACGTCTCTATAAAAACCAGAATTCATTTTTTTTAATAAATCGTTTTCACGCATCTTAATTGAATGTGTGATTCTGTCACAATCTTTTAAATCAGATGCATAATACGGAACAACTAAATCCTCAGCAGGTACAAATTTACTTACAGCGCGTTGCATCAAATCATCAAAGTAAACTTTTTTAAAAGCAGAGCCTGCAAGGGGAAGATAGAACAACATTTGGTCAAACTCAGGAGTGTATTCTTCCATAACTTCAGTGACCATATAATTCATAAAATCTTTAACTCTTTGAGCTTGTTCTGCCTTAGCTGGTGTTGAGTCACCAACTATCATTGTTTTCACTGGGCCATCTGATGGTAAAAGTTCTTTATAAGCTTGTGCTTGAAACTGTGTAACTGATTCTGCCAATAAAGGATGTGTTACACTTGATGCACCTTTAAAAGGTTGTCCTTCGTTTTCATATTTAAAACCAAGAAGATCAAGACCTGATGTATATGCTTTTTCCCAATCTCCTCTTGATTCTTTGTCTTTTTTATAATCAGAAATTAATTGTGATGCAAGTGAAGTTAAAACTCTATCGTCAAGATTTTCAGCTAGGTTCGCAAAAAAATCTTCCTGAACTTCTTCTTCAACAACTTCAGGCTCACCTTCTTCAACCTCAACATCAACAGGTTGTTCCTGTTCTTCCAAAATATCGTCTTCGTCCATTAGTATATCCTTGTTTTTTTTGTTCTTGCAAGTTTAACAGGGACTTCAACAAAGTCACCTTCTTTTTTTTTCATTGCTTCAGGGATCACTTGATAGGGTGCTAATTTTACCACATCACCAGCAATATCACTCACAGGTAAAGGAAACATTTTTCTTGATTTATATGCTTTTTGAAAAGCTTTGTTTTTTCTCTCAATTGATTCAATTCCACTTGTGTTTTTTTTTAACTTTACACGCTTGGGTCCTTCAAAAAAAGCATCCTCAAAATCATTTCCAAGAATTACATCATCAAAGTTAAATCTTTCTTCTAAACTTTTACTTTTTGCCATGGGTTATACTACCATTTAAAAATGTCTACGACTAGACCACCCTTGCTCTTGTAAATCTTAAATCTTTTTGTTTTCATTTCGGGTGTGATTACAAGCGTTGGTATTTCATAATAATTTGCAGGATCCTCACCCGCAATTTCTTTAATTTCAACACCCCCATACTGTGCTTTCTCCGCTTCTGCTCTTGAAGAATAAGCTCCTACATGTTCCTCTCTAACTGTTCTCTTTGATTGCGTTTTATCTTTCATTTGTTTCACAAGTTTATATGGTTTCTCAGGATCGCTTTTAGAAATGGCACGCATGTCAACACGGCCACCATATTGTTTTGCAAATTGTTTCATGGCTTTTACAATTGATCCTTCAGGTAAAGGTGGTATTTTTTTACCCTCAGCCTTAGCTTTTTTTTGCACGGCACTTTCGCCTTTTGTCATACCATAAAAATTTTCAATACCTTCTTTGCCAGCTTCAGGGTGCTTAAAATTATGTAGGTCACTGGCTGTATTTACGGCAACAAAATCTAAATCATCTTTTATAGCTTTTTTAACAAGAACTTTTATGGCATGTTCAGCATACTCATCTTTATCTACAAAAGGTTGGTAGACTTCTGATTTGTTTTCTATGTCTTGCAAAATTGACTGATCCCCTCTTTTAGAAGCTCTTACCAAAGTTTGCATATCACTATTTAGTTTTCTAAGTTCTTCTCTTTCTTTCATCGTCATGTTAACACCTTTATTTGATAGTTCCGTAGCTCTTGGTGCTAATTCACGTATTCTCTCTCGACTCAATGCATTTTGGAATTTAACGTTAAAAGGGTTAATTCTTGGTATTTTTCTCTCGCTAGGTATTAATTTTCTTCTTTTTGCTACAGCTTGAGCTATATCAGCCTGAATTTCATCAATTGTTATACCCTTCATATCAGGGTTATAATAATCTGAACGTATGCCGTATCGTGTAAAATACAATTGATCCACACTTTGAGGTCTATCAGCATAATGACTTTGCTCTTCTCCTCTAATACTTGCGTCATTATTTGAGGGACGTCGCCCTACATAAGTGCCGGGTCTAGGTCTTATGTTAACAACAATTTCTCCCGTTGCCTCTGCTCCTGCAAGTTTGTATTCTTTATGTTGTTGATATTTTGTTTGCACTTCACGTAAAGGTTGTCTGAATATTTTTTCATAATCATCGGCAATCTCTACTGCAAGAGCCTGAGCCTCTTCTTTTGCTTTGTTGGGCATAGTNTCTTGCATGGTACGNAGAGCTTTAGCTGTTTTGGGATACAGCGTGTTAGGATCATATAAACCTTGAGCTTGAGCTATTTCATCTACGACATTTANTTTTTTGTNTATTCTATTTTGTAATTCTCTTTGCACTGATGCTCTATTGNTACCAAATANGCTCTGTTGCNNCCCTTCAGCAAANTTANCATGNAAANNNTGTNTNTCNGTTAATTANTCTNNNAAATGTNGTANNTNCAGCATCATCAGCTTGCANNAGAAAATTTCTTTTTATGTCTGCATCTTTTATTTCACNNGATGCTACTGTTTTNAGTTTTGNNACTACATTTTCGACATCGTGTTTATAAGACTCTGTCAGTTTATCATANAACCTATCAATTTTTTTTATGGTCTGAATAGGTACACCATATTCNGTTACTTCAAGTCTTGCTGCTGGTGTGTTCTCAGCCATTTCNAGTANCAACTTTTTACTTATCTTTACATCNGAATCTTTNGCTGCTTTTAACAAACCACCAACTAATTTGNTGCCGTCAAACTTNGCNATNTTAACATCTTCTAATTCTTGNNTAGTAACACCAGCCTCAATNTTTTGATAACCNGGTGTTTTNTATCGTAANCCTGCCATTCTTTGTGGGTTACTNAANTCGGCNATCCATTGGTCAGCTGACAATGATTTTTTTGCNGGNTGTAAAGCTATAAAGTCATAAAGAGTTGAACCAAAATTATAAGTAGGATCTCTACGACCAATATTTTGATCCGTAGCTGTATTATAATCAGGNTNATNAANCTTACCCCCAAATGTTAAAGGTTCTTTNATAACNCTTTTTTTTATATNCTCNATCTCATCTTGTTCGGCACGANNAGCTTCTTGAGCTTTACGCATTTCAGGAGTCATNGTTAAATCGGTAGATTTNTTGTCCTCAACAATTTCGTTTAATTTTTTTACNTCTTGNTTNGATGCAAAATTATCTACACNTCTTGTAAATTTTTTATCGTCATCTCTAAATAAACTTNTTATACCACTAGCAATTTTTCTTCTAGCACGTGGTATAGCCAGAGCCGTTGCACCAATACCACCTAATATTGTAAAGAGATTGACACCTTCTTCATTTTGATTTTCTTCAGCCATAATATCTATATTCCTTCGGAGGTCTATCTTCGTTATCTACATAGTCTGAGTATAACTCAACAAAGTTGCCTTGGCGATACCTTAGTAACGCTTGTGTGGTTGAATCAACATAATCATCATNTGAACCATTNGGNAAAGCAGCACACTCTTCAATAACCTCTTCTGCAAAATGTTCACCATACGGATACCATACAGCACCACTTTCAAAAATTGGTGATGTCGCATTNACACGTGTGTGTTTGTCATTACCCTTACTTGGNACGAAAGGTATNACAGGTATACCCATTCGTCTAAATTCNTGAGTNAAAGGTTCACCACTAGCTTTTTGTTCAATAATTATACTTTCGGGTTCCCAATACTTATTCGCATCTAAAGCGACTGCTTTTAATTCTGGAAAATCATATTTNCCTCGTAANGCATCAAGTAAAATTATATTGGGTCCCCCACCNTCNTCTGGTGTAAAAACNCCCCATGTTGTNATTGCAGAGTAATCAGANGTTTCTCTTTTACTAAAGGCTGTATCATAACTTTGTATTACATGCATCAAATTAGGTATGGGTCCTTTCCAAGGTCGCCACCATTCTCGTTTTAAAATTGCACCTTCTTCACTGGTAGGATTCTGCATATACTGAGCCGACCAGTTTCGTATCGGTAATGATGCTTTGATCTTTTCTAATTCTTCTAAGTTCCAGTACTCAGGCCACACAGGGTTCCCTGAGCCGAGNATCGCGGGAAAAGATATCTGACGCCATTCATCAGCTTTCGGTTCAGTTTGAGCCTTCAATAAACGACCCGTTAAATCATCTTCTGCCCACCTTGTCATGACAAGTAAAATTGAGCCTCCGGGTTGTAAACGTTGTCGTGGTCCTGAAGCATACCATTCAAAAGCTCTGTCCATTGCCATGTCGGATAGTGAGTCTTGTTCCGTGTGTGGGTCATCAATAATCAGTAAGTCTGCACCACGGCCCGTGATGGACGCACCGACGCCAGCTGCATAATANTCACCACCATGNTTTGTTTCCCANCTACCTTTNGCCTTTGAATCCTCTCGCAGTTTNACATCACCAAANATTTGTTTGTACTCTGGAGAACCAACAATATTACGAACCTTAGAACCGAACCTTACNGCAAGTTCTGTGTTGTGNGACACTTGCATTATTTTCATTTTAGGAAACTTCCCTATCATCCATGCTGGAAAATAAATTGAAGCAAATTCTGATTTAGTNTGTCTTGGAGGCATATTGATAATGAGCCTCCCTTTTTTATTAGCAGCAATACTTGTAAACTCATTTGCTATGATTTGATGATGACCCCAATTATCCTGTTTACTGGTTTTACGATATATAAAATCAGGCCACATCTCTTTTACAAAATACAAAAAGTTATCTTGNCAAAGTTTNATGTTTTTTATTAAGAGTCTCTCAACTTCAAGTCTTAGCTTGTCNGTTGTCAAATTAGAATATGACATAAAACTACTATAATAGAACCCATACGAAAATGCAAATATATGTATGTATTGATCTTGCCGTAAGGCGTAGTTGGTGCAAGAACCTACATCTTGTATGTGGGAAACCAAGAACATACTAGATATTGTGTTTGGATAGGATTTAGAGCCTCTTTTTACATNCTGGCGCGCGCGANCGCGCTGNTGCAGGTAAAACAGNTGCCAGACCAGTAGNNANCACNCNATTTATTNTGGGAACGTGGGAATGTAGATTAATGTAGTGTTAGANTGTNGGAATNTAGATTGAATGTGGGAATGTGGGAATNTAATTGAATGTGGGAATGTGGGAATGTAGTAGACAAAAAAAAAGGGATTAGATANCTAATCCCTTTTCTTGATTATAGTAAAATACTTACCTCACTATATGGATACGNACTTGAGCAATAGCTTGCTCNACCTCAGACCATAACTCTTNTGCTTGGTCAGTATGTTGNTATTTATTACAATGAACAACNATTATGTCNTCTAATACTTTTGCAACAAGAGCATTATTTAAATGTTGTCTTGGATTGTCATTAATATTAGTTTGGTTTCGTTGTTGGTCAACCTCACTACTATCATTGATAGTAGTGAGATTAGTATTTCTGATTTCATCAAGNAAGTTATTTGGCATTTTNAACTTCCTTAATTTCATATCTTANTTCTACNGATTTTGTAGGAACAAGACANTCTGCCCAAATATGNGGATACTTTTCTTTTAGTTTTTTAGTATCTACTCTACCAGAAATCAAGATAGGATTTCCATTAGCATCAAGCAGTTTTGTACCATCACCTTTAAGAGCATAACTTGACTCTTTAGTAATTTTACAAATTTTGGCATCAACAGNTAAACTTTTTGATACCTTTACTTTTGAAACTTCTAACATAGAAGTATTTAATTTCTCAAATAATTCTAATACTAAAGGTTTCATATTAGTGAGTGTTTTTTGTTTATCTAAAACTTCTTGTTTTGATAAACCATAGTGAACAAGAAATTCCTTATCTGATTTGGAAAGAGAAAAGGTTTTTTCTTTTAGTTTTAATTGTGTCATAATTTTGCCTTTCTTGGTTAATTGTTGACAATTATAATTAAACCATACTTTAAAAGAAAAAAAAAGTTTTTTTTTATTTTTTTTTTATTTTTTTTTTCAGGAAGCCGTCAGTCTCCCGTGCGATTCCTGGCGGCTGCTTAATGAAAAACTAAGACGGGAACGGCAAACGGGGACGGGAACGGGAACGGGATTTTATCTGTACATTAAAATAAAATAGAGAACTGCTAGGTATATACCTAGCAGTTCAAGGAAGGAACTTATTAACATATTAACCTGTTACTACTTTAACTTGTTTATTCATTGGAAACAATTTACTTAATCTTTTAAAAGAATGGTAGGCATGATTTTTTGGTTTACCCAATTCTTTCCAATCTTTTTTAGATTCTTCAGTATATAAACATAATATATATAACAGGTCATTCATATCTTGTAAGTTTAATTCTAGAAATTTATCTTTCATTTTAATGCTTTTGTAATTCGGCTCTAGTTATTCCGTCTTTCGTTGTATAGAAAGAACATCTATCACCCTCTTTTAAATTAGAAATGAATTGAGGTTGATTGCTCAAATAACCTACGCCTTTTTTTTGGTCACCAAAGATAATTTTAATCCACATTCTTTCTGTGTTAATGTTTTTATGCTCGTGGTCAGCCTCAAACATACAGTAAACATAATCTTTGAGTTCTTTCTCCATTTCTTTAATTTTAAAATATTGTTCATCTCCACAATCAGAACAAACTAATGCTATGTTTTCTTTTGGTTCTTTTGTCATATAGAATACCTCCTAAGTTATTGTTGACTTCTTTTATTATATAAGATGTCAAATAATATGCAAGAAAAAAATTATTTATGTCGAACTTTCGGTACTTTTGGATTTCAGCGCGCTGCGCCCGCGGGGAAGCTCCTTGATGATGTATAAGAAAAAAAACGAAAAACCAAAACGGGAAACGGGAACTTGCTATAGTTTTACGCTGCGCGCAGGGCCAGCTCGGCTTGTTGAATGATTAAAAGTAAAAGAACCAAGACCTCAAACGGGAAACGGGAACCACACGCGCGATCGCGCGCTAAAAAAGAGAAAATAAAAAACAAGCAGCAACCACGCCTAACCAAAAAGTTAAGCGTGGATACCATAAAAGCATTACCAGGAAAGCCAATAAATAACCTAGCATTCAGCCTCTTGCTGGTATTGCTGGTCTTCTTCGTAATCACGAACAAGCGCCCTTTCAATCTCTGCCCAATTGACAGCATCCAGGAACGCATAAGCATAGCCACGACCAAAACCCTGAACAGGTACATGCTCCAGAGTTTTAAACTCCTCATCCAGTAAGTCAGTGCAATGCTGCTTTAAATCGTCACGATCAAAATCAGGCGCTAAGTATGAGACATCAGCGAAGTTGTCAATCATCTCAAGCTTCACGCGCCATGTCTCGTAGTTGGTCCATCCATTGTAAGTATTATCAGTCATGCCTGCACCATCCTTGCTGACCTAATTTGTGGCTCCCATTCTTCATGGCACACATCGCAAATGTGCCCTTTGAATAAAGGCCATCCTTCCTGACCTAAGGTCCAGAAGTCTTCTTTTGCGTTTTCTTTGATTGAGCTGCCGCAGCAACTACATTTATCAGGATTATTCATAAGTTTTGTCCTTCTTTTAAAAGTTAATATTATTTAATCTCGCCGGTTTTGACAACTGACGTTTATCATACTACCGAAAGGGCTTTACGCTGTCAAGTTTTTTTTTCAGGTAAGCAACACCCTTGAAAACTGGTAAGTTTGGGTATTATACAGGGAACGGCTTTCACGCTGCGCGCGCTGCCAGCTCCTGATGGAATGATAAAAACCCCAGAAAACTGGGACTTTGTGCGGGAAACGGGAAGCCCGTCCCAGGCTGCGCAGGGCCGTTCAGAATGGACTGGATTTTTAAAATCCACAGAATCCGTGGCTTGTACGGGAAACGGGAATCCGACTTCACGCTGCAGCGCGCCTGGCCAGCTCCATCAGGGCTAAATGTAAACTGGTAGATGGTTTAGTGTACGGGAAACGGGAAACGGGAAACGGGAGTCCCGGCTCTCGGATCTCGAGAATTTTGAATTCCCTCTTCAAGAGGGATAAATGCAAGATAAAGGATTTGCCTCCTGCACGACTTCTTTTTAAAAACCAATTAATTTGATACTTCGATAGACCATAGTTTTTAGCATCATTTGCTTTAAGTTCTAACCAAAATTCATTGCCTTCCATACAGGCGTTAACATCAGGTATTCCGTTAATTGTGTGTGATTCAATTCTAACCAAATGCCAACCTTTTTTCTTTTTT
>NZMJ01000096.1 GCA_002692855.1 Maricaulis sp.
CAGTTGATAAAGATAATCCATTTGGAAGTGAGGAAGATGTTGTTATAGTGACACTATCACCTTCATCATCTGTTGCAGGAATATCAGTTAAGATACCACCATCTGAAGCTATTCTATGTTCAATACTTCCAAGTGAACCACTTGCAACTGTAAATGTAGGTGCTTGGTCAATATTAAATGCACTATCTAAACTTGCAGTTAGACCAGAAGAATTTGTGACTGTCACTTTATAAGGTTCGTCTGTTCCTGTTACAGTATTAGGAACAACTGCAACTAACTCTGTAGCTGAATTTCTTGTCACCGAACTTGCATTATAAACTGTTCCAGTATTTCCAGTAAAAGAAACATTTGCACCAGTAGAAAAACTTGTTCCAGTTATTGTTAAATTTGCAGGTAAAGTTGATTGTTCAAAATTTGTTGGAGAAACACTTGAAATAGTTGGTGGACTATCAATTTGTTTAAATGAAGCACCATCATAGTATTCAGCTAATCCAGTAGTAGAATTAAATCTAAATTGTCCTGTTGTTGAACCTCGTTGTGCTGTAGTACCTGTAGCTACTCTAGTTCCTTCAGTACCAGAGTCAACTATGTTAGTTGCTCCTTCTACACCTCTATCAAATTTTGTTTTTATTATTGCCATATTATTTTACCTCGCTGTACATGGTACATTGTTTGAACCTACTAATGGTGCTTTTGCAAATGACCAATAATAAAATGTTTGATTAGAATTTGCAAAAGGCGAACCACCTTTGTTTGAATAAAATCCATTACTTAAAAAAGAAACACTATTAGAATCTGTATAATCATAATTTACTGCATTACTTGCAGGAAATAAACATCTTCCTTGTCTATTAAAACTTCTACTTGGATTATCTGTAAACCATATATATTCACCTGTATTATTTGTGTCAGACCTTGCTGAAACAAAAGAAGGTTTAAAACCTGTATAAACAAAAGCAGGGTCAGCAGATTTCATACTACCAAATTTAGAAAATCCTGCTACCTCACACCAAATATAAGCTATGTATTCATCTCCACTTCCATTAGTTGATGAACTTGAGCCAAATGTAAATGTTGTACTTGTAGGTGCTGTATCATTCCACATACTATTATCAGTATAAGCACCTTGAATATCATTAAGTATAAAATGTTTAGTAGCACCTAATTTTTGGTGATAAACTCGCCAGTTTGTTGTTCCATTAATTTTTTTAACAAGTGCAAACGCAGGAGTTCCTCCAAGACCATGTGTAATATAAGCACCCCCAGAGCCATTTCCTGTGTATTTATAAATTCCAAACTTTGATGTGGTGTTAATTTTATAACTATCTAAAGTTAATCCATATCCAGATGCACCACTTGAAGTAGGAGCTTTCCATCCCATGTGAATATATGTATCTCCACTATCATTAATATCAACATCATTACCAACTGTAAATCCATTATTGTTTAAAGAAGTAATAACATTAGTATCAACTGCACCTGCACTTGTACTTTCAAATTGTAAATATTTTGTTCCACTATTTCTTTCGCTGTCATTTACAAACCAAGCACCAGCATCATCAGACCATTCTTTAGCAACTTGTAATCCACCACTAGATAAATCTAATCCAGTATTAATTGCTCTGCCTGTTGCACCATTACCACTATATTCGCCTTGTACGAAATGCGTAGAACTTTTATCTATTGTTGTATAAGCCATATTATTCGTTTAACCCCTTTGTTGATAAAGCTGTGTAGCCAGTTGGAACATTGTATTCAAATTTACCTATTCCTGATGCGTTAGTGCCTTCTGAAGAAATAGCTGTTGTTCCAAAGTAACCATTTCCAAAATTCCAATATGCTGTTTGANTACCAGAACCACTATCNCTTCTNTACACATAAGTTGTATTGTTTGATAAATTTTCTCCTGTTGTTGGAGTATTAGCTGAATAATCTGAACCATTCCACCAACCACCATTTTTACCAAAATAAACTTTTTTNTGTGTTGANTCTAAATCNATAGCAATCATCATAATATCATTTGCTGACCATGCACTACCATAGCCACCTGAACCTTGATTACTTCCATTTACATACATTGATGCTCCTGCTGGATAAAGCATAGTTGCATTATCATTAGTTGTTAATAAACTATCTACATCTTGAACTCCAANCCATGCTGTGTTAGCAGATATTTTTGCTTCAGCATAAAATTTACCTGTTGAATTTCCTAAAGTTGACCTTGAACCACTACTATTTGTNGTAATAGTAGTAGCACCATTAGCAAAAGAAGTAGATGCAGATGGGTGAATATCTAAAGGATTTAATGTAGCAAAAACATTGCTTGGACAATCTTCTGATTTTGTAAGTGTACCCTGAGCAACTGTTAAATTATTACCTTGACCAGATTGGTCTGTAACTGAATTACCATCTTTTAAAACAAAGAAACCATTAGTTCCATAAGATACACTAGGGTCTGNATTTATTTTCCATTCTCCAGTCGTTGCATCTGTAGAACCGAAACTATCTGGACCATAAGAATAACCATCACATAAATGAAAATGTGATACTATACCATCAAAATATTCACTACCTGATGTATAATAACCTATGTGAAATGGATTTCCACTTTGATTTACATGAGTGTTATAATTTTGAGATGGATTTGTAGATGAACTAAATGAAGTTTCTTGCTCTCCATTAACATAAATTCTCATTCTATCGTCTGCTGTAGATAATGTTGTATCAAATCTTATAACTATATGATACCAACCATTTAAATCTGTAAATATTCTATTAGTTTGTTTTCTTCCATTATATGCACTACCATAATCCCATACATCTAATTTACCACTACTAGGAAAATTTACAGCAAAATTATTATTAGCATCAGTTCCTTGTGATATAATATATTGACTACCTGATGATTGAAATATTGACCTTTTTACCCAAAAAGAAATAGTAAATTTTTGTCTATTTCCAGATGAACTTACTGACCTTGATAAATATGTATTAGCCATTAGTTAAATTGTCCTCCACCTGTTGCACCGAAGCCAGATTGTAAACTAAAAGCTCTATCTGCTGTTTGACCTTCGGCATCTGTAATTCTTAAAGTAAAATTGTATAAAGTTGCANCAGTAGAAGTACCACCAAAATCTGTTGTTGTAATTGCACCTGTTGAACTATTTAATGTACAGTTAGCACCAGATGAAGCAGTTAAAACATTTCCACCAGATGTTACTTCTGAATATGNTACTGTNCTATCAGAAGAACCTGCAACTGTTGCTACAGTTCCTGAAAAATTACCAGCTATAGTTCCAAGTGAACCTGCTGCAGTAGTCCATGATGGTGCTGTAGATGCAGTAATAATATTGTTTGTACTTCTTCCTGCATTACCATCTGGATTTTCAACTCTTACATAATAATTTCCTAATGCTAAAGTTACATTAACTGAAAGTGTTGTTGCATTTGTAAATGTAACTGTATTATCTACTGTTGTTGAACCATCTGTTTTAATAAATTCTACTTGTGGTATTGATACAAAATTTGTTCCTGTAATACTAATTGTTGTAGCTGTTGCAGGTGCTATAGTTTGTGAAACATTAGCTACTGTTGGTTTAGTTTCTTGTGCATCTACCCAAGTTAATTGATTTGTATTAGAACCATTAGTAGCAAGTACCTGTCCATTTGTACCAACTGAAGTAGGGAGTATAAGATTATAAGACTGCCCTGCAGAATGTGCAGGTCCAGCTATTGAAACTCCATGTGAATTTTGTGAGCAATTAAGAATAATTTTTCCATCAGCACTTGAACCATCACCTTTAATAGTTAATCCAGGTGTAAATTCTGTCTTAGCATTTGTAATAGCATCTGCATTTACTTTAACTTCAGTAACAGCATTAGTTGCCAGTTTGTCTGCTGTAACTATACCATTATTTATATCATCTGCTGTTATCGCTGCATTTGCAGGTGTTCTACCTATGTAGGGCATTTACTATTTCCTTTATTATGCTGAGATTGTATCTACAACACTTGTTATAATATCAACAGAAGAAGCTGCTGAAGCAAAAGCTTTAACTGCA
>NZMJ01000097.1 GCA_002692855.1 Maricaulis sp.
TAATTTTTTAGTGTATTTGATAAAGTTACCGTCTTCATCGTACAGTTTCTTTTTCATAACACCATCAATTTCGACTATGTCTTCTGATTCTTTTTCTTCGACTACTTCTTCAGCCTCTTCTTCGAGTTCTTCTTGAGCTACTTCTTCGACGACTTCGTCTTCAATAGCTTCTTCTTCCTCTACCATAGTAGCTTCTGCTAGTCTTGCTTCTAAATCAGCTTTTTTACCTTTCACAGAAAGGCCCAATTCTTTTAGTTTAGATTTGATTTCTTTTACTTTCATAGATTAGTAAACCCTCTTGATTCTGTTACCGTCATCATCTAGTTCCCATTGTCTGCCTTGTGAATCTTTGATAACCTTAACTTCTATCTTTGGTTCCTCAACCACTGGTTCTTCTACTACTTCTTCAACTTTTGTATCTTTTTTAGCCATGTTTATTCCTCTTTACAACAATCAGTACATGCACATCCATCTTTACAACACATATTTAACCTTCCTCCTCAATCTTAGCGAATTGTTCGCCAATGATTGTACTTTTAATCATTTCGGTCTCTGCCCAAGGAACTATTGTTCCTGATAATGCAGTGACATTTGTAGTGCCACTCCATGCTAGCTTTACAATATCATCTGGGGTTGCACCCTCAGCAATATCATCATTAGGGACAACAGTGTCCCAATATCCGGAAAGTCCGTTTGGACTGCAGACTGTGCGTAATCCTACACATACACCAGTTGGGTCTACGTTAGGGTATACTTCGTAGCGTGCTACGTATACGTCTGCTGAACATCCACTACTTCCGGAAACAGTTATAGTCATTATACTCATAATATTTCACCTTTTTCTGTCTTCGCCAATATTACTTGCGTTTTGCTTTTCTTTTGTTAGCCTTGCGTTTAACTCTGGTGGGAAGTTTGGCGCCTTTAGGCGTCTCCTTCTCCCATCTCTTCGCCATCGCCGGCTTGTTCTTGTACATCCAAGCTCTCTGTTTCTTGCTCTTGAACGGCATCTTCTTGCTCCTTTTGTAGTTCAGCTAGGAAAGCCTGCCATTGACCAACCATATCATTTTCTTCAACAAATCTTTCTACAATCTTTGCGTTCTGCTCTAAAGCATTTTGCATTTGCATTGCTTGTTGTTCAATTCCAGATAGCCTGTCACCCAAGTTTCTTGTCTGACCGACTAACCAGTTGAGGTTGTCCATTGTTTGTGCAGGGCCTTGACCTTTGTTAAAGTCTTTTACCCAAGCTTCTACATCGTTCATACGTTTCTCTAATCTTTTCAATGTTGCCATTTCTAGTTCTCCTAGCAAGGACAATTATCCTTGCATATGTTCATTTGTATTAATTTATCCTTTGAGTATCTATTTAAAGCTTTCTCTTTCATGTTCTCTATAATGTGTCCAGCTTTGTCAGGGTTCTCAGTATACCAACCCCAGTCTCCGCCGGGCTCGTTGTAGATACTCTCGAATATAAAATGAATGTCACGGTTGGAATAACCTGCGTTGATTAACTCCATACCTATTATTTTATTCTCCTCATGGGAGCTATGTCCACGCTCTATATTATGCTCTATGAGCTCTATTATACACTTTCTAGGGGGCATAATATAATCATTCTTTATAGAGCTGTGCTTAGTAGGGCTTATATTATCGTTGATTTTATCTAGTAGATAAGCTATGCTTTGTGATACTGTATGTTGTATATCTAACTCATCACACATATATTCAACGAAGTGTCTGAAAGCCTTTTTACTTTTGTTTGATTCTATATCTTCTTTTCGTGGCCCCATCGCCATACCATATATTTCTTCCACACTCATCTTCATAACTTCATCAACAGTAAGTTGTATACACCAAATACCTGTTGGTTCTTTAGTTATTTTAGATATGTATTGTGTGTTAGGTATTCTACGAAGGCATGCCACACTATTATTTATACAGGCTTGGTCTAATGTTTTTAACTTATATTTGTTTTTTATAAATGTTAAGTAATTTCTTAGCATGTCTCTTTTCAAAGTATCCGACAAGTCCACGTGGGAGTAGAGGTCGATATTCATTTGAAAGCCCTTGCCCCCTGTAAGATATATCCTTGGGATAATTCCGTTGGGTTTGCAGTATTGCCTTATAAATCTTCTTACGTCCATTAAACATTTTTTAACATCCTTTTCGTCGTCAAAGTCAAACCATATAGTATTTAAGACAGCCGAGTCATAGTTGGTTTTACTCTCTGCTTTGTCAGTAGTATCATCAAAAACGTATACACTGGTATAGCAGTTTCTTTTACCATTAAACTCAGCCATCTTTTCTTCAAGCTGGTCTACGTTATAACATCGGGCTATTCTTGCTGGGATTCCGAATTCTCTGAAGTACATTCTTTTAGTATTTCTATGTGTTGTGTCCAGTCTGTTGGTATAGCAAATATATCTGCACCATCACATTGTGAACCATGCATAACTAATACAGTAGCATGGTCATCTTGAGCTACCATCTCTCCTACAGTTTCACATATAGTTAGATGTTCTTTCGGGTCTTCTGCATTTATACGATATGTTTTAAACGTACTGGCTGCATCATACCATGTTACTTTTACTATAGGACCAACTGTTCCTAATGTTTCTGCTTCTCTTGCTGTGTTGTCAATCATGTTTGCACTTCTCGTATTAACTTTTTTGTTCTTCAATTTTGTCATTTTTCCATTCCTCAAACATATCTGCTATGATATTTAAATCTACATCATGTTTGTAATATTTTGCGTTAGGTGGTGTCTCTGATACCATGACAGGATTGTATGGTCTATCAAACAACAATCTGTCGTATGGTATTTGATTATCCGCTAACCATTCTTTTGTAGCCATAACCCAATCTAATGAGTTAGGTCTCTTACACCATATAGTTATATGATGTTCATTTTTCATTAACCATTCTATAAACTCTTTAACGTTAGTCAAAGGTTTAGATGTTTCTATCTCACGATATTCTTTTACAGGGGTACAAATGACCCCATCCATTCCAAATACTAAATTCATTTCTTTATCTCTGGTGTTATTTTATTTATCCAGTCTACCCACCTTTGTCCTATAACTTCCCAGCTATAGTTTTCGACTGCATGTTTTCTAGCTGCCACTGATGCTGCTAACCTTTTGTCAGGGTTTTTATAATAATACTCTAATGCTTGTGCTATCGCATTCTCAGAAGCTATAGCTCTTTGAGGTGCTGCTCTTGCAGGTGTGTCCCACCACATATCTTTATATGGTATTAATATACCACGGTCATGAATATCTTCTTCTTCTAAATGGTCTCTACCATTAGGCGAAGGGTCATTAAAATGACCACCTAATGGAAACATAGGTACTTCTTCATTCTCTGCATCTTTGCTAGCTATAAGCTCATATCCTGTTGTATAATTAGTAATACACAAAGGTACACCACAAGCCATGGCCTCTACACTTGGAATACCAAAACCTTCACCTGCAGTAGGTAAAACAAACACATCCATACAATTATACAAATCTACCATACCTTCTTCAGTTAGTGCCTGACCGTGGTCTAAACTACCCATCAAAGGTGGCATCAAATAATCCTTCAATCCATATTGTTCAGCAAAGTCAGGAAACTTCCATCCCATAGCATCATTCCAATCCATGTGTAATATTAATTTAGCTTGGTCTGAACTGAGGTTGTTTTGTTTTACAAACTGAGCAAATCCTTTTATTAGACGTGGTAAGTTTTTTCTGTGTTGGTTTCTTGCCACACACCCTACAATAAATGCATCTGGTTTATCTTCATTACCATACTTAGGATATAATTTTGGTTTGAAAAAGTTTGTATCAACGCCATGAGGTATGTATGTTGTATCTAAATCAAAATCTTTCTTAAGACCCTGTTGTCCATATCTAGACATAGCTACAGCGTAATCTATAGCATCACATTGATGTTGCCATGATGGTATACTTGGTTCTCCATCATATGGAACTATACAAGCGAATTTCCAAGGAACACCACCTGACACCTGTTTAAAAGCTTGGTTCATCATGTCCATTCTCTCTTTGCGATTGAATAATTTACCATCTGGTTTGTAAAATGGTATCTGTACAGAGCTAGGTGTTTTCTGTGCTGTTATGTGTTGAAACATTTGAAAATCTAAATGTCCTAAAACTAAATCTGGATTAAATTGACTTACCCAATTAGGAAATGATTTCTCTCCAAATCTTTCTTGACCCGGAAACATTATAGGTAGTGCTTCAAAATACACTTCCTTCTCAGTTTGACCTAGTGGCCATGGTGTATACCATTTACCATGCCTAGAGTTTTGACACCCACCATAACCTATATGGTGTCCCTCTTCATGTAATATAGCAGACACGTTTTTAGTATTTGTACCAAATCCTGTTGGTGCAAATGCACTATCAGATATTGGCATTATTCTAAGCTTACCTTTTTTGGGTCTATCCCATTTTAAATCATCAGCGAAACGACCTACTGTAGTCTCGTTATTTTTGCTAAATTGTCCTGACATTGATATCTCCTTATTGTTTTATAGCAATGATATCACGTTTATTGACAATAACAGTTCCCTTATCTCCAGTAAGGTATACAAAATTCTCATCATCATTCGTTATCATTCCTCTTCCTACCTTTGTTCTTTCTTCTTCACGCCAAACCACTTTGACTTCTGCGTCTGACAAAAATGCCGACAACGGTTTACTTTCTTTTTCATCCATTTTATCACTTCCCACAAGGGTCGGAGCAGCAAACGTGCTGTCCTTGTAATAATATAACTACTAATAGTATATAAAGTTTGTGGCATTAAAAGTCCTCTAATGTAGTCTTACGTGGTATATTTATAGAATTTATTTTATCTAATATTTCATCTTTAGTATACTTAGGGTCTATAATCTCTCCTCTTCCCATAAAATTATCAGGCACTCCTAACTGAGCAGCTTTTTTAGTTCCTATCTGCATCTCTTTGAAATTATTTTCTACGGCTTTGATATCATCATCATTTACTTCTATAGTCTTGATTATTTTCAAACCATCTCCATAATTTCTTTTATCCTTAAATCTTACTTTTACGCTGTTACTGGTATGACCTGTTTTTAGATGCCACACACCCAAAGTATCTTGCACTTCTACAAAGTAAAATATCATATCCACTCCGCTAGTGATTGTTGTTTTTTGTCTAACATAGTTATGGGTGGTTTCTTCTTCACATACTCTTTCAAACCGAATTTGATAAGTAGATTAGATATTGTATCCCAATAGTATGTGATATCTATTTCGTCTATAGATTTGATTTGTTCTTTTAATCTATAACCTTCCTTAGTCTTAGCATAGAAGTATGTAGTGCCCTCAGCTGGTTCCATACCTATTTGCTTACCTAAGTTCATCAACTGTACAGTTAGGTCTGTCTCTGATTTATAATCATCGTATCCTCGGTTTGTAGACCTACGCATGATAAAATCCTCTAACACATACTCATCTAATTCATATAGTTTATCTATAAAAGACATGGAAACGGTATTATTTAATCGAGCGTCAGATAGTTTATCTAATACCTTGTTATAGAATCTAGAGCGGCTCTTTGATTTAAATGTGCTTCCATGCTTTGTAACACTACCATCCAAGTTACGTAAAATGTAATTACCAACCTGTATCCATACACCTTCTTTGAACATATCTTTATCCATAGTTATGTTCTCTGATTCTGCAAAGGGTATATGGTGTTTCATCAAGACTTGTAGTCTTTTAGTTAGCCAATCAACATCCACATCAACATTAGTATTAATCCCATCTGTATGTACATATACCACAGAATCTGGCCCATGTCGAGCACGGATGATGTCGACAGCCGATAAGAGTAACCAACGGGCAATTGCAGTAATAGTAATACCGACGCCCATATCACCGTAAGAAACGTAAGGATTAGCATTTGCACCATAGAACGTATTCACCATTATTTTTAGAGCATTAGACTTACTCTTATCCTCTTTAGTGTTGCCTAGTTTATAAGGTTTTCGCATTTCTTTGAACTCTTTACACATTGTATATAAACAACTTTTCTTATCCACATCAATATCAAGCATCAAACGTTTACCAACTTTATTGTCTGGCACATACAATATACCATCCTTAAATTCTATTTGGTCTTTATAGTCGTCATAACCTACAATCTTAGTTGTATCTGGTCCTAAATTGAGGGCCATCGCTATAGATGGATAATAAGAACTGAAGTCTACTTTGATGTTCTTAGATTGATATCCCTGCTGATAAAGCTCTATGTGGGCAGCCTGATAATTACCTTTGTCGAATCTAAAGATATCTGGATGACGCTCTTTGTTTCTATCAAGCGCCACTATGCCCTGCTCGAATAAGCTCCTCCCCTGCAATATTTTCGTAATNTAGCTGCTGGGGGCATTAACATAGGTGGCCAGTGGTACACATAGAACCTCGGCTACGTATTGTATTTGTGGAAAGTAGTGGTTATACATAAACANNGTNCANTCCACATCAGACAGAACGTAGTCTTCTATCTCTTGTAGGGGGTAATCGAGTAGGTTTTTCTCTGCGAAGTCGAGCTCAATGGGTTCTAAGCCAAATGCTTGAGATACTTGTTTGAGCCCACGTGGTATGCCTGATAATGAATAATCTAATCGGGCCCACCGTAGCAGGTCTAAAACTATGCGACCACCAGCGTTCATCTTTAGTTCTCGGTTGTCTTTAGGAGGTTCAAACCCCCAACTTGAACCATCTCGGTTCAGGTGTTTTATATATTGGGTTTCGTTTATATGATTATAACGGACCCTATGGAGTATCTGTGGAATATCATACCCCACAAGATTCCACCCCGCAATAATGTCAGGGTCATACTCCTGTATATAATTTGCGAAGTCCCATAATAATTTACTATCATCTTCTTTCTCATTGTCCCATAGGAACACTTTGCGCTCTCCGGTAGAAGTTACAATGCCAATGGCAACGATAGGGTACTTTTCTCCAAAAGGAAATGTACCATCGGGGGAGTGTGTTTCTATATCAAACACAAGGCATTTTACATCTTTGTCGTTAGGGTTGTCTGCAAAGAACTTAGGATGTTCAATGCATAATCTTTCGAGTAATGCTTCCCTTCCACCATCGAAGAGTGCGTTGGTAGGAATGTGGTCCTTACCGGGTATATAGAGGTGTTTTTTCAGTTGGACTGTCTCATCCGAGGCTATCAACTTCTTTGTCTCCCCGTCTTTGTCCTCAGTATAGAAGTATGGTTTGTACGGAGACGCTACAGCCTCAGCCTTACCATTCCTATACATCTTGACCATCAATTCTTTAGTCTCTAAATTTATTGTGCGTTTGTTAATACTTGCTATGAGTGGAACTTTCATTAATTCTCCGGTGTTACATTGACAGTATTATGTGGTGTGAGGACTTCATCACTTGATTCAATCTCCCACATCTTTATTAATTCTATGGTATCCTGTATTGCTCTGGCCCATACTCTATGGGTCTCAGCTACCTTTTCCATATCACTGTCTCTGTTAGGTGTTTTTACTTCAGGCTCAAATTCTCCTGACATATCCCAATGATAAGCGATGGCTGTCTCCAATAATTGAATCCAACCTTTTCGCTCTTCATCTGTGGATACTGTTAACTTCTTAATATCCACCATGTTCTATCCGCCATTGTTTGGCTTCTTCTGGGGTCATTCTCTGAAATAACTTATCTATGTTATTTACCATAAGGTCTGATATTTTCAAACCATATACATCACATAGACGTGTGAGATACCAAAGAACATCACCCATCTCATCTATAATGAGGTCGGTGTTGTCTACGTGGTCTCTTATTTCTTTTTTGTATGCACCGCCAACTTCTCCGGCTTCGTTCATTAAACCTATCATTAGGTATTCTTTTTCTCTACGTTTAGGATACTTTGCTGTTTTACGAGTAAAGTCTATATACGTAGATTCGACTCCTTTTACGTCTGCCATATATTTAGTTCCTCAGGGATTTTATGGAGAACCCTGTTTCTCTCAGTAGGGAGATATCTATATACTAAGTCTGCCTTTTGGTCACTTTGTATAACCCAAGGTTTAACTATGATTAAGTCATTCTCTCTACACCACATTCTCTTTTTTAGTTTACCACCAATTCTAATCATGCGGGTTTTATTATCAGCACACAATGCTTTCATTCGTGAACCACCAGACATCTCTACAACGACAGCGAACTGTTCGTCGTTACGTGGTAGTTTTAATTTTCTCGAAATAGGCTTTGACTGCTTTTCCTTCTTTTTCATTATAATCTCCTTCTGCTTTTAATAGAAAAGACTCATAGTCTTTAATCTTTGCATCATTAGCTGTTTTAAATACTGAAGGATAATCTGCACTTTTTACTTCTAACGCTGTCTTTGCTCTTTCACCCAGCTCAATGTTGTCCCCACTAAACGGGTCAACAATTTTGATACTGCTACAACTGCGCCTAATGTATTCATCAGATACTTCAGTCCACTCATTTCGTATAAAGTTCTTTGTTTCTTCAATTAACTCACTCCAATTTATTTTAGATACAGGTTCATTTATCAAGGGACTCTTGTAATACAATTTCTTACCACCTTCATCATCCACTTCTAAGAAACCTGTCATCATGAGACCAGCTAAGACAGGTCTCAGTTTAGTAAAGGGTAGACCAGCAGCTTTGGCTGCTTTCTTTAATTCACCCTCTGACATTTTTACAGTCTCACTATCTGCAAACCCAAACTTATCTAATCTTGTATCAGGAAATAGTTTTAGTATGTCTGTCCCATGACTTGGCATGTGTAAACACTCTTCTACAAACGAATTGAGATATATGCGTAGACCTAACCAATTATGTTTAGGACTTACTAATCCATATTTGATACCATCTTTTTCCATTCTAATTATTTCATCAGGATAGAATCTTGCTATAGCATTTATTAATCTAAGAAGATATTGAACCTTAGACCGAGACACAGGAAATGCCGAGGGTATAGCGTCAAATAAGAAAGGTGCACAGGGATTCTTAATAACGGTAGAATCATCTTCATCTCTTTCTCGTAGAGCTACTTCTAAATGTTTCTTTAGTCCCTCTATTTCTTCATCCGACATCGAAGACATGGTAGCTTTAGGTAGAGCTGAATTCATCAGTTTATGTTTTACAACTAACTCAGTTTGTTTAACTGTAGGGTTAGTATGCATAATCATACATCTTCTTTCAAGCTCAGTGTCAAACATAGCTGAACCTTTGTCGTTCTCAACAGCGACTGCCATTAATACATACTTAGGATGTAACCACTGACCAACTGTTGCACCTATAGTAACATCAGTTTTTTTACGTTCTGCTGTTCTACCGTCAGCCCATGTCTTAATTATTTCCATCACACCTTCAGGTATCTTCTGTGCTTCTGGTATACACACAAATCTTGATTTATTAATCTTCTCTTCATCATACCATATAGCTGTCTCTGACATATGTTCTACTGTATACATATAATCCTTTGGTAAAAGATTAGATATTGCTTCCATAAGAACAGTTTTACCTGTTCCACTATATGCCTTTATACAGAAGTTAGTGTCTTCTAATATATATGATAAACAAGCAGTAAGAGCTAAAGAATCTTCTCCTAATATAGGAAAAAGAGTTCCATCAGGTTTCTTTGCGTTGTGAAAATATCTCAACAAATCATGTATTTCATATTTTTTCATTTCATACACTTCCTATATAAAAGATAGAACAATCCAAAGATTGGTCCATCTAATATAAATATGATTGTCATATATTCAATTAAATCCATTTCTGCCTCGCATTCATTAAATTAAGAACATTGTGTTCACATAATTTAACTGCATATTTCTTGAGTTCTTTCTCAGGTATCGCCGGAAATTGTTCTTTAAGTATTAGATATAAATCTATCATACTCATTGGTTCTCCATTCTTGTCCTTTAGAAACTCTACTACTTCTTCAGGAACTACCCATACATGAGACTGTTCGTCACTATTAGTAAGGCTTGGTCTAAACTTCTCAGCTACAAAAGCGTCTAACTCAGTTGGTTCTATGATATAACCATTTGCTTCTCTACCGAAAGTTGTTTTGACCTTTCCTTTTTTAAATTCAAAAACAAAATCAGTTGGATTTGTTCCGTTATCTATTAAAGTAGAAAAAAGACGTTGTGCTTGGGTGTGTGAAGCTACTGTAAGGGTTAGATATTTTATCTCTTTCTTATCTGAAATGTAAATTCCATAAGTAAATTCATTAATTTTTGGTGTGCCATTCTTACAAAAAACACACTCACCTTCCTTAGCCCAACATTTATTTCTACGTTTAGTAGTAGGGTTCCAATGTTTAACTCTATGAATAGGTGCTATAAAAGCAAATTGTCCTAAAGCCGTCATTGAATTTTCTAACCATATTCTCTGGCTACGGGGCGATTGAATCCAATCGTCTACACTCATTCTATATCTATTTTCTTAGCTGATGTTTTCTCTTTCTTTTCTATACTTAGGTCGAGGATTCCATTTACCATAGTAGCTTTAACTGATTCAGGGTCAATCTCATAGTTAAATGTTCTGTCCCATGAGAAGTTTTTCCTTTCAGATTCAGCATTGATGGTTACAGTTCTATTACTCACTTCAATGTCTACTTGGTCTTTATCTAAACCAGCTAACTCAGCTGTAATAGTTATGGTTCCGTTCTCTTCGTTTAGTTGCACATCATTCCTTTGTTGGTAACGTGGTGTGTTTCTCATTGGGACCATTTCTATTTGGTCTAATAAGTCTTGCCACATTTCCATCATGTCTCTTGTTCTTCTATCCCACATATTCAGTCCTCCATATTAGATGATGATGGTCCATCAGACACACGCTTCATTAATCTGAAGTATGGTTT
>NZMJ01000098.1 GCA_002692855.1 Maricaulis sp.
CTGTATCTTCTTGGCTTCGTACTCGTCACGAGGTGCGCCGTCGCGTATGAACTTCTTTACTTTGTTTGCAATCTCACCTGCCTCACCGGTTAGGCCAAGAGTAAGATACTCTGTGGCCCGGTGCTTGGGAAAGATGGCGGTCTCACAGGCACGTGCCTGATAGTCAGCGGCAGTAATGCTACTCAATTGTCTCTCCTTCATCCAGTTCTTAGCCTCTAGTTCCAAGTCCATTTAGTTTCTCCAAGTTCTTAAAGTAGGCAGCTTCCCACCCCCGCTGCCACTCCCGGTAAGGAGTGGTCTTGGGTTTCATTGGGTTGGCTACCTGCCGATAGCGTTTGCCAAAGCGTTTGCTATCGAACTGCTCCACTCTGCCGAAGGCTTTGAAACCTGCGGTAAAGTTATCAGCCAGACTTTTGTTCATTCTCTAACTCCTCACTCAGTTTGTTCTTCGCGTGTACGTTGAAGATGCTGATTGCTTTTACACGATCAATCTTGAACCACTCACCACGACGCTCATCTGCAAAGTGATTGAAGATGCGGTGCATCTCTTTCTCCTTGAAGTGACGATTGTCCGTAGCCAGAGTAGCAATGACAGAGTAGTCACGAAACGGTGACGAAGTTTGGTAGCCATTGCACCGGTCTTCCGAAGACACAGCCTTGCCAACCTTAACCCACTCAGGCCACGCATCATTGACGATGACGTAGACTTCACCTTCTGTCGTGCTGTTGATCTGCTTGTGTGACCACGCATCATCAAACGACTTGAACCTACCTGCTTTCCACAGAGGATTAGACTTAGGAATGTACTTGCCGTTGACGTACATACGCTCAAGGTACTTCTTCCTGTGTCCTTTCAGGCGACGGCGTGTGCCATCCTTGTTGCCGTAGTACCACCACTCACCGTCCTCAAAACGGCAGTTGATGTTGGGTGGAATCTGATCCTCGTCTTCTGATTTGACAGTATCAAGAACCATTCTCCTTCTCCTTTTCTTTCTGTTTCAGTTTCATCCACTCTTCGTATTGGGGGTGGCCGCGTGGCGGATTGAATTGCACCCAGCCATCCCCTCTTTTCCAGATAAGTTTGTCAGACATCTTCAAAGGTTTCCACCAAAGCCATCTCCCAAGTGTTCTACCACTATGCTGCCGCGATGTCAACTACTTCACAGACACCCGCTGTACAGGCCAACTCTCGTCCACCTGACGTGGTGTCTTCCTTCTCGTAGTCTTGCAGCCATGTCCAGTCAATAGCTGCTGGCATACGCTTGAGCATCTCACCATACTCTTCGACTGTGCAGTCCTGATAAGGTGCTTGCTTGTATGTATGCTCACTGAACGGCAGGAAGCTGATGCCAGACACTTCATCAAAGTGTTCGTACACCCACGAGCCTACCTCCATCCACTCGTCTTCTTTTACAGAGATGGTGACAGACGGCTTGTGTTCACACCAGTGACGCTGATACAGGAGCCACAGTTCAAGCTGCTCAATGGCAGACATGTCGAACCGGGTGACTGCACCGCGAGGTGACTTCATCGGGAAGCTGAACACTGTTGTGCTATCCGGCTTCATCACATCTGGCTCTGCTGGGATGCCGACATTGACCATGAACTGCGTCAGCGGGTCTTTGTTATCGCCACGTACTGTACGAATGTAGTACGGATTGTGACGAGCATGGATGCCACTAGCACTGTTCACAAGCTGTGAGACTGTACCAGACGGCTTCACACAGGTGATAGCTGCTGACTGTGGAATGCCAAGCTGTTCCGCCATAGCTTCGTTAGTCACAATGGCTTGCTCCTTCAGCGCGTTCAGTGTAGCACCAATGTTCATGCCAAGGTGAGCCGACTTACCGGACATCATGGCGTTGTCCATGATACCTGTCAGTGATACACCAAGCAACCTCTCCTCTTCTGTATTCTTCTTCCACACATTACGCAGATACTTGAAGTCTGTCAAGGTGGACTGGAACGTACCAAGAATGGTAGCCAGACGAACCTTCTCAGTCAGTGTTTGCTGCGTGTCAGATGCACGTACAACAACCTCCGACAGATTACAGAACTGATACGGACGCAAGATGATTTCACTACACGGGTTGCATCCGAAATCTTGTTCCGCGTCACGGCGTCCATTCTTAGCGGCCTGTTCTTTTGCAGCCTTGCGGTTGAAGATACCACGCTCACCAGACTTGCTCTCGTACAGAGACACCCACTCACGCATGAATGTACCCATCTCTGGCTTGCCTTTGTAGGCAACGCTGTTGTTAGCCAGCGCACGTTGCCCCTCGTTCTCCCACCACTGACCTGATTTGGCATGGCGCATCTGGTCATCGTTCAGGTTAGACAGGCTGATGAGTGCGCTACGGCGCACACCGCCTACGACTACCACCTCACCAATCTTACACATGATGTCATGGCATTCAATAGGAAACAGCCTACGACCTGACGCCTTCTTGAACATCTCCACTGTGAACTGGAANAGTTCCTCNAGTGGGGCTGGGCCACTCGCACGACCACCGAANGTCTTGAGACGTGCGCCAGCAGGACGAACCTCTGACGTGTCCCATTGNGGTACTTGCCCTGCGTANANNAGCGAGATTANTTCNCGCAGGGATTTGGCCCAGCCCGGACGAGAGTCGCCAACTTTGATGACGGTATCAGTGTCATTCATGTCTTCGTTGACGACAGGCAGCTTCTCTGTGTGGTGTCTTTCCACAGAGAAACCTACACCAGTGCCACACATGAGGATGTACATTGTCTCGTCAAAAGCACGAGGACTATCCACTGGTACGTAGGAGCAGTTGTAGCCGCCCACATGACAACGGTCAAGTGCAGGTCCGGCGGTCATCAATGCTCTCATGCTTGGCATGATGTCTTGGTTCAGCACCGCTTCTTCAAGTTCACCCCTCAGTGAATCAGAAAGCTGATAGTCATGCTTAGTGACCAGATGCCTACTAATGTAATCAAAATATCTTTCGACTGTTTCAATCCATGTCTCCCTTCGTTGTTCATCCTCTTTCCAACGAGCATATCGTGAAAGTGCGATGAAGTTTTGATAGTCTGTAGGTAGATAATTGTTCATAGGTTTCACTCCGTTATTGTTTTCATGTTTTTGATTTCAGCACCATCCACGTCATAGAACAGTTCACGAATGGTATCTTCCATCTCTAATCCGACATCTTCATCAGCCGGTACAGGATACTCGTCAGGGTCAATGTCAACAACCATGTAGACTTTAACTCTTATCATAGCAGCCTTCTACTTCCTCTATCAGCTTATTGAGATACCACTGCGCTTTCTTCAAGTCCTCTGTACCATTCTTGTAACGATAGCGCCACAGGTACTTAATGATATTTCCTTGAAGGTAGTACTCATATCCTTCCTCTGTTGCTGCAGCAATGGCATCAATACATTCAATGCCAGCCTTGTTGTAGTGAGGGGGGCTGTTGACCATATCTTCCTCTTGCGCTTTCATCTTCATAAATGCCTCGTGCCTCATTACGCATTCCCTTTTGTGCTGCTACCAAAACTAAGATGTACCACATTGCCATCTTCTTTAGTGATAATTACTCCACTGTCGTCTTCTTCTACATCATTATAGAAGTCATTGTCAACAACTTCCATCACATAGTTGTGTACAATGTTGCGTAAGTTTTCGTCGCTTTCCATGAGTGGAACAGTAGCACACATCATCTTACAGAAATGCATAAGCTGACCATAGCCCTCGTCGTTCAAAGGATTGTCGCCTTGTGAAATGATGGAGATATCAATCTCACCTGTCCACTCTTCGTCGTTTACAGTTGGTCGTATACGAATGATAAAGTCTCCGTTTTCGATTGCATCATTTTTCATGGTCATCTCCTTTTTACCTTAGTACCGTTGAACTTGATAAACTTAGGGTGTCTATTCTTACCCTTCTCTTTTAGCCAATCTTCAGGAATGATGCGATCATAGTATTGAAAGCCGTATTTAATACACCATTCACCATATGTAGACTTAGCACCTTTACGTAGCTTACGTCTACTATTTTCAAACACAAAACGAATGTCCAGCTTTGGATGCTGTCTTTTGATTGCAAGATGCTTTCTCCTGTCAGCAGCCGTGAACATTCCCTTTGTTTCAATAATGATTCCGTTGCACAGCACGAAGTCGGGTGTGTAGGTTCTATACGCAAGGTCTTCCCACTCTATCTTAATTTTCTCATAGTCATACTTAACTTTGAGTTCATCAAGATAGACAGATAGCTTGTGTTCAAGTCCACTACGATACCCGTACTTTCGTGCTGCACGGAAGGCTGTAAAATTAGGCAATACTACCTACATTACGCCATGAGATGAATGGTGACTGATAACCTAGTCCTTTCATCTCTTCACGGATCAAGGCGTCTGCCTCTTTACGAGCCTCAAGTGCCGCCCGAAGGCCAGCAGTTTTGCGCTCACGATATTCCTGACGCAAGTCGCTAAGTTTGCGTTCAGTAGCTTTGATCTCTTCTGCGAGACTTTCCATATCATATACGTCATCCATCTAAGTACTCCTTTGCTAGTGATACATACGCAACCATCTTCGGTTGTTTTGCTTGTGATGCAACAGCAGGACGTTCAGTCAAACCGGGCCAGCAAGCAAATCTATATCTACAGAATCCACAGTTTGTATCCAGAACCATGTTTCCTGTTTCTTTACCACGGAACTTTTCTGGAACTGCGTCAAAGCAACGCTCAAACGTATTCTCTTTAACTGTGTCTGCAGTTTGTCTAATATGGTCAACCTCTTTATCAATGTCAATGCCAGTGGCAGGAACATATTTAAATTGACCATTAGCTTTGTTTACTACCCACCATCCACCGGCTTTCTTGCCAGATGCTTTGGCGTACCCTGCAAGCTGTGCTACATACCCAAAAGCATCACTCTGTCTAAGAGTGTCGAAGGATTCAAACTTGTGAGTATACGACCAATTAGATGCTGATTTAACATCGTCAACAGCACCATCAATAACAACATCGTATGTGCCAGTGACGGATGTATCATCATCAAGTTGCAGAGTAACCTTTTCATCGTCTTCATACTTCACCCCCGCTTCTTTTAGAAGTCCCTTGAAGACAGCTTCAACGATGTCTCCAATCATCATGTTCATCACAAAAGTTGTTGGTAGAGGCAGTGCTTTCTCTGGCTCGTTCTTCTCAAACCAAAGCTGACAAGTCGGCTTGCCTACATTAGACATGCGCAAACCAAACTTGTCACGCTTATTGCCCCCACCAAACTGGCGTCCAAGCGCACCCATCACATCAAGACCTACCTGCCGGATAGTCTCAATAGACATTGTGGACTTACCATTAGCAGCGTTCTCCATGTATTGATGCAACGCCAATTCAGCGGGGTGGTTCATTACACNACCTCTTCTTCNACTTCAATGTCAACGAGNTCATCCACAATGTCGCTGTCATCATCATCCATGTTAGAGTTCACTTTCTCTGACCACAGATTGATAATATAGCTATTGTAGTTATCGACCCAAGACATCAGATCACCAAACATTTCCTGATCTTCGTTTGTAAGTTCGATGACATTAGTTACGTCGAGAGACGCAATAGGCACATAGTATTTACCACCCGTCTGAAGTTTACGCTCTTCAGTATTAAGAGTGATGCTATGCTGCACAGGAAGACGCTGCATCTTTGCAAGTGTCTCAAAGCTGCTACCTACCTCTTTAAANGCTTCACGATTGTCAATTTCCCAGATGAATGGCTCACCCTTCACATCGACAGCGTTACCTGCTTCATCAGTGGCATTTATCATGTCCACCGTTCCAAGCACCACACGCACACGTTTGATCTGCTTAATCAAATTTTGCATGNTCTCTGGCAGTGCTTTGAAGTCTTTGATGTATCCTGCAGGCTTACCGCAATTAAATCCACCAAAGTTGTCCTTCAGATCAATGTTCAGACTATCTGCCATGACCGTCTTCACAAAGCCGTCGTTAGACCACCGCTTNTACATGAAGCGTTGCAGGTANGGGCGAACCTTTGCAGACTGCGCATAGTAAGTGCCATCAGGTGNGTCTAACTTAAACGTGCCACCCTTCACCAGAATTTTATCNTCACCAAGAATAGGTGAGTGATTTATGCGCATCCGGGACAGGCTGTAAGTCTTGGCAGTTCCCAGACCTTCGTTTGCGATACCCATAGCCTTTGCCATAGCGGCGTAGTTATTGGTATCAATTGTTGTGAGTTGTGTCATACTTTTCTCCTTTCTTTAAGTTCAAGAGCCATAGTTATATCATGCCACGTCTTTTGTGTCAAGCCAGTTTGGCCCAATTTTTGCTTCCAAAAGCAGTGGTACATTTATGTTGACACCCCAGCGNCGTGCTATCAGATGCGGCAGTTCATTGTTAGCTGACTGTATAACATCAATAACTGCCTGCTNCTCGTCTGGGTGTACGTCTATNACAATGCTATCATGCACAGTGTTAACGATACATGACTTCATACTCTCCAACAGGTCATCTATGTACAGCAGAACCACCGGCACGATGTCAGCCGTTGCAAATGACTGCACCGGGTAGTTCTTGATCTGCGTAAAGTTGGTGACCCTGCCACTAGACTTTCGCTGCACATTAGGGAAAGAAAATTGTCTACCTGATGGTGTGGTGATCATGCCNGTTGTCATAGCCTCTTTAGCCAGTCTGGAATGCCAAGCTGTGATNCCTTTGTACTTCTCGTTGAAGTGGTCGTAGTANTTAGCNTCCGCTGCCGTTCTCCCAAAGCCCGTTGCGCCATAAAGCGGTGCAAACGTGTGAGCCTTCGCAGTCTGGCGATCCGTAGGTTGACCAGCATCGGTAATAACCTTAGCGGTATATGCATGTACATCAAATCCAGTAGATACTTCATTTATTGCTACTCCATCTTGTGAGAGAAATGCTGCTGCACGAAACTCTAGCTGCGCAAAGTCNGCTTCCATAATCTTGCCACCTTTCCACCTAGATACGAACACTTTCTTTACAGGNAAGGTGCTACCACGTGGCATGTTCTGCATGTTTGGGTCTACACTAGACAGTCGTCCGGTAGCGGCACGATGTTGAAGCAGCCTGACATGAAGCATGCCNTCCTGCTTGGTAAANGTCGTGATGCCATCAACAAAGGACGACAGNTANGTATCAATGGCAGACAGCCTGCTAATCTTAGCAAGAAACTCTTCTGCATCTGTCATGCCCTTACCACGTGCTACTGCCTCTAGTTTCTCAAGACTCTGCTTGTTTGTTACGAAGCCATTTGCTGACGCCCATTTGGCTGACGGCGGCTTGAACCTTAGACCAGCTACTTGTTTTGTAGGACGGAAGTGATATCCAACGCCGGAGCATGACTTACACATGGACTCTCTAGCAAAGGGCGTACCATCTTTCTTGGTGCGGCGAACCTTACCCTTGCCATTACACTCGCTACACCTTTCCGCAANNGTCTTGTACATACGTTCAGTGCCAGCATTGACCAGTGAATTGAAGTCCGTCTGATCCATGTACGGGTCAATAGTATTGCCCCAATACTGCTTGTCACGAACTTTACGGCTATAAATGATCCAAGACAACTGCTCTGGACTGTTTAGATTGATAGGTGTGTCACCCATGAGTGTAATNGCAAGNNTAAGNTCATTTAACTCCTTCGTCAGTGTATTCTTTTCATTTACATAGTCCTCTCGCACAGACTCAAGCTGCTCAAGGTCAACACTAAACCCATTACGATATATCTTAGCAAGACACACTGACATCTGATTCGACAAGATGACGCTTGTCATAAGACTACTGTACTCAGGGGTGTTCAGCTTACGATACTGCAGGTCTGACAACTCCTGTGTCGCATGCAAGTCAGCGGACAGATACTCGCACAGTTCGTCGTATGGTATATCACGTGTCGTGAATCCTTTGGCATAGTATGCCTTGAGCGTGCCTTGCTTCTTGGTGTCTAACTCGTGGCGCTCTGCACATGCCTCAAGAGATAGTGGCTCCTTGATACCACGCTGAAGCACAAACTCTGCCAGCATTGTGTCGTACACAGGCCCATCATACTTGAACCCAGATTCCCACAGCCACAGGAGATCGTGTGCGGCATTGTGCATGATCAGCACGGTGGCTTCGTCAAGAAAGAATTGCACACGATCATGGTAATCGTGCTGGCTTTCATGCTCTGCATGATCGAATGGGAAGTGATGTTCCACTCCCGCATCCGTCAGCACACCAACCATCGTGAGGCT
>NZMJ01000099.1 GCA_002692855.1 Maricaulis sp.
GTTTAAAACCTTGATTTTTATAAAATATACTCATGATAAGAAATAGTTAAATGCATCCTGTTCGTTTTTTAAATCTTGTTGAAAAGAAAAATTAAGTTGATTTTGTAACGTAGTTAAAGACTCTAATATTTGTCTTTGATTTTCTACATCATATTCTTGTTTTGGTTCTGGTATATAGTTTGTTACTTTAGCCATTATGCTCTTTTTCTATCCACACCTTTTATTTTCTTTTTATTTTTTGAAGCATAAAATACAGCTTCACCTTTTTTCTTACCATATTGCTTCTTCATTGATTTCATTATTTTTTTACCTTTTTCAGTTAATGGCATATTATCTGTCCCTTCCAAATGATCTAGAGGCTTCTTCATAACTAGTATCTAAACCTGCTGGTGTTGAAAAATCACCTGCTCCACCAGTTGCTTCTGTTCCTGCAGTTCTTTCAGCAAAGTCTGCAAAACTTTCTGCTCTTCTAGAAGCTTCTTTAGCTCTAGCTCTTCTATCAAGAAACTCAGCTAAAGTTTTTGATCTTCCAAAATCTGTAGCACGTAGTCTTTGATTTAAGTTTCTTATACTTTCTAATCCTCCACCAACAAAAGAACCCACCGGTCCAAATGCTATAGATAAAGGATTTAAAAGATTTAAAATAGTTTGTATACCAGTTCTAGCTTCTTTTTCTTTTTCACCTATCATTTCTACATCATCTGCATCAATTTGATAACCAGAAATNCCTCCAAAAGAAGGATNGTATAAATNAGCATNNAAACCTAAATCTATTNNTCTNCCTCTANAATANNNAGGNGATAAATCAAACATNTTTTGAAAAGGTCTTGCTCCTGTAAAAGGAGCTGGTTGAAATCTTACATCTGTTGATAATAAACCAAAAGCAGGATCTTGATCAAAGCTTGTTTGAGTTCCATAACCTTGAGATAATAATTCTTCAGGCGTATTANCTAAACTATATAATCCATATGGTGNCATTATCTTCTTCCGTCCGGTTGTGCATCAAGTCTTAGTGTTCCGTATCTCCAGGTTTCACCTGTAGAATCATTTTCTATTTTAACAGATACAAGTCTACCTCGAGCTCTTGTATCTACTTTATCAGTAGAAGAAGTAACTGTAAAGGGTCCTAGCGGAGAGCTGACAGCTACATCATCAGGATAAGCACTAACAAATAAAGTTACTTTAGCATTACCCTCTTGATATTTAAAATCAGGTATAAACCTTCTTACAGCCATAAAAAATTCACCATCTCCTCGATAGTCTACAANCCCNGTTGCTTGACCTAAAGCACTTCTTCTAGATGTAATATCNTAATCTCCTGATCTAATAAAAGCAGGTATAGCAGTAGTTGANGTNCTATTAACTTGATCGGTTCCAGTTTCGTGTTCATAGTAAATAGATGCTCCAAATAAATTTGTAATACCTAAGATACCTGGAAACACAGGTGTTGAAGTGCTATCATAATCTGTAGCGTAAGGTTTATCAAACACNCCTTGATCACTATATGTCGTTCTATCTAAAGATGAAGTTGTCCAAACNTTTTCAGCATAGTTGTAAGTTACACATCGATCTATTTGTTCTGACCCTGATTTTGGATAAAACCAATTTACCTCTGTGTATAAATTATTAGCACCTGAAAATATTACATCCCTTGAATTAAAGTTTAGTCCTAAATTATCACCGTCTGTACTAAATACAAAATCTTCTACAAGTGATGGTAATGATTTTACTGTTCCGTCAAAAACAAAAAAACCACCTTGTGATCCCATCCAAAATACAGATCCATTAACAAAGGTGGCTGCATGTTGACCTATGCATCCACAGTTTGTACCAACTTGTCTAACACTAAATGTAAACGGTGGCCCAACAAATTGAATNACATAAGCTGCTAGATCAGTTAATACAAAAACATAATCTTTACCTTGAATGGCTGCTCTTATTTCATTACCTGTATCTAANCTAAATGTCCCTGCAGTGTTCGTAGATGTAGGTGCATATGTATTTAAATCTTCTTGATTAGAAAATCTTACAAACATTGGATCTTGTGTTGTCGTATCACCAATGGTTGTTTCGGTTCCAAAATGAAATAAGTGTCTATCTCTATCTGAAACTAATGTAAATCGAGTTNTTGAAGGATTACCTGTTGTTACAAAGCCAGATGTAGTTTGTGAAGCTCGAATAGTTCTAGCTCCTGATGCTCCAGCATCCCAAGTAAATGTTTTACCATTAAATATAGTTGCAACTAATACTTGACCAAAGTTGTCAAGACTCCAGTTTCCTGGATCNAGAGTCACGTCACTNGTNGCTCTAGCTGTTCCCCANGTGGATGTGTTCCATGTAGATGTGCCCCATCCATATCCAGTGGTTTGTGTTGTTGGTCCAACTTCAACGTAAGGATTGACAGTTACAGCTCCAGCTGCAGTCATACCAGTTCCTCCTTCAGCACGTGAAGCTTGAACTGTAAATTTATCTATGTCAGGAACAGTTAATATTTCATAAGGTTGTTGTAATTCTGCCGCTGTAAAATCAGATGCACCTGTTACCGTAACAGATGAAAGAGTTACATATCTTCCAACCGCTAAACCGTGAGAACCTTTATTAATAGTTACCGTTCTTGATCCATTAACTGTTGTTAAAGTTCCACCAGTGATAGCTGTATCTAATGGAGAGATGTCATAAAAATCATTACCATAATATAAAAACAAACCTTGGGATGTTCCAATTGCAGCATACTTTTCACCTGCAAAACTAGAAAATGAAACCTGAGCTCTTGCAGCTCCTGGTAAAGTTTTATTTGCTGCAGTTAGTTGTAACCAACCACCTATTTTTTCAGGCAATCCATATCTAAATCTTACAAAATCACCGTCTGTCCATTGTCCTTCAGCACCTGATTCTGTATCTTGTTTATTAAATCCCGACTTGAATTTTAGTTTTTGTAGCATATAGTGGTGTTATATATCAATAATACTTATAATGAAAGATACAAAATTATATGGAAAAAACGGCTAAAATAGAAAATTTTATTGGCACTTATGATAATTACATTATGGATGAAGAATGTGATAAAGCCATTAAATTGTTTGAAGAACAAGATAGATTTCATAATACTTTAAATAGAAAAAAATTTGAAAATTCAGATGGCCTTAGAAAAAAAGATACTCAGTTTTTTGCTCATGCAAAAAATATAGATACATGGTGGACTAATTTAAGGACTTTAATTGTAAATTTTGAAATAGCCTTTAATCATTATATAACTACAACAGGCGCAGATGCAGTATTTAATCATGAACCTTTTCATTACACACAATTAAAAATACAAAAAACTTTACCTGGAGAGGGATATCATGTTTGGCATACTGAACATCATGTAGGTTTTGAAACAGAACCTCGTGCTTTTGCATACTCTATCTATTTAAATGATGTTGAAGATGGAGGAGAAACAGAATTTTTAAATCAATCCACAAGAGTAAAACCTAAAAAAGGTAGAATAGCTATTTGGCCTGCAGGTTTTCCTTATGTACATAGAGGTAATCCACCATTAAAAGGGGAAAAATATATATTAACGTCTTGGATGTTATTAAGAAGTGTATGATGTAGGTCTTGCGCCTTTTTCTGACTCATCTCTAGTGTCAGCGTCCCAATCAGCTTGTAATGCAGCTAAATGAGCTGAATCCCATCTACTAATAAAATCTTGAAAGTCTCCTAAGTTAGCAGCTTCCCAAGTAGAGTGAGGAGTTTCATCTCTGTATTCTACAGCGTCATTTGGATTAGAAGTTCCGTATTGAATAGCCCATATGTTTGAAAATTTAGATAATCCCCAAAAATCATCATCAACTATTTTGTAAGCTCCCTTACCATCTCCTTGTTGTTTGATAATTCTTTTATCTTCGAATATTACAGTCCATGTTGCATTTGTTGCCATCTTTTCTCCTAAGTTTTAATAATATAAATTACAGCTAAATAAGGTTGTACAACTGATGTAGCAGTACCTGAAAACGTAGCACTCATATTGTGTTGGTGACCTGTACCATCTCCTGTGTCACCAGTATTAGCCCCAGTATTAAATGGGAAAGGTGAGTTAGCATTAGGCTCAGCTGGTCTTGATGCTGCTGTTCCACCACCTGGGTGAGAGTGGGTAGCTAATTGAGCTTCAGATAAAGTTGCATTAGCTGTTGTACCGCCAACAGTTCCACTTGCAGCCACTGTATTTGCTCCGCCCGTTGATCCTAAAGCTTTAGTTCCAGATTTTCCTAAAGCTACGTTGTCTTGTAAATCAGGTAATTTAAAAGTCGTTGCACCATCTCCAGCTCCATAAGTTGTACCTATAATAGCAAATAAAGCTGAGTATGTGCTTCTTGAAACTAATGCACCATTACATTCTAAAAAACCTGTTGGCACTGAAGAAGAAGACCACGGCACAATAGTTGCCGTAGGAATTCCTTCGATACCTGTAAGGTTTGCTCCGTCGAAATCGTATCTTGTTGCTTCGTAATTTGACATCTATTATATCTCCTTATACGTCCAACCTGTTGTTGCATCTCCTGAGAAGACTAAACAAAAAGCTGCGCCTTGTGTATTGACTACTAGATCAGATGCTGCATTAGCTA
>NZMJ01000100.1 GCA_002692855.1 Maricaulis sp.
GTATGATAGAGAAAAAAAAGAAGCAGATGCAATCAAGCGCAAATCAAGATATAGTTAAAGGAGTTATTGTTTAGTCGTGGCAGTTTCTAATGTAGAACTAAGAGTTAATGCCACACAAGCTGTCACAGCCCTAAAGAATGTTGATGCTCAGTCAAAGAAATTTAATACAACTATAAGCGGTACAAGTGGAAAGCTAAAAGCAACTACAGGAAGTCTTAAAGTATTACCAAAAGGATTGGTAGCTACAGGAGCAGGGGCAAAAGCTGCTGGCGGTGGGTTTAAAGCTTTAACTGCTGCCGCTGCACCATTATTGGGTCCATTAATAGGTATTGGTGCGGTTATTGGTGGCCTTGGTAAAGTTTTCAGTAATCTAGCTGCACAAGACTTTGCAAGTGCAAAATTAAAAACTCTTGGTGTTGATGCTGACGCTTTGAATCCAAAGCTAAAAACTTTATCTAATGAACTTAGTGGTCAAGCATCCTCTTTAGATTTGTTATCAGCATCTTATGACGTAGCATCTGCTGGCTTTGGTGAAATAACAGAACTTACAGATGTATTAAANGCATCACANNNAGGTGCNACTGGTGGNTTTTCTGATNTTAGNTACNGTTGCTGATGCNACTACCTCTGTTCTTAATGCNTATGGTTTNAGTTCAGATCAAGCNGCTAANTTAGTNGATGGATTTATNCAAACACAGAATGATGGTAAAATTGTTGTAGATCAATACGCCCAACAAATAGGTCGACTTGCACCTATCGCTGCTGGTGCTGGCGTAGGTATAGATGAACTTAATGCCGCAATATCTACTGTTACTGCTACTGGTGTTCCAGTTGAATCTACCTTTGCTGGACTACGACAAGTTATTGCTGCAATACAAAAACCGACAAGTGAAGCTGCAAAAGCGGCTGAAAAACTAGGAATAGATTTTAGTGCTACTGCTTTAAAAACTAAAGGACTTAGTGGTGTATTAGCAGAGGTTGTAGAAAAAGGTGGAGCAAGTGAAGAGACACTAGCATTATTGTTTGGTTCTGTTGAAGCAAGAACAGCAATATTACCTTTGTTAAATGACCAGTTAGTAACTTTTAACAAAAATCTAGAGAATCAAGCTGAAGCTCAAGGAACCGCCGCTAAAGCTTCATTTGAAGCACAAAATACTATACAAGGACAGCTAACAAGATTAAGCTCTGCATTTACCAACTTGACAACAGAGGGTTCAGAATTTGGCATAGTAATTAGAGACTCTCTTAAAGTTGCTGCTGTTACAGTAGAAGCTTTAAAAAGTGCATTTGAAATAGTTCTCGCACCTGTACGATTGNTAAACGGAGTTGTAAAACAAATAGGTACTGTAATTGGAGAAGCGTTAGGGATAGAAGCAACTAATGTTTTATTTAATTTAGAACAAGGCTGGATAAATATAAAACAAGCAATCACAGACGTAACTGGAAAAGCTGAATTTATAGGAAAGGTAATTGGTCAAGTTATCGCAGTATCTGTCAGAAATGTAATCCAATTACAAAAGAAAATAATAGAAGGATTTATAAAAGCTGGTGAACCAGTTGTTAAATTTTTTCAAGGCATTCAAGAATCTATAGGGAATGTGGCTGGTAATATAGTGAACTTTTTTAGAGACGCTTTTCAAAAACTTATTGATATTATCCCAGAACCGATAAAAAAAATACTTGGCGGTTTAGAAATACCAAAACTTAATTTAGACATAGAANTACCTAAATTTCCAAATCCATTTAAAGCTTTGAAAAAAAAATTAGGAGAGCTAAAAGAAGGAACTATTGAATTTTTTGAACTTGAAGAATTAATAACAGAGGAAAACAATAAACAATTAGAAGCAAAAAACAATATTGTAAAAACAAATGGAGAAATAAAAACAGGAGTTGAACAAATTTCAGAGGCAGAAAAAAAAGCAAAAGCTGAAGCGGAAAAACTAGAAGAGACTTTTAAAAAAATCGGAGAAAGTGTAAGAAATGATTTGGTTTCTAATCTTAGAGAAGCTATAAAAGGTAGTCAAAGTTTCGGTCAGGCCATAAGCAAGGTGCTAGGAAATCTTAGAGACAAACTGATTGATCTAGCTTTAAATAAAGCTATCACTGGTATCGGTGAATCCCTCGGAGGTGGAGGAAAAGGAATCTTTGGTAGTTTCTTAGGCGGATTATTTGGAAAAGAAAGAGGAGGTAGAGTCTCTGCTGGTGGTGCTTTTGTTGTTGGTGAGCGTGGACCCGAGATTTTGCAAATGGGTTCTAAAGGTGGCAATATAATTCCAAATAGCAAAATCGGTGGTGGCGGTGATTCTGTTGTAAATAATATTTCAGTCAGCGTAGATGCATCAGGCTCGACTGTTAGTGGCTCATCTGCTGGTAGTAATGAGTTAGGCCAGCAAATTGCAGTTGCGATACAATCAGAACTAATTAAACAAAAACGTGCTGGAGGATTATTGGCATAATGGCAACTTTTCCAAGTATTACTCCACAATATTCAACANNAGAAACTGTNNANCAAGANAGTTTANGNATNAAANTAGGTGATGGNTATGAACANNGNTTAGTTNNNGGGCTACCAGCNAATAAAAGNTTNATTACTTTNAATTTAACNTTTAATGTTTCCACTACTGACGCAACAACAATAGATACCTTTTTAGATGCAAGATTTGACGATCAAGCAAACTTCGATTTTACACCGCCACATCATTCCTCTGCTTTAAAATTTGTTTGTACCAGAAGATCAAGAACAGCAATATTAGATAATAGAGTTACTATGAATTTAACTTTTGAACAAGTTGCAGAACCATAATGGCAATACCAGTATCTGAACTACAAAAACTGAATCCCAGTTCAAGGATAGAACTGTTTGTAATGGAGCTTGTAGAGGGTTTACATTATGCCACAGGTAATCCATCAAGTGTGCCTACCACATTTAGATTTCATGCTGGCTCAAGTATGAATTCAAATGCAGAAATAGTTTGGCAAGGTAATTCTTACCAAAGATTGCCAATCTCATTTGAGGGTGCTGAGTTTACTGGAAGAGGTCAAGTTCCAAGACCAACCTTAACTGTTGCAAATTTAGGCGGTATTACTAGAAGTGGATCAGTTCTTACTGTCACTGATTTAATGATAATTGTAAATCAAACAACACCACATAATGATTTGGCAGATGCCAAAATTACACGCATAACAACACTTGCAAGCGAACTTGACGCAGCCAATTTCCCAAGTAGTAGCAATCCCTTTGGTACTCCATCATCAAATGAATTACCGCAAGAAATATTTTTTATTGATAGAAAAACAAGCGAATCAAGAGAACTTGTACAGTTTGAACTTGTAGGGGCTTTAGATCAGGCAAATTTAAAATTACCAAAAAGACAAGTTACTAGAAATGAATTTGCGGGAGTTGGTTCTTTTATTAACAGATAATGACTTATATCTGGAAACAAGACGCAATCAAACACGCACAACAATGCGACCCTGATGAATCATGCGGAATCGTAGCAATAAAAGACAATCAAGAAAAGTATTATCCTTGTAAAAATATATCATCTGAATATAAAACTGAATCTTTCATAATAGACCCCATTGACTATGCAGACGTTGAAGATTCTGTAGATGAGATTGTTGGCATTGTTCATAGTCACCCACAAGATATTTTAGAGTTTTCAAAAACAGACAAATTAAGCTGTAAATCAATAAATTTAATTTTTTATCTTGTTTCACCGAAATCGGATAAAATAGCAGTAATAAGACCTGAAGAAATAGATGCTTAAAAAAATAAAAGTATATGGCACTTTAAGAAAGTTTTTAGGTCAAGCTGAATTTGAAGTTGATCTTAATACACCTAGAGAAGCAATAAGTTTTTTGGTCTGTAATTTCAAAGGTATTGAAGAACACATGGCAGAACAAATTTACATGATTCAAGTAGGTGCAAAAGTGATAACAGAAGATTTAATAAACTTAAATACTCAAGATGATATAAAAATTATTCCTGTTGTTCATGGTAATTTTTTTAATTTTCTACTAGGTGGTGCTTTAAAATTTATTGCTCCAAAGTTGTTTAGTGGGACTATTGCAACAGTTTTAAGTACTATTGGAACAAGTATGCTTATTGATGGAGTTACAAGTATGCTTACACCACAACAACAAACTTTTAATCCTACTAATGGACAAGACAGTTTAGATCCAGCAGCTTTGGCTTCTAACTATTCTTTTACAGGGCTGACTAATATTAGTAATGCTGGTGTGCCTGTTAATTTAGTATATGGCGAAATTCTAGTTGGATCTATTGTAGTTTCGAATGGCGTTGATACAGTTCAAGTAGAAGGTAACAACTGATGGCAATTCAAGAGTTTGACCAAAATACAGTATTTAATAACCCTGATCTTCCTAGTGGTGCATTATCTTCAAAGCAATTTAATACGATCGTGGAGTTGCTGGGGGAGGGAGAACTGGAGGGCAGTGCAACAGCATCAAAGGCTGGTATCACAGACAAGACCTCAACTGCATACTTTAATGCTTTCAAGAAAGATATATTCTTAAATGGGACACAAGTTTTACAGGAAGCCGCAAGTAATACAGCACCCCAAGACAGCGACTTTAACTTCAAAGATGTTGGTTTTGATTTCAGAGTAGGTACTGCGAACCAAACATTTATAGAAGGTATTTCAAATATTGAAACTGAAACTGTTATTGGTACAACAGTTACAACTTCTACTCCTGTAACTCACACCGTGAGTTCAAGTGACATTAATGCTGTAAGAGTAACTTTAAGATTTCCTTCAATGCAAAAGTTTGAAGATGATGGTGACATAAACGGAGTGGAAGTGAATTTATTAATAAAAACTATTGAAAATGATGGCACAACTACAACAGTTATAAATGATACTGTTAAAGGCAGATCAACTAATGCATATTTTAGAGATTATATTGTAAAACTTAAATCAACAACCTCATATCCTGTAGCCATAAGAGTTGAAAGGGTAACGGCAGATAGTTCAGATACAAAACTTGTTAATGCTTTTCAATTTAATCAGGCAACAAACATAATTTTTGAGCAAAATGCATATGCAAATACTGCTCATGTAGCATTACGATTTAATGCTGAACAATTTCCAAGGATACCAAAAAGGGTTTATAGGATAAGAGGTCGTAAAATAAAAATTCCACATAATGCAACTGTTGATCTGCAAACAGGTGCAATTTCCTATGCTGGTACATTTAACGGCACATTTAAAACAGATAAAGAATGGACAACTGATCCAGCTTGGATTTTATATGATTTGCTAACAGATACAAGGGCGGGCTGTGGTATTGCAGAATCAAATTTAGATAAATTTACTTTTAAAAGTGTAAGTGAATATTGCGGAGCATCAGTTGATGCTGGTAATGGTGATGGCTCTACGGAGCCAAGATTCAGTTGTAATATCAATATTACGCAGCAACAAGAGGCATACACATTAATAAATTCTCTTTGTTCTGTAATGAGAGTAATGCCTTTTTATTCTGCTGGTGGTATTGCAATATCACAAGATGCACCTAAAGACCCTAGCTATATTTTTACAAATGCCAATGTTACTGAAGAGGGTTTTTTGTATGCTGGTTCAAGTTTAAAAACAAGGCATACAGTAATAAATGTCAGCTATTTTGATATGGTTACTCAGGAAGTTGATGTTGAAACTGTTGAGGCTGATTCAGCAACACAAACAAAATATGGAATTGTTACAAAAAATATAAAAGCTTTTGCAACAACTAGTAGAAATCAGGCAAGAAGATTAGGCCGTTGGTTTTTATATAATGAACAAAATTCTGGTGAAACTTGCACTTTTACTACCACTGCTGCTGCAGGTGTTTTAGTTCGTTGTGGTGATGTAATAGAAATATCAGATAGGCTTAAAGCTGGTGTAAGGCGTGGAGGACTTCTTAAAAGTGTTACCAGTACAACTGTAGTGGTTTTAGATGATTCTACAAATACAGATATACCAAGCCTTGGTGATAGTCCAACAATATCAATTATTTTGCCTGATGGGTCTTTGGAAGAAAAAACAATTAGTGGGATTTCTGGCACGACAATAACTGTATCATCTGCATTTAGCACAGCACCAAACGAACACGCACCATATATTCTTGAAACTTCAAATTTACAAACAACTACATGGAGAGTTGTAAGTGTTAAAGAAAATGAAAATAAAACTTTCAGCATTACTGCTTTATCACATAATACCGCTAAATATGCTTTTGTTGAAGATGGTACAGCATTACCAACAAGAACAGTAAATACATTGACAACAATTTTAGGAAAGCCTGAAGGATTACAGGTAAGTGAAAAAATTGTAGAAATAAATAATAAAGCTGTAAGTAAATTAATATTAGATTGGCAGACACAATCAAATGCCACAAAATATGAGGTTCAATATAGATATGAAAATGGTGATTTTAAAAAGATTGAAACCCTTTCAAGTGATGCAGAAATATTTAATACAGACGCTGGAGAATATGAAATTAGGGTTTTTAGTTTTAATGGTCTTGGTCAACCATCAAGGGAACCTGCGACTTTAATTTTTAATGCTGTTGGTAAAACAGCCCCACCCTCTGATATTACAAATCTTACTTATGAACCTATTTCTGACAATGAAATAAGACTTAGATGGGATGCTGTTGCAGATGCAGATGTACGAGCTGGTGGTCGTATTCATATAAGGCATTCTCCTAAAACAGATGGTAGCGGTACTTTTCAAGATGCAACAGACCTTGTCTTTGGATTGAGTGGAGCTTCAACAGAAAAAAATGTGCCGTTATTAGAGGGTGAATATATTTTAAAAGCACAGGATGACGGGGACAGATTCAGTACTGGCGAAACATCTATTGTAATTGATTTACCTGAAGCACAACCAAAATTATTGGTGCAAGCAAGGAGAGAGGATCAAGACAGCCCACCATTTCAAGGATCAAAAACAAACATAGGTTTTGACTCTGGTACAAATTCAATAAGTCTTGCTGGTGTTGGTCTTTTTGATAACAGTACAGATATAGATTCTGAAACATCTATTGATGATATTGGTGGTGTGGCAAGTAGTGGCACTTATTTATTTAATGAAACTTTAGACTTAGGTGCTGTGTTTACTCTTAATTTAAGAAAACTTATACAAACAGATTCAGTTTATTCATCTGATTTAATAGATTCAGTTACAGATGTTGATGCAAGGCAAGATTTTGATGGTACTGCAAGTGTTGATACAAATGCAGAGGTTTTTGTACAATTTTCACAAGATGGTAGCAATTACAATAATTTTCAAAAATTTGCCAATGGAGAGTTTAAAGGAAGAACATTTAAATTTAAAACAGTATTGAAAACTAATGACACAAACCAAGACATAAGAGTATCTCAATTAGGATATTTTGCAGAGTTTAAACAAAGAACAGAAGTTGGATCAAAAACATCTAGTGGTAATACACAAGTCACATACGACCATACTTTCTTTACAGGAACATCAGCTTTATTAGGTGCAAATTCAAATTTACCAAGTATAGCTATTACCGCTTTTGATATGCAAAGCGGTGATTTTTATGAAATAACAAATCAAACTGGTGACGGATTTCAGATCCATTTTAAAAACAGTTCTAATGCGTCTGTTGCAAGAAACTTTAACTTTGCCGCTGTTGGTTTTGGTAAAGGGTAAAATTTAAGATATACTAAAAAAAAATACTGTGTTCCTATGGCAAGAGTCGATAATACTGGTGGTTCTGGTTTTACAGTTGATAACGGTACTGGTCTTGTTGTAAGAACAAAGTTAAATCAGATAATTGCTGCATTAAGTACTTTAAACCAAGGTTCTGGCGACCCTTCAATTGGTGTTGCAGCTTATGTTCCTCATATTGATGGTAATACTTTAAAAATTAGAAATGCTGCTAATGATGCTTTTGTAAGTCTTGGTGATGTATCTGCAACAAACTTTGGTCATGCTTCACTATCTGCAAGCAATACTTTTGCTGGTGGTTGTACTTTTTCATCAACCGCAACACTTAATGGCACAACAACATTAGCTGGAACAAACACTATTTCAGGAGCAAGTACGTTTACTGAAGATGTAACTTTTGACGGTGCAACTGCTGGAAGAGATATTGTTTTCGACAGGTCTGATAATGCTTTAGAATTTGCTGATAACGCAAGTCTTGTATTCGGTGCGGGGTCAGATTTAACCATTACACATGATGCAACTGATAGTACGATTACGAGTGCTACAAATGATTTGAAAATTACCAGTAATGGTGATGACCTTATTCTTGAAGCTGAAGATGATGTAATTATTAGAGATAATGGTGGTTCTAATATTTTGGCACAGTTCATTAATGGTGGAGCAAATGAGCTATACCATAATGCAACAAAGAAATTTGAAACTGCTAGTGGTGGCGTAAGTCTTACAGGAGGGGCAGCTGCTAATATTACATCTGTAACGCAATCAAGTGGAACAATAACTTTTGACTTTGCTGCATCATGTCACCATAAAGTAACATTAACTCAAACTGCAAATTTAGCTGCCCCAAGCAATCAGGCTGTAGGTCAATCAGGTTCATTATTTATTACACAGCCGTCTAGTGGTAATTATGCTGTTTCATATAATGCAGCTTTTTTCTTTACAGGCGGTTCAACTCCAACTTTATCAACTACCAGTAGTGCAACAGATAGAATTGATTATATTGTTCTTGAAAGTAATAAAATACATTGTGTAGTTTCCTTAGATGTTAAGACAGGTACATAATGCCATTTTTTGATCCAATAAGAATCGGTGCTTCAGGGTCTGCTGAAGGTTACACCATTGATCGTAGTTTAAGGTTAAATAGTGAAGATAACACTTTTTTACAAAGAACACCTAGCAGTACAACAAGCAGAACAACTTGGACATTTAGTCTTTGGATTAAAAGATGCAAATTTGACTCTACTATGGGTCTTTTTGGTACAAGTGGAAGTGACAATAATACCCTGACTGAATTTCTTTTTACCAGTGCGAATAGATTTAGTTGGTCAGCTAGTAGCAAAGTATATTTTACGACAGAACAAAGATTTAGAGATCCTACTGCTTGGTTTCATCTACTGGTTCGTTGTGATACAACAAACAGCACACAGGCCGATAGACAACAATTATGGATAAATGGTGAAAGGGTTACAGATTTTGATGCTCAAAACCTAACTGGAAGCGGTACAGAGTTTGGAATCAACAGAAACGTAGATCACAGACTAGGAGAAAGGCCTTCTGGTGGAGATAATTTTGATGCTTACCTTGCAGAAGTAAATTTTATAGATGGTATTGCATTAGATTCAACATCATTTACAGAAACAAACGCTCTTACAGGGGAATTAGTACCTAAGAAATATATTGGAAGCTATGGTACTAATGGCTTTTATTTAAAATTTGCTGATAATACCAATAATGCTGCACTAGGTACAGATTCAAGCGGTAATGGCAATACTTTTACAGTAAATAATATTGCTTCTTCACATGACACGGTAACAGATACACCAACTAACAATTTCCCTACTTTTAACCCACTAAATAAAACCAATGATGCGGTTTTAAGTGACGGAAATATAGTATTTGTACAAAGTTCAAATGATGAATCTGTTACAGGTACATTCCCTATCTTATCTGGAAAATGGTATTGGGAAGTTTACAAAAAATCTACTGAAAACCCAGAATTAGGAATTGAAGTGCTGACTCGACCTCTCTCAAATAAAACTGATGATGTCAGTCCTACAAAAGTATGTTTCCGAACAAACGGCGGAGATCAGCAAGTTGGTACTGGTTCACCAACATCAATAACAGGTAGTTCAGGAGGACAAACTGGTGCTGGTGTTATTGCTATTGCAGTTGATTTTGATAATAAAAAAATTTGGTATAGTGATCTTTCTGGTAATTTTTTCAACAGTGGAAATCCAGCTACAGGATCAAATGCAGCTTTTGATTTTAGCAGTGTTGCAGTAGCAGATGGTTGCGTTCCTTATTTCTTTTGTGGTACAGGTGCAAATGATGCAATCTTTGTAAATTTTGGACAAGATGGAACACACTCGGGGAATGTAAGTCTTACAGGAAATACAGATGCCAATGGTCATGGCAGTTTTAAATATTCTGTGCCAAGTGGCTATTTAGCTTTATGTTCAGCAAATTTACCTGATCCTTCAATAGCTTTACCTGATAATCATTTTGACACTATACTTTATACAGGTTCAGGGTCATCATCTTTAAATAATATAACTGGATTAGAGTTTCAGCCTGATTGGGTTTGGGGTAATGCTAGAAATGACACTATAGGAAATATATTGTTTGATGCTGTAAGAGGTGATGATAAACAACTATCAACAGATATTACAGCTGCAGAAGTAACAAGAGGTTCAGCAGCGTACAGATTTTTAAGTAATGGTTTTGCCGTTTCTAATGTCGGAAATTTAAATAATTCCTCTGTTAATTATGTAGCATGGTGTTGGTTTGCTGGTGGATCAACAGTTACAAATTCAAGCGGTACAATTAGTTCACAAGTAAGAGCTAATACAACAGCTGGTTTTTCAATAGTAAGTTATACAGGTAATGGGTCATCTGGGGCTACTGTTGGTCATGGGCTTGGTGTTGTACCAGATCAAATAATAATAAGAAGGCGAGAGGGTGACAACTGGATGTATTATTCACATTCATTAAACAATGGAAGTAGTCCTCAAAATTTTTATTTGGAATTAAATGAAGCTGGCGGTCAGATAAATGATTCGAGAATGATGAACAATACAGCACCAACAAGTACTGTTTTTAGTTTAAGAAATGACACTTCAACTAATGGTAATAGTGCTACATATATTGCGTATTGTTTTTCAGAAGTAATTGGCTACAGTAAATTTGGCAGATATACTGGAAATGGCAACAGTAATGGAACTTTTGTTATGACAGGTTTTAGGCCAGCCTTTGTAATAATTAAATGCCGTTCAGCTAGTGAACATTGGAGAATATTTGATTATAAAAGAAGTCCAATAAACCAAGTAAATAGACATCTATTTGTTAGTAATGAAAATGTAGAAAGTACAGAAACAGGTCTTGATTTTCTTGCAAATGGTTTTAAATTCAGAGATGGAGACACACATCAAAATGGTAATAATGAAGAATATATTTATTGGGCATTTGCAGAATCACCTTTAAAAACTTCAAGAGCGAGGTAGAATAACATTATGGCTTTTACATTAAACGGAAAACCACTAGCAGTTGATGTCCCTTTTACAGTTGGGGATATAAATTACCCTGCGAACTGGCTTAGATTATCTACAGCAGAGGAAAAAACTGCTTTGGGTATAAAAGAAGTTGCTGATCCTGTGACATATGATTCTCGTTTTTATTGGAATGATGGAACAGAAAAAGCATTAGATGATGCAGACGCAAAAGATAGTGATGGTAATTTATTAAAAGATAACAACGGAAACCAAATTATAAATTTAGGTGTTAAATCTGTTTTAAAAAAATTAAACAGAGAAACTGCTGGATCTCTGTTAGCTAAATATGATTGGTATGTTATAAGGAAAGCTGAAAAATCTACAGCAATTCCTACATCAATTACTGAATATCGTGATGCAGTAAGAACAGCTTGTAATACAAGAGAAACAGAAATCGATAACTGTGCAGATACCGCAGCTTTAGTTACTCTTTATGGGTCAACAGAAAAAGATGGTGACTTTTTTCCCAATATGACACAATATCCAAACGACACTAATTCTTAGTTGTAATCTGTCTTTGCATAACACCTAAAGTTACATAAAGAGGGGCTAATGCACAGATTGTACAAAAAGTTATAATGGTGACAGGCATTAAAGCCTTTAAAAATGCTTCTTTAATCATGTTTCAAAAAATAGCAAATGTTTTAAGTATTGTTTCATTCATTATGGTAGCTTCAATGAGTGGCACAGCATACTATGCCTATAGATTTGTTACGTCAGAACAATTTAAAGCTAGGGTTATGAATGAAGTTTTAGATAACGTGCAAGGAATGATGCCTAAAGTTTTAGATAATGCAATGCCAGATATGACAGGCGGTACAGTTCCTGAATTTATACCACCAGCACCGACTTTAATTAAATAGATGGAGATACCAGAAATAGGTATCAAACAAATTAATATTCCAGAGGTTCATATTCCTGAGATATATAACCCTTTGCCTATACTGCCTGTCATAACAAATTTAGAAATTGATGTCGTAGGTTGTACTTATCAACATAGAGATGTAAAAAATACTGGTAATACACAGCTTTTGTTAGATGACCCAAATGGTGTGTTTCTAACTTGTGGTGAATCTGTATTTCCTAGTTTTTACCCCATAGATTATAGGCCAGATCAAATCGTAATTACTGAAGATTTACCAATATCTAACAGTACGCCACCGATGCCAGAAACTGACTTACCAGAAACAAGAACACCAGAAAACAAAAAAAAAGAATTAATAATCCCAGAGTGTCCTAGTAGGAAAGAACAAAAAATCGGAGATTACAGAAATTCAAAACGCATTGAAAGAGTAATTGGTCATAAGCTATCCTCGGACAAGTTAGAGTGCATTACCCTTTATGAAAGTGTACCCTTTAGAGAAACTTTTATTGGAACGCCTGAGGTACTTATTTCTACTGCTGCTATTGGTTTGGTTGCTGGTGGGTCTGCGGCTCTTGTCCCTGTGATACAAGGAATTGCTAAAAGTGGTATAAAACAGATTACAAAAAAGCTTACAAAGAAAAAAAATGATGTAAAATAAAAAAACCCTATTCGACAAGGCAATGGATAGGGCGTCTAGGTAGACAAGTTTAACCGTGCTTGTCTGCCGCTTATTTCAAGGGTACAAACATATAGGGCGATAATTACAGGCCTGTTACAGGGCAATCTGGAAGGAGCAATTTAGTCATTTAGCTTGATTTCATGAGTATGTGGCAAAACTTGGTTAGGTTGGGCTATTAATTTGATGCCAACACAGTTAATAGAAAATTCATCAACAAACACTACTCCTAGACGCGCTTGCTCTCCACAAATTTTTAAACGGTATAATTCCATTTCCATTTTAGTTTTAGCTATCAGTAACTCCTGAGCTTTAATATTTACTTTCGCAGCTTTTTGGCATAGCTCCCCACCTCGACCCAAAGGAATATTAAA
>NZMJ01000101.1 GCA_002692855.1 Maricaulis sp.
TCATCAACATACTTCTTGTATTCTGCTTCATCATATTCCATATCAGAAGTTTCTTCTGATGCTTCTTGCATAAACTCATAATCTAAATACTTAGATAAATTTCTTTCTACATTATTGTATGACCCACTCGATACAGGATTTAACAGAAACTTTACCATTAGACGAAACATAGGGCTAGAAGTAGAACCAATATCGGAACTGTCTAACCTTATTGTTTCGCCTAGTGTTATGGCACTATTTTGTTTGTCCAATACCAGACGAGAAGGGATAATTATAGTCATTTATCCCCCTCATGCAAGCCACGCTGCCCATGCAGCCCCTTTCTGAATCATTGCACCTAAACCTAAACCGGAACCCGGTGGTGTATATGTGGCTTGTCCAGTAGCGGGGTCTATCCAATATGGATTGCCCATTGTATCTGTACCTGCGGGCGGTACTGGATAACCTGAAGGATTGTTGAAAGCCTGTTGTTGTTGCATCATCATGTTATTGGCTTGTACCATAGGATTACCACCACTAATCTGACTAGGGTTCATTCCACCCGGATTAGGCATACCTCCTCCTTGTGGAGCATTATATCCTTGTGATGATGTTTGTGGTTGTGGTACTTGTGCAGTAGAGAAACCTTGTGCCTCAAGATATTGTTGTTTAGCCATCTTTCTTTGCATAACCACTTCTGTATTTAGTGCAGCCGATACAATTGACTGAATATCTAAAGTAATATTTTCCGCAGTAATAGTCTCAAACTCTCTTAGTGCGTTTTGTTCTACTTCTAAATCGCCATTTGTATTATTAATAAACTTCAATTTAGGTAACATTTGTGCTATTACTCTAGTAGTTACATCTTCTAGTAGTTTCTCAAACGCAGTAATGAATTCTACTCCATGATAGGTAAAGAATTCTTCTACATGGTTTTCTTGTAATGTTAGCAGGTTATTTACTGCTTTAAAATCAGCCGCCCCTTGTGCGGTGATTTGGTTTGCTAATGATGTATTACTTGTTCCAAATACTCCCATTTTATTCCACCTCTATTTCCTGTATTTCTTGTTGCACTACTTGTGTGCCTTTAGTCATTAGTTCAATTACTCTTTTATTGATTGCATGACTTTCTATTGTTAATCTAAATAATTCGTCTTCGTTGGTTTCATTCAACATTTTAGGGGGTCTTATCATCCACCCTATCTCAGACAATGACTCTATATCAGATTGCCTTAATGAAGTTAGCGGTGCAGATTGTAACATTTTAGGTACTTTTGGTTTAGGTATGTACTGGTTGAACTCTAAACCGTGTTCATCTGCTATTATCTGTTGCTCTAGCATTTCATACTGTCTATGCAAACCTGCGTGTTTATCGCAATAAGTACCTCTCATTGGATAACCTTTCTTTACTTTGTGTAAAGGTATAGGTGGCCTCATAGGGTCGGACATATCCCAAACCTTGTGAGTACCACAAACAACACATCTATCTTTTGTATTAAATTTGTAACCGAAAGGTATTTTCAAAAATGTTTTTCTTTCAGGCCATAAAACTTTAATCATCTCTTTTACTTGTTTTTTTGGCTTTTCACTTTTATATTCATATGTCATTATAGCCCCTGCTGCTCTAGCAAATTTTAATGGGGGCATAAACGGATTGGCTACTGATGCATTAGTAGCACCGATTAAACTTGGCGGTTGGTAATTCATAGTCATACTCTTCTCTCCTTACATTCTAAACAGTCGCAATATGGCGACATTGAACAATTGTTTGTTATCATTAATAGTCCTCTATCATTGTTGCTATTCCACGATATACCATTTCTGAATCTGATTTTGCACTTACTATATATTTGTAACATGGTATTCCTTTATCATTTAACTTTTGCATTCCATCTTTAAATGATTCAAATATAGGATGATTCTGTATGTCTTCATATTCATATTTATCTTTCCACAAATCAAATTTGTTTGCCCATAAACCTACTGCTACTGGATAATCATGATTCTTTTTCTTCTGCCTTCTATTTATTGCATCCCAATATCTAGAACATATTGTATCTACTAAAAATGTCCAACATAATTGTTGTTCGATATCATAATGTTTATCCATGTGTCTATCGTCAATCATAAAAATAATGTATTTGACTTTACGGCTTTTCATATCTTTTAGCCATTCACCCCAATAAACTGTTTCTCCTCCTATATCTGCGGTTCTAATTGTATGTTGGTCGCCATCTATTTTAATAGACTTTCTTGTTGCTCTCCCTCTTCCAACGGTTCTTTCTTTTATTCTTGGTACTTCGCCTCTTGTTCTCAATTGATGATGTAAAGTTGTTTTTCCTACCTTACTAGCACCATACACACCAAAAGGAACTGCATGAAGTTTTTTCCATAATAGACCTATTTGTTCCGCCATTATAATAACGAAACCAGTCATTACCGACATTCAAGCACCTCACAAGTGATGTATGAAATTCCAAAAACCCTCCCATGCCGAAACATATAGATTAACTCCTGCTAAAGAAATACCATGTCCTACTAAGAATCCTATAACTGTACTGACTGTACCCCAAAAATAAAATCTGGCTCTTAGAAACCATACATCTGCTGAATGCGCTCTTTGCATATCATAGGCTAAAGCGGTTTCATCCATCCCAAATGCTATGGCATCTAACATACTATCACTCTAATTTCGCTAAGAAAGAAGGGGTAACAGTTTGTCTCTCTTCAACCACCTGTGGTTGATTGAATGGAGGGGTAAATTGTTGTTGAGGCACTCTATACTGTTGCATAGTTGACCTGATTTTCTCTCTTTGTTTGTCATCTCTTTGTTTCTTAGCCCAATATGCAGCAATTCGTCTGTCTAATAAGGCCATTTCAATATAGTCGTTCAATGCTAAATCAAAGATTGCTTTCATCGTTAATATACCACCAATGGTCATTAGTCCAAAGACTAACGCATGGGCGTAATTATTGAACGCAATCATATCGCCATACTTCGCATAGAAGTAGACGTTTGTTCCACTTATCGCTCCAACGAATAATATCGTCATTACGAGTTTTGTTTCTTTTTCTAACGCTGGCATTTAATCACTCAGAAGAATTCGACAGAATATTCTATTGTGCCGGATTCTACTACATAAATTCCTTCTGCGACAATTGCCCCATGAAAGTCAAAATCATAGTTATGTGGTGCAGTTGAAGCACCGACATACATCTTTGTAATGACCTTTTTGCCTGATGTAGTAGCCGAACTAGAATCATAAACTGTTATGCTACCTGCTGTATTGCCTGTACCAAATACCTTGATAGAGGCAATACGAGCCTTTCCAACATAACATAGTTTCGTAGCGTTTAACACACCTGTTGTATTACATCCACTAACCATTCTGTCGCCCTCTCATTCATCGGAAGAAGCCTTGGCCTTATCAACCTTGCTTGGAGTCTTCTTTTCAGCCGTTACTGGTTTAGGCGTTGTTGGCTTTACAGGCGCAACTGCCTTCTGTACTTTTTTGACTATTTTCTTGGGTTTTGATGCTGGAAACATTGTTTTGAGTAAATCTTCTTTATCTCCTAATACATCAAACTCAGCCTTTAGCAGTTTAATAGCCCAATCAGATGCCCCTGCAATCGCATCTTTGTCACTTAAATCAAAAGTGACTTTGTACTTTTCTGCACCCAAAAAACCTAATGCCATGTTTAAGTCTACTTTAGTTTTCTTGGCGTACTCAAATACATATTCTGTTCCGTTAGCATGATTATAACTAACAGACTTACCTTCATTACTTAATTCTAGAAAAGCCATTCTATTACATCCTCTAGTGTATAGTGACCAATGCCCCTACTTACATAGGGGCAAAGGCCACATTACTTATTTAGAGATTACCCCAAACTCTCACTCTAACAGAACCGCCGTTAGCATCATTACTTAGCGAAGCGTTAGTACCATCTAATGCGGTGAACATGAGAGCAAAAGATGTTGCACTCTCATAAGCACCAGTAGCACTAATTTCCACTAATGGTAATACTGCGTTAGCGTTGTCACAACCTGTGATTGATACGCAATGAACAGATGATAGGCCAAGAGCCGAAGCAGGGATTATTGACCCTGTTGCGACTATTGACGTTACATCTATCAAAGCATCAACAACATATTCATCACCTACTGCCTTTGGGAGTGTAACCCCCTTATGGTCGGCAAGTAAAGTAACGGTGTATGCTAATGCCATGCTTAATCACCTCACGCACTCTTTAGGTTGGTTATCTTACCTTGGCCCTTAAAGAAGGAACAACCAGTCTCAGCAATGGTTCTAAACATTGCTTGGTTTCCTAGAGTTCCAACACCAAATGGGTTGCCGTTGTCAATACCATCCTCGAAATACTGAGTAGGCTTCATAACGCTCATCCATAGATGGTCGGTATCAAGTATCAATAAATCACTTAGGGTGTTTGTTGCGCTACCATGAGCAGTCTTTGGCATATCCTTACAAGGAATAATTGGTATGTCAAAGTAAGTAGCGACCCTAAAGCCGACTTCTGAACCCTTAACTCCTCTTACTCCGTTATGTGTAGGAATAATTTCTTTCCTGTCCATAAACCTCTCTTGTGCTTGTAGTAAGTCACCTAGATGCTGAATAGTATCATATCCAGTTAAGATAACTTTTGGACTACCACCGTTCTGACGGATTCGCCTTAGCATATCGTTTAAGATAGTTAAGGTTAGAACACGGCAGTTTGCGGCTGCATATCCATCACCGAAATCAACCTCTGCATCTAGGAAAGACGCAGAAGCGTTACCACTAGATAATTGACGGTCTGTTGCACCGTAAATCGTGGTTATGGTTGTTGGTAGTGTGTTTGACGCAGCAGATGTGGCTAGAAGACCAGCATCATTTAATGCGTTTAACTCAGCACTTGAAGCAACGACCTTCATTAAAGAAGTATATTGCCTACCAAGGTTTGTTACTGTGTTTGCTTCGTCATACTTCTCAAGAGGCATTAGTAGCATCTTGTTCTGTACTTCAGCGTGGTGTTTACCCATATCCTCACGGATTAAGGCTCTTAAGTCACCTACACCATCGTCAATCTTTGCCATCTCAAGAGCAATCTCAGAAAACTCAAACAGATGAGCAACGGTTTTAGGACTGGTGAATAGTGTGGTGTATTCTGGCGTTAATGCCGGAATATCATTTCCAGTACCTAATGATGCATTCTCCGGTACAGCACCAATTAAATCTGCTCTTGGTGTTGCAGTACCTCTTGTTGTTCCTGCTCCTGAACCACCAACATCAAAGGTAGAACCACTTCCACCTTCTGCTCGGCTTTTCAAGATACGCCATCCACTTGATGTATATGGCCTCTTTGGAAGTATAGCCAAAGCATTAACCTCTTGGTTTAGCATTGACCATACCTTTTGTCCGAATACTTTGTTGTAAAGCGAAGATAATCCGCTTGCACCACTCATAACAGACGTTGAAGCGTCATGGGCGGTATGTAGTCCACCAACAACACCTGCGCTCTTTAGTAGAGCATTACCTGTACCGCCCCTAACTCCGTAGGTTGCAGCCTCTAAATCTTTCATTGTCTTAATATATCCACTCATCTAAATCACTCCTCAAATTGTGAAACAAAACTGTTTATCTCAGCCCAAGACATTTCTGAAACATCTACATCAGGTATTTCTACTGTTTGTGCCTTAGCAATTGTTTCAGTCTGTTCTGAAAGGGATTTCCTTAGTGTAGCAAACTCCTCTCTTAGTGCTTCGACTTCGTTCTTTGCGTCATACTCGCTTCGTGCAACAGCAGCCTTTCGGACATTCTGCTCATCAGCGAACCTAGCAGCGAATTTCTCCTTTAGAGAATCATAAGCCATCTTTTCCAATTGTTCTGACTTAAACGCTTCGTAGGCTTTTTCTACGTTTTCTGCGGAAAGGTCTAAAGTAGCGAATTCATCATCCGACCACTCTTTGTAGAGAGAACCTAATTGCCCTGCTTGTTCATGCTTTTTACCTTGTCCGGGTTCACCCGCACCTGCATTCTCAACAAAGCCTTCTGGCCCCACTCTTCCTTTTCTTTCCATATCGGCTTCATCCATATCAGCCATTTCAAGGTCTTTATCTGCCATTTCAACGTCTTCTTCATCAGAATCCATAGACTCATAGCCCATTTTTTCTTTGTCGTCTTCCATAGACATTTTCTCCTCGTCTTTATCCTTCATGGACATCTTTTCTTTGTCATCCATGTCGGCCTCTTCTTTTTTGAAGTCGTTTAACTGAGTCATAAGACCGTTTAACTCCTCCAAAGCCTTTTCCAACTTTTCACTCATTTTATCTTTCTCCTCTTTTAGAATGTCAAACTTTGCTTCTGGATTTATCCCCTTCTCACAAATTGTTACTTCATGGAGTTCTAACTTGTCAATTTCGTTATATTCACCTAATTCTTCATTAGACTTTTTTCTTTTACTTAAGGCTTGACCACCTATACTAAATGAACGTAATGTTCCTTTTCTAATACCTCTTGATATTTCTTTTGCTTTTTCTATGTCATCTCTTAATTTAATAACAACATAAAATCCTACATCATCTACTTGTGTTCTATGGAGATTACCATTTTTATCTCTATATTTTTCTATTACATCTCCTACTTGAACATTTGAATGGTTTGACATTACATTTCTATATTTTGCATCTTTCATATATTTTGTAACTGCTTCTTCTAATGCTTTTAATGTAATTAAATCATTTTGTTTATCTACTATTTCTATTGAAGCATATCCACCTATAATTAAATCATCCGATTTTAAAATATTAAACTCATTATCGTCACTCGATTTTAACAGAATCGTACCGGACACACAGACACTTCCTACTTTTACTATATTAAGTCGGCGTTATTACTTTATTTGCATGGTTAATTTTTTATACCTATCTTCAGTAATATCCCATATACCTTCGTCATCCGACCTTTCTAACATCTTTTGTTTAATTCCAGTCCAAGCAAGCCATGTATCTTGCTTTTTGACTGGTATAACTCTCAAATGCAATCTAGTATCAAACTTATCGCCTTCAAGTTTATATTCATGATAACCATGTTTTTGAACACCCATCAGTATTTTACCACTATCCAAGAGTTTATCTTTTTGAACTCCTCTAGAAACTTCTGCTGGATATTTACCTGATTTACCAAACAGGTTATAAATATCCTTTGAACTATCTATGTCAATAGTCCAAGCAAAAGTTTCATCTTTATAATTAATTATAAAATCTATATTACCATCTTTTCTAGTGTATAGTTGAAACTTGCCATATCTACTATCATCTTCTTCTTTATCTTTTATTATAATTTTAGAGTTAGCAGTAAATTTTTGTTTGCCTATTGGGATAAACGCATCATGGTCATTCATGAAATTTTTTAACTTTCTAGGATTATTTTCAAACATTGCTTCAGTTAATTCAGAATCTCTTTTAACAATGTACTCAAAGATATCTTTAATGTGTATTCCCTTTTCGTCTGGGTCTTCATCTTGAAGATATTGTTTTAGTATAGCAATTGCTTCTGTTGTCTTTCCTTTGTGTATTTCTGATAACTGTTCTTTCCACATATCCATATCGGCAATAGCATTCTTTTCCATCAGGCTATCACCTTGGACACCATATACAGAATAGCCTTCATAGTCGGACTTCAATAAAATCTCAGCAGTACCATGAATACCATCTGTGATTGTGTATTTTAACAACGCTTCTTCTACATTGTATTTTAGTGACTTTCTTCCATCCTTTGAAAGAAACTCTAATGTCACTAGTTTCTCAGGAGTTTCTACTTCTGGTATCTCAATTACTTTTGCAGAATACAGACTATATCCTTTACCTGCTCTCCTTACTTCATCTACCTTTACTCTTACAATAGCACCGATTTCTACATTTTCTTTTGTATTCAAAGCCTTTCCTACTTGCAGGTATGTCTTTCCTTCATATTCTGTGCCTGTATGTTCTCTAGCCTCTTCACCCGATAATGGCCCAACGCCAACCGAATAAGAGTACAGGTTAGACTTAGTTTTCTTTTTGTCTAATACTATAACATCTAAATCTACAAATTTCTTGAACTTAATCCACTTTGGGTTTTTCTTACTACCAATGTAATAGGTAGATTCTATGTCTTTTATTACAACCCCTTCTGAGGTTTTTGATTGCATAATGTCTTTTGCGTACTTGTCTATTTCACCCAAGGAATCTGCTATCCTTGTGTTCTTCTTATTAGGAAACTCTAGTATGTCTTCTGAATGCTGTGCTAATTGGTATTGTAGTATGTTGATTCTTTCTCTCAACGGATTGTCTGTATGGTCTTCTCCATCATGACTCATTATATCGAATACCTTTGCTTTAAGAGTAGCATCTTTGTATTTATCTTTGAATAGATGTGCAATAGTATCTGCTCTATGTAGAGGTTCATCACCATCGTATAATATTAATTCTGCATCTAAAATTAAATCTCCAAACTTCTTTTGCTTTAGTATCTTAATTATATCTTGACACTTTGCAGAAATGTCTTTTTTGTTATAGGAATATATCTTTACATCTGAATTTGTCTTGTGTATTTGTATTCTAATTCCATCGTACTTCTCTTGTACTACCCACTCTCCGGTGAATCCCTTCAAATCTTTTATGTCATTGATTTCAAAGATTCTATACATTGGTTTGTTAGGTATGATAAACTCTATTTCTGCTTTCTCTTCATCGCTCTTTTTCAAATCTAGAGCAACTAACTTAGCCCAATCTTCTTCTGAATTTTCCTCTAAGAATATTTTTTCTAATAATTTCAAAGCACCTTNAAACTTGTCTTCTACTCTGTCATTACCATCTTTATCGTCACCATAATGTTCTAAGATATATAACGGTACATCCTTTAATTCTAAATCTAATCCCTCCGCACCTTGAGTTATCTTATCCGGTTTTAGGTCATGTTTCTCCCATGACTTTTCACTAATGGCGTTAGCATCTGAGCGTAAAGCATAGTGAATGAACATCGCATAAACAGGTGGTGAACGTAATAGATTGTCTATTACATCATCACCCATTTGTCTAGCGAATGGGTCATTTAACTCAGCAGAATTGAACCGCATATTCTTGATAGACTCATACAATTTCTTAGCATCGTATGATTCAGGGTTCAATGCATTCTTACTGAACACTTCTTCTTCATCTAAGTATTTCTTAAGAGTAGATGAAAATTCACCTAAGCCGTCAAAATCCTTTCTTATTCTCTTTACACTCGAAACCCAATTTTTTCTATATTCTTTAGGGTCTTCTTTTGCTGATAGGTAATTGTATCTAACATCTTCGTAGAAATCTAAGATACGCTTCGCCAAGGCTTTGTTCTCCTTACCAACAAAGACCTCTTTTAGAAGCATATCATTCCTTTCCAAATTCAGGTCTAATTCCCTCTAAAGGGTCTACTTTTTCTTCAGCAGGTTTCTTCTGGGGTCTATCAACATCAACTGTTTCACCCTCTAATTCCACCGTTTCTTCTACTGGCATCTCATTGTAGTTCAATACTTCACCGACTGCTTCCTTTGCTTTGGTAACAGCATTGTCTATCAATGCACCAATCTTCTCTTCTTTACTTACTTTCTTTGGTAATAAATCATCCATTTCATACACTTCCTTCTATTCTTGAAACCATATCATTGATTTCTTTCCACTCCATCTTTGCTATCTTATCATCGCTGATTTCTGTCTCACCAACCGACATTGATGGAGTAGGAGTAGATGTTACAACAAAACCTGATTTCATCAATAGGTTGTCATCATTGTAAACTGCTCTCTCCAAATTCTTTACTTTCTCTACTAACTCTTTCATTAGCAATAACATTTCATTGTTCTCTTCACTCATCTTTCTCATCTCCTAAATCGCCTTTACTTTTTGGATATACCATGCCTCTAAGTTGTCTGTATAGAGTTTCGTAATCCTTTCTCAATTCAGATGCGGCCGCAATCAAGGAAACATTTGCCTCATCTATTTTCTTCATCTTCTTGAGCATTTTCTTGTCTGATTTCATCATATCAAGNGACCTTAATTCTTTTACTAAATCACTTAACTTCGTAAAATCTTGACCCATATATTCACTAGGCTCAGAAGTCTGAACCAGTTTCTTTAACTTCTTCTTCTGTTTAGCATTTACCTTTTGCAGTAANTCNCTATCTTCTTTTATCAATTGGCTTTCCCACATTATCTAGTCCTCCTGTTAAATCTATCTTCGTTGAATTGTTGATTGTCATCATAGTCTGATGCCCTTCTNTCTGTATCATAATCACCAAAATTATGTCCTCCTACTGTACTTCTTAGTTTGCCATTCTTTGTCATCTTCTTCCAATGTTTCTCACAAACTCTAAAGCCACATTTTCCGCTATCCGAATACTTGTCATTGTAAGGTATAGAACACCAATATTCTGCACACTCCTTACATTTGCCGGGATAGTTTGGATTACTCTTTGATTTCCACCTATCATCCATACTGCCATCAGTAATAAACTCACATTCAGGACAATCACCTGTCTTTACATCAACATCCTGTTCGTCTTTCAAATCAACTGCATCAACGGGAGCAATCCAAGCAANGTCATCACTTCTGCTTCTATCTTTCTCATCTGGTCTAATGATAGTTTCCGGTCTAAGATTCTTGAGAACCCTTTGCCAATTATCATACCCTTTAACCCATCCTTCGGGTATTTCTTCGTCTTCTTTGACGATATGATTTTCATCACCACAACTATTNCACATCTTCTTNTTCCCTCCTTTTTNTTTCTGCTAAATCTCTTAATGCTTGCATTTGTTTAGGAGAAGTGGTCGGAATTGGCTCCTTCTCACCTGTCTTTGGATTGACTCTAGTTTTAATCCTACCTTCTGAATCACGTTCATATATCGTCTTGTAAGGGTCAGATTCCATTGCTTCTTCCTTTGCCCTTAGTTCTTCACTTAACTTCTTCNTTCTTTCTTCGTCAAGTCTAGCAGTCTCCTGNGCAAATTGTTCTTGCATTGGTGTTTCTATACCTTCTCTACTCATCTCTTCCAATAAGTCATCATACTCAGGAATAAATGNCTTCATCTTTTCAAATTGAGAAACTATTTCCTGTTGTGCTTCTCTTAGGNNTTGTTTTATANNTGCTAAATCTAAGTCTGTATCTCTTTGTCCTTCTGATAACAAACCAGACCAGTCAGCACTTTCTGGTAGTTGATATCTGAATCCCTTTGCTTCTATGAAAGCCTCAGTCAATTTTACTGATGCGTTAAAATAAAATTTGCTTTCTTTGAATAGTTTTTCCATAGACTTGATTAGTTTCTTATATCCTTTCTTAATATGTTCATCTCTATCATGAGTATCATCAGGTGCGTCTTCTAATAACTGTGCAAACGTTTCATTGAACTCAGCAATTATCTTACTATCAGACCAACCCTCTAATCCTTCTTCGTCTTCTCCCTCTTGTAAAAAGAACTTGTCTGATAAAACATCCCAAGTAGCAGTTACAGAATAATATTTATTCACTAATTTACTCAAGTCAGATTCGTTATTTAACGCTAACAAATCCTTGTATTCTATATCTTTTGGATATTCTTTTGCATTTACCTGCCTTGCTATTTGAGATACATTTGTCTTTGCAGTTCTGAGTCTTTGCATTAATCCCTTTATTTCTGATGTTGTAGCAGACTTCAGTTTAGGATTGATATCTTTTAGTCTCCTTGTTAATGTGTTAAAGGTATCTCCTTCCTTTAACATTTGAATGACTGTTGGGTGTATATTGTTTCTTTCTCCTGAAACATTCAAGGTCAAATTGTATAGAAATTTATTATTTAGAATATTATTTACCTTTAATCTTGTTTGTGTAGAACTAGATATTTCATCAGCGTTTAATTCTCTTATTGCTTGTANTAACGCTTCTTCTTGATTTGTTAATTCTCTTTCTACCTTTTTGCTTCTCTCCTTTAATTTAGGAGTTAATTTNCCTATGATTTCATCTGAAAAACTAGGCAAGTCTAATTCTCTTATCGCACGAATNAAAGTGTTCTTTACATCTCTAGGTCTTANNTGAGATGTAATTAGAAGTTNCTTTTCTGCCCTTCCCGTTTTNTGTTGTCTCTTTAGTGAATCTATCTTAGATTGTAATCTAGTCTTGGCTTNTAATTTATCTTTCTTACTTGTAGTAATAGTATCTAATTTATCGTATGCCTCTAACCTTTTCTTGTAGTTTTCAATTCCGGCAGTAAATGTCTCATCATACTCTCCATCTACTTCATTTCTAGGCTTTCTAGATTGACCTCTAGTTCCTATTTTTTCATCTGGAAACTTAGGAGAATAATTGAAAGTACCAGTAAATGCTTCACGCATAGCANTTTNAATCTTGNAAAATTCTGTTATTGGGTCATCTTTCTTGGCTTCATNTCTAACTTTAGAAGCCTGTGTAATCTTCTCCTCTAACTCTTCTATTCTTTCTTCTGCTTCTTTTCCTCTAGCACCTTCTAGTTGTTCTAGTTCATCATACAATGGTTTAGTGGTTTCATCAAATTCCTTTTCTGCTTCCACATTAGTATCTAACAGGTCAGATGCTTTCTCTCTTTGTGGTTTATTTAACTCAGTAATCTTTAACTTCTTACCCTTGTCATCGGTAATCTTTGTATCTATTTCTAATAATTCTTGATACCTAGATTGTAATTTAGTTAGNCTATTNACAATTTTTTCAAGAGTNTTTATTCTATTCTTGAAGACTTTTTGTTCGCCAGTNTCATCAATTAACTTCAACTGTTCTTCAAAATTTTTTATGTCTCTCTTGATTTTATCTTTAGTTTCTTTTGGTAGTTTAACATCAGATTTTTGTTTTGTTTCTATTGCTTTATCTACCACTTGCATTATAGTAGGTACTGGTGCGCTAAGACCAGACATCCTTTCTAATGCATTTTCTAATTCTCTGTATAGTGGTTTAGATGTATAGTCTTCCTTTACAATAGACATAGATTTCTCTACAACNATTGGTTTAGGCTTCAATACATCCATAAAAGNCATATTACCACTTATTTTCAGTTCTTCTCTTTTGCTTCTTAGGCAATCCGATATAGCCCGGTATATCAGCAGAACCGGGTNTTTCTTTCTTTACNGNTTTAGGGTCAGCACCAATATAGTCGAAGTTTCTACTAGTGGTAATTTTATGCTCACTAGCCTCTCTTCTCCTAGCCTTGGCAAGTTCCTTCTCCAATTGCCTTACNGTCTTTTCACTCATCTTTGTCACCTTTCTCTTTCTTTGCTTCTTTTGCTGCCTCTTTCATAGGCTCTTTCTTATCGCCATCACCATCTAAATCTAGAAAGTCTGGCTTTCTCTTTACTATTTCTTTCCACTTCACCAAAAATCACCTGTTGCTTCTCGTATCAATCTTCTTATTACTTCTACTGCAAACTCTACTTCTTCTTCATCATCAATATTTTGCATAATGTCCTTTATGGCCCTTTGCACTCTATATTTTCTACCACTAAACCTTTCTAATAAAAACTTCTCTATTTTTTTTCGTTCTTGTTCAGAAAATAGTTCTGCAACTTTATCAGGAAACATTCTTTTTAATCTTCTTCTTTTTGTTCCTTCTGTTTGATATTCGTAATTTTTATTACTTCTTTTGAATTGGTCAACAGTATAGTTCCAAATTCTACTTGAACGATTATNAAGATAGTCTCTCATTGTGTAATAATTATCATATCTTTCATCACTCAAACCATCATAAAGCCCAAAAACAGTCTTTAAATTATTTCTATTTAGTTGTGGCATAAAAGTAAATCTTTCNATNTNNGTTATNTTGCTCTTANCATCNTCTTNANTANTNTCATNATAATAAGNATTCNNNAAACCTCGTAACATANCATCAACTTCTGACTTAANATTTCTTAAANNATAACTAAAGTCTTTTTCTATTTCCTCCCTTGTTAACCATATATCATTAAATGCTTCTGTTTTTTCTTCAGTCGGTTTATTCCATCTAACCCACCAACTATACAATGTTTTGAAACTGGATGNTTTCTTTAGTATGATATTTTNCCACACTAACCTACCCTCCTTTCGGTTCTTTTATCCACATTCTGATTACCCGCTTCTTTGGGTAGTCCGGTGAATCTTTGGTCTGGCCCTACACTCATACTTGGCTTATTTCTAGTTTGTCCTTTTACTTCTGCNGGCTTACCTGCTTCNTCTTTNGNAGGTCTAGTNCCTNNTTCCATCATTTGTCCTAATTGTGATTGGTCTATGTTTGTACCTGCATAGGGGTCTAACTCTATTTCTTCGTCTTTACCCTTCTTTCCTTGTTGCATTTCTGGTGGAGGCTTTTCAAATGTAAATCTACCTTCATCATCCATATCTACCTCAAACCCTAGATTCTTTATTGACGCAGCAATATTAACTTCAATTTCTCTCTTTCTTAATTTAGCAATAGCATCCTCTTCTTCTGATGGTGGTAGTTTCAATTGCCAATCTGTGATACCAAATTCTTTTGTTAGGAATGGTAAGACGTATTCATTGTAAAGAGTTTGAGCCATCTCTACTGCTCTATTAGTTACAAGTATCTGCATACCTTCATTGTTCAATCCGCCACTAGCGGAATTGTCAGACATGAATATTTTACTTACTCCATAGAATGCTGATATTCTATCTCTTAAGTCATCCTTGACAGAAACATAATCCATTTCCTTTAGGCTATCCATGAATTTAATCCACTCAATAGAACCCTTTCCGTTTTCTGCCTCAATACCCATAACAGGTATGAAATGAGGGTCTTGTTCCATCTTCTCTTTGACACCACGCCAGAAAGATTTCATTGAGTCTATATTCCTAGTCTGTACTGCAAGAAGTCCTCTTGGCATTCTACTCTTAGAATAAGAAGAATTGACGTAGTTTTCCATAGCAAGCAATGTAGTAATATGATTCCATAGTGTTAGTACAGGAGACAAACCATACAGTCTGCTAGGGTTGTACTTGCTGAAATGCAATACTTCTCCCTCAATGTAATATTGTTCTTTACCATTTACTCTATTGACATAATGAACAGGGTACATCATATCCCCGCACATTTCACATTGTCCAACAGGGTCTTCTGTTATTTGGTCACGATGCTTAATGCAAGTGAAACCGCTATTTCCTTTGTCTCCATTTTGGTCTGCATAAATGTGCATAGTTACAGGGTCGCCACGATATATTTCCTTTATCTTGTGCATTCTAATTTTACCTGCGTTGTCAATGTAGTATTCTTTGACTAGTATAATGTAAGCATCATCCATGATATTCAAATCATCTTCTAATTCTTTTAGAACATCAATGAACATCTGCTCAGAAGAATTGACATACTCATCCAAAAATTTGTGAGCATATTTCAATTGCTTCTTATCGGGTTTCTTTAGATTCATAGAACCACAATCAGCACATTGTTTTACTGCGCTTTGGTGTTCATTACCACAATCACCACACTTCGATGTGAATTTCTCTTCCCATGTATATCCTCTTCTGAATATCTCGTTCTTTAACTGCGTTGTGCAGGTTCTTACAATTACAGAAGACTGAGCAACATGATAAAGTATTGGTGACGTTATCATGTAACTTGTGTCTTTTTCCTGTATTCCGGGATTGAATATCTTCCTATCCTCCGGCTTAGGGGTTCCCCTTCTAAATAAATTAGTGAGGGTAAATCTTCTTCTTTCTTCTACCATATTTAGAACTCCATTTTACTGTTCTGTTCAAGTTTAGAGATACTGTCTATATCAATATCCCATGCTTTCCAATCAAATTTTGCATTGTCACTATGATTATAATATTTCATTAGTTTGAATAACTCTCCTTTTCTATCGTTATACCAATCTTCTTTCTTATTTTCCTTTTTAATTTTAATTAACTCTAATAAGACTTTAGCATTGTTTTTCTTTAATTTAAAGTGAGGCAAACATTTTGTTAATAAATCTGTTATTTCTGCACCAGAATAAAAATTAAGTCTGTTAATTAATCTGGTATCTTGAGGAGATTTCTGGTCTAAATGTAATCTTCCCATTCCTATTGACTTGTGCATCTCTAACATAAATGCCTTACCTCTATTACCTGTTGCTACCAAACCTACTCTTGGGTTGTGATTTTTATCCATTGTAATATATCCATCTGAATCAATAAAGGCAGCAGTATAAGCCCATATATTCTTTTTAATCTCATCATTTATTTTATAATAAGCACCGTCAACACTTGTTATATTTTCATCCTTTGCTAACTTTGCTATTATTTGAGAAGAACTTCTATTTTGTAGTTTTTTAGGTAATTGGTCATGTATCTGTCTAGCAGATATACCCGGATTATAACAAACAGAATCTAGGATGGCCTTCCTAATNTCGTCTTTAGGAGATGTGCTTATAGNNGTTTCCTTTAGNAATNNTTTGAANNCTTTCTTTTCNTTNGTCATCTGCTTTGTNAGANTAGCATACTCTTTATTGAAAGGNANNTCTTTNCTTTCTAAATCTGCTTCCCAATATTTACAAAGACTATCTACCATTTTCCTTCTTTTGTCTTCTTCTTTAACCAAATACAACTTATACAATTGTTCTTCGTTCAAAGTCATAGCCTGTAATGGAACTTTATATTTCTTAATCCAATGAATGCTATTGATGCACTTATTCAAATGGTCACTATATGCATCTATGAGATTGTCAATAGATTTAGTAAATTCAATCTTAGGATTGCCTTTCAAGGTTCTTCTGTAATCTCTCATTTCTTTTACTATCGAGGGAACATCTTTACCTTTTATTGTATATTTTCTTGGATAACTAAACAAAGAATTCTTTGCTTGTGATAGATTAATGTCCCTTTCAGATGCAAACAGTTTGATTAGGTCATCGTCACCCATCAATGGTTGTGATGCAAGCCAGTCAGATGCATTTTTAGTTTCATCAATTACTGCCTGTAATTCGTCTTCTGCTTGACTAGCCTCTTCATCAGCCTCGTCTAATTTATCGGCTGTTTCTCGCATTTGTTCTGTTAGTTTACTCATTTACTTCACCTGTACTAAAAATTCAGCCCTGCTATTCCCACAGGAACACCAATTGGAGGCGTTTGTGGGCTATCAAATAATTCTAGGTCGTCAAGGAGCATGAAAGACTCAGAAGGCGTTTGTGCAGCCGCATTTGCTAACGCTAGAGCCATCACTAAGTCATCGTGCGCCCCCACTCCTTCAAACTTTCCTGAATCGGTGATTGAGAACATGGATAATTCCTCTATAATGTTCATAGTCATCTTTCTGCTATTGTTATCTCCATAAGGAAGGTGTATTTTGTTATTTTCAAAGTTCATTTGAAGCCCTAAGATAATTTCTTGCTTTTTTCTCCTAGTTGTATTGAAATCTCTAACATTCATATCAGTCACGCTTCTTAGTTCTTGAGTAAATGCCTTTGCGAATGTATTTGTCTCATAAAGCACTACTTCTGGTTGAAATATCTGCCCAATCAACTTAAGTTTCTCAATATTTTCTCTAAACTGCACATTTTTGGCCCTATCAATATGTACTATTGACTTATTCATGTTTTCGTCAACTTCTAAGACAATAATTACGTTGTAATCTCCATCAGTAGAGATAGCAGGGTCAACACCAACGTAATATTTGTAGCCTTTGTCCCTTCTATTGCCTAATCTGAGTATAAGATGCTCATTTTTAGCATTTTCTAGATGTTCTTGACCAAATAATGCTGTACCTGTTGATATTGGTATGCACAAATACTCTCTTGTGAATTTTAATGAGCCAATTTCTGCTTTTCTTTGCATTAGTGCATCATAATCCCACCTTTCAGGCCAAAGAGGGTCATTATTCGAGTCTAAACATGGATATTTTCTTACAGTATATGCTTGATTTTCTTCTAATTGAGAGAAAATATCAGTATATGTGAATGGAGTACCTATCATTCTCAGATTGGCAGTATGATGTAGTGTGGGTATCATATCACCAAAGAACCAGTCTGTTACTCTATTGATACCTGCTAAACTAAACTCCTTCAAAGGGTCGTCAATAATAATTTCTTGAGGGTGAAGACCACGAATCTGAGAACCTACTGACCTTTCTAAAATTGAATTGCCATTTGTCAATTGAATATTACCGATAGCCCATCCTCTTGACGGTCTATACTTCTTTAATTGTGGTATGTTAAAATACCTATCAATTTCTCTCATGTGAACAAGAGTCTGCTTTTGGTTAGATGAAATGTATAGCATCTGATATGGTGGTTCTTGAAAGACTAAATTCCATACTACCCATGAATGCATAAAAACAGATTTTCCGTGGTCACGACTACAAACAATAACCGTTCTATCTGTATTTTCCATTGTTTCTAACCATTCTTGCATATATTCAGGGTACATCATACCCAATACATTCTGGAAGAAATATGGAAAGGAGTTCTTAGATAACTCCATATCCATTCTATGAGCGAAATTTAAGTCTTCTAACTCACTCATACATTGTCCCTCTGAAATTCCTTTCTCTTGCAGTCATCCCATTTCACTAATACTTCCTTAGCCATTTTAATCAGGCCATCTAAAGTTCCAACTGGTAGTTCTATATTCTCGTTTTGTCTAAATGAAGCATCTAGTTGTTGAATTGATATTCTATTTAATTCCTCTAATACTTCGTAAAACTCTTTACATGGCAAACCATCCAGATAATCATAAATTTCATCTGGTACATAATTTCCCTGCATGATAGGATGTTGGCCCATGTCTATTTTTGCGCTAAAACAACACATATCCCTTATTCTAAAGGTAGTATCTCTGTCAAATTCTTGCTTCAAAATAGACTTCCAATCCATATCAATATCCCCTATCCATCTTACTTGGTTGCATTAACTCTCTGGCTTTCTGGCAACAGTATCTAATTTTCTGAGTTGATTGTAAGAACCAAAAGGAGTCCTTCTCCAACCCAAACTTATTCTCTATGTGGTTACATAGTTCTCTTCTTGTCATTGATTCAAAGTCATCATCTATTTCTAGACCCAAAATTGGCCCTGTTACCGGAGGCATTTTGCTGTCTAGATAGACATATACATGACCCATTATATCAATGAGTTTACTTATTACTCTATGTCGTAACTTCATTTTTATCACCTGTATATTGCCTTAACATGATAAATTACATCCTCATTTGTTCCATGTTTCTTAGCAAGCGACTCTAAACTATCTAACTCTATTACAATGTTAGAAATGTCGTGTGCAGATAATTCTACACCGTATTCTGATTTGATTAAGTCAATAGTATCATTGACGTTATCATAGGAATCTGTTTCGCAAACACCATAGTAAGTGGGTTTCTGCATCATCTTTCTAATTGCGTCATGTGCATCAAGGAGTTGTTCTTGTGGCCCTGCTAATTTTGTCTTCTCGTTAAAGGCATCATGTAATTCCTTGAATTCCTTGATTGAATCTTCTTTGTTCTTATCTTTCTCCATTTCAGAAGAGAGTGCGTATATCATAGATATTAGTTTTCCATAATTTCCATCAGTCTCTTTATTGCTAGTCAATTCAGAAAGTTTCTTTCTATCTAAATAGTAATTGTCTAGATTGATATTACTGTTTTTACTAGCCATGTTTCTTAACCTATTAGCGAAATAAGTTCTATCCTTCTCTCTATCCTTTGGAAATAAGTCTGCTAGAATATCCAAGACTCTCTCCACTTTACTAATAGTCATCTTAAAGCCTCTTTCAGATGGAGTAGCCCTTAGTATCTTTCTGTACTCGTTGATATCCTCAAGGTCAGCGTTACTAATGAATGCAGTATATTCGGAAATATATGCTGATTGTATTAACTGAGATATCTCATTCTTACCATGTGTAGTAATTGCAGACGCAGCCCTTCTGTCTAAGAATTTAGGTAGTGACTCGAATCTCAACATATTATCAGTTATTGGGTCAACATAATATTTTTCTGCTATTTCTACTAACTCCAATATATCATCCGTAAATTTACCTAAGTCTTTCAATTTACCACTTCTACCTAATGAAGTAGACTCAAATGCAGTAGTGACCTTTTTCTGTTGTTCTGCTATTGCAGGTTGTCCTTCTATACCATAGTCTTCCTTTAGCCAATGATAAGGTAGCAATGTTTTGTCACTTGGTAGTTCTATCAGTTCTCCTATTGTTCTAATCATATCAACATGGAATGACTCTATCTTTGTGTAGTCTAATGGTTCCTTTGAAGAAACATATTTGTCGTATAGTTTTTCAACACTAGGAGTAAAGGGAAGATAATAAACAGACCTATCTACTTCAGATGCTTGGTCTTGTAGTTCTTCCAAGTCTTCTAATAACTCTTCAAATAAACCTAACATTTCTGGATTCTCTTGTTCAACACCTTGAATTAATAATCTAATGTCATTAGCCATTCTTTCTCTAGAAGTCTTGGTATGAGTTTGTCTAAGTATTCCTGTATCTGCTGCGATAGCGTAAAGAGGGTCAACTTCATCAATAACCTTTAGTCTTTCAATATCCTGTCCCCATTCCCTTTCATACAATTCATCAGCAGATGCACCTTCAAATGTAGTTTCTGCCATAGGAGTACCTTCTGCGCCATCATCTCCATAACCAGACATATACGTTCTATATTCGGTGTCTGCATCATCTTCTTGTTGTAATTCTCTTGATTCTCTAACTTCATCACCATCAGTATTGGCAGTTTCAGTAAATGCAGTATCTCCTTCTTGTATGATATTGTTGAGATAACTGTAAAGGATATTTGATGCCATCAAAGATGAACCCTCATCATTGTCTGGATATGTGGGAATATTAACTGGTGATAATTTGATGATGTAATTCATGCCATCCATCTTTTCGTATAGTTTGAATAATTTCTCCAAGTCATCATTCAAATCTTCTATGACAAAATCTGATGTCTTTAGTTTCAGTTTCTTTGTCTCTAAATCTTTTTCTATTCTGTCCCAAGAATCCATGATAGAATATATCTTGTCTTTCATTTCAGAAAATAGAGGATGCTTCTTTTTGTAATAGTCATAGACTTTGTTTCTTGAGCGAAGCAATCTCATATCCATTTCACCAAAGACATCTTCAAAATCAATTGACATTTTTTCTGAGTTGTCTATGTTGGCCTTTACTTTAGTTTCTAATATTGCTAGAGCAGACCTAAAAGTAGGATTTATCTGTTTCAAAGTATCTATTACACCAAGTATATCCTCATCTTTGTGGCCTCTATTTCTGGTGATATTTTCTAGTCTTATTCCTGCCTTCAAATCCTTGATTGTAAGTCTCTCACCTTTGTATCTAAAATATACACCTAATGATTCTAAGGATGTCTCCTTAGCCTCTTGAAGATTGTCTCCAATACTTGATATGAATTTGTTAGTGTATTCTTCTGTGAATCCTTTATCCAACAATATTTTTCTGTAATTCTCTTTGTCATCAGCGTCTTTTGCTTCTTGCGGTACATGACTAATACTAAACTCAAGGTTCTTTAGATTTTTAATGAACCTCTTACCTTCATCACCGTATTGTCTTCTAAATGGTCGCAATGACATTTTGATGTAATCTTGCTCTATGCTCATTCTACCACCGACACTACTCCCGCTTCTTGTAAATCTCTAATCATCTTGGTTGCTTTAGTAGCAGAACCATCCTTTCTCTTCTCCGTATATACGAGTTTATCCTGATACGTCTTTGGTCTTGTTACAATATCTTCTACTCTTTCCTTTACTGCCTTGATGAATGCATCTACTATTTCTTTGAAATTTGAAATGGCTGATGCTTTTACATCATCGAATAGAACATCTTCTTCTTCGTATTCATCTGGATTAAGCCAGTCCTGTATATTATCATACAAATCTGTTTGACCATAGTACCAATCCAATAGCGCAATAATATGAAATATATCTAACACAGATAATCCTGCAACAGAAGACAATTCATAGTCCTCATCATACTCCTCTTCTATTTTGTTCCAAGAACTATCATCAGTAGTTAATGTGACCTTTTCAGATTCACTTCTAAGTGTTCTAAAATCACGATTGAGTTTATCCATAGTTTCTTTGTCCAAACCTCTAACCTGCAATTTGTAGAACTCTCCTACTTTAGTGAATAATGAAACCCCTTGTTCTTCTGCCTCATCCATCAGGTCATACATTGTATCTGCCAAGGAATCAGGTATGTCTTTATACAGTTCCTCCAAAGCCTGTTTATGTGCAGACTTTGTATCATAGTCATCCATGTTGTCTTTGATTGACTCAAGTTTCTTAGCCTCTTCCTCACTAAACATATTCTGCTTATCCACATAGAAATTGATTATGGTGTCTAGGGCTTCTTTTCTAGTACCGCCTTGTCTATTCACTCTTCTAACAAACTCAGTCATTCTTCCTTTCGCATCTTGACTAAACAGTTTTTGTAATGATTTGAAGTCATCTTCATCTACTCCCTGTCCTTCCAAGTCAAATGGTTCTTCTCCCATTAGTACCATTCTAACGAAATTAGGAACTAATTTTTCCTTAGTTTGCTTTACTCCCTCTTCCATTAATGAATTGATATCTAAGGATGGATTGATTAGTATGGCTCTTAATGCAGATGGAATCAAAACCTTTCCTTGTGGCATTAGCAATGCCTTTCTTGCAGCCACCGTAGCACCGGAACTTCTTAGATTAGGTTTAGGCATGAACTCAGAAGATTTCTTCCATCTTGGTTTTGTAAGCAATGATAGGTATTTTACTGCGTCTTCTCCGGTATTGACGTTAACTGTAAATCTCTTATTCGTAAATGGGTCTGTTGCATCTTGGGCAGCCCTACTAGTTAACAGTCCAAATATAGCAACTAAAGGTGCTAACTGTACCCTGCCTTCTGTTTTGTAACCTAAAGGTTTCTTTTTCTTTCCATCCATAAACCATGCTGATACTTTCTTGTAATCNTNTACNCTCATTNTATCTGGNAAATCAGTNACGAANAATTTCNTGTCGTCAATCTCTTCTTGACTAATTTCTCCCTTNANATATTCTGGTGGTTCATCAACCGTCAATAGTTTTCTGCTAGAAGTATTTACCCAATAGAAATCTTCTTTGTTATCATTNATGAAGTTCTTAANATCATCTTCCAAGTCCTTGACTGCCTTTATTTTCTCTCTAGAATTTCTTTGACGGCGTATTTCTGTTGTACCAATAAATTCTTTGAATCTATCCATATCTTCTTCTTCTAGGATAGTTTCTAATATTTTCTTCACCTTCCCTCTCATTTGTGTAGGTTGTAATTCTTTACGATAGTCATCCAAGTATTCCTTAAGTGCCTNATACGCTNTCTTAGCNTTTTCTTGAATGGCTGCCCTTTNGTCNGTTGAATAATTAACGTTGGTGTTTCCTTCTGAAAGTTTCTTAGTTTCATCAACTGCNTTCTTCAATCCNNTTTTGTCTGGTAATTTAGCCATGNCTATTAGAACATCTACGCCCTTTTCCTCAAGTAGCATAGGTTCTATGCTATCTCTTGGNGGTAAAGCCTTCAATACTTCTAACCACATCTACATCTATCCTTCCGCTAATGCACCGCCTTCATACCCCATATATGGTGCATCAGGCTGTTTCAATACTTTCGCTTTGAAACCAAAAGGAATCATTTGTCCATCTGGCCCTTCTTCCATTTCTTCACTCATGAAAACTGCTCTTGGCATATCAACCTGCATTGTTGCTTCTCGATAACCTGCTGGTGTTATTCTTGGATAGCCTCTATTACTAGGTGAAATGTCATCTCTCATTGAACCATAATCAACAAGTCCTTTTGCTTCTAAGCCTCTAAGGTACTTACTATCGCTTTCCCTTTGTAACGGGCCTATTTTAAATTCCTCAAACAAACGAATTCTATTCTTTCTTTCTCTAGGTTTCCTTTGTTCTGCGAATATACCTAAAATTGCTAGTGCTGCCGCTTCACCATTATTCAATTGATAATTGCTAGGGTTCTTCTCAAACTTATCTTTCATGTATTTCTCACCAACAACAAGGTTAGTTTCTGGTGGAATTGTAACTTCTATGTTTGGTCTTGCACCATACTTGATTACTTCAACACCTATCTGATTTGGGGTTAATGATATAGAATTCATTCCCATACCCCATTGAACTTCTGTAACTGATTCAGGGTCATTAGGGTTTAATGTCTCTCTAGTTCTCATCATCTCCCAACCATCACCTACTAATTCACCGTTAGTGATATTCATTACTCCCCAAAAGCCAACGCCCGGCCCTTTCAATTTAGGAGTGAATGTTTGGTCTTTCTCAAAGAATATCTTTCTTGATACAGTAGGCCATAGTTCTTCCCAAGGAGCATCTTTAGCATTGATTAACTCTTCCAAATAAGGAATGTCATCTTGTGCAAAGAATTTCCACGTTGTTCCTCTAAATGTCTGTGGCGGAGGAGCCTTTACAATATCAAACCACTTCATCTTCTCACCTGACTAAACCAATTTCTTCTTGCTTCATTTCCTTGTGATGTCAATACTTGTCTTAGATTAGCAAGTCTTTGCCTATCTTTCATTCCTTGACCCATTACTGATAATAATGTATGATATGCTACTCCGAAAGNACCTGTTTCCTTTTGTGCGTCTATTAGTGAATCAACCAATGCAANCAAGTCAATTCCTCTATCCGTTGTTTTAGGAGGNTTTCTCTTGATTTGTTCAACTAATTCATCATAACCCATAGATGTCAATTCATCTAAAATTTGTTGGTAATCAACTGAATAGTCTCTCATCTTACGAATCATATTTGAATCTCCTATTAAGCATTTCTTTTCTGGCTTCACAACCGCAATCATGTCCAGTCTTTTCTGATACATAATCAACAGCCTTCTTTATTCCAGTTTTAGTAGTTATTCTTTCTATGGTGTCACCAAGACCTTTATCTTGCTTTAACAATTTTTTCCAACTCATGCTTCATCCTCCTCAAAACCCTCAAACATTTCATTTAAACATCTAATGAACATATCACAACCTGTGTACCATCTCATTGCATTTTCTCCTCCATTTTTGCTTTAACGTCTAACCATACTTGAGGGTGATTTTGTGCTAATACTTCCTGAACTATTTGCATTTGCGCTACAATAACTGTATCTTGTCTTTTATGAATAAGTTTTCCTTTGAACTCCATTAGGTATCTTAGACTTTCTCTAATCTCTTTAGCCATCTTAGTCAAACTATCTACATATTTAGGATTCATATCTTCTTGGTCAAATAATATGTCTATTTTTTGTTCCAGTCTTGATATGTTCCTCGATAGCGACTCAATCTCATCTACCTCTCGCATGGCTATAATATTAGCGGCCGACTTCTGTACTAATGGTTGAAGATGTTTTGTCATATGTCTCTTTACTTGTTCTTCTGAACAACCTGCCATTTCTGCTACTGCACTAGGAGTAATATGTCCTTGACCCAACTGTTCTTCAATAAGGGGTCTTAACTCATGAGTACATATTTTACATCTAGGATTAGAAGCATCGTGATAATCTCCCATATGATTTCTCATGTGTTTAGCGGTTGTTCCACTAGGCCATCCTTCCATCTTGTCTAAATCATCAGGTGCAATATTTAGCGTTTCTAACTGCGCCTCTAAATCATCACGATTTTCGTGATTACATAATTTACATCTTCTTCTGGTTACGATACTAACATCTCCTTCCATGATTTCTTTACTTCTTTCTTCTTCTTCTTTTCACTAGGAGGGGTATATCCCTTTAGATAGACTGGGCCTTTTGGCGACCTTCTACCTACTTTACCTGTGGCTACGAATAAACTCTTAACCATTCCTCTAGTTATATCTAATGAATATCCTTTTATTTTACCTAGTAACTCTTTATCAACACCATACACATCTTTTATTTTCTTAGATTCAGCAGGGCTTTCTGCAATAAAGGATAACCTATCCTTAAACAACCTAGCGATTTGGCTATCTCTAATATTACCTGTTTGTGGATTTACACCTTGACCTATATCAGTAGATGTACCTAATAGATTTAGAATAGTTTCTCTAATGTCTGGTATATCATATAATTCGTTAGCAAGTCCTCCTCTTGCTACTCCTCTTAATATTAGTTTTATGTGGTCTACTTCTACATCATCAATCATATCTTCTGCCATTTCCAATACAGAAAGCAATCCTACCTTTATGTCCTTTCCAGAATCACCATCCGTTGAAAACAACGCTTGCCACATAGGGGGTTTTGACTTGTTCTTATCTTTCTTATAGTAGGAAGAATCTACTGCCGGAATATCTTCTTCAAATCTCTTATTATCAAATACTTTAGCCTTAAGGTTTCTGAATTTAACATAATCAGGAGTTCGATAATGACCATAATATGTTGTAGTATGTTTCTTTTCATCATACGCAGCAGTTTTCTTATTGACTCTTCTATACATTGGAACAGTAAATGGAATGTTTCTTGGGTCTGCATCAGTATTAGCAATATCTTCAAGTTGTTTCTTTGCGCCCATAACGTCATCTTTGAATGTTTCAGTTAGTAATGCGTTATCTCCCACTATGTCATCTATTTCTTTCAAAAGTTTTCCAATGCCTTCATTTTCACTTACAGGGTTTTTTGCCTGTGGTCTTTGTGCTGTTGGTAATCCATGCTTAGAGATAACCTTGAAAAGATTCTCTCCTCCCTTTACTCCCATTTCTTTTGCACCCATGCCTTCGCATGATGCTTTCCATTTATTGTAAACAGACTTAAACTGCTCAATATCAAAGGTTTGAGTAACAACTACATCATCGCCTTTGTCATTAGTCATTCTGACTGTTCTTTTTGATTTCTTAGTCTTTGGCAATCTCTTCATCCTCCTCTTCCTCTTGTAGAAGGTTTTTCTTATCTACCTTCTTTCCGTATCTTATATTGAATAGAGGGTTAGAACCATGACTACCAAAGGAGACTGCTCCACCTTCTTTAATTATGTTCCACCACTTCATTACCATTCACCTATGAATACATTTTTTCTAGCCAATGCCTTTCTAGCGTTTGTTCTCATTCCTTGACAGGCTTCACTTCTGGCTACCTTATTACTTGGAAGTCCAGTTGATACAATGAATTTTACCTCACTCACTCTAGCAGGTAATTCACTTCCTGTATATGTTGCCCTAAACTGAAAATGTCTTTTTTTAGTAATAACAACATCATCAACTACAACACCATCTAATTCTTCTAGGCAGCCTCTTAGTTCCTCAAGTTTCTTTTTAGAGACATATCTGCCTCCTCTCTTAAGGACTGACCACCATTTCATTTTAATCACTCTAATTCTTCTATTCTAGCAAGTGCATCAGATACACTACGAAGTTGTTCTTCAAGATTCTTAACTTGTAGTTGCCTTGTATTGCTATAATGCATTTCTGCTTCATCAACCATTTGGTCAACCATTTGTCTCATATCTGCCACATTCTCATTTTGCCTAAATACTTGAGGAAAAGACCTTTGGATATCAACCAAAGTTTTCTTTAGCCCCTGATAATTAGGTACTGGCTTATTCATCATTGCTTCGAGTTCCCTCGCTAACACACTTGCATCTTTCAATACATCTCTCCAATCATTCATCATCATCTTCCTCCTGTTCAAAACCGAACCTTTCTACTTTCTTTCCTTCTACCTGCTCCCTATAATCCCTGAATCTTTCACGAAGTCTTTCATTTCGTGTCATTTCTTCAGGCGCAGGTATATTTCCAGCACCAGTAGGAGTTGCTACATCTTCCTTTACATCTTCTGTAAAGCCTTTTACATCTCTTTGGCAGTTTTGATAGTGTTCATATAATGTAGGTGAATCTATTCCTAGATATTTCTTTTCTTGAGGTGTTAGTATTTTCTTTGGTTTAATGTCTACTTCAACTAACTCAAATTCGTTTGTTTCCATACTCCTACTTAATTGGTCACAAGTCAATTGTTTCTCAGATAATTGTTCTTTTATTTCATATTCTGATAAACCAAGGTAATCACCTGCCTCCATATAGATATATCTGAATAATAAATTTCTGAGTTCATCGCAACATGGGTCAACATTTGGTTTTGCTACCATAATACGCTTGTAGTATTCCTTGGCATCTTGCTTTCTTCCACCTGTTCCTCTCATCACCCTTTTCCATCTTGGGTTTATTCGCTTAACTCTTTCATCGGGGTCAACGTCTTTGTCTTCTTCATCTTCATCTCCCATGTCGAATATTTTTATGACGTTCATCCACTTCTTCATTTCTGCTGTTGGCATTTTAACATACAACCCCTTTCTACTCTTTTCTGGTACTGTCTCTAACAATTCGCCTAGATATTCATATATTGCAGAATCAGTATCAATTGTTTGGTCATCGTACTTCACCAACCCAAGTGCCTCTAGGGATTCTGCTACTTTAGGATTTACTGCATTGGCAACATGGATGTACTTCTTGAAAGAGTCCGGTTCATTTTCATACATGAATTTAGTGAAATTAATTCCTGCACTATACTTTAGTATCTTTTTGTAAGCCTCATCCTTTTCTGGTGTCCATTTTAGTCTATCTAAGATTTCTTGCTCTTGTCTCTTAAACTGACCATTCTTGTATAATTCAGGATAATTGGCTTGCATCCATTGACTTTGACTTTCAGGAGTCATAGCGTCATCTGTGGTTAAATTATATCCTACTGGAATTGGCTGACTTCTGTTTGATGGACTTACCGTAAATGGAATAGGATTCATCCTGAGTTTACTAATTAGTTTCTGTACTTGAGAAAAGAAAGATTCTCCCATTAGTCTACCTCTTTCAGTAAGGCCACCCTCCCTAGCAGTAGTCTCCATAGAATCTGATTCTGGGGCGTGTTTCATTTTATCCTTCATTGAAACTAATCCCATGTATAGCAATACCTTACCTCCTTTGATTGCTACTGTTCTTACAGCCAATGGGTGCTTAACACCTTCATCTTCTACAAAATACACATACGAA
>NZMJ01000102.1 GCA_002692855.1 Maricaulis sp.
CTAGTGACGAAGATGATGACTTTCGAAGTTTAAGAAGGTACAATCAGAAACGTCTGTATGTTATTTAACAACGGAGATAATTATGTTATATCAATACGTTAAAAAAGCGGTAGATTTTGTAGTAAAAAAACATACTCAACACTGCCGTGAAATTAGCTATGTGTTATTAGCTTTATTAATTTTATGCATACTATTATAAGGGGATAAGTTATGGCTGATGTAGATAAGGGTTTGTATGAAGCTCCAAAAAGCATGGAAGAAATGGCTCAAGACGAGCCTGATTTAGAAATAGAAATTGTAGACCCAGAAGAAGTTAACATCAGTGTTGACGGTATGGAGATAAACATTGACCCAGACCGTATGGATGATGAAGAGTTTTCTGCAAACCTTGCAGAAGAGATGGATGATGATTTACTTGAGAAGTTAGCAGATGACCTTATAGAAGACTATCAGGCAGACGTAACCTCAAGAAAAGATTGGCTTGATACTTACGTTGATGGGCTAGAACTTTTAGGCCTTAAACTAGAAGACCGAAGTGAGCCATGGGAAGGAGCATGTAATGTTTATCATCCACTACTAACAGAAACCCTTGTCAAGTTCCAAGCAGAAACTATGACCGAAACATTCCCAGCAAGTGGTCCAGTTAAAACTACGATTATTGGTAAAGAAACAAAAGAGTGTATGGAAGCTGCTAATCGTGTGAGAGAAAACATGAACTACCAGCTTACTGAGAAAATGGCCGAGTATAGACCTGAGCATGAAAGAATGTTATGGGGTTTAGGACTTGCAGGTAACGCATTCAAAAAAGTTTACTTTGACCCTAANTTANACCGTCAGGTTTCTATGTATGTTCCAGCTGAAGATATNGTTGTGCCNTATGGTGCATCTGATTTAGAAAGTGCAGAAAGGGTTACTCATGTNATGCGTAAGACAGGTAATGAATTACGTAANTTACAAGTTGGTGGGTTCTATAAAGATGTAGATTTAGGTGAACCAACTTATGANTTAGATGATGTAGAGAANAAGATTGCTGAGAAGATGGGCTTTAGTGCAACTACAGATAGTCGCTTCAAGATACTAGAGATGCANGTTGACCTTGACTTAGAAGGTTATGAAGATACTGATAAAGATGGTGAGAAGACAGGAATCGCACTACCTTATGTNGTAACTATAGAGAAGAGCACAAATACAGTGCTTGCTATNAGAAGAAACTATGACCAAGANGACAATACTAAACAAAAACGCCAACATTTTGTGCATTATGGTTANGTNCCAGGGTTTGGCTTNTATCATTTTGGNTTAATTCACTTAATTGGTGCATTTGCTAAATCTGGAACTATGATACTTAGACAGTTAGTAGATGCAGGTACACTATCTAATTTACCAGGTGGGTTTAAGTCTAGAGGGCTTAGAATTAAAGGTGATGATACTCCTATCTCTCCAGCAGAGTTTAGAGATGTAGATGTGCCATCAGGTAGCATTAGAGATAATATATTACCACTCCCTTATAAAGAGCCAAGTCAAGTATTAAATTCACTTATGAATCAAATNATTGATGAGGGTAGAAGATTTGCAAGTGCTGCTGATTTAAAAGTATCTGATATGTCAGCTAACTCACCTGTAGGTACAACCCTTGCGATATTAGAAAGAACACTTAANGTAATGTCTGCAGTTCAAGCTCGTATACATTATGCGATGAAACAAGAGTTTAANTTAATTAAAAATATTATNAGAGACTCTACTCCACCANATTATAANTANACACCTGANACAGGTTCTAGAATGGCAAAACGTGATGACTACAATAAAGTAGAAGTCATACCTGTCAGTGACCCAAATGCNGCAACCATGTCNCAAAAAGTGGTTCAGTATCAAGCAGTCATGCAGTTAGCACAACAGAATCCAGATATCTACGATATGGTAGAACTNAACCGTCAGATGTTAGATGTGCTTGGTGTTAAGAATGCAGAAAAACTAATACCACAGAAAGATAATATGAAACCTATGGACCCTGTTACAGAGAACATGAATATTATTAACAGTAAACCTGTGAAAGCATTTATTTATCAAGACCATGAGGCACATATTAAAACTCACTTAGCATTTATTAATGACCCTAAAGTTAGAGAACTTATAGGACAAAGTCCAAATGCTAATAAGGTATTTGCAGCGATGGAAGCACATATTGCAGAACATATTGCCTTTGCTTATAGGAACAAAATTGAAGAAGAACTTGGAGCTCCTCTACCACCACCAGGTGAACCATTACCTGAAGATGTGGAAGTTGAACTATCTAGACTTGTTGCTAAATCAGCTGACCAGCTGTTACAGAAAAATATGGCTGAGGCTAAACGAGAACAGATTATGAAGCAAGAAGAAGACCCACTTCTACAAATACAGAAACAAGAGCTACAAATCAAACAAATGGAAGCTCAAGCTAAAACTAAGAAAATGACAGACGACTCTGCTCTTGACGCAGCAAGACTTGAGTTAGAGAAAATGAGAATAGAGTCGCAAGAAAGAATCGCTGGTGCCAAGATTGGTGCTGACGCAGTCAACCAACAAAAAGAGTTGGATGCAAAAGAATTTATGGAAGGCACTAAGTTAGGTGCTGAAGCCGTAAAACAACAGAGAGAAGAAACGTAATTAAACGCAAAAGGAGAGAGAAATGGACGAAACGTTAAAGATTCTGGCCAAGCAGTTGGCTGAGGAAGAACAACGCATCAAAGATGACATGGCACAGGGTAGAGCCGAGGAATACGCACAGTATATGCATGCTTGCGGTATTGTCCGAGGTTTTCAAATTGCTCAAGGACTCATAGGTACGTTAATTCAAAACATACAGGAGGACGATGATGAGTAGTATACAGACCCCAAACAAAGAGATTATAACTCCAAACGGCACTCCAATACCTAGTGCAAAGACTGGAGAGAACGAACAAAAACCCACACAATTACCTGAAGTAAAAGGCTATCGCATACTATGTGCTGTGCCAGAGGTCAAAGAGTCTTATGACAGTGGGATAATTAAATCTGATAAAACTAGAAACATTGAGGAACACTCAACGGTAGTTTTATTTGTACTGAAGTTAGGAGATATGGCTTATTTAGATGATGAGCGATTCCCTACAGGTCCTTGGTGTAAAGAAGGAGACTTTGTTATAACAAGGGCATATTCTGGAACTCGAATCAAGATACACGGAAAAGAGTTTCGCATTATTAATGACGACACAGTAGAAGCTGTAGTGGATGACCCACGAGGCTATGAACGTGCATAACATGGAGAGCAAAGATGGCAAAGACAAAAATAGTCAATGAAATCCCTGATGAGTTAGAGATGGAGGGAGAGGAAGTTGAGGTAAAGACTACAGAAGCCGAAAAAGCAGCTTCAGAGGAACAGACAGGTGATGTTGAGATTCCAAAAGAGGCAGCTAAAAAAGAGGCTGAACCTGTTCAAGAAGAGTTAGANTTTGATATTGAGATTGAAGATGACACTCCAAAAGCAGACAGAAATAGAGAGCCTTTACCTGAAAATGTAAAACAAGAGCTTGAAGATGATAATTTAGAGGAATATTCTGAAAGAGTAAAAAACAGAATGGCTCAACTTAAAAAAGCTTGGCATGATGAAAGGCGTGAAAAAGAAGCTTCTCTTAGACGTGAAAAAGAAGCTGAAAGAATAGCTGCACTTCAAATGCAAGAAAACAAAAAGCTCAAAGAAACACTTTCAACAGGTGAAGAAGACTATCTTAAAACTCTTCAAGAGAAATATGCAGGTGATTTAGCTGTTGCTCAAAGAGAGTATAGAGAGGCTTATGATGCAGGCGATAGTGAAAAGTTAGTACAGGCTCAAACTAAAATGAATGAGGCTCAAGTTAGACTAACTCAGGCTCAAGATAGAAAGCCTCAATACACTAAAGAGACTTTACAAACTGAAGAAAATGCGTTATCTTCAGGGCAAGAAACAGTAAAACCTAATGTTCCACAGCCAGATGCGAAAGCTCTTGCTTGGCAAGAGAAAAACAAATGGTTCGGACAGGACGAAGAAATGACTTCATTGGCGTTAGGACTGCATGAAAAATTAGTTAGAAGTGGGGTAGACCCATCGTCTGACCAATACTATCATCGTATAAATGAAACGATGCAAAAACGATTCCCTGAATATTTTGGGGAGACTGATTCGTTGGAAGAGGCTAAACCTGCCCAACGCAAACCTTCAACTGTAGTTGCTCCAGCAACAAGGTCAACTGGCCCTAAAAAGGTTAGATTGACAAAAACACAGTTAGCTTTAGCAAAGAAATTCAAGCTAACACCAGAGCAATATGCACGCGAACTAATTAAAACGGAGAATACAAATGGATAAAGCTAAAAGTCGTACAAGTAGAGAAGCGGTAAAACGTGAAGAAACTGATGTTCGAAACAAAGTGTGGGAACCTCGTTCAACATTACCTGAAGTCAATCAAGAAGACGGATGGGCGTATCGTTGGATTAGAACCTCATTAGTTAATGAAGCTGATAACATGAATGTATCCTCTCGTATGCGTGAAGGCTGGGAGCCTGTGAAACATTCAGACCACCCAGAAGTAAATTTACCAGCAAACCCTAACTCAAGATTCAAGGACGGTATTGAAGTTGGTGGTTTGTTACTATGTAAGATGCCACAAGAAATGGTAGACCAGAGAAATGAATACTACAGGGAAAAAGCCAGAGCTCAGGAACAGGCTGTAGATAACAACCTGATGAGACAGAATGACCCTAGAATGCCGTTATTCTCTGATAAAAAATCTACTGTGACTAGAGGCAAGAGATAATTTAAGGAGATGTTATTATGGCAAGTACAGCCGCACCTTACGGGTTCAGACCCGTCAATTTGATAGGTGGTCAGCCTTATGCTGGTTCAACCCGTCAAATTAAAATTGCGTCTGGATATAACACAAACATTTTCAATGGGTCAATCGTTTCTATTGTAGCGGCAGGCACTATTGAAATAGTTACTACAAATGGCGACAACTCTACTGGTTTTCCAGCAGGAACAGTCGGTGTATTTGTAGGATGTACATATACAGACCCTAACACAGACCAGTTAACATTCAGACAGCACTTTCCAGCAGGAACAGTAGCTTCAGATGCGAAAGCGTATGTTGTCGATGACCCTGATGTAGTGTTCCAAGTTCAAGCAGATGCTTCAGTTGCTCAAGCAGCGTTAGGTTCTAATGCTCACTTAGCAGCGGTTCAGTCTTCTTCTACTGGTTCTACCACAACAGGTAACTCAACTACAGCGTTAGATGCAACTGTTAACACTACTTCAGGATTTGCGTTCAGAATCGTTGATTTTGTTGATTCGCCAAGTTCTTCAGTAGGTGATGCGTTTACTGACGTGTTAGTTAAGTTCAACCCAGATAGCCACAGCTATCTAAATAAAACAGGTATTTAAGGAGAATAAATCATGGCAATTTCAAGAGCTCAATTATTAAAAGAGTTGCTTCCTGGCCTTAATGCTTTATTCGGAATGGAATACCAGCGTTATGGCGAAGAGCACGCAGAAATCTACGAAACTGAGACATCAGAACGTAGTTTCGAAGAAGAAACAAAACTATCTGGCTTTGGTCAGGCCCCTGTTAAACAAGAGGGTTCTGCTATCGCTTATGACAATGCTCAAGAAGCGTTCACAGCTAGATACAATCACGAAACCATAGCTTTAGGTTTCTCACTAACAGAAGAAGCTGTAGAGGATAACCTTTACGATACTTTATCTGCGAGATACACAAAAGCTTTAGCACGTTCAATGGCTAATACTAAACAAGTAAAAGCTGCGAACATTCTAAACAATGGTTTTTCTGATACAAACGGTGGTGATGGTAAAGCATTATTTGCTACAGACCATCCATTAGTGTCAGGTGGTACAAACAACAATTCACAAACAGTCGCTGCCGACTTAAATGAATCTTCATTAGAAAATGCAGTTATTCAAATAGCTGGATGGACAGATGAAAGAGGTTTGTTGATTGCTGCTAAACCACGTAAATTAATTATTCCACCAGATTTACAATTCGTTGCAACACGTTTATTAGATACTGAACAAAGAGTCGGTACTGCTGATAACGATATCAACGCGTTGAAAAANAACGGTGCGATACCAGAAGGATATACAATTAATCACTATCTAACAGATACTGATGCGTATTTCCTAACAACTGATGTACCAAATGGTATGAAATACTTTGTAAGAACACCATTAACTACATCTATGGACGGTGATTTCGACACAGGTAATGTAAGATACAAAGCCCGTGAAAGATATTCATTCGGTTTTTCAGACCCACTAGGAATGTGGGGTTCACAAGGTGCTTAATGCACTAAGTGTTTTGAATACTTAGTTTTCTCATAGTTTCTAAGTATTCTTTGAAGCTCTCTACTATCTCTCGTAGGGAGCTTCTTTTTTCTTTTATTTCTNTANAAAAAGCGTATAATTTAAATATCGGGAAACAAGCTTATCTAACTGCCCCGACAGACGCATACAAGATAGATAAGCGTTAACTTTGTATGGAGAATATAGAATGGCTAATTCAACATTTACAGGCCCAGTCAGGTCAGAAGGTGGTTTTACTACTATCAGCAAAAACGCAACGACTGGAGCTATCACAACACAATCAAGCATAAACTCAAGTGGTATCGCTTCATTTGATGCTAACAAATTAGCAACAGAAGCTGGNACAGGTATNACAGGTGGTACAGGAACTATTTACAGAAGTTCTGTATTTAGGTCAGGTGGTGTTATTACTACACAAATCTTGATTGACTTAACAGGTTTAAGGTCAACTGCATCAGGTGATATTATTGGNGTTAACGGCACAAGTAACGTGTGTCATATCGGACAAATCACAGCTGCAGAAAATGGTACTATCTTAACAGGTAGTATGGAGTGCTTTGAAGCACCTGCTGGCGGAGACCCAGATATCAACGTACATTCTGCTACAGAAGGTACAGGAGTTGAAGATGGAGCTATCGGTGACTTAACAGAAACACTATTAGTGAACTCTGGTGATTTAGCATTAGGTACTAAAGTTTACTTTACAGCCGTACCTGCTGCTGATGAGTTTTTATATTTAACTCTTGGTGCAACTACAGATGCAGATTATACAGCGGGTAAATTATTAATTGAGTTGAAAGGTTACGAAGCTTAATAACTAACGGAGAAAGAATATGCTTTCAGATATTAAAGTAACTTTTATCAGCGATGAAGTTGCAGCAGANGATGACTTTATTGTTACCGCAGCNAGACCTGACACTTCAGCTACCATTGCAAACTCAAGTTTTGCGTCAGGTGGTGCTAGAATTTTAAGTGTCACTACAACAGGTACAGGAGACAATGGTAAAACTAATACTATTGTTGGTACTGATGTATTCGATAATTCTTTAACTGAGGTGATTACATCTACAGGCTCAGCTGAAGCTGTTAATGGTACTAAATACTTTAAAACAGTTACTTCCGTGACAAGCTCAGCACAATTTGCAGCAAANTTAAAAGTNGGCTCTACTGCCAGTGCAGCACAAGCTGTATTTGCGGGTCGTGTNAAACTTAAAGGGTATCAAATTGTGNCTGGTGGCACTGCAGGAGTNATTGANTTTATTGATGGCACCCCAGAGTCAGGCAGTANTTTATTTAAGGCAAGGACAATAGGTACAGATAATACAACTATTGACCACACCGTTCCTGAAAATGGCATTTTGTTTATCAGTGGTATGTCGGTTAAATATACTATTGGCACAGTAGACATGATGCACTTTTATTTTGCGTAGGAGTCGTATGGCAACTACCAGAAAGAAAGGAATGGGGATTAAAACTTCAGTCAAGTCTGGTAATTTTAGAAAGACTAAAGCTGGAGCAGGGATGACTAAGAAAGGNGTAGCAGCCTATCGTAGAGCCAACCCAGGCAGTAAATTACAAACAGCCGTAACTGGAAAAGTTAAAAAAGGTTCTAAAGCTGCTAAGAGACGTAAATCATTTTGTGCACGTAGTGCAGGNCANATGAAGAAGTTTCCAAANGCAGCTAAGAATCCAAACTCAAGGTTACGCCAAGCTCGTAAGAGATGGAAATGTTAATATGGAAGANAANGTGCAAGANACAATAGCAGTACATTCGGCAGAGATAGAGCATATGAAGAAGGATATAGACCATATCATTGTCAAAGTCGATAAAATGGACAAGTCTGTTGATGACATTAAGGAGACCCTCGCAGAGATTAGAGGTGGTAAAGCAGTCGCTGTGTGGTTTTTTGGAATAATTGGAGTGATAGCTGGGTCAGTAGTGACTTGGTGGCTCGGTAAATAACTAAGGAGATTAGATATGGAACATGGTAAGAAAAAGATGAAGATGCAAGAAGGTGGTAAGACTACTAGAAGAATGAGGGGACAGCAAAATAAGAAAAGAAAAAGTATGTTTGTTGAACAAAAGCCAAGTAAAAGAAGACAGGAAAAGCAAGAAATTTCAAGAAAACGTTTTCAAGCTATATTTGGACCTAAAAAAACAACACCTAAAAAGACAGGACCTAAAATGTCAGATATTA
>NZMJ01000103.1 GCA_002692855.1 Maricaulis sp.
GATTATCTTGTTTTAGGTTTTACATTTGAAGAAAAGAAAAGAGCCGATAGGTTTAAATTAACAGAGAGAGATAATTTAATACCTATATTAGTAGAGGAGAGAATATCAAAACAAGATTGTTTTAATATAATCGCTAGTGCAAAAATAGAACTACCACAAATATATAAGTATGGATTTCCAAATGCAAATTGCATTGGATGTGTTAAAGCAGGATCACCTACATATTGGAATTTAGTACGTGAAAAGTTTCCAGATATATTTTCTAAAAGAGTAGAGCAATCAAAAAAAATAGGTGCTAAATTAGTTTTTTACAAAGGTAAAAGAATAAATCTTGAAGATTTACCCATAGGTGCAAAAGGTAGATCGCTTAAAAATTATGATTTTGAGTGTGGTTTGTTTTGCGAGGAAAAATTATGAAGCGAGAAGATATTTTAAAGGAAGCCGAACAACTTGTTAATGGTGACAGGGCGAAAGATTATGGTGATGCTTATGTCAATCATAAGAGAATAGCTGATATGTGGTCTGTTATATTTGAAAAGGAAGTAACAGTTAGGCAAGTTATTCTTTGCATGATAGCAGTAAAAATGTCTAGATTAATGCACGAAACCAAAAAAGATTCATGGGTTGACATCTGTGGATATTCAGCAATCGCAGGAGAAATACATGAAAAATAATGTAATGGTTAATATGATTATCGGATTATACAATCCTTATGAACAGAAAAAAGATGAATCGATTAAGGAACATGAATTAAAATCTAATTGCACTATGTCAAAGGTAGATAAAGATAATCTTAATAAATATGTTGATGACGTTATTAAAAAGTTTGAAACAGAAATGGGTGGGGTTTGCGTTTATGGTCATGCAAATGTCTATATTAACAAAGATCTTAAAATGGAAGTCACGATCTTGCATGAAGCTGTGCAAGACGATCATAAGAAGGTTACGTATCACTAATGGAAAAAATAGAATATGAAGAAGGCGGCCCAACTTTAAATGCTATAAAAAGTTTTGCTTCAGCCTGTAAAAATATCGGTTGGGAAAAACAATTAAAAGACCTAACTGCTGTTGAAGTTATGGCTTTGATTTACACCATACAAGAATCTGGTAATATAAAGTATGGGGCAAATGTCGAGCAAATTAAGGAGTTAGAAGAAGTATATGAAAGTTGGACAGGTCGTAAGTCTCCATCAGCAGGGATACCCTTCTAAGGAGATTAATCAAATAGGATTAGCAGTAGATAAAGCTATTGTTAATGCTAATAAACAAAAGAAAAGAAGGGATTACTTAGGTGGTTCTTCTTTAGGTGAAGAGTGTGCAAGGAAAATACAATACAGGTTTATGGGAGTAGACATAGATGAAGAAAGAGATTTTTCAGCACAAACACTTAGGATCTTTCAATTTGGTCATTCAATAGAGGATCAAATGGCAGATTGGTTAAGACAGAGTGGATTTGATTTAAGAACGGAGGATAAAAATGGCGAACAATTTGGATTTTCGATAGCTGATGGTAAAATCAGAGGGCACATTGATGGTGTCATATGTGGTAGTTCGGGTTCTATTGATCTTAAATATCCTATGTTATGGGAGTGTAAGAGTGCAAATGATAAGAAATTTAGGGAGTTTTGCAGAAATGGAATGGCTAAAACAAATGCTACATATGCAGCTCAAGTGGCTGTCTATCAGGCTTATATGGAGCTAACAGAGAACCCAGCTCTATTTACAGTGGTAAACAAAAACACAAGTGAGATATACTATGAGCTTGTTAAGTTCGATAAACACTTAGCTCAAAAAATGAGTGATCGAGCAGCTGATATTATTATGTCAGTACAATCTTCTAGTATGTTACCGAGAATAGCACACAATAGGGATTACATGACTTGTAAATGGTGTGAATATCAAAACACTTGTTGGCAATAAAAAAGGGTGACAACACAGGCAAGAGTTATCACCCCAATGAAGTAAAAAAGGTTACAAGGTACAATATAATGCGTGTTCTATCATTTGACAAGACTAAATATGGGATTACACCCACAGAATTAGTCAATAAAATTAGCGAAAGCGTTCCTGTTTCAGTACAGGTAGATGTTTTAAAACAAACTTACCCGAATGGTAAAATTAGAGGCACCCAATTTATGTTGGGTTCACTTCGGGGTGAAGAGGGAAGTTCATTAAAAATAGACATAACACCCGGTCCACACTTCATGCAAGGCACAGACTTTAATGGAGGTGAAGGTGTAGGTGGTATTGTAAAGATTATGATGGAAGGTCGGGGTATGACTCTATCAGAAGTTAAAGATTACTTCTCTCAATATCTAGGGGAGGATAAGGTAATTGTTCGGGATTCGGAGAAGTATACACCAACAAATCCATTTAATCAGGCACTTACACAGCGATATGACATCAATACACCCCATGATGGTGAGCATACTTATTTGTCTGCTGATGGCGAAACTATAGCAATTGTTCGGAGATATAATGTTCGTGATGCCAATGGTGACATCATAACAGATACACATGGGAAGCCTAAAAAGGAGTTTAGGCAGTATGTACCTAACAATCCGACACCAAAAATGCCAGAGATTAGACCTTTATATAACATACCGAACATCATTTCATCTGATCGTATTATATGGGTAGAAGGTGAAAAGTGTGCAGATGCTCTTAACCAAATGGGGTTTACTGCTACCTGTCATATGGGTGGGGCGGGGATGTTATCTAAAAATTCAGCTCCTAACTACGATTTTTCGCCCCTCAATGGCAAAGAAGTTATTATATGGCCTGACCATGACAAATCGGGAAAGAGGGTTGCAGAGCTTGTACAGCAGTTGTCTTTGCAAGCTAACGCTAAATCGGTAACTATGCTAACGCCACCAATCGGGAAACCTGAGAAGTGGGATGCTTTTGATGCCATATCAGAAAACTTTAATGTTCGGGAGTTCTTAAATGACGCTTCACATAAGGCACAGAAGTCTGTCAATCTACTGGATGATTCGCTATTAGTATCTCGTTTTGACCACAATGCACCCGAACAAAAGTTCTTGATTGGTAACATCATGCCTCTGGGAGTGCCTGCTTTATTCGCAGCTGCGGGTGATTCTGGTAAGGGTATGATGACATTAGATTTAGCTATGAAGATAGCTTCGGGGAAACCTATGCAAACATCTTTCGGTGGTGTTGTTAATGAGTTCGGTAATACTGTAATCTTTACAGCAGAGGATGATGAAGCTGAAATACACAGAAGGGTAACTAGGCTTGATCCTTCGGGAGATAGGTTTAACTACGAGCATGATATGAAGATCGTGCCTTTGCCTAATTATGGTGGGGTGTTTCCTATTATGCAACAGGGTTCGGACAAGAGCTATCACAGTGGAGAAGAGTTCGATAAGTATTACGAACAATTATTGCAGATTAAAAACCTGAAGCTCATTATATTTGATCCATTAGCTTCGTTTGTTCATGCTGATGTTAATGCAGANCCCGCAGCAGGNGCTGCNCTGATGAGTTTNATGGCTAAAGTTGCTTCGGAAACAGGTGCTACAGTCCTGTTGTGTCATCATATGGCTAAAGTCAAGGACACAGAGCCACCAAAGACACCAGAAGAAGCAAGAAATCTTATTCGGGGTACGTCAGCGTTGGTTGATGGTGTTCGTTTTGCCTATGCAGTATGGGGTGTAANTCCTAAAGTCGGTAAGAAAATGGCCGACACTATGAACATAGAATACCATAGAAATAGGTTCTTTGATGGTGCAGTTGTGAAGTCCAATGGCCCAGCTGATCGNNGTATAAANCACTTCATTCGAGATATGTTTACAGGATTACTGGAGGATAAATCCGAACAATTATCNTCAATACATTCGGGTTCTGAAATGGATATGCGTGTGGATAGGCTATACAACTGGATTCGTGAATGTGAGGAGGAAGGCAGAGCTTTGACACAAATGGGCGATACAAACTCTATAATTGTTCGGCTTGAAGAACCAGATGCTCCTGAAGTATTGCGTAATCTGGAGCAATCTACTCTTAATACTTACTGTCAGCATCTGCAAAGAAGTGGCAGAATNGCCAAGTATAATCTATCTGGACAAGGCAGAAGGGTTTGGTTGGGTGTTGAAGGTGGTTCATTAAGTAGAGGTGAGTACATACCCACAACTGCAAGAGATAATGTNAATTAAGTATTGATTATATTTTTTCTTGTGTTATTATGTAATCATTACACATTAGCAAATGAGAGGTAATAATTATGACTAATCAAGTTATTATGTATAGTTTATTAACAGTTATGCATTTTACTACACCAGAGGAGTGTCAGATGTGGTCTGATAAAATATATGGTGAAGGGTTTGAATGTTTTAAAACATACAAACAAAAAGAATGGTATATTAATAAAGATGAATTACCATTAAAAAGACCAAGTATTATTAATGAAATGGAGGTTGATGATGAATAGAAATTACATTATGGAAAATTTAAGAGCTTATTGGCCTAAGAAACCATTTGAGTTTTGGAATCGATTAGCTACACCCATTTATAATGGCAGATATCAAGAATTATTTAAATATATCTGTGAGGAAAATAAAAAACATTATGAAGGTGGATATGAACATTTAATCGGGGATTTATCCAAGTTAAGTGAAAATTACTATGTTTCTGGTAAAAGTTTAGAAGAAGAATTTAAATTAAAACCTATATCAAAGCCAAATTTTTTTGGTTGGAAATATAAAGGGAGTAGATAAATGATTTCGAAACTTACTAATATAGTCGTTAAGGCATCTGAATTTAAAGATGAATTAAAGAAAAAGAAAGATGATGAAACTGTTATTTATACAGTTCATTGGGATTTAGACCACAAGCCTAGCTTAGATGAAGCACAAGATATAGTTGGGGGTTATGTGCAAATGGTTCATTCTCCTAAACTTTATGATAAAGGTGAGGAAATTAAGCAAATACTCGTTAATGAGGAAGGTTTGATTTATGGGTTCAAAGGCAACACAATCGCAAGTGCTATGGCTAATATGCCTTTAGTCGGTAATGCTTTGATCCTAGAAGGAGAACATATGTGGGATTAAAGGTCTTACCCATAAAATCTAAAGAAACCTATAATTGGTTATTAGAAAAACATTATGCCAAGCGTATCCCAAATATAACAGATGCGTTTGGCTTATTTTTTGAATCAACACTTATCGGGGTTGTTACTTATGGTATTCCACCATCTCATAGCCTTTGTATCGGGGTTTGTGGAGAAGAACATAAGGATAAGGTTATAGAGTTAAATCGTTTGTGCTTACAAGACAATCACAGGAATCAATCATCTTATCTTATATCACAATCATTAAAGCTACTAGAAAAGCCTAAGATCGTTGTTTCTTATGCCGATACAAGTAAGGGTCATGTAGGCTACGTTTATCAAGCTACAAACTTTATTTACACAGGTATGAGTGCAAAGCGAACAGAATGGAGGATTCGGGGTTCTAATCTGCATTCTAAGACGATAACAGAGCAATCAACACTAGAAGAAAGACAGAACAATCCAGATAAATATGAAGTAGTAGAACGACCACAAAAACATAGATACATCTATATAATCGGGAATAAGAAAGATAAGAAGCTACTAACTAAGTGCATCAATTTTCGGGATATGCCTTATCTAAAGGGCGATACAAAAAGATATGATTCTGGCAAATCTGTACAATCTCAACTTATTTTAGGAATTTAAAATAATAAGGTCAACTCGGCAAAGCTGACCTTATCAATACCAAAATTAATTTTTTTAAATAAGAAACAGTATAGTTTCATTTAATTAATATAACATTTTTTAATTTAAAAACAAGTA
>NZMJ01000007.1 GCA_002692855.1 Maricaulis sp.
TAACCATTCATAAACATATTTAGGTTCATTTTGTGTATCAGCAAAAATAGCACAATCTACCATAGGTAATTCTCCATACTCTATCATTAATGCTACTGTGCTACTTTGCACTCCTGCACCTAAAGATAATACTCTCATTATAATATTCCTGCGTTATGTAAACCTATAAAGGTATAAATTATCGTATACAATAATATAAATTTCATTATTCTAAACCCTTTCTTTCCTGTCAATCGTGTTTCTTTTCTTCTTCAATTACTATGTAAAAAGGTACATTCATCATTTTTAAAGACTCAACAGTTGGATATTGATTATTCTTGTGCATCCAACAACTGTTTCTTTAACTCGTCTATTTTGATTTGTTCTTTCTTTGATATGTACATTAACTGAGTATCGATTAATTTAGAAATCATTTTAGCTGGNGTACGGTGCGTTTTNTTACACAACCCTTTTAATAATTTGTAAGTTTCTATTCTCATTGCTACTGTCTTAAACTTTGTTAAATCCATAATTTTCTCCTAAAAATTGGGTTCATATAATTGACCATCNTCAAGTAATTTTTTGAAATAATCTGCTCTTTNAACTAGAAAAGATATNTTGTCACAAGTGCCCTCCCACTGTAAATCACTTATCAAACGAGTAAGTCTTTTATACTCTTTGGACACACTTAATAACTCTCCTTCTCTCTGCATTTTATTTATTTTTTCTTCATTTACATCTACTAAACTACACATAAATTCCTCCATAATAATATTTTAATTTTAAAGATTAGAAGTGATAAGTCAAGAAGTATTGACTATAAGTAGTAAAATATAGTAAAAAATAATTAAGGAGAAGTAATGGAACATTTACTTGAACAAAAAATTGCATTAGAACATCTCTGGACTAAATTGTACAAACAAGACGGTGTGTACACAAATAAAATGGCATACATCGATGAGACTTTAAAAAAGATAAGAAAAAAAATTATTGTACATGATATAGAGAAGACTAAGCAAAAATTACATAACCAGATGACCGATTAGATAGTTTCTCCGAAATTATCTCCAATTGCTACATCTACCTTCATTGGAACTAGAAACTCCACACAGCTCTCCATCTCACTTTTTATAACCTCAATGTCTTTTGTATCTTTNATACTAAAACATAATTCATCGTGTATCTGGAGNAGTGGTAAGTGACCCAACCTTGCACAATTCAGCATAGCTTTTTTTGTTAAATCTGCNGANCTACCTTGTATTAATCGATTGAGACTTTTGTATGTGTAAGCTCGTTTAATATTTTTAGCACCATATTTTGCACTAGCATTGTCATATCTTTCTGGTGTATGTACTCCCCAATCTTTTGGTTCATATAAATCAAATCTACATTTTCTTCCNAACTTAGTGCGAATCACTCCTTCNTTTTGTGCTTTCTCTGCACACTTGTCAGCGAGTTGTTTTAAGAATGGTGCTTTACGATTGTACTTATTAATTAAGTCACTTGCTTCGTCAAAAGTTAAACCTAAAGTGTTGGCTAATTTATTTTTACCCATACCATACATCAANCCTAAAGAAATTGTTTTTGCACTCTTTCTATCTATTCCACACANGTCAGCAACCGATTGATGAAAGTCTCCATCTCCAGTTTCATATGCTAAGGCTATTTCTTTTGCTCCATCATACTCTAAAGCTAAACTATAATGTACCGANATNCNTGGTTCTTGTTGCGAATAATCAAGTGCCACAAATTTTTCATCCTTCTCAGGTAAAAACAATCCTCGTATCAAGTTACCAAACTCTTTATTTCTTGCTGGTAGTTGTTGTAGGTTTGGATTGCTCATAGATAATCTACCACTTACTGTGCCACCACCATCACTTCGTAATTGATTTATTTCTGCGTGTATTCTTCCTTTGTGTGTATATTTTAAAATACTATTAATAAAAGTATTATGAAATTTATTCATCTCTCTTGCTTTNACAATCANCTTAGATATNTCGTTTGTATCTTCCATCAACCATTGTTGCGTGAAACTTGGTTCTTGAGTCTTGGTTGTTCTGGGATATACAATTCCTAATTTATCGTAAGCTGTGGCTATACTTCTTGCTGCCCANATNTCAACATCCTTACCAACTATTTTTTTTATCGTGTGTAAAGTTTCTTGCTCAGAANATACAAAATNTTTTTTNAATTTTTCTGCACCCTCNTCATCTACTCGTATTCCTCTTCTACGCATTTCAATTAAGTAAGGCATCAAGTCTCGTTCCAACTCCCAAATAGTCATTAAGTTTTCTTTATACAATTCGTGTTTCATTCTTTGCCATAAATCATAAGTCAGTCTTGCATCTTCTTGAGCATACAATCCAACAGCTTCACTTGGCAGTTTCCACATTTCTTGTTTAGGGTCTACACCNTATAANTGAGCAGTTTCTTTTAAATCTTTTTCNACTTTCATTTCACCTAAATATTCTTTTGCTAATGCGTTTAAAGAATAAGAATATCTATTCTCNTCTAATAGAGCTCCAGCTATCATAGTGCAAACTTTNTCACCATTAATTTTNATACCATAAGATTCTAACCAACCAATATCATANGGTGCATTGTGAAATATTTTACGACAAGGCATAGCACAAATATCGGCTANATATTGNAANACTTGTTCTTTAATTAANTTACCACCACCTAAATGTCCAAAGGGATAGTAAGCACTATATCCTTTCGTNGCNATAGCGACTCCAATTATNTCACCTTTNCCCATTGCCCAACCAGCACCTAANCCATTGTTGATACCATCATCTCTTGTTTCTAAATCAATGGCTATCTCTTTTGCATCCGATAAATCTTTGTATTCTATCGGAGGTGACCACATAGTNTTNTTTTGTAANGGNAATACTANNTGCACTATATAAAGTCCTTANANATCAGGATTATCCACTTTTGCAAATGCTAAATTACCTGAGACAGTTATGCGTGGTTCGTCAGTGCCATAAAATGGGTACACCAAATGTTGTAACTCTGCTGGAAACAATAATATTTCTTTTTCCCAAGTTGCATCTACTGCATACCAAACTTCTTCTATTCTTTGCCACCATGATGGTTTTAAAAAACATAAATTACCTGCTCTTGGAGAATTACTTTTAGAGCCAGGTGATATTTTTTGTAACTCTTCGTTCATGAAAGGTANTTTNATAAAAACTATAAAAGAAAATAAACCAGAATGACTATGTATTGGATTAAATTCATGCTTGTACATATAGTTTACCCAAAGATTTACCAGTTGTAGTTCTAGTCTGTAAGANTCCTCTTTGTAAGTTCTTAAATACCCAGAATGTTTTTTTACTAAATACTCTTCATAAAATTTATGTCTTTTTATGCAATCTATTAAAAATTGTTCAAACTCAGGAAATTTTGCAGTCATTAAATATTCTTGAACAATGTTACCTGCTAAACCATGACTGTGTGATATTTTTTCTTCGTAAGCAATATTTATCTTATTTACCATCATGCGAAATAAATCATCAGGTAATGTAAACTNAGAAATNTCTTTCATTTTAATTANNNTAAGTNNTTGTCATAATCTCTTTCTAATATCATTTCACAATAATGTATTGCTTTTCGTATATCCTCTGATTTTCCCTTTTCACTGTGTCTACAAATATACTTGATTACATTCCCTTCTGCAAATAAAAGTTTGTTTTCGTTAATAAATTTAGCAGGTTGAATTTTAAACTTTTTGTAATGGTGGCTGCCCTTTTCCCACAATTTGTTTTTCTTTTTCATATTCTTCCTTTCGTTGCAAACTAAACCCATCTCTTAATAAATTAAAAAGTTTGTCCTCTACATCTCGTTTCGTGGGTCGTGTTCTAAACTCCATTGTTAAATTTATTTTGTATGTCATTGTTTTCTCCTTGTGCATATAAAAAATTAGAGTTGAAAGAAATTACTGTTTTTCTTTTATCTCCGTTTGGTTTTGATTTATGTAACAAATGTGCTGGAAAAGTAATAATGTCTCCCTCCTCTGCATCGTAAGATATTTTTTCTCCACTATCATCTTTAATAATTGTTTTGTAATTTGTGTCTGGCAATTCTAGATAAAACACATTAGTAAAATTTGTCTTTGCGTGATTATGATATGTATGATGTGAACCCTTGTTATATTGTTGATACCATGTCTTACCGATGTTCCAATTGTCAGCTTTAAGTTTTACCATTAAATCACACATATAAGAATTGCCTATGTGTTTATAAAAGTATGTTAAATACAATCTATCAAATGTACTTGCAAGTAACCAATCTGACTTGCTAACATTCTCTACACCAACAGATGGCATTAAACTAATTAATTCTAAAAGTGTATCTTTGTGATTTTTAAAATCTTTAGCTTTACCTACATACAACTTTGTAGAAATGTTAATGCTTTGTATCATAAATTTTGTATCGCATAAAAACTATATACTAAAGAATATATTAATAATAATTCTATCATTGTTTTTTCTCCCCCCAATAAACTAAAACAAAAGCACCACATTCAGGACACGATAAATTAGTTATAATTTCGTGGTCCTCATCCTCTTCACAATCGTGGTCTCCACCCCAAATTAATTCTGTCTGACAGTTATAACATTTCATTATAAATTTTGTATCGCATAAAAACTATATA
>NZMJ01000008.1 GCA_002692855.1 Maricaulis sp.
ATTTAACACATCATATTATTGGTTTTGCTAGAGGTAATGCTACAAATGAAAGTTCTAGTTGTATAATTTATTTATATAATACTTTTTCTAGTTCAGAATATAGTTTTCAAACAACTGAAGCAGTTGGACTAAATTATAGTGCTCAAACTTATGGGGAACAAGGTGGGGGAGTTCATACTGTTAATCAAAGCAATTCAGGTGTAGTGTTTACTTGGGAAGGTGGAGGAAACTTTACAAGTGGGACATTTACATTGTATAAGGTGGTGTAGATGAGTACAGAATATGGAAGAATAGGAACAGAAGTAGCACAGAGTTTTAGAAATAATAATGGTATTTTTACACCAAAAGATATTTATGAACTAGATGCAGAAAACAAATGGACTAATTTTGGACAGTTGGAATTGATACAGACACAATCTGCAAGTAATGTTAATGCTTTAGATTTTACTTCTATACAAGAAAGCACCTACAATATTCATTTTATAACTGTTACTAATTTTCAAGCAACAGGAAGTTCAACAGGAGGTAAGATAGAGTTATTTGAAAGTGGTGTTATAGAAACAGGTAGTGTTTATCATTACTATTATCAAGAGCGTGATAATGGTACAGGAGCAGACACAGAAAATAGAAGTACAAGTAGCACAGGTACAGGTATTGACTATGACTTTGACCCTGCAACACCTAGAAATAATTATTTTTATTTATACAATGCAGGGGATAGTACAAAATATACTTTTTATAATTTTATGTACACAGGTATGAATAATGGTGGACACGTTTACAAATTTGGTGGTGGAGTATTACCACAGGCTAGTGTAGTGGACGGTTTTAGAATACAAAGTTCTAACACAAATAATATAAATATTGATAGTGTATCTTTGTATGGAATAAGGACTTTTTAATGGCTACAAAATTGCAATTTATACAATCAACAAGTGCAAGTGGTGTCAGTTCAATGAATATGTCAAACTGTTTTGGAAGCTCTTATGATAATTATTTTTTAACAATTACAGAATATGTACCAAGTGGTGGTCTTAATTTAAATTTAAGATTAATTGATAGTGGAGGTAGTGTTATTTCTGCAAGTGAATATGAAAGAGCCTTTTTAGATATGCTCTCAAATTCATCTTTTAGTGAAAGTGGCTCTACTGCACAAAATTTATTTAATGTATTAAATTTTAACAGTGGACATGATGAGGGAACAGGGGCAAACGCTACTATTTATAATCCTTTTAACAGTTCTGCATTTACATATTGCACTGCCGAAACTTCTGATTATTCAAGTGTTGGTAGGGGTAGAAAACTAGTAATGGTACATAAATCGGCAGAACAAATAACAGGTCTAAATTTTTTCACATCTTCTGGTACTTTTGATTGTACTGCAAAAATATTTGGTATAGCATAATGGCAGGAGCTTTAGTTTTAATTCAAGAAACAATAGTAACAAGTGGAGTATCGGCAGTTACACTTACGGGTATATCAAGTTCTTTTAATGTGTATAAAGTTGTTTTTAATAATGTTGTACCAGATACAGACGCACAAACTTTAAAACTTCGTGTAACAACTTCTGGAACACCAGATAGCGATAGTGAATATGATGACGGCTTAATGATTATGAAGTCGTCAGGAGCGTTTTCATTTACAAATGGAACTAATCAAGACCATATTGCATTTACTACTTCTGGAACTGCAACAGGGGAAGAATTAAACGGTGTTTTACATCTTTTTAATTTTCAAAATTCAAGCATAAACAGTTTTGCCACAGTTGAAATTGCAAGTCTTAATTCTAGTTCTGCTTTACGTTCTCAAACAGGTGGATTTATGCACACTGTTGCCGAAGCCAATGACGGTGTTAGTTTCTTTTTTGATAGTGGCAATATAGCTAGTGGAACATTTAAGTTGTATGGACTTGTTAAATAATATCAAACAACAAGATTGAAAACATTAGAAAGATAGTATAAATACATGGCAACAAAAGAAGAATTACAAGCACAAGCAGACGCAGAAATTGAAGCGGCTAAACCAATGTATAAGCAAGTCAATAATGAAAGACTTGAATTTACTGACGCTGACTACGATCAAGCAAAAATTGATTTAGGGAACTCAAAATGGGAAGCACAACAATTCGGGTATATTACTGCAAGACAAGAAAGTTATCCTGCATTGTCAGAGCAATTTGATATGCTATTTCATGATATGACTTCAGGTAAAGGTGATAAAACCGGCGAATGGTATAAGGCTGTTAAAAAAATAAAAGACGATAATCCAAAGCCAAGTTAATTTTAAAAATTAATATTTTGTCATAAAGTTAGTATATAATAACTTTATAACAGGAGGGCTTATGTCACTTAAAGAGTTTAGTAACGCTTATAACGGCAGGTTAACTGGAAAATCTAGTTTTTTGCATAAAAATCCAAAAATATTAAAAGAAACAAAAAAACTTTTAAAAGAAGCAGAAGATATAAATATGAACGATACAGCTGTTGCTATTTATATGGTTAAAAATTTTCCTGAGCTAAAAAATCATTCACATAATACAGTTAGAAAATGGTTTAAAGATGTTCGGTTAGGTTTGTATGAGTGAACTAGAAAAATATAAAAAAACTTATACAGATAAAAGACCAAGAAAAAAAAAGATTAAAATAGAACATCCTCCAAAATTTAAACCGGGTTTTAAATTTAGTGAAAAAACTAATTCAGGTGAAATAGTTTCAGAGCCNCAAAAAACAAATAANATAAANTGGCAAGAGCANNTNTATGATTATTTTGGAGACGAAGCAGAAAATTATTCAGTNGTACCNGGAACAGCCGAGATCAGATTTTGGGACACNAANATGGGNGCTGGAGATGTACANAGAATGTATTATTTCAAAGCAAAAATTGTTTCAAATAAAAATTATATGGTTGATAATGATTTTCAAAAATTATTAAAAGANGCCGGAAAAAAAACTGTTGTTAAAAAACAAACNAAAAAAATTGACGAAACTTTTGTTATTGTTTTAAGTGATTGGCAAATAGGCAAAAAAGGATCAGCTCAAACTATTGAAAGATTCAATGAAGCTATTCCTAAAATTAAACAACAAATAAAGTTATTGAAAAAAAACAATAATATAAATCAAATATTGTTTGCTGGGGTTGGTGATATAGTCGAAGGCTGTTCTGGTTATTATGACATGATGGAATACTCAGTTGAAATGGATTATCGACAACAACAAAAAGTAGCAAGGCGCATGGCGTATAAATTAATTAAAGAAACTCTTCCTTTATTTGATAATGGTATAGCAGCTTTTATCGGAGGTAATCATGGAGAATATCGAAAAGGAAATAAAGCATTTACTTCATTCGGGGATAATAGAGATGTTCAACTTGCTGAAGAGTTATATGAAATATTTAAAGAAGCGCCAGCTTATAAAGATAAATTACAATTTATTATTCCTGAAGACGATTTAAGTTTAACCTTCGATGTTTCAAATATTACACTAAGCATAGTTCATGGCCATCAAATGAAGTCAGGAGTTAATGCTCAGGCTAAAGCTAAAAAATGGTTAAGTGATCAATCATTAAGCAGAAATGCTTTAGCTGACGCAGATGTTTTGCTTATGGGGCATTTTCATTTTTTTTCTGCTTATGAAACAAGTAATCGATTAATAATTCAAGCCCCTACTTTAGATAGCGGATCAGAGTGGTTTGAAAATGTTTATGGTGATAAATCAGAGCCGGGTATATTAACTTTAACTTTAGGCGGCAATAACAAATGGGACAATATCAAAATTATAAGGTAATATAATAGCTTTATGAAGTTAGACGTTGTAAGAACGCAATTTGGTAAAGACGCTACAAATGGCATGCTTTTTGTTAATGGAGTGTTTGAAGCTTTTACGCTTGAGGACGAAGTAAGAGATAAAAAAATAAAAGGTGAAACAGCTATTCCGTTAGGTGAGTATGAAATAAAGCTGCGTACTGTTGGAGGATTCCATACTAAGTATACTTCAAAATATGGAGCAGCTTTCCATAAAGGTATGTTGGAATTACAAAACGTTCCGAATTTTCAATATATTCTTATTCATACCGGAAATACGGATTCCCACACTGCAGGTTGTTTGCTCATTGGAGAAACTCAACAAGACCTGGATAAAGGTAAAGATGGTTTTGTAGGCGGATCAGGTGACGCTTATAAAAAGTTTTATCCTAAAGTAAGAGACGCTTTAATAGCTAGAGAAAAAGTAACTATTAAATATTCAAATATTAATTTAGATTCAAATGAACTTAGCAATAAACAAACCGATGACGTTATGCTAACTAAATTAGTTGATGATAAATTTAACAAAATTATTAAAGAGTTGAATGCTCTTAAAACTATTCAATTAAATAAAATACAATAGAGGTTATTTGAAAATAAATTGTCCAAGATGTCAAGAACAATTGGAATATATAGAGCAATCTTTTCTTTGCATGAATAACAAATGTAGTGCATATAAAAAAGTGCAAATATCAAATAAAAGAACTGCAGACCAATTAGGCTTAAAATAATTATGAAAGGAAAAACATTGAACACTAAAAAAGATTGGAAAGCTTATTGGAAGTTTATGTTTGCAAAAGCTTTTCGTACTGGTTTGCAATCAGCCATCTCTTTGTGGTTAGCAAATTCGACCGGGATTATCGACGCAGCTGCGCTTGAGCTAATTGGTTGTGCATTTTTAACCTCATTCATTACGGTTTTACAGCACGCCTTAGAACAGTATAAGCCTAAAGAAACTTTTTAAAATATCAAAAAAAATTAGATTAATACCTATATGGTAATATTATTTTTATGTCTCATGATAAACCAAACGGCTTAACTCAAAAAGAATTATCGTTATTAATTTTAGAAGGCCAACAACAAATAAATGAAAGAATTGATCAACTTCACGAAAAAGTAAATCAAAAAATTTCACGAGCTGAATTAAGCGGCTGGCTTGTTGCCGTTTCTGCTTTAGTAGTATTAATTCAAGCTGTTATGT
>NZMJ01000009.1 GCA_002692855.1 Maricaulis sp.
CCCGTTTGTGTGGTGGATCTGGGCGTAGGTCCTTCGGGTAGTTCGGCTGTTCTTTGTCCTCTGGTAAGTGGATATTTAGATTGTTGTATAACTTCCTCAGTTATTTGTGGAAACCCAGCTCTGCCAGCTATTTTTAAACTTTCACTAACCGCTTGTTTACCTGCTTGGGTTACTTTTTTAGCAACCTCTACACCGGGCTTTACGACGGTAGGCACAATAACATCAGCTCCCACTCCGATGCCGGTAATTATTCCAGTTTCTTTAGCCACATCACCAAGTGTCTGATCTCTCGCTTCCACCGTTTCGGGAGTCATCGCGGCCTCCCCCACTTTAGATCCTAATTCGGTTGCTGTGTAGGATGGGACGCCTCTTAACACAGTTTCTTTGAGTGACTTAGCTTTGCCTACATATTTGGTCGCTGGTATATATTTTATTATCTCGCCTAGGACGGTGTTAAAATCAGTAGTAGTAAAACCGGGCTTGTTCACGTAGTAAGGCATTTCATTCCAAATCATCATTGGATTGCCAAATTTATCTACAAAGCCACCACCCCATCTTGGATCATCTTTGAAGGCTTCTTGAAATATCTCTAATTTACCAAGATCGTCGCTCACCATAATTGCTTTGAAATTAGGTATTACACGCTCAAAAAACCCCGGAGCATCATCGCCCATATAAGTTATTTCAGGTACACCCGGAAATTCAACGTCATCCGTAGGCTCACCCAGACCGGTTTCAGAAAGCTCATTTACAAGCTGTGGATCTGCTTCATTTTGGTTAGCGGCATTCGTAAGATCATTCTCTTCACTTAATTCTTGTGTGCCTGCTCCTTTTGGTAATTTAACACTCATTATTGCATCAAGCCCCAATCTTTAATTACAAACGGACCTGCCCCGTCAAATATTTTTATAGTGGCGTTATCGATCACCGCACCAGATGGCAAGCTGGCATACCAAGCATTAACAGCCGCTTCGTCGTTAACGTCTACATCCTCTGGTAATTTTTCAAAAATGCCTCTGTCTAATTTAGCTAACTCGGCATTCACCACTTCCATATCATTGATACTGGAGTCCGATAAAAGTTGTTGTTCTAGTTGGTTGTTTCTAATACCGTTCTCAGTCATTTTTTTGAATGCATAAAGAGAGATATAGTTTGCTTGTGGCGTTTTGCCCAAAGCCAAAATAGCGTTCTGATAAGCTCTAAACTCCATATCACTTGTAGAACCGGATCCTACCGGACGCATTTTTGGGGCTAGATAATTAGAAATACCAACGATATCTTCTATACTAGCCAAACCCGGATCAGATGTACCAAACAGCTGGTTAGTTAACTGACGCAATCCTAAAGTTAACTCGGTAACTGCACCAGTTTCAGCACCGGCCATTAATTGTGCCATAGCTCGCTCTACAGTTGGCACCACCTGTAAAAGTTTTTCGGTGTAACTATCTTGGTTTTTAGCGATAAGCTTAAGTCTTTCGTTACGTGTAACCTCAAAACCGGGCTGTACGCTGCCACTAGATGGAGCAAGCATAACGTCAATAATTATGCCGTCCTGAACCAATGGCCTTAGCTCCATATATTTGCCAGCCATGATTACATCTTTGCCAATTCTTGAATCACTTGGAGCTGTGATTCTTGCTACAGCCGAGTCGAAGTTTGGCATGTCACTTGTAAGTCCTAGCGCCGCAATTTGTTTTTTAGCATTTTCTTCTGTCATGTATCTGGCCACAGATCCGACCTGTGGTACTTTAACACCACCGCCCGTACCCACTTGTATCCTGCCACGCAAACCAGACGCTTCCGTGGCGGTTAGGGGAGCAAACGTGCCTGCGTCATAAAAAATGCCTTTTACAGTTATGCCTTTAGGATCTATTACATAATAGTTTTGCCATTCGTTTTCTGGATTTTGTTTTGCAATGGCAATGTCGTAATCGTTCATGAGCTTTATAGCTGCATCTTGATCTGACTTTGCAAGCTCAAAAGCTTTCAAAGCTAACTGCCTGCGCTCTATATCTTGTTGCTGCCTACGTTTTTTTTCCTCTAGACCAAACTGTGCAAAGCCTTGACCAAGTGAACGAAAAGCTCCGGTTCTTGGGTCAGCAGACAACATGGCTCCGCCAAGCGTAGAAGCTAAATCATATATGTTAGATCTTCTACTGGTGCCAAAATTTTTGACAAGCATGTCATTGTATTCTTTTATCAGCTTTGGATCTGGTGGTCCAGATTGTCTCAAAAATTGAGATGGGTCAGATCTTCTCGCTTCGTTTTGAGCAGTCACCAAAGCAGTCATCTCTCTAATTACTTCTAACTGCTTGTCTATATCGGTCATATCAGGAGTGCCGTCAACCGCTCCTGCTGTTGCGAAACTTTTGATTTGTTCTTCCATTTGAGGCCTACCTATCGCCATCAGACAGCTCTTTGTGTACCCGGTTGAAAGAAACTACCAATTCCGCCCAAGGCTGACAAACCTACACCTAAACCAGCCTGTAATGGGCTGGGTGGTGGTGTGAAGTTTTGCACATTAGTTTGTTGTCCAGCCGTTTGCGTTGCGGTACCAATAAATGGTAGAAGCGCTTGATACTGCTGTAACGGAGCTTGTTGTGCCTGTAAAGCGTTGGCTCTTTGAGCGTTAAGAATTTGTTGTTGCAGAGCTTGTTGTTGACCACCAATACCGGATAACAAGTTAATTCCTGCCATACCTGCTTGTTGCGCCTGACCACCCAGTCCTTGTAAGAATCCGCCTAACCCTTGTTGTGCTTGAAATCTTTGCTGGCCGATTTGACTTTCAAGTCCGCCCATCTGACCCAATGCACCTGACAAAGTTTGTCCTGCACCCAACGCTGCTTGACCGGCGCCAGCTTGCGCTCGTTGTCCGGTTTGCCCAAATCCTACGAGTGTTTGTCCTAATCCTGTGCCTGCTCCAAACCTTTGTTGTGCAGATTGTCCGAGTCCGGCTGCTAATTGCTGCCCAGCCCCAAGTCTTTGGCCGGCTAGACCCGCCAACCCTGCGCTTGCAGATCGAGCAGCCTGCTGTTGTCTAGCAAACTCGCCTAATCCTGTTCTCTGAGCCTCAGAGAAGCCTCTAGAGCGTATTCCTGCTAATTCTTTAGCTAACCCCCTACCTAATGCTTCTGTTCGCTCATCGGCTGATAGACGCGCTCTAGAGCCAAATGCTGACTCTCCGCCAGAACGTATGTCTCTAGCGGTTTGTGATATATCGGCAAGATTTGCCTGTTTAACCGCATCTTCAACGGTTTGTTGCACCACGGCATCCTCAAACGGATCCATAAACCGTTGAGTCATAGATGGATCGTACTCTCCTGTAGTGCCTCGTAAAAGCTCTTCTGACTCACCAAGCCTTTGTCCAAAACCAAGTGCGGAACCTCTGCGTATAGCTTCAGTCTCGCCTAGTCTAGACATTAAATCGGTTGTTGCGCCTCTGGTTAATCTACGACCTTCGCCCAAAGATCCAAGCAGCCCCTCTAAACCAGATTGTCTTAATCTTTCTTCTTCGCTTGCGCCAGCCTGAACAGCTTCAAGACCACGCATACCGAAGCCTCTTGCGGCTTCTTGCCCGGAACGTAATTCATCTATACCAGCCCTGTAAGCGCCCTCTGCATCGCTAATAAATCGATCTTGCACGCCGACAAGATCTCTAGCTTGTTGTGCAGCCGCTAGTTGATCTGGCGTTAATCCTGCAACCTCTTGAGGGACAATAACCGGTCTGCCTTCTTCATCGAAAAAAGTTCGCTCTGCTGCGCGCATAGCACCGGGTATAAACCCACCCTGACCATCTAAACCAAACAACAATTGTTGGAGGGCGGGATCCCTTGATGTAGCTGTGGTAGTTGCAGACGCCACATATGGAGCATCTCCCGCCGTTTCTTGTGCAGCAGGCAGACCACCGATGCCAGCTTGCTGTTGTCTATAGTTTCTTAATTCATCGACGCTGATGCCGTAATAGTCGGCTTCTTGTTGGTCATACTCTTCTTGGGTTAACGGCTCAAACTCTTCTGGGTCATAACCGTAAAACGATGCGTCTAGCGCCCCGCCTTGTTGATATTCTCTAACTGGTTGCATTCGCGTATCTCCCGAAGACATCCATCATTTGATACATAAGCTGAGTTCCACGCTCTCTGCTTTCAGACGCAGATGGCACCAAAGTTAAGATGCCGTTAGGCTCTTCGTTTAATTGAAATGAACCGGCCCCTCTAACCGCTTGCCCGGTCATAACAAACTCGCCGTCACTCAGCATGGCCGGAATGTCGTCACTGGTTTCGGTTCCGGGTCCGTCTATGTAACCATTCATTCTAGGAAATTGATTTGGATCAAGCTCACCACCTTCTTGCATCGCAACAGCTCCACCTTGAGCGTAAGCCATTACGGGACCTCCATACATTTTACTGATAGGTTCACCGGGTCCGAATTTTGCTGTGTCTTCTAATGTCTTACCAAGCGCGGCCACGGCTCTACCCGCTCTCATTCCTGCTCTTGTATTTGCTAACTTACCTTGTTCAAACCCCAATTGAGCGCCCGGCACTAAAGGCGTTGGGTTTACAGAGAGAATCCCACTAGCTCCCAATAAATTTAATGCAGCTTGATACGCTGGTTCATCCTTTAGACGAGGCAGATCCTCTGCCAATCTTACAAGCTCAATTGCTTCTTGAATTTGTTCTCCTGTTATCGTCATCTCCACATCTACGGGTCCGCCCTCCGCTGCTTGCATCACGTATTGGGATGAAACAGCATCTTTTCTGGGTCCTGCCTGCCCTCCACTTAATGTTGGAAACGCAGGTTGTAGACCAAACTCAACAGGATTTGGTGGGGCTTTGCCCATTCTACGAGCAATTTCAGCTTCTATGTTGTATCGGCCCCCTGCGTCCATTGTGATCAATGGAGTTAACGGAACACCTTTGTCTTTTTTAGCCTCTTCCATCGCAAGCTTACCAAGTTTTAAAGCTGCTGTGCCTGCCAGCCCAAAACCTGCAAGACTACCTAAGCCACCAGCTAAACCGGCGCCGGCGGCGCCGCCCGGAAACATACCGCTCAAAAACCTACTCAATGCACTGCCTTGTGGTTGTGCAGCTGTTGTGGTTGTCGTGGGCGTTGTTGTACTTGTCGATGTTGTTGTACTTGACGGTGTTGTTGTTGTAGTGGCAGTAGGATCAGGTTGGAAGAACGGTTGTCCGTCTGGACCAGTTCCAAAAATGTAACCCCCGGCTTTGCGTAAGTTTCCAAAAAGACCTGTTTGATCCTGACCCGGCATAAACAATTCATATGTTTTTCCGAGGAAGCCTTCTCCCGGTAATGAAGCCAAGCCACCGCCGACTGATTGTATTTTTCCTACAAGCCCTTTTTTAGCAAAATCTGCTGCTGAAGTGCCACCTAAACTACCAATACCTGTAAGGGCCTTACCAAACGTGTACCCACCTAAACCGCCAGATATTGCTCCCTTCAAACCTTTACCTGCTGCCACATTAGTTGCAGCGCCAATAGCACCAGCAACCAACGGTCCAACACCGGGTATGAAGTTAGCTAACGGACCAGCGATAGGTGCAATTTTCTTTGCTACCTTCTTGAGTGCTTTACCAATTTTTTTGAAAAAACCAAACTCTTCTAGTCCGGTCATTTGGTTCAAGCTCGCAATACCCACACCAGCTACTGCCTCTTGTGGGTCAATACCGGCATCCATGAATTTCTTTTCAATCATGGATTCAAATTCAGGATCTTCTAAAAATTGTGGCGGCAAAACTACTTCGCCGGGGCTGAGGTGAGCCAAAACAGTGTCTTCGCCTGTACCAGCTTCTTGTATCATCAACGCTTGATCAGCTAATGGCGCATTTGCCCCTAGTTGTAAGCGCTCTATAGTTTTGGCTAGTTGTTTTTGTTCATCTACGTCATCACTAGCCTGCATTTGGTCTATAAGCTGCTGTATGCGAGCGCCAAGATCTTCTTCACCAGCTTGTTGCATGATCATGAGTTCTTGATCGGAAACGGCGCCTGATCCCATCATAGGCATGGGTGCTGTGGGCATACCGGCTGCCCCCGCTTCATACATCCGCATTTCTTGGTCTGATATAGCACCAGATCCCGTCATGGGCATCGGTGCTGTAGGCATAGTAGGTGCCGCGCCTTGCATCATCGCCATTTCTTGGTCAGAAACCGCACCAGCTCCCGCAAATTGGTTTATTCGATCTAAAAGTTCTGGTGATATTCTGTTTTCTGCCATAGTATTAACTTATCGTGACGGTTACACTGCCGACGCTTAAAGTACCTCCCAATCCTGTTACATAAGTTTGATGCTCATATAAATTCCTAAATTCCGTGCCATCAAACGCCTGATGGACTTCTACGGTGCTATTAAATATTATAGCACCAGTAGCGAATTGTAACGCAGAAATTTCTGAAGCGTTAAAAACTGGCGTTTTATCTATATCTTTTGCGCCAAGGTTTATTTCCAGAATTCTGACCAAACGGTTAAAAGTATCCACGGTGACCTCGCTATCCACAGCCAGAGGCAAGCGAGTCTCAAGAATCTTAGCCATTAACCACGACGCCCAGAGGGTTGTATATCTAGCCTAGTGTTACCGACTCTAAATTTGTAATCTTTTTTGTCAGCCTCAACACTATTATCGTCGTCGCTCTCAAATCGCAACACAACCTGTCTGGTTCTTGTGCGCAAGTTCGTAAAACGAGTAGAAGTGGTAATTTGGCTTGTGCTATCTGTAGATAAAGTGTCAGCGTTGTAATCTCTCCGCTTAACGACAATATTCATTGCTGGCGTGTTCGACACGCCGGATGTTGTCGAAAACTTTATGTCTGGTATAAGCTTTTTTATAAACATAAAATTTTCGCCGTCCGCTAAGTCAATGTCAGCTGACTCTATAAACACGTCAGACATAGCGCTGTCATCATCGTTGAAACCAGACTCATGTAAATAAACAACGCCAGCGTCAGAAACTTTACCGGCAGCAAGCGGCTTATCCTCAATGCCTGCATCCAGCCAGCTGTATCTAACCAGCTTGCCGATGCTCCAAGTTGATTCCTCATAATTGTAGATCACATAACGCGATATTTCTTGAGTGCCGTCTTCTTCTGACACATACCAAAACCAAACCTCAGAATGCTCTGCGTGTAGTGATGCGTAACATTTAAAAGCCTGACTCAAATCAAGATCTGAAAACACATAGTCCTGCACACTACACGGTAATTTTTTGACTGCGCCGTTGTAATAGTAAAAGCCGTTTTTACTCATAAAAAACACACCAACCGGGCTGTTGATGGCTGCTTTCGGACCAATAAGACCGGCACCTTCGTTTATAAGATTTAAAGCAAAAGTAAGTGGTGGCCCAATAAAAGTCATCGAGTAAAGACTGGTATCGGTCCAGATCAAAGTTTCTTGTCTTGACTTCAAGCCACCAACGATCAATGAGCCAGATGACAATCTTACGGATCCAGCAGTATTTGTAGCTATAGGATTAAAATCTAATTCGTTTTCTGTGTCTGAGAATGCGACCAGCATAGGGTCAATAACGCCTGTTCTGTTGCCGCTACTGCTGTCGATCGGATCAGCGCCTAACACGATCAAATGACGGTCGACTTCGCTGGTTATCACTTGTAAACCCAAAGTTGGCACTTTGCTTGCCCCGGTTATGCCNTGCAGCTCCAATGCTCTGACAGACAAGCCGTTATTTTCTACCCANCGATATATGCCACCACCTCTTGGGTTTATTATTAAATTTTCACCAAAATTATCGTGAGTCCATAGCCTAAGCTGACCGCTTGCAGTAATTGCAGAAGATGAACCAAACGTACCTGCGCCCCATGAACCAACACCCCANCCAGTGCTAGGCACGTAAACGTCCAAACCAGTGTTAATTTGATAAGCGCCGACCACGCTGCTTCCACCATTGCCACTGTCACTTGCGTTTGCTGTAACCTCTGCACCGCTAGTGTCCTTAGCGGTGACGGTGTACGTGTTTGTCCCGGTGACAAGAAGTATTTGATATTCTTGGTTGATAACAGCGGCTGTTACCAATCCACCCAAAGAAGAAGCGCCAGAGAAAGTCACAAAATCGCCCGTTGACGCGCCGTGTGAAGCGTCAGTCACGGTTAATGTAGAGGATCCATTGGTTGCGCTAAACGTAACGTCTCCGGCGCTNGTAGTAACTCTTATNGGAGTTATATCGTTGTAGGCCTCGCCNTCTTCNATATAGTATTTGAGGTGCGTGCCGATACCNAAGTATCGCGCTCCGCCGAGAGAGATCCAGCTNTGTAANGCTCTGCCAGATCCTAGNTAAGTGTTNGTATCAGACTGTTTTTNCCAGCCNCCAATNTTTTCTGGCCTGCCTTTTCTGAACCGAATNAGNTTNCCATCTACCCAACCGTTNTCGTTTGCGTAGTCGGTTTCTTCTTTNTTGATACCCGGTTTAAAATTTAATGTAGTTAGTGGCATANAAAAATTTTACCACAAAAGATTAAATTTTAAGCCAATCGTATAATCGCAGCNGTNGCATTNGCAGCNGGGAACACNATNGTAAAATTACCNGCNGTNCTNGTNTTNTCNCCNCCAAAGTCGATNACNGCNACAGCTTTNTCNGATTGNGTATCATTGTAGATCATGCANCCTCTNGCTGTAACCGTAGCNGTTCCAAANGTAAGATCCGCAAAATCACACAAGGCTGTNGTGCCTGATGTGGTCGGCGTAACTGACGTTAAAGTNGCTCCNCCACTGGTGTAGTTTGTACCTGATGCCTGCCCGGTTGTCGTAAAAGCTGTCGTAGTCGCGCCCAAAGTAGCCGAGCTAGTATACAGAGCAAGCTTAAAAGAATTACCGGAGCTGGCAGTAAAATTATGTGTACCGACAAGCAGCTCTTGCTTAAAGCTTGTTGGTATAGCGCTTGTTATTGCCATAACTATAACTCCTTAATTATCTTAGCCATGTCATGATGACCCTGACTTGTCAATAAGTTTACCATAGTTGTACGATCTGAGGTAATTGCGTTCTTTATTCCATACAACACTATCGTATAGATATAATTTTGAAAAGCCTCAGCTTGCTGTCTTATGTGTGGCGCTGCGTCCGCTGAAATGTCACAAATTTTCTTGGTTATCTGCTCTGCCCAAAACTCAGGATCATGGCCTTTGTTTTGTGTGGTTTCAACCATCACGCTGCCAAGCTCTAAAAAGCTGTCTTTGCCCATCTCAGCCACGATAAGGCTCCGGTGATAGAATAGGCTCTGGCACCTTAGCCCCAGCCTTTTTCATTTCTGCTTCGATCTGTGAGTTTCCGCAAACTATCCAGCCAGAGTCGTGATTCACTGCGACGACAGGATCTTCTAGTCGGTGAAATCCGTATATGCGCTCTTCAAGCGGGACGTTCTGATCAAGCAAACCAGATCTATGAGACACGCCAATTTCAATGTTTGCTTCCATGCACTTAGCCAGCCAGAACTCTACGCAAGCTCTGCCAGCTTCCGCAAAATGTAAATTGTGTTGGTAACTATAATCGACACCAAAAAGATCGATTCGCGCAACCTTGTTCCAATAAGCAAATGCAATTGTCATCGGTATAGTGTTGTTGAGGTATGCGCACTTTGTATCCTGAACCACCTCTTTGATGGGATATACCACCGCTGATGGCACTCGCTCATCCAGCTCGCATGTGTAACAAGGGATGTC
>NZMJ01000010.1 GCA_002692855.1 Maricaulis sp.
AACATCTTTTCCTTTTCTTTTTATTAAATCTACAAAATCAAAAAAGTATTGTGGTGTGCCACCTGACTTCACAGCGGATGTTACAGCTTTTGTAGCTTTCGGCGCTTTGATAAGTTTATCTAATCCTAAAAATTTAAGTGCAGCGGCAGCTCCACCTGCACCTATAGTTAAAATTAAATCTCTTCTTGTTTGATCTACTGCCATGTTTTTTTCTATTTCTTTATTTACTTTTTCCGCAGCGGATGCTGTGCCAACTAAATCTTTAATTTGTTTTGGTAATTTAGGAAACATTTTAAATAAAAATAATGGTGTTGCTGGTCCTACTGCTTCTGCAGCTAGTTGAAATGTATCTCCAACAAATTTTTGTCCCTCTGTTTTATCTTGTTCATCCATAGACTTGTCAGATATACCTACCACGTCTCCAAATTTTGTATTTTTTATTTCTCTAGTATATTTTGGATCTAATATTTCTAAAGCTTCCACTAAAGTTTTTCCTTTTATTCTATCTAAATCACCTGAAGCTAAAGCAAGATTACCTTGTCCGTAAAGATAGGCAAGAGCTGCTGGAAATCTAAAAGCAAGTTCTGGTATGTTGGCTGCACCTGATGCTATTTTTTGAGCATAGTATGGATAGACTCTTGGGTCCAAAAACATTGAATTGAATTTTTGTAAAAGATTTCTTTCTTCATTTGTTCCATAAACTGCTTTGTCTAGCTCCTCTGTAAATGTGCCTTTAGGAAATGTGTTGTACTTATCAGGGTTGTCTAGCATAACTTGTAGTTCACTGTAGTCAGGTTCGTTGCCTGGGATTACTGGTGGAGTACCATCTTTAAAACCAACACGGCCTCCCATGGCAGCCATAAAAGGATTGTCGATGTCAGATATTTCCATTTCATCTATGTTTCCAAGTCTTTCGTTTGCTTCCTCAAACATTCTTCTTCGTTCTGCTGATTCTGGTTCTTGAACATCATCTGCTGTGCCGATAGAATCATCGCCAAATTTATCCTTAACTTTACCAATAAGATCTTCTATTGTTGTTCTAATCTTTTTTCCTGTTTTAGTTTCTTCGCCATCACCTAAATTAAATAATGGTCCAGCAGGTTCTAACTCACCTTTCATTTCTTTTTGTATATCGTATAAACCTAACATTGATGGCAATATTTTTTGAACATTTCTTGGTAAAAGATTTGAAGCAGCTATTAAAGAAGACTCTGGTATACTATATCCAGCAGCGATAGATGTAATATAATCATAGGGAGTTAATACAGCCGCATCAAACTTTCCTGGAATTAAAGCTTCAAATTGTTTTCTAGTTCGACTTCCTTTCTCTAATTTAGTAAATAAATTTACTCCCATCTCTTTTAATTTTTTAACTGTAGATGCTGGAAAGAATTTTTTCGCTGCTTCTTGGTATCCTTTAGCTTTTTCCTCTGGTGTTTTTTGTATCTTTAAAGGTCTAAAATCTAATCTACCACCTTTTCCAATAAAAAATTCTTGTGTGCCAGGGTCATATTTTTGAATTAATTTATTTATGTCATTAACTATAATTTGTTTCTCTGCCCTAGTTTTTGCTTTTAAATATTTTTTTACTAATCTATTTTTTGGTTGTTCTAAAAGTTTATAACCTAATTCTGTGTTTCTCTGTCGTGTGGAGCCAATTACATTTTCTAAAACTTTTCTAGCAAAATTTTTATCATTTGTAAGTATAGCTGTTTTTATTCCACCAAGGTGATCACCAGAATATCCTGTCTTCATATCTGGAGGTAGTTTGTCTAACTTTAATATTTGTTTTACTTTTGCATTTTCTTTTTTAATATTATTTAAAACTACGCTAANCTCTACNCCCGCCAAATCAGACACTTTTTTTAAATTTTTAGTATATTCGCCTTGAGATAAATTAATTTTTTTATGGTATTTAGGAAAAATAACAGGAAATTTTTTATCCATGATATTTTTAAAATTTGCTCCACCTTGACCATATTTAAACTGATCGTAACCTTCGCCTAAAAAATATAAAACATTTTTATCAAAATTGTCCAATCCTTGTGCTGCTTTTAAAAAATCTCTTCTGTCTGCTTTATAAGCTGCAGGTTGTCCTTCTCCTTTACTTAAAGACCATTGCATATATTCTTTTAAACCAGATCTTAGTTTTGCATCAGTGTCCAACTTGCCTTTAAAAAACGCTCTTTGATAATACGCTACACCAGGACCATGAGTTTCTATTTGACCTTTTTTAGGAGACTTGACACCAAATACTTCCATTTCCTCTGTTCGAGGAAGGCCATCAGAATCACTTACAAATTTTATTTGTTCTGATTTATATTTTCCACTATTATTTTTAAGTTCTTGAGCCCAATCTTTTTGCATTTTTTTTACAAAAGAATCGTAGTCTGAAACTTTAAATTTTTTAATATTATCTTTAAAAAATTTTTCTGTCCAAGAATTAATATTTTTTTTAACTTTAATATTTGACTTTGCTCTATTAAATAAATCGTCTCTAATTTCTTTAAGAAAATCTTTAGCCTCGTCTAAAGTATCAAACGTGTAGTATTTGGCTTTTAACGTTCCATCAGGATATCTTTCCGTAGATTTATATTTAGTTCTAACAGCAAAAGTTCCATCTTTACGTTGTTCTATTCTTGATGTTGCTATTTCAGGTTTAGCAAAGTTTTCTCTGTTATCAACTTTCTCTCCTTGTATCACACCACCACCTAACGCAAATCTATCTCTTACAAAGGTTTGTAATTTAAATTTATCACCAACCGTTTGTCTAGGTTGTGCACTCTCTAGCTCGTTGGTTATGGGATTAATTACGTACGTTGTCATCAAATAAGAAACGAACCATATCTTTGTTCGCTATGCCTCCTTTACTAAATCCATATCTCTCTGGGTTAAACTCATCAAGAGATATTTTATCAATATCATCTACACCCAAATCTTTTAACTCTTCTAATTTTTCTATAATATCTCTACCTCTATAATATAAATCTACACTTCCGTCTTCTCTGTTAGCTTTAGTTTCTAAATAATCATAAACTTTTTTACCTTTTTGTATGGTGTCAATCTCATTTAAGTTATATCCTTTCTTACCAAGAGCTTCGGTAGAAAAATCAAACACATCATCTTTCATTTGTATGGCTATGTCTAAACTCATTCTAGCATCCTTAACTGGTGGTGTTTGGTAATCAATATCTTTTACTACAATCTCACCAGTTGCCATATTTTGTTTCTCTACAAGTTTAGGCTTTTCTCTCATTGTTCCTGTAGCATCATCCCAAGTATCATATTTAGTTCTAAACTGTGTTGTACCACTTGGATCATTTTCAACTAAATATTGAAATCTATTTCTTCTCAAAGGTGCTAAACCTTCATCATCTAAACTNTCNATAATAAANTTAGCATCATTTGGATCTAGTGCAGGAAACTTTTTAATTTTTGCTAATTCGTTTCTTCGAGCACGTGTTGTTCTCTCTCTAATCTTAGCAAGATACTGATTCATAATTCCAAAGTTTTCTTCGGATGCTTTTGCAATCGCATCTGGTGTTTTATAAAAAGCACTTTCGCCATCTTTAATTAACAAAGCCACACCTCTCTTCTCATCTGCAATACCCTGTAGTTCTGTAAGAGTCATGTGGTCAAATTTATCTTTAGGACTGTTTGCCTTTTTAACAGTAAACTGACCAAACAAATTTCTATCTGACATGAATTTAACAATGTCTGAGGCTGACTGTGCATTAGGAGTTTCGTCTATAGCCACATTAAGAATATTAAAACCTCCGTCACCAAAGTGGTATCTAAATATTTTTTTAGGATCAAACTCCTTGCCTTTAATACCACGAACCCACTCTGCATCTTTTAAACTTTTTAAAACTTCATCGTCTAATTTTATAATACCTCTATCATGAAGCACTGGTAATAATTCTCTAGTTACAGCATTAAACTCTCCTTCTCTACCACCTGGAGTAAACTGTTTGTCATAACCTTTACCTGCTCCTTGGTGTTTAAAATTAATACCATATTTTTCATTTTGTGCTTTACGAGCATCTTCCGCTGTTGTTCCTAAATCATCAATTTTAGTTTTAACTTTTCCCATAGCTGTATCAATTATGCCTTGGAGCTCTTGCTCTGATTCTCCGATCTGTCTTTTAGATGTTAGTTTACCTAACTCTAAAGAAGTTCCTGGAGGTAGGACTCCTGTTTTTTTAGCTTCTTTTAATTGTGTTAAGTATTCTGTTACTGATGGGTCAGCAGCGCCAGTTACTCTGCCCTCTGTGGTTATGCCAGCATTTTTTAATAAATCTACGGTGTTTACACCTTCATCAGTTAATACTTTATTCAACCTATCTATTTCGTTCTTAGTTCTGTTTCTAACTACAATGTTGTATTTTAAAGTCTTCATCTGTTCAGGACTTAATAATTTTTTATCATCGTTTAATACTTTAAGGTGTTGCCTAATTGCTTTATCCATCATATTGAATTCACTTGTAAGTTTTACGTATCTCTGATCAGATCCTATTGCATAAGCGTTGTATGGTTTGTGTAGAGTAGG
>NZMJ01000011.1 GCA_002692855.1 Maricaulis sp.
GCGCAGTTCAAGCACAAGGCGACCAACAATTCAAATCAATGAATAATCTATTGTCTTTACAGGAAAACCATGTAGAAGAATTCTTTACCTATCATGGAGTAGAATTCATTACTGCGTTTGAGAAACTACTAGAAGATGTAACTACTAGAGTAGTAGCACAAATGTTACCTAAATTGAAGTTTATTAATAATACAAATGGTGATTTAGAAGTAGAACAAAACGCACTAAGAGAGTTTGAGACTATTACTGCGGAAAATATTACTTTAGATATTCAGTCAATTGTATCGGCTGCACTAAATACAGAAGTGGTTATGCAAAGAAAGATGGCTAAACAACAATATCTTGAGGCACAAGGTTTCTCTACTGCACAAGTACCACAACAACAAACACAATCACAAGGATATAATGCTCCACAAGGAGGAGGTATGCCTAATCCGAGTGGATTGAACCCTAGTCAGATTAGTGGAGGTAATCCTATGGTACAAGCCAATAACATGATGATGCAACAACAACAGGCTTTCAACAATCCTTCAGGTTATCCAGTACCGCCCGCAGGTACAGATACAATGGGCAATCCATATTGGATAGACCCCGCTACTGGACAAGCCACATATACACCACCGGGTTCCGGTTTAGGTTTAGGTGCAATGATTCAGAAAGGGGCTGCATGGGCAGCGTGGCTTGCATGAGGGGGATAAATGACTATAATTATCCCTTCTCGTCTGGTATTGGACAAACAAAATAGTGCCATAACACTAGGCGAAACAATAAGGTTAGACAGTTCCGATATTGGTTCTACTTCTAGCCCTATGTTTCGTCTAATGGTAAAGTTTCTGTTAAATCCTGTATCGAGTGGGTCATACAATAATGTAGAAAGAAATTTATCTAAGTATTTAGATTATGAGTTTATGCAAGAAGCATCAGAAGAAACTTCTGATATGGAATATGATGAAGCAGAATACAAGAAGTATGTTAATGATGCATACAAGTTGTTGTCTGAAATGGACATTCAAACGTTCTTAGATGAACACGTTAAACCAAAACTATCCGGTAGTAGGATAGCAAATTTCTCTCAATCTGATTTAGATGCAGTCATTAGAAATCTAGGCAATGAAGAATTGCCAATGAAGGACTATCTAACATCTTCTGGTTTTAATAAAATAATGGGAACTAGAAAAACAGGAGATAAGAGTAGAAAAATTAGAAACATAGCAGAATCAAAAGCAATGTATGAAGATGCTTTGGATGAAATTGATGACTACATAGAAATTTCCGAGATAAAAAGAGGAGAGAAAAAGGGAGGAGCAGGAGGTTATTTAACAACAGTTGATGGTGTGACTGAAAAACGACCTGCTACTATTATTGAGTATAAAATAGTAATAGATACAGAAAAGATGTTTAAAGATATTTTTGAGGATGCTGGCATTGAACCTAGAATAGATATAAGAAAAGCAGAAGCAACCTTAGAAGATGTTATAGATGATTATTCTAAATCATTGAAAGATGATAGTTATAACTTAGAAATAAATCCTGATATGCCTACTCTTGAAGACTTGAGAGAAAGTGGTTTTGATTTTATATGGTTTCCTAAAGACTTAGTAGAAAAGGCACTTAAAGATTCTGAGTTAGCAGAAAAGATAATTAAAATAAATATGAAACTTATTTGGAATGAAGATAGGAAAGAATACGAAGGCGTTCCATTTGATGCTTTAGATGATAAAGAAAAAGAATTGTTATTATTATTATACAATACTAATATAATTAAAGTAGATTCTCTTTACAAGTATGTAACAAATGAAATTGTTCCTTCAAATAGAAACTTAAATCAATTAGAAAAGAAGTTTCTAAAAGAAGAAATAGAACCTAGAGCAAAGAAACAAGATACTGAGCCTAGTTTTGAAAATGAATTTGAACAAGAATTATGGTCTAAAATTAATGATAAAGTAAGATTAGAAAGAAAGATGGATATTATATTACACGCACCAGATGAAAGTAAGCATAATGAAACTAAGTTATTTGTAACTCCAATAAATTATAATAAATTAAAAGTAAATGGAAAGGAAGGATTACTTAGTGTCAAAAGAAATGATTCATCCAAAGAATTTCATAGCATTATAAAACAAATATTAAGTCCAAACGATATTGGTATTCATACTTTAACAACTAGAGTAATACAAGTAGACGACCCTTACGTTAAACTTGCAGAAAGTTATCTAAATAAACCTACCATGCCAAGTGGAGGTTCTTCGGCAGATAATAAGAAAAGGTTTACAGAACTATTAGATGAAACATGGAATGTATTTAGACTGATAGATGCTGAGTATAAATCAAAGGGAAGACCGTTTTTAAGTAATATAACAGAAATTACACCACAAAAAGTATCAAAGCCAGAAAGGTCATTGACTGATGTTGACTATGATAGAATGGATAAGCCTTTGACTAGACCGGGTAAAAACCCGCCAACTCAAGGGCAAAGTAGAGTTAAAGAAGGAGGCCAAGTGGCATTGATTAGCGTTCAGTCAAGAGTGTTTAACAGTTCGCTAAAAAGACAACTTAGAAGGTTAAGGAGGTATTTAGATGAGTAAGTTAAAGACAGAAAGTGATTATGTGATTGCCGGATTACCTAATTATTCGACAGGAATAGGGCATTACACTACACATACAGAAGTATCTGATTTGCTACAAGTAGGTGCATTTACCAATTCAAGTGTACCTAGTATAGCACAAGTAGGTAAGATAATTAAGAGAGTAGAAGGAAAGATAGACAATAGCATAAAGTTGTCATATAGGCCAGAGATAATTAAAGACGAAGTACACAATTTTGATTCTCTAAACCAAAGTGCATACCCTGTTATTTCTCATAAAGACTATGTTGGTTTTATTCAGTTGAATACTGAGTCGCTTAGAAAGTTAATCAAGTTAGAAGTCTATCAAGGAGATGATTATGTAGACCTTGCTTCTGCTAGTGTTAAATACACTCCACCAGAAAGCGCAGTTAATGGTACATTTACAATTACATTAGGAGTTGGAGATGCAGGTACAGGTTATAGATTCGTATTAACTAAAGGAAATTCAAACGGTTTTTATGATACCTTTGGTAGAAAAACAACTGTTTTACAAATATGCGATGCAATAAACGAAGTATTTCCTTCAAAGACTGCACAATTCACAGGAGAAACGGCAATAAAAACTACTACTGATGCTCCTGATAATGGTGGTGTAACTAGAAGTATTTCTGATTTCTTTTATGCTAGTCCTTCTGGTGATGGTACACAAGTATGTATTTCTTCTTTATTGCCTTCTGATGCAGGTACTATTTGTACTATTGAAGCAACACATGGTAGTCCTACTTCTTCTACATCATTTACAGATAATGAATCAGCAGGTAGAGATGATGATTTCTGGACTATTAGTGATGAGGGTAAAATATTCTTTAAACAGAACTACCCGTATTATGAATATCATTCTATTAGAGTTACATATGTAAGAGGTAAGTCAAGAGTACCTGCTGAAATACATGAGGCTGCGACTAAAATGGTGGCTGCGGAAATACTAGTTCATGATGATAATACTATACTAATTGCTGAAACAGGGGCTAACATAGACTTGAAGATGAAGCATGAAATCCTAATAAAAGAGGCAGAAGATATTATCAAAGGAAAGCAAGTGCTTCTCCATCTTATTGATTAGGTGTTATTATGAACTTAGGTAAGGCAACGAATTTCTATCGAGCCATGCAAAAGTATGCTGACGAGCAAATAAAAATAGCAAGAGAAAGAGAAGCAATATTATCAGAAATAGGGTTTGATATATCAACAAAGGAAGACATAGATTACTATTTACTTGGCGTTGGAACACAGGCCGCCGCTAAGAAAATGATGGAATTCAATGGAGAATTGTATAAACAAGCGGTCAATGTAGCGAGGCAAAACCATGCTAGATGAAGTTACATTTGTTATACGCCTATTGAGTGATAATTGGGCTACTGCATCTTCATCGGATGGTAGTGGAAATAATGGGTTTGGCGACCCTACTCCGGGTTTAGCACAACATCGTGTTACTCCTGAATTTGTTGATGTTAGGTCAATAGAACCCGGCAAAGGAAGAAGATTTGATGCTGACCAAAACGCAGTTATTGTGGTGTTTGAGGATAGTGCATCTCTAACATTGCCCACTATTGATTGGGCGGTAAGAAATGAAGACTACACATTTACTCTACATCTAAGGGTGTTACATCAAAAAGACTGGACTAGTTTAACTTATTCAAGGGATAGACTGCAAAGTTTATATCAAATTGCCAGATACATCCTAGAGAAGAAAGGTCTGCGACCCAAGGTTTATGATGATAGTAACAATGTTGAGGGTGACGCAGAATTAATTCAGATTACAGGCAGAAGTGAGGCTAATGATAGAGGTAAACGTTTATTAGGTTACAAGATGTCTGTTACCATGAAAAGGTTCGGAAGAACCACAGTAAGTTAGTAAGGTGATAAAATGGTAAGTAATGAAGTATATACAGGAGCAGGGGCATCAGCAACGTTAATCCCAGAAGCGGATTTAGACGTTAGTATGCAATTAGGAACAATAGCGATTGCCGCAAATAAGTTGGGTTTAGCATTTAAAAACTCAGCAAGCGGAACAATAGATAGAACATCTCTATCATGGGGTGCTAATGCAACAGGAGGTTCTGACCATGTTAAGAACCGATTGGCCGTTAATATATATCAAGGGTGTTTTGCTAATATATCCAAATATGCATCCGGTTCTACTTTGGAAAGTAAATTAGGAACATTTGTTATCAAAAGTAATGATGCATACAGTATCACCTTCGATAGAGAACTTTCTAGTACAGATAGCGATAGATTCTCATTAAAAATATTAGGCTTTGGAACACCACTATTTACACCTTCTGTTATTGATAATAAACATACTTTACTAGCAGATAACTGGCTTGGATTAGTAAATACAATAACTGCACCAAGCGTTGATGCTGAAATGAAACAACTTAATCTAGGATTAGGTGGAACAAGGAACTTTGGTTTCCAATACAAAGGAGCAGAATCCTATGGAAGTGCATCTATTGATGTATCTCTCAATAATGGTTCTTGGTTGTATTATGCATTAGGAAACAAAACATTTACTGCTACACAAGATAGTAGCAGTACACTTGCTAATTCAGCAAGCAATGGTAGTGTATATTTCGACAATACAAACAAAACATTCCATAGAAGAGAAGAAGGAACAATAAGCCCACCAAAAACATTCGGTACGGCAGACTCTTCTTTACTAAAATGGAATTCTGCTAAAGTAGATTATACATTTACAGAAGCAGACGGAGCAACACTACCATCTTTTGCATTAGAATTTACTAATGAGAAAGGAAATGTACTTGATGCAGACTACTACCAAGATGCTTTGGATGAAAACCTTTTCTCTCGTATATTTACAGGATGTCAAGTAAATACATTTACAATGAATTTTGAAGAAGGTCAAGAATTGAAGGCTACTATTGATGCAGTAACTAGGAGAGGATATGATAGTAATGAAAACTATATTCCAAAGAGAAAAGTAAGAACTGCTTCTGGTTTATTCAACCATAATTTAAGTGCAGATAATCTACCATTNATGTTTTCAGATGGAACTGTTNAAGCATTNGGACAGAANCTTGCTAGAGTAAAAAGCGGTACTCTTACAATAAATAATAATATTACACCACAAAGATACATCGGTGATTATGATAGGTCTATTGTATCAGCACATCAACCTGCACAAAGAACATATGAAGTCAGTTTAAATCTTCAAGTTACTGATAGATTAATCTTTGATGAATTAAGAGGTGCTGATGAAGTTACGCTAGGAGATATNGTTCTAACATTTGACAAAAACTCTACTGCTGATACTGATAAGATTACAATTACCTTAAAAGATTACATAGTACAATCTGTTGATATTCCCTTCCCAGACGACAAAGGAATGATTGATGTGGCCGTGACTCTCTCGGCTCGCACCCTCCATGAATGTAAATATCATGGTAAATGGATTATTATCGGGTAAAACGATGTAAAGAACAATTCAAAGGGTTATATAACATTTCTAAGAAAGTCGAGGGCGAAAATCATGAAGCAATCTCCGAATATGTGGGTCTATTCCCGCATCAAGGGTATGGTTTCGGCCATATTAGGAGGTCTAAAAAGGAGGTAAAATCCTTTTATTGTAACATTCCACTAACAATCGTTTGTTTGTTAGTTTTATATTGTAGGTGGAAAAAATGGAAAACATAGTAAGTGATAAGAACAGACTGTTTACAACAGTAGAAACAAAATGTCATCATTTGAAAGTAGATGAAAATTCAGATGATATAATGAAGGTGTGGGTTAAAGAACCTACATGGCTTCAAGTAGAACAAGCGTTATCTGTGGTGATGAGCCTAGACGCTGAAGAAGGAAGTATGGGCATAGACCTTAACAAAATGTATAGGTTTATGATTGAAAACTTCGTAGAAAAAACAGAACCGTCATTATCAACGGTAGAACTTTTGCGGTTATCTCCTTTTGTTGGAGCGCAATTAAAAAACGTACTACCTAATCCCTTTGACGACTTTTTAGGGGATGATACGGGAAACTGAAAGAGATTCGTAGAGGACTAAAAGGAGGAGAAGTAAAACCTGTTTTAGCCTCACGAATCCTTATTTATTCATATTCAAAAGTATTTAGTATAAGTCCAATGGAAGCATACAATACTCCGGCAGAAATAATATTAGAAATGATGAAAATACATTCAGAAGTAGAACAATTAAAAGCAGAAGAATTAGATAAACAAATGAGGAAGATGAAGTAATGACAAATGATAGAGATGCTGTTACATTTACCAATGATTTGACTGTTGCTATTGGCAGGTTAAATGAGGCCAATGAAGGTCTAATCAAAAGTTTTGGTGAAGCAGGTAGAGGTAGCAACACCTTTTGGAACGTTATCAGCAGATTCAGTTCCGGCAGTACATTTTGGAGATTACAAAATTATCTTCGTGGTGTATCAAATATAGTTGGAGGATTTACTAAGAGAGCAGAAGAAAATCAAAAAGCGATACTAAAGAATATGGAAGCAAACTTAGGATTAGCAGACTCATTAAAAACATTACAAGAACAAAGAAAAAACATAAAAGGTACGCCGCTTTTCGAGTTATTTACTAAAGATTTGGGCGACCCAAAATTAGCGAAAGAAGCAGCCGAAAAATTCTATGATACTCAAATTGGTCAAATAGAAAAAGTAGCAGAAAAAAGAGGTAAGCAATATAGAAAAAGATTCTTTGGTAAATCCATAGGTCAAAGATTTCGAGATTCTATTGGAAAGACAAAACCTTTCCAAGATGCTAGATTTAGTTATTTAGGAGGTATGGCTAGGTTTGTAGGAGAGGAAACAGGAATAGCAAGGGCGGTCAAAGGAACAAAAGGATTTCTTTCTGGTGCTAATGAAAGAATGGCCGAGTTTGCTAGAACTTCTAATTTTAGAGAAAGCATCACAACTGCTTTGTTTGGTAAAGCATACAAAAAAGGACAGTTTATGGAAGGAGGGTTTAGGACTTTTGATAAAGATGGTAATAGAGTCGGAAGGTCAAAACAAGCAACAAAAGATGGGCAAAGAGTTGGTTTCCTTCGCAAACAAAGATTACATTTAGAAAAGGTTGGTAAGTTTGTCAAAAAGGGCAATAAGATACTACCCATGCTTGGTGAATACTTATCCATAACAACGGCTGCGTTAGGTAAATTCTTACTGTATGGATTGTTAATTGTATTAGGTATAACAGTTCTTGCTGCGATTATTAAGAAAGGCTGGCCTGTAATGAGAAAACAATTTGCAGGTGCATTCAAGTTTTTCAAAGCAGCGTTCATGAATGTCATAGGAATAATAAAAGGAGTATTCAAACTATTCAATGCAATATTCAAAGGTGATTTATTAGGAGCATTGGAAATTTTCTTCAAAGATATTTTCCTCAATGTAGTCAAACTAATTGCTAATGTTTTAGCAGGTCTGTTCAAAGTATTAGTTGGAGTAATCGGCGGATTACTAAGCGGGTTATATGAAAACACAATTGGTAGATTCTTCTCAACCGGAGGGGTATCTATGGGTGGCCCTGCAATCGTTGGAGAAAGAGGGCCAGAATTAGTTACCCTACCTAGAGGCGCAAAGATAAGTAATAACGCAAATAGCATGGGTACAAGAGCAGGTGGAAATAATATCCATGTTCATATAAACGGCCGTGTAGGTGCTTCTGATGCAGAAATTAGAGATATAGCCAACAAGGTAGCAAGAGAAATCAACATAAGAATGAATAGAACAGGAGCAAACAGAATAGGTGCATAGTATGGTTGATTACGGAGATTACGGAGCGAACAGTTATTGTATGTTAGAGTTAGCAAGAAGAGGTTCTGGCGATACTACACCTTCTGATACTGAATCAGGATTGTTTCAAAATAGAATTGGTTTGTTAGCAACTAACATTAGTATTTCAACAAATAAACAATCTCTTGCTTTCCCTGTTCCTTTCTCCGGTGTTATTTCCGGTGAATCTACTACACTAGCATTAGATATGGGTCTAGCAACTAAAACAATAACAATAACGGGAATACTCAAAGACCAAACTTTATTCAAAAGAAGTAAAGGTGGAACTCAAAAAGAAGTCAAACTAACTGCATATGAATTGGCTCAACTACTGCATTCTTATGTTGACTCTTCCTTCTTACACGAAGACCAGAATGTAAGTAAATTAATCATACTTATTCCAAGTCGTGCAGATACTAATTTTGATTATCGTAGTGGTGTTACTGCTAATACTGAATTGAAAGATTTGCCATTAATACCATTTCACTATGGAAATAGAACATTCGATATGCCTACTTTAGACGGAACTAAAATTGATTGGGGAGCAACGGAGTTTCCTTCGGCACTAACTTCAATCAATGAAGAGATACCCGGATTGAGTGGTTTCATAAACGATTTCTCAACAGATATTGCGGGCGACCAAATACCCTCAATTGCCTTTAACCTAACATTTACAGTAGCGTCTACCGCTATGTCTGATTTCATTAATGCTAGTTTTTAGGTGAGTAAATGCCGGGTGTATATGTTGGAGATACCAAGTCGCTAGTATTCCCTATGCTATGCGATGGATATATCAAACAAGTATATTCAGACCAGAATCCGGCAGACCAAGACCTAGAGGTAAGAGGTGGTCTTTGGGGTCAAACCACACCATTCACAATTGAAGCCATAATAACGCCATATGATGTAAATGGATATGGAACTAAGACAGGAACAGGCGGAGGCATACTTGATTCACAGAAAACTAGCCCTAGTTTGAGTAATGCCGTTACTAGTAATTTAACACATTATCAATCAAATTATTACTTTGATAATAGAACTGCACAGAAAATGCACCTATTTTATAATAAAAACTTTGAACTTTACTTAGAAAACACTACAATTTCTACAACGGAATTAAAAAATAAGACGTTTAATAGACCTGCTGAATATAGAATAGTCGCAAAAATACACCAAGAAAACACCACAAAGGTTACTGCTACATCAGATACAATCATCAAGGCAAACAATTTACTGCATGGATATTATGATACTGATGGCTACTATGATGGCGTTAATACTGAATTGACTAAGATATCCTCAACCGCAATAAACGTGACTCCAAGCAAGGAAATAACAGTAGCAAACAACAATTTTACAGGTGAAACAAACGTTTCTTCTGCTTCTGGTACAGGTAGTGTTACTTTTAGTGGTACACCTGAATCATATTATCCTGCTCAATCTGCAACTACCAATATTACATTTAGCAATAATAACTTTAGCGTTGATACTGCACCTTCTTCAAACACAGCAGGTAGTATCAAGTTCGACTCTAATCCAAGTCATTCTACAACTAGTGATTTAACTACACATATCGAAATTGTTAGTGAAGACGGTAATACTACAACAAAGTGGTTTCCTGTTGACCCATCTTCATATAACAACAATGTTGATTTATTTGCTGCTGATAATGATTGGGGAGCAGGTGCTAGAGGTTTTATTGTTGGTGCAGATGCAGAAGCCACCGTTGCTAGACTTACTGCTGCAATCAACGCTTGGAATAATGGATGGGCAGGTAGCGTTACAGCAGGTCAAGCGGTAGGTGCAACCTTTGGCGACCCTGAGATTGAAATAACATTCACGGCTGCTATTGTTGGTACAACGCCTAATAGAATAGGTTCAGGTGGTAGTATAACCATTGGTTCTGGTTTATCTGGTATTAGTAGAGTACAGATAGCAGGTGGAGTAGATGAAAGCGTTGTTACTAACAATTTCCTAACAATAAATACAGGTGGTGGAGATAAGAAATATCATCCTGTTCCTAGTGGTAGTGGTATTTCAAATGGCTCAATAACTAATAGAGGCGGAACTAACTTTATTGCTTTCCAAAAAGGAAGTACGCTCCCTAATACAATGATTGCATTAAGAAATGCTATTAACA
>NZMJ01000012.1 GCA_002692855.1 Maricaulis sp.
GGGGCTATCCCCCTCCGTCAGCTTCGCTGCCACCTCCCCCGTAAACGGGGGAGGAAAAAGGACTTCCGACCGATGACCGCACGTCCCAACGCCTTCTCGCACTGGCCTGACGCCAAGGGGCTGTTCGGCGCCTATGGCGGACGTTTCGTCGCGGAAACGCTGATGCCGAACATATTGCGGCTTGAACAGGCCTATGAAGCGGCCAAGGTCGACCCCGCATTCACCGCAGAGCTCGAGGAATTCGCACGCGATTTTGTCGGCCGCCCCAGCCCTCTCTATTTCGCTGAGCGGCTGACGGAAGCATTCGGCGGCGCGGATATCTGGTTCAAGCGCGACGAGCTCAATCACACCGGCGCGCACAAGATCAATAACTGCCTGGGCCAGGTATTGCTTGCCAAGCGCATGGGCGCGACCCGCATCATCGCGGAAACCGGCGCCGGTCAGCACGGCGTTGCGACCGCCACCGTCGCGGCGCGCTTCGGCCTGCCCTGCATCGTCTATATGGGCGCGACCGACATCGAACGGCAAAAGCCGAACGTCTTCCGCATGAAGCTCCTGGGCGCAGAAGTCGTGCCCGTCACCTCCGGCACCGGCACGCTGAAGGACGCGATGAACGAGGCGCTGCGTGACTGGGTGACGCATGTGAAGGACACCTTCTACGTCATTGGCACGGTCGCCGGTCCGCACCCCTATCCGGCGATGGTGCGCGACTTCCAGTCCGTGATCGGGATCGAGGCGCGCGCGCAGATGCTGGACCGGATCGGGAAACTGCCCGACGCAGCGGTCGCCTGCATCGGCGGCGGATCGAACGCGATGGGCCTCTTCCACCCCTTCCTCGAGGACGAGAGCGTCCGCCTGATCGGCGTCGAGGCCGCGGGCAAGGGGATCGAGACCGGGCAGCACGCCGCCAGCCTCAATGGCGGCGAGCCGGGCATCCTCCACGGCAACCGGACCTATCTGCTTCAGGATGACGACGGCCAGATCATCGACGCCCACTCCATCTCCGCCGGGCTGGACTATCCGGGCATCGGGCCGGAGCACGCCTTCCTGCACGATGCCGGGCGCGCGGAATACGTCTCCGCGACCGACAAAGAGGCGCTGGAGATGTTCCAGCTCTGCGCCAAGCTCGAAGGCATCATCCCGGCGCTCGAACCTGCCCATGCACTGGCGCGGGTCCGCGACCTCGCGGGCGAACTGGGGCAGGGCAAGACGATCCTGATGAATATGTGCGGCCGCGGCGACAAGGACGTCTTCGCGGTGGCGGAACATCTGGGGGTGAGCCTGTGAGGCCCCCCCCCTCCACCGCTTCGCGGTCCCCCTCCCCCGTAAACGGGGGAGGAAAACCGGTGGCACTTCTCTCTTTCCTCCCCCGCCTGCGGGGGAGGTGGTCCGAAGGACCGGAGGGGGGATGGATCGCGGCCGTTATCGCCAGCCTTCTCTTGCTTTTCGCGCCCTCCGCCATCGCTCAGGACACGCTTGAGGACGAGGCGCAGGCGCTGCTTGAAAGCTGGCTAGGCTTTGAAATTCCGGAACCTTATGGTTTTCGCGCACCCGGCGAAGTGCCGCGTTACGTGCCGTGCATCACATCCGAAGACGCCACCTGCGCGGAAGGCGAGACGGGTCGCTGGGAGATTGCTGGATTTATAAACAGACCGGGCGGCCGATCTGATTTCCCACTTGTCGGTATGTTGATCGAGGCGGGTTGGCGGCCTGTCCGTCCCGCATCAGGCCAGCAGGTCGTTCAATTTTATTGGGTTAATGACGCAGGAACCTGCACACGGTTTTTCAACCTGGACTCGCGTTGGCGGGATGGCCAAGGCGTAAACCTGCACATCTATCCCTGCGAGACCACCGAATGACCTCTCGATTCACCACCACTTTCGCCCGCCTGCGCGCGAAAAATCGCGCCGGCTTCGTTGCCTATGTCATGGCCGGGGACGGCGACACGGCAGCCCTGCTCGACGCCCTGCCGGGGGCCGGGGCGGACGTGATCGAGCTCGGCCTGCCCTTCACCGACCCGATGGCCGATGGCGCCGCGATCCAGGAGGCCGGACAGCGTGCGCTGAAGGCCGGGATGACGACAAAAAAAGTGCTGGAGCTGGCCCGCGCCTTCCGCGCCAGGCACGCCGAGACACCGCTCGTCCTGATGGGCTATGCCAACCCGATCCACCATTATGGCTGGGCGGATTTCGCCAAGGACGCAGCGGCGGCTGGCGTTGACGGAATCATCTGCGTCGACCTGCCGCCCGAAGAGGATGCGCCGCTGCGTGAAGCCTTGGCGCAGCACGGCCTGTCGGTGATCCGCCTCGCCACGCCGACCACCGATGACGCGCGGCTGAAGACCGTCGCGCAAGGGTCGGGCGGCTTTGTCTATTACGTCTCCACCACCGGCGTGACCGGGGCAGGCATAGGGGCGGCAACAGACGTCAGTGCCGCCGTGGCGCGCGTGCGCAAGGCCACCGGGCTTCCGGTCGTGGTCGGCTTCGGCGTGCGCACTGAAGATGCAGCGGCCGAAATCGCCGCCAATTCGGACGCGGTCGTGGTCGGCTCGGCAATTGTCAGCGCCAACCATGACGGCGGCACCGAAGGTGCTATAGACTTGGCCAAACGCCTGTCGGCCGCCGTGCGCGGTGCAAAGCGGGACGCTTCATGAGCTGGCTTGAAAAACTGACGCCTCCCGGCGTCCAGAAAATCTTCTCCAAGCGGGACACGCCGGAAAATCTCTGGGTGAAATGCCCCGTGTCCGGCGAGATGGTCTTCCACAAGGATCTCGAGGCCGGGTATTACGTGACCCCGGCGGGCCATCACATGCGGATCGGCCCCGACTTGCGCTTCAAATTCACCTTCGATGGTGACTGGCGCGAGATCGAGATTCCCGGCGTCCCGAGAGACCCGCTGAAATTCAAGGACGACAAGCCCTACACCTCGCGCCTGACCGCCGCGCGCAAGAAAACCGGCCGCGATGATGCGATGGCCATCGGTGTCGGTGCGATTGGCGGCGTGGAAACAACCGTCCTGGTCCAGGATTTCGCCTTCATGGGCGGATCGCTGGGCATGGCGGCGGGCGAAGGCTTCATCAAGGCCGCCCACACCGCTATCGAACATCGTACGCCCCTGGTCGTCTTCACCGCTGCGGGCGGCGCGCGCATGCAGGAAGGCTGCCTGTCGCTGATGCAGATGCCGCGCACCACGCTGGCCATCGAGGAAGTGCGCGAGGCGGGCCTGCCTTACATCGTCGTTCTGACCGACCCGACCACCGGCGGCGTGACGGCCAGCTATGCCATGCTGGGCGATGTCCACATCGCCGAGCCGGGGGCGCTGATCGGCTTTGCCGGTCCGCGTGTGATCGAGCAGACGATCCGCGAAAAGCTTCCCCCCGGTTTCCAGCGGGCCGAATACCTGCTGGACAAGGGCATGGTCGACAAGGTCGTCCACCGCAGCGATCTGCGCGGCGTGCTGTCGCGCATCCTGCGCACGCTGATGAAACGGTCGGGGCCGAATCCGGCCGCGACCAGTGACAGCCGCGCCCTGACCGTGCCCGACGCCGAAAGCTGACCGACATGACGGCCGAGACCACCGGCGACGTGCTCAAACGCCTCGCCGGGCTGCATCCGCGCAGCATCGACCTGTCACTGTCGCGGATCGAGCGCCTGCTGGAGGCGCTTGGCCGTCCGCAGGACCGCCTGCCGCGCGTCGTCCATGTGGCAGGAACCAATGGCAAGGGATCCGTCTGCGCCTTCCTGAAGGCGATGTGCGAATCCGCCGGTGAGCGCGTCCACCTCTACACCTCGCCGCACCTGGTGCGTTTCAACGAGCGGATCGAGCTGGGCGGCCAGCCTGTCGACGATGAACGCCTGTTCGATGCCCTTGTGCGCATCGAGAAAGCCAATCAGGGCCTGCCGCTGACTTTCTTTGAGGCCACGACCGCCGCAGCCATCCTCCTGATGGCCGAAGATCCCGCCGACCGGGTCATCCTTGAAGTCGGGCTGGGCGGGAAATGGGATGCGACGAATGTCATCGCCCACCCAGATCTGACCATCATCACCCCGGTCAGCCTCGACCATCAGGACTATCTCGGCGATTCCCTGTCCGGCATCGCAAAAGAGAAGGCCGGCATCCTGAAGACCGGCAGTCCCGCCATCATCGGCCCGCAGGATGACGAGGCGATGCGGGCGATTCAGCACGCCATCCTGTCGCTCGACATTTCAGACACCCAGCATGATCGCGACTGGCGCTGTTGGGGCGAGCAGGGCCGCATGGTCTATGAGGAAGACAGCCTCGTCTGGGATCTGCCCATGCCCGGCCTGCCTGGCGCGCACCAGATTGACAATGCCGGGATCGCCATCGCCGCCGCCCGCCAGATCGGCCTGTCCGAGGAAGCGGTGCGCCGGGGTGTCACCCATGTCCGCTGGCCCGCGCGGTTGCAGCGCCTGACCAAGGGGCCGCTGGCCGAGATGGCCGAGGGGGCGGGCGCCGAATTGTGGCTCGATGGCGGGCACAACCCCGCCGCCGGGGCCATGCTCGCCCGGGCCATGGCTGATCTCGAGGCCCGCAACCCCAAGCCCCTGGTGCTGGTGTGCGGGTTCTCGGTCTCGAAGGATGCGAGCGGGTATCTGCAGCACTTTTCCGGCCTCGCGCGCGAAGCGGTCGCCGTCCAGTTTCACAGCGGCCGCGAGCCGGCCCGGACGGTCGAGGATCTGCGCGCCGTGATCCGCTCCTGCGGCATCAATTCGGCGACCGCGCCATCGCTGGCCGGGGCCATCGGTACGGCCCTGAAAGTCCGCCCGGCACCGCGCATCCTGGTGTGCGGTTCGCTTTACCTGGCGGGCGAGGCGCTCGCCCTTTCGGACGGCACCACGCCCCAGCCTACGCCGGGCTAGAAGACCCCAAAGGAAAAGGGCGCGAACCTGCGGTCCGCGCCCCATCCCGATTGTGTCAGGCAGAGAGGATCAGGCCGCCGCGCTCGACAGCGTTTCCTTGACCCATTCCTCGATCTTGCCCTTGGCCATCGCGCCCATCTTCGTCGACACGACCTGACCACCCTTGAAGATCATCAGCGTCGGAATGCCGCGCACGCCGTACTTGGCGGGGGTCTGGGGGTTGTCGTCGATATTCACCTTCGCGACGGTGATCTCGGAAGCCATTTCGCTGGCGATCTCGTCGAGGGCCGGGGCGATTTGCTTGCAGGGTCCGCACCACTCGGCCCAGAAATCCACCAGGACAGCGCCCTGGGCATTCAGGACGTCGGATTCGAACGCATCATCGCTGACGGCTTTGGTCGCCATGATCGGCTCCTTTACTGAGTTCGCATCATTCCCGGCGGACGCCGGAAACCGGACCCTCACCTAGGAAGCGGACCCGGAATCGTCAAGCTTTGACGCCTGTGCGGAAAAGCCTTTCGCAAGCGCAGCATCCAGCGCGGGGCCGGGCAATTCCATGAGGCGCGGCCCGTCCGTCCACAAAAGCGCACACCGCACGATCTTGTCGGGGTGAATGGATTGCAGCAGCGCCCGGTAGGCGGCCATCTGCATCCAGTAGATCGGCGCCACACCGGACGTGTCGGCCGGCGGCGGGCGATTGGTCTTGTAATCGACGATCATGACCTCGCCGGCCGTCACCACCAGCCGGTCAATCTGGCCGTTCAGCGTGACATGCGCGGGCAGCCCCGGGGCGTGCCCGCCCAGCGCCACCTCCGCCCGGCTTCCCGGACCGAAGAGGGGGGCAAACTCGGGATCCTCCAGCACGCGCAGGGTTTCGGTGCCGATCTCGGCGCGCTCGGCATCTGACAGGTCGGGTTGGCGCGCCAGGAACCGTTCCGCAGCGGCCTTGCGGCGCTCGGGCGACAGATCGGGCAGGGTTTGCAGCAGTTTGTGAACGAGGTTGCCGCGGCGGAAACGGTGCGTCTGGCTGCCTGCCAGTGGTGACAGGATGGCCGGGTCGGCCTCGGCTGCCAGCTGGGAAGGTGCCAGAGACCGGCGCCGGCCCGCCTCGTCGCGCGCCGGTGTTGTCGCCCAGACCGGAATGTCCTGTGCCGCTTCGGTGCGGTCCGGCGCACCCAAGGCAACGGGCGCCGCGCCAAACCGCCTCCCGGGCTCGGTCGCGCCGGGCACCGGGCTGTCGAACTCGGCCCAGCTGGCATTGCTCCATAGCCGTGTCAGGCGGTGATACCAGCTGCGCTCGTCGATCCGCCCGGGCGCTCTGCCATGTTTCCATCCGCACACGATCAGGCGCGATTCCGCGCGCGTCAGGCCGACATAGAGCAGCCGCCAGCGTTCTCCCTCCGCCTTGGCCTCCTCGGCCTCGCGCAAGGCCGATACCAGCGCAGGGTCAGCCTCCTTCTTCACGCCCCAGACCCACCCGGCGGCGTCATGGCGGAACAAGGTGCCCCCCGCGGCGGACTTTCCCACCTGCGTGGTGTCGGGCAGGAAGACAATCGGTGCCTCGAGACCTTTCGAGGCATGGACCGTCATCACCCGCACCTCGCTGCGTCCGGCCTCCATCTCGCGCTTGATGTCGCCATGTTCGCCAGCCATTGCCCCGACAAACCGGGTCAGCGAAGGCGTGTCCTCGCGCTCGAAAGCCAAGGCACGGGCGAGAAACTCCTCGACCGCGTCGCGCTGCTCTTCGCCCAGCCGTGCAAAGACCCGGCGCAAACGGGTCTCCCCGGTCAGGGTCACTTCGCCGAGGAAACGGGCGAAGACCGAATGCACGCCGGTGGTCCGCGCGCTGTCGAGCACGCGTTTCAGGGCCTCGCGCGCGTCGGCGAAACGCGCATCGTTGCTGTCGCGCAAGACCTGCCACAGGGTTGGGCGATCTCCGTGCGCCAGATCGAACAGGGCGTCGTCATCCAGAACGAAGGGTCCGCCATCACTCTGGAAAAAGGGGGATTTCAGCACTTCGGCCAGAGACAAATCGTCATCGGGATTGAGTGCGAACCGCGCCAGTGACAGCAGGTCCTGCACGGCAATCTGCTCGGTCAGCACCATCCGGTCGGCCCCGGCCACCGGTACGCCGCGCACTTTCAGCTGCCGGATGACCTCGGTGAAGAAGCCGTCACGCTTGCGTACCAGGATCAGGATGTCCTGCGGTTCCACTGGCCGCACGCCGCCCGGCGCTCCGCGGCCGGGAACCGCATCACCGTCCTTCAGCATGCGCGCAATCTCTCCGGCGATGATTCCGGCGAGCTGGCGGCGGGGGCTGCCGGCCCCTTCGGTATCGACCGGCGCATCGAAGGGATTGTCGATCTCGGCCTTGGCGGGAACGTCCACCAGCGGCCAGATCTCGATACAGCCCGGCTTGTCGAAGGCCGGGGCATGAGACTGGTAGCGGGTGAAGGCCAGCGCGCTGGGGTCGTAAGTGACGGGCTCCGCCGCCATGAATTTCAGCTCCGGCGCCCCGCCCTCCGGTCCGAAGGCCAGGTCCACCGCTGCCAGAACCAGTCCCGACGAGCGGAAAGAGGCGCTCAGCCCCGGACGATCAAAGCGTTTCCCGGCGTCCGCAGACCGCGTTTCCAGTCGCTGCCCCCAGGCAATGAAGCCCTTCGGGTCGGCCCCCTGAAACGAATAGATGGACTGTTTCTCGTCGCCGACACAGAAGACGGTCTCGTCGCTCTCGCGCCCGCCCGCAAAGAACTCGTCCGTCATCGCCTCGATCAGCGCCCATTGTTCGGGCGCGGTGTCCTGCGCTTCATCGACGAGTATGTGGCGCACGCCGCCATCCATGCGGTAGCGCACCCAGTCGGCGGCTTCCGAGTTGTGGAGGAGGCGGGCAGCAGAATGCACCAGGTCGGAGAAATCGAGCTTTCGGGCCCGGGTCAGCGCTGCGCCGTAGGCGGACAGGAATATGTGGGCAATCCGCAGGGCCGCCGCCGTGTCGGCCGCGACCTGCGCTGCGCGCACGCGGTCACGGGCCTGCGACATGCGCTCTGCTTCCGCGCCGAGCAGATTGGCAATGACGGGGAATTCGCCCGCAAACCCGTTGGTCAGCAGCCGTGCGACCGGTGTCTTCTCGCCCTTCCCGGTGAAGAAGACGCAGGCATAGGCGCTGAAAGCGGCTTGTGGTGTCGGTGCGTTCAGCGCCTCGTCGATGGCCTCGCCGCGCTGAATCTCGGTTTTTCCCCCTGTGAGTAATTGATCACGTGCAGACGCGAGCGCGGCATGGGGGGCCGCTTCCCACGCCTGCGCGCGCAGGACGTCAGGGACCACGCCCGGCTCGACCTCCAGCGCTTCGTGCAGGCGGACCAGCATCGTCTCGAGGCCCGGGTTTGCAAAGAGATCACCGAGCCGCTGACGGTCGAACACTGCCTCGGACAACACCTGGTCGAGGGCTTCGCTGGACCGGGCCGCAAGGGTTTCAAGCGCCTGGCGGATGGACGGATCGCGGCGGCTCTCGCGCATCACAACGGCACGCGCCATCTGGCGGAAGCGCGCCGCATGAGTCTCGTCAACCACGTCGAAACCGGGCGGAATGCCCGCCTCCAGCGGGAACCGGCGCAGCAGGCTCTCGCAAAAGGCGTGGATGGTCTGGATCTTGAGGCCGCCGGGCGTCTCCAGGGCGCGCGCGAACAGGCGCCGCGCCCGTGTCAGGTCATCGCGCCCCGACGTCCCGATCAGCTCGGTCAGCTGCGCCTTCAGCGCCTCATCGCCCAGCACGGACCAATGCCCCAGCCGGTCGAACAGGCGCGTCTTCATCTCGCCCGCCGCCGCCTTGGTGTAGGTCAGGCACAGGATCGTGTCGGGCGCGACACCGCCCAGGAGCAGGCGCGTCACCCGGTCGACCAGCACGCGGGTCTTGCCCGAGCCCGCATTGGCCTCAACGAAGATGTTGTAGCCGGGATCGGCAGCCCGGGCCTGCGCGGCCGATGCCTGGCGGATGACGTCATTCATGCGCCGTCCTCCACCGGGGTTTCGGTCCCGGCATCGGCCCACTCGCCGCGGCGTGCCAGCTGGTCATAATCGCCGTAATCGTCGGTGTACTGGGCGCGCGGCTGCGACAGATAGGCGGTTGCCGGGTTCTGATAGTCGCGCACCAACCGGCGCAGGATATCGAGATACTGATCGCGCAATTCGGCCGCTGAAGTGTCCTTGTCGACCCGCGCCTCCTCGCCAGGCACGGCGCTTCCCGATACGCGCAGATACATCAGCCCGCCCGGCGGTCCCGGTGCGATGCCGGCGAAGGCGCCTTCGCTGGCCAGCACCGCTGTCAGCGGCAATTGCGGTTCGAACCCGGCCACAGTGGCCTTGGCCTTGGGCGGTGCCCCGGTCTTGTAGTCGATCAGGTCGAGCAGACCGTCGGCGCGCAGGTCAATCCGGTCTGCACGCCCGTGGAGAGTGAAGCCGGTTTCCGGATCCACCCATTCACCCCGGACCTCGACGTCAGCGATGCGCGCGCCGAGCGCCAGACGCGCCGAGTGCCAGTCGAGAAAGAAGGTTGCGGCACGCGCAAACCGCACCTCTTCCTGCGCACGGCGGCTGTCGTCGAAGCCAGCCGCCTCAATCTCGGCCTGACCGCGCTCCATGAGCCAGTCGAGGGCATTTTCAGGGATGACTGCGCCGAATGTTCGGACGAAATCCTCGAAGACGTCATGCCAGGCCGAGCCCCGCTCGCGATGCTGCGGCTCCAGGTCGGCGTCGTCGAAAGGCTTCAGCCCCAGGACATGCCGCGCATAGATCGCATAAGGGTCGCGAATCCATTTCCGGATTTCGGTCAGGGACAAGCGGGTTGGCCGTGTGTCGACCGGCGGTGCCGGGGCGGGTGCTGCGACCGGTTGCACGCGGGTGGGCCGGTCGAGTGCTGCCGCCAGCGCCAGCCAGTCGCGCGACGGCCGGAACATGTCGGAGCCCGGCGCAGCGCCGCGCGCCAGCATCTGCAACCGCCAGACCCAGCGCGATGCCACGGCCGGCGCGCCATCGACCTTGGTCGAGCGCGTCAGGATGGCTTCCGGTGCGGCGGCCAGTTGCGCGAAGTCATGGGCCGACAGCCCGATCCGCCGCTCCGGAGCGCCCAGTCCGGCTTCAAGCCGCATCGCGCGGGACATCCATGGATCGCTGCCGAGGCCCGCCGGCCAGACCCCCTCATTGAGGCCCGCCAGAATCACCCGGTCAGCGGACAGGCCGCGCGCCTCAAGCGGGCCCAGCAGCTTCAAACGCGGATGAAGATCGCTCTGCGGACGGACCCGCTGTCCTGCTGCCATCTCCCGCCATGCTGCTGCATAGTCAGCCAGCGAGATTTCAGGCAAGCTCCCGGATTCATTCATGAAGGACCGGATCAGATTGGCGGCCGTTTCACCACCGTCGCCAGCCCATAGTCGCGCCGCGCCGCCCTGCTCGCTCTCTGCCAGCGCTTCGGCGATGCGGGCATGGGTTTCGGCCCACTCTGCTGCGGGTTTGTCAGTACCTGACAGGAGGGGCGCGAACAGCGACCCGAGCTGGTCCAGCAACGCCAGGGCAGGTTCGGGGTCGCGCGGACGCGCCCGATTTCCCGGATCGGTGAGGCGGCGGCCATAGGCGGGGAAGTCCTGCCCCGGCCGCGGTCCGCGCAGGCCCTTGTCGATAGCACGCAGCAGGCCAAGCTGCCGGTCGCGCGCCCGACCGAGGGTGAAGAGCGGCGACGCCATCAGCGCGGTGAGCGCCAGTGCCGAGCCAGGCTCAGAAGCGAGGTCGAGGACCAGTTGCAGGAAGCCTCCCGCCGCCGTTTCAGGCAGGGACAGGCCGGCCGAGTCGTCCAGCGTCACCGAGAACCGCTTCAAATGGGACGAGATCCGTAGCGCCAGCGCCCGGTCAGGGGTGACGACCATCGCCGTCTTCGTCTCGTCCTCCAGCGTCTCGCGCAGCATCAGGGCGATGGCGAGCGCCTCGGCTTCCGGGCCGGGAGCCTCGACCAGCGACAACCCGTCAAATCCTTGCCGGAGAAAGTCCGCGCCCTGACCCTCGGTGATGTGGTCAATCCGCTTCAGCCAGTCGGCGGTTTCCTCGGCTGGCCGGAGCGCTTCAGCGATGACACGCTGACGCGAACGCGAGGTGGGGGAGACCGCGGCGGCCGGCCACGGGGACACGTCCGCGCGCGAAACACTCATCTGGTCCAGAAAGGCCTTGAGCGGCCATTGCGGGTGCTGGGACAGACCGGTGTCGATGGCATCCCAGGCCGCATCGTCCGCCTCGGTATCGAGGCCGGGCAGCACGACACACCCCAGGTCCAGCATCGCCACTGCAGCCATCAGGTCGGCGGCGGCGGGGATTGATCCAGTCGACCCGGCGACGATGACCGGCCCGCGCGGAGGCGTTTCGCGCCATCGCTCGGCCAGCGCATGCAGCAAGGCCGATCGCCGCTGGGCCGGATCCGATAGGCCGAGTTCGGCCAGCCGCTGGGGCCACAAACTCCCCACGATCGACAGGAAATCGACCGATTCCTGCAAATGGGCCGGAAGAACGCCCCGGATGCGCTCGCCGAGCGCGGCGAAGTCGCCGGTTTCCTCGGTCCAGAAATCATCGATCAGGACCGCCAGCGGCTCGGCGAGGGCCATCGCTCCACCCAGCGTCATGACGCGGTCTTGCGCGGTCTCTTTTGCCAGGATCAGCCGGGTCAGCTCGAACAGGCGCCGCGCCGGATCGATCGCAGGCGGTGCGGCGTCCGCCAGTTCACCGGGCTCGAACGGGGATTCGTCGGCGTCGATATCGCCAATCGGTCGGATGACCGGGAGAATGGCGGCGCCTTCTCCCCCGCGTTCGGCAGAAAAGGCCTCGATCAGCGCCCGTCCCGCCCGGCGGGTCGGTGTCAGGATCGTGATGTCGGCCAGGCTTTCCGGCCCGTCCGCTGCGCATTCGTCGAGCACTTGCCGGGCCACGGCACGCAGGAAGTCGCTTCCGGGCGGAAGCGTGAAGATGTGCGGTGCCGGACCTGAAAAGACGCGTTTGCTCACACCGCCCCCGAAGCGAGGCGCGCCTCGGCTTCGTCACGGGCGCGCGGATCGCCAACATGCATCCAGAAAGCCTCCATCGGAAGCCCGTACAGTCGCCCTTCGGTGGATAACCGGTGCCAGATTTCGGTCAGTGAAAACCGCCGGACGGCCTCCCCGGCAAAAACGCGGGGGTGCACGATATGGGTTCCCGCATACGCATAGGGCGCGCGCGGCCGCGCGCCGCGCCAGTCGAGCCTGCCGTCGTCTTCGAGGAAGAAATCTCCCGCGCCGTCAAACCCGAGCGTGCGCTCCAGCGGGGCCAGCAAGAGCAGGACATCCATGCGGTCTCCGTCCCATGCTTCCCGCAGCCGGCTCATTTCCGGCGTTTCTCCGTCGCGCCAGACCGCGTCAATATTGGTCACGAATACCGGATCGTCGCCCAGAAGCGGCAGCGCTTTGACCATGCCGCCGCCGGTTTCCAGCAATTCTCCGGACTCGTCGGAAACCCTGATGGCAGGCCGATCGCCGCGCCCGGCAATATGGGCCTGCATGCGTTCGGCGAAGTGGTGGATGTTCACCACGGCCGTCTCGACCCCGTCTTCGGCAAAGCGGTCCAGCGCATGATCGAGCAGCGTCCGTCCACCCACCTCGACGAGGGCTTTCGGCCGGTCATTGGTCAAGGGGCGCATCCGCGTGCCTAGTCCCGCTGCCAGCGCCATGCCGGTGGTGATCCGCGTCATCGTCCGGCCTCGTCGAACACGGCCGGTGCATGCGTCTCGGTCCAGCGCCTGAGCGCCGCTAGGCGCGGGTGAGACAGGTCATGAACGAAATGCCGGGCGACACGCGGCAGGAAGTCCAGATATTTCGGCTTTCCGTCGCGCTGCGACAACCGGATGAAAATACCGAGGATTTTTGCATTCCGCTGTGCGCCGAGCACGGCATAGGCGGTGTCAAATGCGGCTGCGTCTTCAAGACCGGCCTGGTCCATGAAGCGCCGCTTCAAGGGTGCTGCAAGGGAGGGATCCACATCCCGTCTCGCATCCTCAAGGAGTGAAACGAGGTCGTATGCCGGGTGTGCAAAGAGCGCATCCTGGAAGTCCAGCAGCCCCACCTTCGCCGGGCCGTCGCGGTCAGGCAGCCACAACAGGTTCTCGGCGTGATAGTCGCGCAAGGCGGGACCGGTCGCGTGCCTGTCGAGCGCGGCGAACAGGTCATTCCAGATCGACTCCCATTCGGCGCGGGCCGTGTCGGAGACCGGCCCGGCACGGTGCAGGGCATACCAGTCGAGGAAGAGGCCGGCTTCGGCCCCCAGCGCTGGTGCGTCATAGTCGAGGAGCGGCCAGACCGCGCCGTGGGCTGTCAGCCGGTCGGGAAAGCTGGCCCGGTAGATTGCCGCCAGCGTGTCGATGGCGTGCGCGTAAAGCGTGGACTCGTCCTCACCCTGTGCGATGGCATGAACGAAAAGCCGGTCCCCCAGATCTTCCAGCAGCAGGAAGCCGTTCGCCATGTCAGCCGACAGGATGCGGGGCGCGGAAAATCCGCGCGCTGTCAGCTCGCTCGACAGGCCTGTAAAGGCCGCCAGATTGGGTCCGGCCAGACGGGCGAGCGCGTTGTAGCCCAGCGTCGCCCGGTCCTGCGGGCTGGCGTCTGGTGGGCAGGCCGCACCCTCCGCCTGCGCCGGCGCATCCATCAGGACGGCTGTTTCATTGCCGCGCGTCAGCCGAAAATAGCGCCGTGTCGAGGCGTCGCCCGGAAAGGGGGTAACAGCAGCCTCACCCCATCCCGCCGCATCGATGAAAGCCGTGCGTTCAGCCGCGCGGGTCGAATCCATCAAGCCTGTCCTTCCAGTCTGTCCCGCCCGAGATATGCCCGGTCCGGCCGCCGGGCGCGAGGGTCAGTGTCAGGGTCAGCCCGGAACGTGGCGCCCGTCCGAACAGGCGATCCGGCCATTCCACCAGCGTGATCGAGTCGTCGAACGCATCCTCAAGACCCAGCTCGTTGAGTTCGTCCGCATCCTCGATCCGGTAAAGGTCGGCATGAAGGAGCGCAATTCCGTCGGCCGTTTCATAGCTCTGGATCAGCGTATAGGTGGGGCTTGGTACATCGGTGACCCCGCACAAGGCCGCGATCATGCCGCGCGCGAACGTGGTCTTTCCGGCGCCGAGATCGCCTTCAAGCAGCACGGTGTCACCGGCCCTCAGCCTTGCACCGAGGGCAGCACCGAGCGCCGCCGTGGATTCAGGATCCGGCAGGTCAAACGAGAGGTCGAGCGCAGTCATCCCCCGCGCTTAGCGAAGCGGGAACCGGCGGGCAAGCGGGCGCGCAAACTTGACTTCCTGCCGCCTCCCCGCCAATTGCGGGTCCAGACCCTTCCCGGCAGCACCGGCAGACGAAACGACATGGCAAAAATCACTTATATCGAGCACAACGGCACCGCGCACGAAATCGACGTTCCCGACGGCCTGTCCGTGATGGAGGGCGCGATCCGCAACATGGTTCCGGGCATTGATGCGGACTGCGGCGGGGCGTGCGCCTGCGCCACATGCCACGTCTATGTCGACGACGCGTGGGAAGCGAAGACGGGCGAGCGGTCGTCGATGGAAGACTCGATGCTCGACTTTGCCACCGAGGTTCAGCCGAACTCCCGCCTGTCCTGCCAGATCAAGGTGTCGCCGGAACTGGACGGCCTGATCGTCCGCCTGCCTGAATTCCAGGGCTAGCCACCGGGGCCGCGACCACCGCCGCCCCGGCCCCGGCCACCGCCGCGCCCGCCTTCGGGCCGCTGGCGTCCGCCGGCTTGCGGGCTTCGCGCCTGCGCGAGCCAGGGCTGGCACGACATCTCGGTATCGACGCGCTCCAGGGGCTGGGTACGGAAGTTCGCCGCCTCGGCCGCGCCCGCTGCGAGATAGCCGGGACCGATATCGGCCTCCATCGCGGCCCTGCGCGCGGCCGGAATACGTTGCAGGCCCAGCGACTGGTCCCGCACATTGTTGTCGAGGACGGCCAGCCAGTAGGCCGCGCGTTGGCGCCCGCTGTCGTCGCCGCGCTCGCTGAACCGCATGGCCAGCTCGGCTTGTGCCGCAGGCCAGCCGGCATTGGCCGCCGAGATCAGTTCCAGATAGCCATGATCGCGAAGACCTTCGGCAATCCGGCCATCGAGACCTTCGCCATTCGCCATTGCCAGCGAAGCGAGCCCGGCGGAATGCATGGCGATCTCGTAGCCCGGCCCTTGCCGGGCGATGCACAAAAAGCCGGTATGCGCTGTCTCGGCGTCGCCGCGTTCGAGAAGCGCCGTGGCCCGGTCGAACCCCGAACCGCCGTCTCTTCCCTGCCGGTCGCCGTCTCCGCCGGGTCCTCCCCGGGGTCCGGGGCCGGATGCGCAGGCAGCGAGCGTTACGGCCAGCGCAAGCGCCGGCAGGAGAAAGCGTCCAAGGGTCATGATCGGGAATCCGTTTCGAAGGGGGGGGGAACAGCACCCCTTCAACGCATCCGCGTCGCTCTGTCCGTCGCTTCGCGACGCTGCGGGCGCAGTTTCGATGCGAGGGCCCGTATGCCGAGCCCGAACGCGAGGGGATGCGGCCTAGACCGCGCGGGCCTGCGCCTTCAGGCGGCCCTTCAGGTCCAGTTCGGGCGCGGCATGATGGTCGGCGGCTTCCTCGGGCAGGTGGACGACCACGGTCGTGCCCTGCTCGGGTTCGGATTCCAGATCGACCCAGCCGCCATGCAGTTCAACGATTTCCTTGACCAGGGCGAGCCCCAGACCCGCCCCGCCCCGAACGCCGCGCTCGAACCGTTCAAACACGCGCGCCAGGCGGTCAGGTGCAATGCCCTCGCCCTCATCGCGCACCGAAATGGTGGCCGATCCGGCGGTGTGCTGCAGGACCATCGTCACCGTTCCGCCCTTGGGGGTGTGACGGATGGCGTTGGACAGCAGGTTCAGCATGACCTGCTTCATCCGGCGCACATCGGCGCGGATGACCCCGCCTTCGCCGGTCTCATCCGACAGCGCGATCTTGACGCCGGAATGTTCGGCCTTGGCGGCAAAGAAGGCAGTCGACTCCTCGGCGATCCCGGCCAGGTCGGTATCGCCCAGTTCCAGCTCCAGCTGACCGGCATCGATCGCCGCGACATCGAGCACGTTGTCGATCAGCTTGGCGAGCTCTTCGGAGGCTTCCTTGATCGCCGTGATCGGGCCTTGCTGGCGTTCGGTCAGTTCGCCGGCAAAGCCCTGCATGATCATGTCGGTATAGCCGGAAATCGTCGTCAGCGGCGTGCGCAGCTGATAGCTGACATGTTCGACGAATTCGCTCTTGATCCGGTCCGACGCTTCAAGGGCCTCGGCGCGGTCTCGCAAGGCTTCCTCAATCCGGCGGCTGTCGGTGACATCGTCCCAGGCAATCAGTGTAGCCCCGTCGGGAAGCGGGCGCGACAGATAGGTCAGGACGCGGTCATCGGACCGGACCCATTCACCCGTGACATGCTTGCGCGCCTGCGGCGAAGGGTCGGTGACCCGCGCCTGCATCTCGGCCCAGGCCTCGCTGTCGGCGTGCAGCGCCGTGCAACGTTTGGCAATCTCGCTGAGCGCAGGCTGGCCCTCCAGATCGGCGGCGGGCAGCTTCCACAGGGTTTCGAACGCTGTGTTGTGTAGGCGCAGGCGCCCGTCGGACCCGAACACCGCGACCGCTTCATGCAGCTTGTCGAGCGTCGCGCGCTGGACATTGATCAGCGTGTTGTAGCGGGCGCGCAGGGCCAGCTCGTCGGTCTTGTCCTCGAAGATCAGCATCAGACCGCCCAGCGGGTGACGCTGGCGGGCGACGCGAAGCGTGCGGCCATCAGGCAGGGGCCACAATTCATCGGGGCTTTCCTCGCCCGGTGCGGACTCATAGCGCGCCAGTTCGGCCTTCTTCCACGACGCGTAGTCGGCCTGTTCCGGCAGCAGGCGCTTTTCACGCAGCCGGTCCATCAGCTCGCCATGCATCGGGCGCTCGTCGAGCCATTTTGGATCGAGCTTGTAGAGGGTCTCGAACGCCGTGTTGCGGAAGACCAGGCGCTGGCCGCGGTCGAAGACGGCAACCGCTTCGGCCATGTGATTGAGCGTATCGTCATGCGCGCGGCGGAAGCGTTTGAGCGCCGCTTTCGATTCCTCTGCCTCGGTGACGTCGAGCGCGAAACCCGCCGCGCCGCCCGACACCGGGAAGGTGACGATATCCAGCGCCCGGCGCTTGCCGCCGACGACGACGGGCCGCGTCTTGGCAATCGCCTCGCCCGCCTTCACCGCTTCACCCGCCTGCCCTTTCAGACCCGGATCGAGCACGATCTGGCGCGAGACGGCATCGCCGGCATCCTTGGCATCGACGGCAACGGCATAGGCGGAATTGGCCCATTCCAGACGGCCCGACGCATTCATCCGCCAGGCCGGGAAGGGCGCGCGTTCGAGCGTATCGAGGAAGGCGGCCGGATCGGCCTCGACCACGCGGCGCGTTTCTTCCAGCCGCCCGCGCGCACCGGATTCTTCCAGGCCGCGTATCGTCGCGTCTGACAGGAACAGGACCAGTTGCAGCCCTGCAGCGCGGCCATCGGCTTCGAGGAAGCGGCCTTCGGGCCCCAATATAGTCAGCGAGAAAGGCTGGCCTTCGGTGACAAGCGCTGCAAACCGGCGGCGCAGCGTCGTGTCATCACCGCCGGGCGCGCGCGCTTCGTAATCGGCGACGCCTTCCAGCAGCAGGCTGCCCGGATCGGGTCCGTCGGCCGCTTCGGCGAATTTCAGCAGGCTGGCGAGGGCGGACGGGCTGCCGAAAATGCGCGGCTTGGCCCAGTCTTCCACGGCACCGCCGGCCAGGTCAGGCGGCTGGTCCCAGACGAGGACGAGTCCCGGAAACGCCCCGAAGGTGGAATCGGCACGGGTCAGCTTGTCTTCAAGGTCGGAGACGCGGCGTTTCCAGATCGCCTGCGCAGCGCGGGCACCCGTGGTGACGCGCATCGCCCAGACGCTGGCCGCCACGGCGAACATCACCGCCCCGGCGGTGACGACGAGGGTGGCAATCTGGATGCTGTCGGCGCCTGCGGACATGCCCAATACCGTCTGCCCCCTTGGGTTGGACGCATGCGAGATGATTCGCCCGAATCAGAACTCTAACGTTAACGGGTCCGTGCGGCGAACACTAAGGCAGGTAGAGGTCGATCAGAGATCGAGGCTGTATTCGAGATGAAAGGGGAGGTCACGGCGCACGGGCTCGGCATCAGCGCCGCAATTTGCGATCTGCCGAGCAATGTGTTCAGCGAAAACCGGATGGCTCGCCGATAATACGCGCGCATTCACCGCACGTCCGTCTTCCGACAAATCGTAGAGTACGACGACGTTTCCTTCGAGTTCGCGTTCTAGGGCTGCAGCCGGGTAGATGGGTCGCATCCGGTTATGAATACAGCTGAGGTCGGGATGTGCCGAAATTTGCCCCGGTTCCGGAAAGTCCGGTCGGAAGAGGGGGGGATCAGCCAGCTGTGCTAGGGGTAGTGCTTCCGGAAGCGAGGCCCGAGATTCGAGCAACTGTGCCGGTCGAAGCTCGATTTCAAAGTTAAAGGGCCACCAGTTGAAAGAGCGTTCGGGAATCGGAACGCAGAAGCACAAATAGCCGTTATTCAGGAACGGATTCTCTGGCTGAACTGTAGACTGCTGCCTGGTTATCAGCGTGCGACCGGGTTCTGGATCCCCGATCCGGACCATTGCCGGCATCGCCAGGAATAGTCCGACTGTCACGGCGCCGCCGCCGAGTGCAGCGAGTATCCAGCGGACCCATGCAGGCATTCGAAACGCTCCTTTAGCGTGACGATATAGTATTACATATCTAATTCAATATACATTCCGTCCCCCCGGCGAAAGCCGGGGTCCAGTTTCAGCGTGTTTTGGATTCCCGCCTGCGCGGGGGTGACGATTGTGGGACTACCGGATCCGCACTTCGCCGGCGCGGAATTCGAACAGCACCACGCAATTGGTCAGCGCATTGCCATCGGGCAGTTCTCGGAAGCGCCAGTTCTCGACCGCCTCGACCGCCTCGCCATCGAAATAGCCCGAGGGCACCGAGCGCGCGACCCGCACCCGGTGGGTGTTGCCGGTGTCATAGACATGGAAGCGCACCACGACCCACCCCTGCAGCCCGCGCGCATAGGCAGTCGTGGGATAAACCGGCAGCTCGAATTCCTGCGCCGCAAGCGACGAGCCCTGGCAGTCTTCCGGTCCGATCAGCGATTCCACATTCGGCGGAACCGGGTAGTCGGAGCGCGGCCGGAAAGGCGCGGTACGCGGATCGAGACGGCCCGGCGTCACCGCGTCGGGCAGGACAGCGGCGGGCAGCGAACAGCTCGACAGGGTCATCAGGGCAATCGGCAAGAGGTATCGCATGGCGCGCACGCTAGCGCCTTCCCCGCCCGCTGCAAGCGGGCAGGCACGCCGGGGCTGCAATCGCCGCCCTCTCGCGCCGCACGAGAAAAGGCTGACTCCTGTACCGGCAAGCTGCTACCGTCATTCTGTTACATGGCCCCGATATTGTAGGGTGGGTAAGTGGAGTTTGCTGCGCGTGCGTCAGGCCGGGACAGGTCTGCGTGCCATTCGCGGCGCAGGGGGAGTATTACGATGCCAGTTCTGCCGACGGCCCATGCCAGCCAGTCCTATGGGCGCCGCCAGCTCGAATTCTTTGCCACCACGGGGCATATCACCGGCTCAGACCGGCGACAGCGCGCCTCCGAACGCCGCTTCCAGGACATGGATGGCGCCATTCACACGGTGCGCATGGCCAATCCCGATGCACCGATGGCGCCCGGCGACAGCGTCGCCGTGCTGCGCGCGCAGTCCGGTCCGGACCGCCAGTCGCGCCCGGTATCGGTGATCAACTACGCCTCCTCGAGCTGGGAAGCCGCCGCGCCGGACGCGTCGCGCGCCCTGTCCCGCGCCGGCATCACGCGCGGCGTGAACTGGTGGCTGTCGATGATCGCGTTGGCGCTCGCCGCGATCGTTCTCGTCTGGCCTGACCTGCGAACAGCCCTGACCGAACTCAACCCGTCGCTCTTTGGCGGACTGCCTGCCTTTGACCTGATCGGACTGGTGGCCAGCCAGGCGTCCTTCCTGATCGGCGCCGACCCGGCCGCCAGTATTCCCGGCCTCGACCAGGTGGTCGCCTCGACCGGTATCTTCGATGCCGGTGATGCGAATGGCGTCCTGCTCGGTCTCGGCCTCGCCGTGCTCGGCCTGATTGCCTATGTCGGCCGCACCTGGCGCGTGGTCTGGATCCCCGTCTTCCTGATCGCGGCCCTGGCCAGCGGCCTGGTCCTTGCCGGAGTTGAGGGCGCAGCGGGAATTACCCTGATCGCCATCGGCGGTCTGGCGGCCTTCTTTGCCATTGCCGGTTTCATCAACCGGATCAGGGACGCCTCGCGTTTTCGCAGCCGGGTGGCGCGCCTGTCCGAACATATGCTGCGCAATCCGCCTCAGGAAAGCGTGATTTCTCCGCCTCCCGCCGAGCCGCGCCGCGTCAGTGATGGCGCACTTGCCGCCGCCGCCGGACCGGTTGCTGCCGCTGCTGTGGTGGACCAGGCACTCGCCGAAGCACCCGAAGTCGAGGCCGAACTGGCCGCAGATGACGAGGCAACCGAACCCGAAGACACCGCAGACGACACCGGGGACGATACAGCTGCGATTATTGTGGCTCCGGTCGCCGAAACCGAAACCGAACCTCAGTCCGATTCCGATCCGGCCGGTGATGATGCCGCGCCGGAAGACCGCCCTGACCGGTCTCCGGATCCCGAAACGCCCCGCACGCTGACTGCCGCCCCTGCGGTGACAGACGAGGTGCCCGAAACGCAGGCCGACATGGCACCGCCCGCCGATCCGGAACAAGATCGCGACGCACGGACCAGCGCAGCCTTTGGCGCACTGGCCGCGGCGATGGCCACGGAATCGGCCGCTCCGTCCGATACGTCCGGCGAGGACGATGACGACGACCTTCCGAGCGATGCCGATCTTGCCCGTGCTCGCGGCGAACAGCCGGTCGAAGCAAGTGTCACTGCCGCGGCGGACCCGCAATCCGTTGAAGCCGGGAATAATGACCGCGACTTGACCCTGCCCGAGCCGCCGCCATTGGCGTCTCCCCAACCTGGTGCATTGGCATCTGCGCCTCAGGCCAGTCTGGGCGTGGAATCTGAAGCTGTATTGGCCGAGGATTCAGGCGATGCGGACAACACCCCGCCCGACGCCGAGCCGGAGCCCGAGCCGGTCGCGCCAGAACCCGGCGCGCCGGTTCTGGTAACGCCGGTCACCGTTGAGGACGTGCCTGAACTCGATCCGGACATGATGCCGGAAGAAGAACATGATCCGATGATGGCGCGTCCTGATGTGGTTGATCGGGATGACGAGGACGACGACAACGATCCATCGGACCGGACGTCCTGACCCGGATCTAGTCGGTTTCGTGAAACCCGGCCGCGACGAGCGCTTCGAGCGCATCGGCGGCCGCCTCGGCATCCTTGCCGCGTGTCTCCAGAGTCAGTTCGGTGCCCGGACCGGCGCCCAGCATCAGCAATTCCATGATGGAATCGGCATCGACCGCTTCGGTCGCCGTCGCCACGCGGGCCTCGGCATCGAAGCCGCGCAGGGTTTCCACGAACTTTGCCGCTGCGCGTGCGTGAAGCCCGCGCGTATTGCGCACCATGACCTTGCGAATGACCGAGGTCACTTCGGCGTGCCGTCCAGCACTCGGGATGCGACCGCGATATAGCGTTGTCCGGCGGCTGCGCCGGTGTCGGCCAGGGCCGCCACGCTCTGCCGGTCGCGGGCCTCGGCCAGCTTGATCATCATCGGCAGATTGACACCTGCCAGGACCTCGACCCGGTCCTTCTCGATCATCGAAATCGCCAGGTTGGAGGGCGTGCCACCGAACATGTCGGTCAGGATCAGGACGCCCTGTCCCTGGTCGGCGTCGCCCACCGCTTCGCGAATATCGTCGCGGCGATGCTCCATGTCGTCATCCGGGCCGATACAGACAGCCAGGCAGTGCGGCAATTCGCCGACGACATGTTCAGCCGCGGCGACAAGTTCTTCCGCCAGACGCCCGTGAGTGACGACAACAAGCCCGATCATGCGACCTCCCTGAACCGCGCATCTAATCGTGCCCCGGCGCGAACGAAAAGGGGTTTGTGCTTCTGATTGGATGGCACGCGCATCATTCGCCCCGCGCAGCCGGCAGCGTCACGACAAAACGCGCGCCGCGAACATGGCCGTCATCGCCCTTGCGATTCTCGGCATGGATCGCACCGCCATGCGCCTTGACGATCTGCCGGGCGATGGCGAGACCGAGCCCCGAATGGGTGCCGAAAGCTGCGCCCTTGGGACGGTCCGTGTAGAAGCGCTTGAACACGGTCTCCAGATTCTCCTCCGGGATGCCGGGACCCTCATCCTCGACCGTCAACGTCCAGGCAGGCAGGCCGTTCCGGTGGTCGCGGAACACGCGCAGCTTGATCCGGCTCGCGCGGTCTTTCGGCGCGAAGGTGACCGCATTGTCGATGAGATTGCGGACCACCTGGCCCAGCGGACCGGCGCGCCCTTCGATCATGGCACTGCCGGCCACGGGTTCGAACACGAGGTCGGGACCGCTCTGGCGGGCGTCGCGATAGGACTCGACGATGTCCTTCAACAGGGCCGCGAAATCGAAACGCGCCGTGTCCTCGCGGGCCAGCTCGGCATCGAGCCGCGAGGCGCGCGAAATGTCGGTGATCAACCGGTCGAGCCGCTTCACATCCGACTGGATCACGGCCAGAAGCCGCGCGCGCCGTTCGTCATCCTTGGCCTTCGGCAGGGTTTCGACGGCCGAGCGGATCGATGTCAGCGGGTTCTTCAGCTCGTGCGCCACGTCGGCGGCGAATTGCTCGATGGCGTCCATCCGGTCGTAGAGGGCTTCGGTCATGGCGTGCAACGCCAGCCCCAGCTCGCCAATCTCGTCACGCCGGCCTTCCAGGTGCGGCATCTCAACCCGCTTGCCGCCGGCCATGCGGGCCTCGTGTGCCGCCACCGCCAGCCGCCGGATCGGACGGGCAATGAAGACGGTCAGCATCAGGGACGACAGGATGGTGACCACGGCCGCAATCACGATGAAGGGCAGAAGGGCACGCCGCTCCGATGCGATCAGCGCGTCGAGGTCGAAGGATTCCAGGGTCACAACGCCCACCACGGCCTGCACGGGCTGGATCGGGATCGACACCGACACGACGCGCGTCCCGTCCTCCTGCCGCCTTACCCCAGACGTGGTCTGGCCCAGGATGGCAATGTCGACTTCCTCGCGCAGCGACCGGCGCAACACGTCGCGTTCCTCGCGGGTGCGGAACACACCGCCAATGCCTTCCAGGAACCGGGTGAAGACCGGGCGCTGGTCATTGACGCCCCCGGCGCCGCCTTCGCCGATGTCCGGCAGCGGGACGACGTCAAACCGGCTCGACAACAGATGGCTGTCGGCGACCGTGCGCACACCCTTGTCGAAGATGCGGACGCGCACATCTTGCGGCACATAGAGCTGGCGCAGGATGGCGCGCGCCTCGTCGCCCAGAAGCACCGGGGCGGGATCGCTTTCGGCGGCACCTTCGGCCAGCACATTGGCGATCAGCTCGCCCTCGGCACGAAGCGCATCGATCTTGGCATCGACCAGCCCGCGCCGGGTTTCCGACACGGCCAGCATCCCGACGATCAGGATCAGCAGCGCAAAACCATTGGCGGCCAGGATGATCTGCGCCAGTCGCGGGGCCGACCATCGCGGCCAGCCCGGTTTCGGCCAGCGCATGCCGGCCGGTTCGTCGCTGGGCCGTTCAGGATTCCTTATAGCGATACCCCACGCCATAAAGCGTTTCGATCGCGTCGAACTCGCGGTCGGATTCGCGGAACTTCTTGCGGATGCGCTTGATGTGGCTGTCGATCGTGCGGTCATCGACATAGACCTGGTCGTCATAGGCCGCGTCCATCAGCGCGTCCCGGCTCTTCACATAGCCGGGCCGGGTGGCGAGCGCCTGAAGGATCAGGAATTCGGTGACCGTCAGCCGCACCGGCTCGCCGTCCCACGAACAGGCATGGCGATTGGGATCCAGCAGCAACCGGCCGCGCATGATCGGCTTGCGGTCACCGGGTTCGGGTTCACCCGGCGTGGTGGGCTCGGGACGTGCCCGGCGCAGGACGGCCTTGACCCGCTCGCCCAGCAGGCGTTGCGAGAAAGGCTTGGTGATATAGTCGTCGGCGCCAAGATTGAGGCCCAGCGCCTCGTCAAACTCGTCATCCTTCGAGGTCAGGAAGATCACCGGCATGTTCGAGGTCTGGCGCAGCCGGCGCAGCAATTCCATGCCGTCCATGCGCGGCATCTTCACATCAAAAATGCCCATGTCTGCCGGGCTTTCGGACAACGCGGCCAGGGCCGAGGCGCCATCATTGTAGACGCGCACATTATAGCCCTCGCCCTCCAGGAAGATGGATACCGAGGTGATGATGTTTTCGTCGTCATCAACGAGTGCGATTGTTGTCAATGGCTTGCCCTTCCACGGCGGGGCGATTCCCCGAAATAAGGCAGACAGTAGCGAAGCCGGAGCCCGGTACAAAGCCCTTCATGGTTCACGCGCTCTTAAACCTGTCTGTGGCAGGGTCCGCGCCGGTAATGACACAGCCGGGGGCAGGGACGGCCATGGCATCGCAGATCCACTACGAGGTCTTCATCAAGAAGAACCGCAAGGCGGGCTGGACGCTTGCCGAGGCGCGCGAAAACCGCGAGGACGCGATCACGCTCGCGGAAACCCTGCTCAATTCCCTGCCGGACGGGTCAGTCCGCGTGTCCAAGGAACAATTTGTCGAGAGCACCCGGAAATTCCGGTCCTTCACCGTCATGGAAAAGGGTGCCGACAAGTATGCCCTCGCCGAGGAGAAAACCGGCGATGCCTCGCTGCCCTGCCTGACACCGGATGACCTGTCGAACGCCGCGGCGCGCGACACGATCCGCCGCACGCTGTCGCAATGGCTCGAACGCCAGCAGGCCACTCCGATGGAATTGCTGCACCGGCCCGACCTCGTCGAGACGCTGGAATCGGGCGGCACCGAGATGCAGCACGCCATCCAGAAGGTCGCCCTGGCCAGCGCCCGCGAGGGGGATGCCAATGTCCATGCCTATACGCGCCAGTTGCAGGACCTGACGGGCCGGGCGCTGACCCGCATCTACCAGGATGGCCGCGCCAAGAAGCTGCCCCGATTTCCGGTCGGACAATCCTTTGCCGGCATGGTCGAGAAAATTTGCGCCAAGCCGAATGTCTACAAGCTGCGCGCGGCGATGGCGGATCGTCTGAGCGAAGAGCGCTCCTACCGCGACAAGCTGGCCTGCCTGATCGGGTTCACCGAAGACCTGCCGGCCGATGCCGAGCTGCGCGAGATCGCCCTGACCGAGACCGACGCCTTCATGGGCGAAATTCTCGGCTTTGACAGCGGCATATCCAGCCTGCTCGGCGACGTGGAGGATCTGGGCGGCGAGATCCAGCGCCTGGCCGACATTTATTGCGGCCGTCCCGATGCCGAGGAATTGGCCGCGGGCCCCGCACCGGCCCGCCAGCTGGCCGCGATGGTGAAAGAATTCCCCGCCGCCCGCACCGCGATCGCCCAGCGCCTGCTGGCGCAACTGCGCAAGCCGCGCCGCATGAAGCCGGACTGTGTTGCGACCGAGGTCAAGCTGGCGCGGGCCCTGGCCCAGCAACTGGTCCTGTCGTGCGGCCCTGACCTGCCGGCCGACCAGCTCCAGGAAGCGTTCTCGCAGCGCTCCGCCCGCCTTCTGACGCCCGAGACCATTTCCGACTACATCGAGGACGCCGAGGACGCGAACGAGGAGATCGCCCGCCTGCTCGCGCTCGAGGAAAACATCGTCGGTGCGCAGAACAAGAAGAAGCTGGCCGGCTATGTCCGCGCCTGCCTCGGCGCGCACCGCACGGAAAGCTGGTTCACGCGCGGCCCGGGCAATGCGCTCGACCGCTTGTCACGCCTGGCTTCGCACCAGAAGCGGGCGATGAGGGGGCATTACCCGGAGGAGGAGCTCGACGATCTCGCCGGCACCTTCGACGCGCTGGGCCGGAAGGTCCTGGAGTCCTCGAACCTGCTCGACCAGGTCGCCTCAAGCGATCGTCCCGTGCTCGACCGTGTGACCTCGCTGTTGCGGCTGGCCTCGACGGGCGTGCTGCCTGTCGGTTTTTGCACCACCGACGCGAAGGAGCGCGCGATGAAACTCCTGCGTTCCGACGCAGGCAATCAGGAAGTGCGCGACATCACCTCGCAGGCCAAACTCGGTGAAATCGAATCCCTGATAAAATCGATGGCGGCCTGACTCCGCGTCAGTGCGCTTCGCCCCAGTGATGACCTGACGCCGCCTCGACCGTCAGTGGCACCGAGATGTCGAGCGCCGGGTGTGCGGCATTTTCCATCACGTCCCGGGCCAGCGAAATCAGGTCCCCGGCCTGTTGTTCGGGCACTTCGAACACCAGCTCGTCATGCACCTGCATCAGCATGCGGGCACCGAGACCCCGGGCTTCGATCGCACCGGGTAGGCGGATCATGGCGCGGCGGATGACGTCGGCGGCCGAACCCTGGATCGGGGCGTTGATCGCCTGCCGCTCGGCGAACTGGCGCATATTGGGATTCTTGTCCTTGATCCCCGGCAGATGGATGCGGCGCCCAAAGATCGTCTCCACATGGCCGCGTTCGCGCACTTCGGTCTTCTTCGCTTCCATGTAGTCGGCGACGCCGGGAAATTTCTCGAAATACTTCTGGATGAAATCCTTCGCCTCATCGCGTCCGATCCCGAGATTGGCGGCGAGACCGAAGGCGGAAATGCCATAAATGATGCCGAAATTGATCGCCTTGGCCTGACGGCGGACCATCGGGTCCATCCCTTCGATCGGGACGCCGAACATTTCCGAGGCCGTCATGGCGTGAATGTCGAGCCCGTCGCGAAACGCCGCTTTCAGTTCCGGCACGTCGGCGATATGCGCCAGCAATCGCAGCTCGATCTGGGAATAGTCCGCTGCCACCAGGACGTTGCCCGGCTCGGCGATGAAGGCCTCGCGGATCTTGCGGCCTTCCTCTGTGCGGATCGGGATATTCATCAGGTTCGGATCGGTCGATGCCAGCCGCCCGGTCGAGGTCGACGCCAGCGAGAACGACGTATGCACCCGCCCGGTTGCCGGATTGATCGCGGCTTTCAGCGCGTCGGCATAGGTCGATTTCAGCTTCGCATAGGTGCGGTAGCCGAGAATGGCGTTCGGTAATTCATGGCCCTCGGCGGCGAGTTTTTCCATCACCGACACGTCGGTCGACCATGCCCCGCCCTTGGTCTTCTTGCCGCCGGGCAGGCCCATTTCACCGAACAGTATCTCGCCGATCTGTTTCGGGCTGCCGATATTGAAGCTCCGTCCGGCCAGCTTGTGGGCCTCGTCCTCGTGCTCGGCCATCTTCTGCGCGAATTCGCCGGACAGGCGCGACAGGCGCTGGGGTTCGACCTTCACACCGGCCAGTTCCATGTCCGACAGGATGCGAGGCAGGGGCCGCTCCAGCGTCTCGTAGACGGTGGCCTTGCCGCGCTGGCCGAGTGCGGGCTTCAGGATCTCCCAGAGCCGCAGCGTGACGTCGGCGTCTTCCGCGGCGTATTCGGTCGCCGGTTCCAGCGCCACGGCCTCGAAGCTGATCTGTTTCGCGCCCGACCCGCACACATCCTTGAAACTCAGCGGCTTGTGGCCGAGATGCAGCTCGCTGAGCTCGTCCATGCCGTGCCCGTGCAGGCCCGATTCCATGACGTAGGAGATCAGCATCGTGTCGTCATAGGGCGCGAGCGTGATGCCGTAGCGCTTGAGGACGGCGAGGTCGTATTTCAGGTTCTGTCCGACTTTCAGGACGGCGGGGTCTTCCAGCAGCGGTTTGAGCGCCGCCAGCGCGTCCTCCAGCGGGATTTGCTCGGGCCGTTCGCCCGCGCCCAGAAGGTCTCCGGCATTCTCGCCCAGATGCGCCAGCGGGATGTAACAGGCCCGCCCCGGCGCGGTCGCCAGCGACACGCCGACCAGTCCTGCCGCGCAGGCCGACAGCGCGTCGGTCTCGGTATCAACCGCGATCACCCCGGCGGCGTGGCATTCGGCGATCCAGCGCTCCAGCGCGGTCATCGTCGTCACGCATTCATAGCCAGACCGGTCGATGGGCGCGGTCGCGCTGCCGGTCTCGTCCGAAACCGGCGCGCCCAGCGTCTCCTCGACCCGCCGCGTCAGCGTGCGGAATTCCATCGACTTGAGATAGCCGGTCAATGTCTCGGCATCGGGATCGGCGGTGCCGAATGCGTCGATCGGTTCGGGCAGGTCGCAGTCCTGCTTCAATATCACCAGCGTCTTCGACATTCGCGCCGCATCGGCGAACGCGATCAGGTTTTCGCGGCGCTTGGGCTGCTTGATCTCTTCAGCGCGCGACAGGAGGGTTTCAAGATCGCCGTATGTGTCGATCAGCTCCGCCGCCGTCTTGGGGCCGATGCCCGGCACGCCGGGGACGTTGTCGACGCTGTCGCCGATCAGCGCCTGCACCTCGATCACCTTGTCGGGCGTCACACCGAACTTTTCCCGCACGCCTTTGGAATCGATGCGCTTGTTCTTCATCGTGTCGAACAGCGTGACGTGACCGTCCTCGATCAGCTGCATCAAATCCTTGTCCGAGGACACGATGGTGACGCGCGCGCCGGCCTGCCGCGCTTCGCGCGTATAGGTCGCGATCAGGTCGTCGGCCTCGTAGTTTTCCAGCTCGATGCACGGCACGCCGAAGGCGCGTGTCGCATCGCGGATAAGCGGGAATTGCGGCACCAGGTCTTCGGGCGCCGGCGGCCGGTTGGCCTTGTACTGGTCATAGAGATCATTGCGGAAGGACTTGCCCGAATGATCGAAGATCACCGCCAGATGGCTCGGCTGGTCCTCGCCCTTGAGGTCTTCCAGCAGCTTCCACAGCATGTTGCAGAAGCCCTGAACGGCCCCGACCGGCGTCCCGTCCGACCGGGTCAGCGGCGGCAGGGCGTGATAGGCGCGGAAGATATAGCCCGACCCGTCGATCAGATAGAGATGGGAATCGGTGTCGAGCTTGCGCTGCACGGCCATGTTCGGTCCTTCGGGGGGAGGCGGTTCGGATCGCCGGGCAAGCTAGAGCATTTTCGTTCAAAGTGGGACCCGGTTTCGCGGTTCGAAAATGCGCACTCTGAAATTCGGCCCGACTGGAATTTTGATGGGGGTTTCGGCATAGACAAGAGCGATGACCACCCTTGAAGCCACGCATATGCAGCTCCGCTGCAAACATTGCGGTTCCAACCTCACGGGGCCGGTGTTGATGCGCCTTTGGCACAAATCTCCCGAATCGATACCCTCAAGCTGGCCGAATGATCGCCAAGCCTTTTCGGACCCCGGGACCGCTGTTCGGGCCCAAGAGCCCTATGTCCGGAATGTGGGAGACGGCCCAACCCCCCATCTCGGCCACACCCCGATAGATTTCGTCCACCCCGATGATCTGACGGACACGCTGCGGCTGACTGAGAAGCAGGGCTATCTCAACGGGTGTTGCGGTCTCGACGGGTGCGACGGACCCAACCAGCTTTGTCAGTGTGGCGCGGAGGTCGGCACATTGCTGACCGATTGCTGGACGCTCTACGGATTCGTTCCTCAACCCGCAGAAACTGTCTGGGTCAACGCTCAGCGGCAGACTAATTTTCCACGACGCCCACCGAAATCCTGATACACTTCAAGCGTGTGAGGGAAGGGTGCGCATGGCGGAAACGCGCAAACGCCTGAAATGGGGCCGCTGGCTGCTTCTGGCGCTGATCGTGCTCTATTTCGCGCCGCTATTGCCTTACCGGCTCGACAATCCGTGCGACCCGCGTCTGAACACCGCCGAGATGGACCCGATTATCGGCACCCCGGACCCGGTCGGGGAGTGCTATGCTGAGGACTTGCCGGACACTTCGCGTCCCCGCTTCGAGTCTGTGTCGTCGAAAGTGGCCGGTTTCTGGCTGAGGACCCGGCCAACAGCTCTGGGTCTCACCTATATGCCCGACCCCGCCGATCAGCAGCGGTGGGCACAATGGTCGCGGTGGGCACTTCCGCTCGCCCGGCTATCGACATTCCGGGATCTCGATACGAAGCGCGAACTCTTCATGCAGATCGGGCAATTGCGTGAATACGACGGAGATTATTCCGGCGCGGCCGACGCCTATGACCGCCTGCTCGAAGACCCGAGGCTGTCGCACCCGAACTGGAACCCGTCCCGCTCCATCTGGCGTGCGGCGATCAGCGCCGCAGGCCGGGCAGGAGAGGCCGAGCGTACCTTCGCCTATGCCGACCAGACGCTTGAGCGATTTCCCCATCGCGACGACCATTTCAACTTCTCGGTGATGGCAGCACACGCCGGGATCGTTGCCGGCGATCTGGAAGGTGCCGGACAATGGCTCGAACGCGCGCAGGGCTTCGCACGCTGGTGGCATGACTTCGCGGAGTGGGAACAAGCCCGCGCGGAGTATTTCGCCGCTCGCTGGCGTGCGAACGGGAACGGAGCCGATCTCGAAACGGCGCTTTCAGCCTACGGCGCCGAACAGGAGCACCTGACCTTCTGGCGCGATGACGGACCGTGGTATCGCAGCGAAACGATCGATCGCACGGCCTTGCTAAGTGAAGCCGGCCGCTGCGAGGCCGCCGCGCAATCCTTTGCGCGCGTTCTCGAACACCTCCCGCGGCCGGAAGACCTAAACGAGGACGCTGGCTCATGGGGTCTCTACGACACGCTCTGGCGGCAATGCCATGTCCGGCGGCTCGGCAATGATCCCGAGGCCGATCGCTGGTGTGATCAGGCGGTCGCTGCTTACCCGGAGCACATCGCGATCAATCGCTGGGAGCGCTACTATGTCCCACTGCCCCCGACGGATGCCCAGCCCCTCGCCTGTTTCGCGTCAGGCGACGACCCAGATCAGGGCGGCTCCGCCGATCAAGCTGACCGGGGCTAGGGCCCGGTAGGCCCAGAGCGGCAGGCGGTCGGCCCACCAGACGGCATAGGCGGCGTGCATGCGGCGCGGGGCGAGCATGATCAGGATCGAGCTGGCGACCAGGAACCACCCGGCATAGGTCAGGATGTCCGGTGCGCGGGAATATTCAGCCGCGCCGACAAAGGCCAGGCCAACCAGCGCCCGCACGAAATGCTCACCGAAATGGATCAGCGGCGTCGACCCCATCTTCGCCAGCACGGCGCGGCACGCGGCGGGGCGAAACACCATCCAGACCGCGACGAGGATCAGCCACAGGCCCGCGGCGATGACGCCGTAGCGTGCGATCTCCGCCAGCATCGCCCTAGCCGCCGAACAGGATCGGGCCGATCAGCGCACCGACCGCCGTGATCGCCAGCGCGGCGAGCAGGTTAAGGCGCACCCCCGCCTTGATCATCTGCCCCTGCGTCACCGCGCCGGAGGCGTAGACGATGGCGTTGGGCGCGGTCGCAACCGGCAGCATGAAGGCGCAGCTGGCGGCAATGGTGACCGGGATGATCAGCTGCTCGGGCGGCACCCCGGCACCGGCGGCGAGCGCGGCCATCACCGGCAGGAAGGCCGAGATGGTCGCGACATTCGATGTCAGTTCCGTCAGGAACAGCACGAAGAGGACGAGGGCCAGCACGAGAAGGGCCGGGGGCCAGCTGGCCGCAAAACTCATCTGCGCGCCCAGCCAGTCGGCCAGGCCCGTCGCAGACAGCGCTGCGGCGAGCGAAATGCCGCCGCCAAACAGGATGATGACATTCCACGGCAGGCGCGTGGCGGTTTCCCAGTCCATCAGCGCTTCGCCCTTCGCCTGTCCCCCGGCGGGAACCAGGAAGGCGGCTAGCGCGCCGAAAACGGCGATCTGCATGTCGTTGAGTGCGAGCGTGACGCCAAGCCCGGTCTGGTCCGAAATCCAGGCCAGCAGCGGATTCCAGCCCCAATCGCCGCCCGACCACAGCCCGGTCCAGGAAATCAGTTCCGGCGGCAGGACCCGGCCCATCCACAAGATTGCGACGGTGCCGAACAGGGCAGCGGCCCGGGCTTCCGGCGCCGTGATCGGGCCGAGGGCGCGGATTTCCTCGCGCACCACCTCGCGAGCGGCCGGATTGCCTTCGCCCTTCACCCGAAACGCCCATTTCGTCAGGACAAACCAGCCGATCGGGAGGACAAGCAAGGCGGCCGGAACGCCCATCGCCATCCATTCGGGGAAGGACATCCGCGCGGTGCCGAACTCGCGCGTCATGAATTCAAGGGTAATGAGGTTGGTCGGCGTTCCGACCGGCGTCGCCACCCCGCCGATGGACGCGGCATAGGCCACACCCAGCGCCAGGGCAGGCGCAAAGAGTTTCGACCCCGCCCCTTCGCGCTGGATTTCCTCGGCCACCTTCAGCGCGATGGGAATCATCATCAGCGTCGTGGCAGTGTTGGAAATCCACATCGAAAGCAGGGCCGACGCGGCCATGAAACCGGCAATCATCATCGCTGGCTTGCCGCCAAATCCCGACACGACATTCAGGGCGATTCGCGAATGCAGATTCCATCGCTCGATCGTCATCGCAACGATGAAGCCGCCCAGCAGCAGCATGACCGTCGTCGACGCATAGGGCGACGCGGCGGCGCGGGCATCGGCGATCCCCAATAGCGGGAAGAGGGCCAGCGGGATCAGCGCCGTTGCGGCAATCGGGATGGCTTCGGTCGCCCACCACACCGCCATCAGCGCGGCGAGCGAGGCGAGCAGCCACGCTTCGCGGCTGAGACCCTCGGGCAGCGGTATGAGCTGGATCGCGGCGGCGAGCACCAGCCCGGTGAACAGGCCGATTGTCTTGGAGCCGGGGCGGGTCAAAGCGCCGATACCGGGCTACGCCCCGCCATCCGCCGGACCGCCGCGCTCGACAAAGCGCCGGTCGCAATAGCCGCATTCGACAAAGCCGGTGTCATGGTCGATTTCGAGCCAGACTTTCGGATGTCCCAGCGCGCCGCCACCGCCATCGCAGGAGGTGCGGTGTCCGTCGATGACGAAGACTTCCGGCGCGGGCAGCGCGTTTGCGGTCGTTGTCGTTGCCATTGCCATTTCCCCTGCATGGACTTCACCGAGTGCCGCGCATAGGTATGACGCTGCTTCATACCGGTCAATCACGAGGCCCTGCCATCATGTCCCAAACGCCGCTGCCTGACTATGCGCTCGAAGCGGAAGGTCTGCGCAAGACCTATGGCGGCTCGAAGAAGCGCCCCGCCAAGGAGGCGCTCAAGGGGGTCGATCTGAAGATCGGCCGCGGCAAGATTTTCGGGCTTCTGGGGCCGAATGGCGCGGGCAAGTCGACCTTCATCAACATCTTCGCCGGACTGACCCGGAAGACGGCGGGCACGGCCCGCATCTGGGGCCGCGACATCGACACGGACGGGCGCAATGCCCGCGCCGCGATCGGCGTCGTGCCGCAGGAAATCAACATGGACGTCTTCTTCACGCCCCATGAGATGCTGGAACTGATGGCCGGCTTCTACGGCGTGCCGAAGCGTGAGCGCCGCACGATGGACATTCTCCGCGCCGTCGGTCTGGAGGACAAGAAGAACGCCTATGTCCGCCAGTTGTCGGGCGGGATGAAGCGCCGGCTTCTGGTCGCCAAGGCGCTGGTCCATACGCCGCCCGTCCTGGTGCTCGACGAGCCCACTGCCGGGGTCGATATCGAGCTCCGCCGCCAGCTCTGGGACTATGTCCGCGAGCTGCACGCGAACGGCACCACCATCGTCCTGACGACACACTATCTCGAAGAGGCACAGGAGTTGTGCGACGACATCGCCATCATCAATGAGGGCCAGGTCGTCGCCTGCGAGCCGACCGTCTCGCTTCTCAAGCGTCTCGACACCAAGTCGCTGGTGATCGTCCCGGCCGAGCCGCTGACCGCAGTGCCGGACGCCTTGTCAGCCTATGACGCGAAAATCCGCGATACGGGCGAACTCGCGATCAGCTACAAGTTCGGCGAGGTCTCGGTCGCCAAGATCATCGAGGCCTTCCACGCCTCCGGCGGCCGCATCGGTGATCTGCGCACCGAAGAGCCGGACCTCGAGGATGTCTTCCTCGCCCTGACCTACCACCGGGGCGACGCGGCGTAAGGGCTGACCGCCGCTTTTTCGCCCCTTATCGCCGCCAGTCTGACAACCGGGCCGCAACAGGGGACCGGACATGCTGGCGATTCGACGCTTCTTTTCCGCGCTACTGGCGATCGGGCTGTTCGTCTTTCTGGGCTATGTCTTTACCCTGTTCTTCGAACCGCAGGGCCAGGGCGGGTGGATCACCGCCGTCATTCTGGTCATCGGATCGGGGATTTTCAGCCTCATCGTCTATCGCTGGCTGGCCGTGCCGGGGCGCTCACGCCACCGCGCGCCGGACCCGCATGATGACGGGGCCGGGCTGGGTCTCGGCCTGCTGGGCTCGTCTGCGGCGAACCGGAGACGCGACGATATCGATGGCGATGATTTCGGTGGCGGCCGCCGCAGCCCGCATGGCGGCGATGGGGATGCAGACGCTGACGACGATCCGTCTGGATTGCACTAGCGCCTCAACCCCAATCTTGGCCTGGCTTGTCCCTGCCCCGGGATAAACCCCGAGTGGACGAGACCGGTCTAGCCCTCGGTCACCGGGTCGAAACGCGTCAGCGCATCCGGCCCGTCCATCACCGCGCGTAGCTGTCCCACATAGGTTTCGTCATCGGCATAGGGGCTGATCTCGCCGACCAGTGCCGGACCGGTGATCGGCGCGCCCGCAGCGCGCAGGGCCGCCCGCTCGGCGCGGAAGCCTGCAAAGGCCGGGTGCGAATTGAGATAGCTGACATAGTCCTCTGCCGAGGCCGCCAGGCTTTCAAATCCGCCATCGCCGGGGAAGCGGCCGAACAGGACGTTGCGTTCGCGCGCCGCTTCGCTGCTGCCCCAGCCTGTCGCAAGGACGGCCTGCGAGATGGCCAGCGAGGGCGGGACGATGTCGGCGCGGGCCAGCAGGTCATCCAGATCGCCATAGGCCCCCCCGTATTTGCGCGCCAGCCGGTCACGTTCAGCCTGCTGGGAGAGGTCGAGACGCGTCCCGTTCGCTTCCAGACCGGCGAACCGTTCCAGCGTCGCACGGTCACGCAGCACGTGCTCGTTCTCCGAGGCGATCAGGCTGGCAACGATGCGGGCGAACAGCCGCCGCCGCTCCTCCATGTCCAATTCCATCCAGTCAGCGGGCAGAGTGCCGAGCCGGACACCGCCCGAGGACGGCGACGACGGCGGCGCGACCATCTCGCGCAGCTCGGCCACGGTCGGCGCGCTGAAGACCGGCCCCTGCCTGTCGATCAGTCCCGCAGCGATCGACGCGGCAAACGAGGCACCGGCGAAGCCCACCGTGACCGCGCCGATGGCGGCCATGTCGCGCCAGCCCTTTCGTCCCTCGATGGGCGGGGCGATGCGCGCCAGCCGGGATACGGGTCCGGCGGTCCAGCCCTGGATCACCAGCGACGCGATCACCACGGCAAAGGCGGTCGAAAAATAGAGATTGGCATTCTCCACCCCGAGCAGGACCGGAAAACCGCCGAGGAAGATCGGCACCGCCCCGCGCAGCCCCATCCAGGCGATGAAGGCGCGCTCATTGGGTCTGAATTTCTCGGGCAGCAGGCAGACCAGCACGGCCAGCGGGCGGGCGACAAGGATCAGCACCAGCGCCACGCCGAGCGCCGGAACGGCCACGGCCAGCGCGTGGCTCGGCGTCACCAGCAGTCCGAGCATCAGGAAGAGACCGATCTGCGACAGCCAGGCGACCCCGTCGGAAAAGCGCGCGGTCGCCTCGGCCGCGCGCCGCTTGGGCGCAGAACGCAGGGCCACGCCCGCCAGATAGGCCGCCAGGAATCCCGACGCACCGATCGACTGGGCCAGCGCGAACAGGAATACCGCGGATGCGGCGGCAAAGATGGGATAAAGCCCCAGCGGCAGGCCCATGCGGCGCTCGGCGACCGCGATAGCGCGTCCGCCGAACCAGCCGATCAGCGCACCGGCGATCAGCGACCAGACAATGCCGATGGCAAACAGCCACGGGCTCGGCGCTTCACCGGCCCCCAGCCAGGTCACCAATGCCGTCACCATGATGACCGCCATCGGATCATTGAAGCCCGATTCCGCCTCGAGCGTGGTGGCGACGCGCGGGCGGGCCTTCAACTCACGGCCCGCAATCAGCATCAGGACGGCGGCGGCATCGGTCGAGGACACGATCGCCCCCATCAGCAGGCTTTCAATCCACCCGAGGCCGAAGAGGTAGTGGGCGCCGGCCGCCGTGATCCCGGCCGTAATCAGCACGCCGGCGGTTGCCAGGGTCAGCGAGGGGCGCAGCACGCCGCGCAAGCGACGCAGGCTGGTTCCCAATCCCCCATCGAACAGGATCAGCGCCAGTGCCAGCGATCCGAAGCCATAGGCCAGGCCGTAGTCATTGAAGAAGATCTGGCCCGGACCCTCTTCGCCCGCCAGCATGCCGATGCCGAGAAACATCAACAGCAGCGGCGCGCCGGCCTGCCGCAACAGGGCGGCGCCAGCCACCGCCAGCAGGATCAGGCTGGTCGAAACCAGAAGCAGAATGTGGGCGGCATCCATTCCGGTCGCGTTTCCCTGGGAGTCGTGTGACAGCACCTGCGCAATTAGGGAATGGCTGCATTGAACGGAAGGCGCAAGCCCTGTAAGGGATGCATCCCGGCCTGCACCCATAGCTCAGCTGGATAGAGCGCTGCCCTCCGAAGGCAGAGGTCAGAGGTTCGAATCCTCTTGGGTGCGCCATTTCACAATACCGGGACCTCCGACCGGAGCTGCCCCTGCGCTGTTATCCTCGAAGGGCCGGTCGGCCGGATTAGTCGGCCTTCGCTGCGGACGCGCGGTCGCGATTGCTTCCCCTTCGGGTCCTGATTTCCTGAGCCGGGTAGCGAAATCAGTCTTTCGGCACCCGCAATATCTTCTCCATCGCCTTGCCCTTGGCGAGTTCGTCGATCAGCTTGTCGAGATAGCGGATCTCGCGCATCAGCTTGTCTTCGACCTCTTCGACGCGCACGCCGCACACTACGCCCTTGATGAGCGCCCGGTCGGGATTGAGCCGGGGTGCGTCGTCAAAAAAGGCTCGAAAATCGGACTTGTCGGCGAGCACCCTCTTCAACGCGGCATCATCATGGCCCGTGAGCCAGTGGATGATCTCATCGACGTCGGCCTTGGTTCGCCCCTTCTTTTCGGCCTTCGCAACGTAATGCGGATAAACGCTCGCAAAGCTCATCTTGAAGATGCGGTGTTCGGCCATGACGGCCTCCCGATTGCCTGGCACCCATTGAACGGGAGGACGCAAGAGCCCGTCAAGCAGGCGGAATGCGGACTTTGAACGGTGCAGGGAGCCTGTATAAGGTTGCTTATGAAAGCTGCTGTCCACCCACGACAAGCGGATCGTCTCGCGGCGCTGCGCCGCTACGACATTCTCGACACGCCGCGCGAAGCGGAGTTTGACGATATCGTCGCCCTGGCGTCGACGATTTGCGACGCACCGATCTCCGTCGTCAACCTGATCGACGAGCACCGCCAGTGGTTCAAGGCCGAGGTCGGGCTGGGCGTGCGCGAGACGCCGCTCGAAACCTCGATCTGCTCGCACGTCATCCTGGAAAACGACTTCGTCGAAATTCCCGATACGCTCGCCGATGCCCGGATGGCGGACAACCCGTTATGCCTCGCACCAGAGGACGGGTTGCGCTTCTACGCAGGCGCCTTGCTGAAGACGTCGGACGGCATGCCGATCGGGACGCTGTGCGTGCTCGACACGAAGCCGCGAAATCTGACTGACCTTCAGCGCGAAACCGTCCGGGTACTGGCCCGGCAGGTGATGAAGCAACTCGAACTTCGCCTGGCACTCCGCCAGCTCGACACCTTGCGCCGGGAGACTGACCACCGGGTCAAGAACTCGCTGCAAATGATCGCCTCGCTGGTCAGTATCGGCCGCTCCGGCGGCGAAGGCGCGGCCGATGCCGCGCTGGAGCGGATCGAAAGCCGCATCCGCGCCGCCTCGCTGATCCACGAGCAGATCCAGAAGTCCAGCACCAGCGGCGACGTCGATATTGCCCGATTGCTGACCGATCTGGGCCGGCTGCTTCAGGACATGTCGCCGGACGGGATCGCGATCGAGGTCAAGGCAGACAGCGTCGACATTTCACCCGACCAGGCCACCGCCATTGCGACCCTGATCAACGAGTTCGCGGCCAATTCCTTCAAGCACGCCTTCACGGGTGTCTCGCAAGGGTGCATCACCCTCACCGCATCGTCGAAGGACGGTGCGATTGAACTGGAGTGCAGTGACGATGGCCGGGGCTGGGGCGAGGATGGACCGAAGGGCGGGCTGGGCTACCAGATCATGCAGGCGTCCGCCGAAAAGGCCGGCGGGAAGATCGAGCTGATCCCCCTCCAGACCGGATCGGCGTTGAGGCTGGTGTTCAAACCGGAACAGGCGGCCTAACCGGCCACGATCACACCGCAGGCAATCCGGTCCCCGGCATCGCCGGAGGGCTGGCTCCGGTAATCATCAGGGCCCGAATGCACCAAGATGGCAGCGCCGTCGCCATCCATCAGTGCGCCATTCTCGTCGAGTGAAACGCGGGTGTTGAAGGTTTCGACCGTCAGTTCGCCGGTCTCGGGGACATGGATGTTCTCCAGGTCACCGAGATGCGGCCCGCCCGGCACCAGGAAGCCGTGCGCCTGTCCATCCGGGTCCGCGAGGTGACCGCCTGCGGCATCGAAATCCGGTTCGCAGGCGCCGGTCTGGTGGATGTGAAAACCATGCGTGCCCTGCGGCAATCCTGTCAGATGGGCCTCGATCAGCACCCCGCTCGGTGTTTCAGTCAGCATGACCTCCCCCGCCGGCGTCCCGTCGGCCAGCTGAAGGCGGGCATGCGCCGTGGCGGGTTCCTGATCGTCGGCGAAGGCATCCATGCCAGGGGACAGTGTCATCGCTGTGGCGGCAACGACCATGGCGGCAAAACGGGACATGTCGTGATCTCCGATTAACGGGAAGGGGCGGGTCAGCGCGTCGCGGATCAGGTGTCTTCGGCGTGCTCGGCGGCATCCTGGTTTGCGGCCTGCCGGTCGAGCGTTGCTTCGATTTCGCGGATCAGGCGCGAGCGTTCGCCATCAGGCCCGTCCGCCTCGGCTTCTTCAGCGGAAAGGATGGTCAGCGCTTCCTTCAGTCTTTCCTCCCGCTGACCGGCGGAATAGCCGCTATCGGCGAGGATTTGCTGGATTTCCTGGCGGCTGACCTGCGCGGGCATGAAGAACCTCGATGGTGACGGGACCGGGAAGGAAACGCCTGCCCGGCGCGACTCGTTCCGCCGCGCTCAGGTGGAGACGCCGGGCCGGAACGCGAATTTCCTTCACGGCTCGTGCCGGGCGTGACTAGAGTGAAGTCGTCCCAGTCCAAGGAGAGGCCTCGTGATGCGCGCCCTTGTAACCGCACTTGCAGTATTGATTCTGTCAGCCTGCGGGCAGGGGCAACCGGCCCCCGAAGGCGGCGCGCTGGTGACGGTAATGGGCGAGGTCAGCGAGACCGACCGCGGCGCGTCCGCCAGCGCCACCGAACCGCTTTTCGCGGCCTACGATATCAGCTTTCGCGATGCCCGCGCCTTCACGCTGGCGGACCTGCAATCCCTGCCAGCACACTCCGTCGAGGTGAGGTTTCCGCTGGGCGGGGAGGCGCATGAGTTTCGCGGGCCGCTTTTGCGCGATGTCCTTGGCGCGGCAAGCGCATCGGGATCACGCGTCACCATCACCGCCCTGGACGGCTACCGGCGCACCATTCCGGCGGCGCGCCTGGCCGACCACGACGTCATCCTAGCCCTGTCGATGGATGGTGAAGCGCTGGGTATCGGTGGTTACGGCCCGGCCATGATCGTCTGGCCGCGCGACAGTGACACTGCGCTGCGCGGCCAGGACGATTCGGACTGGGTGTGGGGCGTGTTCGCGATCCGCTCCCACAATGGTCAGGGCCGCTAGTCGCTGCGAGGCGACACGCTGTCAGGCTGTTCAAGCGATTGCAGGGTCATCGAGACGGCCCGTCCATTCTCAACGCTGAATCCGACCCGGACCGTATCCAGCCCCTCCAGCATGAAGCGGTCAGACCCGAGCGGGATCATCCGGCGCGCAGGCGTTTCTGCACGCTGATACATCAGCTCCCCGTCCTCCAGCCAGACCCGGCGCGGCCCGTAGGCGCCGGCATAGATTTCGGGGGCATCCAGCATCACGGGTGCTTGACGGGCCGCGATGGCTTCGCGCGACCATTCCAGCCCCTGGCGCTGGGCCGCATCGGTGGCTGTTTCAAGGATCGCGGCATAGGCCAGGGCCAGGGCCGCATCGAGCGCGGCATCGGCTGTAGTCTCCACATCGGGGATCACACCCGTGCCTTCCCAGTTCGTGCCCGTGATCGGGTTGCGGGCCGATCCGGTCGAGACGAAAATCTCCAGCCCGTGCGGCAACGGGAAAAACCCGCCCGGATTGCCTGCGCCATAGGTGGTCTCACCGACAATTGTCGCGCGTTCCATAGCCTGGAGGTGGTAGGGGAAGGCTTCGCCGGCCGAGCCCGTTCGCCCGCTCGTCAACACGTAAAGCGGCACGTCGGGGCGGGATTCGCCCGGCAGCCATGCCAGCGCCTGAAGCTCGGACGGATAGTCGCGCGCGCTGGAAACGAAGGTGTTGATGATGGTCTCCTCGCGCGGATCGAGGAAATGGCTGATCAGGAACTGGACCATGGACGGCGCCCCGCCCCGGTTCTGGCGCATGTCGAAAATCACCGCATCGGTGTTTTCCACAAAATTCAGCGCCGCCAGAGCGGTGTCGCCGCCCAGCTGGGTGGGGGCAAACTCGCGCATGTCGATATAGCCGACATTGCCGGGCAGGATCGAGACTTCCTGGAAGCCGTAATTGGTACGGGCCATCGCTGCGAGCCAGGCCCGCTCCCCCGCTTCGTCCGGTCCTGATTCTCCGCGCGGAGCGCCCGGTGGGGCCCGGCGCACGGCAAAGTGATTGTCATGAACATGCAGGCGGTCGCGAAGCGCGTCGGCCAGCGTTTCCGCCGTATCGGCGTCTGAAAACGCTCCGGATTGCCAGGCTTCGCGCAGCTCGGCTGCGATGGCGGCACCGCGCTCGGAATCGTAGAAATTCTCCTCCACCGCCGCGGCGGCGGCGGCCACGACAGCGTCGCGCTGACTGGCGTTCAGCTCTTGTGCAATCGCCGGAGCGCCGAGCGCCAGGACAAGGGCAAAACCGCCTGCAATGATGGATTTCATGGTGGAACTCCCCGCTTCGTTTCGCCGGGATGTTTAGCGGTTTGCGCCGGTGCGCACCCGTTACAACCTCGTCAGTCAACGGACATCTCCCGGCAAAAAAACCCATTGCGTCACGGTGCGAGCCTTCTAGGCTGCGCGCCGACGTGGACACTCGGGGAGAACCATGGACGGATTTTTTGACGCTGCGACCACTTTCAGCGACTTCTTGTGGGGCGGCACTTGGGGCGATCAGCGCATCCTGCCGGTCGGCATCATCACGATCGCGCTGCTGGGCACCGGTCTATATTTCATGATCATGCTGGGTTTCCGGCCGCTGAAGCGGCTGTTCCCGGCCACGGCCGAACTCTTCGGCTCGGGCCGCAAGGGCACAGGCGAGGGCGAGATCACGCCCTGGAATGCGCTTTCAACGGCCCTGTCCGGACAGGTCGGGACCGGCAATCTTGCCGGCGTCGCGACGGCCATCGCGCTGGGCGGACCCGGTGCCATCTTCTGGATGTGGGTCACGGCAATCTTCGGCATGGCGGCGGCCTTCGCCGAATCCAGCCTCGCCGTCCGCTACCGCGAGAAACACCCCGACGGCCACTTCCACGGCGGTCCGATGTATTACATCAAGAATGGCCTCGGTAAGGGCTGGGGCTGGCTCGCCATCCTCTTCTGCCTCGGCACGCTTCTTTCCGCAGTGGTCACCGGCGGCGCATTGCAGGCCAACTCGGTGACGCAATCGGCGGTCGAAGCGGCGACGACGCTCGGGGTCGACCTTCCGAACTGGGCCGTCGGCGCCTTCCTCGCGGCCCTGGTCTTCATCGTGATCATTGGCGGCATCAAGTCGATCGGCAAAGTGGCCGGCAATCTCGTTCCGCTGATGGCAGGCGCTTACCTGCTCGCCGCGCTCTACGTCCTGATCACGCATGCCGACCATATCCCGGGCGCCTTCGCCCAGATCTTCGGTCATGCCTTCGGGTTCCGTGAGGCAGTGGGCGGTGTCGCCGGTTACGGTGTGCTCGCCGCGGTTCGCGCCGGTGTCGCTCGTGGCCTGTTCTCGAACGAGGCCGGTCAGGGTTCCGCTCCGATCGCGCATGCTGCGGCCCAGACCAAGAACCCGGTCAAGCAGGGCGAATTCGCCATGCTCGGCGTGTTTATCGACACGATGATCATCTGCACCATGACGGCGCTGGTCATCCTGGTTGTCGAAGGGGCCTATCCGTCTGACGGCGGTGTGGTTCCCTACGCCTGGATGTCGACCGAGCTCGAAGCCTCGGCCATCACCACGGCAGCCTTTTCGACCGGCATGCTGGGCGGGGCCTGGGTCATCCTGGCGGCACAGGGCCTGTTCGCCTTTACCACCATCATTGGCTGGTCCTACTACGCCGAACAATCGGTGACCTATCTGGTTGGCGACTGGGCCGCGCGCCCCTTCCGCTTCTTCTGGGTGGCCATCGCCTTCATCGGAACATTGATCGTCAATGTCGACGGCCTCTGGCGGTTTGGCGACATCGCCAATGCGTCGATGTTGCTGCCGAACGTTGTGGCTCTGATCATGCTCTCGGGCGTGGTGATTGCGATGACGAAACGCTTCGACAAGACCGGCGAATTGCCGCCCAACTGGGCCGGTGATCACTGGGGCAGCGAGCCGCCTGCCCCCGGTCTGCCCGATCCCTCCGATCCGGAGGATCCGACCTACACCCCGCCGCCGAACAACTAGGCGGGTGTGACGCAAGCGAAAGCCCCGGTGGAAACACCGGGGCTTTTTCTATGCCATGGCCTTCAGGGCCGCCTCGACCGGGGCCGAAAACTGTCCCCAGCGCTTGTAGGCGAGCGCATCCGCGCCCGCGGCGCGCCAGTTCCTGGCAAAGGCCTCGCGGTCGGCAGGATCGGCCAGCGCCTCGGCGAGCGGATCAAGGCAGATGCGGATGCAGAACAGCACCGCACCGGTCTCCTCCAGCCGCACCAGGGTCTGGCGCTCGACGCGCAGGTAAAGCTGCCGGGCCGCGTCTTCCGGCGACTGGGTGTCCAATTGCTCGCGCATCGCCGAGCCGTGCGGCCACCAGCGCTCATGTCCGATCTGGACCGTCCAGTTGAATCGCTCGAACACGCCGCCGGCGGGCATCCGGTCGAACACTTTCGCGATCTTCGTGGCCAGCCCCGGAACCCCGCCCGGAACCGGGGTGTGGAGGGCGAACAACTCGCGGTCAAAACTGTCCTCGAGCGAGAAAAAGGTCGGCTGCGCCAGCAGCAGCGCGGTCGCGGTCCACCCAGCCTCAAGCTGTTGCATCACGACGAGGTCGTCGCTGACCAGCCGCCCGGCCCGGATCAGGTCGGGCTCATCGCGCCGGGGCGCCTGCTGCCCGGTTGCCTCACAGACCCGCATCAGGGCCTCGGCCTCTGCTGCGGCGGCATCGGGACGGCCCCGGTAATACTTGTCCGGGTCTGCATCCAGCCGCCTGTTCTTCTCCGGCAGCCAGCCGGCTTCGGGGTCCGGTGACAGCCACAGCCCGGGCTCGATCTGCCCCAGCGCCACCTGGAAACGCGGCGGGCCATGATGGAAGGGTTTGTAGGGTGGCCGGCTCATGTCCGGCGCACCCGGACCCAGAGCCAGGCCGACGCCAGACCCATGACGATCCCGACCGCGTCAGCGCCCAGGTCGGCCAGCGATGTCTCGCGCCCCAGAATGGGCGAGCCCTGCACGATCTCGATGAAGGCGCCATGTGCCATCAGCACGAGGACCAGCAACCAGATCCGCAGCCCGGGCCAGCCCAGACGTGCCAGCCCGGCAAGCGCGGCGAAGGCGGCGATATGCTTCAGCTTGTCGGCGCCCAGCAGCACGGGCGGCATCGCTGGTCCCGGTGTCAGCGCCAGGAGGGTGACAACCACAAAAGTCAGCCAGAACAGGGCACGGATCGCTTGCCGCCTCCACCCGCCCTGCCTAGTTTGCGCGTCAGCCTGAACGGGATTCGACATGCCTCTGGACCTTCTCGACATTGATCGCCTGGCCGCGCCGCGCTCTGACTGGACCCGCGCCGAGGCCGAGGCCGTGTATCGCGCGCCGTTCAACGACCTGATTTTCTCCGCGCAGAGTGTGCATCGGCGCAACCATGACGCCAATGCCGTTCAAAAGTCGCAGCTGCTTTCGATCAAGACCGGCGGATGCGCCGAGGATTGCGGCTATTGCAGCCAGTCAGCCTTCCACAAGACCGGGGTGAAGGCATCGAAGCTGATGCCGCTCGACGCCGTGATGGAAGCCGCAGAGCGCGCCAAAGCCGGCGGGGCCACGCGCTTCTGCATGGGGGCCGCCTGGCGCGACCTCAAACCGCGCGACGAGAAGGCCGTGTGCGACATGATCGAAGGCGTCAAAAGCCTCGGCATGGAGACCTGTGTCACGCTTGGCATGCTGAAGGACGGGCAGGCACAGACGCTGAAAGACGCCGGGCTCGATTATTACAACCACAATCTCGATACCAGCCGCGAATACTACCAATCCGTGATCACGACCCGGACCTATGAGGACCGGATCGACACGCTGGCGAAGGTGCGCGAAGCGGGCATTTCGGTGTGCTGCGGCGGAATTATCGGTATGGGCGAAAGCGAGGACGACCGCATCGGTCTGTTGATGGAACTCGCCAATCTCGACCCGCATCCCGAGAGCGTTCCGGTCAATCACCTGGTTCCGGTGGGCGGCACCCCGCTGGCGCATGCCGAGCCGCTGGACGGTGTCGACTTCGTCCGCGCGATTGCGGCGGCACGCCTGATGATGCCCAGATCCACCGTGCGCCTGTCGGCGGGCCGGGAGGGCATGAGCCGCGAATTGCAGGCGCTGTGCTTCCTGGCGGGGGCGGGCTCGATCTTCGTGGGCGAAGAATTGCTGACCACGCCCAATCCGGACGTCAGCGCCGATACCAACATGTTCGGCGCGCTGGGTCTGACGGCGGCGGAGTAATCGCAAATCATTTCCTCCCCCGTTCACGGGGGAGGGGGACCACGAAGTGGTGGAGGAGGGAAATGCCCCCCTCGCCCCGGATCAAGTCCGGGGCATTCACCCCGCAAGCGGGAGGAGAAATAGGGGCCTGGAAACCTAAGCCACACCGATCCGGGGCGGGCCGCCTTCGGAGGCTTCGGAGGGTCCGAATGCCCGGTCGAGGAGCGTAGTCGAGTTTTGCGCCAGCTCGATCGCGGCCGTGAGGTGTTCGAGCACCTTCACATTGTTTGCCAGCACATGCAGGGCTTCAGGCCGATGATCTTCGGCGATCTTCGTGCAGCGTTTGAGAACGTCGGCGCGCAGGTCCAGCAGGATGTCTTCCAGCTTGCTGCCACCGGGATTCGTGTCGGAAACCAGAAAACGTGTCATGGCATCCTCCCTTCCATTCAGGGCCGGGAGACTGGCAGACACGCGTTAATTTTCACCTGATGGCTTGCCCGCAGCGGCGCCAGCCACCAGCTTGATTGCAATCACGGTAAAGGAAACGAATATCATGACCGACCGCATCGGAGCTGCCGCCGCCCTGGGTGACCTTGAAGGCTGGACCGCCGTCGAGGGCCGGGACGCCATCCGCAAGATCTATGAATTTGCCGATTTCAACACCGCCTGGGGCTTCATGGCGCGCGTCGCGCTCAAAGCTGAGCAGATGGATCACCATCCCGAATGGTTCAATGTTTACAACAAGGTTGATGTGACGCTCTCGACGCATGACGCGGACGGCGTGACCGAAAAGGACGTCGCCCTGGCGCGCTTCATGGATCAGGCGGCCTAGCGGCGGCGCGATGCCCTCAGCGCCAGCTTCAGGATCAGGTCGCCGACCAGGCTTTCTGCGGGGCTTCCGGTCGACTTGACCGCCCGCTCGGTGTCGAGCGCCGCCTCGCGCGCCGCGTCGAACCCCGCCCCCCGCCAGATCTCGACATGACGGCCGAACATCGCTTGTGAGGGACCAAAGCGCGGTGCGCCAAATCGCTGCGCCGCCGCCGGTCCGCCGCCGGCATGGGCTTCCCCGATCAGGTCGAGCCGCCGCTGGATCGCGCGCAAAATGCCCACAGGATTGTCTCCGGCAGCCAGCAGCCGCGCATAGACCCGGTCCGCTGTGGCGACATCGCCTGCGAGCGCCGGCTCGACCAGGCGGTCCATCGCGTCCTCGCCGCCGGACGACGTGCAGTCGCGGATATCCTCGACCGTCACCACGTCCTCGCCTTCCGCACGATGACCGCGCGGCCCCTTGTAGAGAATGAGTTTCTCGATCTCGGAGCGTGCCAGTCCCCGGTCGCCTTCCAGCTGCGGCACCAACAAGGCGCGGGCCTCGGCGTCGAGCGACAGACCCTCTTCGGCCAGCGCGTCATTGACCAGCGTCGCCAGGTCAGCGGCCGAGTCCGCAAAGCAGGGTATGGTGATCGCTATGCCGCTGGCCTCGACGGCCTTGCGCAGGGCGTCTCCGCCCTTCAGGTCTCCGGCCTCGATGACCAGGCGGGCCTCGGCCTGATACTCGCCCTTTTCGAGGTCCTTCAGATAGGTCGCGGCCGGGGCGCTGCCATTGGTCAGGCGCAGTTCGACCAGCCGGTCCCCGCCCATCAGCGACATCGCCGCCATGGCGTCGGCCAGGCTGGCCGGATCGGCCTTAATGTCGTCTTCGGTCAGGCGGGTGACGGCAAAGTCGTCCTCGGCCGGTAGCAGCTTCTTGGCAAGCTGCGCCGCGCGCTCGCGGACCAGGCCGCGGTCCGGCCCGTAGATCAGCCAGGCCCGGAAATCGCCCGGCCGGGCGATGGCGCCTGCGGCTTCGCGGGCGCTCGCCTTCATCTATCGGCCTTCGGCGGTCCGCAGGAAGCGAGCGACCTGGAGCGTGATCCGGTTCGCCGCCGAGCGGGCAGCAAGCTCTTCGCCTTCGCGCTGGCTGGTGATGGCCGCATAGGGTTGCAGCGGGATGTTGTACGTGCCCGCCCCCGATGCCGACCCGTCGAAGACCGGATCCGGATTGCCGGTTTCGAAAATCCGGAAGCTGACCGTCAGCAGGAGATCGTAACGCGTGGCAATCCCGTCCGCGCCAATGCCCGACCCGGTGCGGCGAACCTCCGCCGGTTCAAGAACCAGGCGATACCGGCCGCCGCTCCGGCTGAAACTGTCACGCAATTCGTCGCGCAGCAGGTAGTCGATCCGCTCGTCGCCGAGTTGTTCGAGCGAGATTCCGTCCAGTCGGACGCCGCTGGGACCACCGCCATAGAGCGGCTGGAAACCGCACCCCGAGAGGATCAGTGCGCAGCCCGACAGGGTTGCGGCAATCAGTGTCCGGCGATCCATAATCCTACCCCGCAACGATGTTGACGATCCGGTCTGGCACCACGATCACCTTGCGCACTGTCAGCCCGTCCAGGGAACGGGCCACGGCCGCGTCGGCCCTGGCGGCGGCTTCCACCTCATCGGACGGCGCACCACGCGGCACCGTGATCTCGCCGCGCCGTTTGCCATTCACCTGCACGGGCAGGGTCACGGTGTTGGCGACAACGAGGCCCGGATCATAGTCCGGCCAGGGTTGCATGACCACCAGACCCGTGCCGCTGGCACGTTCCCAGCAGGATTCGGCCAGATGCGGCATGAAGGGCACGAGCATCCGCGCGAGCAGACCCAGCGCCTCGCTTCGAACCGCCTGCGATGCTTCGCCCTGCGGCGTGTGGCGCCGCAGGTCATTGACGAGTTCGTGCAGGCTGGCCACGGCCGAATTGAACCGGAAGCCCTCGATCGCAGCGGACACGTCCTTGACGGCGCGGTGGACCGAGCGCCGCAGGGCGAGGTCAGCCCCCTCGACATCGGGAACCGGACTGCCCGGGGGCGGCGCATCGGGTGAGTGGGTGTCGAACAGGGTCCAGACGCGCTGGATGAAACGCCAGACGCCGTCGACGCCTTCGGCGGTGTACTCGACATCGCGCTCGGGCGGCGAATCCGACAGGACGAACCAGCGCGCGGCATCGGCCCCGAAATCCTCGATGAAGGCGTCGAGGTCGACGACATTCTTCTTGGACTTCGACATCTTCTCGAGCGCGCCAACCGTCACCGGCTTGCCGCTCGCGATCTCGACCATGCCCTCGCCGCGCTCCTCGACCTGGTCGGGGCCCAGCCACCGTCCGTCCTCGGCCCGGTAGGTGCGATGGGTCACCATGCCTTGCGTGAACAAGCCGGCGAACGGCTCGCCAGACGGCAGGTCGATCAGGCCGCAATCGCGCAAGGTCCGCGTGAAGAAGCGCGCATAGAGCAGGTGCAGGATCGCATGTTCGATCCCGCCGACATACTGGTCGACCGGCATCCATGCCTTGGCGACCTCGGGGTCGAAGGGCGCATCCTCGCGCCAGGGCGAGGTGAAGCGCAGGAAATACCAGGACGAGCACACGAAGGTGTCGAGCGTGTCGGTCTCGCGCTTGGCCGGCGCCCCGCATTCGGGACAATCGACATGGCGCCATTCGTCATGCCGGTCGAGCGGATTGCCCGGCTTGTCGAAGGTGACGTCGTCGGGCAGGCGCACCGGCAGGAATTCTTCCGGCACCGGCACCGCGCCGCAATTGTCGCAATGGATGATCGGGATCGGACAGCCCCAATAGCGCTGACGCGACACCAGCCAGTCGCGCAGGCGATAGGTGGTGGCCCCTTCGCCCAGCTTGCGCGATTCCAGCTCGGCGATGGCGCGCTCAATCCCGTCCTCGGTCGACAATCCGTCGAGAAAGCGGGAATTGAACAGCGTCCCGCCTTCCGTATAGGCCTCGTCGGATACCGTGTAGGTCTTGGGATCGGCGCCCTTGGGCAGCACGACAGGCGTGACGGGCAGATCGTACTTACGCGCGAAATCGAGGTCGCGCTGGTCGCCGGCGGGAGACCCGAAAATCGCACCCGTCCCGTAGGTCGACAGGACGAAATTCGCGGTCCAGACCGGTATTTCCCACGATTTGTCGAACGGGTGGCGAACTTTCAGCCCGAGATCCAGGCCGCGCTTGGGGGCCTTTTCAATCTCTTCCTCGCTGACGCCCGTGCGGCGGCAATAATCCTGGAAGGATTCAATCGCAGGGTCGTCCTCCGCCAGGGCGGTCGTGATGACGTGGTCGGGTGCCAGCGCCAGGAAGCTGGCACCGAACAGGGTGTCCGGACGCGTGGTGAAGACTTCAATGCCTTCGCAGCCATAGCGTCTGACATCTTCCTTCTCCACGAAGGGGAAAAGCACCCGCGCCCCGCGCGAGCGCCCGATCCAGTTGCGCTGCATCAGCCGGACCTTTTCCGGCCAGCGATCCAGCGTGTCGATGCCATCGAGCAATTCGTCGGCGTAGTCGGTGATCTTGAAGAACCACTGGTCGAGCTCGCGCTGCACAACCATGGCGCCCGAGCGCCAGCCGCGCCCGTCGACAACCTGCTCGTTGGCCAGGACGGTCTGGTCGACCGGGTCCCAGTTCACCTTGGCCTTCTTGCGATGAACCAGCCCGCGCTCGAACAGCTTGATGAAAATGGCCTGCTGGTGCTTGTAATAATCCGGCTCGCAGGTCGCGATCTCGCGTGTCCAGTCGATCGCCAGGCCGAGGCGCTTCAGCTGGCCGCGCATGACGCGGATGTTTTCCAGTGTCCAGTCACGCGGATGCACACCGCGTTCGCGGGCCGCGTTCTCGGCCGGAAGACCGAATGCGTCCCATCCCATCGGGTGCAGGACGTCGAAGCCCTTGGCACGCTTGTAGCGGGCCACGACATCGCCCATCGCGTAATTGCGCGAATGGCCGACATGGATGCGCCCCGACGGATAGGGGAACATCTCCAGCACATAGTATTTTTCGCGATCCGGGCGGGTCGGGTCACCGGCCTTGTCGATGCCGGCCTCGGCCCAGGCGGCCTGCCATTGCGGCTCGGCCTCGCGGGGATTGTAACGGGTCATGTCGTGGCGCCCTCAGTCAGTCAGGGCGCGACCGGACAGCGCTCGGCTTATTCGGATTCCAGATTGGAAATCCGCAATTGGCGAGCACGGGTCAGGATCGCGTTTTCGATTTCGACAGCGGTTTCCGGGCTGACGGTGACGTCCACCCAGTTGCCACTTCCCTGGCTCTCCTGTCGGAAAACCCGGACGGACAGCGCATCGGCGCGCAGGCGTGTATCGAGAATGTAGACCGTGACCTTGAAACGCTCGCTCGGCAGTTCCGGATTGGCGTACCAGTCCGTGATGATGACGCCGCCGAACGGATCGACTTCCTGCAGCGGCATGAAGCTGATCGTGTCGAGGCTGGCGCGCCACAGATAGGAATTGACACCGATGCCGGCGACTTCGTTGGAGCCACCGCCCCCGAAGCTGGGAATGCGGAGCCCTCCGCGATTGTTCTCGGAGTCCGCATTGTCTCCGCCGCGAAGCGAGGAACAGGCGGGTGACAGGACCAGAATGGCGGCGAGAATCGCCCACAGGATCGGCTGACGGACAGTCATCGTGAAAAGGCTCCTTGAAACGGCGCGAAACAGAACACGGAACGCGGCCGCGTCGCAAGACGGGATCGCTCTATAGCATGCAATCGGCAGTGCGCCACCGGGGCTATGTGTTTCTGTTTCCGCTGCCTTTGAACACCCCCGAATCCCGGCTCGGCCATCGGCGCCCCTGTGACCCCGCTGCCACATGCGCCATCTTCTTGCCGTATTTCGTGTCCGGCCGCCTTGACCCGAACCGGTCATCAGGGTCCTTTCATACGCGAACGTCCGGGGGGACGGGGCCGACCGGTGAGGCCGCGAGCGACCATGATGCGGACGACGGAAATACTTTTTTCCGCGCTCCTGCTGTCGGCACTCGCGGCCACGCCATCGACCGCCACCACACAATCCAGCTCAATTGACACGTTCGGCCCGTTTCGCATCGAAGCGGGGGCCGACCTGTCTCTGGCTGCGGGAGCGGGCGACACCGATCCTGTTTCAGACGGGCTCCTCGTTGACCTTGATACCTTCCTCGATGCCGAGGCCATTACCGATTCGGGCCTTCGCTGGGGTGCGCGCTTCCGCTTGCGTGCCCAGCGCGACCACGGGCGCAGCGGTTTTGCCGACCGGGCCGGGGACTGCGCTCTCGCCACGTCCGCTTGCCCCGTCTCCGGCACAATCCTCCTGCGGTCCCTCGCGACCGGGCGCTACGTTTCCGCACCGCGCCCGGACGAGGACGGCCGCGTGGCGCTGGAATCGGCACACGTCTTCGTGCGTGGCGGATGGGGAGAGGTTCGCGCTGGCCTGGGCCCCGGCGCGGCGTCGGTCGAGGCATTGCCCGGCGTCAGCGCCATGCGCACGCTGCGGCTCGATGGCGGGGCGCTCGATCCGGGCGGCCATGCGGCGATCCGCACCGCCAATACGGCGTCGGGATTCTCGCCGCGCCTTCTGGTGCAGTCCCAGCGCATCGTCGGCCTGCGGGTCACCGCGTCCTTTGCGCCGGACGCCGATGCCTGCGGCGTCGATACCTGCAATGCCGCGCGGGAGGCAGTTGTCCTTCCCGGTACGACGCTGACGGCCCTGTCGTCATCACGGCTCGAGAATGCTGCCGAACTGGCGGTCTCCTTCGACCACACCTTCGCGCGCGAAACCCGGATCGAAGCCGCACTGTCCGTGCTTCACGCGGACCCGGCTGATCCCGCCCATGCCGGTGATCACACCGCCTGGCAGGTGGGGGTCAGGGTCGAACGCGATTCGATGTTGTTCGGATTGTCGCTTCTCGACGCCGGAGACTACGCCGCCATGTCGGCCGGGGCGGCGCTCGACCGGGGCCAATGGCGGTTCGGTGTGGAAGCCGGGCTGTCGGACGATTCCCTGATCCACGAATCCCAGCGCGCGGTCCAGTTCGCCGCATCGCGCCTGATCGGCGATCACGCGCTTGTCGGGTTCGCGATCCGGCATGAAGACACCCGGTTTTCCAGGCTGGATGCAAGCGGACAGCGACGGGTCGATACCCGCGACGGCGTTTCAGTCCTGCTTGAAGCGGGATTGCGCTACTAAAAATCATGGATTTTGCGCAACACTTTGGGCGCAGAGTCGTTTTCCTCCCGAAAAGACCTTCGACTCAGGGCGTCGGATGGCTATACTGCGGGACTGGAAGGGATGCTCATCGTGACGGATCGAATCTATCACATTGGTTTGGCTGGTGTTTTCACCGCTGCGGCACTGATTGTCGCTGCGCCGAGCGCCTTTGCCGATCCCGAGCAGACCAGCCAGGCAGGCTCTGCGGCGACGCAGCCGTGGTATGAGGCCTTCACCTTTGCCACGCCGGACAACGTCCCCAGCGTCGCCTTCGACAATCCCGACACGCAGTTCGAATTCAGCGCCGGCGAGCGCTGGGGCTTCACGCTGGGTCTCGACAATGATCCCAGCGAGCGCTTCGACTCGGACGGCTTCTCGGCTGGTGCCTTCGTCAATGTCGGCGAGCGGTTCCGGTTTGGCGGTGCGGTGCGGTTTACCGCCCGCGAGGACCTTCTGCTTGGCACGCTCGATGAAGAGCGCGCTCCGGAAGTGAAGTTCGAATCGGCCCTGCGCTTCTAGCGCATTGCGTCCGCTGAACGGTTTGGCCCGGCCCCTGTGCCGGGCTTTTTCATGCCCGGATGCCTGAAACCATTGCGATCCCGGCAAACCCCAGTCCCGTCAGCCGCGCAGCATTGCCCATGTGAAGCCCGCCGAGCGCATAAACCGGCGCATCCACCCCGCGTGCGATCCGCGCCGCCGCCCACCGGCCCATCGGCCGGCCGGATCCCGGACTCGACGTCGCGAAGACGGGCGACACCAGGATGCCGTGCGCCCCGAGCGCGGCGGACCGCTGCGCGGCAGCACGCGAATGTGCCGAAACGGTCAGGATCAACCCGGGCGGGTGGTGCAGCCGCACCCGGCCCGCGAGCCGTTCGGGCCAGTGCACACCGTCGGCCCGGACCTCGAGCGCCAGGCCGGGATCGGCAGCGATCAGCAGCGTCAGGTCCCGTTCGTCGGCAATCTGTCGAAGCGTGTGCGCCTCGTGGCGGGCCGTCTTGCCGCCAAAATGGCGATGGATCAGCACGCTGCCTCGTGGCACCTGCCGCGCGAAACCGTCCAGGTCCGGAAACCGGTTCGGGTCGGTCAGGACAATCAGCGCCGGCAGCGGCCATGCGCAAGGCCCGGCGACGCGCTGCGCCACCCTTGCCAGCGCCCGGGACGCGTCATACCAACCGCTCGACATGGATATCCGCTCCGAAATCACCGATCGCCGCGCTGCCATCCTGCAGCGCATTGCCGCCGCTGCGCAAACCGCCCGCCGCAGCGCAATTTCTGTCCGCCTTGTTGCGGTCTCGAAGATGCAGCCGGACGACCGGATCGACGCCATGCTGTCCGCCGGACAGCGCGTTTTCGCCGAGAACCGGGTCCAGGAGGCCCAGTCCCGCTGGAGCCACCGGCGCGCTACCTCCGCCGATCTTGAACTGCGGTTGATCGGACCCCTGCAATCGAACAAGGCGACCGACGCCGTGGCGCTGTTCGATGTCATCGAGACGCTTGATCGCGACAGCCTGGCCAAGGCGTTGCGCAAGGAATTCGATCGCCAATCGCGCGCGCCGCGCCTGATGGTCCAGGTCAATACCGGCGAGGAAGACCAGAAGTCCGGCGTCGCGCCGCATGACGCCGCTGCATTTGTCGAACGCATGCGCCGCGAATACGGGTTCGAGGTCGAGGGCCTGATGTGCATTCCGCCTTTGCGCGAACCGGCCGGGCCGCATTTCGCGCTTCTGGCCGATCTCGCCGCGCAGTGCGGCGTATCGGAGCTGTCGATGGGAATGAGCGCGGATTTCGAGACGGCCATCCGTTTCGGCGCGACTTCGGTACGGGTGGGCTCGGCACTGTTCGGCGAGCGCAGCTAGCCGGGCGTGACGCCCAGCGTGTCGCCGGGATTCATCGCCTTGAGGACCTCTCGCAGCGCGTCCTTCGCCAGTGCCACGCAGCCCAGCGTCGGACCGTAGTCGGGTCGCGCGCAGTGCAGGAAGATCGCCGACCCGGCAGAGTCGACCGGCGGATCGTCATTGTGGCCCAGGATCACGATGATGTCGTAGAGCCCGTCCTCGCGCATCAGGGACTCGGCCGATGCGGGATAGGGCAGGCGGACCGGGCGGTTATAGGCGGCATCGCCGGGGGCATCGCACCAGCCATCATCCTCAGTAATCGGACGCACGGGCAGGGCCGTCTCCGGCGCCGGTCCCCGGTCGGACCGGTAGAGCACGCGGCGCACGGGCCACCGGCCGATCGGTGTGGCGCCGTCACCTTCGCGCTTGTCTGATTCGGCGATGACGCCGCCCTTACCCAGGGCCGCGCGCAAACGCGTGTTCTCAAACACGAATTCCCCGGCGGTGGTCACGGTCCAGTCGGTCATGTCGGGCAGACAATCATGGATCACGGAAGATCACAAAGCGGTTGGCGCGGGACGCGAAGGGCCGGTGTGGCGGCCTGCCGCGTCCCGGGCGCCTCCCCCACCACGGAACGGACGCGCTGAAACGGGCTTCTGCGCGATCGACGTTAACCATGCAATTTCGTTGCCGGTTTTACCGGTCACGGAATCAGTGCCTTCCGGCATCATTTGGCACAAAGGCGGCAAATTCTGCCGATCCATTCTGGCCGACCGGCAGGAATTGCCTCCTGCACAAAAACCGGCATGATCCGGACCCATGAACGCTCAAAAAACCATTCTCCTCATCGATGATGACGACGATTTGCGCGAGACGCTGATCGAACAATTCGCCCTGCATGAGGAATTCAGGACCGTCGGCGCGGCCACCGCCGGTGACGGCCTGAAACGCGCCAGGGAAGACCGGGTCGACCTGGTCCTGCTCGATGTCGACCTGCCGGATATGGATGGCCGCGAGGCGTGCCGCCTGATGCGCAAGAACGGGGTCTCCGCGCCCATCGTCATGCTGACCGGCCAGGTCACCGATGCCGACCAGATTCTGGGACTGGAGTCGGGCGCCAACGACTATGTGACCAAGCCGTTCAAATTCTCGGTCCTGTTGGCCCGCGTCCGTGCCCATCTGCGAAGCCACGAATTGTCCGAGGATGCGATTTTCCAGATCGGGCCATATGAATTCCGCCCGGCGATGAAGCTTCTGGTCAATGGCGAGTCCCGCAAGGTTCGGCTGACCGAGAAGGAAACCAACATCCTGAAATACCTCTACCGGTCCGGTGGGAAGCCGGTCGGGCGGGACGAGTTGCTGCACGAGGTGTGGGGCTATAATCCGGCCGTGACCACGCACACGCTCGAAACCCACATCTATCGCCTGCGCCAGAAAATCGAACCCGATCCCGGCCATGCGCGCCTGTTGATCACCGAATCGGGCGGTTACAGGCTGCAGGTCTGACTGCGTGCGCCGGGGGGTCTTGGCCGGTCTCGCCATGATGGCGACGGCGTCAGCCCATGCTGACCCGCCCGGGCCTGTGCCCGTGATCGAGGAGCAGGTTCAGACCCATTATTACGAAATCCATGGCCGGGACGCCCGCGCACTCCACGCAGCGCTGGAGTCGCGCACGCATGGCCGCGGCGTGGGAGAAACCGGCATTCGCATCGAGTTCGAGTTCGCGGCGCGCCAGTCCGCTCACGGATGTCAGCTGACCGAGCTCGGTGTGAGGCTCGACATGGTCGTGATCTATCCGCGCTGGATGAATGCCGATGACGCCTCGCCGGAGCTGCGCCGGCGATGGGACCGCTTCATCGCCGCGCTCGAAGTCCATGAAGAGGGCCATGCCCAGCTGGCGCGCGAGGGGGCAGGCGAAATCGCCCGCCGCCTGGCTGAAAGCGCACCGGCGCCTGATTGCCGCACGCTCCAGGAGAACCTGTCGCGGCGCTATGACGTGATGCGCGCAGCGCTGGATGGCCGTCAGCGCGCCTATGACCGCGAGACCGGGGCGGGGCGCTTTCAGGGCGCCCATTTGCGGTTTTCAGACTAGAGCGACAGCGTCAGCGTGACGGGGACGTGATCGGATGGCTTTTCCCGGCCGCGCTCCTCGTCCCAGATCGTGAAGGCATTGCGGCCCGCCGCGAGCGCCTGTGAGCGCAGGGACGGCGACACCCAGATATGGTCAAGCCGCCGGCCCCGGTTCGAGGCGCGATAGTCCCGCGAGCGGTAGCTCCACCAGGTGTAGATCTTCTCGTCCTCGGGGATCAGCGCGCGCGCCACGTCGATAAAGCCGCCTGCATCACGCATGGCGTCGAGCCCGGCGGTTTCCACCGGTGTGTGGGAGACGACTTTCAGTAATTGCTTGTGCGACCAGACATCATTTTCGTGCGGCGCGATATTGAAGTCCCCGACCAGCACCATGTCGGCGTCCTCGTTCGACCGGCGGTCGAAATAGCGCGTCATGCGATCGAGAAAATCGAGCTTGTGGGCAAAGCGCGGATTGATATCGGGATCGGGCTCGTCGCCGCCTGCCGGCACATAGAAATTGTGCAACTCGATGCCCTTGACCCGGACGCGCTGGTGGCGCGCCTCGCTGGCACGGCAGAAATCCTCGTCGGGCAGGTCTTCGAGCGGATAGCGCGAGGCGATGGCGACGCCGTGCATCCCCTTCATGCCGCGCACATGGAAATGTGAATAGCCCATCTCGCGGAAAGTCTTCTCCGGGAATTCCTCGGTCCGGCACTTGATCTCCTGCAGGCAGAGCACATCCGGACTGGCCTGTTCGACGAAGGGCGCAATCAGCGGCTGGGCCCGAAGGCGGACGGAGTTGACGTTCCAGGTGGCGATGGTCAGTGAGGACATGGGCAGGACAATCCGCGATCAAAGAATGTTGTAGCTGGTTCCGGCCAGGCCGACCGGCCAGCGGCCGCGCGCGAACAGGCGCCAGCGTGCAAGGAAGGGGTGAGGATCATCCTCGTCTTCGTCCTCGCCTGCAAGAATCACAAGTGCAGCGCCATTGGCGGCCTGCACCATCATCCCGGCGGCGGCGTTCTGAAGTGATTCGTCGCGCAGGTCGGCGAGAGACGAGAAATAGGCGACCGCGTCCTGGGCGGCCTCCCCGGCCTTCTGGGCGACGTAGGACAACAGGGTCTCCACGGCAGCTTCGTCAAGCTGCTCCAGGGCGCGCGATACCAGCCCGGCGCGCAGCATCTCCTCGGCCTCCCAGCCTTGCGGGTCGATGTCGAGCGTTTCGGCGGCATCGGCGGCTTCTTCCCAGCTGCCCAGCGTGGCAGGTTCGGCCTCGGGGAAACCCAGCCCGTCGAGATAGGCACGCGCCAGGCCCCGCTCGGACACCGACAGGTTCTCGCCGAGGCGCGCGAAGATCCGCGCATCCGCAATCGCGTCCGCAAAGGCGCGCGCCTTGTAGAGCAAGGGAATTTCGTCGAGCAGTTGTTGAATGTCAGGATCTGTCATGATTGCTGCCGGGCCGCTGGATTGCCCCTTCTGCCGCAAACACACCTGCACCACAACAGGAACGCCCGGCCGCGAGGGGGTGCGGCCGGGCGTTGTCTGATGTGCCTCGTGCCCGGAGGAAGACTGGCACGAGCGCCGGGAGGGGATAGTGCCGGCGCGATTGAGAGCCAAAGATCCGCAAGCGGGGGGACGACGCCGATCCAGTAGCTCTCAACCAGCCGTGTTATTAAAGACACGAGCCTCAGAAATATTCAAATGAAAAATCAGAAACCTATTGCGCGTGTCATTTTCGTCACAGCGCCTAGCGACGGTCGCGACGGCTGTCGCGTGCATCGGCATCTTCGAGAATGAACAGGCGCGGATTAAGGGAGAGATCGGTTTCGACATCCTCCAGCACCAGCCTTGTGGTCATTCCGGCCGCATCCGTGGCGAACCACTGCGACAACGCATAGGTCTCGGCATCGAACAGGAAAAGCGCGCTGCCCTCGACGTCCTCATCGGCATCTTCAAGCCCGACGTAAAGGAAGCCGTCTTCGCGCCAGACATCGCGAACGATTGCGTCTTCTGTCAGGTCGACATCCGATTTCAGGATCCACCACAGCGGGGTTGAACGGATCGGGACCCGGTCAACGGTTTCCAGTTCGGTATCCTGAATCGCCACTGTGGTGCCATCGGCGACGATCAGTACGGGCGTGGGCGTGTCATACTCGAACCGCAGCCGCCCCGGCCGGCGCACAGACAGCGTGCCGGTGGCTGGCGATCCGTCGGGATTGGTCTGGACGAAGCGCGCTTGCAGCGTATCGATTGCATTGAGAGCCGCATTGACGCCCGCCAGCGCCTCGCGGCGTTCCGCATCGCTCATCGCAGGCGCGGGGACAGCCGTCCGGGCTTCGGCGGCGGGTTCGGGCTGGGCCGTCGCCGCGTCTTGCGCGGAAAGGGCCAGAGACAAGAGCAGGGTCGTGATCATGGCCCTATCTAAACGCATTGAATGCGGCAGCGCGATGGCCGCGGCGCAGCACGGCGATGACGTGTCAGTTCATCTCCCGGACATCGCGGGCGCTCACCGTCCCGGCGCGCAGATGGGCCATGTAAAGACGACCCTCCACGAGGATGAAATCATTCATCAGCGATCCGGTCTCTCGGGTGTCTTCCAGGGTTTCAACTGTCCCGTCTGCGCCGATCACGAACAACCGCCCGGGCCATTCGTTCGCCAGCCAGCGTCCGCCGGGCAGCGGTGCCAGCCCGTCCCCGCTTGCGATGCCTGTGGCGCGTACCGTGACGGCGCGGCTATCCATGTCGATCTCGAGAAACCGGTCGCGCATGGTCACGGCGAACAGCGTGCCGTCATGCTGATAAAGACCGTTGATCGCCGACAGCAATTCGCCTTCGAGCCAAAGCGTTACCGCGCCTTCCGCGAGCCGGTGAATGCGGCCGGTCACCGAATCTGACACCAGCACGCTGCCATCGTCGAGCGCCAGCGCATCATTGAGAAAACCGGCCCCTTCCACCGGGTGACGCGAGATCAGGGCGCCGGTTTGCAGGTCGAACACGGCGATGGCGGTGATGTCGGTGACAAAGAGCCGGTCGCCCGCAATCGCCAGGCCCTTGGGGGCGCTCAGGCCCGTCTCGGCCCAGCGCAGCGTCTCGATCCGGCCATCCGCATGAACGCGCGAAATGAAGCCGTCATCATCGGCGCCCGCCGGCTCGCCCGCGATATTGGAGACGTAGAGAAAGCCGGTTTCATCCGACCAGGCGACGCTTTCGGGCTGCGAAAATCCGTCAGTCTCCCAGACGGGTTCGAGCGATACTCCCGCAGCGGATTGAAGCGTCAATGCCAATGCCATGCCGATCATGTCGCCAGCCTCTTGTTACCGGGCGACGAACCTAACCCTCGGAAGGAATTATTCGACTCACGCCTGCGTGAAGTCAGGCGACATCGCGTTCCGGCAGGAAGATCTCGCGGCGGCCGGCATGGTCGGATGGGCCGATCATGCCTTCATCTTCCATCCGCTCGATCAGCACGGCGGCGCGGTTATAGCCGATCTGCAGCTTGCGCTGGATATAGCTGGTCGAGGCCTTACGGTCGCGTGCGACGATGGCCACGGCCTGGTCGAACAGGTCGTCGCCCGATCCCTCGCCCTCGCTGCCGAACGGGCTGTCGCCGTCGTCCGACTCCTCGGTGACCGCCTCGAGATAGTCCGGCACGCCCTGCTTCTTGAGATAGCTGGCCACGTCCTCGACCTCGCGGTCGGTGACAAAGGGGCCGTGCAGGCGGCGGATGCGGCCGCCTCCGGCCATGAACAGCAGATCGCCCATGCCGAGGAGTTGTTCCGCGCCCTGTTCACCCAGGATGGTGCGGGAATCGATCTTTGAGGTGACCTGATAGGAAATCCGGGTCGGGAAATTCGCCTTGATGGTGCCGGTGATGACGTCCACTGACGGGCGCTGGGTGGCCATGATCAGGTGAATACCCGCCGCGCGTGCCATTTGCGCCAGGCGCTGGACGGCGCCCTCAATCTCCTTGCCCGCAACCATCATCAGGTCGGCCATCTCGTCGATGACAATGACGAGGAAGGGCATGCGCTCCGCGGGGATCGATTCGGTCTCATAGACCGGCTCGCCCGTATCGCGGTCATATCCGGTCTGCACGGTCCGCTCGAGCGGTTCGCCCGTGGCCAGCGCGTCCGCCACCTTCTCGTTGAAACCAGCGACATTGCGCACGCCGATCTTTGACATGCGCAGATAGCGGCTTTCCATCTCCCGCACGGCCCATTTCAGCGCGGTGACAGCCTTCTTCGGATCGGTCACGACCGGGGTCAGCAGGTGCGGGATGCCGTCATAGACCGACAATTCCAGCATCTTCGGGTCGATCATGATCAGGCGGCAATCCTCCGGCGGAAGCCGGTAGAGGAGAGACAGGATCATCGCATTGATCCCGACCGATTTGCCCGAACCGGTGGTGCCCGCGATCAGCAGGTGGGGCATGCGAGCCAGGTCGGCCATGAAGGGTTCGCCGCCAATCGTCTCGCCGAGCGCCATCGGCAGCTCGGCCTTGGTGTCCTCGAACGCCTTGGAGCTGAACAGGGCGCGTAGGAACACCGTCTCGCGGCGTGGATTGGGCAGTTCGATTCCGATCGCATTGCGCCCCGGTACGACGGCAACGCGGGCCGCCGTGGCGCTCATCGAGCGTGCAATGTCGTCGGCGAGATTGATGACGCGCGACGATTTCACGCCCGGCGCCGGTTCGAATTCATAGAGCGTGACCACCGGGCCGGGGCGCACCTGGACGATGTCGCCCTTGACCCCGAAGTCGGCCAGCACGCCTTGCAGCAGTTCGGCATTCTGGGTCAGCGAGGATTCATCGACCACGTCGGTGCGCGCCTTGGGGCGGTTCAGCAGGTCAAGGCGCGGAAGCTCGAACCCGCCCTTCCTGGCGAACGGCAAGGCGCCTTGCGCCTCGCGCACCTCGCGCTCGCCTTCTTTCGCCTTGCGGGTTGGGGCGACCTTGACGGCCGGATTGATCGGTTCGGATTTCTGGCGTGCCGGACGCGCGCGAACGGGACGCGGTGCGGGTTCGACAAGCTGCGGCCCCTTCGGGGCTTCGGCGGGTTCGGCCTCGCGCGTGGTCCCGGTCAGCTGGTCCCACCAGACCAGCAGGCTCGCCCACAGATAGGTGGCGGTGTCAGCTGCAGCGGTCAGGTCGCGCGGTCGCAAACCAAAGGTGAAGAACACCCCGCCAATCGCCACGATCAAGGCCAGCCCGGCCACCATGCCTTCTGCGAACGGGATGCCGAGATCAGCGAGCGGCGCAGAGATGGCGAACAGGATGAAATCGCCAAACGCCCCGCCCAGACCCGCGGCGAACGGCCAGGCCTGAGGAATGGGCAGCGCCGACACGGCGGCCGCGAACCCGGTCATGCCGATCAGGGCGGCCAGCGTGCGCAGCGTCATCATTGCTGCGGACCGTTGTCTCGGACCGCGCACGATCAGGATACTGCCCCACACCAACAGGGCGAGGATCGGTCCGCCCGCAGCCCAGCCGAGCGCCTGCAACGCCAGGTCAGCCGCGACCGCGCCGGGAATGCCCAGCGGATTGGCAGCCTGCGAGGAGGTCGCGACATTGAGGCTCGGGTCCAGCGGGTTGTGCCCGAAGATCGCGGCCGCCAGGGCTGCGCCCGCGCCAATCAGCAGCAGGCCGACCGCGCCGGACCGCAGTCGTGCGCCCAGCCGCGAGGGGTCGCGCCGGACCTTCGCGTTCATATCGTCCTGGGAAGCGGCATCGTAGCTGGCCATGACCGCCGATTTATCCGCAAAAGCGTGAGTCGAAGGTAAAGACCGGTTAAGCTTGTCAGCAGGTGGGGGACCAATGACCGAGATTTACGGAATCGGCGCGACGGTGCGCTTTCTTCGGCCCATGCTGAAACGCGCAGGCTTCCGGCCTGACCCGCCGCGCCCGCGCAAGGGTATCTTGCGCCTGCCCGCCGCATGGTCCGACTACCGCGATGCCTCGCGCTGGACCCGGGGCGAGCGCCATGTCGAAATTTCCGTCGACCGCAGCGAAATCCAGGTCGTCGTCTGGCGTGAGGGCGAAGCGGGCCAGCGTCTTGACATGGAATGCCCGGTTCAGGTCGGCCAGATCGGCGGTGTCGAGTGCCTGCGCGGCTTCACCCGCGAAACCCTGCACTGCGTGTGTGCCCGGCTGGAAGCATGGATGAAGGACTGACCCGCGACCGTGTGTCCGGCTTCCCATTCCCCCGTGAGACGCTAGTCTCGGCGTCATGGCACAACAGCTTTCCTTCGATGGCGATGTGGTGATTGTCGGTGGCGGTCTCGCCGGCCAGACGCTCGCTCTGGCGCTGCATTCCGCCGGTGTTTCGGTCGCTGTGGTCGATGTCCTGCCCTTCTCGACCCAGCTTGACGACCGTTTTGACGGGCGCGCCTCGGCGCTCGCCTACACCAGCATGCGGATGCTCGACACGCTGGGTGCCGGCGCGCGGCTGCGCGAGTTTACCCAGCGGATCGAGGATATTGTCGTATGCGACGGCCGCCCGGACGACGGGCTGCGTCCCGGCGGACCGGGACCCCATTCGCTGCACTTCGACCGCCACGAAATCCATCCCGGTGCAGATGGCGAGCCGCTGGGATGGATGGCCGAGAACCGGCATGCGCGCCTAGCGATGACCGAAGCCATTGCTCCGCGCAGCGACATTTCGGTCTTTGCCCCGGCCCGGGCGGTGGACTGGGTGCGTTCGCCCGCCTTCACCGACGTTCGGCTTGACGACGGACGCCTGCTGCGCGGCCGGCTGCTGGTCGCGTGTGACGGCAAGTTCTCCAGCATCCGCAGGCGCGAAGGCACACGGACCTTCGGGTGGGGCTATGGCCAGAAAGGCATTGTCGCCACCGTCGAACATGACGCGCCCCATAACGGCGTCGCCTACGAATACTTCATGCCATCGGGTCCGTTCGCCATCCTGCCTCTTTCCGGCAACCGGTCATCGCTGGTCTGGACGGAAAAGGCCGCCGCTGCTGACGCCCTCGAGGCGATGGACGCGGACGGGTTTCACGAGGCGCTCCGCGCCCGTTTCGGCAATTTCCTCGGCGAGGTGCGCGAAACCGGACCACGCTGGACCTATCCCCTGACCCTCAATGTGGCCGAACGCTTCCACGCGGACGGGATCGCCTATTGCGGTGATGCGGCGCGGGGCATCCACCCCCTTGCCGGGCAGGGCTTCAACCTGGGTATCCGCGATGCGGCGGCGCTGGCGGAAATCGTGGCCGAGCAGAAACGCCTCGGGCTCGACCTCGGGTCGACCATCGGCCTGAAACGCTATGAAAGCTGGCGGCGGCTGGATTCGATCGCGCTCGTTGGCGCGACAGACCTGTTCAACCGGTTGTTCTCGAACGATATCGCCCCGTTGCGGATGGCGCGCGGCCTCGGACTGGCGCTGGTTGACCGGATTCCGCCCGCCCGCCGCTTCTTCATGCGCCATGCCGGCGGCGAGATCGGCGACCTCCCGAAACTGCTGCGCGGAGAAAGCCTGGCAGCCTAGGCGCCAGGTCCTTTGCAACGCGGGCGACCGGCTAGCCGCGCTCGCCCAGTTCTCTCAGATAGTCCCAACTGAATATGCCGCTGTCATGTCCGTCATCGAAGACGATCTGCACGGCATAGCGGCCGATCAGGTTTGCGGCGGTCACGCCGACCTTGTCCTTGCCGGTGACGGTTTTCTTCTGGCCCGGACCGTGGCCCTGGACCTCAGCGCTGGGGCTTTCGGTGCGCAGCGTCCTGAACGCGATCGTCTGCGCCGATCCGTCATCATACGTGACGATCAGGGCGCGCTGAGCGCTGTTGAAATCGAGCTTTGAGGGCCAGGCGCGCGGTGTCATTTCGCCTTGGCTTCCGCGTCGCTCAGCTCCCGCGCCTCGCTTTCCAGCATGATCGGGACACCGTCGCGGATCGGATAGGCGAGCCGCGCCGGCTTCGAGACCAGTTCGTGCTTCTCGCGGTCATAGTGCAACGGGCCGCGCGTCACCGGGCAGACCAGGATTTCCAGGAGCGCGGGATCGACATCGCGCGCCGTGTCGGCGGATGGGGCGTGTGTATCGCTCATGCCAGTCTCCTACCCTTGTGCGCCGCACGGCGCTAGTTCCGCGTGCCGCCTGCGCCTTCTGCCAGCCGCCGCTCGATGATGCTCGACAGGGTCTCGAACCGCTCGGTCTCCTCGGGGGCTTCCAGCATGTCCTGCTTCTCCCGGGCCGAGAAGGGAGCGCCCATCGCCAGCTGGTTGACGACGCGCGGCAGCGGGGCCTGCGCAATCGCATCCCAGTCGGTGACGAGGTTCTCGGACTGGAACCAGGCCTGCAGCAATTGCATCAGCCGGTCACGGTCCGCGCCCAAAAGGGCATCGGGCCCCGCGCGGTCACCGGCAAAGGGCGACCAGTCGACCCGCCCGACCCGGTAGGGCATGCCCAGATCGACCTCGTCGTCCAGCCGGAAGCGCCCGATGCCTTCCAGCGAGATCAGGTAGCGGCCGTCATCGGTTTCCTTGTGCGACACGATCCGGCCCGCCCCGCCAATGGCTTCCAGGGCCGGGAAGCCCTTTTCGCCGCCGGGCCGGGTCTGGATGATGCCGATCAGCTTGTCGCCTGTCATCGCGTCGTCCGTCATGTTCAGATAACGCGGCTCGAACACGTTCAGCGGCAAGGTTTCGCCGGGCAGCAGGATGGCGCTGTCCAGCGGGAAAAGCGGCAGCAGGGCGGGCAGGGTCTGGTTCATGATCAGGACGTAGGCCGCTCCCCGGCCCGCGCCAAGGGCGTCAGGAAAACAGGACCGCCGACAGACGCCGCCGACCCGCCTTGGCGATATCGGATGTGGCCCCTGCCGCATCAAAGACCTTCAGCAGCAATGCCCGCGCTGCGCCCTCATTCCATTCCCGGTCGCGCTCCACGATCACCAGCAATTCGTCCACCGCTTCGGCCAACATGCCCTGACCGATCAGCGCGCGCGCGTACTGGTAGCGCGAGGCAAGGTCGCCCGGCTCGCGGTCGACCTGTGCGGCGAGCTGTTCGGGATCTCCGGCATCTTCGGTCTCTTCGGCCAGTTTCAGCGCCGTCAGCACGCCCTGCACGGAAGCCGCGGACATCTTGTCCTCGGGCACTCGGTCGATAATGGTGCGCGCCTGCTCGGGGTTGCCACCTGCCAGATAACAGCGCGCCAGACCGGCGATGGCGTCGGCATTCTCGGGGTCGGCCTGCACTGCGAGCGCGAAGTCCTGCGCCGCTCCGCCCGTATCGCCGGCCTTCAGGCTCTCCTCGGCACGCGACAGGATCTCGGCAACGGCCTCTTCGTCCGGCCCGTCACCCGACAGCCGGTTGATGAAGTCCTTGATCTGGCTTTCCGGCAAGGCGCCCATGAAGCCGTCGACCGGCTGGCCGTTCTGGAAGGCAAAGACCGCCGGGATGGATTGCACCTGCAGCTTGCCGGCAATGACGGGGTTCTCGTCGATATTGATCTTCACCAGCCGCACCGCACCGCCCGCCGCGCGGACGGCTTTTTCGATCATCGGGCCGAGCTGGCGGCACGGTCCGCACCACGGCGCCCAGAAATCGACCAGCACCGGAACATCGCGCGACGGCTCGACCACGTCCGCCATGAAGCTCTGGTCGGTCCCGTCCTTGACGAGTTCGGGTTCGCCGCCTGCGGCAGGCTGGGGGTTCAACGTGAATTCGGTCATCTCGTCACCTGTGGGCCGGAAAGTGTCTGCCGCCCTAATTGGCGGCGCGGATGCGCGTGTGCAAGCGCTCAGTCCTCATTCGCCAGTGCGGCAAAATCCACCAGCACCGGTTCATGCCCCGTCGCACGCGCAAACGCCATCAGGTCGGCGGCGGCGATGGCGGTCGTGGCATCATTCTTCAGCGGATGGAAATTGACCGGGTCGGTCTCCATCAGCGCGGCATCGATGACAAAGCGTACCCGGCCTGCCGGGTCATTCATCAGCGCGAAGGCGGTGACCGAACCCGGACGCACGCCCAGTGTTTCAAACAGCGCGTCTTCCTTGCCGAAGGAAAACCGCTTTGTGCCAAGCACACGGTGCAGCCGGTTCACCTTCACCACCGTCTCGCCCAGCGCCGAGACCAGGACCCGCGCGCCGCGCCCGTCATCGAGAAACAGATTCTTGGTATGCCCGCCTGGCAGCGCGGCCTTGATCGCCTGCCCTTCCTCGACGGTGAAAACCGGGGCGTGGTCCACCGTCGTATGGGCAATGCCCAGACGATCCAGAAAGGCAAACAGGTCGGCGCGTGTGGCAGGCGGGGTATCGCTCATGCCCGCCAGTAGAAGCGTGCCTGTCACGGGCAATCAAGCGGCCTTGTGCGCCTCGTGCATTCCCCCGCTTGAAATCGGTCCGGGATTGGGCGATATACCCCGCCTCTCCGGCGCAACCCGCCGGTTACCCACGTTTGAGCGGGCGTAGCTCAGGGGTAGAGCGTCACCTTGCCAAGGTGAATGTCGTGAGTTCGAATCTCATCGCCCGCTCCATTCATTCCCGTCTATCGGAAGATATCTCGCAGGCATCGTCGTTGCTCGACGACTGTCGCCATCGACCGCACTCAGCTTCAATACGTTTCCAGCGAACGAAAGCTCGACCTCTAAAGATTTCCCTCCAATATCATTCCAACTTCTGATCGCCGACTTGATCAATTGATCAAACTTCTTGCAATGAGCTTCGACGCCTCGCGGCCACTGACAGATCGTTGATCTCACGCTGCTTTTTATATGCGGAGTATCAACCACGAACTGACGTCCCTCCTTGTAAAGCAGGGTGTTCCTGATCAGCTGTGTCTTAGCGCCGGCGGTCACTCCCAACCCGCCATAGGCAGCAGTGGCCGATTCCAATTCACCTAAATTACAAACCAATCGCTGCATCGACGAGCCCACTCAGATTCTAGGGTCACTATCGGAGACGAGTGGCGACTCGTGAATAGTAAATCCCTTGCTTAATCGGGTATGATGTTACCTGCTGGGCACAAAGCTATGGAGGTTCCCGGATGCGTCTAACGTTCAGCGAAGTTCGCGTTAGGGCTGCAAGGTTTGCAGATGAATGGAAGGACGCATTCTACGAGAAAGGTGAAACTCAGCCATTCTATGAAGCGTTCTTCGATATATTCGGCGTCAAAAGGAGACGCGTCGCCAGTTACGAAGAACGTGTCGGGCTTCTGAACGATAAAAGCGGCTTTATCGATTTGTTTTGGCCTGGCGTATTGCTGGTCGAACAAAAAAGCGCCGGGCGGAATCTGGAGCGCGCGTATCAGCAAGCGCTTGGTTATTGTGATGGTCTAAAGGAGGGCCAGTTTCCGCGCTACGTTCTTGTATCTGACTTCCAAAACTTCGAACTTTTTGATCTCGATTCTCGTGACCACTCGACGTTTTCGCTTTCTCAATTGCCCGAGAATGTCGAACGCTTCGGCTTTATCATGGGCGTCGAAAAACGATCGTTTCGAGATCAGGACCCAGTCAATATTATCGCCTCCGAACTGCTAGGCAAACTGCATGATTCATTAAAGAATAACGGATACGATGGGCACAAATTGGAGCAATTTTTAGTACGACTTCTTTTCTGTTTGTTTGCTGATGACACAGGTATTTTTGAACCTCGAAATCACTTTGAGGACCTCCTTAAAGATTTTACGCGCGAAGATGGGGCGGATGTTGGCCCATTCCTCAGTACCGTTTTCGATATTTTGAATACTCCAGAAGAAAAGAGGCAAAAAAACACACCCGAAGAATTAAATCGTCTGCCCTACGTGAATGGCGACCTCTTCTCGGAGGTGCTTCCCCCGCCCGCATTCACATCGAGCATGCGCGATTCCTTGTTGGAAATCAGCGCTTTTCACTGGGAAAAAATCAGCCCGGCAATCTTTGGTTCGTTGTTTCAATCCGTCATGAACGCCAAAGAGCGGCGGAAGAGCGGCGCTCACTATACGACTGAGAAGAACATCATGAAGGTGATCGGACCACTCTTCATGGACGAGCTTCGAGCAGAGTTTGATCGCCTTTGCGGCCTCAGAGTCGGCAAACGGCAAAGACTTCGTACATTCCACGATAAAATATCGAGTTTGAAATTTTTCGATCCGGCATGTGGATGCGGAAACTTTTTGGTGATCGCGTACCGGGAGCTTCGTGCGCTAGAACTGGATGTGCTGAAGGCTCTCATCGAGGCCGAAAGTGGCGAAGCCCAAACCCGCGTAGAATTACTGGATCTCAATCAGCTGTCGCGCGTTAACGTTGATCAGTTTTATGGCATTGAAATCGCTGAATTTCCAGCCCGCATAGCGGAGACGGCTATGTGGATGATGGACCACATAATGAACAATGCACTTTCTCAGGCCTTTGGTCAGGTTTACGCGCGAATTCCTTTGAAGAAATCACCTACTATCCGGCAGGCGGACGCGTTGGAAGTAGATTGGAACGAAGTAATAGACTCAAAAATATGTAGTTATGTATTTGGGAACCCACCATTCATTGGAGCCAAACTACAAAGCACCGAACAGCGCGCACAAATTCACAGAATTGCGAATCTGGGCAAATCTGGGGGGACTTTGGATTACGTATGCGGATGGTTCGTGAAAGCGGGTGACTATATAAATTCTGGTACAGCTAAAGGAATCGCTTTTGTTGCAACGAACTCTATTACACAAGGAGAACAAGTTGCTCAATTATGGCCAATTCTTTTTGATCGTCACAAGCTCGAAATCAGTTTCGCTCATCGAACTTTCTCGTGGGGCTCTGACGCACGCGGCAAAGCGCACGTACACGTCGTAATCATCGGTTTGATGAAGCGGACGGACGTTCCCTCGTCACGTAGACTGTTCTCATACAACAATGTGGACGGGGAGCCCCACGCGAGTTCACACAAGGCTATCTCTGCCAACCTTTTTGATGTCTCAAATGTCCAAGATCCACATTTGACAGTGCGAGAGATCAGTCGCCCGCTTTGTGACATTCCGAAGATTCGGATCGGGTCAAAGCCAATCGATGGCGGCCACTTCATCCTCTCTGACGATCAGAGAGTCGACCTGTTGCGCGAGGAACCCCAAGCAAGCAAATGGATCCGACCCTTCGTAGGTGCCGAAAACTTTCTACATAACGAATGGCGCTGGATTCTTGCGCTTCACGACATTTCACCGAGCGAACTAAAGTCGTTACCGCGCGTCATGAGTCGAGTTGAAAAGGTTAAGGACTTTCGACTGAGCCGCGACAGCCAACAAACGAAAGATTTAGCGGCAACGCCTACGGTCTATCATGTGAACATCGTGCCGACAGAACCCTTTCTTGTGATCCCCCGACATACATCTGAGCGCCGAGAATATGTTCCATTTGGTTGGCTAGAGCCCCCGGCGATACCGGGCGATTCGGCTCTGGTGTTACTTGAAGCGAGTCCGATGCATTTTGCCATTCTAACGAGCGCTATGCATATGGCCTGGCTTCGAGAGATTGGCGGGCGACTTAAAAGTGACTATCGCTATTCTGCGGGCTTAGTTTATAATAACTTTCCTTGGCCGGATCTTAAAAAAAGAGACAAAGAGAGGTTATACCAATCGGGTGAAGCTATTATTAGGTCCCGTGAAAAATATCCAAGTTCAACATTAGCGGAACTTTACGACGCGATTGCGATGCCCACCGAATTGAAAAAAGCACACCAGATGAATGATCGTCTGGTCGATAAACTTTACCGCTCTCAAAAGTTTGCGTCCGACCGAGAGCGTGTCGAACATCTTTTTCAACGCTACGAGCGGCTACTCACTCCGTTTCTGGTCGCTACGAAAGGCAAGCGGGGTCCAAAGGCCTCCGCCAAGCGGGCGTAGTCTGCCAGCCCCAATCCTTGCCGCTTCCGCCGCCCATGCTAGCTTTCCGGGAAAGAAAAAACGCTCGGGGAGTGAGCCATGCCGATCGGTACTTTGAAGTCCGCCCTGATGGCGGGCAGTTTCGCGTCCGTCCTGATCGCCGCCGGCGCCGTTGCGCAGGAGGCTGAGGGCGCGCCCATCGTCCAGCCCGGCGCGCCCGGTCAGGCGGCACGCACGCTGACGGCCGAGGAAGCATCGGCCGTCGCGGACAACCGCTTCTCGGCGGATGACGTCACCTTCATGCAGAACATGATCGTCCACCACTATCAGGCCGTCGAAATGACGGCGCTGGTCGAGGATCGCACCAACAACACCGACATTGTCACGGCAGCCGGGCGGATTGACGCTTCGCAGGACGACGAGATCGCCTTCATGCAGTCCTGGCTGACCGATCGCGGTCAGGATGCGCCCGACCCCGCCAACGCTCATGACGCCCATGCCGATGGCCACGCAATGCACGGCGATCACGCCATGATGGACGGGATGGCGACGCCCGAGCAGATGGCCGAACTGGCGAGTCTTGAAGGACCGGCCTTCGACCGGCTCTTCCTGGAGCTGATGATCGAGCATCACGAAGGTGCCGTGACCATGGTCGACGAGCTCCTGTCACGCTCGGGTTCGGCCTACGACCCGGTGCTCTACGAGTTTGTCGGCGACGTGAAATCCGAACAGGAGGCCGAGATCCGGCGCATGAGCGCGCTTTTCCGCGACCTGTCCGAGGATCCGCGCTCGACCCTGACCCCCGGCTTCCGTGACGCTGGCGAGGCCATTTCCAACATGGTGCTGGTCGCCAGCCTGCCCAAGCCCACGGGCTTCTTTGATCCGGCCAACCCGTCCGGCCTTCCGCCCGAGCGTGAAGCGGACGAGGACGCCGACGAGGACGAAGCCGAGGTGGCCGCCGACGGCGAGGAAACGCCGCGCCGCCGTTTCGGCGAACGCTCACCCTTTCTCAGCTTCTCGAACACCGACATGGCGTTTTCCGGCAGCCTGATGGCGGTCGGCAATTATCACGGCGTCAATCTCTATCGCCTCGGCGGTGCCGAGCCCGAACTGATCTCCTCCATCGTCTGCCCGGGCGGGCAGGGCGATGTCTCCATCGTCGGGGATCTGATGATCATGTCGGTCGAACAGACACGCGGCCGCGTCGATTGCGGCCTTCAGGGCATCAGCGAGGATGTCAGTCCTGACCGGTTCCGCGGCATCCGCATCTTCGACATTTCTGACCCCTTGGCGCCCGTCCAGGTCGGTCAGGTCCAGACCTGCCGTGGTTCGCACACGCATTCCGTTGTGTCGGGTCCGGACCCGGACGGCGTGATCGTGGTCTATAATTCCGGCACCTCTTCGGTGCGCGACGAGGAAGAACTCGCCGGCTGTATCGGTGAAACCGCCGGTGACAATCGCACCGCCCTGTTCCGCATCGACGTGATCGAAATCCCTGTGGCCGACCCGTCACAAGCGCGCATCGTCGACAGCCCGGCCGTCTTCGCCGATGACGAGACCGGCGCGATTGCCGGCCTGTGGACCGGCGGCGATCATGGCGATGGCACGCAGTCGACCAGCCGGACGGACGAATGCCACGACATCACTGTCTTCCCGTCATTGAATCTTGCCGCCGGCGCATGCTCCGGCAATGGCATCATCATGGACATTTCCGACCCGCGCGCCCCGCGCCGGATCGATGCAGTCTCCGATGACGGTTTTGCCTACTGGCACTCGGCGACCTTCAACAATGATGGCACGACTGTCCTCTTCACCGACGAGTGGGGCGGTGGCGGACGTGCGCGCTGCCGCGCCCAGGACCCCCGCAACTGGGGCGCCAACGCGTTTTACGACATCGTCGATGGCGAACTGGTCTTCCGCAGCCACTACAAGCTGCCTGCCGTTCAGACCGACGAGGAAAACTGCGTCGCCCATAACGGCTCCATCGTCCCGGTTCCGGGCCGGGATATCTTCGTCCAAGCCTGGTATCAGGGCGGCCTGACGCTGATCGACTTCACGGACACGTCGAACCCGGTCGAAATCGGCTATTTCGACCGTGGACCGGTCAGCAGCGACACCATCGTCACCGGCGGATTCTGGTCGTCCTACTGGTTTGACGGGCGTATCTACGCGACCGAGATCGTGCGCGGTCTCGACGTGTTCGAACTCGCCCCGAGTGAATATCTGTCGGAGAACGAGATCGCCGCCGCCCGCCTCGCCGATCAGGGCGGCACTTTCAACCCGCAGCAGCAAAATCCGGTCACCTGGCCCGACCACCCGGTTGTCGCGCTGGCCTATCTCGACCAGCTGAACCGGTCGGATGCCCTGCCCGAAACCCTTGCTGCCGGCATTGCCGAGGCCCTCGGACGGGCCGCCGAGGTCGACGGCGAGAATGCGGAACTGGCCAGTGAGCTGGTCGCCTTTGCTTCGTCACTGCCCGAGTCCGACGATCCGGTGATTTCCGGGCGGATCGACGCGCTCTGGTCGGCCATGATGGGCGTGTCAGAGGGGTTAAGGTGAGTGAGGATTAAACCAGCTTCAGTTTTCGTCGAATCCGCGAACGATCTCGTTTGCAAACGTCGCAAGCGGCTTAGCCCAGCGTGATCTCGCGGGCTTCGATGGTGACGCCGCCGAAGCCCGCGCGCGTATGCGCGCGCACCGGGATGTAGGCCGCCCCGTTGTCGAAAGACGCCACCCACAGGCGCAACGGATGGCGGGTCTCGCCCGGCTCGGGCCAGTCCTCGGGATCATATCCCGAGATGGGTTCGTAATAGGCGTCGCAGACCAGCGCTTCGCCGGACCAGCCGGGGGTGCGGATCGCTTCGGTCCCGACCGCGGTCAGGTTCAGATTGTAGCGCTGCTTGCCGTCAAATACGGGCAGGCTGCCGCTGCACGGCTCGCCGCGCCCGGCGGCCAGGGATTGCGACAGGAACAGGACGGCGGTCATCGGATCAATCGTACCGGTGCGATCAGCTTCGCTGGCGGGCGGCTGACCCAGGGACGAGAAGGGGGGCTCGACGTCCGAACGGGCAATGCCGCCGGCAAAGCCGACCTCGACCGTCCGGCGCTTGCGCCCTGTGCGTTCGACATGGCCATAGCGGTCGGGGCGCGGTCCGCCGGGGGACAGCCTGCCTTCGACATCGCTGTCGATATCAAAGTCGGTGAACAGTGCGGCGAGGCCCGCCGCCTCGACATGGGCGCGGGCCGAATACCGATTGCCCGCAATCTCGGCCTCGACATCGATCCGCCCGACCCGGAATACCAGGACGGAGGTCGTGTAGGTGGCCGACAGGCGCAGCGTGCCCGGATCGGCGGGGACGGCCGCACCGTCGCCGCCCGCGCCCGCCGTCCAGCCGAGCGCCAGTGACACGGCGACGGCTGAAAGAGCGGTGCGGGCGGTCATGACAGCTTCGGACTATTCCCAGAAATACGGCGAACGTTCGGCATCGCCGGTCACGACCTCATTCATCGTGATCGGGTCATACATGCGCCCGTTGATCATCACGTATTCGATGTCGTCCGTATTGCCGATGTCGTCGAGCGGATTGGCGGTCAACACCACCAGGTCCGCCAGCATTCCCGGTTCCAGCCGTCCGATATCGGCCTCGAAGCCGAGGAAACGCGCCGGCGTCACGGTCGCGGCCTGAAGCGCCTGTAGCGGCGTCCAGCCGCCCCGCACGAAGGACCACATTTCCCAATGGGCCGCGAGACCCTCGCGCTGGCCGTGGGCACCGATCGAGATCATCACGCCGGCATCGGCCAGTTCACGGGCCACGGCGGCGGCATCATCATCGACATAATCCTCTTCCGGTCCGGTGGTCCGGCGCACGGTCTGGGATTGCAGGATCTGCGGCGGAACGTGCTGCGACAGGATCGGATGACGCCAGACGTCCATGGCCTGCGTCCAGTAGGGATCGGCAGCCATGCCGCCATAGGTCACGACCAGCGTCGGGACATTGGCGACTTCGGTCTGGGACCACATCTGGATCACGTCGTCATAGATGCGCGCGGTCGGGATGTTGTGCTCCACCGAGGTGTTGCCATCGGCCACCAGCGCCATGTCCATGTGATAATTCGACCCGCCTTCGGCGACGACGGCGAGCCCTGCCTCGATGGCGGCAGCGACGACCTGCTGACGCTGGTCGCGGCGCGGCTGGTTGTAGTTCTTGATCGAATGCGCGCCCTGCGCCTGCAGGCGGAAGACGTGCTGGCGGGCGTCGTCGATATCGTCGATCGAGGCGAAGACCGATGCGGCGCGCGCGCCGTAGACGATCTCGCCGGTCGAGAACAGGCGCGGCGCCAGATAGCCGCCCGCGCGCTGCATTTCACCGGCGGCGAAGATCTGGCTGGCCGCATTGGACGGGTCATGGATCGTGGTCACACCGAAGGCGAGGTGCGCGATCGACGACCAGTTCTGCTGCGGGATCAGGTCATTCGTGCCCTGGGGGCCGTGGGCATGGGCGTCGATATAGCCCGGAACGATGGTCCGTCCTTCGGCATCAATCGTCTGCGCACCGGCCGGAATCTCGACCGTATCGGCAGCGCCAACGGCCAGGATCCGGTTGTTCTCGATCACGATGGTGCCGTTCTCGATCACCCCGCCCTCGTCATCGGACATGGTGATGATCCGCGCCCCGGTCAGGGCGACAACACCCGCAGGCCGGTCTGCCGTGACGGTCATCGACAGCGAGACGCCGGTTTCCGGCGGCGTGAAGGTGAAGGCATCCTCGCCCTCGCGCCGTGGCCGGTCCGCGAACATGTCGCGCGTGTGTGCGGTGAACAGCGTCGGTCCCATCGTCCAGTTCAGGCGCGTGCCATCCTGCGACCAATGGTAATAGGTCGCGCCATTGCCGCTGACCTCGGTGACCGGAACGCCATTGCCTCCGGACGTTGCCGACAGGTTTTGCGGGCCGGGCGTCATCGGCATCACATAGACATCGTAATTCTGGCGGAAGGCGAGGTGGCGCCCATCGGGAGCGACCTCGAACCGTGTCGCCATCTCGCCGGTCGCATGGGTCCGCTCGCGCTGACCGTCGAGATCGACGCTGACCAGCGTCTGCGACCCGCTTTCCGAACGGGTCATGAAGACACGGTCATTGGAGGCCCCGAAATGCGGCGATGAGCCGTTGTCGGTGACGCGGTTCATCGTGCCGCCGGCAACCGGGATCGTGTAAACCCCGTGCGACTCCGACCAGTTGGGGCTCGTCAGATAGCCGCCTTCTTCCTTCTCAAACACCAGCGTCTGACCGTCAGGCGAGAAGCGCGGGCGGAAATAATGACCGCGCTCGGAGGTCACGGCGCGCTCATTGCGGCCATTGGCTCCGATCGTCCGGATCGTGCCCAGACCGTCATCGGTCCAGGTCACGAAGGCCAGCGTGCGGCCATCGGGCGACCAGGTCGGGAACAACTCGCGGCGATCCTCGTCCGAGCGTGTCAGGCGCTGCGGCGTGCCGCCTCCGGCATCCATGACATAGAGCCGCCCGAGCGATTCAAACACAACCTGTCCGCCGTTCGGGGACACGACCGCGAAGCGCGGCATGCGGGTCTGGAAGGTCGCCGGTGCGACCTCGACCTGCGGCCGGGGCGGGTCGATCACCGCGCGGGTGTCGTTGACCTGGAAGGGGATGGTCTGCGCCTCGCCGCCGTCCACGCCGATGCGGTGGATCTGGCCGCCTGCCCAGAACACGATGCCCGAGGAATCCGGCATCCAGTCCATGTTCGGGTAAAGACCCGTCACGCCCCATGTCTCCATCATGTCGGGATCGAGGTCGTCATAGATGCGGCGTTCCTCGCCGGAACCGAGATCCTTCAGCCACAGCCCGTGCATCTGGCGGTCCTGTCCCGGCTCGCCCGAGCGCCAGCGGCGCACGAAAGCCATGTAGCGGCCATCCGGGGACGGCGCCGGACGCACGGCACCGCCGGCACCTGAAACCGCCGTTTCGATCTCGCCGGTTTCCAGCTCGTAGCGCAGGATGTTGAACAGGTCGGTGTTGGAATCCTGCGCATAGATGAAGGTGTTACCCGGCGTTACATTCTGCGTGTAATAGACATAGCGCCCGTCGGGGGAGAAGACCGGCTCGCCCAGCTCCTTCTGGAATTGTTCGCTTGGCCGTTCGACCAGGCGCACGCCTGAGCCCCCCGACACGTGATACATCCAGATTTCGCCTGTCCCCGCCGAACGGGTCGTCGTGAAATGCTTGCGCGCGGCAATGTACTGGCCGTCAGGCGACCAGGCCGGATTGTTCAACAGGCGGAAGGTCTCGTTCGACACCTGGATCCGGTCCGATCCGTCCGGGTTCATGATCCACAGATTGTCACCGCCGCCGCGGTCGGAAATGAACGCGATGCGCGAGCCGTCTGGCGAAAAGCGCGGCTGGATCTCCCAAGGCAGGCCGGATGAAATCTGCGTCGCCGGACCGCCGGTGATCGGCATGGTGTAGATGTCGCCCAGAAGGTCAAAGGCGATGGTCTGCCCGTCGGGGCTGACATCCAGGCTCATCCACGTGCCTTCACTGACGCTGATCGTGACGTCCCGCGTCGGCAGGGGCGGATTGGCGACATCCCATCCGGTCGCTTCGGCAGCAGCTTCGGCCTCGGCCTCCGGTGCCGGAGCCGTGGTGTCCTGGGCCAGCGCGGACGCGTGAATGAGCGCCGCCAGCGAAACGGCGGTGAGATAGCGTGTCATGGAAATCCTCCCCGGAATTCGTGTTTTCGGGGCGCACGCTATGGGCCAGCCTTGACTGAATCACATGAACATCCTGTAATGATCCCGATCAAACCACTGGGGAGGGGATTTGATGAAAGCCGCATTGGGCGCAATCGCCGTGCTTGCACTGGGCGCCAGCGTGGGTGTCTGCCCCGCGCATCTGCGCGCGCAGGCCGCCGAGACCCTTCAGATCCCTGACGAGGCCCGCACCGAGATTGCGCGGCAGATCGACGTCTTCCTCGACGTCATGAGCCCGGAAAGGCCTGACTTTTCCGAAGACGAGCGGCCCGACCTAACAGAGTTGTAAACTGACGCCGACAGGAAGCTGCGGTAGGCGTTTCGAGGTCTTTTGACCTGCGGGAGCGGCTAGGAGTGTTCCAGTCCCTGATTGTGCTCGACGACGTGTTGCCCGACGCCATGCGGGTGCGCGACGCTGCGCTGAAGCTGGACTATCCCGAGCCGGGCCCCGGCGCGCACTATCCGGGTCGAAACTCGGCGACGTCGCTGCGGCTTCCCGAACTCGACGCGCAGATCAGCGCGATTGTGGGCGAGACCCTTGTTCCCGGCACACCCGACCACGGCAGGTTCCGGATCACACGGGCCGGCGAACAGTCCGATCTCGATATCCATGTCGACCAGTGTCACTGGTCCGGCATCTTCTATCTGACGCGCCCCGAAGACTGCCAGGGCGGCACCGACTTCTTCCGCCACAAGGGCACCGGCGCCGATCACGCCCCGTACTCGCAAAAGCATCTCAGCGACTGGGGCTTTGCCTCCTACCGCGAGTTCGTCGAACGGGTGTCGAAGCCGCATTCCAGGGACCGCTCGCAATGGGATCACCTCATGCGCGTGCCGATGAAGTTCAATCGCCTGGTCCTGTTCCGCCCCTGGCTGTGGCACACGGCGGGCCCGGCCTTTGGCGACTGCCCGGAGAATGCGCGCCTGATCTATCTGATGTTCTTCAACAGCGAGGGTCCGCTTCGGACCTGAATGCCGCACCGTTGCGAACGTGTTTGACAATCATTCGCACTTGTGGCCCTATTCCCTTCGGGATCGGAAGGGGTCACCTCGGACCATGTATGTCTGCATCTGCAATGCGCTGAAACACGGCCAGTTGTCTGCGGCCGCATCCGACCCGCAGGTCGAGTCGGTGCCGCAGCTCTTCCAGTCGTGCGGCGCGCGTCCGCGCTGCGGCCGCTGCCTTGACGACATGGCCGATCTGATGACCGCCGTGCGCCAGCCCCAGTCTGCTGCGCTGGCCGCCGAATAGTTTTTCTGCACCTGATTATCGCTATCGCGCTTTGTGATTGGCCTCGCCCGCGAAACGGCTAGGTTGCGGGCAATCGCACACCAGCCAGCAGGAGAGAGCCATGAAGGGCGACGCCACTGTAATCGAACATCTCAACAAGGCGCTGAAGCTCGAACTGGCCACGGTGAACCAGTATTTCCTGCATGCGCGTATGCTCAAGGACTGGGGCTTCGCCCGTCTGGCCAAGGTCGAGTACGACGAATCCATCGACGAGATGAAGCATGCCGACGCGCTGATCGAGCGCATCCTTTTCCTCGAGGGCCTGCCCAATGTTCAGGATCTCGGCCGCATCTATATCGGCGAGACGGTCAAGGAATGCCTGGAGTGCGATCTGCGCGCCGAGCGCAACGCCCATCCCGTCTACATCGCCGCGATCGAGTATTGCGAGTCCGTCAAGGACTACGTCTCGCGCCAGTTGCTCGACGAAATCCTGAAATCCGAGGAAGACCATATCGACTTCCTGGAAACCCAGCTGGGCCTGATCGAGAAGCTCGGCGAACAGCGCTACATGCAGGCCCAGATGTATGCGGGCGACGACTGACCGCCGCCGTCCGCCGCCGCCTCAGTTCGCGAACGGATCACTGAAACGCTCATCTGTCAGGAAGGCCTGATCGGTCAGCGTGTTCATGAACGCCTCCAGCGCCAACTTCTCCGCGTCCGTTAGGTTGAGCCTTTGCGGATTGCGGCCCTGCCGCAGCCGGACATCGAGATTGGGATTGTTCTGAACGCCCGAATTATAGAATTCGATCACCTCGGCCAGGGTCGTGAAGCGTCCGTCATGCATGAATTGCGGACGCACCGCGACATTGCGCAATGACGGTGACTTGAACGCGCCATTGCCGGCGCCGTCATCGGCGTCATTCGTGGCATCAAGACCGATATTGTGGATGTCATCACTGATATGGGCGAGCGTGGTGTGACAGGTCGAGCAGTTGAGCGCCTGCACCGTCGATCCCGGCACCGGCATGAAGAGCTGCAGGCCGAGATATTCCTGGTCCGTCAGCTCCGCCCGGAAAGCGGCTGACCCCAAGGGTCCCGCCGCCAGCGCCTGGTCAAAGCGGGACGTATAGCTCGTCATCGCGCGGACGAACTGCCCCATCGCCAGCGCCATGCGCTCGGTCGTGACCGTGGCATCGCCAAATGTGTCGGTGAACAGATCGGCATAGAAGTCCTCGGCCGCAATGCGCGCCACGGCCTGGTCGAGCGGCAGGCCCATCTCCACGGCATCGGCGATCGGCATCAGCGTCTGGTCTTCGAGCGTATCGGCGCGCTCGTCCCAGAAGAAATGCCCGCGAGCGTAATACCGGGCATTCGACAGTCCCGGAGAATGCCGCCCGGTCAGGCCGCCCTCGAAGCCGGACGACAGGGCCCCGTCATCGGAAAAGCCGAGCGCCTGGATGTGACACGATGCGCACGAGATCGCGTTGTTGATCGATAATCGCCGGTCATAGAACAGCACCCGCCCGAGCGTTGCGCCCGGATTGGTGACCGGATTGTCGATAGGCGTGTTGTCCGCTGCCGCCACCTGACCGCCTCGGTAGTGCGCGGGCAGGGGGATGTCGGCATCGGCGTAGAGGTAGCGCACCTCAGGCAGGATAGGCTCGGTCAGCAGGGTCCGGATCGCCACCGTCGTGGACCCGCGCACCGCCGCGCCTTCGCTGAACACGACCCGGATGCGGTTGTTCGCGGGATCGAAGCCAACCGGTATGTCAGCGGTCGCGAAGACGCCGAAACTGGGCGTCGCCCCGCTGGCCATGTCGAGCGTTACGGAAGCGGCGGGGCTGGCCAGGCACGCCCCGGTCGCCGGACTGGTCTGGCACACCCGGACGGTCACCGGAATCGCTGAGGTCGGAGCCGCAGAGACGGTGATCGTTCCGGACGCCCCGACATTGGCTGTTGCGACCGCAAACGGCCCGCGCCGCTGACGGTCATGGATATCCACAACGCCGGGCAGGGAGTTCAACCCGACCGCCGCGCCCGTTTCACTGATCGCGATGATGTCCGGTACGGCGTTGGTCGAGGCCGAGAACCAGAGCGTATTCACGCCCGACGTCACCACCGCCGAATCCCGGTTGGTGCAGGTGAACTCGACCGGCAGGTCTCCGCCCGGCTCGAATGCCGCGGAGGGCGTGAACGAGAAAAGATAGGACTGCGCACCATTGGCCGGAATGTTGACCGCCGTGTCCGCCACACCGGTCGGCAGGTTCAGCGCATCGGTTACCTGGTAGGAAAAGCTGCCGGCCGGAGCGGCGCCCGTCAGCGCCAGTCCGCACGCCGCCGCTTCGCTCGCGCCGGCGTTGATGATGGTCGCGAACGCGGTGGCCGGATTGCCAACCTGCACCGCCCGGCTGGACGGAAGCACGGCGGCAACGATCACATCGGCCGCGATGGCGTCGAGCGCGGCAAGCGCGATTCCGGGCGTCGCCGATTGCCCGGCTTCGGCGCCGCGCAGCGCGGTCAGCTCCAGCGTCACATCGCGTCCCGCTTCCGCAAGCGCCGCATTGACTGCCTCGGCCAGGTGCTGGGCCCGCAGTCGCGAGGCCAGGCCGTGCCGCCGCACGAAGCTGTCGCTCAACCGGGCCTCGATCTCGATGACACCGGACTGCACCGCCGGAAGGGTTGCCAGTGTGCGCGAAACGACAAGGCGCTCCTCGGCGCCGAGATCCGCGAGGGCCAAGCTGCCGGGTGACAGCCATTCCCCGCGCCCGCCGGATGAAGGCCGCCAGCCTTCCATGCCTGCGGCCGCGTAAAATCCCGTGCCGCCCAGCGTCAGGCGGACGGGCTCGCCGCTGCCGTCGACATGGCCGGTGATCGCGACGTCGCCGAGCGGCCGCGCGCGGACCGTGTCAATCCGCACCCGAACGCCGGCAGCGCCGTCGGGCAGGCGCACCACCATTCCTGGCCGCAGGGGTGTGGCGGCGTCCAGCGGCAGGGCCGTGTTCGGTTCCGACAGGTCAATGAGCGTGTGGGCGGGGGTGAAATTCTGTCCGTCTGACGGCGCGGCGGCAGCCAGGATAACGGCAATCGACAGCGCTCGGGCGCTGCTGTGGATCCGGGTCAAACCTTGTCCTTCCTGTCCGGTTGCAACAAGCGCGTCGTCCCCGACACCTTGAACGCAGGAAGTCTTCCCGATCCGTCGCGATAAACCGGATATAATTCCGTAAGCATGGCGCGGGGTTGCGGAGACGGGGGCGCAATCCCTATATCCAACGCGTAGCCAAACAGAAAAATCAGTCGAGCGCGTGGGTCAGCGCAAAGCCCTGCCGCGCGCGAAAGGAGGCCATGTGAATCGTTTTACCCGCCGTCGCCCACAGCTTAAGGGCCGTGTCGCCGCCATCGCCAGCGACCGTCTCAACGCCGATGATCTTATGAATGCCACCCGGCCGCTCGAACGCGCCGGCTTCGGTGTCGCTGTCGTCACAGGTGGAGAGACGATGCTCACAGCCCGCTCCGAACGCGCCGACGATGTCCAGCTCATGGCCGCGTCGACCATCGGGGATATGGACTTTGACCGTTACTGCGCGCTGATCCTTCCGGGCGGCGTGAACGAAATCACCGACTCGGCCCGCCTCGTCGCGGACCGCTTCCTGGCTGCCGGCAAGCCGATCATTGCGATGTCCGATGGTGTCGCCCTGCTCGCCGCTGCCGCCAACGCGCCGGAAGCTGCCGATGCGCCTGCCGCGATCTCGATGCGCGGCCAGGTCTTCGCCGCCCGCGGCGAAACCGCCATTGAAGATGCGACCGAATTGTTCGCCGAGGGCCTCGTGGCCTGACGTCTACCGAACAGTCCGCGTTTCAGGAACGGCCCCGGAAAACCGGGGCCGTTTCTTTTTGCCCGCGCGGCGCTAGGCTGTCGCCATGAAAACGATTTTCCGGCTTGCCCTGCCCGCCCTCTGCCTCATGCTGACGACCATGCCGGCACGCGCAGACACCCCCGATCCCGAACTCGCGAACCGCTTTGCGCGCCTCGCCCTGGACTGCGTCCAGCGCGAATATCCCAACAAGATCGCCCACGTTCTCCAGTCCGCCGACGATGCCCGCGCGCCCAGTGAACTGACGCCGGTCTTCTACGGCTGTTATGACTGGCATTCGGCGGTGCACGGCCACTGGCTGCTGGTTCGCCTGCTGCGGCTGATGCCTGACGGGGAATTCGCTGCCGAAGCGGAAGCGGCGCTCGCCCACAATTTCACCCCCGATCGCGTTGCAGGCGAAGTGGCCTATTTTGCCGGCGACGGCCGCGCCAGCTTTGAGCGCCCCTATGGCCTCGCCTGGCTGCTGCAATTGATGAGCGAACTGCGCGAGTGGGACGACCCGCGTGCCCGTGAATGGGCCGAAACGCTGGCGCCGCTCGAAGCGGTCGTCGCGGATCGCTACCGCGCCTGGTTGCCCAACCTCGCCTATCCGATCCGGATCGGGACGCACAACCAGTCGGCCTTCGGTCTCGCCCTGGCACTGGACTGGACCCGGACCACCGGCGATGCCGAACTCGAACAACTCATCACCTCGAAAGTCCTTGAATTTCATCTCGAGGACACGGCCTGCCCGCTCGGCTACGAACCGTCAGGCGAGGATTTCCTTTCGCCCTGCCTTTACGAAGCCGACCTGATGCGCCGCGTCCTGCCTGGCGCCGTCTTCTCGGCCTGGCTGTCCGACTTCCTGCCCGGCATCCCCGAGGACGGGACCGGTGACTGGCTCGAACCGGGCGTGGTGCTCGACGCCAGCGATGGCAAGCTGGTGCATCTCGACGGCGTGAACCTGTCGCGCGCCTGGAATCTCGAAGCGATCGCGGGTGCGCTGCCGGTCGGCGACCCGCGGATCGCGTCGCTTCAGGCTGCCGCCGATATTCACCGTGAAACCGGTCTCGCCTCGGTGACGGACGAGCATTATGAGGGCGGTCACTGGCTCGGCAGTTTTGCGACCTATCTGGTAACCGGACGCGGTCTGGATGTGCCGCAGGCGACGGAGGACTGACCCATGGCAAGTCCCGAGGAAATGGCCGCTTCGATGGAGGCCAACCTGGCCGAGAAGACCGGCAAATCGCTCCCCGAATGGGTGAAGATCGTCAAGGCATCCGATGCGTCCCGGCACGGCGAGATCGTCAAGATGCTGAAAACCGGACACGGCATGACCCACGGCTATGCCAATCTGGTGGCGCACCGGGCTCTCGCATCGGCCGCAGATATGGCCGAGCCGGACGATCTCGTCGCGGCTCAATACTCCGGCAAGAAAGCGCATTTGAAACCGGTCTATGACCGTCTGGTCGGCGAGATCGCGACATTCGGACCCGAGGCCGAACTGACGCCGAAGAAAACCTATGTCAGCCTCCGGCGGAAGAAGCAGTTCGCCCTGATCCAGCCCTCCACCGCCACGCGCGTCGATGTCGGCATCAATCTGGGCGATGCGCCGGCATCCGGCCGCCTCGAAGCGTCGGGCAGTTTCAACACGATGGTCAGCCACCGTGTCCGGCTCGAAGACGAGAGCGATGTCGACGACGAGCTGATGGGTTGGCTGAAGGCGGCCTACGACCGCGCCGGATAGACTGCCTGTCTGTCCTGTCCGGAAAAACAGTTTTCACGCCCTCGTGATGCAGCGTGCGCTTCAAAAAAGCCGCAAACGACCCATATCTGCATTTCACTTCACCGGATGCTTGAATAGTCCGGGATGAAAAAGACGAGGAAAAACAATGAAATCGGTTGCGTCGATTTTTCTGGCGCTGGTTGTGCTCGCAGCTTCGGCTGCAGCGTGGTCTTCCGTTTCGGAAGTCACACTCTATATCGCCTGAACAGACACTTTTTACTTCTCAGGAAGCGTAAAGTGATCGGACCTCAATGTGCGTCCCCCCAGCCTGCCATTTGAGGTCTGACAGGCACCGTCGGGCTCCCCCCTGTCCCTGCCCGGCGGTGCCGCCTTCCTTCTCCTACCAGGGCAGGATTTCTCCCGATTGATGCCAGAAGCTGCCCGACGTCTCGATTGTGAGATCGTCGAGAATAGCCTGCTGTCCGGCCACGCTCTCTTCGACGCTCAGAAGGGCATTGTCTCCGCCCATGTCGGTCTGGACCCAGCCCGGATGCAGGATCGCGACCGCAATGCCGCGCGGCTTCAGGTCCACCGCCAATGACTTGCCGATCGCATTGAGTGCGGCCTTTGAGGGCCGGTAGACATAGCCGCTGCCCGAGCTGTTGTCGGCGATTGAACCCATCCGGCTCGATTGCAGGGCAATCTTCTTGTGCGCGGATGCCGCTACCTTGTCGGCGAAGGCCTGTGCCAGCATCAACGGACCCAATGCATTGATCCGCAGCGCCTCGATCCAGGCATCGGGTGCGACGTGTCCGAACGCCTGCTCGCCGCGCTCTGCGCCCATCACACCGGCATTCGCGAACAAAAGGTCGACAGGCGCGTCGATCGAGCGGGCGAGCTGGTTCGCATCGTCCGGGCTCGCGGCGTCATAACGGTAGATGTGCAGTTTTCCATTCAGTGCGCCGAGCGCGTCGGCGGCATCGGGATTGCGGCAGGCGGCGTGCACCGTCCAGCCGCGTTCCAGGTAGCGTTTGGCGTGAGCCAGGCCCAAGCCGCGATTGGCGCCTGTGATGACAGTGACGGGCATCGGTATTTCCTTCTTGCAAGCTGAAGCCGAATGGGAAACTAGCGGTCCTGGCAAATCAGTCGACCCGGCGGCTGACCTGCCTTGCGAACCGCGTCAGGGTGGCTAGGCTCGCATATCGGTTTCGAACCGCAGGCAAAGGGGCTTTGTCCATGAGTTCTGTCGTTGGCGTCGCGCACGCCTTCACCAAGGCAACCTTCACGAAGGCCGCCAAAGCCCGCTGGGCCGAAATCTGCGGTGCCGATTCCATCAATGAACGCACCCGCTCCTTCCTCGACCAGATCTATGACGACGCGCTGGCGGAAGACCTGGAAGGGATTTCAGCCTCTGACGTCGCGTCGATGGCGGCGGAGTTCTACCGCTGGGGCCAGACCCGCAAGCCCGGCGAGATCATCGTGCGCGTCCGGCCGTCCGGTGCCGACGACCAGCCCGACATCGGCCGCGACATCGTCGAGATTGTCGGTCCTGACCGGCCCTTCCTGGTTGATTCGGTGATGGGCGAGATCGGCGCGCACGGGCTCGACGTCCTCGCCATGTTCCACCCCATCCTTGACCCCGTCCGAAAGGGCGGCCGGCCCGAATCCCTGATCCAGGTCCATATCGAGCAGCTCGACCCCGAACGCCGGGCCAAGTTCGAGGCGGATCTGGTCTCGACCTTGAAGGATGTCGAGCTGGCCACCGATGACTGGGCCGACATGCGCGCCTCGATGGACATGGCCATCGCCCACGTCGAGAACGCCAGCACACCCGCCTCGATGGAAGAGAAGGCCGAAGCGCTCGAATTCCTGCGCTGGCTGCGGGATGACCACTTCGCCTTCCTCGGCTGCCGGGTCTATGAATTCCAGGTCGATGAGGCCGGCCACATCGCCGACCGCAATCCCACGATCCAGCCCGGTTCGGGGCGCGGCATCCTGCGCGATCCTGACCGCCAGGTCCTGCGCGAAGGATCCGAACCGGCCTTGCTGACCCCGGCCATCGAGAATTTCCTCAACGAGCCGTCCCCGATCATCGTCGCCAAGGCGAACATCAAGTCGCGCGTCCACCGCCGCGTCTACATGGATTACATCGGTGTGAAACGGTATCGCGAGGACGGCACCGTCTTCGGCGAGGCCCGTTTCGTGGGCCTGTTCACCGCCGACGCCTATGACCGCATGGCGCGCGATGTGCCGCTGATCCGGCGCAAGGTCCGCCGCGTCCTGGAACGCGCCGACAAGGTGCCGGGCACGCACAGCGAGAAGAAGCTGCGCAACATCGTCGAGAACTACCCCCGCGACGAGCTGTTCCAGACCGAGGAGGACGACCTCCTTCAGCTCAGCCTTGGCATTCTTCACCTCTATGACCGGCCGCGCACGAAGCTGTTCATCCGGCGTGACCGGTTCGACCGCTTTGTCTCGGTCCTGCTTTTCGTGCCGCGCGACCGCTATAATTCGAAGGTCCGCGAGCAGGCCGGCGAACTGATCCGCAAGTCCTTTGACGGACGCCTGTCGGCCTATTATCCGCAATTCGGTGACGGCCCGCTGGCACGCGTCCATTTCATCATCGGCCTCGATCCGTTCAATCACCCCGAACCCGACACGATCGAGCTTGAACGCGCGGTCGCCACGCTCGCGCGGACCTGGGACGATGATTTCGAGACGCTGGCGCGCCGTGGCCTGTCCGAAGACCTGCGCAATCGCCTTGCTGCCTACGAGAACGCCTTCTCGGCCGGCTACCGCGAACGCTTCAGCCCCGAGGACGGCATCGAGGATCTGGTCAAGATCGAGAGCCTGTGCCCCGACGCTCCGCTGGCGGCGCGCGTCTATCGCACCGAGCGCGACGGCGAGTTCGGTCTGCGTCTGAAACTCTATCGCGCCGGTGAGGCCGTTCTCCTGTCCGATGTCATGCCGGTGCTGGAGAATATGGGCCTGACCGTGCTCCAGGAGTCCGGCTATGAAGTCGAACGCGGACGGGGCAGCGAACCGATTGCCTTTGTTCACGATTTCGAGATGCGCTTCGATGGCGGGTCGGGCCGCAGCTGGGACGAATTTGCCCCGGCGTTCGAGGACGCGCTGCTCGCCATCCTGCACAACCGAACCGAGAATGACGGCTTCAACCGCCTGATCCTGCAACTGGGCGTCAGCTGGCGCGAGGCCGCCTTCCTGCGCACCTGTGCACGCTACCGCCAGCAGACCGGGCTCGATCCGTCGCAGGCGATCCAGGAAGAGGCGCTGGCTGCCAATCCTGACATCGCGCAAGGCCTCCTGGACCTGGCGCGCACCAAGTTCGACCCGGCGCTCGATATTGACCGCGAAGCCCGGCGTCAGGCGGCCGAGAAAACGTCGGAAGACCTGCGCACCCGGCTCGAAGCCGTTGCCAGTCTCGACCACGACCGGGTGCTGCGCCGCCTGCTGCGCCTGATCGAGGCCACGCTGCGGACGAGCTATTACCAGACCGGCGAAGACGGCCGGCCCAAGGCCCATATCGCCATCAAGATCGCCAGCCGCGAGGTCGAGGAACTCCCGCTTCCCAAGCCGCACCGCGAGATTTTCGTCTGGTCCCCGAATGTGGAGGGCGTCCATATCCGCTTTGGACCCGTCGCACGCGGCGGTCTGCGCTGGTCGGACCGGCGCGACGATTTCCGTACCGAGGTCCTGGGCCTGGTGAAGGCGCAGCAGGTCAAGAATGCCGTCATCGTGCCGGTCGGTTCGAAGGGCGGTTTCTATCCCAAGCAATTGCCCCGGACCGGAAGCCGGGAGGAATGGCTTGCCGAGGGCCAGAGCGCCTATCGCACATTCATTCGCGGCCTGCTCGATATCACCGACAACATTGTCGATGACGTCGTGTCCCCGCCCGACCAGACGATCCGCTGGGACGACGATGACCCCTATCTCGTCGTCGCGGCCGACAAGGGCACTGCGACCTTCTCCGACATCGCCAATGGCGTCGCGACCGAGGAATATGATTTCTGGCTCGGCGATGCCTTCGCGTCGGGCGGGTCGGCCGGTTATGACCACAAGAAGATGGGCATCACGGCCCGCGGTGCATGGGAATCGGTCAAGCGCCACTTCCGTGAACTGGGCAAGGACATCCAGAACGAGGCCTTCACTGTGATCGGCGTCGGCGACATGTCCGGTGACGTGTTCGGCAACGGCATGCTGCTGTCGAAAAAGACGTCGCTGATCGCCGCCTTCGACCACCGCGACATCTTCATCGACCCGAGCCCGGTCGATCTGGACGCCAGCTGGGCCGAGCGCGAACGCCTGTTCAACCTGCCCCGATCGAGCTGGCAGGATTACAATACGGACCTGATCTCCAAGGGCGGCGGTATCTTCCCGCGGTCCTCGAAAGTAATTTCGCTCACGCCGGAAATCCGCGCCCTGACCGGGATTGAGGCCGAGAAGGCCAGCCCCACCGAACTGATCAGCGCCCTTTTGCGCACCAATGTGGAATTGCTCTGGTTCGGCGGCATCGGCACCTATGTGAAGGCGACGGCGGAACAGCATTGGGAAGTCGGCGACAAGGCCAATGACGGTTTGCGGGTCAATGCCGCCGATGTGGGGGCCAGCGTCGTCGGCGAGGGTGCCAATCTGGGCTTCACCCAGGCGGCGCGGATCGAATTCGCCCGCAAGGGTGGCCGGGTCAATGCCGACTTCGTCGACAACTCTGCCGGGGTGGATACGTCTGACCACGAGGTCAACATCAAGATCCTTCTCAACCCGTTGATGCGCCTCGGCGACATGACCCGCGAGGCCCGCAACACGCTGCTGGGCCAGATGACGGATTCCGTCGCGGCGCACGTCCTCAAGCACAATTACGACCAGACGCTCGCCATCACCATGGCCGAGAGCGAGGCCGTTGCCGACATCGACGCCCATGAACGCCTGATGGCGCGCATGGAGGTGCTGGGCAAGCTCGACCGCAAGGTCGAAGGTCTGCCCACCAGCCAGCAGATGGCAACGCTCAAGGAACAGGGCCAGGGGCTGACACGTCCCGAACTGGCCATCCTGAATTCCTACGCCAAGATTTCGCTGTTCGATCAGCTCGTGGCGTCGGACGTTCCCGATGATCCCCATTTCGAGGCGACGCTGAAGGGCTATTTCCCCGAAGATCTCGACCGGTTCGAGGACCGCATGCAGGCGCACCGCCTGCGGCGCGAGATCATCGCCACCGTCCTCGCCAACGAGATGATCAATCTGGGCGGTCCGACCTTCGTGCACCGGGCCAAGGAATCGACCGGCGCATCCACCGCGTCCATCGCGCGCGCCTTCGAGGCCGGTCGCCAGATCTTCCGCTTCGCGGCCCTGACCGAACGGATCAACGCGCTCGACAACAAGGCGCCGGCCGAGGTCCAGATCGCCCTTCACCGCGAGATCATCCGGCTTCTGCGCCGTCAGACCTACTGGCTGGCGCGCCGTGGGCGGGGCCGGGAGGCGGATGCGCCGGTCCTGATCGATGACGTGATCGCGGCTTACCGGCCCGGTGTCGATGCCCTGCGGGAGCGGGCCGATGACATCGTGTCCGAGTTCGAGAAAAAGCGGGTGCGCCAGCGTGCCCGGGGCTTTGTATCGGCCGGGGCGCCCAAGGACCTCGCCCGCGACGTCGCCAGCCTTCGTCCGCTGACATCGTCCTCGGATGTCGTCGACCTGGCGCTGCGCAAGGACTGGCCGCTGGAATCGGCCGCCTGGGTCTATCACGCGGCCGGATCCCGCTTCACCTTTGACCGCCTGCGGTCGCTGGGCGGTGAAGTGTCGTCCGACCTGCACTGGGACCGCCTGGCTGTCCGCCGCCTGATCGAGGATCTCTACGCGAGCCAGTACACCGTCGCGGCATCGGCCATGCGCCACGCCCGCGAATCCGGTGGTGCGCTCGCCAAGGGCGTCGAAGCGCCCGGCGCCAGCTGGGCGCAGGATGTCATCGAGGCGTGGAGCGTTGCCAATGCCGAAGAGGCCGGGCGCGTCGACACCGCCATCGAGGAGCTGGAAGGCACCGGCGTCTGGACGTTGTCGAAGCTCGCCATCGCCTCGACCCAGCTTCGCGAGATGGCCCAGAACGCCGAGCCATAGACGGTCAGCCGGGCAGGCGTCGTTTCAGGAAATCGGTAAAGGCCGCTTCGGCGGCCTTTGCTTTTTCCGGGTCGAAGACGAGCCCGGAGGTCGCGAGGTGATTGTCCTCGTCGAAGCCGTGCGTCACGCCGGTCCAGATCTGCCAGCTGACATCGGCGCCTTCGGCTTTCTGGCGTTCAAACACCCGGATGGATTCGGTCTCGTCGCACACCGAATCCGCCTCGACCAGTATCGCCTCGATCGGGACGCCCTCGGCCCAGTTGCGGCCGCGCGAGCGCGCCGGGAATCCGTTGAACGGATAAAAGACCAGCCCGGCTTTCACGCCGCGTAGTGCCCGGTGCGGCAAGTGAAAGAGGTTGAGAGGCGGCTTTCCGTCCTTCACCAGCGTCAGCGTGTCGAGCAGCGTCCAGCCGCCATGACTCCAGCCCGCGACCACGATCCGCCGCGAATCCGCGCGCGGATGGCGCCGCACGATCTCCAGCGTGGCGAGCAGGTCGCCCGACCGTTCCGGGGCGCGCAGCCGCGCGCCGGTGCAGACCTTGGCCAGGGCTTCGTCATAGGAAATCGAGCGCATCGCGAGCGAGTCGGGTGCAAAGGCGATGACACCATTGGCGGCAGCAAGCCTGCCATAGCGTTCGGTCACACCGCGCGGACCGCCGCAGCCATGCAGCAGGATGACCGCCGGGAAGGGGCCTGGCCCTTCAGGAACATAGACGCGCGTGGCGCGGCGTAACTTGGCGGCCAGCGCCACAAGCCGGTATTGCGGCAGATCGGATCCGAAGCCGCGCGCGCGCGCGGCGGCGTAGAGGCCGCCCGCGACAGCCAACAGGGCCATGAGGATTATTGCCGCGATCATTCGCCCTGGCCGCCCATCACCTCCACGACCAGCGCCCGCGCCCGCGCCGATGCTTCCGCATCATATTGCATGCGCGGGTCGAGGATGGGGGAATTGGGCTCATCAAAGGCGTGGGACAGCCCGTCCCAGGAGTCCAGCGTGACCGGCTGGCCGTCTGCAATGGCCGCGCGCGCGGCGGTCTCGCAGGGCTCGGTCCTTGCCACCAGGTCATTGCCCGACAGGATGATCTGAAGCGGACGCAGGGTGTGAAGCCCGGTCCGGTCGGTCCGCGATGGCCACCCGCACCACGGATAGAAGATGATCGCGCTCTCGACCCCGTCCAGCGATCCGGTCTCGTGATCGAGTGCGGGGACGGGTGACGCCTCGGCTTCGAAACCCAGTGCATCGAGTATGGTCCAGCCGCCATGACTCCAGCCGATCAGGGTCAGGCGATCCGGGTCGATCGCGTCGAGGGTACGCACTTCGGCGACAGCGGCAAACACGTCTGCCGCACGCTCCTGCCCCCAAAGGCGGAATCCGCCGCAGACCTGGGTCATCGCGCCCATCCGGCCGATCCCGCGCGCGGCGTTGGAATCGACGATCACCGCCGCATAGCCGGCCTCGTTCAGGGCGAGCGCATAATCATCCTGGACCTGGCGGACGCCGCCGCATCCGTGAAACATCAGCGCGGCAGGAACCGGCCCCGTCGCCGTTTCCGGCAAGCGGATGTCGAGATACGGGGCAAGAAAGCCGGTATGGGTATCCAGCGGCCGCGCCGTGACTCCGGCAGCCGTCGCATTGGACATCAGCCCGGCAAAGATGATGAGCACCAGGAAGGCGGTTGTCCCGCCGCCGAAGAGCAGGAGCCGTTTCACATTAATGCCGGAAATGCCGCATGCCGGTGAAGACCATGGCGATGCCCGCCGCATTCGCTGCGGCGATCACCTCGTCGTCGCGCACCGAACCGCCCGGCTGGATCACAGCCGTTGCCCCCGCCGAAATCGCGGCCTCAAGCCCGTCAGCGAAGGGAAAGAAGGCGTCCGAGGCACAGGCCGACCCCTGGGTCATCGGCGTGTCCCACTCGTTTTCCTTTGCGGTGTCCTCGGCCTTGCGCACGGCGAGGCGTGCGGCTTCCACGCGGCTGGTCTGGCCCATCCCGACCCCGGCGGTCATGCCGTCCTTGGCATAGACGATCGCATTTGACTTGGTGTGCTTGACGACTTTCCAGGCAAACAGCAGGTCGGCGAGTTCCTGTTCGGTGGGCTCGCGCTCGGTGACGGTTTTCAGGTCCTCGGCGGTAATCATGCCCCAGTCGCGCTCCTGGACCAGAAGTCCGCCGGCAACGCTCTTAACCGTCCAGCTCGCCTGGTTGGCATCCGGCATTGATCCGGTCAGAAGGACGCGCAGATTGGTCTTGCCGGACAGGATGTCCAGCGCCGCCTTGTCGGCATCCGGCGCGATCACGACCTCCAGGAAAATCTTGGTCAGCGCGTCGGCGGTCTCCGCGTCGATCGGCTGGTTGAAGGCGACGATGCCGCCAAAGGCCGAAACCGGATCGGCCGTGAAGGCGCGCTCATAGGCATCAAGGACAGATTTCCCCGTCGCCACGCCGCACGGATTGGCGTGCTTGACGATAACCGCGGCAGCGCCCGCTTCGGGATCAAACTCGCCTGCCAGTTCGAACGCAGCGTCGGCATCGGCCAGATTGTTGTAGGACAACGCCTTGCCCTGGATCTGTCGGGCGCTCGCCACGCCGGGTCGCGGTGCGCCGCCGGCGTGGAAGGCTGCTGCCTGGTGCGGGTTCTCGCCATAGCGCAGCGCCTCGATCAGCTTGCCACCGAACACGCGGTAAGCAGGGGCCGTCTCGCCATTCTCGGCCGCGAACCAGGACGAGACGGCAGCGTCATAGGATGCCGTGCGCGCATAGGTCTTGGCCGCAAGGGCCCGGCGCAACTCCAGCGGAGTCGCGCCGTCATTGGCGTCCATTGCCTCCAGCACCGCATCGGCGTCTTCATTGTCGGTGCAGACCGCGACGAAAGGATGGTTCTTGGCCGCCGCGCGCAGCATGGCCGGACCGCCAATGTCGATATTCTCGATGCATTCCTCGAACGGCGCGCCTTCGGAGACGGTCCGCTCGAACGGGTAGAGATTGACGAAGAGCAGGTCGATCTCGGGAATCGAATGGGCTGCCATGGATTCGCGGTCTTCGGCATTGTCGCGCCGGCCAAGCAGTCCACCGTGAACCCGCGGGTGCAGCGTCTTCAGCCGGCCGTCCATCATCTCGGGAAACTCGGTCACATCCGAAACGTCGAGGGCGTCGATACCTGCGGCCTTGAGGGCTTTCAGCGTGCCGCCGGTGGACAGGATTTCCACGCCGCGGTCCTGCAGGCGGCGCGCGCGGTCTTCAAGGCCGTCCTTGTCGGACAGGGAGATCAGGGCGCGCCGGACAGGAACGAGATCGGTCTGGGTCATGGGGGCTCTTGGCATCATCGGGGGACAGGAAAGGGCTAGCACCAAAGCGCGCGGGGGCAAAGCGCCGGAAGGCGATCAACCGGAGTTTTTGCCGGTTGCATTGCCGACGCGGCCGAGCCGCTGGAAGGCCCAGCGGACCCGGTTGGGAGGGCGCTCTCCGGCGCCATAGGGTTCAGCCTCGCCCTGGATGACAAGCTGCGACGTGCGCACGGGTGCGCCCGTCCCGCCCAGCCAGACCGACCGTTCGATGCGTACCGGCCCGCCATCCGTGCGAAAGCGCCAGCCATCGCCGGTCGGCAGCACCAGAAGCGCGCTCATGGCATCGCGAGACAGCGACGCGCGCACGCCGGGATGCAGGTGAAACCGGATGGCAAATCGGATATGCGCCTCGGGATCCTCTGGCGGGCCGTCTTCGACAGGACGCGACAAGGCGTCTTCGCCGCGCATGTCGCCGCCGTCTGCGGCCAGGAAGACCCGCCGCCGGTGCATCAGCCCCAGCGTTTCGCGGTAGCCGTCATGACTGGCCTCCAGCCACAGGCCGATTTCCTCTTCGGTCCGGCGGGCGGTGACCTGGCCGGGGCCGGACGCGAAACGCGGACCCAGGAGGGCGCGGGCGCCGCGCGGCGGCAACAGTCGGCACGAGGAGGTTTCTTCGAGCGTCAACGTCGAATGAGCCGCCGTTGCCCGCACGACCTGGCGCCAGCTGTGGGGCTGGTCGTCGGTCCACCCGCAATTGACGATGATCCGGCCACCCGCGGCCGAGAATTCCATCGACAGCGCGCTCGCATGTGCGTCCGTGCCTAGGGCGCCGCCGGGGGGTGTGCCTGCGTCAAGCAGGACGGTGGCGCCGCCGGCTTCCGCGCGGTGATAACCCGAATGCGGCGCGAAACCGAAACTGCGTTCGCCGGTTCGCGATCCCGACAGGGCCGCTTCGATGGCCTTGCGGTCACCGGCTCCGCCCCCGTGAAAACAGGCGAGTCCGCCGTCATTCATTCGGAAGAACCGGACCAGGGGCGCCATCCGGTCGATGGCCTTGCGGATCGGTTCGGGCAGGGTCTGGTTGGCGGCCTCGGCCGCGGCGTCGAGCGTCACCAGGTCGATCAGCGTGTCGGCAGCGGCTTCGGGCGATCGCGACACATGCCCGCCATCGGCGTGGACCTGCCGCGCCAGTTCCTGGGTCAGCAGCGCCAGCCCTGCAGCACCCTGCGGCGCGCACTCCGACAGGCACAGGCCGCCGAGCGACAGGGCATAAGCGGCGCGAAGGCGCTTGCGCCCGTCGCTTGCGAGGCTGGCCGTGCGCTTCAAATGCCGGATCTGACGATCGAGCGAGACCAGCCGTTGGTGTCCCGCCTCGCCGGAAAACAGCACCTCGCCGGCCTCCAGCCACGCCGTGATTCGGGTCGGCAGCACGTCCGGCGACCAGGCGAAGCCATTCCATCCGCCCATCGCCTCGATCCATTGATCGGTGAGCTGACAGGCAAGTTCCGGTGCGGCCTCGTCTTCGCAAGCCAACAGGTCACGCAGCCAGACGAAGCTGTGCAGGCGGGAGGCAAATTCGCGCGACGGCAGCGCTCGAATCCACGGGGATTGTGACGTATCCTCGAGTTCCAGCGTGTCACCGCAAAATGAAAACCGGCCGTCAAGAATCGCGGACCCGCGCGCCGCGTCCGGCGTGCGCAGGAGCGGGGGCAGGGCCTCGATGCGCAGCGCCTTGCGCTCGGGCAAGGCCAGCGCGCGCCAGGGCGGTATCGCGTTCAGCGTCTCGGACGCTTCCCGGCGAACCAGAAGCGACAAGGCCTCGGTGTAGTCCTTGAACCCGATCCGGCGCACCATCCCGGTCAGCCGCCCCGAAGCGCGGCGATATTGGAGGCATAGTGATCCGGACCGCCCTTGAAGACGGCTGTTCCGGCGACCAGCGCATGGGCCCCGGCATCCAGGCATTGCCGCGCCGTCTCGGCGTTCACCCCGCCATCCACTTCGACCAGCGTGGGCAATTCCATCGCGTCGATCAGTGTGCGCAGGGCCTCGATCTTTCTCAGCTGGCCCGTAATGAAGCTCTGTCCGCCAAAGCCCGGATTGACGCTCATCACCAGGACGACGTCGAGTTCCTCGATCACGTGGTCGAGGACGGTTTCCGGTGTGGACGGGTTGAGGGCCGCCCCGGCCTTCGCCCCGGCGGCCTTGATCGCCTGCACCGTGCGATGGAAATGCGGCCCGGCCTCGGGATGCGCGGTGATGATGTCGGCCCCGGCCTCGGCAAACGCCTCAATGAAAGGATCGATCGGCTGGATCATCAGGTGCACGTCGAACGGCTTTTTCGTGTGCGGGCGCAACGCCTTGATGACGGCCGGACCGATCGTCAGATTGGGCACGTAATGCCCGTCCATCACGTCAATGTGGATCCAGTCGGCGCCGGCCGCGTCGATGGCACGGACTTCGTCGCCCAGACGGGCAAAGTCGGCGGAAAGGATCGACGGGGCGATCAGCGCGTTTTGAGCCATGACCGAAGGGAATAACAGTGCCGCAAAGACGGGGCAAGCGGCGCAGGGCGCGCCGTCTGCATCAGCGTTTCTTGCGGATCAGCCGGGCGATGAAAAAGCCGTCGATTCCGTTGCGATTGTCCCACATGTCCGGGCTCAGCCGAACGCTGCCATCGGGCAGGCGTGCCTCGCGCAGACCGGTCAGTTCCTCAGGCGTGACCGGGTCGCGGACCCACCCGCCTTCGGCCGCGAGGATGCGCTTGAGCCACAACTCGCCTTCCTCGGGCTGCAGCGAGCAGGTGCAGATGACCATCCGCCCGCCCGGTTTCAGATTCTCGAACGCGGCCTTCGCCAGATCGTCCTGGATCGCGGCCAGCGACACGACATCGTCCTGGGATTTCAGGAAGGCCGCATCCGGTCTGCGCCGCAGCGTGCCGGTAGACGTGCACGGGGCATCGAGCAGGATTGCGTCGAAGGGCGTATCGGTGCGCCAGCTGCGTCCGTCCGCAGCGACCAGCTCGGCACTCAGCCCGGTGCGCGCCAGATTGTCTTCCACCCGCTTCAGCCGCTTGGGCGAGGCGTCGAGCGCCGTGACGGATGCGCCGGTCGCAGCCAGTTGCATCGTCTTGCCGCCGGGCGCCGCACACAGGTCGAGCACTCGCTCGCCCGGCTTGGCGTTGAGCAGGCGCGCCGGCAAAGCCGCGCCGGCATCCTGGGCCCACCATGCGCCCTCCTCATAGCCCGGCAGGGCGGTGATATCGCCAATGCCCGCCTTGCGCAGCGAATGCCCGCCCGGCAGCACTTTCGACTCCAGCGCCTCGGCCCAGCGCTCCGCTTCGGCCGGGTTTTTCACGGTGACGTCGAGCGGCGGATCGCGCGTGATCGCTTCGGCGATGGCGGTCGTTCGGGCGATGCCGTAGGCCCGGGTCCAGCTCTCGCGCAGCCAGTAGGGCAGGTTGTCGGTGACCGGCACCTTCTCGGCGCGTGCGCGTCCCGCATCGGCGACCCGGCGCAGCACCGCATTCACCAGCCCGGCCAGTCGTTCGGTTGCAGGGCTTTCCTTGGCCAGCGCGACGGACGACGACACAGCGGCGTGCGCAGGGGTGCCCAGCCACAGCATCTGTGCCGCACCGGTCAGCAGCAGGGCGCGGCCCATCGTGGCATTGTCCGGCAGCGGCCGGTTCAGGAAGCGCTTGACCATCGCCTCGGTCTGTCCCGCCCGGCGCAACGTGGTCGCTGCCAGCTGCCGCGCGAAGGCCCGGTCCCGCGCCTCCNTCGTGCGCATTTCGGGCGCGTTCGACAGCGCGGCATCCAGCGCGCTCTTGCCCGCCATTACCGTGGCCACTGCACGCATTGCTGCGCGCCGGGCATCCAGACCTTCGCTCATGCCAATCTTTCCTTCATGGGGGCGGGCGTTAGCATGCGCGCGTGACCTTGGACAGATGCACGCTCACGCCCTATCTGTTGCGCCATGAGCCAGACACCTGAAAATGCCGCCCCCGGAAAGCCCTTGAGCGACGCCGCGCGCCGTGCCTTGCAGGAAGCCGCGGAACGCCGCAAGGCAAACGCCGATGCGGCTGAACGCACCGCCGAGGAGGGCGGCCCGAAGGGCCTGGAACCGACGCGTTATGGTGATTGGGAACGCAAGGGCGTCGCCGTCGATTTCTAGCGGCACCGGAATTAACCCTATCACCTTCGCGCACAAAGGGAATCCGGTTCGCAAACTGTTAATGAGGGGTTAATCTGACCCCATGCGCCAGATCCTCGCCAGCCTATTCGCCCTGCTTCTTCTCGCTCCGGCCGCGCTGGCCCAGGGACGCCTGATCGGCGGACCGGACGGCGACCAGCCCGAATATCGCGGGCGAGGCGGGGGCGGTGCTACCGCCGATGGGTCTGGCGTGATCGAGATCTGGGACGGGCAGCAATGGCGGCCTTACGCCTATTGCCAGTCCAATCCGTGCGGGGCCTACAACGCGGCCAGCTATCGTCAGGATACGGGCTATCGCGGCCAGGCCGGCACCAGCACCAATCTCCAGACCTATGCCCACCTGAATGACGGCCGGCAATATACCTACGCGGATTGCCCCGCAGGCACGCGGCCGTCGACCGGTGACAATGGCGAACGGATCTGCCTGCGCTCCGGCGGTCAGGTCACGGTGCGCGACGAACGTCCGCGCTATCAGGGACGCGACACCTACCGCGAACAGCGGACTGCCTATGACGACCGCCGCTATGCCTTCCCGGTCTCGGATCGGCCGGAATATCGCGGCGATTACCGCCCCCCGGCCAGCCCGTGCCAGGTGCGCCGCGAACAGCGCCACACCGAATACCGGCAGGACTGGGGCGGGTGCTACCAGAGCCGCGAATGGACGGATTACCGGCGTACCGAATATCGCGGCGACATCGACATGCGGGTCTATCCGCGTGAGTGGTACGGTCAGGACGGTCGCTACTGGCGCGAAGTGCGCGGCGGCGGTTATTCGGGATGTGCCTGCTCGGGATATTCGCGTGACCGGCATTATTCCGAATGCGGGCACTACGACCACACCACGCATTACGAGGATCGCGGCTATTATGACGACAGCCTGGCCTGGTCCTATTTTGGCGGCCGCTCGGGCTATTATGGCGGCGGTGGAGGCGGCGGCGGGTACCGCAACGAGCTTGTCCTGCCGAGCGCGGGTGCGCGCGCCCGGTCTTTCGCAGGCGCCGGAGCAGGCGCGGGCGCCGGTTCAAACGTCAATGTGAATACCTCGACCCGCGTGAACACCAATGTTGGCGTCAGCGTCCGCGTGGGCGGCGGGGGCCGCTATGGCGGCCGCGGCGGTCATGGCGGCGGTTGCCGCTCGGGCTGCGGCCATGGCGGCGGCCACGGCGGGGGCAGAGGGCACTAGCCCAGCGCTTCGGCGATTTCCGCATTGATGGCGTTCGCGGCTGCGACCGGGTCACCGGCCTCGGCAACCGGTCGCCCGACCACGACATAGTCGGCGCCCATCCGCATCGCATCGCCCGGCGTGGCAATCCGCTTCTGGTCACCCGCCGCGGATCCGGCCGGGCGGACACCCGGTGTCACGATCAGGAAGTCGTCGCCGAAGCGTTTGCGCGCCTCTGTTGCTTCCAGCGGCGAGATGATCATCCCGTCCATGCCGGCGTTGAGCGCCTGTTCGATCCGGCGGAAGACCAGGTCGCGCGCTGAATAGGCATAACCCATCTCGGTCAGCATGGCGTCGTCATAGGCGGTCAGCACCGTCACCGCGAGCAGCTTCAGATCGGGGTCATCCGCCTTGCCCTGCACTGCCGCGCGCATGATATCGGGCTCGGCGTGAATGGTCAGCATGTCGCCGCCGGCTTCGGCGATCGAGCGCGTGGCCCGTTCCACCGTCTTGGGGATGTCGTGCAGCTTCCAGTCGAGGAAGGTTTTCTTGCCCTTGGCGCGCAGGCGGGCGGACAAATCCATCGCCCCCAGCGGAAAGAGCTGAAGCCCCAGCTTGAACCAGGAAACGGCGCCATCAAGGCGCGCGGCGAGCGCTTCGGCGTCCGCGATCCGCGGGACGTCGAGCGCGACAATCAATCGGCTGTCCATGAGACGGGCCGTTTAACCCGCATCGCGGGCAGTGATCAAGCGGGTTTCTGTCCGGAGGTTTCTGCCCGCGCTTGCGGGGGGGGGCAATTGAGCAGCTTCACCCCTGCTTCGACATCCGCCTCGTCTGCCGCGCGATCAGGCCGCGCATGACCGGGTCGGGCAGGACGCGGTTCAGGCCGGACATGAATTTGTACCAGGTCCCGACGACGCGAACCGGCACATTGCGATCAACCGCGTCATAGCCCGCGGTGGCGACCTCTTCAGCGGTCGAGAACCAGTAGGATGGCAGGTTCGATACGCTGGCGCGTGCGCCGTTGACGTCGTGAAACTCGCTCATCGTATAGCCGGGCACGACGGCGCTGACATGGACATGGCGGTCCTGCCCTTCGAGCCGCAGCGCCTCGGACACTTTGATCAGCGCGCTCTTGATCCCCGGATAGATCGTCCCGGAATACTTCGTGTGCCCGGGCGACGGCGGCAGAAGGGCCGAGACCGACGACACGTTGATGATCCGCCCGAAACCGCGCTCGCGCATGCCGGGGAAAGTCAGGTGGATCAGCTCCAGATAGGAATGCAGCATCAGTTGCAGGAAGCGTTTCTGATCCGTCCACTTGGTGTCGGCGAACTCGCCGGGCTGGCCCGCGCCGGCATTGTTCACGAGGCCGTCAATCTGGCGGCCCGCATCGGCGACCGCTTTCACGATCTCCTGCGGCGCGCTGGCTTTCGACAAATCCGCCGCGATCACGAGGCTGTTGACCCTGAATTGCGCCTTCATCTCTTCGGCGAGATCGTTGAGGCGGTCTTCGCGCCGTGCGACCAGCGCCAGGTCCCAGCCCTTCTGGGCGAAGACGCGGGCGAAGGCGGCACCGATGCCGGACGAGGCCCCGGTGATGACGACGAGACGGCGGGCCATGATCTGCTCCTTCGCTGATGATGTCTTCGAAAGTGGGGCGCGGGGGCGGGCCTGTCCAGAGTCCGGCTTGCCCCCGGTCCGGACACCGGCCTAACCTCGGCCCGGACCGGCAGGGGGAAGAGCATGAGTCCGTGGGCGCGTTTCGTTGATTCAGGATTTCAGGCCATCGGTCCGTGGGCGCTCGCTGTCGCGGTCACGACACTCGTCCTCATGGCAGGCTTTGCCGCTTTGGCCGGTATCGTGCCCGACAGTCCCGGGGCAGTCGCCGGCTTTTTCTTTGTCGTGCTCGTCTATGTCGGCGCGTTGTCGGCCATCCCGGCCATCATCGTGGTGTGGACCTTCCGGATCACCAGGGCGCCGCGCGGCTGGACCGATGCGCTCGCCGGGGCGCTGTTGGGCCCGGTCCTGTCCCACGCCGTTTTCGGCGGCTTCGACTTCTCACCGTCGAGCTACAAGCTCGCCGACCTGATGCTGCTGGTCGCGGGCGCGGCCGGGGGGCTCGCCTACTGGTATTTTGCAGGCCGCCCGGCGCGGCGGGCTTAGACCCCTCACCCTTCCCAATCTTCGCCTTCGGCTCAGACTGGGTCCCCTCCCTCTCCCTTGAGGGAGAGGGAAAGGCGGGCGTCTCCTCATAGGGACGCGCGTCAGGGTGAGGGGGAGTAATGCCTACTCACACCCCGCCGCAGCCAGCCCCTCGACCGCATCGGCTATGGCGGCTAGCGCTTCGGGCGCCATGGCGTGCGTGGCGGTGGCGTATTCACCCGGCAGGCCGGTGACTGCGCCCTGGAAGAGGTGGTTCACACCTGGAATGACACTGGTCTCGGTCGGCAGGCCCTCCCGCGCGGTGCGCAACCGGGCAGCGTTGGGATCGGGCAGGACTTGAAGGTCGAGATCGCCGTAAATCGCATGCACCGGACCGTCATAGCCCGCCATCGCGGCGGCCGGGTCCAGATCCAGCATGGCAATCGAATAGGGCTGGCCCCAGATCGCACCCTGCTGGGCGGCCTGCGCGGCGGGAAAGCCCATCTCCACCAGCACCGCGCCGATTGCGGCGGGATAATCCTCCACCGCCGGGTCGCTCATCACCTCGAACATGGCGTCCTGCAACGCGCGGTTCTGGTCTGCCGCTGCCTGCCCCGCGCCGGACGCCAGGATCAGCGCTTCAGATTGCTCGTAGAGCGTCTCGCGCATCGTCCCCGCCATGCCGGCGAGGCTGACGATAAAATCGGGCCCGGCGGCGTCCGCCGCGAGAAACGCAATCAGCCCGCCTTCGGAATGACCCAGGATTCCGGTGCAGCCCGATATGTCAGGGCGGGCGCGCAAGGCTTCAAAAGCAGCTGCGGCGTCATTCGCCAGATCGGCGGGGGCAGCGGGTGGAACCGCGTCAGATCCGCCCACGCCGCGATCATCCAGCCGCAGCGAGGCAATGCCGCGCTCCGCGAGCGCATTGGCGAGGACGGCGAAGACCGGCCGCCCGGCGATCGTCGCGTCGCGGTCCTGCGATCCGGACCCGTTGAGCAACAGGACGCCGGGGAAGGGCCCCTCGCCGTCCGGCAGTCTCAGCGATCCCGCCAGAACCAGCTCGCCGGCCATCACCGTCATTTCTGCGTCCGTGCCGGCCTGGTCGGGCATCGTGAAGCCGGAAGGATAGCGGCCGCGCTCGAGCAACAGGGGGAAGCTCTGGCCCTGGAAAAAGCTGCCGGATATCCGGTCTTCGCTGTCCGCCGTCAGCGTGATCCGCACGCCGGGGCGGTCGATCGAAACGCTGAGCACGCCTTCGTGCAAGATCGCCGAATCCGCCGGCATCCGCGCCGCGCCCTGGTCCAGACTGACGAGCACAGCGCTCAACCCCTCGCCGGTCTCCTCGACTTCCAGCTCCATGCGCAATTGCGCGGCTCCCACATCAAGGTCGCCGTGCCAGACCCCGGTAAACGGGGACTGCGCGAGCGCGGGCGGGGCGAGGATCAAGCCGACGATCAAGGCGATAAGGCGCATCACGCATCTCCTGTTTAGCGAAATGTATAATTAGACTTTACACTAATTATCCGTCGTGGCAATGATCCTCCATGGCAGACGTATTCAAGGCGCTGGCCCACCCGGTCCGGCGCGAGGTTTTGAAAGTATTGCGGGACGGGCCGATGACGGCGGGCGATCTGGCGGACCGGTTTCCGGTCTCCAAGCCGACGATGAGCGTGCACTTCAACACGCTGAAGGACGCCGGCCTGATCCGCGCCGAACGTCACGGAACCACGATCCGCTACCGGCTCAATGCCGGGGCCGCCGAAGAGGCGCTGTCCCTGCTGATGGGGATCGTCGGCACCAGGAAGGGAAGGGACGAAACATGATGCGCATCGGGTTCTTCATATCGCTGGCCTGCCTTGCGGCGGCCTGCGCGCTCGCGGCCTGGGGCTGGATGGCGACGCCGGAGGGGGCTCAACTGCCGGTCCATTTCAACGCGTCGGGAGAAGCGGACCGCTATGGCTCGAAGGCCGAGGCCTTCCTGACGGCGCCGGCATTCCTCGCGGGCCTGACCTTCCTGATGATGATCATTCCCAGGATCGACCCGCGCGGCGGCAATGTCCGGCGTTCGCGTGTCGTGCTCCTGGCCGGGTGGATCATCTGTGCGTTCGTCCTGCTCGGCGTGCAGGCGATGATGACCTATCTCGCGCTGGGCGGCATCATTCCGCCCGACACGATGGCGACGGGGGTCGCGGTGATGGTATCGGTCGTCATGATCGTTCTGGGCCTGGTAATTGCCCGCGCCCGGCCGAATTTCTTCGTCGGCGTGCGCACGCCCTGGACGCTGTCATCCGACCTGTCGTGGGACAAGACCCATCGCTGGGCCAGCCGGGTGTTTCTCGCAATCGGTCTCGCCGGACTTCTGTCCCTCGTCTTTCTGCCGCCCGCGCATGTCACCATCGCGCTCATCACGGCGCTTCTGACCGGATCACTGGGGCTCGCCGTCTATTCCTGGTGGGTGTGGAAGAATGACCCCAACCGCGAGACGCTGACGCCCGACGACGCGTGATCCGCCTTGCGAAGCGGGCGGCAAGCGCGTAGTTCGCTCATGCTGCACCGGCGAAGGAAGGGATGACGGCATGTCCAAGGCACGCGACGTGAAGAAGGTGGTTCTGGCCTATTCGGGCGGGCTCGACACATCGGTCATCCTGAAATGGCTGCAGGACGCCTATGGCGCCGAAGTCGTCACCTTCACCGCGGACCTGGGACAGGGCGAGGAGCTTGAACCCGCGCGCAAGAAGGCGCTGGCCGCCGGGGTGAAGCCGGAAAACATCTTCATCGAGGACGTGCGCGAGGAATTCGTCGGCGAGTATGTCTTCCCGATGGTGCGCGCCAATGCGCTCTATGAAGGGCTTTACCTGCTGGGCACGTCGATTGCCCGCCCGCTGATCGCCAAGCGCCAGATCGAGATCGCGCACAAGACCGGCGCCGATGCCGTCGCACACGGCGCGACCGGCAAGGGCAATGACCAGGTCCGTTTCGAACTGGGCTTTGCTGCACTGGATCCAGCGATCCGGGTGATCGCGCCGTGGCGCGAATGGGATTTGACCAGCCGCGACAAGCTGATCGCCTATGCCGAGGAAAACGGGCTCGAAATCCCGCGCGACAAGCGCGGCGAGGCCCCCTTCAGCGTCGACGCCAACCTCTGGCACACCTCGTCAGAGGGCAAGATCCTCGAAGACCCGGCCGAGGAAGCCAGCGACATCGTCTATCAGCGCACCGAAGACCCGGAAAACGCGCCGGACAAGCCGCAATACATCACCCTGTCCTTTGAGCGCGGCGACGCGGTCGCCGTGGATGGCGAGGCATTGTCTCCCGCCAGCCTGCTGACCCGGCTGAACGAACTCGGCCGCGTCCACGGCATCGGCCGCCTCGACCTCGTCGAAAACCGCTTCGTCGGCATGAAGTCGCGCGGCATTTACGAGACGCCCGGCGGCACCATCCTGATGGCCGGTCACCGGGGTATCGAACAGATCACGCTCGACCGCGGTGCGATGCATCTCAAGGACGAGCTGATGCCGCGCTACGCCAAGCTGATCTATGAAGGCTTCTGGTTCTCGCCTGAACGCGAGATGCTGCAGGCCGCCATCGACCATTCACAGCAACATGTCACCGGCGATGTCCGGCTGAAGCTTTACAAGGGCTCGGTCAGTGTCGTGGGACGGTCTTCGGCGCACTCCCTCTATTCGCTCGAACACGTCACCTTCGAGGAGGATGACGTCTACGACCAGAAGGACGCGGAAGGCTTCATCCGCCTCAACGGTTTGCGCCTGCGGCTGCTCGCGGCCCGCCGCCAGCGCTTGGGGAAAAACGACTGATCTGATCCCGCTCGACGACCATCTCGGCCCGTCGCATTCTCTGATTGAGGAGGTGGGATGCGGATTCCTGTCGTCATACGCTGGTTGCTGGTTGCCGGGTTCTGCTACCCGGCGATGCTCCTGGCGTGGCATCTGATTTTCGTCGATCCGGTGCATCCCGGCGGCTTCCGCGAAAACGTCTTCATCCCCTTCATCATCCTGTTTCCGCCGATCTGGTGTTTCATCATCGTGCTGGCTTTGCGTGAGCGCCGCGTCCTCGGACCGGTCCAGTATTTCACCCTGTCGGTGATGAGCCTCCTCTTCACCCAGGTGCTCATCGTGATCTGGGCGGCCGGTACCAGCGCATCACTCAGCGCCATTGCAGCTTTCACGCGCGGCCCGCCGCTACTGAACTGGCAGGTCTGGTTGGCGCTTGCCGTCGGTGCGCTCGGATTTTTGCCAATGTTCTATGCCGCCTATGTCGCGCTCGAACGGATGCCACGGCCATTGGGTCTCTCGCACAGTCGCTGACGGGAATGTCAGTGAAATAACACCATTGTCAGGTGGCACCTTGCGGCCACGCCGCTAGTCTGCCCCGTGACTTGAATCGATTGATCCTCGGGGGAGGTTTTCCATGTTGCGTTTGGCCCTGTCGGCGGTCGCCGCCGCCTGTCTCACAGCCGTGTCCGTCCAGGCGCAGGAGGAGGCCGAGCCCTTTTCCATCCAGGGGACGGCAACAGCCCTCGCGGGTGAAGCCAACCGCGCATTCGAGGCTGAGGACTGGGAGGCTGCCCGCCGCGCGCTCGAATCCGCACTGGCACTGAAACCCCAGCACCCCGCCTATCTGGGCGGCCTGGTCCAGGTCGGCCTTCATTCAGGCGACGAGAACCTGATCTTCGACGCGCTTGAACGCCTGGCGGCAGCGGGTATCGCCTATGACCGCTCGCGTCTCGGCGATGCGGACGAATCCCTGCGCGCAATGCAGCCCGACCGCTACGCCGCGCTGGATGCCGCGCTGACGCGGACGACCGGCATGATCGGCATGGCCGAGCGCGAGGCGCGGATCGATACCGGCGCGCTGATCGAAGGCGTCGCGATGGATATCGAGACCGACCGGCTTTTCCTGTCGAGCGTTTCGGGCCGCGAAGTCCTTCTGGTCGAGCCCTTCGACCGGGAGACCTTCACGGTCTTCGCCGATGCGGAGCACGGGCTTCAATCGGTGTTCGGCCTTGCCGTCGACAGCCGCAACCGTGTGCTTTGGGCGACGACGGGGGTGCTGCCCCAGACCGGCCTGCCCGAAGGCGAGACCGGGGAAACCGCGCTGGTCGCGCTCGACCTTGTTACCGGCGACGTCTACCGCCGCTACACCATCGATGGCGCGGAGCGGATCGCCGATGTCACGGTCCGGGACGGCATCGTCTATGTCACTGACAGCGGCGCCAACCGCATCTACCGGCTGAACGGACTGAATGAGGAACTTCAGCTCCTGTCGGACGATCCGCGCTTTGTGTCCTTGCAGGGATTAGCCCTGGCGCAAGGCGCGCTCTACGTCGCCGACTATGCGATCGGGCTTTGGCGGATCGATCTGGAGGACGGCGCGGCGACCCTCGTCCGCGCCGGTACGGAAAGCCTGATCGGCATTGACGGGCTCGGCGCCACCCGTGACGGTGAACGCCTGATCGCGGTGCGCAACGGCATGGCGCCCAACCAGGTTTTCGCCATCGAATTTGCCCCGCGTGGCCGCGCCGTGTCAGGCCATGAAATCCTGCTGCGCGGGCACGCGGATTTCGGCGAGCCCACCCTGCTCGACGTCAAGGACGACCGGATCTGGCTCGTCGCCAACTCGCCCTGGCCGCTCTACCCCGATGACGGTTCGGGTCCGACCGGAACGGTCGAACCGCTCGTCATTCTGGAAATCGACCTGGATTAGTCGAGCAGCAGGCGCGCCTAGCTCCGTTTCTGGTCGATGATTGCCATCGTGCAGCGGGAAATGCAGACCAGCTTGCCGCGCTCGTCGGTGATGCGGATCGACCAGACCTGCGTCGTGCGGCCCATCGCTTCGGGGCGCGCCTCGCCATAGACCCAGCCGCCGGTGACCGGGCGCAAATGGTTGGCGTTGATCTCCATCCCAACGGCGGCCTTGGTGTGCGGGTCGATCGTCGCAAAGGCGCCCTGGCTGGCCAGCGTTTCGGCCAGCGCCACCGAAGCGCCGCCATGCAGCAGACCGAAGGGCTGCTTCGTGCGTTCGTCCACCGGCATCCGCGCGCGGACCCAGTCATCACCCGCCTCGGTGATTTCCATGCCCAGATGACCGTTCAGGCAATCTTTCGCGAACTCGTTGAAGGTTTCGATCGGGAAGGCCCCGTCATGCCAGATCACCGCCATGTCCATAATTCCTGTTGCTCGGTGCCAATCTAGGAAGCCCGGCGGAGCGGGAGAATGCCTGTCACTGAATGACGGCTGTGCAATCGTGTCAGCGGCGGCGCACCACGCCGTGTTCGATCAGGCTTTCGGCCGACGCGATCACCATTTCCGGCACCTTGTGCGCGGTCCAGTTCAGCTCCGCGCGTATCCGTGAATTATCGTAGCGACGTTCCACCCCGAGGGCGGGCGTGACGGTGCGAAGCATCGGGTTGAAGATCGACATCACCCTCAACACCCAGTCCGGCAGCTGACCGGTCGGGATATTCCAGCCTTCGGGACCGAACCGGGCATCGAGAATCTTTCCGACCTCGGTAAACCAGACTTGCGGCAGGGTGCAGATATAGCGACGGCCCGCCGCCTGCGGTGCCGTCATCGCGGCGATATGGGCCGAGGCGACATCACGCACATCCACCACCGGAAACCCGATCCGCGGGCAGGCCGGCATGGCGCGGATCATCAACTGGCGCACGATCTCGACCGACGTCGAGGTATCGCGCGTCAGGATCGGCCCCAGGATTGCGCCCGGATTGATAACCGTCAGCTGCATGTCGCCGGCGGCCTCGGTGTCCATGAATTCCCAGGCCGCACGCTCGGCGATGGTCTTTGACTTCTCGTAGGCCGAGACATTCTCGCCATCGAGGTCGGACCAGTCGCTCTCGTCGAACACCCGCCCGCCCGACTTGTCGAGCCCGGCCGAGACTGCCGCGATGGAGGACGTCATGACGGTGCGCTTGACGCCCGCCTTGGCCGCAGCGGCCAGCACACGCAAGGCGCCGTCACGCGCCGGGCGGATCAGCTCGTCTTCGTCTTCGGGCTGGACGGCGGGGAAGGGCGATGCGACGTGAAGCACAAAGGCGCATCCCGCGACGGCCTCGTCCCAGCCCTCGTCCTTGGTCAGGTCGGCTTCCACCAGAGACAGCCCGCCATCCTCGGCGCCGCCATTGCGGATCGCGGCGCGAACCTCGTCCTCGCGCTTGGCGCTGCGCAGCGTCCCGCGCACCCTGTAGCCGCCCTGCAAGAGCTGAACGATGCAGTGCTGGGCGACAAAGCCCGACGCACCGGTAACCAGAACCGTCTCCACCATGACCTGAAACTCCTCGCCTTGATGCATCCTGCCCGCAACCTGTCCGCTTGGCGAGACGAGACCGCCGGGAAGTGTCTTGCCGCCCCGGCAGGCAAAGGACGGGAATTAGCGGCGGCGCACGACCCGGATCAGTGCCCGGCCGAACAACGTTCCCAGCAGGAAGACACCGATCAGGACGAAGGCCATGTTGGTCGTGAAGGACCAGGTCAGGAAATTGATCTCGACCAGCGCGAGGTTCTGAACGGCGAAGATGATCACGATCACCGCCGTGATGATCGCAATGATGGTTCTGAAAAGCCCCATGAAATCCCCCTTTTTGCCGATCCTAGCTGACCGGCATGTCGCCGAACAGGTGCTCCGCACCTTCCTCGGCATCGTCGGCTTCGGCAGGCTCAACCGGCTGATCGGTAAAGCCTTCCAGGTCTCCTGCCGGTTCGGCATCGCGGCTGATCTTCACCGGGCTCGCCGTATAGGCCATCAGCAGGCGCGCCACGCTTTGAAGCGCATTCATGTGCACCCGCTCATAGCCGTGTGAAGCGTCGATCCCGAAGGTGACCAGCGCCGTCCGGACGTCCGCGCCGCCTTCGATCGCCGAGGCGTTGTCGGACCGATACTGCCGGAAAACGTCGCGCTGGTAGGGAATTCCGCCCGCTTCGCACAGATCGACCAGCTTGTTGGTCAGATGGTAGTCGAACGGGCCGGTCATGTCCGCCATGCCGAGCGTTACCCCGGTCTCGCGTGAATTCTGGCCCGGCGCGCAGGCGCCGTTGTCGACGGCGATCATGGACGCCACGTCATGGGTCAGGATGGAGGAGGCCCCGACTCCGATCTCCTCGGAAATCGAGAACAGGAACAGCGTATCGACGGCAGGTATTTCCCCGCTTTCCGCAATGGCCTTCAACACCGCGAAGATCGCCGCAACACCGGCCTTGTCGTCGAGGTGGCGGGAAACGATGTAGCCGCTTTCGAGAAATTCGGGCTGAGGGTCAATGCCGATGAAGTCGCCGGTCGCAATGCCGTGGCTGTGCAGCCCTTCGGCGTCGTGGACCGCGATATCGAGCCGCAATTCGACGTGATCCCAGCTCGTCTCCTGCGTGTCGATCTCGTCGCCATAGACATGGCCCGAGGCTTTCAGCGGCAGGATGGTCCCGCGATAGCTGCCCTGCCGGGTGAACAGCGTGCAGCGTGCGCCTTCGGCAAAGCGCGAAGACCAGTGACCGACCGGAACGACCGAAACCCGGCCATTTTCCTTCAGCCGGGCGACCTGTGCGCCGAGCGTGTCGATATGCGCGATGATCGCACGCGCGGGCTTGTCGGACCGGCCCTTCACCCGCGCGCGGATGGCGCCGCGCCGGGTCAGCTCATACTCGACCCCGAGCCGGCCCAGCTCCTCGCCGCACCAGCGGGCAATCTGGTCAGTATAGCCGGACGGGCTGGGGATGGAGAGCAGCGTCTCCAGCGTCGATTGCAGGTAGTCGGTGTCGATCTCCTGGATTTGCATTACGGCGCTCCTGAACGGTCGGGGCGAATGGTCTGGGGAAAGAGAAGGTCGATGAAGCGCTCTGCCGTGGGCTGTGGTTCGTGATTGGCCAGCCCCGGGCGCTCATTGGCTTCGATGAAGACGAAGTCCGGCGCGTCGGGGGCCTCGACGATGAAGTCGAGCCCGGCCACCGGTATGTCTATCGCGTCGGCGGCGGCACGCGCCGCCTCGGCCAGCTTGGGATGCAGGATGTCGGTGACGTCGTGCAGAGTCCCGCCGGTATGCAGGTTGGCAGTGCCGCGCACCTCGACCCGGCGGCCCGAAGGCAGGACGTCATCCAGGGCAAAACCCGCCGCGCCGACACAGCGTTCGGTCTCGCCATCAAAGGGAATGACCGACTCGCCATCGGTCGATGCGGCCCGCCTTCTGCTCAGCCCCTCGATCAGGTCGCGCACCGTCTTTTTACCGTCGCCATGGATCGTTGGCCGCTTGCGCAGGGCTGCAGCCACAACTTCGCCGCCGATGACGATGATCCGCAGGTCATCGCCTGGCGCGAACGTCTCGACCAGCACGTCGGGGCAATAGGTCCGCGCCGCCTTGATGGCCGCATCGAGATCGGCTTGCTTGCGGATATCGACGGTAACACCGCGCCCTTGTTCGCCGCGCGACGGCTTGACGACGACCGAACCGGCCCGGTCAAGCAGATCTCTCGCGGCCTCGCCATCGTTGCCGTCAACGGCTTCCGCAACCGTCAGGCCGATCTCGGTCATCAGCCGCCGCGTCACCGCCTTGTCGTCGCAGCGGCTCATCGCGATTGCGCTCGTCAGCTCGCTGAGGGCCTCGCGGCAGACGATGGCCCGCCCGCCATGCGACAAACGGAAGAAGCCGCCCTCGGCATCGAGCACATCAACGGCGATGCCGCGCCGCCGGGCCTCGTCGACAATGATCCGCGCATAGGGGTTCAGCCCGGTTTCAAGCGGCTCACCGGTGAACAGCTTTTCGTTGATCGGGTTCTTGCGCTTCACCGTGAAGGTCGGCGCGCGCTCAAATCCCATGCGTTCATAGAGCCGGATGGCGGATTCGTTGTCGTGGATCACGGACAGGTCCATGTAGCGGCGACCGCGCGCCGCGAAATGCGCGGCCAGATGCCGGGTCAGCGCCTCGCCGATCTTTGCGTGGCTGGCGCGGTGATCGACCGCAAGGCACCACAGGGAGGACCGGCGCTCCGGGTCATCGAAGGCCCGCTCATGGTCGACACCCGTGACCGACCCGATGATCTCGCCGGTCTTGGTGTCCTCGGCGACAAGATAGGTCAGCGCGCGGTTGTCCCGGTTTTTCCAGAAGAATTCCGGGTCGACGCTGACCATCCCGCAGGACGCATAGATCCGGTTGACGGCTTCGGCGTCGGCTTGCGAGCCCAGCTTGCGGATCACGAAGCCGCGCGGCGGATCCGCGTTCAGCCGCGCGGATGACAGATCAAGCTGATAGGTGTGCGACGGGTCCAGGAACAGGTCCAGCGGGGCATGACCCAGCAGCACATGGGGATCGCGGACGTAAAAGCAGATATCGCGGCGATCCGGTTCCTCGTGGCGCAGCAACGACACCAAATGCTCGGGATCCGTGAAGGTCTGCGCAAAGATCAGCCGCCCCCAGCCGCAGTCGATCCAGGCGTCGGATGGCATTTGCGTGTCACCCTGCGCATCGGCGCGGGCCGCGGCGTCAGGCGCCTGCAGGGCCATTTCGCGTTTTCGCTTCAACCGGTGCTGGACGGCCTGGCTGGCGCGGTTGCGGGAATTGCCGGTCATGCCGCCACCCGGTCATGCGCATCAAGCCACAGGGCGAGGACGCCGACCTGCCACAGCTTCGAGCCGCGCAGGGGCGTGATCTCGCCCTCGGGATCAGCCAGAAGCCGGTCGATATAGGCAGGCTGCACCAGGTTGCGGTCACGGAATGCATCAGAGGAGACAGCATCCCGCACCATGTCGAGATAGGGACCCCGCAGATATTTCAGCGCCGGAACCGGGAAATAGCCCTTCGGCCGGTCGATCACTTCGTGGGGCAGGATGTCGCGCGCGATCGCCTTCAATATGCCCTTTCCATTCTCGCGAAGGTGATGCTCGGCCGGGCAGCGCGCGGCCAGCTCGATGACCTCGTGGTCGAGGAAGGGCACACGCGCCTCCAGCCCCCACGCCATGGTCATGTTGTCGACCCGCTTTACCGGGTCATCGACCAGCATGACGTTGGAATCGATCCGGAGCGCCTTTGACAGGCCATGGTCGGCGCCGGCTTGCGCGAAATGGTCGCGTACGAACTCCCCGGCGTGGTCGCCGCCCATCCAGCGCGGATCGAGCACTTCGCCCATGTCGCTATGACCGCGGTCGAAGAAGTATTGCTGATAGGTCGCCAGCGGATCGTCCGATTCCGACATCGGCGGATACCAGTGATAGCCTGCAAAGGCCTCGTCCGCGCCCTGACCGGACTGGACGACCTTCACATGCTTCGAGACCTCCTCGGACAAAAGGTAGAATCCGACACAGTCATGGCTGGTCATCGGTTCGGCCATCGCGTCGATGACATGCGGCAATGCCGGCAGGGCGCGTTCGGTCGCGACCTTGATCTGGCGGTGATCGGTTTCGAAGCGCTTCGCCACGATGTCAGAATATTCGAACTCGTCGCCTTTTTCGGTGCCGACGGTTTCAAAGCCGATGGAGAAGGTCTTCAGATCTTGCGCGCCCGCCTCGGCCAGAAGCGCCACAATCATCGAGGAATCGAGCCCGCCCGACAAAAGGACGCCGACCGGCACGTCCGCCACGAGCCGTCGTTTGACCGACTGGCGCAAGGCCGCGGCAATCCGCTCCTTCCAGCCCTCGAAACCCAGATCGCGCTCGTCGTCGCGGGTATTGTAGCCGGGCGACCAGTAGCAGTGCTGCTTGCGGCGGCCATCGCGCTCGATCTCGAGAATTGTTGCCGGCGGCAGCTTGCGGACACCGTTGAACAGGGTCCGCGGCGGCGGCACGACGGCATGGAATGAGAAATAGTGATTGAGCGCGACCGGATCGACCGACCGGTCGATATCGCCGGCAGCCAGCAGGGCAGGCAGGGTCGAGGCAAATCGCAAGCCCTCCGGGCGTTCCGCCAGGTAGAGCGGCTTGATGCCCAGCCGGTCTCGCATCAGCGTGACCCGGCCGCTGTCCCGCTCGGCAATCGCAAACGCGAACATGCCGTTCAGGCGCTTGGGCAGCTCGGTTCCCCAAGCGTGGAAGCCTTTCAGGATCACTTCCGTGTCGCTGTCGGAGAAGAAGCGATAGCCCTTTCCTTCAAGCTCGGCGCGCAGGTCGCGATGGTTGTAGATGCATCCGTTGAAGACGAGGGAAAGGCCCAGATCGCTGTCGATCATGGGCTGGCGGCCGGCTTCCGAAAGGTCGATGATCTTCAGTCGGCGGTGCGCCAGGCCATGCGTCCCGCTGATGACCAGCCCGTCTCCATCAGGTCCTCTTGGGGCGAGGCTTTGCGCCATTCGGGACAAAACTTGAGAATCAATCCGCGATCCATCAAAAGACAAGTCACCGGCAATGCCGCACATACAATATTTCCCTCGAATCTTGCAGTTATTGTTCTGTATTAGTCAGAGAATGATCTCGAAAACTCGTGCCTTGTTTAATGTAAGGGTGAATTTCAGGATTCAAGAAGGCTACGAAACCTTCCAGTGCGCTACACGGTAACTTCGAGCCCGCGTTTCGGGTTCCATGTTGACCCCGCGAAACTGCATGGCAGGCCACCGGTGAAATCGTTTGCTATTGGATTCGGCCCGTGCGAGAGAGCGCTCGTCTTCGCGCCGCGCGTAGAGAGCGGGTTGTCCCGTTTGCGGTGCGTTGTGGACCGCGCAATTGTCACGCTGATTGTTGCCGTAAGAGATGCGCCCCGGTTGATCAGAATGGTTTTCCGGCGAGGCGCGCCGACAGGCAGCTGGTCTACGCAAGCTCCCTAAATTGAAATTCGCCAAACGCGGCGGGCTGCGCGCCCACGCGTCTGGCTGACATATGGATATGTGAATTGACCGAATTCAAAAATCTCGGCCTGGCCGATCCGATTCTGCGTGCCGTTGACGCGGAAGGTTACACGGAAGCCACGCCGATCCAGTCGAAAGTCATCCCCGCCATGCTGGCAGGCCATGACATTCTCGGCACCGCCCAGACGGGTACCGGCAAGACGGCCGCTTTCGTGCTGCCGCTGCTGCACCGCATTGCCGAAGACCGCGTCCCGGCGCAGCCCAAGGGTTGCACCGCGCTGATCCTCGCGCCGACCCGCGAACTGGCTGCCCAGATCGTCGACTCCATCCGGACCTATGGCCGTCACACCCGTCCCACGACCGCAATCATCATTGGCGGGGCCAAGGCGGGCCAGCAGATCCGCGCCATGGCGAAGGGTGTCGACATTCTCGTCGCCACACCGGGCCGCCTGATCGACCTGATGGGTTCTGGAGCCGTACGTATCGGAGGCTGCTCGACCGTCGTGCTCGACGAAGCCGACCAGATGCTCGATCTCGGCTTCATGCCGGCGATCAAGCGGATTCTCGCGGCGATGCCGCGCGAGCGCCAGACCGTGCTGCTCTCGGCCACCATGCCCAAGCAGATCCGCGCCCTCGCCAATGAATTCCTGACCTCGCCGGAATCGATCGCCGTGGCCCCGGCCTCGCGCCCGATCGAGAAGATCGACCAGTCCGTGATCCATGTGGATCGCGGCGGCAAGGCCGGCCAGCTCGTCGCCATCCTGCGCGGTGAGGACGTGGACCGTTCGATCGTCTTCACGCGCACCAAGCGCGGCGCGGACAAGGTATGCCGCACCCTGCAGGCAGCAGGTATCGACGCCGCGGCCATCCACGGCAACAAAAGCCAGAACCAGCGCGAGCGCACCTTGAAGGCCTTCCGGGCCGGAACGGTCCGCGTCCTCGTGGCGACGGACATCGCGGCGCGTGGCATCGACATTGACGACGTGTCTCACGTCATCAATTTCGAGCTGCCGAACGTGCCCGAATCCTATGTCCACCGCATTGGTCGTACGGCCCGCGCCGGGCGCACCGGCATCGCCGTGTCCCTGTGTGACGGGTCCGAACGAGCTTTCCTGAAGGACATCGAGAAGGTGATCGGGGCTTCGGTTCCGGTCCGCCAGCGCGAGCCCCAGCCCGAAGGCATGCCGGCTCCGGCGCTGATCGCCCAGATGGACCGTGAGGCCGATCGTCTCGAGCGTGCCAATCCGCGCCCGCAGCACAATCGCGGCCCGCAGCGCGGTCCGCGCCCGGGCAAGAAGCCCCAGCGCGCCCACGGTGACAATCGTCCCGACCCGCGCAAGCGGGAAACCGACGAGGATGCGCTGGCCCGCCTGCTGGTCGAAGGCGATCAGGCACCGAACAAGCACAAGCGTCCGCGCCGCCGCCGGTTCAAGTCGGGTGGCCAGAAAGTCCAGAACGCGCGCTAGGGCGTTCTTTCACGCCTGACCGATGACCGTGCTAGTCTCTCTCCCCTGTTGAGGGGGAGAGAGACAATGCGGCACACCTTCTTGGCCGGCGTGACCGGCTGCCTGATGGCTTCGGCGGCGATAGCCCAGACCGAGTCCATTCCCGTCGACCATGGTGTCGATGCCTGTCCTGCCTTCGATCTCATCCAGCAGCGCATTCTCGAAGTGACGCGCGGAACCGTGCAGCCGGGCTCCGATATCGTTGCGCCAGAGGGCGACGCGCCCGTCGCGGTCGAATTCATCCTCGACGCGAGCGGATCGATGGGCGCGCAGTCGGGCGGGCGGCAGAAGATGCAGATTGCCCTCGAGGCGTTCGAGGCCGCGCTGGGCGAGCTTCAGCACACCACGGTAATCGCGTCGCTTCGTGCCTATGGGTTCGACACCTCTCTGGCCCACACCGCCGAGGCGTCCTGCCCCAATACCGAAATGGTCTACGGCTTTGTCGGCGGGGATGGCATCTTCGATCTCGGCGAGGCGGCGCGTGATCTCGTCCCCTATGGCTACACGCCCATTGCGGCCAGCCTCGAAGCCGCGGCAGGTGATCTTGTAGGCATCATGGCCCGCGAACGCCTGATCGTCCTGATTTCCGACGGCGAGGAGACGTGCGGCGGTGATCCGGTCGCGACGGCCGCCGGCCTTTCCGCGAGGGGAGTGAACCTGTCGACCTATGTGGTCGGCTTTGACCTCGACAACACCCAGGCCGAACAGATGCGCGCCATCGCTGAGGCCGGAGGCGGACGCTATCTTGATGCCCCTGACGGCGAAGCGCTGGCCGAGGCGATGCGCGAGGCGGTGGGCATGACGGTGCGCCGGTCGGAACGAACCTTGATGCGGTGCTCCAACCCGGTCCAGGGCGGTCTCACGCCCGAGGGCGCCGTGCTGATCGAGCCGGGAATCTACACCGTCGGCGAGCTGCTCGATGTCGGCGAGTATCGCTATTTCCGGGTCGGGACGCAGGAAGGCGAGCTGGGCGTGGTCCGCGGCCTGCTGCAAAGCTATGCCTATGTTGGTGAACCCGGAGACCTCGCGGAATCACCGGCTGCCCTGGGCGCCATGACGATCCGGATGCTGGACCCGGAAGGCGAGCGGGCGGGGTCCGGCTATCCGCGCATCCGCAACCTGCCGGGCGAGTCCACGGCGGGATATTACGCGGATACGGACGGGCACGGCTTCATCTTCGCGATCGGTGACAACTACGAAACGGTGACGCCCGAAACCCTGTTCGAAGTGTCGATCGAGCCTGCCCATGATGGCGAGGGCGGTGACAATGACGCAGATCCGGACGGTGAATACCCGGCACTGACACCCGCCGGGTCGGCAACCGGCCATCTCGGACACGATGACCTGGCAGATATCTGGCGGATCGAAACCGATGCGCCGGTGTCGGTGCGGGTCGCGCTCGACAATACCGACATGCGGTTCAACATCACGGTCCATGATGCCGCGTCCGGGCGGCGCATCGACCGCCCGCGTCCTGACAGTGCCGACTTCACCTTCGAGGTGGAAACGGATGCACCTGTCCTGGTCCGGATCGAAACCGCCGAGCCGCGTCTAGCGCCGAAATATTCCGCCTACTCGATCAGCGTGGCCGACTAGCCCGTGCGGCGTTGCAGGTCGAGATTGGCCTGAAGCAGGGCGTGGTAAAGCCGGATATTGCGAACATAGCGGACAGGCTCATGGCCGCGCGCATAACCATGCCGGACGGTGGAGTAGAATTCCTCCTGCGTCAGCAGGGGCAGCATTTCGCGAACGTCGCGCCAGTCGTCGGGGTCGCGGCCGGTCCGGCGCGCCAGCCGCCTGGCATCCTGCAGGTGGCCGTAGCCGACATTATAGGCCGCCAGCGCCATGTAGAGGCGGTCGTCCCCGCTGACCCCTTCCGGCAGGCGCTGGTACATGCGCTCGAGATAGAGTGCGCCGCCGCGAATGGATTCTTCCGGGTCCGTGCGATCCCTGACGCCAAGTTCACGCGCCGTCACCTGGGTCAGCATCATCACGCCGCGTACGCCTGTGGGGCTGACGGCATCCTCGTCCCAGTGGGATTCCTGGTAGCCCTGTGCGGCCAGCAGCAGCCAGCCGAACGGACGCGAGCGGGCGGCGCTCTGGAAGATCGGACGCAGCGGCGGCAAGCGGCGCGATACCCGCCGGATGAAGGTTGTCACCTCGACATAGTCAAACTCGTCGACATGGCCGTACCAGCGCTCGTCAAGCTCGGCGAGATATCCTGACCGATGCGCATCGGCGAACCAGGCATCCAGCCAGGTGCCGAAGGCGCTGGCTTCGTCGGCCTCGGCCAGCGGGCGCGGCAGCGCCCAGGCAAAGGATTGTTCCTCGCCCAGACTCATCGGAACCGACAATTCGGGATGGCGCAGTCGCGCCACGGCGATGACGTTGGAATCGGCCACCGTGCAGTCAAACCGGCCACGGGACACGGCATCAATCAGCGGCAGGGCCGAGGGGGCAGGACGCGAGCGCCAGGTCAGGCCGGGGACCTCATCGCGCAACGCTTCCAGCGTTTCGGCGTGGCTTGATCCGGCGACCACGCCCAGTTCCAGTCCGGCCAGGTCGGCAGGCTCGCGGATACGGCCCGCATCGCGATTGCACACCAATTGCTCGCGCACGGTCTTGTAGACCGGACCGAAGTCCAGCCTTTCCCGGCGCGCTTCGGTGACCGTGATCCCGGCGGCTGCAAGGTCACCCTCGCCATTGGCGATGGCCTCCAGGACGCTCTCGATATCCTCATGGACTTCATAGCGGACTTCGACGTCGAGCGCCTCGGCTGCCGCGCGCGTCAGGTCCACTTCATAGCCGGCGGCGTTTCCGGCATTGCCTTCCCAGCTCGTCGGGCCCTCGGTCGTCAGGACGACCAGCTCGCCGGATTCGCGAATCTCGTCGAGGCTTCGCGCCGAAAGGATGTCGCGTTCAGCGCGCTCCGACTCCGCACACCCGGCCAGCGCGGCAATCGCGATGGCAGCGAGGGTACAAAGTGGGGGGCGCGAAAACATGATGGCTCGGGCAAACTCCTTTCGGTTCCTGTTAAACCCGTGAAACCGGAGATTGTTCACCGCAAACCGGGAATCGTTGGTGCCGTCAGCCGCCGGAGAGCTTCAATTCCCGGTCGGCTCGCTCGCGCAATTCCTCGGAGATATCGGGCAGGAAATCCGCTCCGGCCCGTTCCTCGGCGATACGCCATGTCCGGGCCGCCAATTCCCTGTCTCCGCTGTGCCGGGCGCTCAGGGCGGCATGAAACAGGGCGCGCCAGACCATGTCGGCCTCGACCGCGCAGACCGAAGGGGCAATCTGCAACTTGGCGCAGCACAGGCGGAAGGACGACATGAACCAGTGATGCGCGTCCACACGGCGGCGCTCATGAACCAGGTAGAGGATACCCCGCAGATAGCTCAGCGAAGGCTCGCTCGCCCGGAACTTGGCCAGAAACGCATCATAGTCCGCAAAATTGATGTCCTGCGGCGCCATGCGGATCTCTATGTCGCGGTCGAGGCTTGATGCGGCCTCCCACTGGGCCTGCTCGATCAGGCTGCGATAGAGCCGGCATTGAAGCACCGTGCTCACCGGTTCGCGCGGTGTATCGGTTTCGAGCGCCGATTGCAGATACTGCGTCGTCAGCGCGCCGGGCGATATCTCGGGAAAGGAGAAGGGCACGCGCGCCGCATAGGCCATCTGGGTCACGCCCGACTCGATCACGACGACGTGCGGAAACCCGGCCTGCCGCAATGCCGCTTCGAATGCCGCCGCGCTGTAGAGGAAGACGTGCGCGCCGGGCGAAATGACGGCGAGCTTTTCGTTCCGTGTGTGCGCTTCGGTCACGGCCGCCGCTCGCGGCGTCGTCAGTGCCAGCATCCCGTCAGGGGCGAGATAGGCCGACAGCGTCTCAAGGAAGGCGCCCGGATCGGAGACGTGCTCGATCACTTCCGACGCAAAGATCACGTCGAACGGGCGGCTGAGTTCCGGGGGCGTCCGGGCACCGGGCGGGCCTGACAGCACGTCCGGAAGGACCGGAACACCCAACAGATCGCGGCCCGCCCGCCCGTAATGGGCCGGCTCGATGCCGACGACGTCGCATCCGGCCAGCCGCCGGACGATGTCCAGCGAGAATCCGAATCCGCACCCGACATCAAGATACCGCTTTGCTCCGGTCGCCATGACCGCCGGCATGACGGCCTTGGTGATGTCATGGATCGAGCAATTCATCTCGACATAGTCGCGCAGCTCGGTCTCGCTGCCGGCGTGCGCCGTATAATCCTTGTCGGGCTGCGGCCACATCGTGACGCTGCCGCACCGGTCGCAGGCCAGCAGCGAAATTCCGCCGGTGTCGAGCCCGGGCTCGACCGGAGAAAGATGTTCGCCCGGTGCGTGGCAGGCCGCACACTGCGCGGGGTGATCGTCTGGAATATCTTGACCTGCGGACATGCCTACCCGCTAGGCAGAAATGGCGGCACGGGCAAGGGGAATGACGGATCAGCGCCGGATCACGCGGTTTGCGCGGTCCGTCTCAGGCGATCCGTCTGCGGGGAAATTCGCCGAAGCGAAAACCAATGGTGCCCAGGAGAGGACTCGAACCTCCACTTCCTTTCGGAAACCAGCACCTGAAGCTGGCGCGTCTACCAGTTCCGCCACCTGGGCAGGTGTTGGAGGCGGGCGGAATACTCTGCCCGCGGGCGCGCTGTCAACGCGCCAATCAGCGTTCCGCTCAATCCGTGTCTTTTTTCCTCACCTTGCGGGCGATGGCGGCCGCGTCCTCGGCGCCGCGCCGGACATGGACGAGGTCGCTGGGCTCCGCCCAGGACGGCCTCAGCGAGTCCGAGGCGAGGATGACCGCGCCATAATCGCCCATCGCTTCCAGGGCGGCGCGGTTGAACAGGCGCTGCGAGGCGGCATCGTCCTGGAACAAATGCTTGGCCGGCGGGTCGCGAAAGACCGGTACCGCGTCCTCGACCGGGCTGCGCGCTGGCAGAGCGGGTTCTTCGCGTTCATGGCGAAACCGTTTGCGTCTCATTCCTCGATCCTCCCCTGCGGGTGCGGGCTCTTAACATAGGGCGGTTCGGACAATCCGTCGCCGGTTGCCTTGCGCTTGATCCACTTGAAGCCCTCGCGCTTGGTGATCACGGCGACATCGACCGGGCCGCCGACGCCTTCGGGCCCCAGGCTCATGCGCATCTTCACGCTCGTCAGATGGACCAGCGATTCGGCGAGCCAGGCCATTTCATCGGGCGGCATGCCCTGCAAGGTGGCCGCGAACGGCCCCAGATGCATGTCGCGGATATAGTCGCGCAGATAGTCGAGGAAGTGCCGGATCAGATCGTCCGACACCGACACATTCTCCGCCGACATCCGGTTCGCCGCCGCCTCGCTGGGCGCCAGGTCGCGGATCACGCGCTCGCCATTGAGGCGGATGAGGTCCCGGAACACGGTCAGCGCATAGTCGAGAAAGTGCGGATCGACCCCGTGCACCATCGAGATCATCACGTTGCGCACCGCAAAGGGCAGCACGTCGGCCGGGTGGTCGGTCGTGATCTCGCTTTCGGTGCGCACCGAGACGGCCAGTCTTCCGGCGAAAATCCCGTCGCTCTCCATGTTGACGAGGGACGGGAAGGTTTCGCGGGTGCCGAACCCTGAAATCACCACGCCGGAGCGCGCCACGGTTTCGATGTCGGCCCGGATCAGCAGGTGTAAAAGCCGCCGCAGCTGGCCGCGCATCGGCTTGTCCAGCTTCTCGCCGATCTGGTCGGCGAGCATCGATTCGAACCGCTGGATCATCTCGGGATAGGCGCGGGCGAACTCGTCCTCGGTGATGTCCTCCAGGGCCGGGTGGACCTTTCGCGCCTCGACATCGCGGATTAGCGGTTCGAGCGAGCGATTGACCAGCGCGCTGGCCTCGATTGCCTTCAGGAAGGGGGCAGTCTTTGTCAGTGCCGCCAGCTCGGTGTCACGCTGGGAGAAGGTTTGGAAATTGCGCGCATAGGCGAAGAAGTCCCGCGCCCATTGATGAACCCCGTCGCGCGCCGGTGCGCCGTGCGTCTCGCGGAATTCCTTGATGATCACTTCCCACGGAACGCGCATGAATTCCGCATTGCCGTAGATCATCACCCCGACCGGATGATCGCGCGACAGCGCGAACAGCTTGTCGACACTGTCATAACTCTTGACCGTCAGGCCCGAGCCGAACATCGCCTTGGAATCGGCAGCCATCGCCGCCGCCTGCTTGTTCAGAAGCGCGACCTCGGCCGTCATGACTCACACATCCGCAATTCCCCCCCGTCTGGCGTTAACCATTAGCAAGCCACTGGCCGGGAGTGGAGTCGCTTCGCGTCTGCGGGGAAGTGAACGGGGCAGGACGGCGGAACGCAGCGCCGCATGGACAGGCGCGGCGAATTTTGGTCTATGCCAGTCACGCTGTGCGTCCTGCCCGGGAGAAACAATATGCTGCGCGATGAAATGGTCACCGTCTTCGGCGGTTCAGGCTTTGTCGGCCGCTATGTGGTTCGCGAACTGGCCCGCCGGGGCTACCGCGTCCGCGTGGCGACGCGCCGCCCGCACATCGCGCACGAGTTGAAAGTCATGGGCGTTGTCGGCCAGGTTCAGCTGATCCAGGCCAATGTCCGGGTTGAATCCTCCGTGCAGCGCGCGGTCGAGGGCGCAAGCGCGGTCATCAATCTCGTCGGAGTGCTGGACGAGGGCGGGCGCCAGACCTTTTCGCGCCTGCACGTCATGGGCGCCGAGGCCGTGGCCAAGGCAGCCGCCCAGGCCGGCGTGAAGCGCCTGGTCCACATCTCGGCCATCGGCGCCGATACCGAGGCCGAGTCGCGCTACGCCCGCACCAAGGGCGAGGGCGAAGCCAAGGTGAAGGCCGCCTTCAAGGGCGCCACCATCCTCCGCCCCTCGATCATTTTCGGAACCGAGGACGAATTCTTCAATCGGTTTGCCGGCATGGCCAGCCTCGCGCCGGCCCTGCCCCTGATCGGGGGCGGCAAGACAAGGCTGCAGCCCGTCTGGGCCAGCGATGTGGGCGAAGCGGTCGCCAACGCGCTCGAATTGCCTGCCAGCGCCGCACGCACCTTCGAGCTTGGCGGCCCGCGCGTTTACACCTTCCGCCAGCTGATGGAATTCATCTGCAAGACCACGCATCGCAAGCGCGCCCTGCTGCCGCTGCCCTTCCCGGTCGCCAGCCTGATCGGACTGGTCAGCGAGACGCTGGCCATTTTGCCCTTCGTGCCGGCCATCCTGACGCGCGATCAGGTGGTCCAGCTGAAGTCCGACAATGTCGTTGCGCCGCGCGCCCGCGGGATCGAGGATCTGGGGGTCACCCCGCAGACGGTCGAAGCTGTGGTGCCTGCCTATCTGGTGCCCTTCCGCGAGAAGGGCCAGTTCCACCAGCGCGTCGCGGACTGACCTGTAGCACTTGCCGCCATGCTGGCGTTGTCCGGGCGGCCATTGTGAAATTCCCGCGCTCCCGGGGCAGGCTCGCCTACTTCACCAGAAGCACGATGATCGCCGCACCCAGCAGCAGGCGATAGATCACGAAGGGCAGGAAGCCCAGCCGCTCGACGACCCGCATCAGGACCCAGATCGAGGCGAGGGCCGAAACGAAGGACAGACCGGCCACGACCAGCCCGTCACTGAAGCTCGCAGTCCCGCCTTCCCCGCGCCACAGGTCAATGCCCGCCACGAGCCCGAAGGCAGCGATCACGGGAATGCTCATCAGCATCGAAAAACGCGCCGATTCAGGCCGCGTCAGGCCGAGCGCCCGGCCCGCCGTCATGGTCACGCCGGACCGGCTTGCGCCCGGGATCAGCGCGAAAAGTTGCGCGATCCCGATCAGCACGGCCTCGCGAAACCCCATCGTCTCGGTGGTTTTCACCTGCGGCCCGTAGGTGTCGGCCAGCCACAGCGGCAACGCGAAGACCAGCGTCGCGGCAGCGATCACGCCGGGCGAGCGCAAGGCATCGGAAACTCCGGTGAAATAGATCAATGCCGCCACGATCAGGACCGGCGGTGTCGCGGCTCCGATCAGCAGCGCCAGTCGGCCGCCCGGCGTCATCCGTCCTGACAGCCATGCCAGCTTGCCCTGCGTGACGTCGCGAATGTCGCGCCAGAAATAAACCAGCACGGCAAACAGGCTGCCGACATGTGCCATCACGTCGATCAGCGGGCCCTGGTCCTCCAGCCGCATCACGATCGGCGCCAGGATGAGATGGGCCGAGGACGAGACAGGCAGGAATTCGGTCAGTCCCTGCACCAGGGCAAGAATGACAAGCTGGGTGAAGAGCATGGGCGGCCTCCGCGACGCGCCGGAGAGTGGCAAGGTTCGGACAAAGGCGCCAGATGCGGTTTCACCCGGCCAGGTCCGAAAGGGAATGATCGTTGACCGTGCCTCGCAACGGTCCATAACAGCCGCATGCCGCACGACGTGACATCCCCCGGCGGACCGGGGCGTCTCCCGCCCCATGAAGCCCGAAAGCTGACCGGACACGCGACCACGCTGTCGGTCGGCGTGGCGCTGACGCTGGTCGTCGCGAAACTGGCAGCCTTCCTCGCCTCGGGATCGATCGCGCTGCTCGCTTCGCTCGCTGATTCAGGGCTCGACCTGGCTGCGTCACTGACCACCTTTTTCGCCGTGCGTTATGCCGCCGCCCCCGCCGACCGCGAACACCGGTTCGGCCACGGCAAGGCCGAAGCCGCCGCCAGCGTCCTGCAGGCCCTGCTTGTCGGCGCATCGGCAGCCTACCTGTTCTGGGAGGCGGGCCAGCGCCTGTCCGATCCCGAACCGGTGCGCCACGGCGGCTGGGCCATCACGGTCATGATGCTGTCGGTTGTCCTGACCATCGTGCTTGTCTGGGTCCAGACACGCGCCATCCGGAAAACCGGCTCGGTCGCCGTATCGGGAGACCGGGCGCATTACGTGGCCGATCTCGGCGCGAATTTCTCGGTCATCGCCGGGATCACGCTCGCGGCCTTCTTTGGCGTCACGCGCGCGGACCCGATCATCGCTATCCTGGTCGCCCTGTGGCTCCTATGGTCGGCTTGGGGCGTTGCGACGCATGCGCTCGACCATTTGCTCGACAAGGAATTGCCGGACGCCGAGCGCCAGCGCATCAAGGACATCGCGCTGGCCGACGACCGCATTCTCGGCATCCACCAGTTGCGCACCCGCGCCGCCGGGCCGCTGGTCCATATCCAGTTCCACGCAGACCTCAATCCGGACCTGTCGCTGCTCGCCGCGCATGAGATCATCGTCGAGGCGGAAAACCGTCTGATGGCGGAATATCCTGCAGCCGATGTCCTGATCCACGCGGACCCGAAGGGGCGTGCCGAGCCGCACGGGTCCGATTTTTTCCGCAGCGAAGCAGCGCGCACGGAAGACTCCGCTTAATTCCCGCCCCGAAGCGCGCTAGGGATGGCTCCCATGCGCATCCTGCACCACTGGCCCCTCGATCCTTTTTCCCGCGAAGTGCGATTGGCGCTCGCCGAGAAGGCACTCGAATTCGAGACCCGGATCGAGAAGGTCTGGTCGCGCCCCGAACCCCTGCTCGCTCTCAACCCCGCCGGAACGCTTCCGGTTCTGGTCGATGACGGGGCCGGGGTCAGGTTGAATGTGTGCGAATCCGGGCCGATCCTGGAATATCTCGAGGAAGCCTACCCGCAGACGCCGTTGCTGCCGAAAAACCCCGCCGACCGCGCCGAGGCCCGCCGTCTGATGAGCTGGTTCGCCCGCAAATATGACGGCGAGGTCAACGCCTATCTCCTGCATGAAAAGCTGGAGAAGGGCGCACAGGGACTTGGCGCACCGGATCCCAAGGCGCTGCGCGCCGGTCGCGATCACCTCAAATGGCATCTCGAATATCTGGGCGGCCTTTTGGAGAACCGCGACGGTCTCGCCGGTCCGCGCTACTCGCTGGCCGATATTTCCGCCGCCGCGCACCTGTCCTGCGCCGACTATCTGGGCGATGTGCCGTGGGACGGGTTTGAACCGGTGCGAAACTGGTATGCACGCATCAAATGCCGCCCCGCCTTCCGCGCGATTCTCGCCGACCGCTTGCCGGGCCTCGACCCCGCAAGCCATTATGCGGACCTCGATTTCTGATCGCCGCACCGGCAGAGAACATGACCGACCCACGCCAGCTCGCCCTCGACCTGGGCTTCGACGTGGCGCGCGTCTGCCGCGCCGACGAGGCGTGGGCAGCGGGCGAGCGGCTGGAGGAATTCGTCGCGGCGGGTCATCACGGCACGATGGCCTGGTTCGAGGACACGCTGGAGCGGCGGAAAGCCCCCACCGCCATGTGGCCCGAGGCGAAATCCGCCCTCGTCGTGGCGATGAATTACGGGCCGGAAACCGATCCGCTGGAAGACCTCAAGGCGAAATCCCGCGCCAATATCTCGGTGTATGCCCGTAACCGCGATTACCACGACCTGATGAAGAAGCGCCTCAAGGCGCTCGCCCGCCGCTATGCCGAGGAAAGCGGCCATCAGGTGAAGGTCTTCGTCGATACAGCCCCGCTGATGGAAAAGCCGCTGGCCGCAAAGGCGGGTGTCGGCTGGCAGGGCAAGCACACCAATCTCGTCAGCCGTGCGCACGGCTCATGGCTGTTTCTGGGCGTGATGCTGACCAATGCCGCGCTCGAGCCCGACACACCCGAGACCGATCATTGCGGCTCGTGCCGCGCCTGTCTCGACATTTGTCCGACCGATGCCTTCCCCGCGCCCTATCAGCTCGATGCGCGGCGCTGCATCTCCTATCTGACGATCGAGCATGCCGGGCCAATCCCGCGCGAATTCCGTGCCGCGATGGGCAACCGCATCTATGGCTGCGACGACTGCCTGGCGGTCTGCCCGTGGAACAAGTTCGCCGCCGAAGCCAGCGAGGCTCAGCTCGTCGCCCGCGAAGACCTGAAATCCCCCGCGCTCGCCGATCTCGTGGAACTGGACGATGCGGCCTTCCGCGCGCTTTTCTCCGGCTCGCCGATCAAGCGGATCAAGCGGGGCCGTTTCGTGCGCAACGTCCTTATCGCGATCGGAAACTCCGGCGCGCCGTCCTTCGTTTCAAAGGTCGAGGCGCGGCTGGAGGATGAGGCACCGGTGGTGCGCGGTGCGGCGGTGTGGGCGCTGTCGCGCCTCGATCCGGACCGTTTCGCGTGTCTCAAACCGGTCTATGGTACGGCCGAAAGCGATGCGGGGGTTCTGGCGGAATGGCAGGCGGGGTGAAGCGGCGTTCGACGCTGTGGGCGCGGGTAAAGCGGCGCCCCTGGCGGTCTGCCTTGACCGTGCTGTGGCGGCTGACGCGCGGCGGCCTCTATGCCGGGACGGCATTCATCGCCGGATCCTTCCTCGTCGTGCTGGTCGCCGGCTATGTCGGCGTGCCGCCCTCCATCCTGATGATCCAGCAGAAATTCGGCGGCGAATCCGTGCGCCGGGTGCAGGTATCGCTCGATGCCGTCGAACCGGCTTTGGTTCACGCCATCATCGGCGCCGAGGACTCGCGCTTCTGTTCACATGACGGATTCGACGTCGAGGCGATCCGCGAGGCGCTGGCCAACAATGCCGAAGGCGGCCGGCGGCGCGGCGCGTCGACCATCAGTCAGCAGACCGCAAAGAATGTATTCCTGTGGAATGGCGGCGGCTGGGCGCGCAAGGGCGTCGAGGCGTGGTTCACCTTCCTGATCGAGCTGACATGGTCAAAGCGCCGGATCATCGAGGCCTATGTCAACATCGCCGAATGGGGCGATGGCCTGTTCGGGGCAGAAGCCGCTGCCCGTGTGCGGTTCAACACGAATGCCCGCGATCTGTCGGCCCGCCAGGCCGCCTTGCTGGCCGCAGTCCTGCCCAATCCCAATACGTGGCGCGTCGACCCGCCTGGCCCCTATGTAGCCGGCCGCGCCGGAACGCTCGAAGCGCGGGCGGGAGTGGTCCGCCGCGAGGGCTACGCGGCGTGCGTTTACGGGGGGTGACCAACCGGATTTCCCGTTCCGCCACATGGCAGGGACGGGATTGAAGTCACGACCGGGCGCCCGGTGTGGACGTGTAAGCTGGAGGCAATCCTAACCGCCGGTGCGGCGGGCCTCGTTGATCCGCCCGCGCACCAGCAGCGCGTCGATGTCGGCCGGGTCGATCTGGCGGGCCTGTTCCATGTCGCGTTGCGCGCCATCGAGATCACCCAGTTCCAGCCGGGCTTGCGCGCGGATCGTGTACGCCTCGCCGAGCGTGGAATCCTGGCGGATGGCGGCCGACGCGTCGGCTTCGGCGGCGGCCCACATGGCCTGTTCGGCTGCGCCCCGGGCCCGCCCCAGCCACAGCGGCGCGGATTCGTTATTGTACTCCAGGGCCTCGGTATAGGCCCGGCGGCTGTCTTCCGGCTGCCCTGCCGTCATCCAGGCTTCACCGGCTTCGGCGAACAACAGCACCTTGACCCATTGATCGCTGGTATCGGGCGCAGACGCGACCGCCTCGAGCCGCGCCGCGCCTTCGCCCGCTTCCCCCAGTGCGATCAGCGCCCGGGCCTCGCAGTGGCGGGCAGGCCAGCCCCCGGACTCGTACCGCCAGGCCAGCGCGTCTTCATAGGCATTCTCGGGATCAGTGCCGATCCGCTCCAGACAGGCCTGGTAACGGGCGCGGTCCGCAGCCTCGTAATCGGTCTGCGCCGCAGCCGGACCGGCAAGGCTTGCCGCGAGCCCGGCGAGGCCGGAAATAAACAGAACAACGCGCATGTCGATAATCCCCAAGGCCACTCCGCCTGCCGGCAAGCTTAGCAGCACAATTGCGGGCGTCCATGCTTGGGCGCCTGCGTGTGTCCGCGAACTCGAACGGGGCGGGCAGCGTTCTATCCTGGACACCCGGCGGACTGCAGGGCCGGAATTGACCGCAGGGTCGTGACTCCCGCACCGATCCGTGCGACAGCGCGGCCCGGTCCTTGCAGTGAGCCCTTCACCAGACGAGCGCGCCCGATTGCATGAACATTCTCCAGGTCATCCCGAATCTTGAAACCGGCGGCGCCGAGCGCACGACGATCGAGATTGCGCAGGCCCTGGTCGCCGCCGGGCACACGGCGGTTGTGGCCAGCGAGGGCGGTCGCATGGAGGCAGAACTCGCAGCAGCCGGGGGCGAGCTTGTCCGCATGCCTCTGGCGTCGAAATCGCCGCTCCGGATGTGGAAGAATACCGACGCGCTGACCGCGCTGATCCGGTCCCGCGGCATTGACCTGGTGCATGCGCGCTCGCGCGCGCCGGCATGGAGCGCCCTGCGGGCGGCGCGGCGGGCGGGCGTCCCGTTCGTGACGACCTATCACGGCACCTACAATGCGCGGTCACCGCTGAAGCGCTGGTATAATTCGGTCATGGCGCGCGGTGACCGGGTGATCGCCAATTCGCAATTCATCCACGATCATATCGTCCTGGAACACGATATCGCCTTCGAGCGCATCGTGATCATTCCGCGCGGCGTCGACATTGCGCGCTTCGAGCCGGACGCCGAAACACGTGTGCGCGGAAAGGCGCTGCGTCAGTCCTGGGGTGTCGGCGAGACCGAATTCCTGTTTCTCCTGCCCGCCCGCCTGACCCGCTGGAAGGGGCAGACCCTGGCTATCCAGGCGCTGGGAATCCTCAAGGCGCGCGGCGAGATCGTTCCCCACCTGGTGTTGGCAGGCAGCGACCAGGGCCGCAGTGATTTCCGGGCCGAGCTTGAAACGCAGGCCCGCGATCTCGGCGTTGCGCCCTCGGTGATTTTCGCCGGACAGTGCGACGACATGCCGGCCGCCTTTGCGGCGTGCGATGTCGCCCTGAACCCGTCGATCGAACCTGAAGCCTTCGGGCGTACGGCCGCCGAAGCCTCGGCGGCGGGAAAGCCCGTCATCGTGTCGGATCATGGCGGTGCCCGCGAAGTCGTGATCGCGCGCAAGACCGGCTGGCGCGTCAAGCCGGGTGACGCGGAGGCACTCGCCGATGCGCTCTATGATGCGGTCCAGACCAGCGCGTCGGAACGGGCGCGTCTCGGCGCGGCCGGCCAGGCGCATGTGAAAACGCACTACACGACCGCTTCTCTCCAGTCTGCGACCTTGCAGGTCTATCGCGAGCTTCTAGAGTAGCGCCGATGCAGGAAGCCGCGCGCGATACGATCTACATTTTGCTCTGGGGGGATCTGGCCGAAACGGTCCGGGGCCTCGCCAGCGTGCGCCGCATTCGCGATGCGCACCGCCGGGCCCGGCTCGTCCTGCTGACCAGCCCTGATTATGAAGGCCTGCTCAAGCACTGCCCGTGGTTCGGTGCCATCGAGACCGACGCGCTCGCCGAAGGCCCGGCGGGCCGCTTGATGGTCAAGCGCATGAAGCTCGCCAAGCCGGTTGCGATCTTCGATCTCGTCGGGTCGGACGCCTCGCGGCGGATCAAGGGCGGGTTCCGATTCTCGCGCACGCGCTGGATCGACGGCGCGGCGCGTGGCGAACCCGGTGTTCACCCGGTCGAGTCGGCGGCAATGGCGCTGGGCGAAGCGGGAATCGGACCGGGAAGCTATCGCCTTGGTGAGGCCGAAGGTCCCGACGTGTCCTGGGTCGATTATCTGGCCCGCACCTCGCGCACGCTCGAGCCGGAGTATTTCGGCATCAATGGCAGCTATGTCCTGCTTGCGCCCGCGGGCGACGAGGTAAAGCCGGCCTTGCGCTGGCCGAAGGAACGCTGGGCCTCGCTCGCCCATGCCCTGACCGAAGTCGGCATCACGCCCGCCGTGGTCGGCGGTCCGTCGGCCCGCGAAGTGGGTCGCTTCATCGCGGAACATGCCCCCGGCGCCCGCGACCTGACGGGCAAGGCCAAGCTGGTCCAGCTGGCCGGCCTCGGCCGGCGCGCGCGTTTCGTGTTCGGCGAGGATACCGGTCTGCTGCATTTGCTGGTCGCAGCCGGCCCGCCCGCATTGTCCCTTTACCCCGGCGGAGAAGACGACCCGGCCCTGCGCGCTCCGCGCGGCCCGTCGACTGTCGTCATCATGCACGCTCCGACACTGGCCCAGGTCACGCCCGAAGAGGCGATTCAGGCCATGCGATTCGCCGGCGGATTCAGCGAGACCACCCGTGCCGCTTGATTTTTCGCCGCGCACGGCGATAACAGCCGGGATACACATGGCACCGAAAGCGCTTTCGCGCGTTTCCGATCCGTCCTGTGAGACACAAACTTTGTTCAGAGGCTATCAGGGAGAAGACGCATAGCCCGCCGACCTCATGCCGCCCCGCCGCCCAAAAAGGACGGCCCGCGAATAAATCAGGACATCCGCTCTGCGCGGGTGCTCCTCATCGATGAACATGGCGAAAAACAGGGCGTCATGCCCGTGGAAGCCGCGCTCGAAGCCGCCCAGGAGGCGAGCCTCGACCTCGTGGAGGTTTCGCCCAACGCCGATCCGCCCGTCTGCAAGATCCTCGACTACGGAAAGCTCAAATACCAGGAGCAGAAGAAGAAGACCGAGGCGCGAAAGAAGCAGAAGACCGTCGAGATCAAAGAGATCAAGATGCGGCCCAACATCGACACCCATGACTACGAGGTGAAGTCGAGGGCCATGCGGCGCTTCTTCGAGGAAGGCGACAAGGTCAAGGTGACCCTGCGCTTTCGCGGACGCGAAATGGCCCACCAGGATCGTGGTGTATCGCTGCTCGACCGGGTGAAGGAGGATTTCTCCGACGTCGCCAAGGTCGAATTCGCGCCCAAGCTCGAAGGTCGGCAGATGATCATGGTGCTCGCACCGCGTTGAACTCTAAGCTGCTGATTTAAAATCNCTAAACGCACCGGTGACGCTTTCGTCCCGGTGCGTTTTTCGTTCTGGCACCCCGAAACATGAATTTTTTTGGGTCGAACCATTCAGATCAGGTTCACGCGGCGGGCCTGTTTAATGCTAACCTGTTGGTATGCGACGGCGGACGGGGGTCCGCTGCGCGGTTTTTCAAAAGCGAATGAGTAAAGGGACAGGCATGAAAAAGACATCCATCTTCGCGGCCGTAGCGTCGGCCGCTCTCCTCGCCACCGCCGTCACCGGCATGGCCGAGGCCCAGAACTGGCAGGCTGCGCCGACCTATGGCAACGTCTCGCTGACGACCGGCTTCCAGCCGGACCCGTACCGGGTCAACGTCCTGTCGGGCGGTCAGATCAATGCGTCGAATTCGATCGGGGGATCGTGCCGGGGCTTTATCGCGAACGCACCGGACTTCGACCTGTATTTCACGGCCGGCTCGAACCTTCCGCTCGTCATCTCGGTCAGCTCGAACGCTGACACGACGCTCGTCATCCGCGCGCCGAACGGCCTGTGGTATTGCGACGACGACAGCGGCCAGGGCCTGAACCCGTCGGTGCGCTTCAATACCCCGATGTCCGGACTCTATGACATCTGGGTCGGCACCTACGGCAACGCGTCGAACCAGGCTGCCCAGATCAATATCTCCGAGCTCTACAGCCAGTAACGGCTGTCGCTCAGGAGAAAGATCCATGAAAATCTGGACACTGGCCCTTGGCGCGGCGGCGATAGCCGCCGCGCCTGCGGCCGCCCAAGACGTTACCGCGAACCCTCACTACGGTTCCATCACCCTTGATTCCGGTTTTATCCCGGACCCCCAGAATGTAGACTTGCAGGCCGGCGGCACGAATGACGCGCGCAGCCTCGGCGGCGATTGCCGCGGCTATGTCGCCACCGCCCCGGACTACAATCTCTATTATACGGCGGGCACCTTCCCGCTCTACTTCTCGGCCACCTCGGATCGCGACACGGTGATCGTCGTCAACGACCCGCAGGGCAACTGGCTGTGCAATGACGACGACGGTGTCGGCGCCTTCAATCCCGGCATCGAGATCGCGCGTCCGTCCTCGGGCCTCTACAATGTCTGGGTCGGCGTTTACGGCGGCTCGGGCGAATACGCACCGGCCCGCCTGCACATTTCCGAACTCGGCATGGGTGAAAACCCGACCGGTGGCGGTTCCGGTGGCAGCCTCGACTGGTCCCTGCCGGCGAATTTCGGGGAAGGCGAGCTTCAGGCCGGCTTCCTTCCGGACCCGCAGACGCTCGAGCTTGCGGCTGGCGGAGATGTTGACGTCAACGATGCGATCGGAGGCAGTTGCTGGGGCTACGCGTCCTCCGCGCCTGACTTCGAACTCAGCTATGAAGCCGGCTCGTACGACCTCTACATTTCGGCCATGTCCGACACGGACACGACGCTGATCGTCAACGATCCGAACGGCAACTGGCTGTGCGACGATGACAGCGGCGGTTTCCCGAATCCGGGCCTGCACATCGAGAACCCGTCCTCGGGTGTCTATGACATCTGGGTCGGCACCTTCTCGCCGTCATCGGATTTGCCGGATGCGACGCTCTTCGTTTCCGAACTGGGTTTCGGCAGCGAACTGGCATCAGGCGAAACGACGCTCGACTACGCACTTCCGGCCAATTACGGCGCCGTGTCGCTGCGTGGCGGTTTCACGCCGGATCCGCACAGCATCGAACTGCTCGCGGGCGGAGATGTCGAAGTCTATGGCAATGTCAGCGGTGCGGGTTCGTGCCGGGGCTATGTCACGCGTTCGCCGGACGTCGAGCTCGAATTCACCCCCGGCACGCTCGAGCTTTACATCTCGGCGGCGTCCGCATCCGACACGACCCTGGTCGTGAATGGTCCGGACGGCACCTGGTGGTGTGATGATGACGGCGGCGAGGGTGCGCTCAATCCCGGCATCCGCTTCGCCAATCCCCAAGCCGGTGTCTATGACATCTGGGTCGGCACCTATGGTCAACGCGATCCGGTGCCTGCCGTGCTGAACATTTCCGAACTGGGTTTCTACGACAACGACTGACCCGGTCTGAAGATGATCGAATAAATAGCGGGCGGTCCACTGGGCCGCCCGTTTTCTTTGCAGCCCGGAGGGGCGGCAGGCCTTTCGCCCCGGCCTGGGTTACATTATATCGCATGCCGGACGCACAGATCGGAACGCGCGTGAACCGCAGGATCAAACAATCGGCGCTGGACTTCTCCGGGATCGGGATATCGATCCTGTGCCTGGCCCATTGCCTGATACTGCCCGTTCTCGCAGTCGCTGCGCCGGCCCTGATGCCGCACGCGCTCGAACCCTTCTTCGAGGACCAGGCCGTCCACCTCTTGCTGTTCATTGCCGCCGCACCGATCGCCATCGGCGGTCTGCTCTGGGGCGCACAAATCTCGGGCGCGAGCTGGCCGATCATCGCGGCGGCCGGGGTCGGACTTGTCCTGATGTTGATTGGCGCGACGCACCTCGTCAGCCAGCCCGTCGAGATTGGCTTGACGGTGGTCGGAGTCACGCTGCTGGCGGGGGCGCATTTCGTGAACTGGCGCCGCCGTGCCGCGCATTGGCCGGACGAGGACTGAGGCGCACGGGCGACTCCCTTGAGCGCTTGCCACGCAGGGTTTGCGCCTGTATGACGCCCGCTCTTGAATGACCAGCACTCGCGTCGGGCCTATTCGACATGCCCGCCGGGTCGAAACGAAACTCAGGACAGTACGCTGTCCGCAAAAAGGAGCGGAAAATGTCGAAGATGAAGACCAAGAGCGGCGCCAAAAAGCGCTTCAAGCTCACTGCCACGGGTAAGGTGAAAGCCGGTCAGGCGGGGAAACGACACGGCATGATCAAGCGCACGCCGAAGCAGATTCGCCAGAAGCGCGGAACTGTCACGCTGTCCGAGCCGGACGCGCGGATCGTGAAGAAAAACTACCTTCCCTACGGCCTTTAAGCCCGCGACGACGAGCAAGGAGCTAGACTGATATGGCACGCGTCAAACGCGGGATTGTGTCCCGCCGCAAACACTCAAAAGTTACGTCGCAGGCAAAGGGCTATTACGGCCGCCGCAAGAACGTCTACCGCGTTGCGGTCCAGGCGGTCGAGAAGGCCGGCCAGTACGCCTATCGCGACCGTCGCGCCAAGAAGCGCAACTTCCGCAGCCTGTGGATCCAGCGCATCAACGCCGGCGTTCGCGCGCACGGCCTGACCTATTCGCGCTTCATCGATGGTCTCTCGAAGGCCGGGATCGATCTCGACCGCAAGGTCCTGTCCGATCTCGCCATCCGCGAGCCCGACGCCTTCAAGGCGCTGGTCGACCAGGCGCAAGCCGCGCTGAAGTAAGCCAGGCTTCAAGATGTCACTCGACATGAAACCCGCCTGCGAAACTTGCGGGCGGGTTTTGTCGTCTGGGGACGAAGCGTTTATCTGCAGCTTTGAATGCACCTTCTGCGGTCCCTGCACCGCAGACACACACCACCACACATGCCCCAATTGCGGCGGCGAACTGGTCCGGCGGCCCACACGCAAACCCGCGCGCCCGTCCTGACGGCTTGCCTTCCCGCACCGGGCCGGTAAACCCGGTAGCCATTGCGGCCGGGAAGGGATGACTGGACATGAGCGGGACCGATGACATCAAGGCGCTCGAAGCCGAACTGACCGCTGCGGTCGCTGCTGCCGGTGACGAAGCGGCGCTGGAAACCCTGCGCGTCGAAGCGCTGGGAAAGAAGGGCCGTATCTCGCTGATGATGCGCTCGCTGGGGCAGATGAGCCCGGAAGAGCGCCAGGTCATGGGCCCGGCACTCAATGGCCTGAAGGACCGCGTCGCCGACGCCATTGCAGCGAAGAAGACCGCGCTCGAAGCCGCCGCGCTCGACGCCCGCCTCGCGACCGAACGCGCCGATATCTCTCTCCCGCCCCGTCCTGAACCGAAGGGTGCGCTGCATCCCGTCACCCAGGTGATGGAAGAGCTGGCGGTGATCTTCTCGGACATGGGCTTTGCGGTGGCCGAGGGCCCGGATGTCGAGGACGACTTTCACAATTTCACCGCGCTGAACTTCCCCGAAGGCCACCCGGCGCGTGACACGCACGACACCTTCTTCTTCAAGCCGCGCGCCGACGGGTCGCGCATGCTGCTGCGCACGCACACCTCGCCGGTCCAGATCCGTACGCTGATGAACCAGAAGCCGCCGATCCGCATCATCGCGCCGGGCCGGGTCTATCGCTGCGACTGGGACCAGACCCACACGCCGATGTTCCACCAGGTCGAGGGCCTGGTGATCGACAAGGAAGCCCATATGGGCCACCTCAAGGGCCTGCTGATGGATTTCGTCGCAGCCTTCTTCGAGACCGACGAGGTCGAGGCCCGCTTCCGTCCCCACCACTTCCCCTTCACTGAGCCTTCCGCCGAAATGGACGTGAAGTATGAACGGGTCGGTGATGCAGTGAAGGTCGGCTCCGGTGACAAGTGGATGGAGATCCTGGGCTGCGGCATGGTCCATCCCAACGTGATCGCCGCCTGCGGGCTTGATCCGGATGAGTATCAGGGCTTCGCCTGGGGCATGGGTGTCGACCGTCTCGCCATGCTGAAATACGGCGCGCCGGACCTGCGCGACTATTTCGCCAACGACGTGCGCTGGCTGTCGCACTACGGCTTTTCGCCGCTCCTTCAAGCCAATCTGGCGACGGGCCTGAGCTGATGTGGCGCTGGCTGAAAACCAATCACCAGGCGCTGACGGCCGTCGGTGCGATGGTGGTCGGCCTCGCCGCGCTTTATGTCGCCTGGGATCAGGCGCGGGTCATGCGCGATCAGCAGCATGGCGCGGTTTTCCCGGCACTTCAGATCGACGGCTACTCGCAGAACACGACTGACCAGACGCAGGTCGGGGTACGAATTTCCAATAGCGGCGTTGGCCCGGCCATCATTGAAAGTGTCACGCTGCTGAGAGATGGCGAACCGCAGCAGACGCTGAGTCCGCTGATTTCGCGCATGCCCGAGGGCTATAACCAGTCCTGGACGTCCATGCGCGGGCGCATCATGGCCCCGGGTGCGGAAGTGGCGCCAATCGAGTTCAGCTGGCGCCCGGAGCGGATGAGCGCGGAACAGACCTCTGAATTTATTGGTGAGTGGTTTCGCTGGGATGTCGAGATTTGTTACTGCTCGGTCTTCGACAGGTGCTGGCAGACATCGACCGATCAGGACGAGCGGCCTCGCCCGGCCCCGCGCTGCCAGCGCGATGACGAAGACATCTTCCAGGTATTGGCCAACACGCCTCAGCTTCAGGATGACGCACAATGAAATTCACCCTTTCCTGGCTGAAAGAGCATCTCGAGACCCCCGCCACGCTGGCCGAGATCGAGCAGGCCATGACGATGGCCGGACTGGAAATCGAAGGAATCGAGGACCCGGCGTCCGCGCTGTCGGATTTCACCGTGGCCTATGTGAAGACGGCTGAGCCCCATCCGGATGCGGATCGCCTGCGCGTCTGCACGGTCGATACCGTCGAGGGCGAGAAAACCATCGTTTGCGGTGCCCCCAATGCCCGCGCCGGCATGCGCGTCGTGTTCGCACCGCTCGGCACCTACATTCCGGGTGCGGATTTCTCGCTCGACAAGAAGCCGCGCAAGATTCGCGGCGTCGAATCCCACGGCATGATGTGCTCCGCCGCCGAGATCGGCGCAGGCGAGGACAGCGACGGCATCATCGACCTGCAAGGCGACTGGGATGTCGGGACACCCGCAGCCAGGGCGCTGAAACTCGATGACCCGGTGCTCGATTTTGAAGTCACGCCGAACCGCCCGGACTGGCTGGGTGTCGATGGCATTGCGCGCGATCTTGCGGCCGCAGGCCTCGGCCATGTCATCACCCCGCTCGCCAGCCCCGTCGAGGGCAGGTTCGATTGCCCGGTGACCATCGAACTGGACTGGCCTGAAGCCTGCCCGGTGTTTGTCGGCCGGCTCATTCGCGGCGTGAAGAACGGCCCGTCCCCGGACTGGCTGAAAACGCGCCTGAAGGCGATCGGTCTGCGCCCCATCAATGCGCTTGCCGACATCACCAACCTCATCTCCCATGACCGGTGCCGCCCGCTGCACGTCTATGATGCGGCGAAGCTGAACGGCACCGTCCGCGCGCGTCGCGGCAAGGGCGAAGCCGACCGCTTCGAGGCGCTCGACGGCAAGGAATACGCCCCGACAGACGAGATGTGCGTCATTGCCGACGATGCCCGCTGCCTGGGTCTGGGCGGCGTGATGGGCGGCGAAGAGACGGGTGTGTCGGAAACGACCACCGATGTCTTCATCGAATGTGCCTGGTTTGATCCGGCCATCACCCGCGCCACCGGCCGCGCGACCGGGATCGAGAGCGATGCCAAGCACCGCTTCGAGCGCGGCGTCGACACCCATTCCGTCCGTCCGGGCATCGAACTCGCAACCCGCCTGGTGCTCGAATTGTGCGGCGGCGAGCCCTCTCATGTCGTCGTCGCGGGCAAGGAGCCCGAGCCGCCGGCACCGATCGAGTTTGACACCCGCCAGGTGAAGCGCCTCACCGGGCTCGATCTCGACACCACCGAGATCGTTCGCATTCTCGACCCGCTCGGCTTCACCGCCGCGGGTTCGGGACATTCCCTGACCGTCGAAGTGCCCACCTGGCGGCGCGATTGCCGCCTGCCTGCCGATCTGGTCGAGGAAGTCGCGCGCATACACGGCTTTGACAACATCGTGCCGGTCTCGCTCCCGAAACTGCCGGGTCGCCGCGAGCCGACTGCAACCGCGGGCCAGAACCGCGCCCGTTTCGTGCGCCGGGCCCTGGCCCTGCGCGGCTACCGCGAGGCCGTCACCTGGTCTTTCTGCGAGACGAAGGAGGCCGCCGTCTTTGGCGGTCACGGCGACGGGCTGGCGCTGGAGAACCCGATCTCGTCCGAGCTGGATGTCATGCGCCCTTCTGCGCTGGTTCACCTGCTGAAAGCCTTGCAAGCCAACGCCGACAAGGGCCTTGATGATCCGCGCCTGTTCGAGGTGGGCCCGGTCTGGCTGAACGATACGCCCAAGGGCCAGAAGATGGTCGCCGCCGGAGTGCGCTACACGGCCGCTGGCCGCCACTGGACCGGAGCGCGCGAGGCGGACCTGTTTGACGCAAAGGCCGACGCGCTGGCCGCGCTCGACGCCGCTGGCGCGCCGGTCGACTCGCTTCAGGCCGCACCCGAGGCGCGGAACTGGTGGCACCCAGGCCGGTCTGGCGTCCTCCGGTTGGGACCGAAGAATGTTCTGGCCGAATTCGGCGAGCTTCATCCCGGAGTTCTCAAGTCACTGGGCATTGACGGCCGTGTCATCGGCTTTGAAGTCGTGCTCGATGCCATCCCGCAGCCCAAGAAGCAGGCGCTGAAGGCCCGGCCCCCGCTGGCGCGCTCCGAACTGATGCCGGTCAGCCGCGACTTTGCCTTCCTGATGGACGACACCGTCGCCGCCCAGGACGTGATCCGGGCCGCGCGCGGTGCCGACAAGGCGTTGATTGCCGACGTTCAGGTCTTCGACCTCTATCGCGGCAAGGGTGTGCCCGAGGGCAAGGTGTCGATGGCGCTCGAGGTCACGCTTCAGCCCACCGGGAAAACCCTGACCGACAAGGAAATCGAGGCGGTTGCGGCCAGCATTGTCGCAGCGGTTGAAAAGGCCACCGGCGGCAGTCTGCGCGGATGACGGCCTCGCCGGACCCCAGGCGGCTCGCCGGTGCGGGGTTCGACGCCCAGCGCGCCTTCCTGATCGATGCCGTTCTGGCCGAACCCGGCGCGCGCGCCGTGCTGTCACGCACGGCCAAGCTGGTCATGCCGGACTGGGCGCTGATGGCAGGGGCGATCTACAAGCCGGTCTGGAATGCGCTGACGGGCCGCGATCCGGCATTCGGGATCAATGACTATGATCTCGCCTATTGCGACCCGGACGATCTGAGCTGGGAGGCGGAAGACGTCTGGATCAAACGCGGCGAGGCGGTCTTTGCCGGTTTCCCGCGCGAGGTTGAAATCCGCAATCAGGCCCGCGTGCCGATCTGGTTTTCAAGAAAGTTCGGTGCCGATCGTCCGCCGATCCGCTCGACGCAAGATGCGGTGTCGCAATTCGCCTCGAAGTCACACGCCATTGCCCTGCGCCTCGACGCCGACGGACAGCCGGAGCTGATCGCACCCTACGGGCTCGATGAATTGTTCTCCGGAACGATCCGGCCCCTGCCGGGCATTGCTGACCCGGCGGGCTGGAACCGCAAATGTGCCGAAAACAGCTTGAACTGGCCGGAAATCGTCTTCGAGGAAATCTAGAAGGGCAGCCAGTTGCGTTGGCGTGAATAGGCCAGATAGCCGACATTCGCGCCCGCGCGCAGGCCGACGCCCGAGCGGATTGGCGCCAGGGTGATGTTGTCGGCGCGCTGGTAATTCACCCCCATGCCGGCCACCAGATAGGCCGAACCTTCCACGCCCGGGAAGCGCTGGTAGACGCGCTCGGGATCATTGAGATTGTAGACCAGTGTGAAGACGCGGCTGGCATTGCCGCCCGTGTCGAGACCGATGGACGGCCCCTGCCAATAGACCTTCTTGCGTTCGCCATTGCGCATGGTCAGCCAGCCTTCGCCATAGCGAAGTCCGACACCAACGGCGCCGGAAATTTCCTCGCCGGCGATATAGCCGACCGGCCGGCCCAGGTCAGAGAAGACACGCTCCACCGCCGCAGCGGCCGCTTCCGCCGTGACGCCGAAGAAATCGGACATCGCCGAAACGATCTCGTCCTCGCTGTAGGATTCGACCGGTTCGGAATACTGGCTGGTCTGCCCGTAGTCGGTTTCCTGCGCGCTCGCGCAGGCGGTCATGGCCAATGCAGTCAGCGGGGCAGCGAGAAGGGAAAGCAGGCGCATGAAATGTCTCCGGTCCGACTCTGTTCGGATGGACCATAGCCTGCTTCGCGATTGAGGCGACAGCGCGGCGCTCCGGTCCTTCTATTCAGCGGCGCGCGGAACGCTCAGGAAGCTGGTGAACAGATTGCGGACCAGCGGCGACAGGGTTTCGGGCAGGTGCTTGCGCAGGATCTCGTTCGTCAGCGGGAACCACTTGTCGCCGGACGGCGCGCGGGGGTCCTCGATCAGCGAATACCCCATCGACCAGTCGGCAAATTCCCGCTCCACATCCGTCTCTGAATGGATGCGGACCACACCGGTATGCCGGTTGTCGCGGGCAATCGACGAGAAAATCCGTTCGACAGCGCTCTCGGGCCCTTCGAGCAACTGCATGAAGCTGGTGCCGTCAAAGAGCAGCATGCCGGTGACATCCGCGCGCTCATTCCGGGACCGCGCGACGTCGAGGATGGCTTCCACATGCAGGAAGCTCAGGTCCTTGCGCGCGGTGGAAACATAAATCAGACGTGCAAGACCCGCCATCTCGGCCCCTCTCTCCCCCGACAGGGCGGTAAATTATCGCGTTGATCCGTCACAATAGGGCGCTTTCGCCCCGTTTCAATGCACAGCGGTCTCCAGAGCGCATGACGCGCCGCTTGGCGGAAACCCGTGTCTCTGCTACCTCCCGCGCCATGACGACAAACCCCGCGCATATCCGCAATTTCTCCATCGTGGCCCATATCGACCACGGCAAGTCCACACTGGCCGACCGTCTGATCCAGACGACGGGCGGATTGACCCAGCGTGAGATGAAGGAGCAGGTGCTCGATAACATGGATATCGAGCGCGAGCGGGGCATCACGATCAAGGCCCAGACCGTGCGTCTCGAATACCCGGCGAGCGATGGCGAGACCTATGTCCTCAACCTGATCGACACGCCCGGGCATGTCGATTTCGCCTATGAGGTCTCGCGCTCGCTCTATGCCTGCGAAGGCGCGCTGCTGGTTGTCGACGCGGCGCAGGGCGTCGAGGCCCAGACGCTCGCCAATGTCTATCAGGCGATCGACGCCAATCTGGAGATCGTCCCGGTTCTCAACAAGATCGATCTGCCCGCCGCCGAGCCCGAGCGCGTCTGCCAGCAGATCGAGGACGTGATCGGCATTGACGCGTCCGACGCGCTACGGATTTCGGCCAAGACCGGCATCGGCATCGAGGATGTTCTCGAAGCCGTCGTCAAACGCCTGCCCCCGCCGACGGCCGGCGATCCTGAAGCGCCCTTGAAGGCGCTGCTCGTCGACAGCTGGTACGATCCCTATCTGGGTGTCATCTGCCTCGTGCGGATCATGGAAGGTCGCCTGAAGAAGGGGATGAAGGTTCGCCTCATGGGCGCCGGCGCCTCCTACCACGTTGACGGTGTCGGCGTGTTCCGTCCCGCCAAGCAGCCGGTCGATAGTCTCGGGCCGGGCGAGATCGGCTATCTGAACGCCTCGATCAAGCAGGTGCGTGATGCCCGCGTCGGCGACACGGTCACCGACGAGCGCCGCCCGACCGAAAAGCCCCTGCCGGGCTTCAAGCCGGCCGTGCCGGTTGTGTTCTGCGGCCTCTTCCCGGTCGACAGCGCCGAGTTCGAGGATTTGCGTGATGCGGTGGAACGCCTCGCGCTCAACGACGCCTCATTCAGCTTCGAGATGGAAACCAGCGCCGCGCTCGGCTTCGGATTCCGCTGCGGCTTCCTCGGCCTGCTCCACCTGGAGGTGATCCGCGAACGTCTTGAACGCGAATACAATGTCGACCTCATCACCACCGCCCCGTCGGTGATCTACAAGATCACGATGAATGATGGCGAGGTGATCGATCTGCACAATCCCGCCGACATGCCCGACCCGGTCAAGATCGACACGATTGCCGAACCCTGGATCACCGCGACCATCTTCGTGCCTGACGAATATCTCGGCGGCGTCCTCAAGCTCTGCCAGGACCGCCGGGGCATCCAGAAAGAGCTGACCTATGCCGGCTCGCGCGCGATGATTGTCTACGAATTGCCGCTGAACGAGGTGGTGTTCGACTTCTATGACCGGCTGAAATCCATCACCAAGGGCTATGCATCCTTCGACTATCAGTGGAAGGATTATCGCGAGGAAGACCTCGTGAAGATGTCGGTCCTGGTCAATGACGAGCCGGTCGACGCGCTCTCCATGATCGTCCACCGCTCGCGCGCCGAAGCGCGCGGCCGGGGCATGTGCGAGAAGCTGAAGGACCTGATCCCGCGGCACATGTTCAAGATCCCGATCCAGGCCGCCATCGGTGGCCGGATCATCGCCCGGGAAACCCTCTCCGCGCTCCGCAAGGACGTGACCGCCAAATGCTATGGCGGCGATGCCAGCCGGAAGCGCAAGCTGCTCGACAAGCAGAAAGAGGGGAAAAAGAAGATGCGCCAGTTCGGCCGTGTCGACATCCCGCAGGACGCCTTCATCGCCGCCCTGAAAATGGACAGCGATTAATTTCGTCCCCCAGCCGCCTCTGCTACCCTCCACCCCATGACACCCGCCTATGAAAGCTCGCACGCGCCGGAAACGGCGATGGGCGTGCATCGCCACGCTGAAGGCTATGCCGCGCTGGTGCTGAACGGCGGGTATGAGGAGCTGACGGCGGAAGGCCGGTTCGCCTGCGGCCCCGGCACGCTCGTCATCCACCCCGACTGGCATGCGCATGGCGACGCCTTCGGCAGCGGCGGAGCGACCGTCCTCAACCTGCCCGCGCGCCTGTCCGACGGTTTCCGCGTCCTGCGCCTGTCTGACCCGGCCGCGTTTGAACGCCTCGCCCGCCAGCGGCCGCGCGAAGCTGTCCGCGCGGCGATGGAGGAGGCGGACTGCACCCCGCCCATCGCCCCGGCGCTCTGGCTTGTCCGGTTGACCGCCCTGCTGGCCGAGCGGGAAGAGGTGGCGGTTGAGGTGCTGGCGCGTGCCTGCGGCGTCTCGCCCGAGCACGCGGCCCGTCGCTGCAAGGCGTGGTTCGGCCTGGGTCCGGTCCAGCTTCGCAAGGAAAAGCGGCTGCAGACCGCGATCCGCCTCCTGCGCGATGGCGCGAACCCGGCGCAGGCGGCAGCCACCGCCGGTTTCTCCGACCAGCCGCATCTGACCCGGCTCCTGAAGCGCGCGACCGGGCTGACGCCCGCCAGGATGCGCGCCGTCTAGGCGCTGCGCAGGATCAATTCCGTTCAAGACGGGTCACGTCCCGAAGCCCCACAAGGGCCGCGGGGAGGGGTTTGACCGCGTCAAAGGAGCCGAATCCGACATGCGTAATCTCGTCATCTGTCTTCTGGCGCTGTGGCTCGCATCGGGCTGCGCGCAGGCCGAAGAACCGATCCGCGCCGCCGCCAGTGAAACCCGGACCGAATGGGTCGTCACCAGCGCTGAAGGCATGGACGCCATCCTCCTGATCGGCGCGGCGGGCGGCGACGTGATGCAGGCCGATATCTACCCCGAGGGCATCGCCTGGGTCCGCGAGACGGTCTCGCCGGAAGGGGTAGAGGCGATCGATGCAATCGATGCCGCCCTGCGTCAGCGCATCGGCGTCCTGACCGGCCCGTCCATGGCTTACTTCTTTTCCGCAAACCAGGTGGAAACACTCGACGACGTCATCGCTTCGGCTGCCGATCCGCGCGGCAGACTGCAGCCCGGTTTGATGACATCGCCCCACTGGGACGCCGAGCGCTTCGAGAATGCCGTGCGCCTCATGCCCACCATCCACACCGCGCTTGTCGAGCTTCGCGCCGCCGGCTTCTCGCAGTGGTATGCCGACAACTTCGCCGACGACGTGAACGCAGCCGTTGGCGTCAATCGTGCCGGCGTCGAAGCCTATGACATCATCCCCGAACAGGAACGGCTCCTGGGACGCGCGCTCGACCCGCAGATCGAGATCCTTATCGCGAATTTCTCCCGACCCTATGGCATTCGCATCATGGGCCAGCGATTCATCGCGTATCACGGCTGGGACGCGCAAACCCAGCTTCGTGTCGCTGCGCACGAAATCTTTCACCCGCCCTTCGATCCGGACGATCCCGACCTGCCGGAACTCTTGAGCGACCTCGAAGCCGATCCCTGGATGCGCTCCATCGTCGAGGACCACGACCCGCGCTTTGGCTACAATTCCTTCATGGGCGTAATCAATGAAGGCTCCACCCAGGCGCTCGACCAGGTTGTTTCTGACCGGCTTGGCTTCGCCGACGACCCCGGCGAACGTTGGCGCGGCAATGATGGCGGGATGCACATGTTCGCTGCCGCCGCCTGGCATGCCATGGTCGAGGACGGATTCGCGGAAACCGGCGGGACCTATTCCGACTGGCTGAAATCGGCGCTGCGCCGGGGCTTGCTCTCCCCTGCCGAAGTCCGCCGCCGCGCCACCGAAGTCGTCGGCGCGGAAACGGTGGACCAATGGGGTCCGCACCGCGCAGCGGCAGGCGAAGCGGACTGACGCAAAGTCAGCCCATCCAGCGTTTCACCAGCGCGGCGGCGGGGCGGTAGAAATCGTCATCGGTCCAGTAGCCATTGTGCGACGCCGGATTCCACGAGGTGAAGATATTGCCGGCATTCACCTGCTCGTCGCGCAGCTCGCGGTCATCGGACAGCTTGCGATAGGCGTCGGAGACGTATTTCAGCGGAAAGCCGAGCACGTCGTCGGGGTCATAGAAATTCCGCCACCACGCTTTTTCCCGCCGGTCGACAGGAATGTCGAAGCCGGGATACCGGATCGGGCGGATGTCGGAATTGTCGTAGGCGAACAGGAAGAGCGGGATATTGCACCCGAAGGTGATGAAGGCGGCGAGCGTGCGCATCCGCTGGAAGGGCGAATGATGCTTCATCGCCTCGCGTGTCACGTCCCAGATATGGTTCGACATGACGTGGCCGCCCATCGAATGGGCGAACACGATCAGCGGTGATCCCGGTTCCACATCCGCCTCGAGCTCGGCCAGCGTCTCGCGTACGCGCTCATGGATGCGCTGATAGGTCTTGTCCTTCGGATCCTCGGTCTTCTGGTATCCCGCAGCATCCGACAGGTTGTGGACCACGAATTCCCGCACCGAATCGTACCGGGTGACCCGGGAAATCCGGCCCAGGAAGTCATTCTGGTTCTTCTGCGTGATGTCTGACCAGAAAATCTCTCGCCAGGCGATCTTCGCCTCGAAATCCTCAGGCCCGATTTCACGCCCGATCCGCTTGCGCAGGCCCAGCGAGAACGAGGCCGTCGCGCTGTCTGCGGGCCGCTTGTCGCCCTGGCTGCCGATGCCGTGGATGACGGCGATCGCGAGTGTCTTGCCCATCCGTACCTCCCTGCCGGTGGCTCATTCTAGCATCGAACGGGCCGATTTCCGCGTCGACTTTGCCCCGCCCCGGCCTATATCGTGTCCAGACCTGCCCTGAGGAAGGAAATTGCGATGTACCGCCAGCTTCTCGCCGCCACCGCCTTTGCCGCCGCCATCACCGCCCCGGCGCTTGCCGAACTCGAGCCCGGAGATGCCGCGCCCGACTTCACCCTTGAAGGCTTTCAGGCCGGCGAACCGGCCAGCTTTCATCTGGCCGAAGCGCTGGCGGATGGCCCGGTCGTGCTCTTCTTCTTCCCGGCCGCCTTCACCTCGGGATGTGAAGCCCAGGCGGCGAGCTTCGCGGAATCGATCGCCGACTTCGAAGCGCTCGGCGCGCAGGTGATCGGCGTGACGGCCGGCAACACCGACCGGCTGGCGGAATTCTCGACCCAGCATTGCGCATCGGCCTTCCCGGTGTTCGCGGTCGCCGACGGGATGATCTCCGATTACGAAGCGGGCCTGTTGCTGCGCCCGGGTTGGACCAGCCGGACGACTTACGTGATAGCGGCCGACCAGACGATCGCGATGACCTATTCGGAGATGAGCCCCTACGAGCATGTCGACCGTTCGCTGGCGGCGCTCCGCGAGATGCAGGACGGCGACGCAGAATAAACCGGCCCGGTTCGCGAACCGTGGACGGCGCGCTCTGCATCGACGAATGCATTGGCGACATTGTCCGGACCGAAGCCGCGCAATAGGCACTCGGCGCGGGCAGTGAAATCGCGTTAAGAGGGGGCATGACCACGCCCCTCTCCACTGCCGCCATCGAAGCCGGCTTCGCCGCCAGCCCACGCTTTTTCCCTCACTCGCTCGATATCGCGAACCGCCGGGTCCTGATGCTTGACCTGACGGTCGAAACCTTCCTCGGCGAAAGTTTCCTTGACGACCGCCTGTTCCAGTCCGGCCCGCCGGGCGGCTGGCTGCCGGAAGAGGAGTTCGTCCGCCTCGCCGCGCGCTTGCCCGCGCCGGCCCGCTCGGTCGGATATGTGTTCCATGTCGGCCATTGCGGCTCGACGCTGCTGTCGCGCCTTCTGGCGGCGAAGGGTGATGCCTTCCCGTTGCGCGAACCGGTTCCCTTGCGCGTGCTTGCCGACGCCCGGGTCGAGGCGGACCAGCCGTGGGACCCGCTCGGCGAGGCACGATATTCGCGCCTTCTCGATGCCTTCACACGCAGTTGGGCGCGGCGACCCGCCGGGGCGCACCTGTCCCTTGTCAAGGCGACCAGCCTGGCGAGCGGGCTGGCCCCCGATCTGATGGAGGTGACACCTCACGCGCGGGCTCTGGCCTTGCGCATTCCGCTGCCTGTCTACCTTGCCGCCCTTCTGTCACCGGGCGAGCCGTCAGCGGATCTGATGCGCGGTGCGCGCGTGCGCCTGTCCCGCCTGAGCAATCTGGTTGGGGATCCGGGCCTGCGCCTGCATGCGCTGACGCCGGGCGAACTGGCGGCGGTCAGCTGGCTGGCGGAAGCGGCAACCCTGTCGCGCCTGGCGGCCACCTTGCCGGACCGGGTCATCGCGCTCGACTTTGAGGACTTTCTGGCGGCACCTGCGGACACGCTGTCCCGGGTCGCGGGCCATTTCGGTCTGCCCTGGCAGCAGGCCGATGCCGGGGCCGCAATCGCCTCCCCCATCATGCAGCGCTATTCAAAATCTCCAGACCAGGCATACACGCCCGGTGACCGGGCCGCGGTGCAGGCCGAAAGTGCTGCGCGCAATGCCGGCGAGATCGACCGCGGGCGAGCCCTGGTGGACACGCTGGTCGGCCGGTTTGACGCGCTTGAAGGCGTCGCGGACTGGACCGGATGATCGTTACCTCAGACGCCGGGGAGAGGAGAGAGCTCTAGCGCAGCCAGAGGCGTTTGAGATTCTGCTGCACGAACTCCAGCCGGTTGCGGTTTTCCCAGCTCATCGTCTCGGCTTCATAGGCATAAACCTCGCCGAGTTCGAACAGGATTTCGCGCAGGAGCGCGTCGGGCAGGCGGCTCTGGATGAAGGTGATGGCCACGAGGCGTTCGCCCTTCGTCACTTCCTTGACCTGGTGATAGGTCGTCGACGGATAAAGGATCGCGTCACCGGGTTGACCCTTGTAGGTCATCGTCCGGTTGCCCAGCCGGGATTCAAGCTCGCCGCCTTCATAGGAGTCCGGGTCGTTGAGAAAGACGGTGCAGGACAGGTCGGTGCGAATGCGCTGCTGGCCGACGACGATCTCGCCCGCATCGATGTGTTCGCCATAGTGCTGGCCCGACCCGTATTTCGTCAGCAAGGGCGGCGCAATCATCTGGGGGACGGCAAAGTCCTCGAACTCCCGGCTCCGGCGGAAGGCCTGGAACACGATCGCCGAAGCCTCCGCCGAGGCTTGCGAGGCCTGGTCGGCCTGCTGGTTGTTCTTCACCGTCGTGTGCGGATTGGTTTCCTTGCCATCGACGAAATGCATGCCCGCCGCGAGGGCTTGCAGGCGCTGGACCTCGCCCGGATCGAGCAGTTTTTCGATGGTCAGGAACATGGCTGCCTCCGCTTCATCGCCGGGGGCACGATAGGGCGGAAGCGGGCGGACAGGAAAGCCGTGTATCAGGCCGCCAGGTCCAGCACACCGCCGACGCCCGGATTGACCCGGAACCAGCCCGACAGGCTGAGCCGCTCACGCCGCGCCGGGCGCACCTCGTGCGGGATGCGTTCCGACAGCATCACGACCAGCGTGCCGGGTTTCGGAGCGATCAATAGGGCAGGCGCGCCTTCGTCATCCGCGTGGTTCCAGATTGCCAGCTCGCCGCCATCGTTCGCCCCCCAGTCGTCATTGAGGTAGGTCACGAACGACACGACGCGCGATCTGGGTCCGCCCGCGAAGGCATCCAGATGCCGTCGGTAGAAACCGCCTGCCGGATAGCGCGCGAAATGCGCTTCGAACTCGAACAGGCCCAGGAACAGTTCGCGGTTCAGTGTCAGCCGGAGCGCTTCGGCCCCGGCGAGCAGGCGGGTCTCGGCGGCGTCCCCGCCGTTCAGCCAGGCAATTTCGGCGCGGCGGATTCGCGGCCCATCGGTCAGCGCCTCGCCGCGCCCGACCCGGCCGTCGTCAAAGGCGTTCGCCATGTACAGGGCTGCCGCGCGATGGCGCAGCGCCGCGACCAGTTCGGGGTCGAGGGCATTCTCCGCCACGGCCCAGCCGGTTTCGGCCAACGCCTCGATGACGCTGGCTTCCAGATTGGTTCCGAACAGCGGGCGCGGCGAAACGTCGGCAAGGGCGAGCATGGGTGTGGCATCCGCGCAAAAGGTGCGCGGCTATAGGGCCGGTCGGTCGGGGGTGCAATGAAAATCGGTGACGGCGCGTTCTGTTCGCCGCGCGCGAAATTCACTGGCAACCGGATGCACTCGAATGGTGTCCGTTGGCCCGGCGTCACCAAGCGCCATAGAAGAGGTGGCCGCGCATGCTCAGCGTACGGGCGCTGCCGAATCCAAGTTCACGGCCGCGACCCTCGGCGATGCGCAGGGACACGGTTCTTTCGACGCGGAAATCGGCCGATGCGTTGCACTGCGGCCGCCATCTCCAGCCTGAAATCGCTTCTTCCAGGCGCGCGGCTTCGCGGCGCGCCGTCCTGTTGTCGTTGCCGGTTATTTCGATGACTCCGATCTCGCCGTTCGATCCGATCGTGTACCGCACCTCAATGTCTACATCCTGTTGCGCAAGAACGGGAAATTCAGGCAAATCTTGCAAAACAACAGGTGGATATGTGCTGATGTAGGCGCACCACCGTTCAACGAGATATTCTGGCAGTCGTGAGGTGCCGTCCGTGTCGCGATCATCGAACCCGTTCATGAGAATGACATTGTAGAAATAGAACAAGCGTTCCTCGACCCGGTGGGGATCGGCGTCTCCAATTTGCCTTAGGCGCAGCGCGGCAACGATCTCGTCCAGCGCGGCGTTCCAGTCCTCGGAAACAATCAGCTCGATCACGCGGCGAAAGCGAACGACCTGATCGCCTGCGCTTCCCTCGAGAGCCAGCACATCGAGGCGTTCGAGCCGCCGCGTCTCGTCGGGCGTAAGCGCCGTGTAAGCGCGTCCACGCCGGGGGACGATCTTCAAAAGAACGAGTGACAGGACGTCGCGCTCAAACTGATCGAAGCGTCCGGAATGTTCCGTGGCAAGTGCTTCGAAGGCTTCCAGCCGTTCGAGCGCGAGAGACGGGGCTTGCACTACAAGGTCAAGCTCGATCAGGTGCCGCAAGGTGCGAGCTTGCCCCAGGATATCGTTCGCTTCCCGCCAACGCTCCAGGCTCGAAGACAGCTGAACCCTTGCGGGAAGAAACTCGCCGCTGTGGGCGCGGGCCATCCCTGCGGCTTCCCACAACTCCGCGCGTTCCGCGGCCGGCAGGCGCGCGGCTTCGCCTGCCTGGGCAGCAATAAACGCCCAGTTGGCGGCATTTTCCCAGTCCTCGAGAGCGGAGAAGCTTTCGTATGCCGAAACCGCTTCTGCCACCTCCGCCGGCAATTCCTGCGCGGAGGTGGGTGCGGCGAGGATCAAGGCCAGCATCAAGACGATGGAAAATTTGTGCATCTTCAGCGGCCAGCTTTATTTGGTCAGGAAGCCGGAGGTCACCACCGACCCCCCATGGTATTGTAGACAAAAAGGCGACCTGACCGCGCCGGGACGCTGATCTGGCCCAACCTGTTTGCCTGGCGATCGGAGCCGATCATGATTGTGTAGGTATCCGACACAATGAAGGATTCGGTCGGCGAACATTGAGGGCGCCAGCGCCAGGTTTCCATTACGCCCGACAATGCCAGCGATGCGCTTTCACCAGCGGGAACGCCATCGATTTCCATTGATATGTCCGTCGCTCGTCCCCAGGCATCGACTTCGAACTCGAGATCCAGTCTTGCTGCATCGCGTGATCGACCAAGAAATCGGAGATCGAACAATCCGCTGTCCGTACGATAGGCATTCTCCGATAGGTGCGCACACCAGGCCGCAGCGACATCGGCGGGCAGATGCGCATCACCGGCCGAGTCAAAATCGCCAAAACCCGCGGCGATGAGCTCATGAAACACTGCGAAGAGTGACGCCGATGCCGCTGCTCTGGTGTCGTGATTGTCCGGAAGCGACCGGTACGCATCGACGAGGCCGTCGAGCGCCTGGCCCCATTCCGCACGAACACCATGTTCGACGATGCGAAGGCGGCGCGCGGTTATGTCGCCGGTTGACCCCGGGAGTGACAACAACTCAAGACGCGCCAGACGGGCTTGGTCCTGCTCGCTGAGCTCATCGGCCCGTTTCAGAGCGAGTGGAAGGTCGAGACTGAGCGCAAGAGCAAGAATGTCAGCCTCCATGCCGGGGTCTGGAGAAGTGGCCTCGGGAAGTAGACGCTCGAATATGGCAATGTGGGCGGAAACCCTCGACAATTCCCCCGTGGCCAGACTGATGCTCAACATCGCGTGAACCAGCCTGAGCGCCGCATCGACGTCGCCGCTTTCGAGCGCAAGCGGAAACGATCGCTCATAAGCCCATTCGGAGGATTGATAAGCTTGCGATCGGGCGAATGCAGAGGCAGTATTCTCCCACAATACCGACCGAATGTCAGAACCGATCCCTGCCGCATCCGCGGCTTCGGCGGCCTGCTGGGCGGCGAGCGCCGCGCTGGCCCAGTCTTCCGCATCGAAGGCGCGCTCGTAAGCGAGATACGCTTCTGCCACCTCCGCCGGCAAATCCTGCGCGCTGGCGGGCACAGCCAGGAAAGCCGCCAGAACCACGCCCGCCAAAAACTCGAGAGCACGCATCTCCACCCCTCCCGTTTCACGCCCCGGTTGCAGAATAGCAGCCCGTCTCGATGCGGCCAGTCAAAATCGAGCCGCTAGCCACCGCGCCCGCCCCCTGCTACCTCTTTCGCAAATGCAGCATTTCGCGAATGGGGCGGGCCGATGAAGGCGCTACTGGTCGAGAACATCCATCCCGAGGCCGACACGGCATTTGCGCGTGCCGGGGCGCTCGAGATTGAGCGCATCGATCACGCCATCGAGCCTGGCGAGCTGATGCAGCGTCTGAAGGGCGTGCAGCTGCTCGGCATCCGCTCGCGCACCCGGATCACGCGCGAAGTGCTGGACGCCGCGCCCGACCTTCTGGCGATCGGCTGCTTTTGCATCGGCACCAACCAGGTCGATCTCGATGCCGCAGCGGAAAAAGGCGTTTTCGTTTTCAACGCACCCTTCGCCAATACGCGCTCGGTTGCCGAACTGACGCTGGCTTCGGCGGTCATGCTGATGCGCGGCATTCCCGCCAAGTCGAACGCGATCCGTCGCGGCGAATGGCACAAGAGCGCCAAGGGTGCGCACGAGGTGCGCGGCAAGAAGCTGGGCATTATCGGCTATGGCAATATCGGCTCCCAGCTGTCCGTACTCGCCTCCGGCCACGGCATGCATGTCTATTTCTATGATGTCGAACCCAAGCTGGCGCACGGCAATGCGCGCCCGATGAATTCCATCGAGGAGGTCCTGGAGATCTCCGACGTCGTGACGCTGCACGTACCGTCCACGCCGCAAACGCGCGGTTTGATCGGCGCCGGGCAGTTGCAGCGCATGAAGAAGGGCAGCTTCCTGATCAACCAGGCACGCGGCGACCTCGTCGACATTGACGCGCTGGCCGGCGCGATGCGGGCCGGGCACATCGCCGGTGCCGCGATTGATGTTTTCCCGAAGGAGCCGGCCTCGGCGGATGAGGCCTTCGAAAGCCCGCTTCTGGCCTTCGACAATGTGCTGCTGACGCCGCATATCGGTGGCTCGACCGAGGAGGCCCAGGCTGCGATCGGCCTCGATGCCGGGATCAAGCTGGCGCGCTATGCGTTCGAAGGCGGCAGCGCCAAGGCCGTGAACCTGCCGGAACTGGAACCGGGCACGCTGGCGGAAGGCCGTTCGCGCCTCGTCTCGATCCACCGCAACCAGCCCGGTTATCTCTCCCGCCTCAACGAGGCGGCGAGCGCCATGGGGCTGAACATCGCCTCGCAATACCTCAACACGTCCGGCGCGTTCGGATACGCGACCACGGACCTTGAGGGGGCTGTGCCTGCTGACCTGCTGCAGCGGATCGAGGCGATGGATGGCACGATCCGCGCCCGCCTGTTGACGCGCTAGTTCGCCAGCAGCGCCGACAAATCGCTGACATTGGCGGCATATTCAGGCGCCCGCGCGGCAACCGCGTTCCGCCGGATCACGCCGCCAAAGCCGATGAAGCGCTGGGCCGCCCCGGCCTCGAAGGCTTCAAGGTCGGTGATGCCGTCGCCCACCATCACGGTTTCGGTTGCGCCGGCGGTGCGCGCCAGGTCGCGCAGGACAACCGCCTTGCCGCCATTGTCCGACAGCGGATTGGCCGCATCGAAACCCGACACCATGTCGCCGTCCCACGTGAAACGATTGGTCTGACTGAGCGCTTGCGGGATCCCGAGATCGCGCAGCGCCAGCCGCAGGAGGTCGTGAAACCCGCCCGAGACGGCTGCGACGACATCGCCTTTTGCCCTCAGCGAAGACACCAGTTCGGACATGCCGGGGGTGATGCGCGATTGCAGGGCGACCGCGATCCGCGCCGCGTCCATCCGGGTCAGGCGGGCGAGGTCGAGCCGCGCCGCCAGCGAGGCCTTCAGGCTCATCTGTCCGCCCATGCCGGCATTTGTGATGGCGTCCAGCTTCGCGCGTGCGTCCGGACCCAGCTTCTCGGCCAGCGCAAAATCGAGGCTTTCGACGGCAAGCAGCGTGGAATCGACATCGAAACAGACAAGGCGGCGCGCGCTAGTCAATCAGGCCCGCCTTCCGGCCCCAGCCGGCATAGTCGCCGTCCCGGCGCGCAGACAGATCGGCCTCGGACGGATTGGCAAAGACCGGCTTGGGGGCAATTCCGGCTCCGTCGAGGATCCGGTTCATATAGGCGTAAAGCGCGGCGGTCGCGACGGCATCGTAGAGCGCATCCTCGCTCCAGCCTGCGGCATACACCGCCTCGGCCTGGGCGTCGGTCGACTTGCTCGGGTCGAGGGTAATCTGCCGGACATAGGCCAGAAGCGGGATCAGCCTCGCATCAACGCCCGCCGCTTCGGGTCCCGATTGCACCAGGGTCTCGACCAGGCCCGGATCGACCCCGAAGGCGTGCGCCATCGTCTTGTGCGCGCCGTAACAAAAGGCACAGGCATTCAGGCCCGAGACATAGGCGGCAATCAGTTCGCGCGTGGCCACGTCAAGGTCCGACGCCTCGCGCATGATCGCATCGTGCAGCTCCAGAAGCGGTTTCACACCGCGCGGAAACCGTCGCAGCAGCGCTTCGAGATGGTCGCCGGTCTCAAGGCTGGGATAGCGCGGCATGGGGTGTGTCCGTATTGCGGCGACAACCCTCACGCAGGCCGTTTTGCCGGTATCGGGCAGACAACACCGGTCCCGCCAATGCCGCAATACCCGCCCGGATTCTTCGCCAGATATTGCTGGTGGTAATCCTCGGCATAGAAATACGGGCCTGCCTCGGCAATCTCGGTCGTGACGCCGCCCTTGCCGGCCGTCGCCAGCGCTGTCTCGTAGGCGACGCGCGAGGCAAGAGCCGCTTCGCGCTGGGCAGGGCTGGTCCAGTAGATGGCCGAGCGGTATTGCGTGCCGATATCGCCGCCCTGGCGCATGCCCTGGGTCGGGTCGTGGCTCTCCCAAAACAGCTTCAACAGCGCCTCATAGGTGACCTTGGCCGGGTCGAACACGACGCGCACGACTTCGGCATGCCCGGTTGCACCGGTGCAGGTCTCCTCATAGGTCGGATTGGGCGTCATGCCGCCCGCATAGCCGACACTGGTCGACCAGACGCCATCGGTCTCCCAGAACAGGCGCTCTGCACCCCAGAAACAGCCAAGGCCGAAAATCGCGGTCTCGAAGCCGTCAGGGACATCCTTCAGCGAATGCCCGTTGACGTAATGCCGGTCGGTCAGCGGCAGCGCTGCCTCGCGCCCTTTCAGGGCGTCCTGCGCCGGCACCATCTGGGTCTTCCACGCCTTGTCGAACCACGCCATTGCCGCGCCTCCATTGCGCTTCACACTTCGCCGATGGATATGGGACGGAAACCCGGCTTGGGGAAGAGGCACGGTCTGCCGCGGTTCCGCGATGTGAAGCTTCACCGCCGCCTCTGCTTGACCGATACGCCGCTATGGATATGGTGCGCGCCTTCCAGCGGAGAGGTGGCCGAGTGGTCGAAGGCGCACGCCTGGAAAGTGTGTAGGCGGGGAACCGTCTCGAGGGTTCGAATCCCTCTCTCTCCGCCACTCACTCCTGTCTTGTTCAGATGTTCGCGAAGTCGCTTCGAATAGCGCCGCGGTTCCGCAGGCCAGCGAGCGTTAGTGGACCTGTAGATGATCGGAAATCCGGTCGTTCCGGACAACTCTGCCGAGTGTTTCTGTCCGGTGCATCGGGCGCTTCGGAAGGGCAATGCCCTGCTGTCAGGGAAATTGACCAAAATCGCGCTGCATGCTCGGCGTTGGCATGGAAAATCAAAGACCTGTGGCATATCGCCTGCGATCAGAGCAGGGAATTTATTCAGGCTAGTACGGAAAACCCGCACACGAGCAGGGAAATCCTGTCGCTTATAGGTTGCTTACCGGAAGTCGAATTTTCGTTCCTGCTGATTCCAGTCGAGCGGCATGCCGGAACGCAGGATCCGTTCAACGCTGAGATCGGGCGGCTGGGTTCCAGCCCAATGCGACCAGATCGAGCGTCGCAACGAGCCGCCGGGCCGACCCCTCGAACATTGTGAGAGCCTAGCCGAATGTCGGATCATGGATTGAGATGTGCCGTAGGCGCATAATTTCCAGTATGTGATCCTCGAGATCCAATCCCCGAGCTCACCCTCAGTTTACAAAATTGTATATTTGACGCGAGGTGTACGCGAATTGCGGTGGCTAGCTTCAGTGTCGTTCGAGCGTGATTTGCTCTCGAAAATCGAAACTGGAGACCCCAGCATGACCTCCCCCAAACACTTCTTGTTGGCGCTGACCCTGGCCGGGTTTGTTGCCGCCCCGGCGATGGCCGCGAACGACATCTGGTCCAACGATGACCATGCGGAGCACGAGGCGTTCACCAATGCCGCTGTCAGCCTGAGCGATGCGATCACGTTCGCTGAACGCGAGACCGGCGCGCGCGCCATCTCGGCTGAATTCGAGAAAGAGGATGGCCATTTCGTGTTTGCCGTTGAATTGCTCGACAGCAATGGCCGCGAGATCGAAGTCCTTATCGACAGCGCAGTTCTGCGCGTGATCGAAATCGAAGGCGAAGATGAAGGTGAAAATGACGGTACCGACTCCGGAGGCGACCGCGGATAACGCGGCACCACCGGTGCGTATCCGGCGATTTCCTGAATGTCCCCCCTGGCGGTGTCGCCGGATACGCCCCTTCCCGCTAGGCTGACCTCATGAAGCTCCTGCTCGTCGAAGATGATGTCGTGACACGCGACTATGTTCATGCCGGCCTGGTCGGTGCGGGCCATTCCGTTGATGTCACTGACGATGGCGTGGATGGGTTCGCGCTCGCACGACGGGGCCAATATGACGTGATCATTCTCGACCGGATGGTGCCGGGTATGGATGGATTGTCCATTCTCAAGGCGCTCCGTGCCAGCGGAGAGCAGACACCAGTGATCTTCCTGACCGCTGTGAGCGGTGTTGACGACCGTGTGTTGGGGTTTGAGGCGGGAGCGGACGATTACCTCGTCAAGCCCTTTGCCTTTTCCGAACTGGCCGCTCGGCTGAATGCGCTGGGACGACGTCCCGGCCTGTCGAGCGAGGCGGTCAAGCTTGTGGTGTCTGACCTGGAGATGGACCTGGTGCGTCGACGGGTCACCCGAAACGGCGAGCCCGTCGAACTGATGCCCAAGGAATTCGCGCTTCTGGAGTACTTCATGCGGTCGGAAGGTCGTATTCTCAGCAAGACCATGCTGCTGGAACGCGTCTGGGGATTCTATTTCGATACCCACACCAGTGTGGTTGAAACCCACATCAGCCGCTTGCGGGCCAAAATCGACAAACCTTTCCCTGTAGCGCTTCTGCATACCATCAAGAATGTGGGGTACACGCTTCGTGCCCCGGATTAAGCTCCTTCAAAGCACCTATTTCCGGTTCGCGCTTGCTCTGACATTGACATTTGCAGCGGCGTATCTGGTTGCGATTTGGCTCGCCTTTCAGGCCATCAATGACGACCTTGAGGGGCGGGTGTATCAATCCGTCGCCCTTCAGGCCGAAGAGTTCGAGAATGCGTATGAACTTTCGGGTCGGTCAGCCCTGGTCGAGGCGGTTGACGCAGCCGCACGCGCTGCTGATCACGAGGATGAAGTATACTGGCTCGGCTTTGCTGACGGGCGGTACGTTGCCGGGCATTCCTTGGCTTCCCCGCTGTCGATCCGCGACGGCGATACCGCCGGACCCCGGCTCTCAGGCGATGAGGATGACACTTACCGTGTGGTTACCCGCCAGTTCGGTGACCTGCGCCTGATCGCCGCGCGCAGCTATGAGGAATCGGACGAGATCAAGGAAGGCGTCCTCTTCGCATTTCTCGGTGCGGCCCTGATCACGTTTCTCCTGGCCACACTTGCGGGAGGCGCAATGGCACGAGCCGGTCAGCGCCGGATTGATCGCATCTCGTCGACCCTCGATGCCTTTGCGGGCGGGAAGATGGAACAGCGTGTGCCGCTTGCCAGGCACAGCGACGATCTGGATCGCCTCTCCGTTAGGGTGAATACGGCGCTGGATCGACTGCAAATGACGGTCGACGGGATCAGGCAAGTCAGCTCCGATATTGCGCACGACTTGCGCACGCCGATCAATCGGGTCGGCATCCAGATCGAAGCCTTGCAAGCGGAACTGTCGCAGAGCCCGGCCCTTGAAGGCCGTCTCGAAGCGGCGGCCGACGAAATCCGGCAAATCGCTTCTACCTTCGACTCGCTGCTGCGTATCGCGCAGATCGAAGCGGGGACGAATCGCAATCGGTTTGAAATATTCCCCCTCACCGAGATCGCTTCAAACCTGATTGAATCCTATTCGGCCGTGGCTGAAGACGCCGGGCGATCACTCCAACTCGACCTTCAGACCGAGAACCCCACACTGGTGCTGGGTGACAGAAACCTGCTCACGCAACTGGCCGCCAACCTCATTGAAAACAGTATCCGGCACTGTCCGATCGGCTCACGTATCCAACTGTCAGTCGGATCCGAAGCCCAACGTGCCTGGATCGAAGTCAGGGACGATGGCCCCGGCATTCCCGCAACCGAACGGGAGAATGTCCTCGCCCGCTTCTACCGTCTCGACAAGGCCCGCAAGGACGGCGGATCCGGTCTCGGCCTGGCCATCGTCAAGGCCATCGCGACCTTCCACAAAGCTCGCCTCGAACTGCGTGATGTGGCGCCGGGCCTCGGTGTCCGGGTCACCTTTCCCGACTATCGGGAGGCGATGCGTGAACGCGCCTGACAAGGACGCTGTCCCCCGCCGGCTCGGCTTGCACCTACTGGTGCGCCGGGGCCTCGTCGTCTTTGGCGGATTCCTGATCTTTGCCGGCATCCCTGTCGGCATTCTGACCCCCATTCCCGGTCTCCCGATCGGGTTGGGGCTGGTGGTCGCCGGTGCGGCGTTGGTGGCGCGCAATTCGGTGACCGGGAAACGGCAGATTGCGAACCTGCTTAGCGCCCATCCACGCATTCACCGGCTCACTCCCGACTGGCTTCAGTCTCTGGTCTTCGGAAACATTCCCGTGGCCAACGACCCACAGAGCGTTCCGGAAACTGTTCCTCAACCAGACAAGTCAAATGCCGGACCGCAAAATCAAAAGCGGCACGATTCAACTCTCCCATTCATTTTGCTCTGGTCCGGTTTTGCGGTTTTCGCTCTGATCGAGTTTCTGGGCGCGGCCAACGGAATGGACAGTGCTCTGGCCGGACATATCCGCCAGCTTGTCCGGCCGTTGGGCGAAACGCCCTTGCTCGTGATTACCTCAATCGGTGACGGAACCAATTTGGTCATCGTGGCGATGCTCTGTGTCGCGGGTCTGGCCGCGATGCGTGTCTGGATGACGGCCATTCTGACAGCGGGTGCTTTCCTGTTGAATGTCGCTGCTGTCTTTGCAGTAAAGGCTGTGATCTCACGTGCGCGCCCGGAGGCGCTCTATTCCGGTGTTGATGTTTATAGTTTCCCCAGCGGTCACGCTGCCCATTCAGCGCTCATCCTCACCGTACTGGCGTGTCTGGTGGCATCCATATTCCCGCCCAGAACCCAACGCTTGATTGGGCTGTCCGCCGTCATCCTGATCGTACTGATCGGGGTGACGCGGATCGCGTTGAACGCTCACTGGCCCAGTGATGTTGTCGGCGGGTGGATTCTGGCCGCCGCCTTTGCAAGTTTTCTTGTCCCGCGTTTCTTGCGGATCGAACCCAGCCCCGAACGCCGCCTGATCGCGGGTCTCGTTGTTTTGCTTTGCGTCGTCGTCTCAGCGTACCATGGTATTTCGTCGCTGTCGTCGCAGCGCGCTCTTTACGCGCCAGCTCTCGAAACGATGGAATCAGAGCGCTGGCGAATTACTCCCGCAATTCCGACGCTCGAAGCGGAGCGCGCATGACTTTATCAAAACTCTTCAGTCGGCTCACTGTATTGGCCGTGGCGATGATGGTGTCGGCCTGTGCTCCGATTCTGGCTGGACGCGATGCCGCCCCGCTTGCCGTCGCGCCTGAGTCTGCGGTCATCCTGCCTGCCAATGCCAATCTCGATCAGATCGCGGCGCTGGCTGTGATCAACAATCGCGAACTTCGCGCTTTGCGAGCGCAAGAAGGCGTTGCGAACGCACAGGTTTTTGCCGCGGGCCTTCTTCCCGACCCGACCGTGTCGTTCGGCGCGGATTTCCCGCTTAACGCAACGGGTGCGGTAACCGGTGTGTCCGGTTCCCTGGGGATGGACCTGCTCGCCCTGATGCGTCGCCCGCATGAGCAAGCGGCTGCCGAGGCCGCGCGCGATGCCATTCGCGATGATATCGTCTGGGCCGAGTGGCTCACAGCCGAACAGGCACGCTTGCTCGCCGTCAGAATTGACCGGCTCCGAACGCTGCAAGAGCTGACTGGTCGTCTCCGAGTTCTTACGCAGGACCAGTTGCAACGCGCCCTGTCGGCAGCCGGACGCGGGGATCTGCCTGGATCCGGGCTGGAATCCTACCGATTGGCCGCCGCCGACGCCATTGATCGCAATCAGGCTGTAGAGCTGCGCCTGTCGGCTGCGGAATTCGCCCTCAATCGCCTGCTCGATCAGCCTCCCGGTCGTGTGATCAGGTTTGCGGTTGACCAGGGCGACGGCGCCGAGCCTGCTGACCCGGCCTTGCTTTTCACGCATGCCCGCGAAACGCGAATCGACTTGCAAGCCCTTCGCGCCGGACTGAACCGTCAGGACGACATCATCGCAGCAAGCCTTCTGGCAAGATACCCCATTCCGGTCATCGACATTCATGCTGCGCGGGACACCGGCAATCTGACAAGTGTCGGGCCCGGCTTGTCTTTCACGCTTCCATTGTGGAATCGCGGGCAGGGTGAGACCGCCATTGCCCGCGCGACCCGGGTGCAGCTGGACGCAGAGTATCAGGCAAGGGTGACAGGGCTTGAGGCCGACATCTACGCGGCTGCTGACGCCTTGCGTATCGCACGAAGCCAGCGTGACCAGACGCGTTCGATGATTGCGCCGCTGACGGGTCAGGCAGAGGCATCCGCCGTGGCCGCAGCCCGCGGCGATATTTCAAATTCCGCTGCGCTCGCCACCCGAGTGACCCTCCTTGACCGGCAGATTTCCGAAGTGGAACTGGCGCTGGCTGCCGAGGAGTATCGTATCGCGCTGGAGGTCCTGACCGGTTCCGCGCTGGAGGGACTGCAATGAATCACGTTCTCCGACCCATCCTGCTGATCGGCCTGGTCACTCTTGCGCTGACGGCATGCGGCGCACCGCAGCCGGCAGCGCCGGCGGCCATATCGGCTGAAGTGTCGACAGCTCCGGTGACGGTCCAGGACCTGGCCGAAACCGTCACAGGGTTTGGTTCGGTGGTATTCGACCCTTCGGCGCAGCACACTTTCAGCGCGGACATCGAGGCCCGTGTCATAGACCTTCAGGTGCGCGCAGGCGAACGGGTCGAAACCGGTGCTGTCCTATTGCGACTGGAACCGTCCTCCACAACTGCCGTTGAACTTTCCCGCGCGCGCAATGATCTGATTGCCGCCCGCGCCGCCAGCGCCCGTGCCCAGCGCCTCCGACAGGACGGACTGGCCAGCGATGCTGACGTGGAAGCTGCCGAAAACCAGCGGCGGGATCTGGAAACGCTGGTCTCCAGCCTTGAAAGAAGTACACGCCGTATCTCCGAGCTGGCCGCCGTGGAGAGCGGAGTGGTCGATACGATCTTCGTAGCGCCAGGGGATCTGGTATCGAGCGGACAAACCCTGGTCCGGCTGTCATCCCTGGAACAGCTGCTCGCGGCCATCCAGCTGGAAATCGAGGACGTGACCCGCATTGCGGTCGGTGATCCGGTTCAACTGCACGCCCTCGACAATTCAGGCGCTGAAGTGACCACGCAAGTGCGGCTGATTGATATCCGGGTGGATCCAGCGAGCCGGACCACGACCGTTTTTGCTGACTTGCACGGAGTGGCCGGATTTCTGCCCGGCCAGGCTGTCCGCGCCGAGATCACCGCTGAAGTCCATCACCAGGCCCTGACGGTGCCGCGCCGCGCCGTCCTCTACGATGAGACCGGGGCATTCGTGTATGTCGTCGCGAACGGTTCGGCCCGTCTGCAACGGATCGAAGTGGGCGTGACAACGACATCTGTCGCAGAGGTGACGTCCGGGCTGGACGCATCACAAACCGTCGCCGTCGAGGGCGCGGCGACCCTCTCTGACGGCATGCAGATTCGCACCGCCGCTGATCCGGCAACAAATCAATGAGCCATCAGTGGATTTCACGGCAGTCGCGGTTCTTGCTGGCCGGGTTTCTGGTGCTCGCCGTAGCGGGCGGATTCTTTTTGATGCGCCTGCCCGTCAGCCTGTTTCCGGCGATCGAGTTTCCCCGTATCGCGGTCTCGCTTGAAGCTGGCGACATGCCGGTCGACATGATGGTCAACCAGGTCACCCGCCCGTCGGAAGAAGCTCTGCGGGCAATACCGGGCGTGCGCAACATCCGCTCCCAGACCAGCCGGGGCTCCGCGGAGATTTCGCTGTCCTTCGACTGGGGCACGGACATGGTGACAGCCGCCCTGCAAGCGAACACGGAATTGGCCAGAATTTCTCCCGCCTTGCCAGCCGGGATGCGTTTCGATGTTCGCCGGATGGACCCGACCATCTTTCCGGTCTTGGGCTATTCGATCACATCGGACAGCGAATCCCTTGTCTCACTCAGGAATTTCGCAACTTACCAGCTACGCCCCCTGCTGGCTTCAATCGACGGGGTTGCCGAGGTCAGCGTTCTTGGGGGCCGCAACGCCGAATATCAGGTTCTGGTGGATCCTGTACGGCTTCGCGCGCACGGTCTCTCGCTCAGCGATGTCGAGACGGCGCTGACGCTCGACAATATCGTTGTCGCGGCGGGCCGGCTGGAGGACCGCTCACGCCTGTTTCTGACCATTCTCGACAATCGGGAAGTCGACATCGAATCGATTGGGTCGACGATTGTCGCTACCGGGGACGGAACGATTGTTGAAATTGATGATGTGGCCGACATCCGATTGTCGACTGCCCAGGAATGGACGCGGGTCAGTGCCGACGGGCATCCGGCTGTCCTCATCAATATTCGCCAGTCTCCGACCGCAAATTCCCTCGCCCTGACGGACGCCGTGAAACGCGCGCTTGAGCAGGAGTCAGCGAACTTCCCGCCCGGCCTGACGATCACACCCTATTATGATCAGTCAGAATTGGTGCGCGCTGCTGCTTCGAGTGTGCGCGATTCCATTCTGATCGGCACGCTTTTGGCCGGCTTTGTCCTGTTTGCCTTTCTGAGAAGCTGGCGATTTGTTCTCGTCGTCGCGATTTTATTGCCCTCGGTCCTGGCCGCCACCGCGATCCTCCTGACCGCACTCGGGCTGAGCCTGAACATCATGTCTCTGGGCGGAATGGCTGCCGCTGTGGGCCTTGTTGTCGACGATATCGTGGTGATGCTGGAGCATATCACGCGGCGGCTGGCCGAACGGACGATGAGCGTGATGGAGGCGGCCGGTGAAATGTTCCGCCCATTGATCGGGTCGTCGCTTGCGACGGTGATCGTCTTCACCCCGCTGGCGTTTCTGAGCGGTGTCACCGGGGGGTTTTTCAAGGCGTTGGCCGTCACGATGGCCGCATGCCTGATCTTCTCGATGATTTTCACCCTGGCCATTTGCCCCCTGCTCGCCCGCTGGTTCGCCAAGGCCCAGGATGCCGAGCGTGCTGATTCCGGCAATCGCTGGTTGGGGCATGTTGCCACGCGCTATTCGCGTGCCATGGACCGCATTCTCACGGCTCCGCGAATTGCGATGGCGGTGATTGTGATCCTGGCAGTGATTGTCGGGGGATTTGCCACAACGCGCCTGGCGTCGGGTTTCATGCCGCAAATGGACGAAGGTGGCTTTGTACTCGATTATGTAGCCCCTCCCGGACTGTCACTGACCGAAACGGACCGGCTGGTCACTCAGCTGGAGACCATCATCCGGTCGATTCCGGAAGTCAGCAGCTATTCGCGCCGCACCGGGCTTCAGCTTGGCGGGGGCCTGACGGAAGCCAATGAAGGCGACATGTTTGTCCACCTGACACCGCTTCCCAGGCGGCCGATCGACGCGGTGATGTCCGATATCCGTCAGCGGGTCGAGAACGAGGTGCCGGGCCTGACGATAGAAACCATCCAGCTTATGGGCGACGTGATCGGCGACCTGACCGCCGTGCCTCAGCCCATCGAAATCAAATTTTACGGGACAGACCCCCTGGCGCTCGCCGAAGCCGCCAGCCGTGCTGAACAAGCCATGCAGGGTGTTCGCGGTGTGGTCGAAATCCAGAAATCCGACCGGGTCTCGGGCGATGCCATCGAGATCGTTCTCGACCGGGCGCATCTTGGCCTCGAAGGACTGACTCCACAGGCTGTAGCTGACCAGTTGGACGGCCTGGTTGGCGGACGCGTCGCCAGCCAGATTCAGGACGGGGTGCGGACCATTGATGTGCGCGTCTGGACTGACGAAACCGCGCGCGATCGGGTTGAAGCCATCGGCGCCCTGATGCTCCGGTCCAGCGACGGGCATCTTCTTCCCCTGTCCCGGGTCGCTCAAATCCGCATTGCCAGCGGACAGACACAAACTTCACGCGAGAATCTGCAGCTGATGACCGCTGTGACCGGACGTCTGGAGGGGCGCGACATGGGATCTGCCATGCGCGACATCCGCGCGGTGATGCAGACAGTCAGCCTGCCTTCCGGTGTACGCTACGCCTTTGGCGGGCTCTACGCAGAACAGCAAAAATCCTTCCGGGATCTGATCGTCGTGTTTTTGTCAGCGCTGGTCTTGTCGGCGCTTTTGCTGGTCTTCCTGTTCCGGGACTTTTCCAAGGCCGCCTCCATTCTGCTCGTCGTCGGGGTCTCGGTCAGCGGCGTCATGGCAGGCCTGGCACTGACCGGGACCGAGCTCAACATTGCCTCCATGATGGGGCTGACCATGGTCATCGGAATCATCGCGGAGCTCGGCGTCTTCTATTTTGCCGAATTGCCTGAAGGCCGGATTGAAATGCAGCATCGCATCGAGGCCGGACTGGCCCGAATCCGTCCGATCTTCATGTCCGCCTTGATCGCCATTCTCGCGCTGGCGCCGCTTGCTCTGAAGATTGGGCAAGGGTCGGCTTTGCTTGCCCCCATGGCGGTGGCGATCATCGCGGGTCTGATTGTCGGCGCACCAATGGTGTTGATCGGGGCACCGGTGTTTCACGGCGCACTGGCCATCAGGCGTGAAAGCCCTCGCGATGAGGCGAAGGCCTGACCCAGACCTTCTTCACCTTGCTTCAATCCTGAAACGGACAACGGATCATGAAACTCTTTGTTCTTGGCGGCGACGGCTTCTGTGGATGGCCGACCGCCCTTCACCTCTCCAATCTCGGTCATGAAATCGTGGTCGTCGACAACCTGTCGCGCCGCAAGATCGATATCGAGCTGGAGGTCGAGTCCCTGACCCCGATCGAGCCGATGTCGAAGCGCCTCGCCGCCTGGAAAGAGGTCTCGGGGCGTGACATGCGCTTTGTCGATCTCAATATCGGCAAGGACTACCAGGAGCTCGTCGAACTGATCGCCGCGGAATCTCCCGACGCCATCGTTCACTTTGCCGAGCAGCGCGCCGCGCCCTATTCGATGAAGTCGGCGCGCCACAAGCGCTATACGGTCGACAACAATCTCAATGCCACCAATGACGTGCTGGCCGCCATCGTGGAGAGCGGCAAGGACATTCACCTCGTCCATCTCGGGACGATGGGCGTCTATGGCTATGGCACGGCCGGGATGAAGATCCCCGAAGGCTATCTGACCGTGAAGGTGGATACGTCGGAAGGTCCCAAGGAGCAGCAGATCCTCTACCCGGCCAATCCGGGCTCGATCTACCACATGACGAAGACGCAGGATCAGCTCTTCTTCCACTTCTACAACAAGAATGACGGCGTGAAGATCACCGACCTGCACCAGGGCATCGTCTGGGGCACACAGACCGAAGAAACCAAGCGTGACGAGCGCCTGATCAACCGCTTCGATTATGACGGCGACTACGGCACGGTGCTGAACCGCTTCCTGATGCAGGCTGCGGTCGGACACCCGCTGACGGTGCATGGCACGGGCGGCCAGACACGCGCCTTCATCCATATCCAGGACACGGTGCGCTGCATCCAGCTGGCCATCGAGACCCCGCCGCAGACCGGCGAAAAGGTCCGCATCATGAACCAGATGACCGAGACGCACCGCGTCCGCGATCTGGCAAAGATGATCGCCGACATGACCGGCGCGGAGATCGCCAACCTGCCCAATCCGCGCAACGAGGCCGACGAGAACGACCTTCATGTCGAGAACGATACCTTCCTGTCGCTGGGCCTGAAGCCCATCACCCTGGAAGCCGGGCTGATGGACGAGGTCACGGACATCGCGCGCAAATACGCGTCGCGCTGCGACATGTCGAAAGTGCCCTGCGTGTCCTACTGGAACGACAAGCGCGCCGCCGACCAGACGCCGCCGCCGCTCAAGGCCGTGTCCTAAGACGCTTCAGATGCTGAAATCTTGCCAAGTGACCATCCGACCATCAGCTGACTTTGCGGGTTTGCCAGCAGGTCATTAGTTGCGTATCGTTCGCACTTGGGAGTGTTTCGTGGTTCGATTGATTGTCAGCATCATCGTCCTGGCCGTGGCCCTTATGGGGCCCGGAACGATGTCTGCTGCCCACGCGCATTCTGGAAGCGCAGCCAATGAACATGCAGCCCCTCTTCGTCATGCTGAAACACATCATGAAAGTCAGGTTGGCTCGAATGAAATCGGGAGCGACACGCTCGGAGTCCAGCGAGCGGCGCACTTCCATGTTCACGTCCTGAGTGATGTCGTACCGCATTTGATGCAGGGTGGCTGGCTGGTCGCGAGGAATCGCGAAGCGGCGAGCCACGCGCTATTTTCACCGGATTCGCCACGCAATGCTGGCCGTCAGGTGCTGAAACGCCCACCCCGGCACCTCTGATCTGAACCGCCCGGCGTCGACGCCGGATTGTTTTCGTTCAGTCAGCAGGAATCTACATGAAAATCGTCATACGGGCGCATCTGTGCGCCCTGCTGGGTGCGGCTTCCCTATCGGGGCCGGCCCTTACCCTGGAAGAACCAGCTTCAGGGTTCGACCGCGATGCCGCCGTTTCGCTCGCCCTTGCCAACGCACCGGCAATCGAAGCAGCCAGGCTGGAAGCCGAGGCTAGCGGCGCCCTGATCGCAGGTGCCGGGCTCCGGCCCAATCCCACGCTCGAGATTGAATCCGACACGATCGTCGGAACAGCCGGGAATTATCTTCTCAATGCCGGCGAAACGTCGGTCGCGCTCTTGCAGCCTGTCGAACGTGGCGGAGATGCGGAGGCGCGCGTTCGGCTCGCGCAACGCGAGTTTGGTGCGGTGGCGTTGGCGCAATCGAGCCTCGAGGCGGATCTGGTCCGGGATGTCGAACTGGCCTTCGTCGCGCTTCAGGCGGCAAGGGCACGCCTCGAGGTTGCGGAAGGCCGCAGGGAGGCGGTTTCGTCCTTTGCCGATGTGGTGGAAGGCCGGGTCCGGGCAGCCCGCGACCCTGTCATGGCACGCAGCCGCGTCGCAGCACGTCTCTCTGAAGCCGATATTGATGTGCAGGCGGCTCGCCGTGAGGTCATGCGCCAGTCGTCGAGGCTTGCGTCCTATTGGTCGGGATCACAAGCACCAGCCGTCGAACTGGACTCTTTTTTCGTGCTCGGTGAGGTCCCGACGCCGAGCCGCGCCCTGGAGACAGCCGACCTTCGCCGATTGCGCGCCGAGCGCGACATTCGGGACGCGAGGCTGCAAGTGGAGACCGCGCGTGCCATCCCCGACGCGACAGTCGGCGTTTCCGGGCGGCACCTTGCGGCGAACGACGACCTGGCGGTCGGACTTCGTTTTTCGATCCCGCTTCAAGTGTGGAATGCCAATCGGGCCGAGATTGAAAGCGCCCGGATTGCAGCGCAGGCCACAGACGCCCGGATCTCGGCCGCCCTTCGCGACTGGGAGCGTAATGAAGAGCTGCACCGGTCCCGGCGGGTCTCGGCCGCTGAAGAAATTCTGTCGCTTGAGACAACGGTCATCCCGACACTGGAGGAGGCGCTCCGATCGGCAAGGTCGGGGTATGAGCGCGGCGTGTTTTCGATCCTCGACGTGTTCGACACCCAGCGCGCCCTTTCCGACGCGCGCTCGCGCCGTGTCGATGCTCTTCAGGCGCTCCACGAAGCCGATATCCACCTTCTTCGACTTTACGCCAGCCCCCGTCCAGCCGGCACGCAACAGGACTGAATGCAATGATGAAATCCTCTCACTTTCTTGTGCCGTTTGTCATGGCACCTGTGCTGGCTCTCGCTGCGTGCGGGACCGATAGCCCGTCAGGCAGTGTCTCGACACATGCGGCGCCGGGTGCGTCAGAATACGAACGGGGCCCTCACAATGGCCGGATGCTGCGCGAGGGACGCTATGCACTGGAGCTGACAATCTTCGAGCAAGGTGTCGACCCGGAATTCAGGCTGTATGCCTATCGGGACAACGCGCCGATCGACCCGCAAACCGTCAATGCCAGCATCACTCTGTCGCGACTGGGCGGGCGCGATGACGAGTTTTCGTTCAGGCCCGTACAGGACTATCTCCGCGGCGATGGCGTCGTGACCGAACCGCACTCTTTCGAGGTCCATGTTCGTTCGGATTTCGGCGACGCAGTCGGTGAATGGTCGTTCGAGTCCTTTGAAGGTCGCACGACGATCTCCCGTGCCCAGGCCGATGCCGCCGGCGTGGCCGTGGAGTCTGCCGGGCCGGCAAGACTTGTGCAAACCACAAGTGTTTACGGGGTGATCGAACTTCGACCCGAAGCCCATGCCGAGATCCGCGGCTGGTTGCCAGGCCGGATTGTTTCACTGAACGCCACAATCGGCGACCGGGTCACACAGGGCCAGACCTTGGCCCGGATCACGGCCACCGACAGCCTCCAGACCTACTCCGTCACATCGCCGATCAACGGCATCGTGATGGCGCGTCCAGCAACGAATGGCGGCCCGACGGGCGATGGTCCACTTTTTGAAATTGCCGACCCGACCCAGCTTCATGCCGAGCTGTTCCTTTATCCTGGCGACATGAGCCGGATCGCTGCCGGTCATCCCGTCACCCTGACCAGCGTCGACGGCCAGCGGGCCTTTGAAGGGGAGATCGAGTTCATCTCTCCAGCAGTGGACCCTGTCAGCCAGCGCGCCATCGCACATGTTCACCTCGATAATCCCGACGGCGTCTGGAGGTCCGGGGAGGCAGTCGAGGCGGCCATTGTGACCGGGATTACCGAGGTCCCACTCGCCGTACGTACAGACGCCCTTCAGCGCTTCCGCGACTTTACCGTCGTCTATGCGCGTGTCGGCGACACCTATGAGGTGCGGATGCTCGAACTCGGGCTGCGCACGCCGGAAATGACGGAAGTCCTCGGCGGGCTCGAGCCCGGTGAAGCCTATGTCTCGCAGAACGCCTTCCTGATCACTGCTGACGTACTGAAGTCCGGCGCCAGCCACGACCATTAGGAACGATCATGCTCGAAACCATAATCCGACAATCCATCCGGTATCGCTGGCTGGTCCTTGCTCTGGTGTTCGCTCTGGCCGCATTGGGGATCTGGAATTTCAACAAACTTCCCATCGATGCCACGCCGGACATCACGAATGTTCAGGTCCAGATCAATATGGAGGCACCGGGGTTTTCCCCGCTTGAAGCAGAACAACGCCTGACCTTCCCTGTAGAGACGGCCATCTCGGGCGTGCCCAATCTCGCCTATACGCGCTCCATCTCTCGCTACGGCCTGTCGCAGGTCACAGTCGTTTTCGAAGACGGGACCGACATCTATTTCGCTCGCCAGCTGGTGAATGAGCGGCTTCAGGCCGTGAGTGGCCAGCTTCCCGAAGGGGTGACTCCCGAGTTGGGTCCGATCGCGACTGGGCTTGGCGAAATCTTCATGTACACGATCGAGTCCGAGCCCGGAGCCACCCGTGAAGACGGGTCTGAATGGACCGCCGAGGACCTCAGGACCCTTCAGGACTGGGTCATCCGGCCACAGCTTCTGCGCACCCCCGGTGTTGTGGAAGTGAACACCATCGGCGGTTTCGTGCGCCAGTATCACGTGACGCCGCGACCGGCTGACATGGCGGCTCTTGGACTCACCTTCGACGACATCACCACGGCGCTCGACAACAACAACGCCAACTCTGGTGCCGGATTCATCGAACACAATGGCGAGCAGCTTGTCATTCGCTCGCCTGGCCAGACGCGGACAATCGACGAACTGAGATCGGTCGTAGTCGCCAATCCAGGTGGCAGGCCGGTCCTCCTTGGTGACATTGCCGAGGTCTTGCTTGGAGAGGAGATGCGATCAGGCGCCGCCACCGAAAACGGTGAAGAGGTGGTGCTCGGGACAGTCTTCATGCTGATGGGCGAGAACAGCCGCGAGGTCGCCCGAGCCGTCAGCGAGAGACTGGAGGAAGCTGCCCGCGCGCTGCCGGACGGGGTTCGAGCCGTTGAAGTTTATAACCGGACGGAATTGGTCGACCGGACCATCGAGACCGTCGAGAAAAATCTCGTCGAGGGCGCTCTCCTTGTCGTGGTTGTGTTGTTTGTGCTGCTTGGCAACATCCGGGCCGCAATTCTGACGGCACTGGTTATCCCTTTATCGATGCTGATGACCATTACCGGCATGGTCGAGAACCGGGTGTCAGGCAATCTGATGAGTCTCGGCGCGCTCGACTTTGGCCTGATCGTCGACGGGGCCGTGATTATCGTCGAAAACTGCCTGCGGCGTATCGGGCACCGGCAATCCGAGCTTGGCCGCCTGCTCTCCCGTGACGAACGGTTTGCCGAGACGGCGTCTGCTGCGGCCGAGGTGATCAAGCCGTCGCTATTCGGGGTTCTGATCATCACCCTTGTCTATGTCCCGATCTTTGCCCTGACGGGTGTGGAGGGGAAAATGTTCCACCCCATGGCCTTCACCGTGGTGTTCGCATTGACGTCGGCGATGTTGCTGTCCCTGACGTTCGTCCCGGCTGCCGTGGCGATGGTTGTGCGCGGCAAGGTCGAGGAAAAGCCGAACCTCGTCATTCGCGGCGCATCGGCCATCTACCGGCCTGCACTCGACTTCGCTCTGCGGTTCCGCTGGGGAGTGGTGGCGGGGGCTGTGGCGCTCGTCGCTATAGGGGGTGTGGCTGTTTCCCGGATGGGAACCGAGTTCATTCCCCAACTCGATGAAGGGGACATCGCCCTCCACGCCTTGCGGATTCCGGGAACCAGTTTGAGCCAGGCCCTGACCCTGCAGGTCGCGCTGGAAGAACGGATTCAGGAATTCCCCGAAGTCGAAAGGGTGGTCTCCAAAATCGGTACAGCCGAAGTGGCGACCGACCCCATGCCGCCGAGCGTGGCAGATACCTTCATCCTGCTGCGTCCCCGGTCTGAATGGCCGGATCCAAGACGTTCGCGCGACGACCTCGTTGCAGAACTGAATGATGCGGTGCAGGAAATCCCAGGCAACAATTACGAATTCACGCAGCCGATCGAGATGCGGTTCAATGAATTGTTGTCAGGCGTTCGCGCCGATGTCGCCGTCAAGGTTTTCGGCGACGATCTCGACGCCCTGCTGGAGATCGGCCAAAGGCTTGAGGGGTTGATCGAGGGTGTCGAGGGCGCCAGTGATGTTTCGCTCGAACAGGCCACCGGTCTGCCGATGTTGCAGATCGAGCCACGACGTGAGGCGCTTGCGCGATACGGATTGAGCGTCGATGACGTCCAATCTGTTGTCCGTACGGCCCTTGCGGGCACCCCTGCCGGTCAGGTGTTTGAAGGCGACCGGAGGTTCGACATTATCGTTCGGTTACCGGAATCGGAACGCACCGATATCGATCGCCTGGGCAGGCTCAACATTCCCTTGCCCGGCAGCCGGACAGGACCCGACGGTTTCATTCCCCTCGCTGAAGTCGCGGACATCACCCTGACAATCGGTCCCAACCAGATCAGCCGGGAGAATGGCAAGCGGCGCATCGTCGTGACCGCCAATGTCCGCGGTCGCGACCTCGGATCATTCATCGCTGACGTACGCAGCCGGGTCGAGCAGGATGGCGACATACCGTCCGGCTATTGGGTCGAGTACGGAGGGACGTTCGAGCAGCTCATATCGGCAGCGAACAGGCTGAGCCTGGTCGTGCCGATCGCCTTGGGTTTGATCTTCCTGTTGCTGCTGGCCCTGTTCCGGTCCGTTTCCGATGCGGCAATCGTCTATTCAGGAGTGCCGCTGGCCCTGACTGGGGGCGTTGCGGCGTTGTTGTTGCGGGGGTTACCGTTATCAATCTCGGCTGGCATCGGCTTCATCGCCCTGTCCGGCGTCGCGGTCTTGAACGGCGTGGTGCTTTTGACCTTCATCCGGACCCTCATGGACCGGGGCACACCGCTCGACACCGCGATCCGCGAAGGTGCGATGACACGCCTGCGGCCAGTCCTGATGACCGCTCTCGTTGCCAGCCTCGGTTTTGTGCCGATGGCGTTCAATGTTGGTCCAGGCGCGGAAGTTCAGCGGCCGCTCGCGACAGTCGTGATCGGCGGGATCATATCCTCGACCATTCTAACGCTGCTCGTGGTCCCGGCCTTGTTCAGGATCGTTCGGGGAATGGTGAGTGCACGGCGCGGCGTCGTGGAGGGACGGGCGTGATCTGGGCCGTCATCAAGGCTGTGGTTTCCGGCATTCTCATCGCCGCAGTTTCGGAAGCCAGTCGCCGCAATGCGGCGGCCGGTGCGATCCTCGCCTCCCTACCACTCGTGTCCGTGATGGGAATGATCTGGTTGTGGCGGGATACCGGAGACACCGTCCGCCTGGCCGATCACGCAGAGGCGACTTTCTGGTTTGTTCTATCGTCCCTGCCAATGTTCCTGCTCATCCCGGCGCTCTTGCGCCGGGATGTCGGGTTCTGGGCCGCTCTCGGACTCGGCTGCCTCCTGACCATCGTGCTCTACGGTCTTGTCGTGTTCACGGCACCACGACTGGGCATCCGGCTGCCCTTCTGACCCTGGTCGATGGCGACGAGCCTGGCTGCCGCAGTTCACACCTTCTTGAATGGTGTCCGCGATGCTAGGGTGCCATCTTCGTGAATGGACCGGAATCCGTGCTGAACCCAGCCTCCATAATTTTCTCTGCCCTCCGGGTATTGAGTGCGGCACTTCTGGCAGCCGCCCTTTCCATTGGGCCCGTCTCGGATGCCGACGCGGCGCCTGAGGATGGAGGCATGGCCGGGATGGAGACCATGTGCGAACACGAGATGTCCGATCCGGACATGCCGCAATCCATGCCGATGGAAGACTGCGAGGGATCGGGCGAGTGTTGCGACGCCTGCCAGATGGCGGACTGCCCGCTGGTTGCGGGATCGCCAACCTGTCCGCTTCCTCAGAACGTTACGATCGGCCGGGTCTCGTTGCCTGGATTGACGCGCCTTGCGTTATCTGACGATCGTTTCGCCTCGATTGCCTACCTGACTCCCAGACGACCTCCCCGAATCTGATTCCTGCGCCGTTTCACAGGCGCTTTCGACGAATCATTTTCGAGGAGATACCCCATGTTTTCGAACCTCATGCTGGCGGCGCTGATCGGCGCCGGCCTTCAATCGGCGTCGCCCGGTCCATTGAGCCTCGCGGAAGCCATCCATATAGCTCGGCAACAGCCCGATCCTTCCGTGTCCCGGTATGACGCTGCCGAGCGTGCAGCCCGTCATCGCGGCGAGGCGGCGGCGGTTCTGCCCGACCCGGTCGTCTCGGCGGCGATCACGAACCTGCCCCTTACGACGCTGGACCCATCAGGCGATCCAATGTCTCAACTGCGCCTGTCGCTCCGGCAGATGTTTCCAAGAGGTGACAGCCTGCGACTCGCCCGCTCGCAAGAACGGGCCCGGGCACGCGAGGAGCGTGCGCGCCGCGATCTAGCCCTGCGAGAGATCGTTCTCGACGTCCGCAGCAACTGGCTGGAACAACGCTATTGGGAATTGGCGAGGGAACAGACTCTGCAGCGTCTTTCAACGCTCGAGGGTCTCTCCGGTGTCCTGCTTGCCGCTTACGCCGCCGGACGTGAAAACAGTCATGAGGTGATCCGGTCCGATCTCGAAACGCAAATCCTGCAAAGCCGGCTCACAGAGATCGATCAACAGGCAGACATGGCTCGCGCCAGGCTGGCCCGCTATCTCGGAGACGATGCACTCCATCGACCTGCCTCAATGTCGGACGTGCGTCTGCCTGCTCTTCCGGACGGGCAGGAGGCGTTGTCGTCTCTGGCGCGCCATCCGGCCGTCGCCATCATCGATGCCCGGATCGAAGCACACGAAACCGGCGTGGAACTGGCAGAGCAACAATACCACCCCGCCTGGGGTGTCGAGGCCGGATACGGCCTCCGCTTCGGGCGCTCCGATACCGCCACGATTGGTGTCAGTTTCGAGATGCCTCTCTTCGAGCGGACACGCCAGGACGAAACGGTGCTCGCCGCTCGCGACGAGGTCGCCGCCGCGGAGTATTCCCGCCAGGCCCTGCTTCTTGATCTGCGCCGCACACTCCAGATCGAGCAAGCGCGTATCGACAGGTTAGATGCAGCCATCGCGTTGCAGCGATCCGGGATCATCCCAGCAGCTCGGGAAACTCGGGAGGCTGTGCTTCTCGCCTACGAAAACCAGACGGCCGACTACTCGGAACTGGTCCGGTCTGAACTCGCCCTCCTCGATGCCGAACTCACCTTGTTTCGGCTTGAAACCGACCGGAGCGTCGCTGCGTCCCAAATTCTTTACCTGACGGGAGATGTCCAATGAATCCGTCAATCCTTCGCGCCTTGGCGTTTGCCGCCGCAGGCGCTGTCATTACGCTCGCGGTTATTTATGGCGCAGGGCGCTTCTTCGGGTCCTCGCCGACGATGACCGAACCAGATTCCGCCCAGAGCGAAATTCTCTACTGGGTTGCGCCAATGGACCCGACATACCGGCGTGACGAACCCGGATTATCACCCATGGGTATGGAGCTGGTGCCTGTCTATGCTGACTCCGATTCCGGCGGCGACGAGGACGGGCTCCGAATCGACCCGGCTGTCGCCAACAATATCGGCGTGCGCACGGACATCGTCCGGCGCACGGATTTCAGCCGCGAGATCCGCGCCGTCGGTTATGTGAGGCCGATCGACGCTTCCACGGTCGCTATCAATGTGCGTGCCGAGGGCTGGATCGAAACCCTTCCGGTCTCGGCTGTCGGAGACCAGGTCCAGGCCGGCGACGCTCTGTTCACCCTGTACTCACCGGCGATCGCAACGGCGCAGGGCGAATTCCTTCAGGCACAGCGCACAGAGAGAACGGCACTGATCTCCGCCTCGCGGTCCCGCTTGCGCGCGCTCGGACTGTCATCGGCACAGATCGGCGCGCTGACGGCGCGAGGCGCCGTTCAGGACCGTCTTCCGGTTTATTCCAGCCATTCTGGCGTTGTGACGGAACTGAGTGTTCGTGAAGGCCAGTATGTGCGCCCCGGGGACCCGATCATGACAATCGCGGACCTGTCGGACATCTGGGTCGTTCTCGACGTGTTCGAGCACCACGCAAGCGACGCGCGTCCGGGTCAGTCCGTGCTCGTCACCACTCCGTCCCTGCCGGCGAGGCAATGGCGTGGTGAAATCGAATATGTCTACCCCACCGTCGATCCGCAAACGCGAACCATCCGGGTTCGCAGCCGCATCGCGAACCGCGACGGAGACCTTCGCCCCGGCATGTTCGTCAACGCAGTGCTGTCCGCGCAACCCCGGACAGGTGTGCTGTCGGTTTCACGCGAGGCCGTCATCACGACCGCCCGTTCACAGCGCGTGATTGTTCTGACCGGCGAGGACAGGTTTATTCCCGCGCGTGTTGAAACGGGCATGGAGTCTGGAGGGCGCACGGAGATTCTGTCCGGTCTATCCGAAGGCGAAACCATTGTCGTTTCAGGACAATTTCTGCTGGATTCCGAGGCAAGTCTTCAGGGCGCCATCCTCAGGATGACCCCGCCCGGGCCGACCGGCGACAGCGCTCGGCCACTCGACGAGCAACCGTCTCCCATGAGCATGCCTGATCCTTCCGCAGCTTCCCCGGGCAGTGGCGGAGCGTCGGACGGGGGCGACATGAATATGGAAATGCCAGGAGCCCGCGATGGTGATGTAGACGGCGTGGGAGCTGTGATCTCGGTCATGCCGCAGCACGGCATGGTGACGCTCGCCCACGAGCCGATACCGGCCCTGTCCTGGCCTGCCATGGAGATGGCGTTCACTGCTGCGCAGGGGGTCGAGCTTTCCGGTTTGGCACCCGGTGACCGTGTTCGGTTCACCCTAGTGAACGACGAAGGGCGATGGCTGATCTCGCATATCGTGCCCGACTCCGATGAGGAGGGCGGGCAATGATCACGTCACTCATCCACTGGTCGATCCGCAATCGCGTGATGGTTCTCCTGGCGTCGCTCTTTCTGGCGGTGGCCGGACTGTGGTCGATGCAAAGAACGCCGCTCGATGCAATCCCGGATCTTTCCGATGTTCAGGTCATCATCAAGACGACCTACCCCGGACAGACCCCTCAGGTGGTCGAGGATCAGGTGACCTATCCGCTCACAACCGCCATGCTGTCGGTTCCTGGCGCGGTGACAGTGCGGGGATATTCCTTCTTCAACGACAGCTATGTCTACGTGATCTTCGAAGAAGGGACCGATCTTTACTGGGCCCGCTCGCGGGTACTTGAATATCTCAGCCAGGTCGCCCCTAACCTGCCCAGCGAGGCCAGCCCCGCTCTCGGGCCCGATGCCACTGGGGTGGGGTGGATATACCAATACGCCCTGATTGATCGTTCAGGGCGGCATGATCTTTCCCAGCTGCGCTCCATCCAGGACTGGTTCCTGCGCTATGAACTCCAGACAATCGAGGGAGTCTCCGAAGTCGCCTCGATCGGCGGAATGGTGCGGCAATACCAGGTCGTGGTTGACCCCGACCGGCTCCGCGCCCTCTCCATCCCGCTCTCGGACGTGCGGCGCGCCATTGAACGCGGCAACCGTGAAAGCGGCGGCCGTGTGCTCGAAATGGCGGAAGCCGAATACATGGTCCGGGCGTCAGGCTATCTGACAGGCGAAGACGACATCCGCGCCATCCCTGTCTCGATGGCTGAAAATGGCGTGCCCATCCTTCTGTCGGATATCGCAACGGTACGCACCGGGCCGGAACTGCGCCGGGGCGTCGGAGAGCTCAATGGCGAGGGCGAAGTGGCCGGCGGCGTCGTGATCATGCGCTATGGCGAGAATGCCCTGGCCACGATTGAGCGGGTCGAACATCGCCTTGAACAGCTGCAAGCCTCTCTGCCGGAAGGTGTCGAAATCGTCGTCACCTATAACCGGGCAGGACTGATCGAGCGCGCCGTCGAGACGCTGCGTGAAAAGCTGCTTGAGGAATTCTTGATCGTTGCCTTGGTCTGCGCGGTCTTTCTCTTCCACCTGCGCTCGTCACTTGTGGTGGTCCTCAGTCTGCCGCTCGGCATTCTGGCAGCCTTCATCGTCATGCACCTCCAGGGCATCAACGCGAACATCATGTCACTCGGCGGAATTGCGATCGCCATTGGCGCGATGGTCGATGCAGCGATCGTCATGATCGAAAATTTCCACAAGCATGTGGAACGAACGCCGCTCACACGGGACAATCGCTGGCGGATCGTCGCCGATTCAACGGCTGAGGTCGGTCCCGCGCTGTTCTTCTCCCTGCTGATCATCACCTTCAGCTTCATTCCCATCTTCGCGCTGGAAGCACAGGAAGGCCGTTTGTTCCATCCGCTGGCATTCACCAAGACCTATGCCATGGCGGCCGCAGCGGGCCTGTCTGTCACCCTTGTGCCGGTCTTGATGGGGTATCTGATCCGAGGCCGGATCACCCCGGAACACGCCAATCCTGTGAACCGGGTCCTGACCGCCGGTTATCGGCCATTTCTGGGAACTGCCCTGCGCCACCCCGGCGTCACTCTGGTTTTCTCGGCAGCGCTTGTCCTCACGATGGCGATTCCTCTCGCGCGGTTGGGCAGCGAGTTCATGCCGGATCTCGACGAAGGCGACCTCCTTTACATGCCAAGCGCCTACCCCGGCGTTTCCGTCAGTGAGGCGGCCGAGATCCTGCAGCAGACGAACCGGCTGATCATGACTGTCCCCGAAGTACTGACGGTTCACGGGAAGGCGGGTCGGGCCGATACTGCGACCGACCCGGCGCCGCTGACGATGATCGAGACCACGATCCAGCTTCGGCCCCGCAGCGAATGGCGCCCCGGGTTAACGATGGATGATATCCGCAGTGAGCTGGATTCCATCGTACAGGTCCCCAGCCTCACCAATGTGTGGATCATGCCGATCCGCAACCGGATCGACATGCTGGCGACAGGCATCAAGACTCCGGTCGGCATCAAGATCGCCGGACCCGATCTCGACGTCATCGCCGATCTCGGGACCCAGGTTGAAGACATCATCGCCGGAATTCCCGGAACCGCTTCTGTCTATGCAGAACGGGTGACCGGGGGGCGCTTCATCGACATTGAGGTCAACCGCTCCGAGGCAGCGCGCTTCGGCATGAATATCGAAGACGTGCATGACATCGTGCGGACCGCCATTGGCGGCATGACGATCACCCAGACGGTGGAAGGGCGCGAACGGTACCCGGTGAATCTGCGGTATCCGGCCGACTACCGCGGCTCGCTCCAGGAATTGAGGGATCTTCCCGTTATCACGCCTTCAGGCGCGGAAATCCCGCTTGGTCGTATCGCGGGCATTTCCGTGTCCGACGGACCTGGTGTGATCCGCAGCGAAAATGCGCGGCTGAATGGCTGGGTCTATATCGACATCACCGGTGTCGATATCGGGTCTTATGTTCGCGAAGCGCGTGCGGCGATCGAAAGGGAGCTCGAGCTTCCAGCGGGTTATTCGCTGCGATGGTCCGGGCAGTACGAGTTCATGCAGAGAGCGCAGGCCCGCCTCTCTCTTGTCGTGCCCGTGACGCTTGGCGTCATTGTCCTCCTGCTGTTCCTGAATTTCAGGCGGATGATGCCAGTTTTGTTGATCCTCGGAACACTCCCCTTGGCGCTGACAGGGGGGCTCTGGTTCCTGCATGTTCTGGACTACAGGCTTTCGGTGGCCGCCGGTGTCGGGTTCATAGCGCTCGCGGGCGTGGCCGTTGAGATCGGTGTGATCATGCTGGTCTATCTTGAGCAGGCTCTGAAGGCCCGCCGCGCCTTATGCGTAGAAGAAGGCCGCGAATTCACTCATCAGGACCTGCGGCAGGCCGTTATTGACGGCGCTCTGCTACGTATCCGGCCGGTCATCATGACGGTCTCGGTCGTGATCGCCGGGCTTCTGCCAATCATGTTCGGAGACGGAACGGGGTCGGAAGTCATGAGGCGCATCGCAGCGCCGATGATCGGCGGAATGGCCAGCGCGACCGGGCTGGCCCTGCTTGTCCTGCCAACAGCCTTCTTGTTGTGGCAGGGCGTCCTGTTGCGTCGCGAGCGCCGACAGCAACCCTCCGGGGCCGTTGAGGCTGAATGACCCCAGGCGTTTACTATCGTGACCGACCGGCCTTGGATTTGCCGTGCAGGAGGCAAGTATCTTGGCATGGGAGGCCATCAGGAGGCCGTGGCAGACTCGGCTTTGATCGCTACCGCCACCTAGACCCTCGCGACCGGTTCAAAGAAAATCGTAAAGCCGCCCTGGCCGAGTGGCAGCAACTCTATCGCAGCCTTTCCGCGAGCGATGCATTCTGCCTGGCTGAGCGGTTTAATGCCTGGCCTTGCTGAACGGGGACCGGCTATTTGGGATCGCTGCCAAGATGAGGCGGCACCTGTTGGCATTCGGGCGAAATCTCACATGACTGATGACAGTTCGCCGCGCGCCTTTCGGTACGATCCACCTCCGCCAGGGAAATTGCCGGTCATCCATGTCGATGAGCACATCCTGGTGATCGACAAGCCCGCCGGGCTGCTGACGGTCTCCGGGAAAACGCCTGACCTTGCCGACTGCCTGGACAGGCGCGCCCAGGCCGACTTTCCGACCGCCACGATCATTCACCGCCTCGACAAGGACACGTCAGGGCTCATCATCCTGGCGCTCTCGCGCTATGCGCACGGCCATATCGGCAAGCAGTTTGAAAAGCGGCAGGTACGTAAGCGCTATGTCGCGGCCGTCTGGGGGCAGATGGCTCCCGAAACCGGCCGGGTGGATGCACCGGTAAGGTCGGACTGGCCCAACCGTCCCAAACAGCGGATCGACCGGGCGCAGGGCCGTTCGGCCGTTACCGACTGGCGTGTCATCGAGTCAGGCGAAGCGGTCTCGCGCGTTGAACTGACACCCCTGACCGGGAGAACCCACCAATTGCGGGTCCATATGGCGCATCTCGGCCACCCCATACTCGGTGACAATCTCTATGCGCATGATGCGGCACTGGCGGCCAGCGACCGGCTTTGCCTGCATGCGGCGGAGCTGTGCCTGCGTCACCCCGATGGCGGCGCCCCGGTCTGCTTCCGGAGCGCCGTGCCCTTCTAGTCGAACTCGGCGATCTGGCGTTCGTGGCGATGAACCAGTTCCACCAGCACGACGATCAGGCCGAAACCGGCCATGCCGACAGTCCACCAGATGGCCGGCCACAGCATCACCAGACTCGATTCAACGACACAGATGGCGGCAAAGACCAGCATGCAGAAGGCGTAGCAGCCGACATTGATCCAGAAGGCGAGGCGGAGATTGGCCAGCTTCCTGGACTTGTTCTGGCGCTCGATCCTTCGGGCTTCGCTCGCGGCATCAACCGTCAGATCGATGACATCGACACCAAAGGCTGCCGCCAGCGCCATCAGCGATTCCTTCGACGCCTGTTCGCCGGTCTCGATCCGCTGGATGGTCCGCAAACCGATGCCGGCCACCTCGGCCAGATGCTCTTGCGACCATTGCCGTTCTTCGCGCCAGCGCTTGATCTTGGCAGAATCCGTTGTGAAAGCCATGTCAGTCTCCCTCGGGGATAGGTGTTATCAGACCTCCTCCTCAAACCGCAAAACCACCCTGTCCGGCCACGTCGCCCTTGCGCCACTCACACGCCAACGCCCCGCCACGGACCTGCCAGCCGCGTGGGGCACGAGGATCGCGACCGGGCTGGCTGACATTGCGTGCGCGGATTGATCCCGATCCGGTTGTGATCGCGGCAAGCAAATTGCACTGTGTGTTCCGGTCGCCCGGGCGCGGCACAGGTGACAGGAGACGAACAGCGCATGTCGACGGAACGCCGGATCGCGGTCGTGGATGACCACCGGATGTTTGCCGATGGCTTCAACGTCCTTCTCGAACAGTCCGGCGAGAACTTCTCGGTCACGGCCTATGACGATCCCATCACCTTTCTCGAAGCCTTCTCATCCGGCGAGACATTCGATCTGGTCATTGTCGACCTGATCATGCGCGGCATGAACGGCCTGGCGCTTTTGTCGGCGATCCGGGCGCGCAAACCCGGGGCGCGTGTCCTGATTCTGTCAGGCATCACCAGCGCGCCTCCGGTCGCGGACATGAAGCAGATGGGCGCGGGCGGTTTCGTCCACAAATCCGCGAGCATGGAGACGCTGCTCGATGCCGTCAGCACCGTGCTGTCCGGCGGCAGCTATTTCGACGGCGCCAGCAGCACCGGAATTGCGGAGGAGGATGAGGACGCGGCACGCGCCCTGAGCGACATGCCGCACCTGGCGCCGCGTCAACTCGACGTCCTGAACCTCATGGGGCAGGGCGAGACCAACAAGATGATCGCCGAGACCCTGTCGATCAGCGAGAACACCGTGAAGTCCCACATGCGCGCGATATTTGATGCCCTGGGCGTCAGGACGCGGACCGCCTGCGTGCGCAAGGCGCAGATGCTGGGGCTGATCTAGGACGGTTCACCCAGCAGGCCGACCAGAACCGCGTGCAATTGCTCGGGCTCCACGGGCTTGGTCAGGATCGTCAGATCGGCGATGTCGGCGGCGGTCTCGAAGGAATGGATGTCGCCCGTCAGCAGGATGGCCGGGACGTCGCCAAGCACTTCACCGCGCAGTCGCTCGATCGTTTCCAGTCCGCTCTCGCCTTGTGCGAGCCGCTTGTCGGAGATCAGCATGTCCGGCTGATCGTCCGCCCAGGACAGCAGCCGCACGGCCTCGTCGCCGGACCCGGCTGCGATGACCTGGCAACCCCACATGGTCAGCAGGATTTCCAGGCTGTCGCGAACGGCGGGTTCGTCCTCGACCAGGACGACCAGCGGGGCATCGCGAATATCGTGGAGGTTGACCGCAGGTGCGCTGCTGCCAGCGGGCGGCGCTGCGCGGTGCGGGATGGCAATGCTGGCGCGCGTACCCTCGCCCGGCACGCTGTCAAAGCGCAGTTCCAGGTCGAGACGCCGTACGAGCTGGCGGACGATCGGCAGACCCAGTCCCAGGCCGATCCGCGCCCCGGCATTGGGGTTATCGAGCTGGACATATTCCTCGAAAATCTGGTCGCGCTCGCGCGCCGATACACCCGGCCCGTCATCGGTAACTTCAAGGATGACCACCGCGCCCTCGTGGCGGGCGGTGAGCTCGACCCGTCCGCCCGTCTGGGTGAATTTGACCGCGTTCGACAACAAATTCCGCATGATCCGCGTGACCAGCAGCGGGTCGCTTTCGACGAACACGTCCTGGGTCTGGACCGACAGGGTCAGGGACTTGTCTCGCGCCGAAGCCGCAAATTCCGATCTCAGATCGTTCATGACCGGTGTGATGTTGAAAATGCGCGGCTTCACGGTCACCGCGCCGCTGTCGAGACGTGCTGTCTCCACGAGCGCCTGAAGCAGGCTTTGCTGGTTCTTCCAGGACGCCTCGATCTTGTCGAGCAAGGCCAGCTGGTCGGGTCGGTCCAGCGTGCGCCGGATGGCGCGAATGAAGAAGCCCTGCGCCTGTAGCGGCTGGGACATGTCATGACTGGTTGCCGCCAGGAATCGCGACTTCTCGGCGCTGGCCTTCTCGATCACCCGGTTCTGCGCCCGCAACCGGTTTGTCAGTTCGCGCGTGCGCCGGGCGGCCAGCGATTCCAGCGTCTGCAATTCGGCGCGCGCGCTCACCAGCAGGCCAAAGCCGTAGAGCATCAAAAGCCCGAGACCGATCAGGCGCGCCGGTCCGTCGACCGTGATCAGCCAGTAGAGCGAGAAGGGCAGAAACATGCCGGTGGCGAGCGCCAGGAAGGTTGGCCGGTACTCTGCGCTGGGCAACATCCCGCCGAGCGAGATCGACGAGACCATGTTGACGGTGATGAACAGGCTGAGCAGGGAAGTGGGATCCAGATAGGCAATCGCAAAGCCCGTCCAGACAAGGCCCGTCACCCCCGAAATCACGGTATGGCCGCGCAAATAGCGGCGGTGATTGTCAGGCGTGACGCCGTCCGGGATCGCCAGGCGCGGATAGAGATAGACCACGCCGACGAGAAGGCTCGTCACCACCAGCCAGCTTGCCGCGAAGGTGTAATCGCCCGCCAGGATGAACAACGCCGTGAAGTAGATCACGACGCCCTCGACGATCAGACACGACATCCGCGTCCGCTCGACCAGCAGCCGCGCCTGCTCGAGATGCAGCGCTCCGACATCCTCCGCAAACGGATCGTCGCTGGCGTTATCGATGGCAGCTCGTGTCATGCAGCCCATTTCCGTTCCGGTCCGGATCAGGATCCGGCATCGAGGGGCACGATAGTCTAGACCGGTGGAAAGGAGTGCAATCGCCTGAAAGGGTGAATGGTGTTCACTTTTTTCGTGGACGGGATTCGGGGCGCTCCAGCGCGGTCACGATTTCAGCGTGCCGCAGGCGATCGATCGGGTAGGTCCGGATCACCAGGATGATCAACACCATGAAGATCGCCGGGAAGACCGAAACCATCGCCGTGATCGTCCATGCGGCTCCGGTCGCGAGGTCGCCATCGGGCGAAAACCCCGACGCGCTGAGGACGATACCGGCGGCAAGGGCGACTGCGCCAGCGGAGGTCTTTTGCACGAAGGTGGTCAGCCCGAAGGTGCGCGCCTCGATACGGGTGCCGGACTCAACCTCGCCATGCTCGATTGCGTCCGGCATCATCGACCACAACATGACCGGGATCGCGGCACCGCCCAGACCGGCAATCGCGACGGCCGCCAGCAACAGGGCGATATTCCCGGACGCGGCAGGCCACAACAGCAGGTAGCCGGTCACGGCCACCGTGATCCCCGCCATCATCGAGAGGCGTTTGGACGTGCGCGCCGCCACGACCATCCAGATCGGCGCGCCGATGATCGTCGTCAGCGCGGGCAGGCCCAGCGCTGCCGGGATCAGGTCGGGCCGGACCACGACGTGCTGCATGTAGAAGACAGCGGCATAGGTGAAGAAGCCGTACCCGATGGTGCCCGCAGCCATCACGCCCAGCAGTCGCTGAACCGGCGGGTTGCCCCGCACGCCCGTCCATAACCCCGCCAGGTCGTGCGCTAAAGGACGGTCCGGTGGGTGGGGTGTGACTGCTCGGGTCTCGCCCGACCCGGCGCTGCAGGTCACGAGCAGAAGCGCCGCGACGCCGCCCGCTACAACAGCCGCAAGCGTGTATCCGCCCGCCTCGACCAGCAGCGGCATCGCGACCGCGGCGCCGAGGCCGCCGATGGCCGCGCCGGCAACACGCACGGCGGACAGGGCGCTGCGCGCATTCGTGTCGCGCGTCAGCCGCAGCGGAAGCGTGTTGTAGGGCATGCTCGCAAAGGTGAAGGCCGTCCGGAACGCAAGGTGCGTGAGCAAGGCCCACCCGGCGCTCAGGAACACGCCGTTGAACGGATCCGTGAACATCAGCGCAAAGGAAGCCCCCGCCGGCAATGCGGCCCAGGCGATGATCGGCGAGTACCGGCCCGTGCGCGCGGCGCGCCGTTCGGCCCAAGCGGCGATCAGCGGATCAGAGACCGCGTCCCACACCATCGCAGTGAGGAAGATGGCGCCCGCCAGCCAGCCCGGCAGTCCCAGGACCACCGTATAGAAGTAGAGGATGAACAGGGCGCCGCTTTGCCAGACGATCAGGAAGCCGGCATCGCCCAGTCCATAGGCGAGGCGATTGTGGAGCGCGGGCGACCGGGCTTGAGTCGTTCGGACCGAACCTTCGTTTCGCATTTTTCTTTCGCCTGTTTCCCCGGTGAATCAAGAATATAGCGGCAACCCACCCGTTTGGGTGATTGTTTTGCCTCGATCTCTGCGTGTTTTTGGTCCGGTCCCGGATTCCGGCTCGTGTCTTGCACCGGTGCCGGCTTCATCGGGGACCGATCAGGTTTTGTCGCTGCGTTCGCGGCGAGGGGGAAATGGCAAATGCGTGCAATCAGCAATCTCATGCGTTCAGCGATCGTACTGGCGGCCCTGATGGTGCCGACCACCGCGTTCGCGCAGAACAGCGTCTTCACGGTTGCTGATGATGCAACGCTCCAACTCGACGGAGCATCATCGCTCACAACCGCGAATGTTGATGGTACCGACTACCTCTTCACCACGTCCGTAATCGACAACGGAGTCAGTGTTTTTTCCATCGCGAGCAATGGTGCGCTCACAAATGTCTTCAACGTCACGGACGATGCGACCCTTAATCTCGGCGCCGCGCAATCTGTGGTCGCCATCGAGATTTCCGGGACGGATTACATCTACGTCGCGGGCACCGGCGATGACGGTATCAGCTCGTTCTCCGTCGCCAGCAATGGTGCGCTCACCAACGTCGAGAATTATTCGGGGGGAATGGACGGGCCGATCCGAATGTCGACGGCGGTCATTGGCGGCAACCCCTTCCTGTTCGTCCCCGAATATTCGAATAACCGGATTGGTGTCCATGCCATCGCCAATGACGGCACTTTGTCTCAGGCCGATGTCGTGAGCGACGGCGGCAGCTACCGGTTGGGCGGGGCCGCCGGTACAGCGGTCGCTGTGGTTGACGGCACGACATTCCTGATGGTCGCGGGACAGACTGACGGCGGGATCAGTGCGTTTTCAGTGGCCAGTGACGGGACGCTGACCAGCACAGCCAACGTGTCCGGGGCCGAACTCGACGGGATCCGTGCGATCACGACGACCGAAATCGATGGAACGACATACGTGATCGGCGCAGGCTGGCAGGATGACGGACTGACCATCTATTCGCTGTCGAGTGCGGGCGCCCTCAGTCTTGTCGGCTCTACGCAGGACAACGCCACGCTGAATCTGAATGGCCCCTATGGGGTCACGGCCCTGCAGTTCAGCGGTGTGACCTACCTGATGGTTGGGGCTCAAGCGGACAAAGGCTTTTCGCTGTTCACGATGTCGGCCGCAGGAGGTCTGACAAACATCGCAAATGTTGCCGATACCGACGCCCTGGAATTGAACTACGTCTCATTCGTCGATTCGGCGGTCATTGACGGCAATCCTTACTTCTTTGTGGCCTCGGATCGCGACGACGGCATCGGCGTTTTTGATCTGGACCTCACAGCACCGCTGGTCGCCTCGATTGATCGCCAGACACCTTCGACCAGCCCGACATCGGCTGACAGCGTTACCTGGCGCGTGACCTTCAACGAGCAGGTGACCAATGTGGACGCCGCCGACTTTACGCGCACAGGCACAACAGGCACGCTGTCGGTCAGCAGTGCCACATCGACCGCCTGGGATGTGACGCTGTCCGGCGGGGACATGGCCAGCCTTAACGCGACGGTCACCCTCGGCTTTGCCGGCGGCCAGAACATCACCGACCTCGTAGGCAATACCCTCAGCAACACCACGCCGACGGGCACGAATACCAACACCTTCGTTCTGTCCAACGACATCACCGCGCCGCGCATCGCCTCGATCGTGCGCAACAATCCGACATCCAGCACCACTGCGGCGGACGTGTTGGTCTGGCGTGTGACATTCGACGAAGCGGTCCAGAACGTCACCACGGGTGACTTCACGATCACCGGCACAACCGCGACCATCTTTGACGTCACCAACAATTCGGCGACCGAGTCGGACGTGGTTGTGAGGGGCGGCGATCTGAACGACCTCAACGCCACGGTTACGTTAGGCATTGCCGGCGGTCAGGACATCACCGACCTCGCTGGCAATGCGCTGTCAAACACCACGCCGACCGGCACCACACAGCTCACATACCTGGTCGACAATACGCCGCCGGTCTTCACGGCCATTTCGCGCAACGCGCCGGCGACCTCGCCAACCAATGCCGACACGCTGGTATTCGACCTGACCTTCAGCGAATCCGTCGCTGGCGTCGGCGCCGAAGACTTCACGATCACCGGGACGACCGCGACGGGCGTGCTCGGCGGTTCGGGATCCAGCTACACGCTGACCCTGTCAGGTGGCGATCTCGACAATCTCGACGGCACGGTCAGCATCGCGATGGTCGCATCGCCCTTCATCTTCGACCTGGCCGGGAATCTCATGGTCGGTTCGACGCCGACGGTGACGAATGTCAATTCGTACGTCGTCCAGAACTCGTCTCCCCCTGTCTTCTCGCTGGTCTTCTCGCCCGACACGATCAATGACGGCCAGGTCACGACCGCCACCTACACGATCAACAGCACCGCGAATCCGGTGAGCGCAACGGGACTTGATTTCACGCATAACCTGCCTGCCGGGATTCATGTTGCTGGCGCCAATGCATCGACGACCTGCACGGGCGGCACGCTGCCCAACGTGGTCGGATCCTCGGCGGTCACCTATTCGGGCGGCTCGGTCGGGGCGGGTGCGACCTGTACTGTCAGCATGGACATTGTCTCGATCGCTCCCGGCACGTACGCGACGACCACGGGTGATCTGACCTCATCGCTGGGTAATGGCGGCACGGCTTCGGATACGCTCACGGTTCTCGACATCACCGCGCCGCGCATCGCCTCGATTGCTCGCCAGTCTCCGACTTCAAGCGCGACGAATGGCTCCAGCGTGACCTGGCGCGTGACCTTCGACGAGGCGGTCCAGAACGTGACCGCAGACGACTTCACCCGCACCGGCACCACCGGCACGCTCGCGGTGAACAATGTCTCGGCGACCGTGACCGATGTCACCGTTTCGGGCGGTGACATGGCGAGCGTCAATGACACGGTCGAGCTGGGTTTCGCTGGCGGTCAGGATATTGCCGACACCGCCGGAAACGCATTGTCGAACACGACGCCGACCGGGACCAATGACAACACATTCCTTGTCGATCACGCCCCGCCGAGCGTCGTCATTTCCGGCCCGTCCGGCCCGGTTTCAGGCGCCTTTTCGGTCACCCTCACCTTCTCGGAACCGATGACCGGCGTTGCCGTGGGAAACATTTCGGTCGGCAATGGCGCGGCCTCAAACCTGCAGCAGTCTGACAGCGTCACCTACTCGGCGACCATCACGCCAGCGGGCGAGGGCAGCGTTACGGTGAATTTTGCCGCCGGGGCCGCGACGGATACGGCCGGCAACGACAATCTGGCGGCATCGCAGTTCTCCGTTACGGCAGATACGACCGCGCCGCGCCTGTCGCACTTTAGTGGCATTCAGACCTACACTCACCTCGACACCATCAGCTTCCGGGCCACGTTCAACGAGGATGTCGCGAATGTCAGTGCCACCGATTTTTCGGTTAGCGGGACGACGGCAACCGTTACCAATGTCGCGGCCAATGTCGACGGGTCCTACACCCTGACAGTCTCCGGCGGGGATTTGGCCGATATTGCCAACACCACCGTCTCCCTCGCGATTGCAGGCGGGCACGATATTGCCGATGTGGCGGGCAATCTCCTCACCAACACCACCGCGACCGGGAGCAGCGATTCAATCTACGTCAACAACACGCCCCCGGTCGGCACCTTCACCTCGACGGCGACGTCGCCGGTCTCCGGTGACTTCACGGTCAGCCTCAATTTCACGCCGCAGGAGGGCTTCGCAGACAATATTCTCGCCCTTGAGCAATCTGACATCGTCATCAGCAATGCGACGATCGAATCCTTCACGCTCGTGACGGGCTCAGGCGGAGTGACGACAGGCGCGAACATTGTCGTACGTCCGACTGGCAGCGGGACCGTCACGCTGGACCTGCCCGCCAATTCGGTTTTTGACGAGGCCGAAAACCAGAATCCTGCCGCGACCCAATTCTCGGTCACGTCCGATCTGACACCGCCCCGGTTGTCTGCGATCACCCGCGCGTCGCCCACAGGTGAACGGACCAATTCCGACACGCTGTCCTGGATCGTGACCTTCAGTGAACCCGTCGAGAATGTCGGGGCTGCAGACTTTGCGCTGACCGGCTCCACGGCGGGGCTGACCGTCGCGATCGCCGCAGCCGGTGATCAGCCTGACGTTTCCGGCATCGTTCCTGCCGCAGCGCCACTGCCGCGCTCGGTAAGCTGGCAGGTCACCGCGAGCGGCGGGGATCTGGCCAGCGTCAACGCGGCCGTCAGCCTTGCGCTGGCCGCTTCGCCGACGATCAATGACGAGGCGGGCAATGCGCTGACCGATACGAGCGCAACCGGGACCGTCGAAACCTTTGATGTGAACAATCTCGCGCCGCTCATTGCGACCATCGAGCGGGACACGCCCGCAACGTCGGCCACCAATGAGGACAGTCTGACCTGGCGGTTCACCTTCGCCCAGATCGACAATTCCTTCTCGCTCCCCGCCAACGCCTTCACGGTTTCAGGGACGACGGGAACGGTGACGCGTGTGTCGCGCTTCTCCACCGGTTTCGATGTCACGGTGTCCGGCGGCGATCTCGCCAGCCTGGACGGCGATGTGACCATTGGTCTCGCGAACACGGACTTTGCCGATGACTATGGCAATGTCATGGACCGGACGATCCCGGGTGGTGCCGAACTGACCTATACGGTCGATAACACCGCCCCCTCAGGCCATGCAGTGGCCATCAATCCCAGCCCGATCAACGCCGCCAACCAGACCGCGATCGGTGTCGATTTCACGGGCTTTGAAGCCGGTGGGTCCTTGACCTACACCGTCACCAGTTCGGGTGGCGCGGGCTCGCTCTCGGGCGGCTTTGCGGTGCCGGTTGCCGATGGCAGCTTCCCGCCCCAGGACACGAGCGTGATCCCCGATGGTACAACGACCCTGACCGTGATCCACACGGATGCGGTGGGCAATGCCGCGCCGGCCGTCACGGTGACGGCGCTCAAGGATACCGTCGTGCCGACCCTCGCGATCACGGGTCCCTCCGGATCTGTGTCCGGCGCCTTCACCGCCACCTTCACCTTCTCCGAAGACATCCAGAACTTCGATCTCAGCGACATCACGGTCGGCAATGGCACCGCCTCGAACCTGCAGTCCGTGAGCGCATCGGGTGACGACATGTCCGGCCCTGCGGTTGTCGCGGCGATGCGAGTCTTTGCGGCAACGATCACCCCCGCTTCGGACGGGGCGGTAACGGTCGATGTTGCAGGATCCGCCGCCCAGGACGATGCTGGGAACGCCAACACGGCAGCAACCCAGTTCTCGGTGACGAACGATGCCACCGCTCCGGTGGCGACGAATGTGGAATTCGTCACGACTGGCGGGACACCGACCGCGTCCGACACCCTGATGTGGGCCGTTACTTTCTCCGAGGACGTGACCAATGTGTCGGCGAATGATTTTGCCCTCACGGGAACAACCGGGACCGTCACGACGGTCGATACCCCGCAACCGAATGTGGTCGTGGTCACGGCCTCGGGCGGTGACCTCGCAAATCTGGATGGCCAGGTGACGCTGACGCTGGCGGGCGGTTCGGACCTGTCCGACGCCGCAGGGAATACCCCGGCCGACCTGACAGTTCAGTCGGGCGGCACCGACCAGCGCACCGTTTATCTCGACAACACCGCGCCGACACTGACCTCCGTGGTGCATCATCGCCCGCTCACCAGCCCGACGGACTCGGACACCCTGACCTGGCGGGTGAGCTTCAGCGAGTTCGTGAACGGCGTGGATGCCGGCGACTTCACGATCAGCGGTACGACGGCAACCTTGTCGGTCTCGACCCCGTCTGCGGGTCCGGACGTCCCGGCGGCCGCAACGACCGCGCAGTCCACGAACAACACGTTTGACGTCACGGCATCGGGTGGAAACCTCGCAAACCTCAATGGCGAGGTCACGCTCACCCTGGTGACCACGGGCGGAATTGCCGACAATTCGGGCAATGGCTTCACCAATGCATCGCCGACCGGAACGGATGAGCGGACATGGTCCGTCCTCAATGATGCGGTCGCTCCGCGTGTCGCTTCGATCGCCCGGTTGAACCCGGTGGGCGGCAACACCTCCGCCGACAGCCTGACCTGGCGTGTGACCTTCTCCGAACCGGTTGGCAATATCGACACGTCGGACTTTGCGGTGACCGGATCAACGGCGCAGGCGGTGCAGGTATCGCCCATCGCTCTGGGTATGCCGCCGCAGGTGACCGGAGACGGCTCGGGGCAGATCTTCGCGATTTCCCAATCCACGTACGACGTCACCATTTCCGGTGGCGATCTCTCCACCCTCACAGCGGTCGTGTCCCTTGGCTTTGCGCCCACACAGGACATTTCAGACGACGCCGGTAACGCCCTGGTCGACACAGGTCCGACCGGCACAAACCAGGCCTATTTCGTCGACAACGAGTCGCCCACTGCGACGATTTCCACAACGGCATCGTCACCAATCTCGGGTCCCTTCCAGGTGACCATTCTCTTCTCGGAGAATGTTGCAGGATTTGAGGGGGCCGATCTCTCGGTCACGAATGCGACCCTGTCCGACATCTCCGCGAGCAGCGCTTCGGTTTACACCGCAACGGTGAAACCCGGCACAGGCGCATCGGTCACGCTTCAGATGACGGCGAACGGTGTGGAAGACGCTGCCGGCAATCCCAACGCGGCCAGCGAAGTGTTCTCGATTGTCCACGATACCAACCGCACCTTGACCGTCAGCCTGCCCGGCGTCGGTGAAGGCACAGTCACCAGCCTTCCTGCCGGCATCGATTGCGGCACGGATTGCAGCGAGGAAATCGCGGTCGGGACCAGTGTCACCCTGACAGCCACGGCGGCATCGGGTTCGAGCTTTGCAGGCTGGACCGACGGACCGTGCACAGGTTCGGGCAACACGGCCTGCGCCTTCGTGATGTCGGTCGATCAGGCCGTCGCGGCCCGCTTCACGCTCGACACACCGCCCGCAGGCCGCATCGTTGCGGCAACCCTGCCGGGCGCACGTTCGGGTCATGTCGGTGGACCGGTCGTCACGGCCTTCCTTTCGGTCGTGTCCCGCACCACCAGCCCGGCCCAGTCGTGCACGATCGCTGCACCCGCCGGCGCGCCGGTGACGTTGAGCTATTCGCGTCTCGACGGTGCCGGTGAAGTCACGGGACCGGTCGACCCGGTCTTCGATATCGCCGCCGGGGACGCGCTCAGCTTCGTGATCGCCATGACCCCGGTCAGCGAGACACCGGCGGGCGGATATGACTTCCTTCCCGTGATCAATTGCGAGAATGCAAGCCTCGACCCGATTGTCGGCGTCAATTCGGTTCATCTCACGATCGGATCTGCACCGTCGCCTGACATTCTTTCGATCAGCGCGACGCCGTCCGGCGACGGGGTAATCCGTATTCCCGCCTCCGGCCGCGTCCAGTTGATGACGGCCGCCGCCGTGAACATCGGCGTCGGAGACGGCTCTGCCGGCGCAAACGAGGTCACGTTGACCACCTCGGTCGACACCGGAGCTGCGGTGTTGCCCGTGTCGCTGGAAGTTTGCCAGATCAACGCGTCTGCGGCCTGCATCACGCCGCGCGGTCCCACTACGACCACCGTCTTGGGGCAGAATGATCCCGCATTCTTCGCCGTCTTCGTGCGCGACACGTCGGGTGGGTCGGGCATCGCCTTCGATCCGGCCAATTCGCGGGTCTTCCTGCGCTTTTCCGATGCGTCGGGCGTGATGCGGTCCTCTACCAGCGCGGCCGTGCTCGCACCGCCCGCGGCAGACGCGTCCGATGTCGCAGCGATCCCGATGGGCCGCTGGAGCGTCCTGCGCCGTCAGCCGGAAGGCATCTGGCCGGGTCTGGCACGGACCGACCTGTACGTTCTGCCGGGTGGGCAGGTCATCGTCGACGACGGGCAAACCCCGCGTCTGAACACGATGGCTGCGGGTGAAACCGGCCCCACATTCTCGATGGCGAATCTCGACGGCCACTGGCAGTCGGACGGGGCGATCCGGCTGGGCCAGATGTGGTCCGACAGCCCGGGTGAATTCTGGGGCGTGCGCGATGCCCGAAGCGACGGGGCCGGCCATGTGGCTGTGGTCACGGGCCAGTTTGGTGATCCGGCGACCGGCGACTTCGTCACAATCGGTGCCGGCGGGCAGATCAGCGGACGGATCGGGGCGTGCCTGGTTTCAGGCACCTCCACCGCTCCGGTTCCGGGGGCGTCGGGATTGCAGACGGCTTCGCTCACCTTGATGTCATGCGCCCGGTCCGGGCTTTATCAGGCAGTTATCGACGCTCCGGCAAATGATGAGGACCCCGCAGTCCTCGTCATCGCCGGCACCGATGGCGGCTGGCGGATCGCGCAATAGAATGCTGGTGGCGGATCGCTCCTGGACAGGGTCAGCCGGTTGACCGGCTGAAGCGATCCGCCACCCGCGCCAACCGGCGGGCCTTCGACTGAAATTCGCCCCCGCCGGGAAAGATTCCGTCAACAATCTTTCCGGGTAATGCGCGCTTGCAAGCGAGAGAAATCCCTCTCGCCCGGAGCCGCACATGTCCCTCAGCAAATCCGCGCATTTCGCAATGAACGACCTGGTCGAAGCGCATGAACGCCATGCGCGCGGCCAGCCCGGAGGGCGGCGCCTCGTCGCGAAATTCACCGACTGGTCGGGCGGGGTGTTCCAGAAGCGCTGTTTCGACGATGCGGAACTCTCTGGGGCGATGTTCGTCAACACGACCCTGATTGCTTCGTCCTTCAAGTTCGCCACGCTCTACTGCGCCAGCTTCGCCGGCGCTGACGTGCGCGGAGTGAACTTTTTCCGGGCCGACCTGCGCGGCGCGGAATTGCGCGGTGCCAACTTTCAGGGCGCGCGGCTGGACGAAGCCGATTTTCGTGAAGCGACCTATATCCGCCAAAGAACCCCCGGCGACGGGCACACTGAGGGCGAGGTCAGCGAGACCATCACCCGCCGGGTCGATTTCAGCGACTGCACATTGCGCCGCGCCCGGTTCGGAAAAGCCAAGCTGGCAGGGGCGAACTTTGCCGGTGCCAATCTGTCGGGCGCCGATCTCGATGGCGCCGAGTTTGGCGAAGCCGATTTCACCGGCACGATACTGACGGGCGTGGACCTGAAGAAAATCCGTTTGCCGAAGGAGTGTCTGAGCCGCGCTGTGCTCGACCCATCCCGTGCGGCTTTCGAGCGCCGGGAAGCGATTCTGACCATGATCGAGGAGGCCGAGACCTGGGCCGCGACCAGCGGCAGCAGCGGAAAGCTTCTGACCCTGACCGGGGAGGACATCCGTCCCCTTGCCGGTGACCTGTCCGACGTTCATCTGCCTTTGTCGACCTTCACCGACATTCGCGCGATTGGCTGCAACTTCTCCAGGAGCCTTCTGGCCGGGTCCGTTTTCGAGCGATGCGATCTGCGCGAGGCCGATTTCACCGACGCGGACTTGCGCGGGGTGCGGTTCGAGAACTGCCGAATGAATGAAGCAGACCTGCGGCGCGCACGTCTGGGACCGGTCAATTTCGCCGACCGGGGAATCCGGGACACTGAGTTCGGCGCGTGCAGCGTGTTCAACCTGTCCCTCTCGCCGGGGGTTGCGGAACGCTACGGGCTGGTCACAGCACCCGTGCTGCAAAGCGAGCCGTCCGGAACGCGCCGCCAGGCCGCCGGTTGAGCGCAGGGCTATCCGTCAGAAGATCGACAGACCGGTTTTGCGCGTGAACAATTCGAGCGCTGCCGTGCCGACATGTGAATTGCCAAGTTCGTCAAGCTCGGGCGACCACACACAGATCGAATACTTTCCGGGGATGATCCCGACAATCCCGCCGCCGACTCCGCTCTTGGCGGGAATCCCGACGCGGAAGGCGAAATTCCCGACCCCGTCATAGAGCCCGCAGGTCAGCAGCAGGGAATTGACCCGCTTGACCCGCAGGGCCGGAAACCTTTGCTCGCCCGAGGACGGAACGACGCCTTCATTCGCCAGCGGCAGGAAGGCCCGCGCGAGGTCCATCGCGGACATCGCGATGGCGCATTGCCGGAAATAGAGGTGCAGGACCCGGTGCGCCTCGGCGCGCAGATTGCCGTGTGATTTCAGGAAATGCGCAATCGCCGCGTTACGGTGGCCGTGATCTTCTTCGGATCGCGCCACCTCCTCGTCGATGATGATGCCCGGATTGCCGGCCAGCTTGCGCACCATGTTCATCAGGTGGGGCACGGGGCTGGCCGAATGCGCGGCAATCGCGTCGGTCACCACGATGGCGCCGGAATTGATGAAGGGGTTGCGCGGAATTCCGCGTTCATTCTCCAGCTGCATCAGCGAATTGAAGGGCGTCCCGGAGGGCTCGCGGCCGACCCGCTCCCACAACTCGTCGGGTGGGATGGTTTCCAGCGCCAGGAGCAGGGTGAAGACTTTCGAGATCGACTGGATCGAGAAGGAACGCAGCGCCTCTCCCGTACGCCACTCGGAGCCGTCGACGGCACATACCGCCATCGCGAACCTGTCACCCGGAATGCGGGCGAGCGCAGGGATGTAGTCGGCGACCTTGCCCTTGCCGAACTCCGGCTTCACCGCCTCGGCGATCTCGTCGATCAGGGACTGGATGTCGGGGCGCTTGCTCAAGCCTTCAGTCTCTCGGCATGCCAGGCGAGATGGCCGGCCATGAAGGTCGAGATGAAGTAGTAGGAATGATCGTATCCGGCCTGCCGCCGCAGCGTCAGATCGATCCCGGTCCCGGCGCAGGCAGATTCCAGCAATTCCGGCTTCAGCTGTTCGGTCAGGAAATTGTCCGCCCCGCCCTGGTCGACCAGGATCTCCGGCACGCGTGCGCCGTCCGCGATCAGGGCGCAGGCATCGTATTCGCGCCAAGCGCTCCTGTCTGGCCCGAGATATCCGGTCAGCGCTTTCTCCCCCCACGGGCAATGGAGCGGCGAGACAATCGGCGCGAAGGCCGACACGGCCTTGAATTGCTGCGGATTGCGCAAGGCAATGGTCAGCGCGCCATGCCCGCCCATGGAATGGCCCATGATGGACTGGCGCGTCATGTCGGCGGGGAAGTTCGCGCCGATCAGTTCCGGCAATTCCCGCTCGATATAGGACCGCATGCGGTAATGCTCCGCATACGGTTTTTGCGTCGCGTCGACATAGAACCCGGCGCCCAGTCCGAAGTCGTATGCGCCTTCGGGATCGTCCGGAACGCCTTCGCCGCGCGGGCTCGTGTCCGGCGCGACGAAGATCACGCCATGCTCGACGCAGGCGGCGCGAAATTCGCCCTTCTCGGTGACATTGGCATGGGTGCAGGTCAGGCCCGACAGATACCAGACAATCGGCAAGCACGTGCCCGCCTCATGCTCGGGTACGAAGACCGAAAAGGTCATCTCGGTCCCGGTTTCGGCGCTGGCGTGGGCATAGACGCCCTGAACGCCGCCATGGGACTTGGTCTCGGACTTCGTCGTCAGGGTCATTTATTGCGCACCGGGTGCAGCGCGCAGATCTTGTTGCCGGCCGGGTCACGCAGATAGGCGAGATAAAAGACCGGGGGTTCGCCGCGATAGCCGGGCGGGTCCTCGATTGCCGTGCCTCCATGCGCGAGACCGGCGGCGTGGAAGGCATCGGCCAGCTCCGGTGTCTTCGCAAAGAAACCGATGGTCGAGCCGTTGGCGCAACTCGCCGGCTGGCCGTCGATCGGCTTTGACAGGGCGAATGTGCCGCGGGGTGTGCGGTAGAAGACACGGCCCTTCTCGTCGGCTTCGCCCGGCGGAATACCGAGCGCACCAAGTGCTGCGTCGTAGAAGGCTTTCGAGGCGGCGACATCGTCGGCACCGAGCATGACGTGGCTGAACATGGACGTCCTTTCTAGTAAACGACGACGCTGCGGATGCTTTCGCCTGCATGCATCAGGTCGAAGCCCTTGTTGATCTCTTCAAGCGACAGCGTGTGTGTGATCATCGGATCGATCTGGATCTTGCCGCCCATATACCAGTCGACGATCTTCGGCACGTCGGTCCGGCCTCTTGCGCCGCCGAAGGCTGTGCCCTTCCACACTCGGCCCGTGACCAGCTGGAAGGGCCGCGTCGCGATTTCCTTGCCGGCCTCTGCCACGCCGATGATGATGCTTTCGCCCCAGCCCCGGTGACAGGCCTCGAGCGCGGTGCGCATCACCTCGGTATTGCCGGTGCAGTCGAACGTGTAGTCCGCCCCGCCATCGGTCATGGCGAGGAGCTTTTCGAGCGTATCCTCGCGGCTCATTCCCTTGGTGTTGAGGAAGTCGGTCATGCCGAATTTCCGGCCCCAGTCCTCGCGGTCGGGGTTGATGTCGACGCCGATGATCCGGTCCGCCCCGGCCAGCTTCGCGCCCTGGATGACGTTCAGGCCGATCCCGCCGAGCCCGAAGACGACGACATTCGCGCCGGGCTCGACCTTGGCGGTGTTCACCACCGCGCCCACGCCCGTCGTCACGCCGCAGCCGATATAGCAGCTGGTCTCGAATGGGGCGTCCTCGCGGATTTTCGCGACCGCGATTTCCGGCAGGACGGTGAAGTTCGAGAAGGTCGAGCACCCCATATAGTGGAAAATCGTCTGGCCCTTGTAGCTGAACCGGCTGGTCCCGTCGGGCATCAGTCCCTTGCCCTGGGTGGCGCGGATCGCCGTGCACAGATTGGTCTTCTGGCTGAGGCAGCTTTTGCACTGGCGGCATTCCGGCGTGTAGAGCGGGATGACGTGATCGCCTGCCTTCACGCTGGTCACGCCCGCGCCGACCTCACGCACGATCCCCGCGCCCTCATGGCCGAGGACGGAAGGGAACAGGCCTTCGCTGTCAAACCCGTCCAGCGTATAGGCGTCGGTGTGGCAGATTCCGGTCGCCATGATCTCGACCAGCACTTCCCCCGCCTTCGGTCCCTCAAGGTCCAGCTCCACGATTTCGAGCGGTTTCCTGGCTTCAAAGGCAACGGCAGCGCGGGTTTTCATCAGGGCGTCTCCGGTCAAATCAGTGAATACCGAGCATAGGGCGGATCGCGCGCCGATCCACCGGGGAAATGGGTGGGCGCGGCTTCAGCTGCAGAGCTTGCGGCTTGATCCCTGCAGCCTCTCCCGCGAAGCTGCGCCAACCACCGCCGGTCCCGTCCGGAACCGGAGTTTCCCGGCTTGCCGCCGCGCCTGATCTCAACGGAGCCCGCCCATGAAGGACGCCCCGAAAACACCCGCGCTTGATCACCTGCCGCCGCCGGGATCGCCGGACATCGAGATTGCCCGAGCGGCGAGGATGCGGCCCATCCTGCCCTTGATGGAAGAGAAGCTGGGCATACCGGCCGACGCGATGCTGCCCTATGGCCACCATAAGGCCAAGCTGTCGCACGCCTATCTCGATACGCTGAAGGACGCGCCGCTCGGCAAGCTGGTTCTGGTCACGGCCGTCACGCCGACCCCGGCAGGCGAGGGCAAGACGACGACCAGTGTCGGCCTCAATGACGGGCTGAACCGGATCGGCCAGAAGTCGCTGGTCTGCCTGCGTGAACCTTCGCTCGGCCCCTGCTTCGGGATGAAGGGCGGCGCAGCGGGTGGCGGCCGCGCGCAGGTCGTTCCGATGGAAGACATCAACTTGCATTTCAACGGTGACTTCCACGCCATCACGGCGGCCAACAATCTGCTCGCGGCGATGATCGACAATCACATCCACTGGGGCCGCGATCCGGTCATCGATCCGCGCCGCATCACCTGGAAACGGGTGCTCGACATGAATGACCGGGCGCTGCGCGACGTGGTGATCGGGCTGGGCGGGCCGGTCCACGGCGTGCCGCGCGAAAGCGGTTTTGACATCACCGTCGCGTCCGAAGTGATGGCGATCTTCTGTCTCGCCAGCGATCTTCACGATCTGGAACGCCGGTTGGCGGCGATGATCGTCGGGTTTACGCCGGACAACCAGCCGGTAACGGCCGGCGACATCGGTGCGGACGGCGCGATGGCGGTCCTGCTGCGCGATGCGCTTCAGCCCAACCTGGTGCAGAGCATCGAGCATGCACCGGCCATGATTCACGGCGGCCCCTTCGCCAACATCGCCCATGGCTGCAATTCGGTGATGGCGACAAAGGCTGCGCTCGCACTGGCCGACATTGTCGTGACCGAGGCGGGATTCGGCGCCGATCTTGGCGCGGAGAAATTCCTCGACATCAAATGCCGCCAGTCCGGGCTGCGCCCCGACGCTGTGGTGCTGGTGTGCACCATCCGGGCCCTGAAAATGCAGGGCGGTGTAAAGAAAGAGGGTCTCGCAGCCCCCGACCCGTCTGCCGTGTCGCGCGGCGTCGTGAACCTGAAGCGGCATATCGAGAATCTGCAGCAATTCGGCGTGACGCCGGTTGTCACGATCAATCACATCACCACCGATACCGACGAGGAAATCGCCGTGGTGAGCGAAGTCTGCGCCGCGATGGGTGCGCCAATTGCCGTTTCGCGCCATTGGGCGGAAGGCGGTGCCGGGGCCGAGGAACTGGCCCGCACGGTTCTCGATCGCCTGAATTCGGGAAAACCCGAGATCGAACTGCTCTACCCTGACGCCATGCCGCTGGCCGACAAGGTCCGTACCGTGGCGCAGCGCATCTACGGTGCGTCGGGCATCCAGCTGTCGATGCGCGCCGCCAAAAGCCTCGCTGAGTTCACGGAGATGGGCTTTGGCAATTTGCCGGTCTGCATCGCCAAGACCCAGTACAGCTTCTCGTCAGATCCCGGCCTGCTGGGCGCACCCGACGGCCATGTCCTGCCCGTGCGCGAGGCACGGCTGTCCGCAGGTGCGGGTTTCGTCGTCGCAATCTGCGGTGATGTGATGACCATGCCCGGCCTTCCGCGCCATCCCGCAGCCCTCGACATCCGGCTTGGACCGGACGGCGAGATCGTCGGGCTCAGCTAGGGCGGTTCACGCCGGTCCGGTTTCCGCCTCGACACGCGGTTCAGCCGGATCGTCAGCGCGAATGCCGAAGAAAAGCGCATAGAGCACCGGTACCGCGATCATTGTGAGGATCGTCGCGAAGGTCAGGCCGCCGATGATCGTGACCGCCATCGCCTGGAAGAAGGCGTCGAAGATCAGCGGCGCCATGCCCAGCACGGTCGTGACGGCCGCGAGCAGGACCGGCCGCAGGCGGCTGATTGCACCATCTCGCACTGCGGCAAACCGGTCGTCGCCGCGCGCAATGCGCTGGTCGATCTCGTCCACCAGGACAATCGCGTTCTTGATCAGCATGCCCGACAGGGACAACAGCCCGAGCAGGGCTGTGAAGCTGAAGGCCACCCCTGTCACCAGAAGGCCGATCACCACGCCATTGACCGCCATCGGAACGATCGCCCAGATGATCAGCGGCTGACGCACTTTCGCGAACAGCACGAAGGAGATGGTCAGCATCACCACGAGCGTGAAGGGCAATTGCCCGCCAAGCGCTTCATTAGCCTGCGCAGAACTTTCGTACTCGCCGCCCCACTCGCGCGAATACCCTGCCGGCAACGGCACTGAATCGACGATCTCACTGAACTGGCCGAAGGCTTCAACGGCGGTCTGCCCGGCGGGCGGGTTGCCCTGGACCGAGAGCGTCCGCATCCGGTTTCGCCGCTGGATCAGGGCTTCCTCGGGAACCAGTTCAAAGCGCGACACCACCTGGTTGAGCGGCACATAGGCGTTCTGCGCCGGACTCCAGACCAGCCGGTCTTCCAGCGCACCGGCACCCGTGCGTTCGCTGGCAGGCGCACGCGCAATGATCGGGATCAGGGTTTCGCCGTCGCGGAACACGCCGATCGGCGCCCCGACCGTCGCGAAATTCATCATGTCGGCAATGCTCTGGCGCGTGACCCCGGCATTGCGGGTCCGGTCCTCCATGATGACGGGACGCAGCACCGAAACCTGGTTTCGCCAGTTGGTCCGCAGGTCCACGAAATCTGTCTGCGCGCTCAGGCGGGCCAGCGCCTCGTCGCTCAGCGCCCGGAGGATTTCGGTATCCGGCCCCACGAAGCGGGCTTCCAGCTTGGCCCCGGCCGGGGGCCCGAACACGATCCGGTCGATCCGGATCTCCGCATCGGGATAGGTTGTCCGGACATGCTCCAGAATGCGTTCGCCGAGCGCGGGAATTTCATTGATGTGCGCCGTGCGCACGATCAGCTGCGCATAGGATGGCGACGGTTGTTCGGCATTGTAGGTCAGCATGAAACGGGTCGCGCCCGCGCCGACGAAGGTATCGAACTGGACGGTTTCGGGCTGCGCGCCGACAAAGCCGCCAATGGCCTGCGCCGCCTCGTCCGTCGACAATATGTCCGTCCCTTCGGGGAACTGGATGTTGACGAAGAAAAGCGGCGTATTGGTCTCGGGGAAGAAGGACTGCCGGACCGCGCCGAAGCCCATATAGCTGACGATGGTCACCGCGATCAGCCCGGCCAGGACCAGCCAGCGCGCCCGAAGGGCGAGGTTGATCAGCGGGCGATAGACGGCAAACAGCGGCCCGCGATAGAGGCTGGCCTCGTCCTGGTCCTGCGCCCCTGCCGCAGCGGCCTGTTCGCGCTGGGCGGAAAACAGCCAGAAGCCGATCATCGGCACGACCGTCACCGCCAGCACCCAGCTGAGCAGTAGCGAAATCGCGATCACCGCGAACAACGAGAACAGGAACTCACCCGTCGCGTCGGGTGACAGTCCGATCCCGGCAAACGCCATGATGCCGATCACCGTCGCGCCCAGAAGCGGCCACTGCGTGTTCTTGACCGCTTCTTCTGCGGCTTCGAGCCGCCGCTTTCCGCGCTGCACGCCGGTCAGCATCCCCTCGGTCACCACGATCGCGTTGTCGACCAGCATGCCCATCGCGATGATGAGCGCGCCGAGCGAAATCCGCTCCATCTCGAGGCCGAACTGGTTCATGAAGAAGATCGTGCCGAGCACGGTCAGGAACAGCACCGACCCGACGGTCAGACCCGCGCGCCACCCCATCGACACCATCAGGACGATCACCACGATGGCGACCGACAGCGCGAGATTGATCAGGAAGTCGTTGATCGACCGGTTCACGACGACGTGCTGCTGATAGACCGGGTTCAGTTCGAACCCGACCGGAAGGTCGGCCCGCAATTCATCAAGCCGGGCCTCCACCGCGTGACCCACATCGACGATGTTGGCATCGGCCTGACCTGCCACGCCGAGCGTGAAGGCGCGCTCATTGTTGTGGTAGATGAAGTTCATGGGCCGCTCGACGGCGGCGCGATGCACGCGCGCGACTTCCGACAGGCGGATCGCCTCGCGGCCGTTGCCCGGATTGATCAGCACATTCTCGATCGCCTCGACCCCGGACAGGGATTGGGGAATGCCAATGCGGACATGGCGGTCATCAATCGAGACAGCGCCGCCATCGACAACGGTGTTTTCCGACCCGATGGCCTGCAGGAGCAAGTCATAGGACAGGCCGACCCGCGCCAATTCCTCCTGCGGCACTTCCACGAAGATGCGCTCTTCCGGCTCGCCATCGATTGCAACGCGCGCGACCCCGTCCACGACGAGCAGTTCGCGGCGCAGCATCCGGGAAACGTCGCGAATCTGGCTGTCGGAATAGCCGTCGGCGGTGATGGCGTAGAAAATGCCGTAGGTTTCGCCGAAATCGTCGAAGATGACCGGCTCGCCCACGCCGGGCGGCAGGCTGGACGAGGCGTCGCGAACCCGCGCGCGCATGCGCGTCCAGATGTCGGCGAGCTCGGGTCCGTCGAACGTGTCGTCGATGACGACATGGATTTCCGCGATGCCGGGCGAGGATTCAGAACGGATCTCGTGAAGTTCGGACATTTGCTGAAGCGCCGTTTCGAGCACTTCGGCCACTTCCTCTTCGACCTCGAGCGCTGTCGCGCCGGGATAGGGCACGAAAACGACGGCTTCCTTGATCGTGAAGGACGGGTCTTCCAGCCTTCCGACATTGGCAAAACCGATAAGACCGCCGAGCAGGCAGAAGATGATGATCAGCCAGGTCAGGACCGGCTTTTCGATCGAGATCCGGGCGATGGACCAGCTGGCAGAGGCCGAGTTTTCCATGACCTATTCCCCACCCAGCGGGCGAACCGCCATGCCGTCCTGGAGCGAGGAGATGCCGGCCGTGGCGATGCGTTCGCCGGCGGCCAGCCCGTCGGTGATCCGCACCGCGCCCTCGGTGAAATCGCCCAGCGCAACGCTGCGACGGTTCACGGCACCGGCTTCTGCGTCAAAGACGTAGACGAAGGGCGAGCCATCGGGTGCATAGGCCAGGGCACTCAGCGGAATGCGGATTGAACTGGGCAGATCCGCGTTCGGTGAAAACTCCGCGTAAACCGTCGCCGTCATGCCGGGCAGGATGTTGGCGGGCAGGTCAGACGGCAGGGCCAGGATGCCGCGATAGGTCTGGGACGCATTGTCCGGCTCGCTGACCAGTTCGCGCGGTTCCAGCGCAAACCTCTGTCCGGGCAGAAAGGCAAAGCTCGCCTCGATCAGGGTCAGGTCCTCGGCGCGGAAAGTGGCGACGAGGTCTTCGGAGATCGGAATCGAGACCCGCAATTCGCCGACATCCTGGATGCGCGCGATTGCCTGTCCTGGAGCAACAACGGTGAAATTGTCGACCAGGACGCGGCTGATCAGGCCATCGAAGGGTGCGCGAAGGGTGCCGCGCTGGAGGTTCTGCCGCGCTGTGCCGAGCTCGACCTGGCGCAGATCGAACTGGGTTTGGGCACTGTCGCGTGCCGCAGCGGCGGCAATGCCCCGGTCAAACAGGGTCTGCTGGCGATCAAGATCGCTTTGCGCTTGCTGCAACTGGACGCGGGCCTCGCGCTCGGCGCGGCGCAACTCTTCAAGGTCGAGCTGGGCGATCAGATCGCCTTCGCTGACCGCCGCGCCATCGGTGACGGCCAGCTCGGCCAGCTGACCGCCCACCTGAAAGGACAGGTCAACGGCCCGGCGGGCCTCGACCCGTCCGACGAATTCGTAATGCCGGCCCAGGCCACCCCCGGTGACGGTTTCGATCTGCACCGGGCGCGGGGCGCGGGCCTCAGGCTCGGGCGCTCCACCGCAGGCGGCCAGTGACAGCGAAATGAAGGCAATCGTGAGCGCGCGGAGCGTCATGGCTAGAGGTCCTTGGTCAGGTCGTTCAGGCGCGCGCAGACAGCGTCGCGATCGGTTTCGGAAAGCGGTGAGAAGTCGAGCAGGTCGCGGTGCATCAGCCCGTCGATCGCCAGTATGACGATCCGGGTCAGGACCGGATCCTTTGACGTTTCCATCAGGCGGGCTTCGATGCGGCGCTTCAGATCCCGGGCAGGGGCCAGCAATTCGGGCTCCTCGGCGATCACGGCCAGCAGCGAGCGGAACACGGTCTGCTTGTGCAGGTCGGGCGCGCAATGAATGTCGATCAGGTGCCGCTCGATCGGTTCGCCCGCCGCAACCGACGCGTCGAGCGCCAGTTGAAAATCGGCCTCGAACTGCGCGACGGAGCGTTCGACCAGCCCGGCCAGCAGCGCGGACTTGCTGGGGAAGTGGTAGAGCACGCCGCCCTTCGAAAAGCCGCTTTCGATCACGACCGCGTCGATGGTCGTCTTGCGCGCACCATCGCGCACGATCACGCGCTCGACGGCCTCCAGAATGGCCGTACGCGTGTCGGGTTTCGAAGCATCGTTGGGAGGCATCGGCATCCACCTGTCATCGGGGTCGCTGCAACTAAACCGTCCAGACGGTACAGTCAATGTTGCAGTGCCGCATGACCGCGATGCCGGAATGCAGACCCTGATCCCCGGAAGCGGCGGGCTTGACCTCAAGAAATGCCTGTGCAGGCTCGGCGCGACCTCAATCGACGGATGTGTGGCGGGCGCCGTTCGGGCCGACCGTCAGGACACGTTTACCGCGTCGGACCCATCCGGGACCCCGGCGGCAGACACTAGGACCGCACCATGGAATTCGGCACGGGCGTTTCGCTCGCCCTCTACTTTATCGTGATGATCGGCATCGGCCTCTACGGCCTGCGGGAATCGACCAGTGATACGTCGGGATATCTGCTCGGCGGACGCAAACTCGGTCCTGCTGTCACATCGCTGTCGGCGGGTGCTTCGGACATGTCGGGATGGATGCTGCTCGGCCTGCCCGGCGCGATGTTCGTGTCGGGACTGTCGTCCTCGTGGATTGCAATCGGCCTGCTGATCGGCGCTTTGCTGAACTACATCCTCGTGGCCCCGCGCCTGCGCGTCTACACGGAGCGGGCCCGCGACGCGATCACCATCCCGGACTATTTCGAAAAGCGTTTCGAGGACAATTCGCGCTTGCTGCGGGTCGTCTCGTCCATCGTGATCGTCGTCTTCTTCACCCTCTACACCTCGTCAGGCGTGGTCGCGGGCGGCAAGCTGTTCGAGAGCGCCTTCGGCCTGTCCTACTCGCTGGGTCTGTTCATCACGGCCGGCGTGGTCGTGCTTTACACCATGCTCGGCGGCTTCATGGCCGTGTCGATCACCGACTTCGTGCAGGGCTGCATCATGTTCATCGCCCTGGTCCTGGTGCCGCTTGTGGCCTTCACCGGCGTCGGTGGTGGCAGCGAATTCGTGTCGACCATCGAGGGTATTGATCCGAATCTGCTGAACATCTTTTCCGGGATGACAGCGCTGGGGATCATATCCCTGATGTCCTGGGGGCTCGGCTATTTCGGCCAGCCGCACATCATCGTCCGTTTCATGGCAATCCGCTCGGTCAAGGATATCGCCACGGCGCGCAATATCGGCATGAGCTGGATGCTGGTCACGATTGTCGGCGCCCTGGCGACCGGCCTGGTCGGCCTGGCTTATGTCACCCAGCGCGGCATCCCGCTGGACGACCCCGAGACGATCTTCATCGTCCTGTCCTCGGACCTCCTGTTCAATCCCTATATCGGCGGCTTCCTGCTCGCGGCGATCCTCGCGGCGATCATGTCGACCATCTCCTCCCAGTTGCTCGTCTCGTCGAGCTCGCTGACCGAGGATTTCTACAAGATCTTCCTGCGCCGGAATGCACAGCAGAAGGAACTCGTCCTGGTGGGCCGGATATCGGTCGTGGTCGTCGCGCTCGTCGCGATCGGCCTGGCCTTTGACCGCAACAGCACGGTGCTGGGCCTGGTGTCGAACGCCTGGGCCGGCTTTGGCGCCGCCTTCGGTCCGGTCGTTCTGCTCAGCCTGTTCTGGAAGCGGATGACCCGTTGGGGCGCGTTGTTCGGCATGATCGCCGGCGCGGTGACGGTTCTGGTCTGGGTCTATGTCCTGGACCTGTCCGGCGTGATGTACGAAATCGTCCCGGGCTTCCTGATCTGCACGGTCACGGTCATCGTGGTCAGCCTGATGACCGCGGCCCCCAAACCGCGCATCGAGGAAACCTTCGATGCCGTGGAGGTCGAGCTGAACGAAAAGCTGGGCTGACGGAAAGGTCGGCTCAGTCGTTCCCTGGGCAGAACTCGCCGTGGACGAAACTCAGGAAGCGGCGGCAGCGCGGGTCCGCGATGCGATAGTGGACCTGCAGTCCGTCCTTGCGGCCTGCAACCAGTCCCTCGCTGCGCATTTTCGCCAAATGCTGTGACATGGCCGAAGCGCTCAGCCCGGCGATGGCGCACAATTCGGTCACGGTCGCCTCACCTGTCACGAGACGGCACAGGATCAGGAGCCGCCGCTCATTGGCAATCTGCTTGAGAAAGCGGGCCGCCTCATCAGCGTTGTCCGCCATGTCGAGAATGTCGGAATCGGTGGGAACAGTCATGCGCTCGGTGAGTATCCAGTCGTGGGTTGCGAGCGGACGACACCTCGCTCGGCCCGTGGCGGGAACTAGGTGCCGCCGGGTATCTCGCCGAGATAATTGGTAATTCCCCTCTGGAAGAAACTGTGAAACGCGAACGCCTCAATTGCAAGTCGTAATTGTTTGCACTCGCCGAAGCGCATTTTCCCGCCGCTGCATTTCGGTTGTCGGTTCGCCTCGTCACATGGCAGAGTTGATCGCGTGACCGTCGGCATCCTGCCCGCGGTTTTCGGGGAAACTTCCATGTTCATGCGTGTGTTCACCGCCGCGGTTTTCGCCGCGGCATTGCTTGTTCCTGCCGCGACCGCCCAGAACAAGATGATCACGTTCACCATCGACAACGAAACCGGTGCGACCATCGTGGCGGTCTATACAGGGCCTTCGACCGACCCCAACTGGGGTCCGAATATCCTGCGGTCCTACGTCTATTACGGTCAGGCTGTCGAAATCTCGATCAACGAGATCTACGGCGAGTGCTATTACGACTTCATGCTCGAGTTCGACGATGGCACCACCTACGAGGAATACGAGGTGGATATCTGCGTGCTCGACGGCACCGCCTGGGTCGTCGAATAAAATCAGGATTGTCCGAGACCGAGGCGGGTGGCATGCCACGACGCCTCGGCTCGAGATCCGATGTCCAGCTTGCGGTAGATCGCCTTGATGTGGCTGGCAACGGTGCTTTCCGCCAGTCCGAGCGCACTGGCGACATCCGAATTGCGCAATCCGCGCGCGATCAGCGTCAGCACTTCCTTTTCACGAGCCGTCAGTTCGCCATCGGGTTCGGCCGCCGGACCGGTAAAGCGGAAATGCTCCATGATCCTGCGGGCAATGGACGGCGAGATGGCGGGTATTCCGTCAGCCAGTTGCACCAATTGCCTGTGCAGCAGGTCCGGCGGCGTCTCCTTCAGCAGATAGCCCTCTGCCCCCGCCGAAAGTGCTGCCACGATGTGCGCATCGTCTCCCATGACGGTGGTGACGATGGCGGTCGTGCCGGGGCTCGCGGACTTCAGCTTGCGCAGGACGTCCAGCCCCGAGCCATCGGGCAGACCCAGGTCGATCAGGGCCAGGTCGAAGGCATGCGATTCGGCGGCCGCGACGGCAGCACGCACCGTGCCTCGGGAGACGATCTCACATTCGGGAAAAGCACCGCGCACCAGCGTCTCCAGCCAGTCGCGCGTCTCCGGAACATCCTCGACGATAAGGGCGAGCTTCATGACACGGCCTCCATGGGCAACCGGACGCGGACCGATGTCCCGTCCGGGCCGGGTGTGATCGCGATGTCTCCGCCGACACCATCGACCCGGCTTTTCAGATTGGCCAGACCGTGGCCGCTCCTGACCGCTGCGGCATCGAACCCACGCCCGTTGTCGCGGATATCAACGCTCAGCCTCTGTGCGCCGGCGCTGATCTGGATGCTCATCTCGCTTGCCCCGGCATGCTTGATCACGTTGCTGACGGCTTCGCGCACGATGGAACGCAGCGTGTGCGCGAGATGCGGCGCCAGGGGCGGCGCGTCTCCGTCCAGGGACCAGCGCAGCGTGACATTCGCTGCCGCCAGGCGCTCGCTGCTCTCGGCACGCAGGTCGGCCAGGGCCTCGTCGAAGTCCTGCGCAGCGCGCGGCGCATTGTTGATGATCTCACGCAGGTCGGTCAGCGTTTCGCGGATCATGGTGTTCTTGCGCTCGGGCTCGGCGCTGTGCAGCGCTCCGAGCAACTGCGCCCCGATATTGTCGTGCATGTCTCGCGCAATGCGCACCCGTTCTTCCGCGACCCCGCGATCATAGGCGCGACGCCCCTCCTCGGCCTGGCGCATCAGTTCAATGACCTGCTGCGCCAGCCGGACGTGCCGGGGCCCGAACAGGCCGGTGCCGCGCCAGGGGTGGTGCAGGCGCAGGCCCGTCTGACCGGCTACGGCCGGAATGATCATCTCCGCGCCGTCCTCCTCCACGACTGCTTCGTCGGTGAACGAGGTGGCCGTATGAATGTTCAGCGGATCAAACAATGTGCGCCACAGACCCACCCAACGCTCGGGGCGGACGGACTGCGAAGGCTCGAAGGCAACCTCAATCACGGCCCGGAACAGGTCCTGCTCGGACAAGGCCTTTCGCCGCATCAGGCGGCGAAACAGCACGTCGCGCAGAGGCAGGTACACGAAAGCGGCGGCGAGCAGGGCAACGCTGAGCGCGGTGATCTGGTTGACCGAGAGAAAGAAGATCAAAGCGGCGTCGAGCGCGATCAGCAACACGCCGCCCAGTGCGTAGAAGAGAAAGCGGAACGCCCATTCACCGAGCTCGAACAGACGGTACCGCCTCAAGCCCGCGGCCACGCCTGCATAGATGATCAGGAACAGGCCGAATGACCAGGCCGCCGGGACGACCGGGCGGTATCCGAACGTGATGGGAGCAGCAACCAGCATGATGAAGCTGCCTGCACCGATCAGGACCGAACTTCCCAGCCAGATCAGGACGGCCCGGCCCCGGGGATTGCGGCGGGTCGCGGCGAACTGCACGCCGGTCATCGCGCAAATGCCCACCATCTGCACGAAATTGACGGTATGGCCGGAAATCGACGGGTTCACGAGGGCTGCAACGGTCCAGCCCAGAAAGAACACCGAAACCGCGGCGGCGAGCCAGCGCCAGCCCGGTATGCGGACCGGGTAAACCAGGAACAGGGCGATCATCGCGCAGCCAAACGCCGCCGCGCCGAGAAAATTCAGATAGAAAGCGAACGTGATCACCCATGCCGCCTGGCCATACACCGATGGCAGGAAGAGTGCCGCGCCGAAGGTGAATCCGACCGTCGACAGGCCGCTGGCGAAAAACAGGCGGCTTGCCGTGTCATCGGGTCTCAGCGCCCAGATCCAGCCGGACAGGAAGAGGGCACTCAGGCCCACGACAATCTGATAGGCAATCAACGCCTGCTCGCCGGTATCAATCGGTCCGGTCCCGGCTGCGGCGACCGATTGCAGGATCCAGGCATAGCATCCGACCGCGAGCCCGAACCCCGCGACCAGGAGGGTCACCAGCCGTGCGCCCGGAGTGCTGAACGGTCTCACGCTTTGAATATCTCCCGTCCCTCGCGGCGGTATGACCGCAGCCTACGCATCTTCATACAGGTTTCTGTGGACCGCGTGACCTCCCCTGAACCGGGGATACACCGCCAAGCCTCTGTTTTGATAGGTGTCCCTCATCGGACACGGAGAGGACCACATGAAATTTGTTCCAGTTGCAGCGCTGGCTGCGCTCGCCTTTGCAGCAGGGGCGCAGGCCCAGAACCAGAGCCAGGTCATCCTGATGGGGGATACGGGCATGAGCTGCCGCGACGTGATCGCCGCGGCCAATGAGCAAGGTGAGATTCTGGGCGGTGTGCCGGAAGCCGGGCTGTTCGCCAGCGAAGCGGCGATCAATTCGATGACCGGTCTGGCGATGGAGGGCGCGCTGCGATCCGGTGCCGCCGACGCCATTCCGGGCATCGGCGCAGTCGGCGGCCTGTTCGGCCGCGCGGCCCGTGCCCGCGCCGAACAGGAAGAGGCGCGCCGCCAGATCGCGGAACGCCGCTGGTATTACCTCAACGGGCTCTACCAGGGCCGCGATTGCGACAATGTCCTGCGCCGCGAGGCCGAGATGGCCGCCGCAGCGACCCCGGCTGAAGCGCTCCCGGGCGCAATGCCGGCCGATCAGACCGAACCGGCAGAGTCCGCCGGCGAATAGAATTCCTGGCAGCGTCAGGGAGGTCCGGTGCTTTCCTCGGCGGCCGGACCGGGGAGATGCTGAACGGGATGGCGCGCCGGAGGCCCACCTCCTCCGGCGCGCCGCTTGCCTTGACGGAACCCGCGAAACCGGGTGGCGTTGGGGTGTCATGATCCAGCTCCCCTCCGGCGGCCTTGTCCGCATCGCCTTTCTCGCTCTCTTCCTGGCTTTCCTTGTCGCGCTCCTGCCTCCGGCGGAAGCCCTGACCGTACAGGACGCCGAGCCCGGCACCGCCATCGCGCTTGAGTCCGGCACGGCACAGGACGAAGCGATCGCCGCGCGGATCGACGCAATCTTTCAGGAGATACCGGCGCTCGCCGCGGTGGAGGTCACGGTCCGCAACGGGGTGGTCGTTCTGGCCGGGGGCGTAGGCAGCGAGGCAGCATCCGAGCGGGCAAACGCCATTGCCGAGCGGGTCGCCGGCGTCGTGACGGTCGAGAACCGGATCGAACGCACGCTCGACATCGAAGGCAATGTCTCGCCCTTCGTCGACGACACCCGTGCCTTCATGAACCGGCTCGCCCGGTCATGGCCGGTCTATGTCATCGTCCTGGTCGTCTTCTGCCTTGTCATCCTGGCGGGACACTTGTTCGCGTCCTGGACCGCCTTCTGGGACAGGGTGGCACCCAACCCCTTCCTCGCGCGGTTGTTGTCGCAGACGGTGCGGGTCGCATTCATCGTCCTAGCGGTGGTCATCGCGCTCGCCCTGCTGGGGGCCATGGCGCTGCTGGGAACGTTCGCGGGCCTGGTCGGCATTATCGGTCTCGCCCTGGGCTTTGCAGTTCGCGACACGATCGAGAATTACATCGCCAGCATCCTGTTGAGTGTCCGGCAGCCTTTCCGGGCGCGCGAACACGTCGTCATCAACGAGCATGAGGGAATTGTGGTGCGCCTGACATCGCGCGCCACGGTCCTGATGACGCTCGATGGCAATCATCTGCGCATCCCGAACGCCGAGGTCTTCAAGGGCGTCATCCTGAACTATACGCGCAATCCTGAACGCCGTTTCGCCTTCGAGCTTGGCGTGGACGGCGAGGATGATCCGATTGCGGCCATGGATGCCGGTCTCAGGGCGATCCGCGAGCTCGACTTCGTGCTGACAGACCCGCCGCCCAATGCGGTGATCCGCAAGGTCGGCGATTCATCGATCGTGCTCAGCTTCACGGGCTGGGTCGACCAGACGCATAGCGACTTCCTGAAGGCACGAAGCCTCGCCATTCGAGCCGCCAAGACCGTGCTGGAAGATGAAGGCTTCACCCTGCCCGAACCCATTTACCGGCTGCGGTTCGATGACCCCGTGGCCAAGGCCCTGCCCACGGGCAAGGTGTCGGCTGAGCCGGCAAAATCGCCGAAACCCGCCCGCCCGAAGGCCGCGCCCGTGCAGCCCGAGGCGCTCGACGTCGCGCCCGACCGCTATCTCGAGCGCAAGGTCAGCGAGGAGCGAGCGGAGCAGGAAAGCGAAGACCTTCTCGACCGCGACAACCCGGTCGAATAGCTCTCAGGCCATCAACGCAAAGCAGGTGCGCTCCCCCACCCGAAGCCGTGTGGGACCCGCCAGCCGGGTTGCCGGCTCACCCCGCCGGGCCTGTTCGATGATGGCCGGGTGAATATAGGAATTGCGTGCAATGGCCGGCGTATTGCCCAGCCAGTCGGCGGCAGCCTGCGCGGCGCCCTTGATTGAGGGCTCCTCAGTGGCCCGCAAATAGCCGGCGGCGGCTGCGCTTCCGCCCCAGGTGCGAAAGTCCTTCGCGGTGAAGTCGGCTCCCGACAACTCGTGGATGAAGGCGTTGACCTCGTGCTCACGCACCATACGGCCTTCGCCATCGAAGATGTGCGCCGACGACGCGCTGTCGGCCAGGCGGTCCAGCGCGCCGCACAATTCGGGAGCGTCGACCGTGATGCGCTGTTTTTGCCCGGACTTGCCCGTGAAGTGCAGCGTGACCGCGTCCGCTTCGAACCGCAGGTGTTTGCGGCACAGCGTGATCGCGCCGACCGCGCCGGTGCGGGCATGGTGGTGGCGCGACCCGATGCGCAGGCCGGCGCAGTCCATCAGTCCGACCACGGTGGCGAGCGCCAGCGTGTGTTCGTCTTCGCTTTCGCGCAAGGCACGGGTAATGCGGCTGCGTAGCCGGGGCAGGCGTTCTGCAAACAACGGGAGATCGGAAAACTTGGCGGCGTCGGCGGCGGCGCGCCAGTCGGGATGGTAGATGTATTGGCGGCGGCCTTCGGCATCGTCACCGAATGCCAGTATATGGCCGCTGCGATCGGGATTGATCCAGACCGCGTCCCAGGCCGGCGGAATCGCCAGCGACTGACACCATTCGCGCCGGTCTCCATCAATCAGCCGGCCCTTGAGGTCGTGGAAACTCCAGCCCTTGCCGCGCCGCTTGCGCGTCCATCCGGGCGCGTCGGTATTGGCATCGGTCAGTCCGGCGCTTTGCGGTGTCAGGGCGTGGCGTTCAAGGCAGATGTCGGCGCTCATTCAATAACCCCGGACTGGGAGGGACCACGAGAAACCGCGGCCTCCGTGCAGGAAGGCCGCGGTTCCGACATGCGCCTGAAAGGGGAGAAAATCAGGCGGCGTAGAAATTCGAGACGCTGTCGCGGAAGCGCGGATCGGCGAAATCCGGCCAGTCGTCCTTGTCAAAGCCCGGGGCGTCCTTCAGGCGCTCCTTGTCGACGTTCAGGACCATGCGCTTGTTCTCGCGATCAACGGAGAACTGGTTGAAGGGGACGGCGAAATACTTGTCGCCCATGCCCAAAAAGCCGCCGAAGGACAGGACGGCGTAATCGACCTTGCCCGTGACCGGGTCGACCATCAGGTCCTTGACGTGGCCCAGATCGTCGCCGCCGGAATTGACGACGCTGTCGCCGCTGATCGAGCTCGAGGACAAGAGGAAGTTGGTGTGGTTCGTCATGGAGTTTTCTCCTGAAAAATAGGGTCCGAAGACAGGGGGAGGTTCGGCCCCAGCCTGATCAGAGAACGCCGCAGTGTGTGCGCAGTTCCCGCAATTTTTTCCGGAACTTCCGGGCCTCGCGCATCGTTTGTGTCGTGACTGTTCGCGCCTCGCGCGCCCCAATCACGAGGAATTATCCATGGACCTTCTGCGCATCATTCTCGCCATCCTGCTGCCGCCGCTGGGCGTTTTCCTGCAGGTCGGCCTGACACTTCACTTCTGGCTGAACATTCTGCTGACGCTGCTCGGCTGGTTGCCGGGCGTCATTCACGCCATCTGGGTGATCGTCACGCGCGACTGAATCAGTCGGCGAACAGCCCTTGGGTGAGGGTCGTCGCGTACAGCGCGACGGCCTCTTCCCCCGGCATTCCGGACGCCCATTTGCGCAGGTCATAGGCGGCATTCAGCGTCGCCATGATCACCTGGCTGGCGATCAGCGGATCGATCGGCCGGATCACGCCCTCGCTGATCCCGTCGATCAGCATGCCGGCAAAGCGGCGCGCCACGCGCCCCGACTGCTCAAACACATCAATACGCCATTCGTCCGGCAGGGCCTGGAGTGCTGTCGAGCGCAAAAGCGGAAAGTCGCCGGCAAACTGCACATCCAGCAGCGTCGCGATGACCGAGTTGATCCGGTGCAGGGAATCGCCCGGCGCCTCGAAGCCGGCTTGCTGCACCAGCGACGTGCGCAAATGGCTCTGCTTGAAGCAGTCGACCACCAGATCGTCCTTGGCGTCGTGGTGGTGATAGAAACTGCCCTTCGTGACGTTCAACTGCGCAACGATGTCCTCGACAGACGCACCGCGATATCCGCGCTCATTGATCAGCTCGGTCGCCGTACGAAGATAATGACCGGGCATGCCTTGGCTGTGTCCCGTGGTGCGCGGCACCGGCAATGCGTCCGGTGCCCAGCGCGCGCCTGACGGTGCAAAGCCGTGCTCGAAAATTTCCAGCAGGCGGTCACGTGCCCGGTCGAAATCCTCGGCGCCATACTCGGGTAGCCAGGCAATCAGCCAGAACATGTTCTGCAACAGGGCGTGCGCGCGGGCTGTCGTCAGGGCGCGCTGACGGTCATCGGCGGGCAGGCCGAAATAGCCCCGCAGCTTGCGGAAGATCAGCAGGTAGCGATCCAGCAATTCGGTCCGCAGCGGCGGCTTCATCGCCCGGATGTCGGACAGGATTGCGATTGGCGCGTCTTCGCCGCGCAGGATACGCGCGTGAAGCTCGAAATTGGCCGTGACATAGGCCCGGACCCGGGCTTTCGGGTCCGCCTCGCGCGCGCCTGAATCAACCAGCGTCTCGATGCGGTCGAGCGTGCGGTGCAAAACCGCCGCCGCCAGCATTTCCTTGCGGCGGAAATAATAGGTCACGCTGGTGGTGTTCAGACCGACCTTCTCTGCCACATCGACAAAGGTCAGCCCCTTCAGGCCATGCCGATTGATCAACAGCGTCGCCGCTTCAAGAATGCGCTCGCGCTTTTCCTGAAACCGCGCCGTCTTCGCGTCGTCGATGTCCACAGCCTCTCCCATGCCTCTCGATTACCAGAGAAGCGCAGGGTCGTCACGTTGACGTTTGCGTCAGGGGAATGTGTGTTTTTCGGAAGTCCTGGTTCGTTTTCAGGCCCGGAGTGCATTGATCGTCCCGCCGCGACTCGCCTAGTTTCAACAGCATGGGGAATTGTCCGGTGCTCGCCGGATCGAATGAGGGGTATGGGGCGATGACGGTGATCACAACGCGAAAAACCGGACACATATTCTGGATCACGTCGAACAATCCTCCGGTCAACGCGCTGGGTCATGCCGTCCGGTCAGGACTGGCCGACGCAATCGCCAAGGCAAATGGCGACAAGGGCGTCAAAGCCATCATCATCAATTGCGACGGGCGCACTTTTTTTGCCGGTGCGGACATCACGGAGTTCGGTAAGCCCTTGCAGGCCCCCGGTCTGCCCGAAGTGTGCGACACGATCGAAGCCAGCCCGAAGCCGGTCATCGCCGCCATTCATGGCACGGCGCTCGGCGGCGGGCTGGAAATCGCGCTGGCCTGCCATTACCGGGTTGCGGTTCCGTCCGCGAAGCTGGGCTTGCCGGAAGTGAAGCTCGGCCTGCTTCCAGGCGCGGGCGGCACCCAGCGCCTGCCGCGTGTCATCGGAGCCGAGGCGGCGCTCGGCATGATCGTGTCCGGCAATCCCGTGGGTGCGAAACAGGCCCATGCGTCCGGCCTCGTCGACCGCCTCGCGCCTGAAGACGGGCTGCGTGACGCAGCAGCAGACCTCGCCGACGAGGTGATGGACGCGTCGTCTCACCCGGTGTCCAGCCAGCGTGAGGACATGTTGGCCGCGGCGCGCGAAGACCCGGACCTGTTCAACCGTTTCCGCCAGGACAATGCCCGCAAGATCAAGGGGCTCGACGCGCCGGAAGCCTGCATCGTCGCGGTCGAGGCTGCCGTGAACGTGCCCTTCGAACGCGGCACGGCGCTTGAACGCGAATTGTTCATGGAACTGGTCGGCGGCGAGCAGTCAAAGGCGATGCGTCATGTCTTCTTCGCCGAGCGGGCGGCTCAGAAGATTGACGGCCTTCCGAAGGACACCGCGACCTATACCTTGGCGAAGGTTGGCATACTCGGCGCGGGCACGATGGGCGGCGGCATCGCGATGAACTTCCTGACCGCCGGCATTCCGGTGACGATGGTCGAGCGCGAACAGGCGGCGCTCGATCGTGGCACAGCCATCATGCGCAAGAATTACGAACGATCTGCCGCCAAGGGGAAGTTCACCGTCGAACAGGTCGACGCCGCGATGAGCCGTCTCAACCCGACACTGGATTTCGAGGCGTTGGGTGACTGCGACCTCGTCATCGAGGCCGTGTTCGAGTCGATGGAGTTGAAGAAGGAAATCTTCCACCGGCTCGACCAGATCGCCAAGCCGGGTGCAATCCTGGCGTCCAACACGTCCTATCTCGACATTGACGAGATCGCCGCCCAGACGCGCCGCCCCGATCATGTCCTCGGGATGCACTTCTTTTCACCGGCCAATGTCATGCGCCTGCTGGAAGTCGTCCGCGGCAAGCAGACGGCGCCCGCCGTGCTTGCCACCGCGATGGCTGTCGGAAAGCGGATCGGCAAGGTCGCGGTCGTGTCAGGGGTCTGTCATGGATTCATCGGCAACCGCATGCTGGCTGCGCGCCAGGAACAGGCCAATGCCTTGATTCTCGAAGGCGCCACACCGTGGCAGGTCGATGATGCGTTGACGAATTTCGGCATGCCGATGGGACCTTTTCAGATGGCCGATCTCGCCGGTCTCGATATCGGCTGGAATCCGGATACGACCTCGTCTTCGTCGGTCCGAGAAGTGCTGTGTGAACGCGGGCGGCGGGGCCAGAAGACCGGCAAGGGCTTCTATGACTACGCGGCCGACCGCACCCGCACCCCGTCGAAGGAAACCGAGGACATTATCGCCGGGTTTGCCGCCAGGGCCGGTATCCCCAAAGGAGACTACACCGAAGGCGAAATTCGCGAACGCCTGATCTATCCGATGATCAACGAGGGGGCGAAAATCCTTGAGGAAGGCATCGCCCAGCGCGCTTCCGACATCGATGTCGTCTGGCTTTACGGCTATGGCTGGCCGGTCTGGACAGGCGGGCCGATGTTCTGGGCCGACACGATCGGGGTGAACCGGGTCCTGTCAGGGCTGGAACGGCACCGGAAAGCGCTGGGCCCGGATTTCCGGATTTCACCCCTGTTGAAGACGATTGCCGAGGACGGCCGGCGCTTCAACGCCTGATCTCCCACGCGTCAGTCGAGAAACGTCCAGCTGTCCGCGCCATCGAAATGGCGGATGCGAATGCCCTCGACCTCGGATGGATCGGCCATCGCGAAATTGACCGCCATGCGGTCGGCGTCCGCATCAAGGTTTTCCCAATGCGTCGTGCAGCCGCAATTCGCGCAGCTGACATAGGCCAGCGTCCGGTCTCCCTGGATGTAGCGGATCACGCTGCCCTTCGCGTAGGCCACGTCGATGTCTCCGGGATGCGCGTAGGCCCACAGCCCGCCCGCGCGGCGGCAGTAGGAGCAGTTGCACGAGGTCAGCTTGTCCGGGCGTTTCGGATAACGCCATGTGACCGCGCCGCAATGACATGAGCCAGTGATCATGAGCGCAGTGTAGGGGCAAGACGGCGCTGGCGTGAAGCCGGATCGCTTGCTGCAATCGCGCCCGGACTCTAGCGTCCTTTCCATGCTGCGCATTGCTCTCACGGCCCTCACGGCAAGTCTCGCCGCCGCCTGCAGTCCTCCGCCGGCCGCCGAGCGGAGCGAAGCGCTGATCGCGGTCGCTGCGAACTTCGCGCCGACCGCCGAAATACTGGCGGACGCCTATCGGGACGAGAGCGGGCATCATGTCACCCTTTCGTCCGGTTCAACGGGTCAGCTCTTTGCCCGGATCGTGGAAGGTGCGCCTTATGACGCTTTCCTGTCGGCCGATTCAGAACGCCCTGCGCAACTGGTGGCGCAAGGTCGTGCCACCGCCGATTCTCAATTCACCTACGCATTCGGGCGCCTCGTCCTCTGGAGCGCAGATCCGGACCGGATCGGCGCCGACGGTGTCCCTGCCTTGGCGGGCGAGTTCCGCGCGCTGGCGCTGCCCAATCCCCGGTTCGCGCCCTATGGCGCAGCCGCGATGGAGACACTTCAATCCCTCGGGCTCGCCGACGCGCTGGCAGATCGCATTGTCACGGGCGGGGATGTCGGCTCGACCCATGCCCTGATTGCGTCGGGCAATGCCGAACTGGGGTTTATCGCCCAGTCACAATGGTCCGAGAATCGGGGCAGCGCGTGGGTCGTGCCGCAAGACTTGCATATCCCGCTGGCGCAGGACGCAGTCCTGTTGCCGCGTGGTGCGGACAATCCTGCCGCCATCGGATTCCTGCTGTTCCTTCAATCTGATGAAGCACGCGCCGTGATCGCTGCTGCAGGCTATGACACGGAAGGCAGGGAATGATCGGCCCGATCCTGCTCACGCTCGCCCTGGCCAGCGTCACGACCGTGATCCTGATGGGGATCGCCCTGCCGCTGGCCTGGTGGCTGGCGACCACGCGTTCGCGCATCCGCCCGGTGGTGGAGGCCGTGACGGCATTGCCGCTCATCCTGCCTCCCACCGTATTGGGCTTCTACTTCCTGCTCCTGATGGCCCCGGTCTCGCCCTTGGGCGGGGCGTGGCTGCAGGTCACAGGCTCGACACTCGCCTTCTCCTTTACCGGGCTGGTGGTGGCCTCAATTGTCTATTCACTGCCGTTCGCGGTGCAGCCGCTTCAGGCCGCCTTCGAGCGTGTCGGGCCCGACATGATGGAAGCGGCAGCCAGCCTGCGCGCCAGGCCCCTCGACGCCTTCTTCTCCGTCGCCCTGCCGCTGTCGGCGCGCGGCGCGCTGACAGCAGCCGTGCTCAGCTTCGCGCACACGATCGGGGAGTTCGGCGTGATCCTGATGGTCGGCGGCAACATTCCCGGCCGCACACGCACGATCTCGATTGCCGTGTGGGAGCACGTGGAGTCGCTGGAATACGCGCAGGCGCACATCCTCTCGGCGGGATTGCTGGTTTTCGCCTTCGTGACGCTGTTCGCGGTCTATACGCTGGGTCGGGGGCGCATCCTGCATGTCCGGTGAGCTGGTCCTCGATCTCGAACACCGTCGCGGTGATTTCTCACTGGCCGTAACCGCAGCGATCCCTGCTTCTGGCGTCACGGGGGTGTTCGGACCGAGCGGGGCGGGCAAGACGACCTTGCTGCGCCTGATTGCCGGATTTGAAAAACCGGACCGGGGCAGCGTGACTTTCGCGGGCGAGAACTGGACGCACCGGCCCGCCTGGCAGCGCCCGGCCGGAACGGTCTTTCAGTCCCCGCGTCTCTTCCCGCATCTCGGCGTCCAGGGCAATCTTGACTATGCCCGCCAACGGGCTCCGGAGGGTGGACCGGCCCGCGCCGACGTCATTGACGCGCTGGATCTCGGACCGCTCCTTGGGCGGCATGTGTCCTCGCTGTCCGGGGGCGAAGCGCAACGTGTGGCGCTGGGCCGCGCTCTGCTGACCGCGCCGCGTCTCCTGCTGCTCGACGAGCCGTTCGCCGCTCTGGATGCCGACCGCAAGGTGGCCATCCTGCCTTTCTTGAAATCGGCCCTGTCGCGCTTCGCTATTCCGGCCCTCTATGTCAGCCATTCCATTGACGAAATGGCGCGTCTGGCCGACCGGATCATGGTACTGCGGGCCGGGCAGGTCACGGCCCTGGGCCCCGCCGCCGCCGTGATGGAGGGGCTGGACCCAGCGCCCGGCGAAGGCTTCGAGGCGGGTGTGGTGGTTCAGGCCAGACTGGTCGAGACGTCGCAGACCTATGGTCTCGCCCGCCTCGATCTCGCGGGCCAGACGCTGACCGTTCCGGGGCTTGGGTCGACGGCTCCCGGTCTTGTGGTCCGGCTGCGCATCCGCGCCCGCGACGTGGCGATTGCCACGCGCCGCCCCGAGGGGACCAGCATCCGAAACGTCATTGAGGCGCAACTGATCGAGCGGCGCGACGCGGGAGCCTTTTGCGATCTATGGCTCGACGCCAATGGTGTTCACCTGCGCGCCCGGATCACGCGCGAGTCGGCCGACATTCTCGCACTGGAAAAAGGGCAGGACGTTTACGCGCTGATCAAGACGGTCAGCCTTGAGAGTCTCGCCTAGAAGGCCAGCGTCCGAACGGTATCGCCCGCTTCGAACCCGGCATCATCGGCCGCCTGCCGGACCAGCAGATCGGCGTTGGCCAGCGCCGCCTGCGCACCGGAATCATGCGTCCCCAACGGCTCGGCCCGGCCCTCGACGAGGCGGGCGCGATGGAAACTTTCGCGGCCGCCATTGGGTCCGATCCCGGTCGTCAGCGTCCGCTCCGTCCAGTCCAGCGCGGCTCCCGGATCGCCGCCGGCCAACCGGCTGAGGAGCGGAGCGAGGAAGAGCCGCGCCGTCACCATGGCCGAAGTCGGATTGCCCGGAAGGCCGAGCACAAGACCGTCCCCAACGGTCGACAGCCAGACCGGCTTGCCCGGCTTGATTGCGACTTTCGAGAAGACCTCCTGGGGATCGGCGAACCCGAACATGTCACGCGCGAAGTCCTTTTCGCCCACCGAGGCGCCACCCGTCACGACAACCACGTCCGCGCTCATCAGGGCTTGGCGCGCAGCCGCTTCCAGCACGTCGCGGTCATCGGCAATCCGGACCTGCCCGATCGACACGCCGTCCCACGCGCCGATGAAGGCGGTCAGCGCATGCGAGAGGGAATCCGGGATCGCGTCGGGTGTGGCCGCAGCCTTGCCCGGTTCGGTCAGTTCGTCGCCGGTGGCCAGAACGAACACGCTGGGGCGGCGAAAGACTTCGAGCTGGTCGGTATCTCCGGCGGCGGCAACAACCAGCGCGCGCGCGTCCAGCCGGCGCCCGGCGTTGAGCAGGACCGCTCCCGTCCGGAAGTCCGATCCGGCGGCACGAATGTGGGAGCGCTCCCCCTGTTCGGACACCCGGACATGCCCGCCCTCGCGAACGGCATTCTCCTGCATGACCACCCGGTCCGCGCCGGCTGGCACGGCGGCTCCAGTGAAAATCCGGACGCACATCCCATCCGTGATCTCGTGGCCGAACGGGTTGGCCGGATAGCTTTCGCCGATCACCTTCAGGGGCAGTCCGCCGGTCAGGTCGGCGCTGCGAACCGCATAGCCGTCCATGGCTGAAACGGCGCGCCGGGGCGAGTCGAGGCGGGCGGTCACGTCCGCCGCCAGCCGCCGTCCAGCGGCCTGAGACAGGGCGATGGTCTCGGTTCCAAGCGGGCTGGCGACCCCCGTCAGCCGGGAAATGGCCTCGTCGAAACCGATCATGCCCGGTCCGATTTCAGATCGGATCTTCCACCGGTCTTCCCGGTCACCATGATCCCGCCAATCGTCATCGATTTGTCGATCGCCTTGAGCATGTCGAACAGGGTCAGCGCGGCAATCGACACGGCGGTGAGCGCCTCCATCTCGACCCCGGTCGGGCCGGTGGTTTTCGCCTCGGCCTCGATCAGGAAGCCGGGCAGGGTGTCGTTGGGCGTGATCGTGACCGACAGCTTGGTCAGCGGCAGCGGGTGGCAAAGGGGGACAAGGTCGCTGGTGCGCTTGCCGCCAATCACCCCGGCCAGCTCCGCGGTCGAGATCACCGCGCCCTTGGGCGTGTTGCCGTCCCGGACCCGCTGCAGCGTCTCGGCCGAGCAGGCGAGATGCCCCTGTGCCACGGCCCGGCGGGCCGTGGCGGGCTTTCCCGAAACATCGACCATGCGGGCGCGGCCTTCCGCGTCCAGATGCGAGAGCCTGTTCCCGTCAGACATTCCGGTTGGCCTCCAGGATTTCGAAGATGGAGCAGGGCCGGTAGCGCGCATCGAGCTCGAAGGCGAGAATGTTGTCCCACGCGTCCCGGCACGCCCCGGTCGACCCCGGCAGGCAAAAAATGAAACTCTTTCCCGCCTGCCCGGCAAAGGCCCGCGACTGCAACGTGGACAGTCCGACCGTCTTCAGGCTGACGGTGTGAAACACCACCGAGAACCCGTCCATGATGCGGTCGCACAGCGGCTTGATCGCTTCCGGTGTCACATCGCGCGGCGCAAAGCCAGTACCGCCGGTGGTGAGGATAATGTCCGCTCCGGACGCCAGCCAATCGGATGCCTGAGCGCGGATGCGGCCTGCCTCATCCGGCACGATGGCGCGTGCGTGGAGGGTGTGTCCGGCAGCCGTCAGCCGGTCGGCGAGCAATTTTCCGGACGTGTCGGTGTCTTCGGTGCGCGTGTCGGACACCGTCATCACCGCGATTTTCAGCGGCACGAAGTCACGAGTTTCGTCAACGCCGGCCATCATCTTCGTCCCATCTATTTCGATCTTCGTGATCTTTATCATGCGGCTCGACCCGGCGCGCGCCGTCGGTTGCGATTTCACGCTTCCAGAACGCCGCCTCGGTCTTCAGCCGGTCCATCAGGCAATCGGCGGCCTGAAACGCGGCCCGCCGGTGCGGGGCCGCCGCAGCGACGAAGACGACTGTCTCGCCCGCGGGGATAAGCCCCGCCCTGTGCACGGCCAGGAGCGAGGATATCTCGAAGCGCCCGGCGGTCTCGGTCGCCAGCGTCTCGATCGACGCTTCGGTCATGCCCGGATAGTGGTCCAGTTCCAGCGCCCGGGTCCCGGCTTCGCTTCGCACGATGCCGGTGAAGCTGACCACGGCGCCGGCATTGCGGGCTTCTGACGTGAAGCGGCTGAGCTCGGCGGCGGCATCGATCCGCTCGTGTGTCAGGCGGGTTTCGACACGCATCGCTCAGCCTCCGGAGAAGGCCGAGAAGAACGCGATCTCGCTGGCGTCCGTGACCGGCGTGCGGTCGTCGCAGATCTGTCGGTCGACCGAAGCGCGAATGCCGGGTTCGAGCAGGAGAGCGGCGGCTCCGTCCTCTTTCGCCAAGGCGTTTCGAACGCCGCCCACTGTCGCATCCTCTGGCAGGGCGATGTCACGCGAGCGGCCCAGACGATCAGCCGGACGGCCGAAGAACAGCACCTTCATGGATCAGCCCCCCGTCCGCGCCATGTCGCGGGACGCGCCGGACGATCCCTCCCGGCCGATCCGGAAGTCATGCGCCTCGGGCTTGGTGATCATCGCCCGGTCGAGCAGGGCATCAAGCGCGCCCGGACCGCCGCTGCGCAGCGCGGCCTTCAGGTCGAGCGATCCGTCGCGGCCGAGGCAGGCATTGAGCTGGCCGGTGCAGGTCACGCGGACCCGGTTGCATCCGGCACAGAAATTCGAGGTCAGCGGCGTGATGAAGCCCAGCCGTCCGCCGGTTTCAGCGACCCTGACATAGCGGGCGGGACCTCCCGTCGCATCGGTCAGGTCGGTCAGTGTCCAGCGGGCTTCCAGATCCTGCCGCACCGCATCGAGGGGAAGGAATTGGTCAAACCGGTTGGCCTCGACCTCGCCCATCGGCATCACCTCGATCAGCGTCACATCATGCCCCTCACCGTGCGCCCATTCGATCAGGCCGGGCAGCGCGGCCGCATTGGTATCCTTCAATGCGACGGCATTGATCTTGATCTTCAACCCGGCCGTCCGGGCCGCCGCGATCCCCGCGAGCGCACGGTCAAGCGACCCGCCGCGCGTCAGCGCGTGGTAGGTCTTCGGGTCCAGCGTATCGAGCGAGACATTGACCCGCTTCAGGCCCGCAGCCGCCAGCCGGGGGGCGAATTCCTCCAGCCGCGTCGCGTTTGTTGTCAGGCACAGTTCTTCGAGACCGGCGCCAAGCCTGTCCCCCAGCCGTTCGATCAAGGTGATCACGTCGCGCCGCACCAGCGGCTCGCCGCCCGTGACGCGGATCTTGGTGACGCCGCGCGCGACGAAGGCGAGCGCGACCTGTTCCAGCTCCTCGAGGGTCAAAACCTCGGACTTCGGCAGGAATTCCGGCCGCGCCTTCATGCAATACCGGCATCTAAGGTCGCAGCGATCGGTCACCGACAGGCGCAGATAGGTGATCCGCCGCCCGAAGGCGTCGATCAGGGGAGTCGCGGCGATGTGCGGCGTTCCATCCACGGGCGTATCCGGGCTTCCAGACATAGGGACATGGACCGCAACACGGTCTTCGTCCAGCTGCCACCCTAGGATCCCGCGCCGCCGACCGGAAATCACGTGCGATCACAAAGGTCGTGACGTTCCGTGAGAAAAAGCCGCAAGGCCGTGAACGTCCGGGGCGCGAAGCGCGTTGAAGCGGCTGGAGCTGGATTTCGGAGGTGACGGGAATGACTATGCGGTTTCGCCCGGTTGGAATATTTTTGCCGCAGGGTTTCAGGAGCTTGTCCCCCGAATGAATGATCTTCCCCAATCCGGGATGACGCCGGTCGATCTGGGTTCGGATTTCGAGTTGATGGTCGACGCCATACCCCAACTGGCCTGGATCACCCGGCCGGATGGATGGATTTTCTGGTATAATCGCCGCTGGTTCGACTACACGGGCACCACGCTCGAAGAGATGCAAGGCTGGGGGTGGCGGTCGGTTCATCACCCGGATCACATCGACCGGGTCGTCGAGAAATTCTCGAAGGCCGTGGAAGCGGGCGAGCCCTGGGAAGACGTATTCCCCTTGCGCCACCGCGACGGCGAGTATCGCTGGTTCCTGTCGCGCGCCATGCCGATCCGGGATGCGTCGGGTCAGATTGTCCGCTGGTTCGGGACCAATACCGATATCACCGAGCAAAAGCGCACCGAGGAGCGTCAGACGCTTCTGATGCGCGAGATCGATCATCGCGCCAAGAACGCGCTGTCGGTGGCGCTGGCCGTCGTGCGCCTGACCAGCGCGCCCAGCACCGAGGTGTTCAAGCATAGCGTCGAGGGCCGCATTTCCGCACTTGCCCGTGTGCATGGCCATCTCGCCGCCTCGCGCTGGCAAGGGGCGGACCTGAAACAACTGATCACCGAGGAATTGGAGCCGTTCCAAGCGCGCGGTGCGGTCGACATCACGCTTGAGGGTCCCGAGTTGGCGCTGCCGCCTGCTTCAGCCCAGTCGCTGGCCCTGATCGCGCATGAATTGGCCACCAACGCCTCAAAATACGGTGCCCTGTCCCGGCCGGGAGGCCGGATCGATGTCGCCTGGAAACGCACGGCCAGCGGTGTCAGCGTTACCTGGAAGGAAACCGTTCCTTTCAAGATCGATCGCCCCGCAACGTCCGGCTTCGGTTCGACGCTCCTGACGACGCTCGTCGGCCAGTTTGAAGACGGCCAGATGAGCCACGACTGGCGGGAGGACGGCTTGACGGTGCGGATCTCCGGAGCGCTCGAGCGGTCGCCCGGTGGCGGCGCGGAATCCTTGTCGGACACAGCGGCGGAGGGTCGTGCTCGGTCCGAGGACAGAAATCCCACCGTTCTGATCGTTGAAGACGAGGCCCTGACCGCGATGGATTTGGCGAAGCGTGTCACCGACGCGGGATACCGGGTTATCGGGCCGTCAGGCACGATGGACCAGGCCCGCGAGGCGGTGGACCGCGAAATGCCGGATCTGGCGCTGCTCGATTGCAATGTGCGCGGCGAACGCAGCTGGGAGCTCGCAGAACAACTGGTCGCCGCAGGCGTGCCGGTGGTCTTTTGTACCGGCTATGAGCGGATGGAGGGATTGCCAGCGTCGCTGGCCGCTTGCCCGACCATCACCAAGCCGTTCAATGAAGCCGAACTGCTCGCCGCGATCCGGACCGGTCTGAGAGAGGATTGAAGCGCGGCTTTAGTCGCCGGACGGGGTCATGCCGATTTCGGCAAGAATCGCGTCGGTGTGTTCGCCCAGCGCCGGTGAGGCCCGGTCGAGCGACAGGCCGGCGTCGGCGAAACGGATCGGGCTTTTCACGCCCGGTACGCCTTCGGGGTCGATCCGCATGCCGCGCGCGACGATCTGCGGGTCGGCGAAAACCTCCCCGACATCATGGATCGGTCCGGCGGGAATCACGTGGGTGTCGCATGCCGCCTGCAATTGAGCGCGGCTGAGCCGCCGGGTCGCCGCCTCGATCTGCGGCACCAGTTCGGCGCGATGCTCGACCCGGCCGGCATTGCTGGCAAAGCGCGGATCGCGCAACGCCGCGACCTCCAGAACATCGCACAGGCGGGCATACTGGCCGTCATTGCCTACGGCCAGGATCAGGTAGCCGTCCGAACACGGGACCGCCTGATAGGGCACGATGTTGGGGTGCGACGATCCCATCCGGTGCGGCGAAGTGCCGGAGACCAGATAGTTCAGCGCCTGATTGCCGAGCACGCCCGTCATTGCGTCCATCAGTGCCATGTCGACATGCTCGCCCAGACCGGTCGCTGCGCGGCGAGCGAGGGCAGCCTGAATGGCAATGATGCCATAGAGGCCGGTCAGGATGTCGGCGATTGGAATCCCGACCTTCTGGGGGCGTCCGTCCGGTTCTCCGGTCAGGTCCATCAGCCCCGCCATGCCCTGGACGATGAAGTCGTAGCCCGGCAGGTCGGCGCGCGGCCCGGTCTGGCCGAAACCCGTGACCGAGCAATAGACGAGCCGCGGGTTGATAGCCTTCAGGCTGGCGTAATCGAGCCCGTATTTCGCCAGCCCGCCATGCTTGAAATTCTCGATCAGGACATCGCTTTGCGCGGCCAGCCGGCGCACCGCCTCGCGGCCCTGTTCGGTCCTGAAATCGAGGACGATGGAGCGCTTGCCGCGATTGCAGGCGTGATAATAGGCTGCGGCGCGTTCGCCCTTGTGTTCGACCCAGGGCGGACCCCAGCGGCGCGTGTCGTCGCCTTCTGGGCTTTCCACCTTGATGACATCTGCACCGAGGTCTGCCAGCGTCATCCCGATCCACGGCCCCGCGAGCACGCGGGCGAGTTCAAGGATTTTCAGCCCTTTCAGGGGGGGCTCGCCGCTCATGACCGCCGCTTCGTGAAGTCGGGCGCGCGCTTGCCGAGAAAGGCCTGGTAGCCCTCCTGGAAATCGTCGCCCGTAAACGCGTCGCGAAACAGCTTGCGGGTCTCGGAGGTTTCCTGCGCTGCGCCGCCCGCTATCAGGCCGATCATCTGCTTCATCACCTTCGCCGTGTGCGGCGACCCGGCGAGCAGCGGGGCAAGCCAGTCGGCGAATTCCGCGTCGAAATGCTCGAGAGGCCAGACCCGGTCCACCAGCCCCATCGCCAACGCCTCGTCCGCGCCGACATGCCGGGCGGTGAAGATGAGGTCCTTGGCCGCCGGAATCCCGACCGCATCGACCAGTCTCTTGGTGTCGTTGAACGGAAAGGCGAGCCCCAGCTTGGCCGGTGTGATCCCGAGCCGGGCTGTCTCGGTCGCAAACCGCAGGTCACACGCCAGCGCCAGACCGCACCCCCCGCCGATGCACGCGCCTTCAACCCGGGCGATCACTGGCGCGGGAAAGGCTGCGAGCGCGTCGAGCGCGCGGGCGATGGTCAGCGAATAGGCGTCGGCGCGCGACTCGGTCGCGTAAATGTCGGCGAACTCGCCAATGTCGGCTCCGGCAGTGAAATGCCCGCCCGCGCCGCGCACGACCAGCACCCGCAGGCCAGCATCCTCAAGCGCCTCGTTCAGCAGACCCGGAATATCGGTCAGCATGCGCTCGGTCAGGGCATTGCGCCGCTCGGGGCGGTTCAGGACCAGTTCGGTGACCGGCCCCTTGCGCGACAGGAAGAGCGGGCCGGACATGGCCGGCCGTCCTTACGCGAACGCCTGCAGGCCGGTCTGGGCGCGCCCCAGGATGAGGGCGTGAACGTCGTGCGTGCCCTCATAGGTGTTGACCGTTTCGAGGTTAATCGCGTGGCGCAGGATGTGATATTCCTCGGCGATGCCGTTGCCGCCATGGATGTCGCGCGCCTCGCGGGCAATCGCGAGCGCCTTGCCGCAATTGTTGCGCTTCATCATCGAGATGGCTTCCGGAATCCACGCGCCGTCATCCAGCAGGCGCCCGAGGCGCAGCGCGCCCTGAAGGCCGAGGGCGATCTCGGTCTGCATGTCCGCGAGTTTCTTCTGGACGAGCTGGGTTCCGGCAATCGGCTTGCCGAACACGACGCGTTCCATCGCGTAGTCGCGCGATGCCTTCCAGCAGAATTCCGCCGCGCCCATCGCGCCCCACGAAATCCCGTAACGGGCCTTGTTGAGGCAGGAGAACGGACCTTTGAGCCCCTTCACATTCGGCAGCAGGGCATCCTCGCCCACCTTGCAGTCGTCCAGCATGATCATGCCGGTGATGGAGGCGCGCAGCGACAGCTTGCCCTCGATCTTCGGCGTTTCGAGGCCCGGCGTGCCGCGTTCAACCACGAAGCCGCGGATCTCGCCGTCAAGCTTGGCCCAGACAACGGCGACATCGGCGATCGGCGAGTTGGAAATCCACGTCTTCGAGCCGTTGAGGACATAGCCGCCATCAACCTTCTTCGCCGTGGTGCGCATCGCGCCCGGATCGGAGCCGCCATCGGGCTCGGTCAGTCCGAAACAGCCCACCCATTCGCCGCTGGCGAGCTTGGGCAGATACTTCTTGCGCTGCTCCTCGGTGCCGAAGGCATAGATCGGATACATCACCAGCGAGGACTGCACGCTCATCACCGAGCGATATCCGCTGTCGACACTCTCGATGGCGTGCGCGATCAGGCCATAGGCCACATGGCTGAGGCCGGCGCCGCCATACTCTTCCGGAAGGGTGGAGCCGAGCAGGCCCAGCTCGCCCATCTCGGACAGGATTTCACGGTCAAAGCGCTCGTCCCGGTTGGCCGAGATGACACGCGGCATCAGCTTTTCCATCGCGTAGCCGCGCGCGGTCTCGGCGACCATGCGCTCCTCTTCGGTCAGCTGACCGTCGAGAAAGAGCGGGTCTTCCCAGTTGAAAGTCAGCGCGTCGGCCTTGGCGTTCATGTCGGGCACTCCCTCGGATTCCTGTCTTGATCGGGGTTCTAGCCCTTTGCGGGCAGGAGGCAAGCGGGGGCAGATGTGTTGTCCGATAACTTTCGCCGCCCTCCCCCTTGAGGGGAGGGCCGGGAGGCTGAGCGTCAGCCAGCCGACCGGGGTGGGGGTGACTTGCAGGAAAGTTCACCCCACCCCGCTCCCGTCCTTCTTGCGAAGGCCGATCGCGTCCCTCCCCTTCAAGGGGAGGGGAATGGAAGCGCCTCCCCCTTTGCCTCTTCTCCCGACTCCCCGCTAGTGTCACGCCAACGGGGGAGGATTCATGGATAACTGGATCATTCTGGGCACGCTCGCGGCCTACAAGCTGATGCTGCTGGGTGTCGGGCTCTGGGCGTCGAACCGCAACAAGAGCGAAAGCGACTTCTTCCTCGGCGGGCGCGGGTTGGGCCCGTGGGTGGCGGGGCTGAGCTATGCCGCCTCGACATCTTCGGCCTGGGTGCTCCTGGGCGTGTCGGGCTTCATCTATGCCAACGGCCTGTCGGCGCTGTGGATGATCCCCGGAATCCTGATGGGCTATGTCGTGGTCTGGCTGTGGCTGGGTCCGAAAATCCGCGCCGAGACCGAGGAGCGCGGCCATCTGACCATGACCGACTACATGGCCGCTGGCACGACCGGGCTGGCGCGCAAGGCCATCGCGGCGTGGAGCGCACTGCTCGTCCTGTTCTGCTTCATCTTCTACATCGCGGCTCAGTTCGGCGCGGCCGCGATAGCCTTCGAGAGCCAGTTTGGCCTCGGGCATTTTGAGAGCGTTGCCATCGGCGCGGCCGTCATCCTGATCTACTCCCTGATGGGCGGCTTCTGGGCCGTCAGCGTCACCGACACCATCCAGGGCGCACTGATGGCGATGATTGCCGTTTTCCTGCCGGCTGCCGCCCTGATCGCGGCCGGCGGACCCGACGCGGTGATCGCCACGCTCTCGGCGGCCGAACCCGAAACCTACCTGTCCTGGACCGGCGGTCGGCCGGACTTCCTCTTCCTCGGCTTTGCGTTCGGCATCGCCTCGATCGGTCTCGGCACGTTCGGCCAGCCTCACCTCATCGCGCGCCTGATGGCGGTCAAGGACGACGCAGCGCGCAAGCGCGGCTTCGCCATCGCGATGGGTTGGGCGGTGATCATCTATGCCGGCATGGCGACGCTGGCCCTGTCGGGACGGGCCTTGCTCGGTGCGGGACAGGAGGGCGAGGCGATGTTCTACACCCTCGCCGGGGAGCTCTTTCCGCCCCTCCTCGCGGGCCTTGTCATCGCAGCGGTCCTGTCTGCGGTCATGTCTACGGTCGACAGCCTTCTGGTCGCGACCTCGGCGGCGGTTGCGCACGACATGGGTGTCGCGAAGGCCATGCCCGGGCGGGAGGTCCTGATTTCGCGCATCGTGATGACGGTCCTGTGCGTGCTGGCCGTTGTCCTGGCGATGACACTGCCCGCCAGCATATTCAGCCGCGTGCTGTTCTCGTGGTCAGCGCTCGGCGCGGCCTTCGGACCGATCTTGTTCGCGCGCGTTGCAGGGGTCGAGCCGAAACCGGCCGCCATCCTCGCGGCGATCACGCTCGGCTTTTTCACGACCGTCTTCTTTTACATCTACGGACAGATCGGCGGCGACAGCCTGCCGGCCCGGCTCGCGGCGTTGCCCGGCGATCCGTTCGAGCGGATCTTTCCGTGGGTCGTGCCGCTGATCCTGGTCTTTGGCTGGCGTCAGTCGCGGCGGACCGGATCGTCACCGGCCTCGTGATCGAGCCGGTCCTTTGACAGCACTTCTCCCAGCGTCTGGCTGAGTGACCGTGCGCGGCTGATATAATTCTGGTTCCGGAAGACGTCGGGATTGTCCTTCCAGTGCTCGAACAGGTCGGACAGTCCCGCTTCGTCATGCTCGCGGAAGCGCGCCTTCATGCGCTCGGCCTGCTCGCGCGGAATGCCGAGCGATTCCAGCGCATGCCCCGCCGCTTCGAGCGCCGAGAAGAAGGTTTCGCGGATCACGATGTCGGCGCCGGCTTCGCACAGCCGGTAATTGTTCACCCGGTCGGTCGCGCGCGTGATCACCTTCACGTCGGGATTGGCCTGCTTGGCGAATTTCGTGATCGCGATTGCCTTGTCGACATTGGCGATGGTCACAACCAGGACCTTTGCGCGCTCGATTCCCGCAGCATGAAGCAACTCCACCCGTGCGGCATCGCCGTAATAGGCCTTCACGCCAAACTTGTTCAGAAGCTCGATCTGAGGCGCAGAGTGATCGAGAACGACGGTGGTGTAGCCGCTGGCAGTCAGCATGCGCTGCACGATCTGGCCGAACCGCCCGAGCCCGGCAATGATCGCCACGCCCTGTTCATCGATCTGGTCGGGTCCGCGTTCGACCTCTGGCTCGCGCTTGGCGAGCTTGGGCCGCAACAGGTACTGCCACGCCATGAACAGGAGCGGTGTGACAAGCATGGACAGCGTGATGGACAGCGTCAGTCGTCCGGCCAGCGCTTCGGACAGCACGTCGTTTCCGGTCGCGAAGGTGAGCAGGACGAAGCCGAATTCCCCCGCCTGCGCCAGCCCCAGCGCGGCCAGCCAGCGGTCGGTGGCCGGCAGTTTGAAGCCCAGCGCAATCACCGAGATCACCGCGATCTTCAGGACGATCAGGCCGATCGCGATACCCACGATGATGGCCGGTTCGGCCATCAGCATCTCGAAATCGACCCCGGCCCCGACCGTGATGAAGAACAGGCCGAGCAGCAATCCCTTGAACGGGTCTATGTCCGCCTCAAGTTCGTGGCGGAATTCGCTGTCGGCCAGGACGACGCCGGCAAGGAAGGCACCCAGCGCGGGCGACAGCCCCACCATTGTCATGAGCCAGGAAATCGCGATCACGATCAGCAAGGCCGCCGCGGTGAACATCTCGCGAAGCCGCGTATTGGCGATGACCCGCAACATCGGGCGGACGGCAAAGCGGCCGAACAGGACGACGCCGGCAATAACCCCGACGATGACGCCCGCCTGCATCCATCCGGGAAGATGCGAGATCAGCGTTTCGGCGGCATGGGTCTCTTCCGGTGAAGGGTAGCCGCCAGGCACCATCAACAGGGGCAGGATGGCCAGGATCGGGATGACGGCGACATCCTGAAACAGAAGTATGGAGAAGCTGGCGCGGCCGCCCTCCGTCTTCATCAGGGATTTTTCCTCAAGCGTCTTCAGGACGATGGCGGTCGAGGACAGGGACAGGATCAACCCCACCGCGATCGAGGCACGCCATTCCAGTCCGAGGGCGAAGGCACCGGCCGCGATCAGCGCCGCCGTGATGATGACCTGCGCCCCGCCAAGGCCGAGCAGGCGGATACGCATGTCCCACAGCAGCTTGGGAGACAATTCGAGCCCGATGATGAACAGCATCATCACCACGCCGAACTCGGCGAAATGCAACAGGTTTTCTGGATCGATTCCGACAGCAGCGAGCACGGGAGACAGGGCAATGCCAGCGAGCAGATAACCCAGCACCGAGCCGAGGCCGAGCCGGTTGGCGATTGGAACGGCAATCACGCCCGCGATCAGGAAGATCAGGGCCTGGCCAAGAAAACTGTCCATGAATACGCCTCCGGTGAGGCGTCCAATCTAGGCAGTCAGGGAACCGGCGCAATGGCAGATCAGGCGCGTTCCAGTTCGCGGCGCCGGAAAACCGTCGGGCTCATGCCCGTCGCATCGCGGAAGGCGCGGTTGAACGAGGCAATGGAGCCGTAACCGAGATCAAAGGCGACCTGCACGATCTGGCGCCGGGATTCGTCGGGATCAGACAGGATGCCCTTGGCGTCATTGATCCGCGCCTCGTTGAGGAAGCAGGAAAAATTCCGGTAGCCGAGCCCCTGGTTGATCAGGCGGCGGAGCCGGTGCTCGGTCGTGCCGACAATCGTTGCCAGCGACCCGACGGTCAGGCCCGGTTCGCGATACCGGCCCCGGGCCATCTCGTCCTTCAGCCGGGCGATGATCGGGCGGTCTTCGGGAGCGATGGTGTCGATTCGCTGCTCGGCTTCGCCGATGGGCGTTGCCGCTTCGGGCAAGGCAAAAATGTCGTCGCGAGCCTTCAGCGCCCACAGGGCGAAGGACAGGGCGATGGCGAAGGACAAAACCGCCTCGACCTGGCCAAAGGCGGTCATCACGCCGTGCGGCGCGTCCCAGATCTTGGTCAGCGCAACCGCAATCCCGAGCACGCCGACGGTCAGGCTGAAAAAGACCCGGAAACCGCGCCGGTGAACCACCAGGTCATCGGCCATGTGCCGGACCGCCAGCAGCACGGCATGGCCCATGAAGAAGAGGATCAGGCTGGCCGCGACGATCTCGCCGATCCCGGCCGCGAAAGTCCCGGGCATCGCCCGGACGACGCCGTGCGCGATCGCTACCGGCAGGACCGGCCACAGACAGTGGAGCTTCCAGCAGAAGCGGTCATTGAACAGCGTCAGCGCGAACCAGTAGAAAAACACGCCTTCCAGATCACCCAGCGGAATGATGATCCAGCGCGCCGGACCGAGCGCATCCAGCATTTCGGCCGGGTGGCACAGCACATAGGCCGCCGCGCCGAGCGCAAACAGCGCCCCGAGCCTCGCGGTGTTGGACCGCCCGTCCATCAACAGGCCGACTGCCACAAGCAGGCAAAGCGCCGACGTTCCGGCGCGCAGGACGATTTCGAGCATCAGTGCGGATTCCATGCGGGCAATCTACTCCGTCCCGGTGGAAAATCACCAGCCTGCCTCCCGCCGATCAGGGACGGCGGGAGGCAGGCCGGCGCAGGCGTCAGTCCCGCTCGGCAAGGAGCCGTGGGATCGCAGGCTGACGGGACTCGGTGCGCGCAGCGTGCAGCTCCGCCACTTCGGGGGCTGCCAGGTCGGCTACGGCGCGATCCAGCGTATCGGCGGTGCACACGCGCACCCGGTGTTCGGCCATGACGCCGTTGACATTGTCTTCAAGGCAGACGGCACGGGACGCGGCGGCGAGCTGGTCATAGGCGGCGGCTGCGCCGGCCCGCGTATTCAGCATGGCCCGGTCGATTTCGACCGTCCGGGCGGAAGGGGTGTCAGCCGCAAACTGCAGGGCTGCGGCAAGGATCAGGGAGGAGAGCATCGGTTCGACCTTCTTGTTGGGGTTCGACCGGTCTCATCTGGCGAGCCGCGGCCCCGGTTTCTCCGCGAATTCGAAATTGCGCAGCGAATCTTCGGCACTGAGTGGAGAATTTCGAAAATGAGGAGGAAGGACGTCGTCATCCCGGGGGTCCGAGTGACCGAGCACGCGGAATCCGGTTTTTGTCAGACAGGCGAGGATTACGGGTTTACAGCACATAACGATATGCTTATACGGGAATACGCGCCGATTTGATTGTCAGCTTGCGGGCGCGGAAGAAGTACGGCTAAAGCGGCAAGGGGGTGAAGCAGACTTCACCCGTCCGGCACCTTCATGGGGGTACCGGCTGCTGCGACCGGCGTGCCGTACGGCTTCCGTTCCCCCGAATGGAAACCGACCGATGTCCCTCTCGCTTCTATCTTCCTCCCGCCCTCAGTCCCGTCCCCATCCGCGCGTCCTGCCGGAGCGCCCGCTGCGCGCTGTGCTGCTCGGCTGCGGCACGGTCGGCGGGGGCGTGATGGCCGGGATTTCCCGTCAATTGGCCGGCGATGTGACGATCGAGGCGATCCTGGTGTCGCGCCACCGCAAGCACCGCGCGCCGGGACGATACTTCACCGAAGCGGACTGCGTCCTCGCCACCGGACCTTCGCTCGTCATCGATTGCCTGCCGGACAGTGACCTCGCAGAGCAATTGCTCGACCGCGCGCTGAGCTCCGGCGCCGATGTGGTTTCCGCCAACAAGGCGGTGATTGCCCGCCGGCCCGACCTGGCGGACCGGGCGCACGAGCGCGGCAGCCTGCTGCGCTATGCGGCGGCAGTGGGCGGGGAGTTGCCCGTTCTGGAAACGGTCGCACGCCTGCGCAGCGAACGCCGCGATATCCTGTCCGTGTCCGGTGTCCTGAACGGGACGTCGAATTTCGTGCTCGACCGGCTGGCCGAGGGAGCGGGCCTCGACACCGCCATTCACGCAGCGCAGGCGCTCGGCTTTGCCGAAGCCGACCCCTCCGCCGATCTGGAAGGGCGCGATGCCGAGGCCAAGCTGCGTCTGATCTCGCGCGCGGCCTTCGGGCGCGATCCTGACACCGTGCATCGCGACGCCATCGACGAAACGACGCCGCGCTGCGTTCGCGAGACGGCAGCCTGCGGCTATCGTCTGCGCCAGGTCGCGAGCCTGCACCGCACCGGGGCGGGTATCGAGGCGCGGATTGCCTTGACGCCGCGCGCGCCGGGCGATCCGCTGGGCGAAGCGAGGGACGAGGAGAATGCGGTGCGGATTTCCTGCGAAGGCGGTGACAGCGTGCTTTTGACCGGGCGCGGCGCGGGACGCGAAGCCACCGCCTCGGCGGTCCTGTCGGACATTAGCGCCATCCTCGCTGAACGGTACGGACGGTGACGCGCGCAGCCTCCATCGAAGGACGGATCACCGGCCCCGACGACGCTCCGGCCGTTCTGGTGCTCGGCGGAATCTCGTCCGGCAAGGCATTGCTGGGCGAGGGCGGCTGGTGGCCGGGCGTGGCGGGCGCGGGCGGGGCGCTGGACCCGGACCGCTACCGGCTGATCTCGGCGGATTTTCTCAATACCGGCGAGGCCGGTTTTCCATCGACCGGTGAACAGGCGCGCGCGCTCCTGGGATTGATCGCAGGTTGGGATATCGACCGCTTCCACGTGGTCGGTGCGTCCTATGGCGGTTCGATCGGTCTCGCCCTGGCCCTGGCCGCGCCGGACCGGGTGACCGGCGTCACCTGCATCAGCGCGGCCCACCGCGCCGATCCGCTGGCCACCGCGTGGCGGTCCATCCAGCGCGGCATCGCCGAATTCGGCTTGCGGCATGGCGATGGTGCCGGCGCGCTGGAATTGTCGCGTCAGCTGGCGATGACCACCTACCGGACCCGCGACGAATTGCGCCTGCGCTTTCGCAATCCCGCACCGGGCACGCGCGACGCCAGAGGCGTGACCGCCTGGCTGGAGGCCAGCGGGGCGAAATACGCCGCCCGCACCGCGCCGGAGCATTTCCTGGCTCTGTCGCAGGCGCTCGACGCGGTCGATCTCGACGCCGGACGGCTGGGCGTGCCGATCCATTATATCGCAGTCGAGGACGACCTCCTGGTTCCGCTCGCGGACATGGAGGAGGCCGCCCGCCTCACCCACCGGTCGCGCCTGACCGTGATCCGGTCGCTCTACGGACATGATGCTTTCCTGAAGGAAGTCGAGGCGATGAATGCGCTGATCGCCGCCGACCTGGAGACAGTGTCGTGAGCGCCTTCGCGACACGGGCCGCGCGCGCCGGAATCAATCGCGACCCCGCGCACCGGGCCGTGGTCGCGCCAATCCACCTGTCCTCGGCCTATGCGCGCGAGCAGCCCGGAAAGGTGCCGGACTTCGACTATGCGCGAACCGCCCATCCCGGCCGTGGCCTGTTCGAGGAGACCGTCGCGGACCTCGAAGGCGGGTGCGGGGCGGTCGCGACCGCATCGGGCATGGCCGCGATTGACCTGCTCTTGAACGACCTGCCGATCGGAGCGCGGATTGTCGCGCCGGTCGACGCCTATGGCGGCACGCGCCGCCTTCTTGATGCGCGCGCAGCCGGGAAGAGGTTTGATGTCCGCTATGCCCGTAGCTGGGACCTCGATCACCTGGCGGCATCGCTGGCGGACGGCGCAGACCTTCTCTTGCTCGAAACCCCGTCCAACCCGCTCCTGCGCATCACCGATATCGCCGAAGCGTCACGGCTCGGACACGCGGCGGGTGCACGGGTCGCGGTCGACAACACGCTTCTTTCGCCCGCGCTCCAGCGGCCGCTCGATCTGGGCGCAGACTGCGTCATCCATTCCGCGACCAAGCTGATCAACGGCCATTCCGACATGGTGGGCGGCGTGCTGGTCGAGACCGATCCGGGACGGCTGGACCGGCACCGGTGGTGGGCCAATGCCGCGGGAACCGGGCTGGCGGCCTTCGACGCCTACCTCGCGCTGCGCGGCGTGCGCACGCTGGGCATCCGGGCGCAGGCACAAAGCGCGGCGGCCCTGAAACTGGCGCGCCACCTGGAAGAAAGCCCTGAGGTCGCGGCGGTCCACTATCCCGGCCTGCCCGCCCATCCCGGTTTCGCCCTGGCCGCGCGCCAGCAAGCGGGCGGCGGCGTGGTCGTGTCCCTGGAACTGGCGCCGGGTCTCGACACGAACAGGTTCCTGGCTGCGCTGCGCCTGTCCACGCTGGCGCAATCGCTGGGCGGAGTGGAAAGCCTTGTCAGCGTCCCCGCCCTGATGACCCATGCCGCGATGACACCTGGCGCGCGCGCCGAGGCCGGCATATCGGACCGCCTGATCCGCCTGTCGGTCGGGCTGGAGGATGTCGGCGATCTGACCGGTGATCTCGACCGCGCGCTGGCCGCCGCCTAGTCGTCCACCCACATCCGGGTCAGGTTGGCGCGGACATTCGACAGGGTGTCGAACACGTCCGTCTTGCCCTGTGTGTCGAATAGGGTCCGCACCGCGATGTCGAGTTCAAACAGGGTCTGGCGGCGCAGCGGGTCACCGATCAGGCTGCGCACCCATCCGACAACGGCCAGCCGTTCGCCCGAGCGGACCTCCTCGACCCGGTGCAGGAGCTGGGTCGGGTAAAGCACCGCATCCCCCGCATCGAGTTTCACGGTCTGCGGCTCGCCATTGCCGAACAGGACGAGTTCACCACCCTCATAACCGGCGGGGTCGCTGAGAAAGAGCGTGAAGGAGAGATCGACGCGCTTGCCCGACATGACCGGCTCATCGGTGTGGGTGCCATAGCCCATGCCCGGCGTGTAGCGCGACACCAGCGTTCGGATCACGGATTTCGGACGCGCATAGGCGGTGTAGAGCGGATGGCGGTCGAGCGCCGCGCGCACCACCCGGGCGACCGTGTCGCGCGCCGCCCCGGACTCGAGCTGCTCGTTGGCTTTCACCGATTTCGCGGCGCGCCCTGCGGTGGTCGTCCCGTCGACAAAATCCCCGCGCGCGACGGCTGACCGCAGGGCGGTCACCTCGTCGCCGGTGAGAACATCCTTCAATACGATCATGCCGACCCGTCTTGCGAACGATTATCAACCACATTAAGAGGCTTCCTATAACGCAGCCTGCGGCGCAAAGGAAACATGATGAAATCCGCTCATTCTTCACTGATGGCGCGCGCGGGTGTCGCCGCGCTCATCGCCGGATTGTCCGCCTGTTCGCCCGCAGTCGAGGATGACCGTGCCGCGTCACCCGAACCTTCTGCCGGGACCGTTGAGGCAGCGCCAACTCCCGATACGACCCATGACACGCCCGCGCCGGTTGCCGGAGAAGGTGACGGAGAAGGCGAAGGCGGGGATGGCGGTGAATTCGGCATTGATCCGGCGGTCGCCGCCACCGACCCGATTGTCTATCTCACCGCGCTGGAAGTGATGCGGGCGCACTATCTCGCGGGCATGGCCGCCTATGACGAAGGCCGCGAGGCGATTGGCGGCACGATGTTCTCGCACCCGATTTCCGAAATCTATATCGACCTCGAAGACGTGCTGATCGATCTGGGCGCACCCGAATTCTACGAATTGCTGCTGGAAACCTCCCGCGCACCGTTCCAGGACGCGTCAGCAGAGGAAGTCCACAGCCTCGTCGACCAGGTTCTCATGGCCATCGACACCGCGTCGCAGCACACACCCGAAAGCGAACTTTCAGAACCGGCCATCCAGGCGCGCGTGATCGCCAACATGGCCGAGCGCGCCGCGCTGCAATACGCCTTCGCGGCCGAATCTGAAATGAAGAGCGGCCCCTATCTCGACGGCTTCGGCTTCTATCGTTCGGCCGAGGAAATCCTGTCGCGGCACGAAAGCGCGATCGCGGCCGTGGATGCCGATTCGGCTGTTCGCCTGCGCGCCGTGGTCGATGCGCTGGCGGCGGCCTACCCGGTTGCCACGGCGCCCGAACAACTCGGCACAGACAGCGACGCGCTCGTCGCCCTGGCCCAATCGGCCCAGGACCAGGTGGCCACACTGAACTGACCGGGCGGCGTGGGTCCGGTTCTGCTTGATCCGCGAACACCGTTCACTACCATCCCCGGGACCATGAAATTCCGGGGAGGAATGTGATGTCCGAACGCCGATCGGCACCACCGCGCGAGGCGGTGGAAAAAGCCGTCATGCATATCATCGAACACGAACCGCTGTTTGCGGTCGGGGTCGAGGAAATCCGCGGCGTTCCGCATCGTGTCTTCCGCAATGCGCCCGCCGATCTGCGCGGACTGATCGCGATCTGCGAGAGCCACGGCGACAACGAAGGCGTCGTCCTCGACGACCAGCGCTGGAGCTTCGGTGAACTCGCGCGCAACGCGCGTGCATTTGGCGCCGGTCTGTCGGCCCGGCACGGCGTGAAGAAGGGTGACCTTGTCGCACTCGCCATGCGCAACACGCCCGAATGGATGGCCGCGTATCTGGGCATTGCGTCCATCGGTGCCGTCGTCGTTCCGCTCAATGGCTGGTGGACCGAAGAGGAGATGGCCTTTGCGCTGGGGCATTGCGGCGCGAAATTCGTGATCTGCGACCCCCAGCAGGGAGCCCGGATCGAGCGGTCGAAAGAAGCGCTCGGACTGACCCTGATTTCGGCGCGCGGCGCGTTGAACGGCGCCGACGACGAATTTGACGCCGTGATGAGCGCGGGGCGCGACCTGCCCCCGAGCGATGTCCAGATCCACCCCGATGACGATCTCGCGGTGATGTACACGTCGGGTTCGACGGGCAAGCCCAAGGGCGTGGTGCTGACGCACCGCGCGGCCTGGTCGACCTTGCTGTCTTTCGCGCTTCTGGTGACGGCCACGAAGGCGACCCCCGAAGGGGCCAGCCTGTTTCCCGACAATCCCTCCATCCTCGTCACCCTGCCGCTATTTCACGTCACCGGCTCGCACCCCGTCTTCATGTTGTCCCTGCTCGCGGGACGGCGTCTGGTGCTGATGCACAAATGGTCACCGGTCGATGCCGCACGGATGATCGAGGCCGAGGGCATCACCAATTTCGTCGGCGTGCCGACCATGTCCCACGAATTGATGCTGGCCGCGCGCGAGCACGGAATTTCACTGGGCAGCCTGACCGATATCGGATCGGGCGGCGCCAAGAGACCGGCTGCACAGGTCGCCGCCCTCGCCGAGCAGTTTCCCGGCGCCTGGTCCAGCTCCGGCTATGGCCTGACCGAGTCGAGCGCGCTAGGCACCTATAACGGCATGACCGATTACCAGGCCAAGCCCGGCTCGGCGGGCCGGGTGATCCCGCCGGTCACCGAATTGCGGATTGCCCGTCCCGATGGCGGCGAGGTCGAACCCGGCGCAGTCGGGGAAGTCTGGATCCGGACGCCCGGCAATTTCCGCGGCTATCTCAACCAACCCGATGAGACCGCGGCCGCGTTGACGCCGGACGGCTGGCTGCGCACCGGTGATCTCGGCACGCTCGACGAGGAAGGATTTCTCACCATCGTCGACCGGTTGAAGGACATGATCGTGCGCGGCGGCGAGAATGTCGCGTGCCTGGAAGTCGAGGCGGCGCTGCTCAGACACCCCGATATCCGGGAAGCGGCGGTATTCTCCGTACCCGACGAAAGGCTCGGCGAAGCGGTTGGCGCGGCGATTGTCGTTGCTCCGGGTACGGAGATTGAATCCGGCGATATAGGCGAGTTCGTGAAGCCGCATCTTGCAGCATTCAAGCGGCCGGACCATATCTGGATACGGTCTTCAAAGCTGCCCAGGACGGGTACGGAAAAGCTCGACAAGCGAGCGATAAAAAAGCTCTGCCTTGAAGGCGATCAATAACAAGGGTTTGCATGAGGCGGTCCGTTCACGAACTGCTCATTTCTTGTAGATCATGCTTGCACACTATCGGTTCAGCCGATTCAGTCGGAGTGCGCCGACCGAGTTCCAACCCGGACCGGTCCGCACACTGTCTCACGTAAGGTAATCTATTCATGACGATCGAAACTGCCCTCAGGGTCCGCTCCGAAGCGGTGCTTCGCTCCTGGAGCACGCTGGACTGGACCAGCGCGTTTTCCGCCGTGATCTATCCCGCACTCGGAGTTGCAACCCTGGTGGTTGCGCTCGTCCTCGGCTTTGCCCTGGAAAGCATCCACCTGCACTGGTGGTATGCGCCGCTGGCGATCCTGACGACGGCGGCTGCGGTCTTCGTGTGCAATATGGGCATCGGCCCGTTGCACCGGATCTGGCAGCACCGCGCCGGCCACCTCTCCACGCCGGTCCAGGTCCTCGTGGCCATCAACTGCATCATCGCGATGCAGGGCAAGCTGAAGGACTGGGTCAACTACCACGCCCAGCATCACCGTCACGCCGACGAGCCCGGCGATCCGCACAACCCGTCCGAAGGCAAGTTCTGGGCGTGGATTGGCTGGATCCTGTGGCGCGACAAGGAAGACATGGATCGACCGATGGCGCGCTGGCTGGCCCGGTTCAAGGTCGTGGAATGGGCTGACCGCAATCACCTCTGGCTTTCGGCGGTGGTCCACCTCGTGGCGCCGGCCCTGGTTTATGGCCTCTTCTTCCTGCTCGGCTGGCCGCTGGTCCTGGCTGCCATCCTGCATGCCTGCGCCGTGATCGGCCGCGCGCTTCAATTCCACGCAACGACGCTGGGCGTGAATGTCTTCGGACACATGAACACGCCGCGCTGGTTCGCCTACACGCTGGCCCTGCTGACCGGCGGCGAAGCACTTCACGGCCACCACCACGACTTCCCGCGTTCGGCCCTGAACCTGCCGCGCAAGGGAATCTGGAACCGCATCGTCGATTACAACGGGACGGCGCTTCTGGTGCTCTCCAAGCTGCGCCTCGCGCGTGACCTGGTCATCGCACCGCAGTTCGAGCCCGTGCCGGCGGACGTCAATCCGCGCTGACGCAGCACACATCGACCACGATCAGGGCCGTCCGGAATGCCGGGCGGCCCTTTTTGCTGGTGCATATTATTGTGCGCTGCCGCATTTTCGCCCGCCGGGCCTGCAAGGCTTTACCGCAGAATCCGAAACCCTTTTGTCCGGGATGCGTATAGTTTGCGTCTGATGAAGTTTTCTGGCCTTGCCCTCCTCCTGGCCGCCGGACTGGCTTCGCCTGCCATGGCGGAGCCGGTGGCGCGTATTCGCGGCGTCGACGACTCCGATCTGCGCGCGCGCCTGCTCGCGGTCGTGGGTGAGACGCCCTACGCGCCTGCCGGACCGCGCGAGGCCCGTCAGCGCGCCGAGGAAGGCGCTGCGCGGGTGCGCCGTGCGCTGCGATCCTTCGGCTATTACAGCGGTGAGGCCGAGGCCGTGGTGCTGGACGGTGACGGGCGGCTTCGCCCCGCCGTGCGGGTCACGCCGGGTCCGCAATTCACATTCTCCAGCGTCGCGCTCGACCTGTCGCAGCCGGTTACGCCGGAAGCCGAGACCCGAACCCGGGCGGCGTTCACGCTACGCGCCGGAGACCCGGTCGATGCCCAGCGCATCCTCGCCAGCGAGCACGAAGCGGTGATGACGCTGCGTTCCGAGGGCTATCCCGACGCCGCGGCCGGGGACCGCGAGATCATCGTCGATCATGCCGAACAGGCGGCCCGTGCGCGCCTGATCCTCATCCCCGGACCGTTCGCACGCTTCGGTCCGATCACGCTGAACAACGAGACGATCCTGCGCGCCTCTTATGTCGAGCGGCTATCACCGTTTGAGGCCGGCGATCCGGCAGCGCCGTCCGACCTGATCGAGCTGGCCGATCGCCTCTCGGGACTGCCCGGAGTTGAACGCGCCGAAGTCAGCCTCGCCCCGCCGGGCGAGACCGGCGAAGCGCGTGCGGTACAGGTCGAATTGCAGGCCGCGCCGCGTCACCAGCTGGAACTCGGTGCAGGCTATTCGACCACGGACGGGGCCGGTGTCGAAGCCGAATGGACACGCCGCAACCTGTTCCGGGGCGCTGAATCGCTGAAGCTTTCGGCGCGTCTCGCGACGCTCGACAGCCACGCCACCGCGTCGCTCGAATTCCCGAACTGGCTGCGCTACGACCAGACACTGACGCTCGGCGCCGCGCTCGAAGCCGAGCGCACCGACGCCTATGATCGCGACGCCATCACGATCAGTGCCGGGCTGCGCCGCGCGATTTCGGACACGCTTGCAGCCGCGCTCGGGGCCGAGATCGAATCCGCGCGCGTCGAGGAAGCCGACAACACAGTCACGACCGCATCGGGCGACCTGCAACTCGCCGCCCTGTCCCTGGGCGCGATCTGGGATCGCCGCGACGATCCGCTCGACCCTCAGTCCGGGTTCACACTGGAAGGCGTCGTGGTTCCCGCCGCCTTGCTCGATGATGGTTTCACCAGCTTCTACACCGCGACCATCGCCGCCTCGGGATACTATCCGGTGACGGATACCGTCATTCTCGCGGCCCGCACCCGGCTCGGGACCATCCTCAATGTCGAGGCCGCAGAGATTCCGGCAGACCGGCGCTTCTATGCCGGAGGCGGCGGATCGGCACGCGGCTTTGATTACCAGTCGATCAGCCCGCTGGGATCGACCGGCCAGCCCTTTGGCGGCACTTCGCTGGTGGAGACCAGTGTCGAAGTGCGCTGGCGGCGGTCGCAATCGCTGGGCTTCGCGGCTTTCGTCGATGCCGCGGCGGCGGGGTCTGACACCATGCCGGATTTCGGCGCCATGCGCGCCGGTGTCGGCCTGGGCGTGCGCTACTACACGAATTTCGGACCGATCCGCCTCGATATCGCGACCCCGGTCGACCGCCGCGACGGCGATGACCCGGTCAGCTTCTACATCTCGATCGGGCAGGCCTTCTAGGCATGGCCGCTTCCACGCAACGCATCATTCGCTGGTCGGTCGGGATCGGTATCGTGCTGGCGGGCATCCTTGTCCTGCTCACGGGCATGCGTCTCATCATCGCCAGCCCGGCGGGCAGTCACCTCGTCGCCAGCCAGGTCGACGGGCGCGAGATTCCGGGCATCGGCCGCATCGAGATTGACGGGCTGCAGGGCGACATCCTGTCCCGCGCCCGTTTCGACGAACTGACCATCACCGATGACGAAGGCACCTGGCTGGTGCTGCGGGGTGTGACCCTCGACTGGCGCCCGCTGCGCTTCATGACCGGCGGCGGGATCGACATCCGCAGCGCCGAAGCCGAGTTCGGCCGCCTCGACCGCTTGCCGCAAACCGGGGGCTCCGGCGGCGGTGGCTTCAACCTGCCGCAATTGCGGCTGGACCGGCTGAACCTGGAACGCTTCGAGCTTGGCGAGGGGATTGCCGGTCCCGAAGTCGCTTTCACGGCGCAATCCTCCGCCGGGATTGGAAGCCGCGGTGAGATCGATTTCGACGCCCGCTTCGAACGGCTCGACGAGGCCGGAGACGCGGCAACGGCCGAATTCACCCGCGATGCGGCAGGGGCCATGAATGCGAGCCTCGACCTTTCGGGTGCGCCCGATGGCCCGATTGCCAGTCTTCTGCGGATCGAAGGCCATGCGATCGATGTCGACGCCGCGCTGACGGGCAATCCAGAGACCGGGTCCGGAACGGCGGGCATCCGGCTGGATGGCGACCCGGTCGGAGATGCTGCGCTCGATTGGTCGCAAGGGGTCATGTCGGCCAGTCTTCGCTTCGAGGCGAACGCCTGGCCGGACCTCTGGGTTCGCCGCATCGTCGGCGGCGACGCCCGCGCAGAAGCGACGATTGATATTTCCGGACGACCCCGCCTGACCGCGCTGGTGGCCGATGCCGGTCCGACCCATGTCGAAGCCGAACCGTCCGGTGACAGCTGGGCCGTGCGCCTTGAAACGGACGGGGAGCAGGTCGCCCGCTGGAGCGGTGAACCCATCGAGGCCACCCGCATCACTTTTGACGGGATCGTGAATCCTGCGGGCAATCGCGGTGCGCACGGCGAACTGAGCGGTGAGAATGTTCGCTATCGGGGCTTTTCGGCGGCCCGGCTTCAAGGCCCGGCGGCGATTGACGGACCGGTCAGCGCGCTGGTGATCGACATGTCCGTCGATCTTGAAGGCGCCGGCTATCCCGATCCGCGCCTCGCCGCGATCCTGGGGCCAAGCCCGCACCTGGCCGGAATCGTCCGCAGGCTTCCGGGCGGGCGCAGCTGGGCGCTGGAAGACCTGCAAGCGTCCGGCAATGGAAATTCAGTGACCGCCGCCGGCGATGTCCGCCTCGCGGATCGTGCATACGGGCTCGCGGGCGAGCTGGAACTGACCCGGCTGGGCGGATTGCTGGACGGCCTGTCGGGCCGGGCCGTGTCGCGCGTCTCGCTCGAAGGCGGTTTCGATGGCGCGCTCGCCATCACGATGGATGGCCGCGCCCGCGAGCTGGCCGGACCGCAAATGGTCGCCCAGCTGGGCAACCAGATCGACTTTGCAGGCCGCGTCACGCGCACCGCGAGTGGCCGGCTTGGGGCCGAGAATATCCGCCTGTCGAGCGATGCGCTGACGGTCAATGGTCAGGCGTCATTCGGTCCGGGCAATATCTGGCGCGCCGATGCCGACGCACGCGCCCGGCGCGCATTGCAATTCGGGTCGGTGACACTTGCTGCGGGCAGCACCGCGCACGTCGAGGCCGCGCCGCAAAATGGCGAATCTGTCTGGCGGATCGAGGCGGGCAGCGAAAGCGTGGGTGCCGGACCGGTCGTGCTGGCGACGCCGATGCTGGTCGTTGACGGCCGGGGCGGTCCGCAGGCGATGCAGGCCGATATCCGCTTCACGGCGGATACCGAGCAGGGCGAGCTGGATCTGAGCGGCCAGGTGGCCCGCACCGATCAGGGCTGGTCCCTGCGCAGCCTGACCGGACAGGCGGGACCCGTCGCCCTCGAGGGGCAGGGCCGCTACGGCGAAACCGGTCCCGCCGGACAGATTACCGGCCGGTACGAGAATGGTCCGGGGCGGATCGTGGCAACGGCCGATTTCGGCTCTGACGCCCAGGCCGCCATCGACATTTCGGTGGATGCGCGCGGGTTCGAGTGGGAGGGGAGCCGGGTGGACCGGCTGCGCCTGACCGCACAAGGCTCGCTCGACGCGCTCGACCTCTCCCTCCAGTCGTCGGGCTTCTACGCATCGGCTTGGACGGTGTCCGGCACAGGCCAACTGGAGCGGGCCGAGAATGGAATACGCGTCACATTCGCGCCGACCGGGGAATGGGGCGATGTGGAGCTGGCCACGGTCAATCGGCTGGTCTTCCGTCAGCCCGCTACGGGAGACCCCCGTTTCTCCGGCGCCTGGCGCCTGAATGACGGCGTGTTCGCACTGGAATGGCAGGGCGGTGAGGCGCCGCATGCGGAGCTGGACCTGTCCGATGTTCCGGTGGGCCTGATCTCGCTCTACCGCGAACGAACGCCCGCGGAAGGCGTGATTTCCGGCACGATTGCCTACCGGCGGACACCAACCGGTCCCGAAGTCGAAGCGGATTTGCGCGGCACGGGCCTGCGGCCTCCCGGCGCGGACCCGCAGAGCGCGCTGACCGCACGGTTGTCGGGCACGCTGGAGGACGGGTTTGCCCGCGCCATCATCGAAGCCGAAGGCAATGACCTGAACGCCGAAGCCTCGATCGAGGCCGATTTCGGCAACCTTGCGACGCTGGCCGAAATTCCCGACCGGATGGACACCGCCTTGCGGGGCGAAGGGCATCTGTCAGGCGCGATCGGAGTGCTTGCGGGTTTCCACCTGCCGGAAAACCACCAGCTGACCGGAAATGTGCTGGGCGATGCCCAGCTGACCGGCACGCTCGGCGCACCCGATTTCTCGGGCAGCTTGCAGGCCACAGACGTCAACTATCGGGAAATCCGCCAGGGTGCCGGCATCCGCGATGGCGAGCTGTCAGCACGGTTCTCTGGCGAAGGGCTGGAGATCGACACGCTGACCGCCAGCGACGGCGAGGGCGGCACACTGACCGGCGAAGGCGCCCTGTCGCTGGCCGGTGCCCGGCCCGACGGAGAATTCCGGATCGCGTTCAGGAACTTCCAGGCGCTGGACCGGAACGACTTGCAGGCGACCGCCACCGGAAATGTCGTGATTGCCTTCCGCCCCGAGGACACCATCCTGGTCTCGGGCGAAACCCGGCTCGACCGTGTCGAAGCGCGGATTCCTGAATCCAGCCGCGATGCGATCGTCGAGATCGACGTGACCGAAATCAATGCGCCGCCGGGGCACCGGATCATTGTGCGACGGGACCCTTCGCCCATCGAACTGGACTACCGCGTGCGCGCCTCGCGCCGAATCTTCGTGCGCGGTCCGGCCTTCGATACCGAATGGGGCGCAGATGTGCGCGCAACCGGCCGGCTCGACGCCATTCGCCTGAACGGAAATGCCCAGCTTGAGAACGGCTCCGTGAACTTTGCCGGGCGTCCGTTCGACATCGCAAGCGGGCGGATCCGCTTCCGCGGTTCGCCCACTGACGCGACCATCAATGTCGTGGCCGAACGCACCGATGACAGCCTCACGGCCCAGGTGATTGTCAGCGGGCCGGTGACCGCGCCGCAAATCCGCCTGACCAGCACGCCCTCACTTCCCGAAGACGAAATTCTCTCCCGCATCCTGTTCGGGCGCTCGGCCTCCGAACTCTCTGCGCTGGAGGCGGCACAGCTTGCGTCCACCCTCTCCAGCGCCGCTACAGGGGTCGGGGGCTTCGGGGCTTTCGACCGGCTGCGTTCAGCCATCGGCATCGACCGCCTGTCGGTACGTGCCGGAGAGAACGGCCCGGTCGTGACAGGGGGGCGCTATATCGACGACGACGTCTATCTCGAGATCGAATCGGGCGGCGGGCAGGCGCAGACATCGGCGCGGATCGAGTGGGAAATTCGCCCCAACGTCACCATCCAGTCACGCCTGACCGGAGATGCGGGAGCCTCCATCGCCGTGCGCTGGCGCACCGAGTACTGACGCGGGGAGCGGCCGATTTTCTGGCCCGCATCGTCGAATTCGTCTTCGATTCAACACCAAACATGGTTAACGTGCCGCCTTGGCAGAACCGTTTCGCAAAACCGACAGGGGGGTCATGCGAAGGTTTTCGGCAATGTGCGTCCTGTTCCTGGTGCTCGGCCTGGCGGCTGAAGCGCGCGCGCAGATTCGCGGCGAACTGGCGCCCGTGGGGGTGGCGGAATTTTATGCGCAGCGCCGGGATGCTCCGGCCTGGAATGCGGAAAGCTATGCTGAGCTGGTTGCCGCGGTCGGTGATGCCTGGATGCATGGCCTGCCGCCCGAACGCTATGGCCATGAGCGGTTGTCCGACCCCTCGCTGACACCTTTCTTGCGTGACCGGCTTGCGACCGATGCGTATCTCGCGCTGGCCGGGGACCTGCATTACGGGCTCGTCGATCCGCGATCGGTCGAGCCGGAATGGACGCTGCGCCAGGACCGGGTCGACCTGATTGACCGCCTGCGGACGGCGCTGGCAACCGGCGAGGTGCGCGCCAGCCTCGAAGCCCTGGCGCCGCAATTTCCCGAATACGCTGCCCTTCGCCGAGAACGCGTCCTGCTCGGCCTTGAAGCACGGGACCGCCTCCCGCTTGGCGAAGGCGAGGACCTTGCGCTTTCCAGTGCCGGGGACCGGGTTGACCGTTTGCGTGCCCGGCTGTCCGAGATTGATCCGGCCTTGTCGCTTGTCCCCGCCGGGCGCCCGTTTGACGCAGCGCTTGAACGGGCTGTCCGGCAGTTTCAGCGCGATGCCCGCCTCGAACCGACAGGCGCGGTTGATGCCCTGACCCGGCGCGCCCTCGACCGCTCTCCCGAAGACCGGGCAGCGATCCTGGCCATCAACATGGAACGCTGGCGCTGGATGCCGGCCGATCTCGGCCGCCGCAACATTCGCGTCAATGTCGCCGACTATCGGCTCGAAACCTGGGAGGATGGCGAGCTGGTCGCGATACACGAGGCAATGGCGGGGCGAACCAGCGCCGCGACTCCGGCCTTCTCGGCGACGATGAGCTATCTGGTGTTCAATCCCTGGTGGGAAACCCCGATCAGCCTGGGGCGCGGCACGCTGCGCTCGATCCAGCGCAATCCGAATTATGCCAGCTGGGCCGGCTATCAGGTGCTCGACCGGTCGGGCTACCGCGTCGATCCGCACTCGATCGACTGGTCGACCCGCGAAATTTCCGACTTCCGGGTTCGCCAGCGTCCCGGTGCCGGCAATGCGCTGGGCGAGGTGAAATTCATGTTCCCCAACCGGCACAACATCTACATCCACGACACGCCCGACCGGGACAATTTCGACCTGACGAACCGCCGCGCCGTGTCATCGGGGTGTGTGCGCGTCCAGAATCCCTTCGAACTGGCCGAGTGGGTCCTGGAAGGGCAGGAGGGCTGGACCCGCGAGGAGATCGACACCGTGACGGCGGGCTCGCGCGCCACCCGCGTGAACATTGATGACCCGGTCGAGGTTCACATCCTCTATTTCACGGCGGCCTCGGGCGCCTATGGCCGGGTGCGGTATCTCGACGACCTCTACGGGCGGGACCGCCGCCTGCGTGCAGCCTTCGAGCAGGGTCTGACTGTCCCGCTCGCACAGATGGAGGCGCGCCGGACCGGGACTGCCGCGACCCTGGAGGACAGGCCGGTCGCCGGTCATCACGGGCAGGGCGGGCGCACCGCTGCGATGCGGCACTGAAGCGGTCCTCTGCATTCATGACAATTACAGCTATAGGCATCGCACAGGCGACGGATTGGCGCGGGCCGCTCCGTTCAACGCCTGCGACACATGACCAGGGGTAAGCGCCAGATGACACTGCGTAATGGATTGATCGGCCTGGCCGTCTTGCTGGTCCTCGTACTCGGGATCTGGTTCGTTTTTGGCCGCGGTGAGCCAGCGGCCGAGCTGGTCATCGAGACCGAGGCGGTCGCCACTGCGGACCTGCGCCGCTCTGTTTCCGCCACCGGCACGGTGCGTGCCCTCGTCCAGGTGCAGGTCGGATCCCAGCTGTCGGGTCAGGTGGCCGAGCTCGCGGTGGATTTCAATTCGCCCGTCGAGGAAGGCCAGGTCATCGCCCGGATCGATCCGCAGACTTTCCAGACACGCGTCCGAGAGGCGCAGGCCTCCCTGTCGACCGCCCGCGCCCAGCTCCAGCTGCAACGGGCATCGCTCGGGCGCGTCGATGCCAACCTGCTCGTGGCGCAACAGGAGTTTGACCGCGTCGCGCAGCTGCACGAACGCGGCATCGCCAGCGACGCCGCCCTGCAAACCGCACAGGCCCAGCTTGAATCCTCACAGTCCGAACGCGCCGTCGCCCTGGCCCAGATTTCCAACGCGCTCGCCACGGTCGAGCAGCGCGAGGCGACGCTCGAAGGCGCCGAGATCGATCTCGAGCGCACGGTGATCCGTTCCCCCATCGACGGGGTCGTTGTCGACCGCCAGGTCGATGTCGGCCAGACCGTCGCCGCAAGCATGTCGGCGCCCACCCTGTTCGTGATCGCGCAGGACCTGAACCGTATCCAGATCGACGCCCAGGTCGATGAAAGCGACATCGGCGAAATCGCCACCGGTCAGCCGGTCAGCTTCACGGTCGATGCCTTTGTCGGCCGCACCTATGAAGGTGTCGTCGATCAGATCCGTCTTGCGGCGACCAACACCAACAACGTCGTGACCTATACCGTCGTGGTAACAGCGGAAAATCCCGGCGAACGTCTTCTGCCGGGCATGACCGCCAATCTCGACATCGTCACCGGCGAGCGCGAAGGCGTGTTGGCCGTGCCCAATTCGGCGCTACGTTTCCGCCCCTCCGGTTCGCTGGAAGGCCAGGCCATCGCTGCTGCGGATACCGGCGGCGGCGAGGGGCGCGGCGCGCGCGGTGGTGGCCCCGCAAGCCGGGGCGGCGGCGGGGCAGGCGGCGGCATGATGGCCCGCATGGCCGAGGAACTCGACATGACCGAGGACCAGCAGGCGCAGGCACAAGACGCCATGCGCCGGGTCTTCGCATCCATCCAGGCGCAGGCTGCGTCCGGCGGCGAGTTCGACCGCAGCGCCATTCCCGCCCGCATAGAGGCCGCCTTGCGCGACGTGCTGACACCCGAACAGATGCGCCGCTACCGCGAGTTGTCAGCCGCCCGCGCCGAGATTCGCCCCGGAAGTGTCTGGGTCGAGCGCGCCGACGGCATGCTCGAGGAGCGCCGGGTCCAGCTGGGTGTGAGCGACGGCCAGAAGACCGAAATCGTCGGTGGTCAGCTTGAAGCCGGCGAGCCGGTCGTTACCCGCGCGCGGGAAGCCGGCTAGTGGCTGCCCCCCTGATCGAATGCAGGGACCTGACGCGCGTCTACCGGATGGGCGGCGGCGAAGTGCGCGCGCTCGACGGAGTGAGCGTGACGATCGAGGAGGGCGATTACGTCGCCATCATGGGCACGTCGGGCTCGGGCAAGTCGACCTTCATGAACCTTCTGGGCGCGCTCGACCGACCCACTTCGGGTTCGCTGCGGGTGGCCGGTGAATCGATCGAGGGGATGGGACCGGACGAACTCGCCGCCTTCCGCAACCGCACCATCGGTTTCGTCTTCCAGCAATTCAACCTGCTCGCGCGCACCAGCGCCGAGGACAATGCGGCCCTGCCCCTCCTCTATTCGGGGATGAACGGGGCGCAGCGCCGCGAACGCGCGCGCGCCCGCCTGACACAGGTGGGTCTGGGCGACCGCATGGATCACCACCCCTCCCAGTTGTCGGGTGGACAGCAGCAACGCGTCGCGATTGCGCGCGGGCTGGTGAACGATCCGCGCATTCTTCTGGCCGACGAACCGACCGGCGCGCTCGACAGCCAGACGACCGTCGAGGTGCTGGGCATCTTTGATCGGCTGAATGCCGAAGGCATCACGGTCATTCTGGTCACGCACGAACAGGACGTCGCCAATCATGCGCGGCGCCAGATCGTGTTCCGGGATGGCCGGGTCGTGGAGGACCGGCGATGAATCTCCTGTCAGCCATCCGCGTCGCGCTGCTGGCGCTCCGGGTCAACCTGCTGCGTTCCATCCTCGCCATGCTCGGCATCATCATCGGGGTCAGCGCGGTGATCGCCATGGTGTCGGTCACCGAAGGCGCCAAGCGTGCCATGGAAGACCGCATTGCCAGCTTCGGCGCCAATCTGCTGGTCATTCGCCCCGGTTCGAGCGGCTTTGGCGGCCGCCGTGGCGGGGCCGGGACGGCCACCATGCTGACCGATGAGAATGTCGAGGCCATCCGCGACCAGATACCGGGCGTCGTCGCCGTTTCGGGCGAAATGTCGGGCAGCCAGGCGCTGGTCATCGCAGGAGAGAACTGGACCACCAACGTCCAGGGCGTCCACGCCGACTATTTCGAGGCGCGCGACTGGTATGTCGCCGAGGGCCGGATCTTTACCCCGGCAGAAGTGCGCTCCGGCGCGCGCGTGATCATGATCGGCCAGTCGGTCGCCAGTGAATTGTTCGGGGCCTCGGACCCGCTGGGGCAGACCATCCGCGTCGGGGCCGTCCCCATGACCGTGATCGGCGTGATGGCCGCCAAGGGGCAGACCAGCTGGGGCTCGGACCAGGACGACGTCGTCTTCGCGCCGATCACAACGGCGCGCTCGCGCCTGTTCGGCTACCAGTTCGGCGTTCGCGACCCGGTCTTCACCATCTATGCCGAGGTCGCTTCGGGCACGAAATTGTCACGCGCGGTTGCCGACATCGAGGATTTGCTGCGCGTTCAGCGAAACATTGCGCCGGGCGCCGAGGACGACTTCTCGGTCAACAATCTCGCCGAATTCATCCGCGCGCGGAACGAGACGGAGAGCCAGCTCGGCGTGCTGCTGGCCGCCGCTGCCGTGATCTCGCTGCTGGTCGGCGGTATCGGCATCATGAACATCATGCTGGTGTCGGTGACCGAGCGGACGCGCGAGATCGGGCTGCGGCTTGCGGTCGGCGCACGGCGTGCCGACGTGCGAAACCAGTTCCTGATCGAAAGCGTCGTCCTGTGCATGACCGGCGGTCTGCTGGGCATGGCGATTGGCGTCGCCGGTGCGTATGGCATCGGCCAGCTCGGCCAGTTCCCGGTGTCGATCCACCCGGCCATTGCCGGGATCGCGATCGGGGCAGCCGTGTTTGTCGGCCTGTTCTTCGGATTCTATCCCGCGCACCGGGCGTCGCGCCTGGACCCGATCGAGGCGCTTCGTTTCGAGTGATCAGGCCGAGCGGGCCGTTTCTCCGGCTGCGCGCCGCGGCAGGGTGATGGTGAAGGTCGCACCCTTGCCCGGCGTGCTCGACACGTCGACCCGGCCGCCGTGGCGTTCGACGCCCTGCTGGACGATGGACAAGCCGATGCCGGTGCCGGGGTATTCCTCGCGCGAATGCAGTCGCTGGAAGGGCGCAAAGATCTTCTCGGCGAAGCGCGGCTCGAACCCGATCCCGTTGTCTGCGACCGAGATCGTCCACCCGTCTTCGCTGCTTGTCATCCGCACATCGACACGCGGGGAAGAAACCCCCCGGTATTTGAGCGCATTCGATACCAGGTTCTGCAGGATCTGGGTGATGACCGGCCGGTCGGCCTCCAGCGGACCCAGCTGATCGGCGATGACCGTGGCGCCGGTCTCCTCGATCTGGACTTCCAGCCGTTTCAGGGCGTCGGTCAGGGCATCACTGAGCTCAAATGTCTCCGTGCGCAGGGACTTGTTGCCCAACCGCGAATAGGTCAGCAGATCGTCGATCAGAAGCTGCATGCGCTGGGCGCCATCACTCATGAAATCGAGGCAGCGACGGCCTTCCTCGTCGAGCTGATCGGAATAGCGCCGCCGCATCAGGCTGGCGAAGGCCGCAACCTTGCGCAGCGGCTCCTGGAGGTCATGCGATGCCACCGCCGCGAACCGGTCGAGCTCGCGGTTCGAACGCTTCAACCCCTCATAGGCGCGGCGCAGGGGCGTGATGTCGGTGATCACGGCATAGCTGGCCTTCGGGCTGCCGTCTTCGGCGCGTTCCAGGAAGGAGTTGAGCAGCACGTCCAGCTTTTCGCCGGACTTGGTGACAAACCGGTATTCGATCTCGTGATTTCCGCCTTCGCGGAACAGGCGCGGCAAGCTGTAGCGCACGGCGCGCTCGCGCGATTCAGGATCAAGGAAGGCGGTCGAGAGCTGGCCGATCACCTCGCGCCGTTCATAGCCCATCACCGACAGCCAGTAGTCGCTGACCTGGATGATCCGGCCATCGGCATTGATCGTGTGCATCATCGCCGGTGTGGCCCGATAGATGGACTCAAATCGGTTCTTTTCCTCGACCAGCGCCCGGTTCAGCTCGTTGCGTTCGGTCACGTCGACCAGGATGCCGTGCGCCAGGTCGGCGTCTGGCGTTGCGCCTTTCTCGACCACGGCGCTGAGCAGGATCTCGATCACCGCGCCGGACTTGGTGCGGAAGCGATACGGGACATCCTCAATCTCACCCGTGCGCCAGAAATCAGGCTGGATCTTGGAGCGGGCGCGTTCCCGGTCTTCCTCGATCAGGTAGTTTGATGCCAGCGTCCCGATCACTTCCTCGCGTGTGTATTCCATCATCGCCAGCCAGTAGTCGCTGACATTCAGGATCACGCCATTGCGGTCGATCGTGTGCATCATCGCCGGCGTGGCACGATAGGTTGACCGGTAGCGGTCGCGCTCGGTCTGCAGCTCGGTTTCAAGCTGGATGCGGCTGGTTTCATCCTTCAGGACACCCGCCGCCAGTTTCGGTTTTCCGTCCGGCGTGCGTTCGATCAACCGCCCGCTGGAGCGAATCCAGCGCCACTCCCCCGTCGCGCTGTCCTTGGCGCGATACAGCGACTCGAAGCGCTCGGACTTGCCTTCAACGACGTCCATTGTCCGGCGGATCACGTCGCCCTTGTCGTCTGGATGAACGTGTTTCATCCACTCCTCGCCCGGCACGACCGGATTGTTCTGGTCAACCCCCAGCCGATGCGCCAGGTCACCGCGAATCGTGGAGACGTGATCGACGAGGTCGTAACGCCAGGCGGCGAGATCGGCCGCCTTCAACGCTTCGGCAAGCTGGAAGTTGGTCTGGGCAACCCGGCTTTCCAGTGCCTTGCGTTCGGAAATGTTGGTCAGGAATCCGGCGGACCGGATCGGATTGCCCTCCGTATCGCGTTCAACAACCTGACCGATATTGCGGACCCACAACCAGTTGCCGTCATCGGTACGCAAGCGGTACTCGACCTCGACCAGCTCGCCGTTCAGCAAGCGCTTGCGCGCCTCCTGGGAAATCGGAACGTCATCCGGGTGGAGAAGATCGCGCCACTGGGCGAGCGTGTTGATCTCCCTCTGGATGGGCAGGCCCGGCAGGTTCGATTTGATCGCTGTTGTTGCGGCGGAATCGGTCTCACGGAGATCCATCGACCAGACGCCGCCATTGCCGGAGATAAGCGCCTCGTCGATCAGCTTTTCACTGGCTTCAAGCAACGCCTCCCGCGCCTTGCGATCGGTAATATTCGCCGCAAATCCCGTCGCCCGGGTCCAGCCTCCGTCGGCACCCGTCTCGGCCACACCGCCGCGCGAATAGACCCAGATATAGTCGCCGTTGCGATCACGCATCCGGTAGTCGACGCGCAGGGGGGTATCGAGTGACATGGCGTCGAGAGCGGCGTGGCACCTTTCCATGTCGTCGGGGTGCTGGAGCGCGCGCCACTGATCGAGCGAGAAGCGGACCGGCTCGTTTGCATTGCCAAAGCCCAGCGTTTCGACAAGCGGCCCCATCATGTCGCTCATGCCGTCACTGTGGAGCGTCCACACGGTTTCGCCGGTGTGACGGACGGCTTCGAGTGAAAGCTGATCAAAGGCCGGTGTGCCGTCAACGCGGTTCGGGTGGTGCTGGCCGGAACTGGTTTTCATGGCTCGCGAATCTCCCCGTTCCGGTGCAGTCTACTGCGTTCGGGCTGTAGTGCGATGGTCACAATGACCACAAAGCTGGTGTATGGACCCGAGCCCGTTATTGTCGCGTCACTTCCGAAATGAGGACGGCCGCGTGCGTTCTGACACTTCCAATAGCCCAATTCTCGCGATCGACGACCTGAATGTGCGGTTCTCCACGCCTGATGGAGAGGTGCATGCCGTGCGCGGCATCAACCTGCACATCAATCCAGGCGAATGCCTCGCCGTGGTCGGCGAGTCCGGTTCCGGCAAGAGTCAGTCCTTCCTGGCGGCGATGGGGCTTTTGGCCTCCAACGGCAAGGCTGAAGGTTCGATCCGGTACCGCGGCAACGAAATTCTGAACCTGTCGCGCGGGCGCCTGAACAAGGTGCGCGGCAAGTCCATGACGATGATCTTCCAGGACCCGCTCACCTCGCTGACCCCGCACATGCGGATTGGCGCGCAGATGAACGAGGTCCTCCAGCGCCACATGAATCTCAGCGGTGATGCCGCGCGCAAGCGTTCGCTCGAATGGCTGGAACGCGTCCGCATTCCCGAGGCGGGCCGCCGCCTGCGCCAGTATCCGCACGAATTGTCCGGCGGCATGCGCCAGCGCGTGATGATCGCCATGTCGATGCTGTGCGAGCCCGACCTGTTGATCGCCGACGAGCCGACCACCGCGCTCGACGTGACGGTGCAGGCCCAGGTGCTCGACATCATGGACGAGTTGAAGCGCGAAACCGGCGCGGCCATCGCGCTGATCACGCACGACATGGGCGTTGTTGCGCGCATGGCCGACCGCGTCGAGGTCATGCGCAGCGGCGTCTATGTCGAAAGCGGCGATGTCGACCAGATCTTCTCGGCGCCCAAGGACCCCTATACCCAGATGTTGCTGGACGCGATGCCGCGCATCGACCAGCCCGACAAGCCGGGCCATGAAGGCCTGGCGCCGATCGACAAGGAAGCCGGAAACGAACCGGTGCTCAGCGTCGACGACATCAAGGTCCATTTCCCGGTGCGCGTATCGGGCGGCCTGTTCCCGAAGACCAAGCCGCTGCGCGCCGTCGATGGCGTCAGCTTTGACCTCTATCCCGGCGAGACGCTGGGCGTGGTGGGCGAATCGGGATGCGGCAAGTCCACGCTCGCGCGCGCCATCTTGCGGCTTGTCCCCGCCAAGACCGGCAGTGTCGCCTGGCTCGGCAAGGACATTCTGGGTTTCGGCCACAAGAAGATGCGCCGGACCCGCAAGGATCTTCAGATCGTCTTCCAGGACCCGATGGCCTCGCTCAACCCGCGCATGTCGATTGGCGCGTCCATCGCCGAGCCGCTGCAGACCTTCCGTCCTGACATGAACAAACAATCGCGCCAGGACGCGGTACGCGGGATGATGCGCAAGGTCGGGCTCGATCCCGACATGATCAACCGCTACCCGCACGAATTGTCCGGCGGCCAGAACCAGCGCGTCGGCATCGCCCGCGCCATGATCCTCGGCCCGAAACTGGTCGTCTGCGACGAGGCCGTTTCGGCGCTCGACGTGTCGATCCAGGCCCAGATCATCGACCTGCTGAAGCAGCTTCAGCGCGATATGGGCCTGTCGATGATCTTCATCTCGCATGATCTGTCGGTCGTCCGCGAGATTTCACACCGCGTGATGGTGCTCTATCTGGGGCGCGTGGTGGAGCAGGCCGATCGCAAGGCCATCTATGACGATGCCCGCCACCCCTACACCAAGGCACTCATCTCGGCCGTGCCGATCCCGGATCCGGCGATCGAGCGCAGCCGCGAACGGGTGAAGCTCGACGGCGACCTGCCGTCGCCGATGGATCCGCGTGCCCAGCTCCGCTTCATGAAGTCGAAGCTGGTCGACGATCCCGAGGCCGAGCAATACCGCCCGCAACTGATCGAAGTCGCGCCGGGGCATTGGGTCGCCGAGCACGATCCGCCCGAGGAAGTGCTGATCGTGGAGCCGGCACCGCAGGGCTGACCCTGTCTGACCGGAATTTCACTTAGACTTATCGCGTCAGGGCGCTACCTTCCCCCTTGCTGTCAGATACATCAGGGGTTGAATCGGTATGACCACGGCTATCGCACGGGCCACATCTTGCATTGGCTGGCTTTCCGCCGCCGCGTTGTTCGGCGCGCTCGCCGCCTGCACACCGTCCCAGGACGACGCTGCAGAAACGGACGCTCCGGCACAGGTCGAGACGGGTGGCGAAGCCGACTTCGCGCACCAGTCCAGCGACCTGCCGGTCGATCCGGCGGTGCGCTATGGCCGCCTCGACAACGGCATGCGCTACGCCATCCTGCAAAATGACACGCCCAGCAATACCGCCGTCCTGCGCATGGCATTCAATGCCGGCTCGCTGAACGAGGCCGATGACCAGCGCGGTCTCGCCCACTTCCTTGAACACATGGCGTTCAACGGGTCCGAGAATGTCCCCGAAGGCGAGATGATCCGCCTCCTGGAACGCTATGGCCTGGAGTTTGGTCCCGACACCAATGCGGGTACCAATCGTGAGTACGTGATCTACATGCTCAACCTGCCGGACACGAACGACGAGCTCGTCGATACCGGTCTGATGATCTTGCGCGAAACGGCGTCCAATCTGACGCTCGACGCCGATGCGATCGACCGCGAACGCAATGTCATCCTGTCCGAGGAGCGCTTCCGCAACACACCGATCCGCCGCTGGAACAACGCCCTGACCGAATTCCGCTATCCCGGCGCACTCGTGGTTGACCGCGACGCAATCGGCATCCCGGAAGTGATCGAGACGGCCCCGCGCGAGCGCTTCGTCGACTACTACGAGAATTTCTACACGCCCGAGCGCGCCATGTTCGTCGTGGTCGGTGACATCGATCCAGACCAGATCGAAGCCCTGATCGAGACCCATTTCGGTGACTGGGAGCAGCCCGAAGACCCGCGCGAGGATCCTGTTCCCGGCGAAGTCGTGGCCGACCGCGGGTTCGAGACCGGCTATTTCCACGATCCCGAAATCTTCACCATCATGACGATCGACGCGATCCGCCCCGGCGAGCGCGAGGCCGACACGGCTGCGACGCGTTTCGAAAACGGCCTGCACGCTTTGGGCAATGCCATCCTCGAACGGCGGCTGGACTCGATCATCAACTCGGGCACCTCGCCGCTGATCCAGGCCAATGTCGGTTATTCGCAAGGCGAATACGACTTTGCGACCCGCGCCGGCATTCTGGGGGTCTCCCAGCCCGAGCGCTGGACCGAGGCGCTCGCCATCCTGGAGCAGGAATTGCGGCGCGCCCGCGAGTTCGGCTTCACGCAAGGCGAGCTGAACGAGCAAGTCTCGAACATGCGCACTGCGCTGCAGAACGCGGCGGCACAGGCCGCGACCCGCGAGAATTCGGACCTCGCCGGCGGCATCTGGTCGTCCTGGCGCTATGACAATGTCTTCGGGACACCCGCCGCAGCGCTCGAGCGCTTCAACAGCCGCGTGGACGAGATGACACTCGAAGCCGTCGAGGCGGCCTTCCGCGAGCAATGGGATGGTGTCGAGCCGCAGGTGTTCCTTGCGACTTCCCTCCAGATCGACAATCCCGAAGCGGCCATCACGGCGGCATGGGAAGACAGCGTGGGCACCCCCGTCGAGGCGATGGAAGACGCCGGCGCCGGTGAGTTCGCCTACACCGATTTCGGAACCCCGGGTGACATCGCCCAGCAGGCCGAGGTCGAGGACCTGGGTCTGACCCGGGTCGTGTTCGAGAACGGCGTGCGCGTCACCCTGAAGCCCACCGACTTTGAGGACGATGTCATCCGCGTGTCCGTGCGTTTCGGCCGGGGCGAACTGGAACCGCGTGAGAACGGCGAAGTGGTCGACACGATCGCCTCGGCGATCTTCCAGTCTTCGGGACTGGGTCAACACTCGGCCGACGAGCTTCAGCGCGTCCTGGCTGGCCGCAGCGTGGGCGGCGGGTTCGCCGTGGGCGAGGATTCCTTCTATCTGGGCGGATCCACAACCCCGGCCGATTTTCAGCTCCAGATGCAGCTGATGGCCGCCTACCTCACTGATCCGGGCTGGCGCCCGGAAGGCCTGGCGCAATACCGCGCCGTCGCCCCGGAAATCCGGCGCAATCTGCGTTCATCTCCATCCGGCATGTTGCAGCTGGCAGTGTCGCGCCTGCTGCGGTCGGGCGACAATCGTTATGGCTATCCGACGCCGGAAGAAGTGGCAGCAGTCGAGATCGACGAGGCGCGCGCCTTCCTGGCTCCGGCGCTGGAGCGTTCGCCGATCGAGATCACGGTGGTCGGCGATATCGATATCGACGCCGCGCTCGATGCCATCGCGTCGACTTTCGGCGCGATTCCCGAACGGGACGGCAGCTGGCCCGACTTCGACGAGAACCGGACTGCCACCTTCCCGGCGGCGACCACCGAGCCGGTCATCCTGCGCCATAACGGCCAGGACTATCAGTCCATGGTCAATGTCTACTGGCCGACCGTCGATGACAGCGACACCCACCGGTCACGCGTGATCCGTATGCTGCGCCAGGTCTTCGACCTGAAACTGACCGAGCGCCTGCGCGAGGCCGAGGGCTTCACCTATTCGGCCTTCAATTCCAACTACGAGTCGGTCGCCTATCCCGGTTTTGGATATCTCTGGGTCGGCGTCGACATTCGCCCGGAAAATGCCGACGCGGTCTATAACGCCATCGAGGAACTCGCCGCCGATCTGCGCAATGGCGAGATCGACGATGACGAGATGCAGCGGGCCCGCCAGCCGCTTCTCGAGCAGATCGAGGACGCGATGGAAAGCAACGGCACGTGGCTGGGCTGGCTCGATGGCTCGTTTGATGATCCCTCCCGGCTGGAGAACATCCGGTCGATCACCGAGGATTACAGCTCGATCACCCGCGACGAGATCGTCGAGGCGGCCCGGACCTGGCTTGATCCCGAAGCCGAGTTCCGCGTCACCATCCTGCCGAACGAGGCGCAATAGCGCCTTTCGGCAGGGGGACAGCAGGGGAGAATGCGATGCGCTGGATGATCGTGCCGGTTCTGGCGATTTGCGCGGCCACGGCATCAGCCGATGACCGCGCCATCGAATCCGAGGGCTTGGTCGACCGGCCGGTCGCCGAAGCCTGGGCCATGTGGACCACGGTCGAGGGATTGTCCTTCTTCGCGCCGTCCGGCCTGATCGAGCTTGAGCCCGGCGGGCGCTACGAGGTCTGGTTCGCGCCCGACAATCCCGAAGGCATGCGCGGCAGTGAAGGCACCCACATCCTCGCCATGCAGGACCAGCGCTTCCTGTCGGTGACATGGGCCCTGCCGCCCTACATGCCCGAAGTGCGCGATCACCTGACCCACCTGACCATCAGGTTCGAGCCGGTCGGCGAGGACCAGACCCGGATCTCGATCCGCCATGACGGGTGGGGCGAGGGCGGCCAGTGGGACGACGCGCACGCCTATTTCGAACCCAACTGGGCGGCGATCATCGAACTGATGCAGCCGGGCGCGGCGGCAAATGCCGCCGAATAGCGGCTTCTAGTCACTGCCAGTCTGGGGTAGACACGGGGCCATCCATTCCCTGCCCGGAGACAATTCATGCATCGCACTGCCCTCGCCGCTCTTGTCGTGGCCGCCGCCGCCTGTTCGCCGGCTCCGGCCCAGCAGCCCGTCCCCGAAAACACTGAAGACGCGGCTTCCGTCCTGGCGGCAGCACGTGCCTGCGACCTGTCGCTGTTTGAAGACGCCGGCATGACGGCGCCCGAGCCCGAGTTCAACGGCGAACCTTCCCTGGCCGACCAGAATGCCCTTCGCGCCGACTTGTGGCTGGAAGCCACCGATGCCCGCCCCTGCGTCTACACCCTGCCGTCAGGCCTGCGCCTGCGCGTCCTGGAGGCGTCGGGCGAAGACGCTCCGACTCCGGAAACCGGTGAGATCGTGCGCGTTCACTATGAGGGCCTGTTCCCGAATGGTGAGGAATTCGACTCCTCCTATTCGCGCAATGAGCCTGCCGACTTCCCGTCCGACCGTCTGATCATGGGCTGGGTCGAAGCGCTCTCGATGATGCGCAGCGGCGAGGAGTGGGAACTCTTCATCCCGTCCGATCTCGCCTACGGCCCGCCTGGACGCGGACCGATCGGCCCGAACCAGGCGCTCTATTTCCGCATGGAACTGATCTGCCTGCCGACGCGCGCGGACGCCAATTGCCCGACCGGCGACGCCGAACAGGAATAGACGGCACACGGCGCGGGATCGCCGGCGTTCCGGAAATCCCGCGCCGCGCCTATCGCGCCAGTCGCAGATTCGTCAGGTCACCGGCGATCAGTGCGAACGCCTCGCGCAGGGCCTCGTTCGACGGGCTGTCGAAATAGAGGCTGGGATGGCTGGCGCAGGCCCGCATCATGTCGCGCGTCGACGCCGAATTGACCTGGAATGTGATCGTGTACACCCGGATGCCAAGGGAGCGCGCATAGGCGCACGCCGCCGTGGTCCGCGAATCCAGCGCATTGCTGAGCGTGCTGTCATTCGCCGAGATGACACCCAGTCTTCCCTCGCGAATGAAGCCATATCCCGAATAGTCCGAATAATTGATGTTGGACCGGCCGTTCAGATAGTTCTCGCCGTCGGTCAGGATGACCATTGCCTTGATCGTTTCCCGGTCGCCGAAGGCGGCGCCCTCGGTATAGGGCGCTTGCGGCGACAGCACCCGCACACCCCACGAGATCCCGATCGGGATATTCGTCGTGCCGCTGGCCGTCATCGCATTGATCGCGGTGTCGATGGTTGACCGGTGCGATGTCAGCGGGGTGATCGGACGCGCCGTGCATCCCCAGTTGGGACCGCTGCCCGACGGAGTCCGGTTCCAGTATTTCTGGGTATAGCTTTGCCGGGTCAGAAGATTGGAACTGGTGGTGATGTCCGAAAGATAGCTGTTGGCGAAATTCGACACGCCGCTGGGCTCGTCCGGCGCGAAATAGGGCACGAACAGCGTCGAGGGACTGGCTGGGTCGGGCGGGGTGTCTTCGATGTCATGGGGCATGCGGCGCGCTTCGACGCATCCGCCCCAATTCGTATCGCGCAGCGAGTCGAACAGGTCCCAGCGATTGGCGGCGGGTGAAAAGTTCGCCGCATGGTCGGGTGCGCGCGCATCGGGATCGAGCCACCAGGCGCGGGTGTTCTGGGTGCCGACATTGACCGTCGAGGAAAACGGCACCAGCGCAATACTGAGCCGGTCTGCGTCGTGAGCGTTGTCAAACAGGGCGGCGGTCAGTTCCCGGGCGGCAGACCTGAGGGCCGTGATCTTCGAGCCCGACATCGAGCCGGTATTGTCGAGGACCATGACGAGTTCGAGATTTTGCCGCGCGCGCAACACCTCGCTCTCCCAGGCGACCTTCAACGTGTCGATGCCCATCAGGCTCAGGAAGGCTGTGTCGATGACGGACTCGCCCGACACGCGGACTGCGTCGGCGACATCATCGAAGGCGATCTGGATATTGCCGATCCGGCCGATCATCCCGGCCGGGTAGTTGGCGCTCAGAAAATCGGTGGCCAGTTGCCGCGCCGCACTCTCGGTCAGATGCGGCGACGACCCGACCGCCAGCGCGGCGGCATCCAGCGCTTCGGCCAGGCGCGACCGGGCCGACATGGCCTGATGGAAATCGACAGCCGCACCGGAAAACAGCGTCAGCGGGACGAGCATCAGCGCGAAAATCATCGCGACATTGCCGCGGCGGTTCTTCAAGATCAGCGAAAGCAGTCTCCGCAACATTGTCCGTCAGCCTCCACCTGACGCGCAAGTAGAAACCCCGTGCAGGGCGCCTGCACGGGGTTTCGCTCGTCTTGGATAATCGGCGCTTAAAGCGTCAGCGCGAGATCCGCAGATTGCTGAGGTCGCCCGCGATCAGCTCGAAGGCGCTGCGCAAGGCCTCGTTCGACGGGCTGTCGAAATAGAGGCTCGGATGGCTGGCACATGATTCCATCATCCGGCGGGTCGATGCGGAATTGACCTGGAAGGTGATCGTGTAGACCCGGATTCCCTGGGCGCGGGCATAGGCACAAGCGGCCAGGGTCCGGTCGTCGAGCGCATCGGACAGACGCGATGAGGACGATGTCGACACACCCAGACGGTTCGTCGGAACATAACCGTAAGCACCGTATTCCGACTGGAATTCGCCATTGCCGCCGGACATCACATTCTCGCCGTCGGTCAGGATGACCATCGCCTTGATCGTGTCCCGGTCGTCATAGGCCACGCCTTGGGTGAACGGCTCCTGCGGTGACAGCAGACGGGTGCCCCAGGCGATCCCGTTCGGGATGTTCGTATTGCCGCTGGCGCCCATTGCCCGGATGGCATTGACGATGTCGCGTTGACTGTTCGTCATCGGCGTGACCGGCTGGGTGGTGCACGAGCGGTTCGGCGAACCACCGGAGGGCCGCGCATTCCGGTAATGGTCGAGGTAGGACAGCACGTCCCAGCCCGTCACATTCCGCAAAATCCGGCTCAGCAGACCATCATCGATGTAGTTGTTGCGATATCCGGCAGGTTCGTCCGGCGCGAAATAGGGCACGAACAGCGTGGACGGATTGGAGGGATCGGGTGCGACGTCCTCGATGTCGAGGGGCAGGGCGCGCGCCTCGACGCAGCCAGCCCAGCTCGTATCCCGAAGGCGATCAAACAAATCCCAATTGTTGGGAGATTCATTGTTGCAAGCGTCAGAGTTCGGGTTGCGACCGCCATTTCCGTTCCCGTTCCCGTTCCCGTTCCCGTTTCCGTTCCCGTTCCCGTTTCCGTTTCCATTGCCGTTTCCGTTGCCACGGCCGTTCAACAATCCGGGATTGCTGTCGTCACAGCGGTCGAGATCATTTCCGTGTCCGTTGTTGATGTCGGCACTGACGCGCCACCAATCGGCGTGCTGGGGCGACTCGCCATTGGGATCGAGCCACCAGGCACGAGTGAATTGGGCACCGACATTTACGGTCGCGGCGAACGGCACCAGACCAATCTGGATCGAATTGGGATCGGACGCATTTTCGAACAGGGTTTCGGTCAGCACTTCGGCAGCATCGCGCAGGGCACGGATCTTCGACCCGGACATCGAGCCGGTATTGTCGAGCACCATGACCAGCTCGAGATTCATGCGCGCACGCATCACCTCGCTGATCCAGTCAACGGTGATCGAGTCCATGCCCATCAGGCCGAGCAAGGTGGTGCGAACTTCCGACTCCCCGGACACGCGGACAATGCCGTTCCGGTTGTCGATTGAGACCTGGACATTCTGGACCGCGCCAGGATCCCGTTCGGGATAATTGGCATTGATGAAGTCCATAACCAGGGCGTCGGCGAGAGTCGCGTCGAGTGCCGGTTGACTGCCCACGGCCAGCGCTGCGGCATCCAGGGTCTCGGCCAGACGGGCGCGGGCATTCATGGCCTGGTTGAAGTCGACGGCGCCGCCCGCCATCAAGGTCAGCGGGGCCAGTGCGAGTGAGAAAATGGTCGCGACATTGCCCCGTACGTCGGAGAGAAAGCCGCGAATTTTATCGAAATTGCGCATGTCGACCTCAGGCAAAAGTTTACCTTCTTTGGCCGGACGCTAAGCCAAGCGCCTTAAATTCAGGTGTCGAAACGCGGTAAAGAAACGGTTGCCGGCCCGTTCAGGAAAGGTGGTCGAGCCAGCCCGTGATCGAATAGCGCCCCTCGCCCGCGAAGGGCGGCACATAGCTGACCGAATGCCAGCGCGGCACCTTGAAGAAGGTCACGAGATTGAATTGCGGCGCAAAAGCCGTCTCGACCCGGTCAGTCTCGTCGAGCAATTGAAGCAGACCGCCCCAGTCGGTCCGCCAGCGGCGTGTGAAGCCGATCACGAAGGCGGCGCGCCGGTCATGCTCATTGCCGTAGTCATCGTCGTGCCGCGTCAGAAAATCCCCCGGCGCGTAGAGCGTCGCCTGCGCGTCCGAATGGTCGACCGTCGAGCACCCGATGATCTCGCGCCCGAAATCGAGCCACTCGTCCTGATTCAGCCATCGAAGCAGGTCGTGAAGCACATGACCCTTGTCCTCTCCCGCCACATAGGTCTCGACAATCGGGTAGAAGTGATAGGCAAATCCGAAGCCGTCACGCGCCCGGCCCATGACATCGCGCTGCAAGGCGGCGGCGTCTGCGGGGCTCATGCCGCGAAGCGCGTCCTCGCGGAACGTCCGCACCTGGCCATCGGCGCCGAGCACCGCCAGCCGCCAGCGCGTTCGGTGGCGCAGGGCATCCTCGATTGCAGCGGCCACATCATCGGGAAAGAGCGAGGCGATCTGGACGTAACCCTCGCGCGCGTAAGTTCCGGCGAGCGACTTGCGGTCGAGGTCACGATTGAGACGCAGCATGGGCGGTTTCCTTGCCGGTTGCGTCCCGGCGGCCGCCATGCGATGCGCTCGGTCGGTCTTGTCGGGGAGTGAAATTCATGGCGGACAGTGCGGTGCTACGCAAGACGCAGGACCTGCTCGGCGCGCTGATCGCGCACGACACCACGTCCCGCAATTCCAACCTCGCCTTCATCGCGGACGTCGAGGCGCGGCTCGTCGCGCTGGGCGCGCGCTGCGAGCGGACAGCGAGTGCCGACGGCGCCAAGGCCAATCTGCATGCCATTCTCGGCCCCGACGTCGATGGCGGCGTGGTCCTGTCAGGGCATACCGATGTTGTGCCGGTCGATGGACAGGCCTGGTCCAGCGATCCCTTTGCCATGGAAGAACGCAGCGGTCTGCTTTACGGGCGCGGCACCTGCGACATGAAGGGTTTCATCGCCTGCGCCCTGGTCGCGGCCGAGCGCTTCGCCAGCTCTGGCCTGAAACGCCCCGTACACTTCGCCTTCTCCTACGACGAGGAAGTGGGTTGCCTGGGGGCGCCGGCAATGATCGAACGCATCGTCGCCAACGGGCCCCGGCCTGCCGCCTGCATCGTCGGGGAACCGACCGACATGAAGGTCGTCACCGGTCACAAGGGGCTCTATTCGGTCCGCGTCGAGGTCACGGGCAGGGAAGCCCATTCCTCGCGCGTCGCGGACGGGGCGTGCGCGGTGACACACGCCATTCCGCTGATGGCCTTCCTCCACGAGCAGGCGGCCGCATGGCGCAGCGCCGCGCCGCCCGACTCTCCGTTCGATCCGCCCTTTGGCACGATCACGGTCGGCCAGATGGGCGGCGGCACGGCCACCAACATTCTCGCGCGCGAAGCCTGGTTTGAAAGCCTGATGCGGCCCGCGCCGTGGGATGATGCGTACGGCGTCGGACGCGCGCTTCGTGACCGCGCGGCGGCAGTCGAGGCTGAAATGCGCCGCCATGCACCGGGCGCCCGCGTGCACGTCCACCAGCGTTCGGACGTGCCGCCCCTGCGCCCGGACGAGGACAGTCCGGCCGAACGCCTGGCGCGCCAGCTGACGGGCGACAATGCCACGCGCACCGTCTCCTTCGGGTCGGAAGCCGGCCAGTTCCAGCATTCGGGAATCCCCACCGTGGTGTGCGGCCCCGGCTCGATCACGCAGGCCCACCAGCCTGATGAATTCCTGTCCCTCGACCAGCTTGAAGCCTGCCTCGATTTCATGGACCGTCTGAACGGTCGTCTGTGTGAGTCTGCCTGATGTATGAACGCTCCGAACCCCAGCGTGTGATCGCCCCCGCCGCAGACGAACCGGCGTCGGGAATTCTCGTCTTCGGGGCGCCGCGCGGCGGCACGTCCATGGTCGCCGGCGTCCTGCGCCTGATCGGCACCGACATGGGCGCACGGCAGGGACGGGGCAATAACGAGGACCTCGACATCCAGGGTGCGCGCGGCAATGTCGGCAATCTCGGCGACGTGAACCATCCTGACTATGCGGCCGCCCTGGAGCGGATGCGTCCGGTCATAGAGGCGCGCGCGGCGGAAGGCCGCGTCTGGGGCTGGAAAGATCCCCACGGCGCCCTTTATGCGCGGGACGTTCTGGCGCTGCTGCCGTCACCGCGACTGGTCGCGGTATTTCGCGACCCGGCAGCGTCTGCCGAACGCATACACCTGCTGACAGGCCAGCGGGTCGAGGATTCCCTCAACGACGTGCTGTGGCTTTACGGCAAGGCCCGCGAGCTTGTCGCCGATCCGCCTGCACCGCTGGCGATGGTGTCGTATGAAAAGGCACTGGTCCGGCCCGAGCGGTTTGTTGAACAACTCGCCTTCTTCTGCGGGCTTGAACCCACACAGGCGCAGATTTCCGAGGCGGTGGCCTTCATCTCGCCTGAACGCGGGCATGGCGATCCGCATTCGCCCGGCTGGCCCCGGGATGGAGCGCTTTAGGACGCCCAGACAAAAAAGGCCGGCCCCGAGGGGCCGGCCTTTCCGTTGAAATCGCGCAGATGTCCTAGGACACGGCCTTGAGCGGCGGCGTCTGGTCGGCGGCGCGCTTGTCGTTCCAGTAGGACACGCAGGGCACTTTCGACATGTCGCAGCGCGACGCGTATTTGCGCGCGATGTCCG
>NZMJ01000013.1 GCA_002692855.1 Maricaulis sp.
TTAACCTCAGAAGATATAGGCGCTTTTGATGTTCTAATTGATAAAGATGGCAATGAAATGGTTGTTAGAGATTTATTGCGAAATAGAGTTGATGATATGATTGTGAAAATGCGAAACAACATACTGAATTCATCAAAAAAAATCAGCAGAGCTTTAATGATAAACGACAACTACAAAAAATTTTCATTATTAGACAATCCAGAAGGTAATAAAAACTTCTACTATTTAAGTGAAATTGTCGGTATGGATGTTTATAATCATATGCCAAGTGAAGCTTTTAAAATAGATGGCAGGGTAGTAGCTTTTACTGATATATATAATTTAGTTACTGACCCATCTAATGTACAAGCTATTAGAAAAGGAGAAATAAAAGTAGAAATAGGAGAGCCTGAAAATTACGGTTTGATGGAACCTGTTGTAAAAGAGGCTAAAAGGTTAATGGATAGAAATGATGCGGATGAAGTTTATAATAATGAATTTTATAGAACAGCAGATAACGTTGCTGATTATACAGGAAACTTAGCTAAGGGTGTTTTCTTTGAAATCTCTGATTTAGTCGGATATGCTATCGAAACAGGAAATGGATTAATTGCAAATNCATTTGGATTNNTTGATGAAGACTTCGGTAACGCATACAGAACTACTTCTAATATAAACATGATTACAACTGGATTAGGATTCAAGCAGATAGGTTTTGATAATTTAGGAGAATCTTTTATGGTTTCAGGCGCTACAGGAGATATGAACGCAGGAGTCAAAGTTTTAAGAGACGAGTACCTACCACTATGGACGACACAGATAAGCGACGCAAGCACCTTGTCGGAATTTTTCTACTTAGGAAATGAAACACTAGCTACATCAATACCTTATTTAGGGGCATTACTTTATAACCCCTATCTAGGATATTCTTTAATAGGTGCAAATGCATACAATGAGCATGTTGACAACTACTTTCAAATGAAAGAAAATTTTAAACAAAACATGTTTAATGGTGAGCCATTGTTGTCTACTAATTTAGAATTAGTAAATTCATCTGATTTCAAGTTAAGAACTATGGGGCTAACAAAGGCCGCAACAGAAGTTCTTATTACAAGATTATTNACAGGACAATATTTAAAAAACGCAAATATATTTAATAAAACCAAAATACCTAAAACATTAGAAAATTCTAGACTTTTAGCTCAACAATATAAATTAAGATTTGACCAAGGGACTTCAAACGTCTTAAGAAGAATATATGGAATTGAATTAAAGGCTTTTGCAAACGAGATAACAGAGGAGAATAGTATTATGGCTTTCAACTATTTATTCGACTCTCTGTTAGGTATTGAAGAATTCGATGCAGCAAAGATGCAGAAAATGGCAGCAAACACAACTTTAGCTTCTGTTTTTAGTTCTGGAGGGATGGCTGTTATGTTTAGAATGAAAGGAAATCAGAACACAAGAAAAACTGCAGAGCTTTATATATCATCTAATCTATCGAATGGAATGAGTCATCAATTGATGTACGAAAAGTTGACATATGAAAAGCTACTTCAAGACATGATTAAAAAAGGTCAAAGCGAAGGCATTAGTGAGAGTGAAACGAAAAGCTCAGAAAGTTATCAAGCTGTTTTAGATGCTTTGAAACCAATAAACAGACAGTTGTTAGAGTTTGANAATGCAAAAGATAAGCTTGTACAAAATATGACGACTGAGCAAAAAATTGATTTTCTTGACAACTTAGCTTTGTTAGAAAAGCAAGAAATCATCTTAAATGATACTTCGAATCCGATGATTCAAAGAGAAAATGCAAGAAAAGAAATAGGGATTATTAGAGATAAACTACAAAGAATTGTAGATGAGCAGGGAACAGCAGAAGCTTTTTTCTTTTTAAGTGATAATACAAAACAAAAATATATCAACGAAGCTTACGTTTTATTAGAAGGGCANATTGATGAAATGCTGAATACAGAAATGACTGAAGGCTCTCAAACCAATATTTCAGAATTGTTAATTAAAAAAGCAGAACAGCTTTACATACAAGACGCAAATAACAAAAACTTATACACAGGGATGGATTTAGACTTGACCTTAGACCTCGACGCAGGAGCTAGGTATGGCAACCTTGACGTAAATCAAGGGCAAGTTTTTGATATGGATAAAAACTATGAATTGGAGTTTGAATTATCTTCTGAAATAAATAATGCTAAGGGAGTTTTAAACCAGGCTGTTATGTTTCCTTCNAGGGCAGATGTTATAGCTCAAACAGATGCAGATGCAAGAGCAGAGCAAGGAGAAACGGATACAGATACACCTGTAACGTATAGAGAGNAAATGCTNAACCTTGTATCTAGAATAGAAAGGNTGATGACTGGTACGCTTATGGAAAACGAAAACGCTAAAAACCCAACTAGTCGTTTTTATAATTCATTAAGTCCNTTTCAACAAAAACAATTAAAACAATTCTTCAGTGATATTACAAACCCAAAAGANGGNAGGAAGCCACAGGTTTTGAGAATCAAATCAATTCTTGATGCTTATGAAATGATTTATGATATAGCTGGTAGAGTTGATAAACCCATTGAGTTGTTTCCAAAAGGAAATTATAAACCAGGTGAAATAATGAAAAGTTTGACACAAACTATTACTAGTTTTTGGCAACAAGTAAATTTAGGTTTTAATCCTCTGGGTAAATCTTTTGTAAGTAAAGATATTCAGATGAATATGTTTTTTAGAGATAAAACACAAGGAGCTCCATTGCAAAATCTCTANAGTGAGTTGATGAGNAACATATCTGAAATTCAACAGAAAAACAATAAAAACTATATAGACATTGTAAAAAAATACCATCGAGGTAAGAATCCAGGTTTTAGTATAAAAAGATTTTTAGGTCAGGAGGATTTAAGTATAGATATATATGATGATTATGAAATGCAAATTTTATCTGGACTTAGTAGAATCAATTTAGATTANAGGGATGAGCAAGGAAATGAAAATAAAAACTATGAGTTTAATAGGTATAAAAATAATTTACTAGAAGAATTAGATTTAAGAGAACAAGAATATAAAAATGAAAACAATATTAGTAGAAAAAACATACTNAAAAAACGATACGAAATATTAAAAGATGTTGTAGATAGGCTTGGTGTTGTTGGCGCACAAGACATTGATGCTGTTCTTGCAAACGCACAAAGCTACAATATTGAAACGGTTAATTTTATACAAGGTTTGTTTAAAAACAATGAGCAGAATTCTTTCGATAGGCTTGATGGATTTGGACATAAATATACAAGGTTTGACAACTACATGCCAATATTTGTAAAGAAAGATGGTGAGAGTTTTACAGACCAACAATACAACAGTGTTGACAACAATCCTAATACAATAAACAACACAGGGTCTTTACAATATGCTCCTACACCAGATAGTTATAGAGACCAAGGTTTTAGAATGCAATTCGGTCATTATNTACATAATTCTTTTCATGCTTTACAAGGAACAGAGATAGATTCAAAATTGAGAGTGAACGCTGAAACATTAAATATATTAATAAATAGTCCTGAGTTCAAACAATTATTTTCAGATGAAAGTCAGTTTGAAATGTTTAGAAAGGTGTTTGGAGATGAATTCAANGACCAATTTAATAAGTTGGTTACAGGTGGTAGGTCTGAGTATACAGACTTTGGTGATGCATCATTAGGGGGTAAAGATGGTAGTGTTACAACATTTATAACTGATAAACTAGCTAAAGTATATAATTTAGCTATAGGTGGAGCTGCTTACTGGAAGTTGACAGCTTTAGACCAACCTTTGAAACAATTTTATTCAGCTGTAGGAAACAATTATTTTAGAGTTAATACTTCAGAAGCAAAAGAATTTTTATTAAATAAAAGTAGGCTTTACGGAACATTTTTAGCTGGAACTACAAATGGTAAAAAAAGAACAACAATCATAGGTGAATACTTTCAAGATGTTTTTGGTCAGGGTGATAAGTCTGAATTGTATGCTATGTCTAGAACAGGACTTAGAAATTCAATATTAGCTGAGCTTCCTCTTGATAATAATGGTATGATGGATAAAAGCTATTATGAAAAGTTTTTAAATAAAGAAATGCCTTTCATACCTAATGGCTCATATACTATTGACCAAATAATAAATCTAATATCAAAAAACACAGAGTTTTCTCTTGATATCATGNTAGCTCGTTCAGATAGAGCAGCTGCAAATGCATCCTTTGAAGCGCATTACTTAGATTATGTACTTCAAAATAGAAGAACTCCAGAAGGAGATTTAGTTACATACCCTAGCGATAAAAAAGGTCGAAAGGAATGGTGGGCTAATGAAAAGAAAAGAGGTTACGATAAAAACGCTATAAATTATGCTGATAGTATAATCGCAGAATTGATGCGTTCTGGTAATGATTTAGCTGAAGGTTCCTTTTTTAGAAGTGATGCTGATGGTTCCACTAGATTTTTGTCGCAAACATTTTTCCCATTTGGTAGATTTGAGGTAAACGCAAGAACAAATTTCCAATATCACCTACAGAGATATTTAGACCCAAATGTACCACAAGACCAAAAGGATGATTCTGCTAGTGCTATGGCAGGCTTAGCTTTGGAGGTAGCAAGTTTTGATGCGATAGGCAAAACATTTGGAGCAATAACAATGGGAACGGTTTTAACTTCAGTATTAGGTGGTGATGAAGAAGCAATCGAAGAATATGGTGGGCTACAACCTTATTTGTTTACACTTATAGGATATAAAGACAGAGATGCTATTGCACAAATAGAAAAATTAAAAAGTGAGGGCGCTACAACTAAAGAGATGCTAGAGTTTATACAAAAAAGAAATATTTCAAATGTAGAAAACTTAGATTTTGTAGCAAGCATTCAGGAATTAGAAAACTACATGTTTACTTACTCTAAAAAACCAGATATATCACCAAGAACTGGTAACTGGAAAAAAGGTGTAATTACAAACATAGCAAAACTTGTAGACCCAAGTGCCTCAATACCACCCCCAGTTAGAGATGGTGTTTTAGCATTTGTCAATGTAATAGCTGAGGAGACTGGGTTAATCAAACCAGGCTCACAAATATTTCAAGAATTTCAATCCGAAGATATAAAAGCATATCGTGAAGGTAAAATTACATCAGAAGCTTTATTTACTTCTATTGTAGAAAATAACTTAGGACTACCTGGCATCATAGTGGAGCAATACAACAAACTGGATAGAGCTAGAGGGATTTGGGAAGAAAACGTTATTGAAAAAGAATTTAGAGGTGTACCTTCGAAACAATATCATGGAACTGGTATTGAAGCTATTGATGAACAATATAGAAAAGGTGCAGCTGTGTTATATATAGCTAGGTTAATGGAAACTTTTGGTATGTTGCCAGGGCCTGCAGCAGAACTTAGCACCACATTAAACCAACTTGAAAGAAGTATTGAAAAGTATATGACTCCAGGTGCATTCCCTGATAATCAACCTGTTCCAGGAGTTCCAACTAGTGAAAGAGAAATGATTTTTGGATTAGATTCTAAAGCAGACGCGTTTTTTACAGTTTATGATTTCTTGACAGGAGAATATAAAAACAACCCTAATTATGTTCCTGGTGGAACTGGGCCTTTACCTGAGTAAATCATTTATTATTTTAACGACTTCTAAGCAGTCTTTTTGATTCCTTGGCACAAATAGTACAGGATTCATATTATTCATCGTTAAATAGCGCTTAAAAAGCTTCCAAACCATAGGAAACCTTTCATTTGGGTTNCCTTTACACTCTATTATGAATCTTGGGGGGTCTTGTACATCAACAAAATCTGGAGTGTATGTTATGGGTAAAATCTTTTTATTACCCTTATCATGCAGAAATTTTTTCTTTGGTGTTTTTTCGTAAGAACTGAACGGCAACTGAAAGCCGTCGATGATTGTGAATTTACGTGATTCGTAACCAGCTTTTATTTTGTGCGCTTTCAATAACAGATACATATGTGATTCGAGCTTCGATTGAAATTGTATGCCGTCTATCTTGGTTTTTTTATACCTAGTTATTTGTCTTTTTTTTCTGCGATACATCTTCTAAATATAGATAATCAAAAAAAGATATACTTGTAAGTGTTCTTGCAGCCTCTATTATTGTGGGTGAATACACATTGAAGTTGCTATATATTTTTTTAATTCCTTTCCTAGTTATTTTTTCTTTTTCAACAGGCCTAAATTTTTTGAAAGAACCTATTCGATTATCGTATAAAATTTTATTAACCATCTGTTCGATTTCAACTTGTTCTATCAGGTATTCAATAGCCATTTTATTGTTTACTTGCAACTCAGCTGATGCAATATACACATAATCATTTTCAAATGAAAGTACTTCAAAGTTTCCGTCTTCATGCATAAGTACATACACAAAGTTGTCTTCTAAAAATTCTTTTAAATCTATTTTATTTAATAGGTTTTTTATGACTATGACTTCTTCATCACTTGGCTCTCTATTACAATAAAACTTTTCTGCAAACTTCATACATCTAATTTAATAAAAAAACCCCCAACATATGTGGGGGTTTCTACATTATGAAAACATAGTCCAGAGAACAATTAAAAAAACTCTAAACTTTCAAAAACTAATACAAATATACAAAAAAATTTTAAAAAGGTGATTCTCCGAATCCCCATTCGTATCTCAATGTAACAAACCAAAAATGTAAGGAGAATGTAAAATGCTCTACATTTTCATCTGGCTCCCAGAATTCATAGCCAAAAACCATGGCTTCAAAAGGATGCCTTAAACTAAACGATACTTGTTCCCATTTTTCTTCCATTAGAATATATGTGTTAATCTTGCAATTTGACCATGGTCTGGATGATGTATGAAACCTTCTATTGCTTTTGGGTTATGTTGATATCCATTCCTATGATGCCAAGAGTCTGCAGCACTTGGACTTCTTAAACTTTCTACAGTTACACCTGTATAATCTTTTGCATTTTTATGATGCACGTGGTGTGTGTATATGTATCTATGCTTACAGCTTGACCAATTATCCTTCGATTCAACAGCCATAAGCAAAGGTAAATTTGCGACACGCGCGCCATCACCGTGTGTTGTGCCGATTAAATTAGCTCCATACTTGTAGTACTTTCTATGTGTAATAGAGCAATCAAATGTTACGTTTTTTGCATGTCTAAACCATGACTGAATTACGTCAGCGAGAAAGAAACCATGCGTATAGTCGTGATTTGAAGGGTTGTACATTACATGAACATCCGAAATAGAACATAGTGTTTCTATGATTTCAACATACAATGCTTTTGCCTTCAAGAAGTTTTCATACCACATACCGTCAGTATCTTGAGGTGTGCCTGATGTTGTCGTTCTTTTTGGTGTGTCTATATGTAATATATCGTTACCTATAATCAAAACTATCATATCAAAATTAAATCCTTTAGATTTATCTAAAATACCTTTTACNCCTTCTCTTACTCGATTCACCGCTATTTCTTGGTTGTAATCTTCACCTGTTTCAAAAGCTGAAGACAACTTCCCCAAATGTATATCAGCAGGGTCAACCACTAATAAGTGAGGGCTATCTATTTTTTTTCTTTTAATAGTTTTATACCTTGGCGAATGCTCATCCATTTCTTTGATAATATCTTTACTTATTTCATTGTAAGACATTATCGCTGGTCTAACACGCACAGAATATTCTTTAGTTTTATCCCAATATTCTGTTACACTATTAAAATCTATACCTCTAGCCTCGCAGTAAGCCGCTACTCCGCTATGTTTTATTTCGTTTAGTTGTTTGATTTGGTCTTGTGAAATGTAGGCTCTAAATGTGTTTCTCCCTACTTCCAATCTTTTTAGAGGCACTCCTAATGCTTTTGCCTCATCATGAGTTAAGCGAACTCTTTTATTCATGGTTCCATCGTTTTTTTCAAATCCTTTAAATCGTATATTAAAGAATTTATAGTGTTCTTACACTCATCGAATTCCCCATCAAAAACATCTTCGAAAGCGGAGTCTAGCTTAGTATGCATTTTNTTAAATACATTTACTAGATATTGCTCTCGTGATGTTGCTGCCATTTTACACTTTGTGTAGGAACATGATTCCTTTTAATAATTTATCATTCATCTAAAAATTGTTTTAAATTTGGTTTAAAATACTCAGAACCTTTCATAACCTTGCCGTCTGACCTTTTTAATACCTTTCCATTTTCTAATTTACTCATGTTTGATTTATGTACTTCTTCAAACATATCGTAAAAAACTTTTTCTAACCCATGCGAAACGACAGCGCCATACAAAACGTATGCTATGTCGATAATTGCATCACTTACTTTCACTAAATTTTCTTGCTCACACGCATCCTTATATTCATTTATTTCTTCTAAAAGCAAATTATATCTTAAATTAAATTCATTTTTTTTNAGCAAACTTGGTTTCCTATTAACAGGAACGTTAAACGCCTTATTGAAATTAGTTAACATTGTGGTTAGTTCTGACATTTTGTAAATGAATTCCTCTAATTTAGAAAAAAATTATTGAATTCTCAACATTTTGTTAATTTTTCACTAATGTGATAATATAAATCACCTATTTTTTGCTGCATTTTTTTCTGGTCTGTTTTTTGATTATACAATTCTTGACCTCTTTTTTTCTTACCCTTGTAATTTATTTCCAGTTGTAAATGATTTTTATCATAGATGACTGGATATATTTTTATATCATTGTCAAAACATACTTTCATTACTTCATGAACATTGAAATCTACACTTTTCATTACCCCATTTTTTCCCTAATTGATTTACAAACCAAACTAGACTTGCTCTTTTTTCAAAGTTATGCCATTTTTTGTTGTAATAAAATCGAGTAACAAAACATTGCTCTAAAGGTATATCTTCTACGATATCATAGACGTCAAAGTATTCTACTTTTAAGACAACTGACTTGTGTGTTCGCCAGCTGTCGCATATTCTTTCAAGCAATAAACGCTGTCCAAGCGGTATTTTTATACCTCTTTTTTTAACTTCAATAAGTATAAGTATTTGATTATCAAACTCTAAGACAGCATCTATATCGGATGGATGCATGGCTCCATTTTGCACCATTGTAAAATCTATTGTGCGTCGTACTTCTGCGCTATTTCTGATAAGGCTGTCCAATGATTGTGAATTAAAATTTACCAAAAGTTGTTTTATGCAAACCTTTTAATAATATTTTGTTAAGCCTATTTAGGTAGGCTTTAATTTTTTTTATTGTTTTCATAGTTCTATGTTATCAAATTCTATGTCTAGTGTTTTAGATATTTCAAATGGATTTCTTTTGTTTACAAGCCAATTAGTATTGTCCCATGCAGGATTACCTTCTTTAATTGTGGTATACCTTCCATTGTTTACATTCCATCCATAGAAAACTTGCGCTTGATTTTCTCCAAGATTACCAAACTTTACTTTTAAAACTTTAATTTTAACAGTGCCTTTTTCATAATCTCTATGCACAAGTAAACCGTGCGGACTCATGTCATAGAACTCACCACCACCCTTCACGTCGTAAAATGTGGGCTCAAACAACTTCCCTTTATCTGATTGAGGTTTTGTTGGGTGTGCAACTAAAATGCACACAACGTCATGTTTTTTACAAAAGCTATCAATTTTATTTAAATAAATATTTGTGTAGTCAGTAATACTTAAATTTAAATTCTCTTTATCTCTTACTTTGTTATATGGGTCTATCACCAAGCATCGAATACCTAACCTTTTTACTAGTTCCTCAGCTTTCTGAAGAACGTTATCTAGATTAAAACCTTGCTCATAATCAATAAAGAAAAAGTTTTTGTTAATATGCTCTAAACAAGCTAACCAGTTTTTAGTTTTTGTTTCTTTATAATTAGGTGTTGCGCCATAAAGTTTTCTAACCAACTTATCTACATGTAGGTATTGTGGGTAGTTTTCTGTAGAGGCATATGCAGTTTTCCAACCATACATCATGTTGTATCCTATAGTCATTTGGTCTACAAAATCAGACTTTCCGCTTGAAGGAAAACCTGTTACAACAATAAATTGTTTTGTGTATGTCGAAAAAATATTATCAAAACCATTTAGTCCAATCTTGTATCCATTCTTGATACCATGCTTATAGAAATCATCAAGGTCTGCTATGACATCTGACACTCTCAAAACATTTTCTATAGGGCAAGGCACTGCTTGATTTATTGTTTCTTTTAGTTCAGCTTTACCGTATTTAATTAGGAATTCGTTTGCATCCTTACAATCTTTTAAATCAACTAAGTATATTTTATCAGAACCTAATCTTCTTATAAACTCTTGCTTACCATTCTCCCCTGCCTCATCATTATCCAAAGCCAAGTAAATCTTTTCTTTATTTTCAAAATAACTATAGTAATCTGTTAGGTAGTCTAAATTTATTTGACCACTAGCATTGAATCCGTTTGGAACACTTATTACATTATGAACACCAGCCTCATGATATGATGCGCAATCTATCTCCCCTTCAACTACGACACACGTGTCGGTTTCTTTTATACTGTCGATATTGTAAAAGGTTTTTTGCGCCCCTTTGTATAGCTTAAAGTTCTTACGAGAGTCCCTGTATTTAATGTTAACTAATTGATTATCAACAAGATAGTTAAACATAATTACATTTACTTCTTTATTTACTTGTGGCATATACTCTTGGCCGTGTGAAATTTTCAGCGTGTCGATTGTTGATTTGGATATACCTCTTTTCATAAACCAACTAACAACTTTGTCCACCATTTTTATTGGCTTAGCTTTTGGTATTGTGTATTTCTTTTCCGCTAATGAAGACTTGTACGAGTGCAGCTGCAAGACTTCGCCGCAGTGCTGGCATGTACCAAGCCCTCGTTCCCAATCAAGCATTAAACATTTCTGTGTTTTCTTTTTCCTAGTGTGTGAACATTTAGGGCATGTAGATTTTTTAGCCCTTGTGTCTAAACCATAAAGGTTGAAGGTTTCTATTTCGAAGCCGTTAATTTCCATAACTTAATATTTTAAATTCAAACCCTGGCTTATCAAAAATTGTTTTGTCTTTTTCTAATTGTTTTTTTGTTCCAGATTTTAAGGCTTGACCTTTCCATTTCCATTTATATATACCACCTGTATTCTGCACTTCTTTTTTATTATACTTTATCCAATTTATAAAATGTGTTTTATATTCACGCATGTTTCTTTTGAAATCACTTGTCATAGATAAGTGTTCATGAAATTTTTTCAATGCAGAGTGTAGAATATCTTTGTCTATGCTTTGATTCATACATACTTGCTCAATCCAAATCGAGTTAGATAAACATTCTTTGTGGTATTTGTCGTTATTTGTAGGGTATATTGTTACAGGTTTTTTTTGTACGCTTTCTTCTACTTGGTAGCTGCTATAATTAGCTATGGTGATAAGTGTGTACTTGTTTGTCGCATCTGTAGTTATCTCTCCTGTTCTTTGTAATCGTTTTAATGATGTCCTTAGCTGTCTGATAGGTATATCTAAATCTTTAGATAATCTTGTAAGAGAGGTTATGTATTGTCCTTTCTTTACAGATACACCCATAAATTTGCATTTATCAAAACATGCGTTTAAAAGTAAATGTATAAATACGTTTTTTGTGTTTTTATCTCTATACCATTCCCAATCTAGAATGCTCCTGTGCAACTTTATGTACCCTTTCATTTGTTTGTTTTTGATTCTCAATTAAGTTTTTTAAGTCTTCAATGTTTTTGTATTCGTATACCTCTGATATAAGATTTGTCAATTGTTCTAAATATTCACAATTTTTTTCATAAAATATTTTATCTAATACTTTTGAAATATATTGTGCGCTTTGTGCTGAGATATATTTATCATATGAAATTTGTTTTACGATTTCCATGTCTATATCTTCAACTAATTTTTTAAATGTCTTATCAGAAAAAATTAAGTTCTTAACTTTCTTTTTACTGTGTAAAACTGCTGCATGATGGTGCGCTCTTTTTCTTCCCATTTTCGTACTGAAGTCGCCAATAATTCTAAGTTTAGTATTTGTATGTTTCATGCACATATAATGAAATACTGCTCTTATATCAGCAACTTCTTGTCTTTTTGAGTTTTGAAATATGAACTCAATGTTGACCTCATACTTATCGGCAACAATTTTTGCTATTTTATAAATTGTGGTTTCTTTCATTTGATTTAATAAAAAAGGGGGGCCAAGGATGTAGTAAACGAACTATCTAAATTATGATTATGACTTACAAGCCCCCCTATGATTTAAAATGGTAAATCGTCAAAGTCTGAGTCAGAGGCCTGCGATGTCGCATCTGTCGTAGCAGGTGATGATTGTGAATCTTTTTGACCTTTGACAATTTTGCCATCAGTCCAAATGACACTGCCATTACCAAGATAATGCTTGTCGGCTTTTCTTTCTCTTTCCTCCTGTGATTGTTGCATGGTAATTGTTACGTTTTTACCATACTTTGATTCATCATTTACAGATATTAAGACTGGTATATAACTATCTTTTTCACCCTTAATGATTTTTGTTTTGTCAATTTTCTTCAATTCTGAAGCCTTGATTGACGCTGAAATTAATGTACTCATATTTATATATTTAAAATTAAATTTTTAGTAAGCTATAAGCTATAATCATACAAAAGATTATAACCATTATACGTTCCATCCACGAATCTAAAGAATCGTATTTAGTGTTTCTATATTTCTTCATACTTCATAAAATCTTTTAGCTTGTCTGTTTTATCTAGGAAATACTTTTTATAGTTATCCTCTGCTTGTTCTACTTTTTCTTGCCCTTTGGTATATGAATTATCGGACACATCAAACAAACCAATACAACCTGTCTTCTTTTCGATGACTATGAACCTCATCGGTTTTTGAAACATTTTTGAGTATATGAAGGCTTGTGAATCATAATTATATGTAAAAAAACTATGACGGAAACCTTTCAAATTACTTGTAGTTTTTATGTCGTACAACCAGTCGTTAGTAACTATGTCGGCTTTACACTTCCATTCTATGTTGTTGTCTGTAAGTACATCGACGTTAGGGACTTCAAATTGTACATCAGGATTGTTCAATACTTCTGCGACAAACTCGTTGTCTTTAGCTTTGTTGACTTCATTTATAAGCTGCTCCGCTTCGCTTTCCAGAAGCATCATATCCAGATTCTTTTCTGCTAAAGCCTCTTTGTATATGTTTGTTCTCCTTGAACTACACGAAATAAACTGTGGCTTTGTGCCAAACATCAACATCTCATGAAATGCTTGTCCATATTCAAAAGCTACACTTTGTTCCTTCGGCTTTTGAAAGTCGTTAGGATTGTTGATTAAGTCGTATATGTCGGAATTAGATAAATACTTTTTACCTAACTCGCCGTAATAGTTCTTATCATCTTTAAGTTGTTCAATTATTTTTTCCATACCTGTGCCTCCTGTCTTTTGAAGTCTTCGCTTTCATCTTCACCAAACACACCTAGTTCATAGAAACCAGTCAATTTTAAGACTGCTCTACTCATTGCGCGTTTTTCTGCCATTTCCATAACATACCAAGTGTTACAGTTTCCAACTCTTGTTTGTTTTATATCATCTACAAGATTGCCCTCAGAATCTTTCTTCTTTATTATCTCTTGCTTATACTCTTGAATCAGTGCGGAGCCAAATGTCTGTATATTTTTATTGCCATCGTATCCGTGTGAAGCTCTTGCTTTTACGACACAGAAGTTAGCTTCACAGTTTATAACGTCATATTCGATATGTATTGCTGCTTGTGCTTGTATTTTATCAATACCACTCCTGGTGATGATTACGTAATGTTGATGCTTGAAAACATCACTTTTGTCTAGACCATACTTTTTGTATAGTTCTTTTAGTTTTTCGATTTTCATAATATTAAATTAAATTATTAACAATAATACGCAATATAATGTTAGTATCCTAACAAAGTGCGTAATTTTTTTATTCTGCGTAAGGTTTTTCTGAAATAAAATTCTTTTTCCTTTTCGCTTTTTTTTGCGATAGCTATATGAAACATATTCCTATTTATAGCTATGGATTCAACAGTGTTTTTTGTAGCTAAATCTTGTGCAAATTGTTCGACACCAACATGTATCATGTCCGCTATCTCGTAATTTGAAAGTGGTCTGTATATGTCTGTTGAGGTATCAAAAATTTCCATTGTAAAACTTTTTGTGTTGGATTGATTCTTAATAGAACTTTTACTTATCTTGATTGTTTTATAAAAAATATGTGTAGTCGGTGGAAAATTAACTATTTTTGAGTTTCTGTTACTAGCAAGCAAGTTCCATGCTTTGTCTAGCAAGCGATTTCGTTCTCTTATTTTTTCTATCATTTTTGAAAATTGTGAATTGTATAATTGATTAAATTGATTACTGTCTGCCCAATTATTTCAGCATTCTTAGTTTCTAGTTCTTGAGCCAACCTGATATCATTAGGTTTTTTTGTACCTAATTTTACGCCATGATGCTTCATTTCAGCATGTGTAACGCGTTTTGTAATTTTATTGATGGTATTGTAAACTGCTTGAAAAACCTTATCATTTTTTTCATGTGAGAGTAAGGTAGAATGTAGGTAGTCTGGTGCTTTCATATTAACAAATTTAATAAATTTTTGTGAATTAATCTAATTTTAATGTATCTTTCTTTATAACTAGGCTGTCTTTACGTGCCAATATTAACCCATTATATGTAGGCGAAAGTATTGTATCTATGTTTGTCGTGCCGTAATAATAGGTATCAACTTTTCGATAATATGTGTTATAAAATTGTTCGTGTGTTACAAGTGGCGGCATCTGTGATTTACAGGATGCAACCAGCAGCAATAGGCATAAAATCACGACAATGTTCCATATAAATGTTGCGGTGTCGTATCTGTCGTATCTGTCGTATCTGTCGGATTTGCCGTCGCGTCTGTCGTATCTGTAGTGATTGTGATTTTGATTCATAATTTTTTTTTATTTATTAGCGTCCATGTTTTCTATTTTTAGTTGTTTTTCTGCATTACTTTGCATATATCTATTTAGCATTTTTTCGAGAAACTTTATTTGTCTAGTAGATGCTTGTAATAGTGTGATAGCAGATACAAGTATTTCTTTTTCGTCTGTAGTTTTGTATAGCCATTTTTTTGGCTCTTTGCCAAACAATGCTGTGTCGTTTTCACGCATTGCTTTGTTGATGCTTTTGATAAGTGCGTCCATTGTTTTGATTTATTAGTTAATATTTAATGCTCTCAATTTGAACATTGCTTCTTCATATTTTGCTACGATTTTATCATAGTCAATATGTTTTACACCATCAGCATCCACCCAATAGTGTATTGGAATGGTTAAGACGGATGGTAAAAAGTTTTCTGATTCCATAATTAATTAGTTAATAAGTGTGACTTGATGATTATATAAATGATTGTGATTAGCATTCCTAAATAAGATAGGAATGTTGCGTAAACTTTTGCTTTGTATTTTTTGTCGTCTTTCATAATTAGTATTTTAGGAAGTATAGCCATAAAAGGATATACAATATAATAAATTCTATTATTCTTATTAAGTATTTTTTTATTTTCATTATTCTTGATTTTGTTGTTGTAATAGTTCTGTATAAAAACCATCATCGTTGTTATATTCTTCTAGATAGCTGTCAATGTCTTCTTGTGGTGTATTTGTATAACATAACACATATGAACCTTCTTGATTGGTATCGAGACTGTGGTACATATTTTCCGTATTATCAATATGTGTGTATGACCCTGTTACCTCACAGTAGTGGCTATCATCTATATGTATATTGAAGTCTTCCCATTCGTCGTAGACTGTATCATCATTACTGTAATAATCTTGTGCATTACCATTGCTGTCGTGTGTTAGAGTACAGTTACGTATGTGTGCGTGTTGTTGTGTGCTTTCATTGAATACAACGTCCTCGCTAAATTCTGTGTGATATTCCCCTTCGTCTTCAAGCCATACCGAATCATCATGATATATGTAATCATTTACGTCTTCAGCAAATACAGCTTCACTTTCGTGTATCCATTCACTGTGTGTTTCAGACCACCTGCATTCATCTTCTGGATATTCAGTTTCGTTGATGATTACCATACCCTCCACTGTGGGATGAGATTGTCTATGTTCATGCATACCTGTGAAGCCTCGTACCTGTCCACTTGTAGATGTGAGAATAAACTTGTTCCATTCTTCTACATGCCATTCTCGTATTTTGTCAACACGGTTTGTTAGTGTTACTGTGTCAAATGTTTTGTTTACATATGCGTGTTTCATTGTGTCAACATATGGAACGTACTTTGGATAGTCGTATGGTATTTGTAACCATAATGTCAAATCGCATTCATCACCTTGAGGTGTGTACAAGAGCTCACCTTCTTCATATGATTGATAGCGTTTGTAGTACATATTGTTTTTTTCAGCGTAACCTTTGAATGCGCTGATTGTTTTATCGTTACCATATATTCTGTCCATGAACGTGATTTCTTGGACACCTGATGATTCTGGTAAAGATGCATTGAGTTTCCATATCAATGCACGACCTGTTACGTGGCCGTCTTCGTTCAGTGATATTAGTAGTTTACAATGTTTTTCATACAAGTCAAAGAATTTTGTACATGAGTCATAACGCATACATGAGCTGGATAGTGAGCCTGTATTATCGTTTGAGTATGTTTGATAATGATAGTATTTGGTTATGTCTGAACCCTCAACAATTTTGAATGTATCGGTAAACGTATAAACACTTTTGATGTGGTTTTGTATGATTTCAATAGCATAGTCTGGTATATCAATTAGTTTGTATGCTAGTAGTTTTTTGATTGCTTTACCAAACTTTGTCACTTGTCGACCGTTACCAGATAGCCATGTGAAATTACTGGTTAGTATTGTTGGCTTGCCTGCTGGTGTGTATGTGCATTGTCCACGGTTGTTGATTGTGAAATGTCTATCATGTTGTATTGAACATTGATGTTTTGATAGTAAGTTGAAATATTGCCATGCAATAGCATAATCAACTTGTGCCTGTGCATTTGGTATTTTTTTGGGTTTACGCGTCTCGATATATTTGCATGCTTGTAGCAGCGTTGAGTGTAGTGAGCGTGATATAAATGAGTTAGGTATATCAGCGGTGTCTGGATTTAGATGAATTGAATACTTTGAATATTTCAGCATTCCTTTATCGAAACCTATAAAGAAACAATTACCTGGCCGACCACCACCCAAATCGATTGATTGTAGAAGTTTTGATATGCGGTGATATGCAGGAAATTTAGACATTACACTATGATTGTGCATATTCATAAATCTAAATTCAAAGTTGTGTGTAGAATTATTCATTGAGTGTAAATGTTTTACGTCTGCAAAGTGTAAGTATTGTTGAAACCCTTTTATTACATTACGATACATTTTTGCATGAAACATAAATATTTTGTTGTAAAGTAGGTTTGCAGTATTGTAGTGCCATTTACAGTATTCAATGGTTGTTTCAGATTGATTGGAATATACAATGTCCATGTAATCGAGCATACTTTGATGTATATCGCAATCTGTTGCAAATTTGTCTGGTGTAATATGCCATGTATACATATTTGCTACCCATGTACGATTGCTATCATTTGTTAGATTGCTTTGGTACAGATGTTTGAATTTTTCATGTCTTGTTTCGTTAGTGAGTTGTCTGATATCACGTTCAGTTAGTATGTCTTTGAGACCGTGACGTATAAGTTTTTGAACGTTAGTTGACATAATAGTCCTGTCTGAAGATATTACTGCTTCACCCAAATCATTCAACCATGATGGTACTTTCACTCGTTTTTGGTAACTAGCAGTTTGTATACCATTGATTATGTTCACGTAGTCTTCAATCTTGAAGCGTATTTTACTGATGATTTGTTTTACAGTGATGTACGCAGTATAATCTCGTCGTAGTATACGATGAATAATATTTGTTAGATATTTTTTTTCAGTGTACGATAAATGGCTAGCTCTTTTGATTAGATGTAGCCACACGTCTGCAGTAAACGTTGTATCTTTTGGCAAGAAGCATAGTTCACGTTTGTTTGTTGATATGAGTTTGAATGACATAATTATATTTTTGGATTAGATATATATTCTTGACATGAGTAGCACCAGAACTCTTGTACCGTNTCATCGTATTCTTGAACGCAGTCCCTTCCGCANCTTGGACAAGGCGGTGCATCATCATNATCAAATGTNTCTGTTGTGAAATCATCATCGTAAAAGTCCCATGCACGTGATTGTGATACACCGATTNTTTTTGGTTTATAGTTTGAGAAGTTGAATTGATTGTAGTTGTGGCGACTATCTTGTGGTGACCACTTGATTGGTTTTTTGATTGTATCAAATATTTCAATACACAACTGTCTCGTTAGCTCAACCTCGTCGACTTTGATATACTCTGTGTCTGTGTGAGGATTGTAGTAACCGCATGACATGTTTGCACCCATGATATCTAGCTTGGGTAGTATTTCACCAACGTCTGTGATACCACCAGTACAAATGTCACGTCCGTATTTTTTTAGTATGGGTTTGATNAGGTTGTGNTACTTGTCGTTGAATAATTTTTTACCACTGATACTGTTNACAAAATCTTTGTAGCCACGTCTGTCACATTCTAGNACAGTTGTGCAGTCTTTGAAGAATGATAGTTCTGCGTGTGATGAGCCGACACAACCAGATTCTTCATCAAGAAAGAATACAGCTTTGAAGTTGTTGTAATGTCGTAGCATTTCTAGTGTAATNAATATACCAACTTTGTCGTCACCACCAGTACCGATTTGTTCTTTGGTATGCATGTCGAATGCAACCATGATGTTTTCATGTTCGAATATGCGTGGTGATTTNGCAATGTTATGTACTGTGTCGATGTGGCATACCATACATGGATAATANTCTGCATGACCTTTNGCGCAGTATATANTGCCGTANCTGTCTTTTGTATATGTTAGNTGTAATTTGTCAAGCTCGTTGCAAATGTATTTAGCCATTCGTTGTGTCTGATACGTTTTGCTTTGTATTGCAAGTAGTTTCTTCAGACGATTCTTTCTCTTGATTTTCATAATTGATTCGTATTTGGTTCATAATAATTTTNGTTATCTCGCTTACGTGTTTCATACTTTACGTGGTTTAAATGTTAGTATTGCAGAGTGACTGGTTATGTCTGTATCATTTGGTGATAAACCTAACCCTGATTGTATTTCTTCACGAACACCTGTGAGCAAGAAACCACAACCTTTTGCAGCTGTNTTCTCGTCGGCAACGTATACGTCTACGTTTGTACCCATTTTTTCAGACGTTTTTTTGATGGCTTGAAGCCATAGTATAAGATTATCTATTTTCATAATATATATCTTTTAGAATGTTAGGCGAGTTGTATAGCATGATTGTGATNAGGTATAACATACCGCAGAACACAGGGGACAATGCGAGAATGAGAAACAATTCGAGAGAGAATATTAGTCGCATTAGAAACCCTGTGATGCCTGCGATAGCCAAACCAAATAACAAACCTGTTATTGTCGCAATGATTTTGTTTGCCGTCTTTGTTTTGTTTACGGTGATTACGGTGACACCGTGTTTGTTTTTTCTGTGTGATATAGTCACACCTGTCGAAAGTTTTTTGGTTTTAGACATGATAGTAATATTAATTGGTTAGTAGCGCGTGCAGGGAACGAACCTGCATTTTCACCGTGAAAGGGTGACGTCCTGACATTAGACGAACGCGCCATGTTCTCTAGTAATGCGAACGAAGTGAGGAATATTTGAGGCCGCTCACAACGTNCGACTTACACTACTAGAGCATACAACACGGAATTGCACCGATATCATATTTAGTTGTATGATGCATNATTAGAAAGGTAAGGAAGCAAGCTCTGCTTGCGAATACCTTTTCTGTAACAATTGCATTGCAATGTTCTCGTTGTTTTGTTCATCGAAGCGTTGTTCAAGAACCCATGCTTCAACAGAAGCTTTGGTGATGCCCTTGGATGTCGCATCGATACGAGTGTACATTTTTGGAAGTACTGTGTCGGCAATGTAATCTTGACCCAAAAGTGTTAGGTTTTTCACGATGTATGCTTTTTCAGTTTCCATGCTGATTGTGAACTCAACAGCAACTGGCTTGTCGAGTGCTACTTGATTTGATTTTGACATAATAATAAATTTAGTACAGAGAACTAGTAAACTCTGTGTTAGTAATCTAGTTTTTAAAAAAAATTCATAAAGAAATTGTTCGAAGAACATAAAAAAAAGAGGGGCAAAGCCCCTCTAATTCTTACTGATACTCTGGGTTATCAATTTCCCATTGCGCTAGTGCAGGTTCAATTGAGTTGAAACCCATGTTGACCCTGTCCTCCATGTAATCAAAGAGCTCCTGCTCGTGAGATAGAAGGCAAGTTTGTTCAGCAACGGATGTTGGATTGTCGTCGTTGTGAAAGTATTCTTCATCGACGACTGGTACAGCTGTGAACTTGAGCTCAAATGTACGCATCAACCATGTAGGAATNTAGACGACAAATCTATCAATCATAGTGTAGTAAGTTTGCACTTTACCGTCAACCAAACGTGATTTGAAGTTGGATACATTACGAGTGTTGTAATCGTCAATGACCATAGATTCAGTGATGAGGTTTTGTGGAAACTCTACATATGATTGTGAATGGTGTTTCCATTCAATAGTACGTTGCGTGGTACCAGACTCGTTCCATGAGATTGGTATCCATTTGTTCTTGTACTGTTTCTTGCCGTCCAACGAAGTTGGATTGACAATGAACATTGATTTGCGCGACTTGGAACCGATGATAGATACTACCATAGGAACCGATTTGTAACTTGATTTGTAAGTTTTCATAATATAAAATTTAAATTAATTGTAAGTGACTCTCACTTACACACGTGGAAGTGTAACAGGATTCGAAATAAATTGTGTCAAGGGCGAGCTTGCTCGCTTGTATACCCTTGACATTTTTATTTGAACTCCTGTATTTTTGCAAAAACAGNNCNNNAAGCNNCNNATTTGTATTGCTTCNATGCATGCTTAGCATGCTNCNGAAAGATGCAAATTTTTTGCTACGTGTGTGTGAGAAGATGAACGGAATATCCGAGACAAGTAGAGGTTCCCTCCTGCGCTTGCGCAGACTTGTCGAGAAAATAAATAATACAGAATGATATGGTTGTGAGTGCACAATGAAGAACTGGAACGGTATGAGCGATGTGCTGAGCGTAGCTCGAACACAGCGAATATAGTGTAAGTTTGGAATTGACAACGAGCAAATTTATTGAAGATATGATGTGATACCTTTGACACGTGATACTATTCATGGAAGACGCGAAGCGTATTGGGGTACAAATGTTTANGTTNTTGAAATGGATAGGGGTGGTTATCGAATGATTGTGAACACAAGAGAGAGATAAATTATAAAATACCGAAAGAACTTGTTTCTTGAGACCGCTTCAAAGAGTGTATTTTTTCAAAGGCTACAAAAAAAGGTAAAAAATTTNGAGATATGTAAAAAAGATAGCAAGGGGGTGGGGTTAGAAAAAGCAGTTTGCAAGTATGCTATAGGTGTATAAATAGTATGTTACCCAAACACTACGTATATCTGGTGGCCTAAAAACTTCAAAGCTTATAACTATATAATATAGTGTCCATTAATTTACAGGAATGCGCCACATTAATTATTTTTACCTATATTTGTAGTATGTTAGATACCTCAACGCAGACATATGAGCAAATTAGTTACAGCGCTGATGCGAGAAATTGTACGGTTGAAACTGTCGAAGGCGGACAAATTGCATATACAATTGTTACAGCAAAAGATTGATAAATTGGTGCGACAAGCAAGTGACACGCAAGCGACAGACAGAAACTCCTCATCTTCAAATAGTTAGATGCGGAAAACTCATGCTCATATAAAAACTTAAGGTAAATCGACATACATAATAATATATAGTTTATATAAACTATAAAAAGAAGTATAAAAATATAATTAAATGATTGAAAAAAACATAAGTTTTGACGATGCTGGTCGAAACTCTCTGAAAGTTGGGATAGATACACTTTCCCAGGCGGTGGCCTCAACCCTAGGGGCATCAGGAAAAACCGTAATAATCGAAGACCAATTTGGAAACCCACATATTACAAAAGACGGAGTGACCGTAGCTAATTCTGTAATACTATCAGACCCTGTGGAAAACTTAGGAGTCAGTATTTTGAGACAAGCTTCACAAAAAACCGCCACGGAGGCTGGTGATGGNACAACAACTTCATGTGTATTAGCAAAAGCTATCATAGATAGATGTTTTGATGCTATAGATTCAATAGAAAACGTTACACAAGCAAAAGAAGGTATTGAGGTAGCAGCTAAAAATGTGGTTTTGGCACTAGAAAAAATGAAAAANGAAGTAACAGACAAGAGTTTGGTTGAGGTTGCAACAATATCGGCAAATGGCGACAAGTATCTTGGTGAAATGATAGCTGACGCATATTTNCAAGTAGGAAAAAATGGTGTGGTAACTATGGATGAGTCGCCTACCAATGATGATTACACTGAAATAACNAATGGAACTCGTATAAATAGAGGATATGGTACTCCATTTTCAATAAATAACTTAAGAAACAAGTCAGTTGAGTTTCAAAACCCACTTATTGTAATAAGTGATACAAAANTAGACATGCATGAAAGACTGCATTTTGCCTTTGAAGCCTCTATNAAACAAAAAAGACCTCTACTTATCATCTCAGAACTTGATGATAGGGTAAAATTATTCATTACGCAGAATATTAATAAGAAAAATTTGACTGGTAACTTCATTACCCCAGAGGGAATAGGTATAAAACGCCTAGAATTGCTGCAAGATTTGTGTGTAATGACTGGAGCGAAGCTAATTTCTGAAATGTCAGGTGATTCTGCTCAAAATATTGACGCATCTTACCTTGGAACGTGTAAAACTATGATTTCAGACAGCACAGAAACCATTTTAGTCTTTGAAAAAGAAGAAAATCAGAAGAAAAATGACATAATTGAGTGGTTGAAGGCTGAAATTAAGCTTACAAAGAATAAAACTAATAAATGGCACCTACAAGATAGGTTGTCTAAACTTGCTGGTGGCGTTGCTACTATAAAATTAGCTGGAAACTCAGAAGTAGAGCTAAAAGAAAAGAAAGATAGGGTTGATGACTCTATCCATGCAACCAAAGCAGCATTAGAAGAAGGAATTGTTGCTGGTGGAGGAATTGCACTTATGAGATGTGCTCAAAAAAAATTCCGCAAAAAACCTCCGCGAGTCAGTTCCGCATCATTCCTGAAGGGATATAGTATTGTTTATGACTCACTACAAGACGTATTTAAAAAGATTGTCGAAAACAGTGGTGAAGAACCAGATTCAATTTATGGAATATGTGCGCAAGCAAAGGATAGGTATGGATATGATGTAAAAAACAAAAAATTTGGTGATATGTATAGAATGGGGATTATTGACCCATTTAAAGTCACCAAGAACGCAGTACTTAACGCAGCATCAGTTGCTGGAATAATTCTAACAACTTCCTGTGTTATTTCAAACAAAAGAGTAAAAAAAGAAGATATAATTAAAAATTAAAATTATGCCAAAACATGAACATCACCCTTTCGAAAACCAAATATTTGGACATTTCAGAAAGGAAGCAAAAAAAGTTAATGGAGCTATTAAGCTTCTAGCAAGACAAGGCTATACTGTAATAGACTTAGAAGGTCAAATTATTACAAAATGGAATATTGATGATGAAGAAAGGCCAAACATAAGTTATAAAAGAGCGCCAAAACTACCGCAAACATAATGAAGGCAGTAGGTAAGTTTATAATTGTACAAGACGACGAAGTTGTGCAAAAAAATGAATTAGGTCTTATAATTACACAAGACTCTGATATAAACATACGATACGTAATTGGAAAAGTAATTACTGTTGGAGGTGAGGTGAAAGAAGTTGAAGCTGGTGATTTCGTCTATTTTGATAAAGTTGCTGGCTCTAACTTTAGATTCAAAGGTAAAAAGTTAAAAGCAATAAGGGAGCAAGATGTGGTCGTAACAATGAAGGATGTTAATACCGCTATTTGATTATGAACCACATAGAATTATCATGGAATCTTATTTTAGGTTTGATGGTAAACAATACCTATATTTTCCAAAAGGCGTAAGATATTATAAGCTTTATAGAACTACACGAAAGATAAATTCGTTTAATGAGCTAAAATATATAGCAGAAAAGTTTTTATACTTAAATCCTGACTTTGATATAGATTTAATGAAAAAACTATTCATACAGCTATCGGATAGAGGAAACGGACACATTATACGAACTTATGGAGATGAGCGTGTAGAGAGCATGATAGACGCTGTAGATAGGCAAAGACCACTACCTTATTGTCCTAGATACAGAAAAATCATATTTAATCCTGGAAAAAGGATATCTAGAGCAGATAAAATGAAAATTGTAGGAAAGCTAATCAATGCAAAAGAAAAACCTACAAAACAAGAGCTTGACCAAATAATTCAAGAACTTTGGACTGAAAATATAAAAATTACAATATCTGAAGTTTCAAAGAGAGCAAAGTGCTCTAGATACATGGTTGGCTGGTATTTTGACGAAAACAAGAAAAATGAAGTCAAAAACCTCAACGAAATGATAAGAGAAACCTATTTGATATCAAAAGCTATCGAAGCTATAGATATTTTAACTGAAGGCGGAAATAAAATNAAAATGAGAGAGCTNAAAAAAATTACCTCTATCCGAGACTACGCGTTACTGAAAAATGCAGTTAAAAAATATGAAGACGCTATCTAGCGTTCATCTTTTCAATAATGCTTCTGTAAACCTTATCAGTGTAAGTTTCTTTTTTAAATATAGGATTCAAACGTGGATTTTCAGATATCAACTCCTCTTGAGTTAGTTTTTTATATGTAATCGAGCAAATAGACTTACCCAGGTGTGTAAGCTCATATAATTTACCTCTTGCATACTTACCTGAGTCAGTTCTCCATTGTTTTATCAAACCCTTATCCATCATGCTCTTGAATCTTTTTTTATCCCATGACATAGAGTTTTCATAGTATTTGAATTCTTCTTTCTTAAAAAACGGAACATCATATAAAAAAAGGAGCATGTCTAATTCAGAAGAAGATATATCATACTTTCTTTTTACATAGTACCTAACAACCCTTAAGTATTTTAAAAAATTAAATTTTCGTTCTCTTGGCTGAACTCTGTCTTTCTTTCTGATATTAACTTTTGTCAAAATATTCAATTAGATTTTTATTTATCTTTGTTACAAAATAACGAAATTTTATTTTATGAGTCGCCATAATAAAAGAAACAAAAACAAAGACCCTTTTTTCGCAGGGAGATTTGATGATGAGTTCGTATCGAAGTACGGAGCATATATGAACCCTGAAGGTCAAATGGTAGATTTAAATAAAATTTACGGAAGGATTGGTCAAAATACATCTAGAATAGGGNCAGGNAATGCTACAGTTGTAGGAANTAGATTTGCTAGCGGTAATTACTATGGAAATGCAGGCGCAGGAACAGGAGGAAACGTGGGGGCTGATATGGATGGAGACGGATTTTTTGACAATAATCCTCAACTAGAATCTTATTTTCAAGGATACTCAAGAATGATGGAAGGCTATGCAGGTGCTGAACAAATGATTGGCCAAGCAGAGTTTGCAATTCAAGGATTAAACGAAAAATATACAGATATAATAAATAAAAATGCAGGTATATTAGCTATGTCGGCATCAAATGCTATGATGGGTACATCTCCCATGTATAGTAAAGAAGAAATAGAAAATGCAAAAAATGCATTGATTCAGGCTGAACAAGATTACAAAAGTGAAATAAGTGGCATCACAACTAAGTTTGGTACAGAGGCATACAACTTTAAAAAGAATTTTTATTCAGAAGCATTCCCATTTATAAACGCAGCATTTGAAGGGGATAACATGACTCGTTTTATAGGTGGTGGAGATGACTTTTACTATAGAACTGCATACGCACCTGACTTATTAGACCAAATAACAAGATTTGATATTCATGGTACAGCAAGAGACCAGTTCAAACCAAAAGTACCTTTATTGTATGGAGATGATGAACTTTACACAAACCTATACGATGCTAGGGGGCTTTCCAATACTCATATGAGACAAGAAATAGAAGATGCTGCAAATGAAAATAGACCTATCAATGAAGAAAACTTTTTGTATGACTCTGAAACAGGAGGTATCAGGCCTGCAGGTCTAACAAATGTATATAACATTGAAGCTTATGCCCCTGGTAAAGGTATGGGATACAAATCGCCTGCTTCAGCTGTAGGAGTAAAAACCAAACCGTTTGCTGACATGAACTTGTTTACAGACCCTAATTTCCTAGACAAGTATGGTGTAAACAATGATGAAGACCACGACTACGTAGCACCTACAGAACCTAGGTGGAATATCTCTACAGATGCATATGACGCTAGGTTTAAGGAAGTTGAAAAGGCTGAGTATGATAGTCGACGAGTAAACCAAACTTTTAGAAGAAATTAATTATGGCAAGAAAAAAGAAAAAGAAAAAAGGAAATAAAATTTGCGCAGCTGGTATAGCTTGGGCAAAAAGAACATTTGACACATATCCGTCCGCGTATGCGAATATGGCAGCTAGTAAATATTGTAAAGACCCTAATTACGCTAAGGGTAGCAAAAAAAAGAAGTAATCATGGTATATCATTCAAAACCAAAGAAAAAGAAAGTAGCAAAAAAGAAAAAGAAAAAATCTAAAAAGAAAAAAGCATACTAATGAAAGTAAAAGCACCAAAAGGTTATCATTGGATGAAGATGGGAAAAGGAATGCCTGTTCTCATGAAAAACCCTCCAGGGGGATACAAAGCTCATAAAGGGGCTAGTCAATCGTTCAATTTTGCCATACATAAAACACATAAGAAATGAAACTATCAAAAAAGCAATTAGCTATAGCAAGATTAGCACCTCCTAGAAATAAAATTACAGGAGCAGATTTTGCTGTGCTAAAGAAAATGAAAAAGAAAAAGAAAAAGTAATGGGAGAGCTGAAGAANTGGAGAGAAGAAAAATGGGTTCGCATTGGAACTGATGGCTCTATCAAAGGAGCATGCGGTACAAGTAAAAACAAGAAAAACCCAGACAGATGCTTGCCTTACAAAAAGGCTATATCCATGACAAAGGCAGAAAGAGCTAAAACAGCTCGTAAAAAGAAAAGAGCTGGAGCAAAAGGAAAAACTGTTGTTGCTAATACAAAAGCAGGAAAAGTAACAAAAAAATATACAAAAAGATAACTATGGCAAAAATAAGTACATATACAAGCGATGGGACTATCGAAGCTGCAGACAAGTTGATTGGCACAGATGGTTCTTCTGGTGTGGATTCTGGAAAGACTAAAAACTATTCAGTGGCCGCCCTTACAACATATATAGCGTCTAACCTAGCAAATCCAGTTAAAATATCAGGTGTTGTCGATGCAGCAGATGATACTGCAGCAGCAAGTGCTGGAGTACCAGTTAATGGTATTTATAGAACAGGAAGTGCACTAAAAATAAGAGTATCATGAGTTTAACATTCGGAAGAAAAGGAAAAAATACAGTACCAGGGGTTTCCTCTAAAATGCTTAATGAGGCATTTAACGTGAAGCCATCAGACAGTTTATTGATTGCACCAAATTTAAGTGAGTTAAAGCTTAATATAACAGATGCTACAAGAAAAACAGGAGAAGATATTTTCGATTACCCAATAAAAAATACAATACTGCAACAGACAAACAAACAAGGGGAAAGTTTAATGGGTAGTTTCAAATATACTATTGTTCCAAAAGAAGACATAAAATAGAAAAAGTAATGGCAGACAAGGCTAAAATGAAATGTAACGTTGTTCGAGCTAGTGATAGAGCTGGTAAGAAAAAGATGGTTAAAGCCTGCGCAAATGGTAAAGAAAAAATCATACACTTTGGCGCAAAAGGTTATGGGCACAACTATTCTGCAGCGGCTAGAAAATCATTTAAAGCTAGACACAAATGTTCCACTGCTACCAACAAATTAACAGCAAGATATTGGGCTTGTAAAAAACTTTGGGCAGGAAAAGGTGGTTCCACTAAGTCTTCTCCAAAGAGTAGAAGGGGTAAATATTGATGCGTATTTTTTCTTAAATTTGTAAAATGCAAAGCAGAGGATTAGGAGATACTATAGAAAAAGTTACAAAAGCGACAGGAGTTAAAAAAGTTGTTGAAACTATTTCAAAAAAAATGGGGAAGCCATGCGGTTGTAGCGAGCGTAGAGATTCTTTAAATAGAATGTTTCCTTACAAATAAAAGGAAGCTATGTTAGGAAGAACGGCAAGATATTACAGAGAGAATCCTGAAGCAAGGAAAAAGCACAGAAAGACAAGTGCTAAAGCACAGAAGAAAAAAGAAGCTGTGCGAAAGAGAGTTGAATGTAATCGATTTAATAGAAAAAGTAAAAAGTCTCGTAAAGGAGATAAAATGGATTGTTCCCACCGAGGAAGTAGATTGGTTTTAGAAAGACAAAAAACCAACAGAGCCAGAGGGGGAGGTAAAAAGAAATAATATGGCATTTGATTATAACAAAATAAGTTTTAAAAATTCACTAATTGATAAACTAGGCGTTTCCAAATCAACGGACACAACGTCTACTGACCCACCAAAATTTAAAAACTATCACAACTTACCAAGCATACCTTTGAAAGAAGAAGAATTTAAAACATTTATAGATACTACATCACAAGAAAATTATAACAAGATTCCATTCATGTTTCAATTAGGCGACACACTAAGACCAAAAAATGAAAGAATTGAGGAGTTTAAGAAAAGATACAATATTAATAAAAAGAAAAAGTAATGGCAACAAAGATTTCAGAAGACACTAATGTGCAGCTAGACCTTAAAACAATAGGAATGATAATAGGTGGTGCAGTTATGTTAGCTGGAACATATTTCACACTTCAAGCACAAATACAAGAAGCAAAAGAGTTACCTGCGCCAGAGGTAAGCCAAATAGAATTTCAATATAAAGATGAATTAGTTAGAAGTACAGTCGAAAAAATAGAGTTAGATGTAAACTCTGTTAAAGAAGATGTAAAGGAGATGAANGATAAACTAGACAAAATTGATGAAAGGCTTTATGATATAAGCAAAAAAAGATGAGGTCTTTAGTTAATATTATAGTTTTTTTATTTATATCAAATTCATTATTTAGTCAAAGTTGGAAAGACGATATATCAGTCGTACAATTTAGTGCACCATTTACAAAAGCAAACGAAATATCATTAAAGGTTTTTGATGATTGTTATACTTATAGATTTGATATAACAAAAGATAAAAAAATCTTTGATGAAGAAAATATTAAATACTTACCTACCATCGTTTTATATCATGACGGTGAAGAAATATATAGGATAGAATCTGGAATATCCCTAAAACTTCCAGACGACACAGAAGAAGCTATTAATAGCAGAATTCAAGAAATAATAGAAAGTAAATTTTAAAACATGAAAAAATTATTATTAATTATCATATTGTTTTTATCGCATTCTGTTTTTGCTCAAGTAGTTGTGCAAGAAAAAGTAAAAAAGGTAAGACAAAAAAATAGTATTTTTAAAGCAATATATAATGAAGTTTTCAAATATGGAACTTTATATGTTGCAGGTGACGCNAGGTCTTCTAATGTACCTGAAAGATTAGATTATTTTATCAGAACAAATCCTGACGATTTATACGACGTACCACAGGTGATAGATGAAACTATATATCATCCTTTTGACTACAGATATGGATTTGGTTTTAGAAAACTAGCAAGATTTGGNTATGANATGAAAGCTAANCATTATTATGATGGCTTAGAAAACAACAAAAGTTTATCTGCCCCTACTGCTGCAGTGAAAGGGTTTGAATATTTGTTGCATTGGGAGAAAGAAAGAGAAAGAGGTTTTGTGTTTACTAACTCTAGATATTTTATTAGGCACACAGGTAATTATCATATTATAAAGCTAGAGCAACGAGAAAGGGGAAACTTAGATTTCAAATATCAATCAGCAGAGGCAAGNTTAAGATTACCTATTGGTAAAAAGTTTAGTATATCNGCTGGTGCTATCTTTCGTACTCATGAGCGCGCCTATGGGTATAATCCAATTGAAATATGGCTTAATGAAAGTGAAACGTGGACAAATCCACAAACAGGAGAAATCATAGAATATCCAGCAAACCCATGGTATAGCCTGGGTTATGAGTATGGGTATACAGATGAACCAACAACTTTTACTAACGAAGCAACAGGCGAGGAGTTTTTTGATTGGATATGGAGAGACCCAGACGGTAATATAGTTGCATACGGTGACAGAGATTTTAGAGATAGAATTTTTGGAGACCTAATGAATAGATATAATGATGAAATCTTTGACCAGCTTGACGGTTACGGTGAAGTTGCTCCTATAGTTGGATTTGATTTTTATCATTACAAAAGAAAATTCTGGTTACACGCGTACGGTAGTTGGATTTTACCACACCATAAATACGTGATGGGCGACGAGGATTTTAGTTATTTAAATAGAAATAATTGGGGATTAGGTGGATTAAGACAAGACTCTAGTCCAGAACAATGGTCTGATTACCAAGGCGGTATCATATTTGGATGGAAGATATCAAAAAATTTAGGATTCTTTTTTGAAGGAGAGTATACTAAGTTTTGGGATTCAGAGCTATTTATGTCCTCAGCAGGAATTAATATAAGATTATAATTATGTGGAAATTGACAAAACAATATTGGAAAGATGTATGGACTCTTTTATGGAGTAAAACAACAGTTGATGAAAAAGCTGTTGCAACTGTAAAAGAAATCAAAAGAAGATATAAGCTNACAGCACAAGAATTAGCAGATGTTGCTGTTGCTATCAAAGAGGTAGGAAACCAAATTGGTGATATTGATGATGCTGTAAAAGGCAGAAAAAGAAAAGGAAGAAAGTCTTCCAGTAAATAAAATGTGAAAAAAGTATGTGTAGTTTTAACTGTCCTATTTGTGGCGGTTCTTGTGGGTTGTGCTAGTTCACAAACTATTGGAACCGATAAGTATTATCATTTTGCAGCAGGGGCAACAAGTGCGTCTGTAGCAAATGAAATAAATTTTCCTGAAGTAACTTCTGCTTTTGTAGCAGGATTTGCTAAAGAAACTTATGACTATATTAAGTATGGAAAATTTGATACTAGGGACTTGATTGCTACTACACTAGGAGGAGTGGTGATAAAATGTATAATTAAATTAAAAAAAATTATAGATGGAAAAGATATCAAAAAACATATCGTATAACGAAGCTGTGCATTCAAACACAGCAAAAAGAAAAGGATTAGACAATACTCCAAATGATAAACAGATAGCGGCTATGATGACTGTTGCAGAAATGGTTTTTCAACCGTTAAGAGAGTGGGCTGCAGGGCCTATAAAAATAAATAGTTTTTTCAGGTCAGAAGCTGTAAATCGAGCAGTTGGAGGAACTGGCAAGTCACAACACTGCAAGGGTCAAGCAATTGACCTGGATGATGTATTCGGATACAAAACAAATGCAGAAATGTTTGGTTACATAAGAGAAAACTTAGATTTTGACCAACTAATATGGGAGTTTGGAACAGAGTATCCAAGAGGTAATCCAGCATGGATACACGTAAGCTATGTAAGTAAGGATAAGAATAGGAATAGATGTTTGAAGGCTTACAAAGATAAAAATGGGAAAACAAAATATATGGTGATATGAGNGAAAAAAAGAAGTTTAAAGACACAACTGTAGGCAAACTTTTATTAGGAGCTGCAGGAATGATAAACCCAACACTTGGTAGTGTTTTAGAAGGAGTTACTAGTCCGAAAGAAGCTATAGCAGCTATCTCTAAAGCCGATGTATCTACAGAGGATAAAATAAAACTACAGCAACTTATATATGACCAGCAAAACAAAGAAATTGAAGCCATAACAAACAGGTGGCAAGCAGACGCTAATAGCGATTCATGGCTTAGTAAAAACGTAAGGCCACTTGTTTTAGTATGGTGTATTACGATATTTTCATTAGCTGGTATTTTAGATAGTGTTGAGTCAATACCTTTTAATATAGGGGTAACATGGAACGATACTTTTGAGAAGGTCATGATGGCCGTCGTTCTAGCCTACTTCGGAGGGCGTACAACTGAAAAGGCAACTAGCTTAATAAAAAAGAAGTAATGCCAAAGATTATCTATAAACCATACGTAAGGGCAAACAGAAAAAAAAGACCTGGCGTTCATGCAAAAACTAAAACTTCTAAAGTAAAGTCGTCAGTAAATTATCTTAAGAGTTATAGAGGTCAAGGCAGATAAACATTTTATTAAAAATATTATCTTTGCAATATAATAAAACTACATGGCTCGAATTAGTACATATGCGTTAGATTCTGATGTAACTGCGAATGACAAAGTTATTGGTACGGATTCAGCAGGCACGATAACTAGAAACTATAAAATATCAGATATAATAGATTTTTTAAATAGAAATGGAAAAATAGATATTGCAGGTTCAAGATTCAAATATATAAGACCATCATCCAGTCAAACATATGGTTTTTTAAGATTTACTGTAGACCAAGGAGACACTCCAAAATTTTCTATTATCAACAATCTACAGTTACATAAACAAGATTTATCAGAAACCGAATTACCAGCTTTTTACGAAGCTATAGAAGGAAGTCTCGTTTTAATACAGAAATCAGATGACCCTTCTCAGTTTGGTGTTTTTGACTGGAATAGTTCAACACAAAACTCAAGCGATACAAATGTATACGATATTGCACTTACTTTTAAAGGTGGCAATGGTACCTTAGAAAACGAAAAAGATTATTTAATATCTTTGTTGTTGTTTAGATTTGATGACTACAGAGATAAAAACAAAGTTATAAATCAAGCAACACCAGCTACAACTTGGAGCATGAATCATGGTCTGAATAAAAAACCTAGTGTAACCGTTGTGGATAGTAGCGGTGAAAAGGTTGTAGGATTAGTAGATTATGTAGATTTAAACAACGTAACTATAACATTTATAAACCCAGCATCAGGTGATGCTTATTTTAACTAAAAAAAGAACATAAAATGGCTATAAAATTTTTACACAATATATCTCTAGAAAACCTAGAATTAAAAAATGCAAAGCTCGACGTAGTATCTTCAGACCCAAATTTACAGGGAGGGGATTATGAAGGTAGAGTGATATACAACTCTACAGACAATGCTATCAAGTATCACAACGGTGGTAGCTCAAATCAATGGGTAACTTTAAATGGTTCAGGTGATATTTCATCTGTAACGGTTCAGGCAGGAACAGGTTTAGAAGTTGAATCAGGTTCTGATTCAGCATCAAGTGGTGACTTTTCTGTAACTCTAGGGTTAGCAGACATTTCTGGTGTTTCTGGGACTCATGGTTCCGCAACAGCTGTTCCAAGAATTACAGTAAACGCCCAAGGACAAATAACTGGAGTAACAACACAATCTATCTCATCGTATTCAGGATGGAGTATTGAAGATGACGATGGTAATAATCAAGCTATTGCTTCAGGAAACACATTAACTGTTTCTCGAAGTGATGAAATAGAAGCAACAGTTTCAGCAACAGACCAACTAACTATTGGCCACGCAGATGTTTCTAGAACTAATACAACAGGTTCAGCCTTAACACCTGGGTACGGAGGAAGTTTTAATGTAATAACAGGAATAACTTCTAATGCTAGAGGTCACATTACTGGAGTAACTACTCAAAGCGTTTCATTACCAGCGTCTGACCAGGATGATACAACATATGATTTAAGAGTAGAATCTGGAGGTGCTAATACAGCTGTTTTAAAATTAGACGCAAGTTCTGGTGATGACGACACTGTAACATTTACAGCAGGTTCAAGTGGTGCAGCACTTTCTATTTCAGAAACAACTACTGAAGGAAGTGAAGCAATCACTTTTGATTTAAAAAGTTCAATCAGTGGAGATAGAACATTTAGTGATAATATAACGATTAGTGGTAACCTTACTGTAAACGGAACAACAACCACTGTAAACTCAAATACAGTTTCAGTTGGTGATAATATTATAGTATTAAATTCTGATGAAACAGGCACACCTTCTCAAAATGCAGGTATAGAAGTAGAAAGAGGAACTTCAACTAATGTTTCGCTTCTTTTCGATGAGGGAACAGATAGATGGAAGTTTACTGGTGATGGCTCTACGTTCTACAATATCCCTATAACAGGAGAGTTTAATCCAACAAGCGGAACTAATAGTGATATTGATTTCGACGGTGCAGTAGTTTTAGAAACTATGGATTTCACTAATGGAGTTTGTACATCTTTTACATCAAGAACCTTAACTTTAGCTAATTTGGGGTATTCAGGTGCTGNAGACGCAGATAATTATGGAGGATGGGTCTTAAAATTAGATGGAAGTGCTACTACAGGTGNAGCATCTGTAACAAGTGGTGAAAACGTAGAATTTTTAAGCACAACCAATGAGAATGGTGGGGTTACAATAACAAACCCAGGTTCCAACCAATTAGAATTTAACGTTGTCCAAGGGTCAACAACAAAAAGAGGAGCTCTAGAATTAGCAACAAATACAGAGGCGACTACAGGTACAGACACNGTTAGAGCAGTTACTCCAGCTGGTGTTGCTGCTGCACTTGCTGCAACAGGATTTGCTGTAGATTTAGACGCAAATGAGAGCGCTGTAACTAAGTCAAGTAATACTTATACAGTAACACATGGATTGGCCTCACAAGACTTAATTGTACAGGTTGTAGATATTTCAGCAGGTACTCCAACATTTGACACAGTTCATGTAGATATAACAAGACCAAATACAAGTACTATTAAAGTTGAGTTTGCAAGCTCTGTTACAGATGACGATTATAGAGTTCTTATTACTAAAGTAATGTAATTAAATGATAATTAGAGTAGAGTATAATAAAGAAGATACTACTTTAACGCTAACAAAAGATGATGATATAGTTGCTGTTATAAACGAAACAAATATTGTAGATAATAGCGAGAAACTATTATTCGAGATAGCGCTAGACGTATCACAATATCAAGAACAATATAACGAGTTAATAGTAGATGGCGACAATAACGAGTAATTCATCAGGAAATTGGGCTACGGCATCTACGTGGGTAGGAAATTCTGTTCCTGCCGCTGATGACTTGGTGGTTATTGCGCATGGCCACAAAGTTACTTTAAGTTCAAATATACAATCAACAAGAACAGGAGACGTTACTATAGATGGTAATTTACATTTTGCTAATGGTGGTAAAATGCACTTACATGGTCGGATGACTGTTAAAAATACCAGTAACTCTAACAATACTGCTGGCGAATTTGTTGAAGGCACTAGCACTTCAGGTTCGCTACTTAGTATGGTCGGTGGTACTGAAATAAAAATTTCAGGCGACCAAGCTGCACAACACGGTATACAGGTTGATAGTAGAAGATGGTGTGGTGTTCAGATAGATGGCAGCGAACCAACTTTAATAACAACTGTTAATGGTAATCAAGCGCCAGACGCTACATACATATCAGTAGCAGACGCTTCAAATTTTGCGGCTAACGATAGAATATCACTTTACAAAAGAGAAGAAGATTTTTCACTTGTAAATGACGAATGCTTTTTTGTTCATGACGTAGACACTACGAATGATAGGATTTATGTTAGAAGATATGTTGGCCCTGAAGCAACAATACAGTCTGTTAGTGGTTCTACAATAACAATATCTGAGGATGCAGAAATATTTAGAGTTGGTTATTATTTAATATTTGGTACTGGTAGTAATAGAAACGTACTACGTGTCACAGATATAAGCAAAAATACCATAACCTTTGGTAGTACTGTAGACAACGACCCTTCCTTAATTGGCACAAAAGTATACCAAACTGGCACCGAAAAATATCACATAGATGGAAAATTCTGCAGAAGAATTGCAAGCGCTATAGCAACAGAATACGTAGGTGCTACTAATCTTAGGACTATTACACTTAATGATGTAACTGATTTTTCAACTGGCGACACAGTTTATATACATGCTAGTTTTGATAAACTNGGTGGTAATCTTGTTGGTGATTATTATTACAGCGCTAGCGGTTTTGGAAGCACTTCGGTAAGCGCTAATGAAGGGCAGTGGAGGCTCAAAGCTAACTACACAATAACAAGTGTTGATTCTAGTGCTAAAACTATAACNGTTGATAGAGATATAATTTTTAATGGCGCAGTAGGTGACCCTGTTGTAAAAATGAAAAGAGATATTGTTATTAAAGCTTGTGATAGTAGTGGTAANGATATAGCTGATGCAGATAACTCTACAGCAAGAGTCTTTTTTAATGTAAAATATTGGACAAACAACAGTTGGAATAACGCACCAACAAGAAGGGTTAAAATAAAATATGTAGAGTTTATAGGGTTAGGTAATAACACTAATGATGGTACAAATTTTAGGTCAGGTGTAAATATAGCTGGTTATAATGGTTATTTCAGAAAATCTACAACAGGTAGTGCCGCAGACAATACAACAATACATAATAGTAACGGTATTACGCAAACAGGTGAAAACTATTTAGATGGATGTAGTTTTACAGCATACAACCATGCTGGTAATGATGATAGNGATGGTGAAACTTATATTGGTATAACTGTAAGACACCCTTATGGTATGGTTAATAGAAATCATATAGTAGTTGGAGCAGGTAGAGGTATTTGGCATTGGAGTTCACAATACTTTGTAAAATCACATGGACATATAACAGCACACTGTAATTATTCTAACATGTCTTATGAAGCTGCGTATGAATATGCTAATGAATACTCATATATGCAGGGTTACAGTTCTGAAGATTATGGTTNTTTATTTCATAATCTTGGCAGACAAAACGACCAAACATTGGTTGCTTATTTAAGAAGTGAAAATCAACGTGGGTATGCTTTTTATTTTGGAGGAAGCACCGTANGNCCTCATTNNAAAAGATTTTTTGCCGATAAATTTAGTCAAGCAACGTATATAGCTGATAGTGTTAGTAATTTCCATGTATATGATTCTAAAATATATCCTAATTCTTGGGATGCAACTTCTAGTATATATAAAACAGGTTCTATTGGTAGAAAATACCCAAATGTTGTTTTAAATCACGCGAGTGGTCATCAAGCTTTATATAGAGGCGGTACTGGTTGGAAAGCTGTTTGTTGTTTTAGTGAACAAGGGTTTAAAGAAAGTGAAAAAGTATTTATATATTACAATATAACAAGATTTAAAAATTTAAAAGGCTACGCTCGTGACTTATATGCTTCTGCATGGAGTGGTAATCCTAACGCTTTTGGTATAATTCAAGTACCAGCAAACTGTACTGTTAAAATAAAATCTGTAATTAAAATAAATGAAACAGAGTGGGATGGAACAAGTAGAGGGGTTGACTCATCTTCTCCACCTCATCTAATAGCAGCGTATGCTTTTAACGCAAAATATGGCGCTAATGAATATGATGTTAACTCTAATAATCATATATTTTATCAAGATAATCTAGATTTAGATGATTCAAACGAAACAGCAGATTTAAAAAATAGTACGCAAGCTCAAGGAAAACTATATAATGGTTTTATAGAATACGTGCAACACACTACAGATGCAATTGGAGCTTTTGAAACAAAAATATTAACAGTACAGCCTCAATACACNAGTTACTATTTAAGATTTGGTTATCATTTTAACGACCATGATTTAGTTCATGAAGGTTTTGAAGCAGAAGATATACATGTAGCTATGTCAAAAGCACCTGCTAATGGATTGCAAATGTGGCCAATGAATTTTGCAAAAGTAACAATTAGACCATCAGCAAATTTTGCTGTTGGGAAAAAAAGAATATCAGGAAGAATATAAATTTTAATTATGCCAATACCATTTTTACATAACATACTAATAAAAGACGAAAACCATATACAGTTTACTACTTCAGCAGGAGCTAATGCTGGTAAAATTGACCAAAGTGGCAATGACCTAGTTTTAAGTAATGCTGTTGGTGATATTATTATTGGTAATGGTAGTGATGATGTTTTTATTGGTGATGGTACAAACACTGTAGATATTAGGTTTGAACAGAACATGGCTATATTTGCTGATTCTAGTTCAACAAGAACCTTAACATTAGGTGGAGCAAATACAAGTGTAGTAATAGAAAGTCCAACTATTAATGGTAGTTTGAGCTTAGGCGCTACAACCATGAGTGATAATCTTATATTTACTACAACCAATGGTCATATAGTGTTTGACTATGAAACATCAGACACAGGTGAATATGGCTCAGAAGTAGCCTTGTTAAAAATAGATAGAGGCGGCACAGAAAAAACAATACTTAGTAGAGTTAGTAAAGAAGGTGGAATTGCATTAGGGGCTGACGATACAGTTGCTATTGTAGCTGGAGATACAAAATCTGTTATTAAAGATAATCTAAACCTTGTAAATGAAAATGTAGTGCTTGCCTCTGAAGGTGGTTTTACTGCTTATGGTTTTCCTGGGAATGATGTAACTTGGTCAAATAGAAATGTGTTTCAATTTAGGTCTGATAGCACTACAGCTAGTGAAAATGGATTATATATAGGTGATGGTGGNCAAACACAATTNATAGATTTAAGTAGNAACTTAGTAAATATTGCTAGTATAAGAAGTAATACTAATATACCATTTTTAACATTAACAGGTGGTGCTCAAAAAATTAGAGTTAGTAGTTTATATGCTGGAACAACATATGCTGATGATGGTTCAAGTGCTGGTGAAATTGATGCTTTAAATGGATATAGAGTAGCTGGTACATTAGTTATAGACTCATCAAGAAACTTAGCAAATATTGGAACAATAGGTTCTGGAGCTATAACATCTACAGGTAAAATACAAGGTACGGAATTAGAAGGTACTAGTTTAGATATAAATGGTAACGCTGATATAGCTGGTGAACTACAAGTAACAGTAAATGGAACTGCAACATTAATATTAAGAGGAGACAATAATAACTCTGGTGATACTGGCCAACTAGATTCTACTATTAAAATGCTTCATGATGACGGAACGCATGGTGTATTAATGGAAACTAAAAACTATGCTGGCAAGCAGTCTTTTGAAATAAAATCTTTAGCAGCTGGAACAGAAAGTAGCAGGTTTTTAATACACCAAGATGATTATATAACTACATCAGGTGATATTCTTCCTCAAACAGATAATTCAAAAGATTTAGGTAGTAGTTCGTATAGATGGCAAAATGTTGTTGCTGTTAATCTACATGGTGATGGTAGTAATATAACAAACGTTGCAGCTAGTTCAGCTAGTAATGCAGATACGGTTGATAATTTACACGCTTCTTCATTCTTGAGAAGTGATGAAGCTGACACAGCAACTGGTAAAATAACGTTTACCCAAAATGCCGCTACAATAGCTCTTGCAGGTACAAACCATACTTATGCAGAATTTTACAAAACAGGCACAGATAACAGCAGAAGTGCTTATTTAGGTTTTGGTTCAAGTGGTACCAATCATTTTAATATTGCAAATGAAATATCAAGTGGTAAGGTTATAATAGATACTAATGGAGGTAGTGTTGAAATAAACGACAATACATCTATAGCTGGTAATTTAAGTATAACTGGTACAGTTGATGGTGTTGATATAGCTGCACTTGCTGCTGCAAACACTGGAACAAATACTGGTGACCAAGATTTAAGTGGATTATTACCATTAACTGGTGGTACGTTAACAGGTGATTTAACTTTAGATGATGGCTCAGGTGAATCGCCACATATTATTTTTCAAGATGATGACGATATAAAATTTAGAGTTTACAATGCAGATAATAATGATTTGATTATTACTAGACAGGATAATGGTGGTGCTGATTTTGTAATACACGCTGACGCAAGCGCACACACAAGTAGTTATTTAACTATTGGTGGCGCTACTGTTAGCCCTACGAAAATAGGTCAATGGAACACAGCGTATACATACTCTCAAGTTGGGCATGTACCTTTAGCTGGTGGTACTATGACTGGTGATTTAACTATTACTCATGCTAGTACTCCTAGAATTGTAATTACAGACACTACTAATGATGTAGATTTTAGAATTAGAGCAGCTAACTCATATGTGTTTATAGAAGCTGATACTGATGATGATGCGGCTTCTACTAGAATACAGTTCAAAGTAGATAATGTTTTAGTTCATGAATATTTAGCAGCCAGCCAAATAGCCCATAAGGATATTACTATAAGAAAAGAACATGCAACGTCTAAAGCAGTTCTTGATATTTCAACAAGAAAAGACCATACTGGTAGCGGTAACTTTTCTACTGGTGATGATGTTGGTGCAGTAAATTTTAGAGCAAGAGATAGCGTTGTTACAAGTGACTTAACAGTTGGTACTATTTTAGTAGAAGCAGATAATGTATTTACAAGTTCAGATAAGAAAACAAGAATGAAAATGCAGGTATACACTGGGTCTGCTTTAGAAAATGTTTTGTTTTTAGACTCTGACAAAAGCGCTACTTTTTATGGTAATATAATTACTAGTGGAACAATTGATGGGCGAGACGTTGCTGCAGATGGAACCAAACTGGATGGTATTGCTGCAGGCGCAACCGCAAATACAGGAACGGTGACAAGTGTAAGCGCAACAGCACCATTAACATCAACAGGAGGAACAACACCAACTATCGCTGCTGATACAGCTGACGTAGGTAGCGGTTCATCTAAATTAGCAACAGGTGCTCAAATACAGCATGCAATTGATACTGCTGTATCAGGGTTAACATCTAATGCAGGTACAGTAACTAGTGTAACAGCTGGTAATGGTATGACACAATCTGGTACTAGCACTGTAAACCCAACATTAAATGTTGTAGGTGGTGATGGTATTACTGCTAATGCAGATGATATAGCTATTGATTATAGCAATGGAAGTGATAATGTAATTAATAGTGCATCAACAGGAACACCTACTAGTGGCTCCACTATTTTATTCAATGATTCTGGAGGTGTAAATAAAGTTTCTTTTAGCAATCTTTTTTCAAGTAATATGGTAGCGGACATAGCTATGGCAAGAGATGTACCTATGGTAATTCATGCGTCTTTTGATGATACAACATCTTCTACAAGTAATTTAATAATACCTTTAGCAGGGAGTATAACAGAAACAAGCGTATCAGGTGCGTCTGCGCCACACTTCTTTACCATTCCATATGCATGCGTATTAAAAAAAGTAATAATGAAAACAGTGTCAGGCTCTCAGAGTTCTTCATTTACAACAGAATTAAAAGCTTACAAAAATGGTTCAGTTTCAGGTAATTCTTCAAGTGGTGAGTTGACACATGTGAGTTCCTCAATATCATGGACGCCTACTGCCAACAGTGATATTACATACGCAGCTGGTGATAAATTTTCTTTAGTTTATCAAAAAAGCTCAACTAGTAAATATTGGCAAGATGTTGCAGTAACAATAGTATTTACGTTAACAGATTATGATATATAAGATATGGGATATTTTGAAAATTTAAATATAGATAATTACAACCTTGACACTGATGGAGAGGTAAGATATATAGATGGAGCGCTTAGATTTGTTCCTTGGCTGGAAGGCATTGAAGACACAATATACAAAGGGTGTGTTGAAGATTTATTGGCATTAGATTGGACAGGTTATAAATTATATTTAGTTGGTGGCTTGTTAGAGGGTTGGAAAACTACAGATATAGATATTTGTATTACAGGAGATATAGGTGATAATCTATCAACTTTAATGGAAGATGCAACAAAGCTAGGGCCATTTGATGTATACTATGTAAAGTCTTTGGATGAAATAAAAGGCAATGCAAATAGGATATGGGAATTCGCAAAACACACTGACAGAAGGGGTGTTAGAGCTCCTAGGTGGCACGGTCAATGGAAAAGCGATGGATTGTTTTGGATGACTGAAAAATTTAATGATAAGGGTAGAACTTACACAAAGGAACCTCTGGCCTTAAATTAATTTTGTATATTAGTAAATAATTTAATTTTAATAAAATGGCAACAAAAAAAGTAGAACCTAATGTCGTTAAAGTAGACGACAAATCACTAGAAGAATTAAGAAACCTTAGACTAGGGCAACAAAGACTTCAAATTGAAGTTGGAGCTGTTGAAGCCCATAAGGCTGCACTTGTAACTGAAATTGGAAAATTTGCGGACAAAATAAGCGCAATTATGAGAGAGTTAGAAGAAAAGCACGGTAAGGGTAATTTAAACTTAGAAACAGGCATTATTATTCCTCTAGAAGAAAAAGTAGAGGAAAATGTTAATTCGTAAAATTTCAGTAGGTGCCGACTACAAAGGTAGTTGTATGCACTACTTAGTAGGGCAAAAAGTTTTAAACGGCACATATACAATTCATTTGATTGAATACTCAGCTAAATCTGATTCTTATATTATATATATAGAAAGAAACAGAGAGGTTGTTCAATGGAAAGAATTCAATAAAAATATGCCTATATCAATTGAATTTAATATTGATTTTTGATGAAATCCCCTTTTTATTTTTTAATCAAATCAAAAGGCAATCATTACAATAACGAAATCACATTGGCAGGTCAGAAGATGATTGTGAACAGCAGTGTTGCTGAGCATATGCATGTCAATAGGTTTGCGGAAGTTTTACAAACTCCAACATACTACAAAGGAGAAATCAAAAAAGGTGACACGATTATAGTTCACCACAACGTCTTTCGTATTTATTACGACATGAAAGGACGACCAAGGAAATCACCTAATTACTTCAAAGGTGATGTTTATATTATAGACCCCTATCAATTTTATTTATATCACGATGGTGAAAACTGGTATTCTGTAGATGATTATTGTTTTGTAAAACCTACTGAAATGGAACACAAGTACTTACATGAGGAGGGGCTAGAAGAAAACACAGGCTATGTAACATACTCTAATAAAAATTTAGAATCTATAGGTATTAAAAAAGGCTCTAAAGTAAACTTTAGAAAAGACAGTGAGTATGAGTTTGAAATCAATGATGAAAAAATGTATAGAATGAGCACCAGAGATATATGTACAATTTTAAATTAACTTTATGAGTGTAAATGATATAAAAGAAAGAATAATAAAAGCAGGGCACGAAGCTGTCAAACAATTAATTAAGGTTGCAGAGGAGGAAATAATAAAGCCTGACCCTGAAGACGAGCTTGCTGCAGATAGATTGAAGAATGCAGCAGCTACAAAAAAGCTTGCAATATTTGATGCTTTTGAAATTTTAAATAGAATAGAAGTAGAAAAAGCATTGATTGAAGGTAAGCCAGTAGAAGAAAAACAAAAATCTTTTTCAGGTTTTGCAGAAAGAAAATCTAAGTAATGTATCAACAAACTCTATATGGCATTGTAAACCCTATTGACGAAGAAGTTATAAATAAACTAAATAAGTCAAAAAGCTGGAAGTATGGATATAATTCTGAACATGATGTTGTCGTGATATCGAAAACAGGAATGATTGGTGAAGTATATCAAATACAAAACCTAAAAATAGCTTTACCAAAGAAACCTAAAAAGGTTTTTAGATTCAAAGAAAATAAATGGCAAGCTGCTGAATACCCTAAAGAGCTCAATCGTATTAAAAGTATTTTTGATTGGAGAGAATACCCAAGTGATTTTAAAAACAAATACATTGATTATATTGAAAGTGAGTTTGAAAAAAGAGATGAGGGCTTTTGGTTTTACAATAAAGGAATACCTACGTACATTACTGGCGCACACTACATGTATTTGCAGTGGTCTAAAATAGATGTCGGTAAGCCAGATTTTAGAGAGTCAAATAGATTATTTTACTTTTTTTGGGAAGCGTGTAAAGCAGACCAGCGTTGTTATGGTATGTGTTATCTTAAAAACAGAAGAAGTGGCTTTTCTTTTATGGCGTCAGGTGAAACTGTAAATCTTGCCACAATAAATTCAGATTCTAGATTTGGTATATTGTCTAAGTCAGGGGTTGATGCAAAAAAAATGTTTACAGATAAAGTTGTACCAATATCAGTCAACTATCCGTTTTTCTTCAAGCCGATACAAGACGGTATGGATAGACCAAAATCAGAACTAGCATATAGGGTGCCAGCATCAAAACTCACAAGAAGAAATATAACAAGCACAGATAAAGTTGAGGAGCTTTCAGGTTTGGATACAACAATAGACTGGAAGAACACAGGAGACAATAGTTATGATGGAGAAAAATTAAAACTGCTTGTTCATGATGAAAGCGGAAAATGGGAAAAGCCAAATAACATTTTGAATAACTGGAGAGTTACAAAAACTACATTAAGGCTCGGTAGTAGAATTATAGGTAAATGTATGATGGGCTCAACATCAAACGCTTTAGATAAAGGTGGTGATAATTTCAAAAAATTATATTATGATTCAGATGTTACAAAGCGAAATAAAAATGGGCAAACTAATTCTGGATTATATTCGTTTTTCATTCCTATGGAGTGGAATTATGAAGGTTTCTTAGATGAGTATGGATGGCCAGTTTTCGATAATCCTGAAACAGAAGTATTTGGCCCTTATGGAGACGCTATATATGGAGGTGTAATTGACCATTGGAAAAATGAAGTAGATGGTTTGAAAAATGACCAAGATGCTTTGAATGAGTTTTACAGACAGTTTCCAAGGACAGAGTCACATGCTTTTAGAGATGAATCAAAAAACACTATATTTAATCTTTCTAAAATATACGAACAAATTGATTATAATGACTCTTTTGCTATTAAGACAAGTATTACTAGGGGTTCTTTCACGTGGAGGAATGGACAAAGGGATACAGAAGTTATATGGGTTCCTGATAGTAATGGTCGTTTTTTTACTTCTTGGACTCCTTCTAATAGTCTAGCGAATAATGTAATACACAGAGGGACAAGAAAAATACCTGGTAATGCGCACTTAGGTAGTTTTGGTTGTGACTCTTATGACATATCAGGTACGGTTCAAGGAGGTGGGTCAAAGGGTTCGTTGCATGGTATGACTAAGTTTCATTTGGAAGACGCGCCGTCAAACTATTTTTTTCTAGAATATATATCTAGACCCCCTACAGCTGAAATATTTTATGAAGACGTTTTGATGGCTTTACATTATTATGGTATGCCAATATTGGTTGAAAATAATAAACCCAGGCTTTTATATTATCTGAAAGAAAGAGGGTACAGAGCTTTTTCTTTAAATAGGCCTGATAAACACAAGAACGTTTTATCTAAAGCAGAAAGAGAGTTAGGTGGTATACCTTCATCTTCAGCAGTCATATCAGCGCATGCAGAGTATATTGAAGCGTATATTCAAAATCATATCGGTGTTATTAATGATGAAGATAATATGGATTTTGGAAACTGCGGTTCCATGTTTTTTAACAGGACTCTTTTGGATTGGTCAAACTACGATATTAACAATAGAACTAGGTTTGATGCCACTGTAAGTTCAGGATTTGCCATAATGGCTAACTTTTCTAAACAAAAAGTTGTTGACAAAAAAGATAATCAAATAAATCTTAACTTTGCAAAGTATAGCAACAAGGGATTTGTTAGTAAAATTATATCATAACTTATATGAATAAAAACAAATATAGTGGAGGTGGTGGTTTCCCAAATCAATTCGCTCCTGATGAGCAAAAAGCATCTTTAGAGTACGGACTAAGAGTAGGCCAAGCAATTGAGTCAGAATGGTTCTCAAATGACTATGGTAGTTCGTCTTATGGAGAGGTTCGTTCCGAATATCTAAAAAGGAGATTGTATGCACGTGGAAAACAACCAATAGAAAAGTATAAAAACGAACTAGCTATTAATGGTGATTTGTCATACCTTAATCTTGACTGGACACCAGTCCCTATCATACCAAAATTCGTTGACATAGTTGTAAACGGTATTTCTAATAGACTTTTAAAAGTAGATGTAGAAGCAATTGACGAGCTTTCTAGTGTTGTAAGGCAAAACTTCAAGCAAGAAGTAAGAGCAGATATGCTTGCAGCACCAATGCTTAATATGCTAAAAGAAAAAACTGGGGTGAATGCATTTAACTTTGATGAAGAAATGCTTCCACAGTCAGATGAAGAATTAAACCTATACATGAAGCTAAGGTTTAAGCAAGGTGTTGAAATAGCGCAAGAAACAGCAATAAACACCTTATTAGAACTAAACAACTACGATGAGATTAAAAGAAGGGTTGACGAAGATAATGTTGTGTTAGGTATTTCAGCGGTAAAACATTCTTTTGATGTTCATGATGGTGTAAAAATAGAATATGTAGACCCTATAAATCTTGTATACTCGCAAACAGAAGACCCAAACTTTAGAGATTGCTATTACTTCGGAGAGGTTAAATCTGTGCACATAAATGAAATAAAAAAAATAAATCCAAATCTTACACAAGAAGAAATAGAAGAAATATCTAAAATTGCTGGAAGACATGATGGTTATAGAAGCACAATAAACTTACAGACCAACAGTGGTTTGGACAAATCAAACGTATCGTTGCTTTATTTTTGTTACAAAACCGATAAAGAAATTATTTATAAAGTTAAAAAGACTATGAATGGTGGTGAAAAAGCACTAAAAAAAGATGCTGATTTTAATCCACCAGCAACAGCTCAGGCAAGATTTGATAGAGTAGCAAGAAGAATAGATGTTTGGTATGAAGGTGTTATGGTTTTAGGAACAAACCGAATACTAAAATGGCAGTTAATGTCAAACATGGTTCGACCAAAATCAGCTTTTCAACAAACGATACCACCATATTTAGTTAATGCAATCAAAATGGATAAGGGACATATTGATTCTTTAGTAAAAAGAATGATACCTTTTGCAGACCAAATACAGCTTGTCCATTTAAAATTACAACAAGTAGTGTCTAAAATGATACCAGATGGTGTATTTATAGATGCAGATGGTTTGAATAGTGTAGATTTAGGTAATGGAGCTTCATATAATCCATCAGAAGCTTTATCTATGTATTTCCAAACAGGTTCTGTTATAGGTAGAAGCTATACTGAAGATGGTGAATTTAATAACGCTAGAGTCCCTATACAAGAATTAACAAGCAGTGGTTCTAATGCAAAAATCAACAGCTTAATAACTATGTATAATTATCAATTAAACATGATACGTTCTGTAACTGGTATTAATGAGGCAAGAGACGGTAGTATGCCTGATAAAAATGCATTGGTTGGTGTACAAAAACTAGCTGCACTAAATTCTAACACAGCCACAAGACATGTGTTACATTCAGGTGTATCCTTAACAAAAAGATTGTGTGAAGCAATGTCTTGCAGAATTAGCGATATACTTATGTATTCAGATTTTGTTGAAGACTTTACACGAATGATTGGTAAGAATAATATGGAACTTATAGCGGAAATGGAAAACATGCATCTTCATGACTTTGGTATATATATTGAATTAGAGCCAGATGAAGAAGAAAAGCAAATTCTCGAAAACAACTTACAACAAGCTATAGCCGCAAAAATGATAGATTTTTCTGACGCAATAGATGTTAGAGAGGTGAAAAACTTCTCTTTAGCAAACCAATTGTTAAAAATTAGAAAAAGTAGAAAAGAAAAAGCTGATATGAAGAAACAGCAAATGAATATTCAGATGCAAGCTAAAGCTAATCAACAATCAGCACAAGCTGCTTCACAAGGTAGAATGCAGGAGGAACAAATGAAAACTAAAGGTGAAGCGGAGCTTTTACAATTAAAAGCGCAACTTGATATGCAGAAAATGGAGGCAGAAGCGAAAAAAGAAGCAGAAATGATGAAGTTAAAGTTTGAGTATGATATGCAGCTTAGAAACGTAGATTCTAAGAATCTCAAGAAAAGAGAAGCGTCAAAAGAAGATAGAAAAGATAAAAGAACTCAAATGCAAGCAACTCAGCAAAGTGAGATGATTTCGCAAAGAAAACAAAATCTTCCACCAAAAGACTTTGCAAAGAAAAAAACAAAAGTAGAACAACTGACATCTAAAGGTAATATGTTTGGGCCAGCAGGATTAAATCTAATTGGCGCACAAGACAAGAAACCAATGATGATGCCTAGTAATAATAACAATCCAATGCCTATACCTGAAGAACAACCGCAAAATATGGAACCTCAAGCACCACAAGCTATGATGTCACCAAAGCAAGAAGAAGGCGGTTTAGCAACACTTTTGACTAAACTACAGGGTGGCCAAAACATGTAAAAATTTTATATAAATTTGTAATAATTTAATTTAATCAACTATGAGTGAAAATCAAGAAAAAGTTGACTTCAAAGTAGACTTGACTAAAACTCCTGAAGAAATTCAAGAGCAGCATCAAGCAAAAAAAGAAGAAGAAGCTAAATCCAAAAAAGAAGTCAAGGAAGAAGTTAAGGATGAGGCTGAAGAAAACGTAGAGGTAAAAGAAGAAGTAGCTGAAGAAGAAAAGAAACCTGAAGAAACACAGGAAGAAGTAAAGGCTGAAGAAAGAGACCTCACGGATAAAGAAAAAATTATAAAAGAGTATTTATCATCCACATATAATATGGATGAAGCTCAATTAAAAGACGTTCTTTCAAATAAAGAAGATAAGGTAGAATTACCAGAAGAAGTTCAAAAATACCTTGCGTACAAAAACGACACGAAAAGAGGTATGGCTGACTTTGTCGCTGCACAAAAAGATTATTCAAAGATGAGTGACATAGATTTAATAGGTCATTATATGGCGCAAGTAAATCCAGAATACTCAACGGATGACATAAATTATCTTATGGGTCAAGAATTTGGCTATCAAAAAGATGATGAAGAAAATGTAAAGCGAGGTAAAATTCTAGCTATGAAAAAAGAATTGCGAAAAGCTAAAGAATACTTTAGTAATGTAAAGGATAAATATCATGCTCCTCTTGAGTCAAGTGCCGAGAATGTTCCTGAAAATTATAAAAAAGCTTTAGATTTTTATAAGCAATATAGTGATGAGTCTACTAGAGCTAAGGCTAAAGAAGAAAAGAGTAGAGAGCTGTTCACTAAAAATACGAAATCGTATTTCAATGATGAATTCAAAGGTTTTGAATTTAAAATGGGTGATAAAAAATTATTTTATAAACCAAAAAACATTGAAGAAACAGTAAATGCTCAATCCGACCTAAGTAATTTTATTTCAAAATACTTAGATAAAGATGGAAATTTAGTTAAGGCTAAAGAATATCATACAGCGCTTTCAATGGCTATGAACCCAGAAAGCTACGCTAAGTTCTTTTATGAGCAAGGCAAAGCAGATGCGGTTAACGACGTAGTTAGAGACGGCAAAAATGTTGATATGAATGTTCGAACAAATGTAGAAGCATCTAAACCAGGGCCAAAATTCAGAGTCTTACAAGATTCTAATGATTTTAGCGGTGGTTTGAAAATTAGGAAATAAGTATAAACATTAAAAATTATTTAAAATGGCACAAAGTATTAATTTTGACGGTAGTTCATCGATATCAAATGTCGGTGGTTCTACTTCGCTTACGCCTGCTCCAGTAAAATCTGTACTACAGAAATCTTACTTAGGGAGTAGTGATTACACGTTTGCTCAACAATACTTACCTGACTTATATGAGAAGGAGTTTGAAAAATATGGAAATCGTTCTGTAGCTTCTTTTTTAAGAATGGTAAGCGCTGAGCTACCTTGTTCTTCAGACTTAATAAAGTGGAGTGAGCAAGGAAGGTTGCATATTTTAGCTACAGGTACTGTCACAGACGGTAACACGTTAGCTGTAACTGCACACAAATTTAGAAATGGACAAACAATTATCATTAAGAAAACTGATGGCACAGGGCCTACGTTACACGCAATTGTAACTGACGCTTCTGCTGCTGACGCTGTTGATGTTGCTTGTTTAAATTTAGCGACATTAGTTGCGGTTGGTGGTTTTTCAGCTTCTGACGCAGTTTCTATGTTCGTATATGGTTCTGAATTCAAAAAAGGAACAAATGGTATGGATGGCTCTTACGATGCAGATTTCGCAGCGAAGGAAAACAATCCTATCATCTTAAAAGAGAAGTATGAAGTTTCTGGTTCTGAATTAGCTCACATTGGATGGGTTGAGGTAACAACTGAAAACGGTGCTTCTGGATACCTTTGGTATTTGAAATCAGAGCATGAAAGTAGATTAAGATTCGAAGACTATATGGAATTAGCTATGGTTGAAGGTGTTCCTGCTGCGTCAGGTTCTGCTGCTGCATCAGCTGGATTCAAAGGTACTAAAGGTCTTTTCTATGAGGTAGAAAACAATGGTAATGTAACTTCTGGTACAATCGACGCTAGATTAGACTTAGAAGATATTGCAAAAGTTTTAGACAAAGAAGGTGCAATTCAAGAGAATGTAATGTTCGTCAATAGAGGAACAGGATTCGACATTGATAAAGTATTAGCAGCTCAGAACAACTTTGGTTCTTCAGGAGCTTCTTATGGTTTATTTGACAATGACGAAGACATGGCATTAAATCTTGGATTCTCTGGATTTAGAATTGGATATGACTTTTATAAGAGTGACTGGAAATACCTAAATGATGCTTCTACAAGAGGTAACATTGGTGGTGTTGATGGTATTATTGTACCTGCTGGTACTATGACAGTTTATGACCAAGTACTTGGACAAAACGCTCAGAGACCTTTCTTACACGTAAGATACAGACAATCTGCATCTGAAGACAGAAAGTATAAAAACTGGGTAACAGGTTCTGCTGGTTCTGCTGGTATGAGTAGTGACTTAGATGCAATGCAAGTACACTTCTTATCAGAGAGATGTCTTGTTACGATGGGGGCAAATAACTTCATCTTAATGCAGTAATATTTAGTGAGATAGGGGAGCTTCGGCTCCCTATTCTCTTTTTAATTTAATTTAATTTTAATAAAATGGCAAAAGCAAATAGTAAACAAAAGTATGGGTATGAAACAGTTTACCCAAACCTAGAAATAAAACCTAGAATATTTCTATTACACGGAAACAAAAGACCACTAAGGTTTATGTTACCTGTAAAACATTCAAATTCAAAACCTCTTTTATATTTTGACGGCAGTATGAATAGAGCTCTTAGATGGGCTACTAATCAGACGAGTCCTTTTGTTGATGAGCAAGATGGTTTGGCTACAGTTGAACCAATAATCTTTGAAGATGGTAAATTAATGGTGCAAGAATACAACTCAAATCTTGTAAAGTTTTTGTATTTACATCCAGATTTCAATCAGAAGTTTTATGAGTTTGATGCAGAAAGAGACGCAAACAAGCAAGTAGAAGATTTAACATCTTCTCTAGATGCGCAAGTAGCAGCAAAAGACTTGGATATTAGTGACTTAGAAGCTATCGCAAGAGTAGTTATGAAGTCAGGGGTTAGCAATTTAACATCTTCAGAGTTAAGGAGAGATATGATTATATATGCTAGAAATAACCCTGTCGAGTTTAATAATTTATTGAACGATGAAAATCTTAAGTTAAGAAACCTAGCAGTTAGAGCTATTGAAGAAGGAATTTTAATTTTAAAAGGAGACCAAAGGACAGTAGTTTGGGCTGGAGAAAAAAACAAAACAGTAATGGTAGCTCCTTTTGGAGAGAACGTATATTCAGCTTTAGCTTTGTTTTTTAAGACGGACGAAGGTTTAGATGTAATGCAAAACATTACCAATAAGTTATAAAACTAGAAGAAACCGTGGAAGGGTAAAGAGGGGTCTCATTTATTGAGCCCCTTTTTTTATTATTTTTGTAAAAAATATACTCATGATTAACAGCGTAAGAAACACAGTATTGTTTTTATTAAATAAAGATAATAGAGGGTATATATCACCACTAGAGTATAATCAATATGCTAAATTAGCTCAACTAGAAATATTTGAATCATATTTTGGAGATTATGCGAGACAAACGCAACTTCAAAATACAAGAAAAAGAGCATTAGGTTATGGAGATATAGTAGCACAAACTCGAAATAAAATTGATGTTTTTTCAACCTCAGCAACACTCACTTATAACGACGTACAAGACGGAGGTGTTGCGAGTGTCGGAGAAGCTAGAGATTATTTTAACCTTCCAAATAATTTTTACAGATTAATCAATTTAACATATAACGGAAAAGTATTAGAAGAAATACCGAAAGTAAAATTTGATATGATTATTGATAGCAACTTAAATACGCCATCATTAACATACCCTATATATTACCAGCAAGATTCGAGAATCTATGCTAGACCTCTCAGTATAAACTATACAGCATCAACACCACAAGGTAGCGAAATACCACTGATAATGAATTATATCAGGAAGCCAAATGACCCAATATGGGGGTATAACACTATACAAGGAGACCCTGTTTATAATTCAACAACAAGTACGCCTTTTGAAATATCAGAAGCGCATGAAATAGATTTAGTTATTAAAATTTGTGGATACGCTGGTTTGGCAATAAGAGAGGCTGATGTTGTAACTGTTATGCAGGGTAAGGAGCAACAAGAAGTACAACTAGATAATTCATAATTATGCCGACAATAGGACAATCAATAACGCAAAGAGAGTATTACACTAACAGTGGTGATAATCCAACCTATGACAATTGGGGGACTTATCAGTATATGTTACTAGAGGATATTATAAATAATTTTTTACTAACCTATGTTGGGGATGATAAACTAATAAATAAAGTAGAGAGATATGAAGTTATATTCCACGCAAAGAGAGCTATACAGGAGCTTCATTATGATGCTCTAAGAGAGATACAAGGGTTTGAACTTGAGGTTCCTGATACTCTTAAAATACCACTACCACACGACTTTGTTAGTTTAGTGAAGGTTGGGTATGTAAGTGAAGATGGGATGATATTTACTATAAATCAAAATTTTAACTCCTCAACACCAAAATCATATTTACAAGACGGTACTGTTCACAAGAACATTTTGTTTGATAACAATGATAATGCTTTGAGAGGTACGCCTGTAGTAGAAGAAAACTGGAGAGAAGGAACAGAGGGTGATGTAGATAAGCCGACAAGAGAGCATGCTGGAGGTAGATATGGTTTAGACCCAGCTACGACAAATGGTAATGGTAGCTATCTAATAGATAAAGACCAAGGATTTGTTTTATTTAGCTCAAATTTAAAAGGTAAAAATATAGTCATTGAATATGTTTCAGATGGATTATATGGTTATGCTGAAAGCGAAATAAAAATACACAAACTTGCAGAAACTTTTATGTATGATTACCTTGTTTCCACAATATTAAAAGGTAAATTTGGAGTTCAGGAGTTTGTTGTAAGGAGAGCTCAAAAACAAGCCTCAGCATCACTTAGAAACGCGAAGATAAGGCTCAACTCTATAAAGCTTGGAGAACTAACCCAGTTATTGAAGGGTAAAAATAAGTGGATAAAGTAGCATGAAGATAAAAAATATATTTTCCGCAGGTCGAATGAATAAAGATTTCGACGAAAGAATAGTACCAAAGGGAGAGTACATTGACGCTTTAAATGTCAGAGTTGTAAATAGCGCAGATGGTGACGCTGGAGCAATTCAATCTACAGAAGGAAACACACAACTAAGCAACATAAGTGTTACAGGTTCTCCTAGAGTTATAGGTTGTGTTACTGACGAATCTACAGAAAGAATTTATTGGTTTGTTGTAAACAATGTTGGACATAGTTATGTTTTCGAGTACGATACACAAAGTAATTTTCAAAGAACAATATTAGAGGATACAAGAGCGGCAGCTACAAACGTATTGAAGTTTGATGTGATGCACAAAGTATATGGTAACGTAATATATAATGTAAGTAAGAAAGAAAATATATTATTGTTTACAGACGGTTTAAACTCACCAAAACTAGTAAATATTGAGAGAGCTATATCTTATGGGCCAAATGGGTTTGAAGAAGATGATATTTCTTTGATAAGAAAGCCACCATTTGAAGCCCCACAAGTTACTCCTTTCTTTACTAATGATAAAACAGAAAACTCTATAAAAGAAAACTTTTTTGCATTTGCCTACAGGTATAAGTACTTAGACGGTCAATATTCAGCATTATCATCTTTTACAAATTATCAGTTTCATCCTTCACCATTCAAACTTGATTTTGGAACCATGGAAAACAAAGGAATGGTAAATCTTTACAATGGTTACAACATACAATATAATACTGGAGATAAAAGAGTAACTGACATTGATTTATGTTTTAAGTTTGCTAAACAAAATACCGTTTATGTAATTGAAAGCATAAACAAAGCAGATAGTGATTTTGGAGATGATATGACTAAAACATATCAATTTACCAACAAAAAAATATTTAAAGCTTTACCAGCTGATGAGTTGTTTAGAATATTTGATGACGTTCCTTTAACTGCAAAAACTCAAGATTTTATAAAAGATAGGTTGATTTTTGGAAATACAACCTCTCAATATGATTTGAGACAAACGAATGATGACAAAACTCCACCAATAAAAATAGATTATAATGTTGAATTAGAATCAAAGGATATTGATGCAACTCAACTTACAACAACACTAAGTAACAGCAACCAAAATATAACAATAGATGTAAGTAATATTATTTTCGAAGTAAATAGTGAATTAGTTTTTGGAGTAGATTTAACATCACCTGAAGATACGTATTTATCTGCTGCTTTTGGAAATGGTAGTGCTAGTTTTGCAGCAGGAGCAGTTCTTACAGCTACATATTCTGGAGTAAATGCTTTTGTAAATTCAGACGATTTTTCAATTTTCCTGCAATCACTAAATTCAAACTTTGCTGCTCAAGCAACTGTTACAAACCCAACCAACCTTTTGTCTACTGACTTTGGAGAATTTACTTTAGTATCATCTTCGACTACCACTATTGTTTTAAAAGCCCCAAAAATTACATTTACTATAGACACAACACCAGCTGATAGCACTGATAACACAAACCCAGGATTTCAGTTAATTAGAGAAAATCAGTTTACTTTTCAAAGCACAACAGTTGCTTCATTTGCAGCATTAGGCTCTACCTTATCGTTAAAAAGCAATAGAAGTTTCGAATTTGGTATTACATATTTAGATGAGTTTGGAAGATATACTTCAGTTTTATTACCAAAAGAAAGCGTAACGTCAACTTCTGAAATATTCGTTCCAGTAGGTAACTCTATGAAGCAAAATAGAGCAAAAATAACAATCAACAGCAGACCACCTTTTTGGGCTAATAGATATAAGTTTTTTGTAAAAACAAATAAAGAAGTTTACTACAATTTATTTGGAACAATTTTTTACGAAGATGGAGTTTACAGATGGATTTCATTAGAAGGTAATAATATAGGAAAAGTAGAGCCTGGAACCATGCTTTTAGTTAAAAGAGATGATGATGGAGCTCTAGGAGAAGAAGTAAAATGCAAAGTTTTAGAGGTTGTAGATAAAAAAGCAACTGATGAGTTGTCAGCTGGACAATCATGGATTGAGGGTAACACTGATGGTGCAGGAGAGCCTATAGTAGAAAAGGCTGGGTTACACATGAAGATAAAACCATCTAAATTTAGTATGGATTTTGACCCAAACAATTTTATTTCTTACGACCAAACTGACCACAAAAGTAGAGGTAAAAAAACAAGAAGAACAAAAGTTCACTTACCTTCTTTACCTCGTAATTTTACAATCAGCCAAAATAGTGGAGATGATTCCACTTTTGGGTTTTTACAAAGAATCAACGCAGCTGGAAGTGCTTACAATGATTTAAAGTTAAGCACAGGAAGTAGGATAGATATTGATTGGTCTTTAAATGGTTTTAATGCAGACCCATCTTTCCATTATGAAAAAGGTTTTACAGTAGAAAATGATTATGAATCGACAGCAACTGTGAATGCTTTTGAGCTTTGGGCTGATGCAGAAACAAATTGGGCTAAAACATCAATTACTTATGCAGTGAATGGTGTAACACACACCGTCAATCAATTTACTGTTCCATCTCAAAACAATGAGAACGAGGAGTTTACTTTTTTCCTATACAAAGACACAGGAAATCCCAATCAAGCCAATCAAACTAGATGGACAATGCGAATTGAACCATCTGAAAGTGCAGCTTTTTTTGAAAGAAATACTCTAAACTGTAAAATTGATATAATCCTTTTAAATGGAGTCATTGTGTTTGAAACAGACCCACAAGAGCTCAATAGCGAAGTATATTATGAAACAGATGAAACATTTAGAATAGAAAGTGGATTTCATCAAGGTTCAGAGCAAAATCAAGGCAGTTCACAACCAGCTATAGTAAAACTTAATTTTGGTAATTGTTTCTCCTTTGCTAATGGCGTCGAAAGTATATCTATTAGAGATGATAGATTCACTCCTTTTATGGATTTGGACACAAGACCTAACATAAATTTATTAGAAGGCTACGAGGCTTTAAATAGCACGAATAAGCTTATATACAGCGGCTCTTTTAATGAAAACAGTAATTACAATAGCTTAAATGAGTTTAATGCTAGTAGAGGTATAACAAAGTTTATGGATATGAAGTTTGGTTCTGTTCAAAGAGTTTATTCAAGAGAGGATGATGTTATAGTTTTCCAAGAAGACAGAGTATCTAGAGTTTTATTTGGCAAAGGAGTTATTAATCAGCCAGATGGCACAGGTAGTTTAACCAGAGTTGAGCAGGTATTAGGCCAGGATGTGCCTTTTACTGGAGAATACGGTATAGGTAAGAGTCCAGAAAGTTTTGCCGCTTATGAAAATAGTTTATACTTCGCTGACCCATTTAGAGGCGCTGTTCTTCGTTTAGGACAAAACGGAATAACACCTATATCAGCACAAGGTATGAAATCGTATTTCAAAGAGAATCTATATGCAAACAGAAATAATTTTAATCCAGGAGGATATGACCCAAGAAACAATCAGTATGTAATTACACCAGGAGAATCTGTAAAAACACCTATTATACCTGTAACAACATGTAATTCACAATTAGATGTTAGAGTTTCTAAAACTCTTGGGTTCTCATACGTTCTGAATATAGGAGAAACTTCTGGAACACACACTATAGCCTTGACAATTACAGGTGGTTCTGTAGATGTATCGGTAGATTATAATGGTACAACAACAACAACTACAGTTTCAGGTTCTGGAAACGTAACTTTTTCAGGAAATCCTGCTAACGACGACACTGCCTCAATCACTGTAATTACGACAAACGACTCAAGTAATCCGTCGGCGTCGGTTGTTTCAATACATAATCAGTGTCCTGTTCCTGAGACGATGAGTGTGACAATACTTGTTGTGAACGACGCTTATAAATCTAATCAAACAATAGTAAACAGGTTTAAAAATTCAAGCGCAAACATATTTAATGAAGCTACAGATACATTTGATGTAGATACTGTAACTAGATTTGAAACCTTCAGCGGCCCTATGGGAAGTACAAATATTCCAGATAATGGTGATACCGTTACAATTTCCTCTTTAAAACTTGCAGGTGTACATACAGGAGATTTCAACCCATGTAATGATTTAGGATATTGGGTTACTGCAGCTATAAATCCAACAGCAGCTGATATACTTACAAATGCTAATTTTACTGGCAATACTACACAAACAGAAACCTCATCACAAGAAGAAAATACACTTCAGTTTACCTTTAATAGAAGTTCAGCTAGTGAAAACTTATATTTAGTGTATGACTATAGAGACCAACTACCTGTTCTAGTAGATGACTCTATAACTGGTATATCGAATGGAGGTAGCTCTACTATAAACGTAGTTAACAATGATACACTACCAAGTGCATACACATTAACCATTGAAACTCCTCCTACCAATGGTACAGCAACTATTGTAAGCGGAAGCCCTACAACAAGTATATTGTACACACATACATCAGGAAATGCCTTGACGGATGAGTTTACTTATAAAGTGACAAGAGGCGGTACATGTTCGCAAGTAGCAAGGGTAACTACAGAGGCACTATCTATTAATGAAAACACATATATATATATTTATTTTGATGGCTCAGGTTCTATGGATAACACTGAAATAGCTTTGAATGCTATGAGAGATAACTCTTTAAAATCTGTGCTACAAGATTTATATGCTACTGGAGGTACTGAGTCTAGCGGAAATACAAACCCAGCAACAAATGGTAGTAATGAATATGATAGCCACGTTACAATAGTTTACACTGGTGAATCTGAAGAATACGGTGTCGAAAGAACTTGGGCAGCTTTATCAGATAATGATGTAAATGATTTTATTTTAAACGGTCATAACGACTTCCCTAGTGATGCTACCAACGTTGTGATTATGGTATTTCAAGATGAGGCAGAAGGCTCCGCAGGGATAGCAGCTGGCTATCACCTAACCACTTATGATGGTGCAATTAGAGGATATCATTCTGCAGATATTGCTTCGCTTAGAAGTAGAATTAATACATTAAATTCTTCTAATAATAACTTTTATAGAGGAGTCGTTTTTCATGTACAGGGTGGTACTAAATCTGCAGCTTTCAAACAATACTTACAAGCTGTTGAAGCAAGCTCAGGTAATTTTACTGGGACAAATGGATTAAATGATTATGCATCAAGTCCAAATAACTATATAGGATTTACATATGACCTTGAAGATGCTGTAGTAAATAGTGGTACAACTACCTTNAATGATAGTNTGGCGCCATACAANCCAGGAAGTACNACTGATAGATTTGATAAGTGGGAATATTACTATTTATACCACATTACAAATGAGTTAAAAAATTTAGGATTTGANGATGGTGGTGCGTTAGGTTGGCCACGAATATTAGATGACGGATAAAATATAAAATTATGTCTTTNAGAAAAACTGTTACATATGATGAAAGAAATAATGGGTGGACTTCGTTTCATTCATGGACACCAGAGTGGATGGCAAGGATTGGTACACGATTTTTCACATTCAAAGGTGGAGAACTGTATGAACATCATGTTGATACTGTTGCCAGAACTACGTTTTATGGAGTAGGTTATGGTGTTGATATAACATTTGTTGCTAATGAATCGCCAGGAGAAGTAAAATTATTTAAAAACTTGACACTCGAAACTGAGTCAAACAACTGGGCAGCAGTGCTTACGACGGATTTAGAATCAGGNTTGATTGATGAAGGTAAGTTTGANAGATTTGAATCTTATTACTCAACATACATAAGGCAAAACGGTGCTGGAAGTATAGATGGAAGGTTGAATTTCAACGAATTATCTGTTATTGGAATAGGTAATTTAGCAGAAAAAATAAACGCAAAAAGATATAGATTTGCAAACTCTATATCCTCAAACGCTAATGTTGGAGATTTCTTGTATTTGAACGGTACATCAGGAACACAACTTGTAGGAGAAATACAATTGTTTACTTCAGATGCATCATCTGGTGTTATAAGAGATACGGTTCAGGTGTTACAAACACCCAATAACAGTACTACTTTTGAAGCAAGTGTTGGAGAATATATGTTTGTTGGAAAAGACCTTAGTGCAGAGTCTAGAGGTATCAGAGGATACTACTGCCAAATTAAACTTACAAATGACAATCCAAACGCTTATGAGTTGTATTGCGCATCTACTGAAGCTGTTAAGAGCAATTTGTAATTTTTGTATATTTGTATAACTTAAAAATAATAATATGCCATTTTTGACTACATTAGGTATGATTGTTGGTGGCGCAAGCGCTGTAAATAGCTTTTTCAAAGGTGGAAATTTAGCAGCAGAAGCTAGAGCTGGCNTATCAAAACTTAAAGACCAAGAACTTACGAATGCTTTTGCAGGCCTGAAACCTAGTTTAGCTGCTGAGCAGAGAATTTTATCACAACAATCAACACAACTTGGAACAATAGCAGATGTAGCGCAAGGTATGGATGCTGCTTCAGCTATGGGATTACTTCAAGCTGGACAAGCTAATATACTAGACGCTGAAAACAAAGCTTTTGAAAGCATGTTAGATAAAGAATTCCAGGCAGATGTACTAAGAGGTCAAGATGAGCAAGAAATGAGAAGAATTCAGGAGCAGAGGACACAATTACAAAGACAAACACTATCACAACAAATGATGGCTGGTGAACAAATGCAAGCAGACGCATTAATGGATGTAGCAACACTTGCAGTTTCAGCAGGTACTGCGCAAGAAATGGCTGATGCACAAAGAGGTCTTGATAAAGGTGTTAAAGTTGCAAAAAAAACTGGCTCTAATATTTTCAAAACAGCATTTGGTAAAGGCACACAGAAAGCTGGTGGTTCATTCTTTGGTAATGCACTGAGAAGCACTGCAACTTTCGGAAAAGAAATTGGAAAAGGAGCAGTAGGATTATTTAAAGGAGCAGCCCCTGTGGTGGCTCCTGCAGTTCAAAGTGGTAATAATACAACGACTCCATTAACAGGAGGCCCTAATTTTACATCTAACGTAGTAAGTGGTGCTTTTCCAAATATGAGTTTGAATACTGGAGGAGTTTTTTCAAACTCTATAATTCCTCCTCAATCAAGTTTTCAAATTACTGGAACTACTCCATTTCAATTTCCATTACAAGACCCTTCAAAGCCAACTATGTCGATAAATGGTATTACATTCCCAGATAGGGCAGCAGAGTTTAATCTGAACATGAGAAAACAATACCCTGGACTTTTTCAATTATAAAAAAAAAATATGGCTAAATACGGATATATAACACAACCAATAGAAAGTAAAATATCAGGTCTAGCAGCATTATACTTGCAAGGGCAAGAAAAGATAAATGCTATAAGGACTAATGTAAGAGAGATGCGAGCTGAAAATATGATGCAGCTTGGTAAAAAAATTGATTCTATTGCTCTCACAGGTATACAGGATTTAGATAAAATGTATAATGAGTCTGGAGTTTTGTTAAGAAATAGAGTTATGCAAGCGGAGGCTGATAATAGAAGTGGTAAAATTAGCATGGCAGATTATACAAGGATATACAATAATGCCATGACAGAGATGGGGATGATTGTGAACGGAAACGAGGTCATAGGTAAAAATTATGAAACTTTAAAGAAAAGAAATAAAGATAGAGAAATTAGTGGCGCGAGTTTAGATTTGTTTGAGCAAGGTTACTTTGGTAATAAAAATGCCTTATTAGACCCAGCTAGATTTTCTATTTTAGATGATACACCTAACGGTTTAGCTTTTACACAATACTACACGTACACAAACTCAAAAGGTCAAAAAGTTGCAGGCACTCCAATATCGGTACCATTTGCTAACAATATGAATCCTGAGTTTGGTAATATTGCATATTTTGACCCAGATGCCTATGCTAAAAGCATTAGAAATCAAATTGGCAAAAAGTATGGTTTTTTCCCTGGTGATTTCGAACAACTTGACATAAAAGGTAAAGGGACTTTTTTATCAAGAGTGTCTGAACCTGAAAATCTAGAAATGATTAGAACTCATATAGAAGGGTTTGTAAACTCTTTTGTTGATTCTGATTTAATTGGTGTGTTATACGAGGGTCTTGGAGCAAGGGCTCCATATTCAAACTCATATGTAAAAACTTTAAATCAACAAGAGTGGGAGGCAAAAACTACATTTGATTTTATTGACTCAGATGGAAAGGTAAAAACACTGCCAATGTATGCAGATGCAGATGGAAATGGGTTTACATTTACTGAAGACCCTTTTACATTAAGACACTCACAAAGTGGAGAAATCCAACTTAGTGATGAACAAAGAGAACTAGCAAGAGGGTTTCTTAGAGCTAATGCTATAGCAGCCTTAAATGTTACAAGAGATAAGTATTTCTATAAAAATCCTAACTACAAAGGCTCAAGCAGTAAGCCTCCTGAATTGGCAGATAATTTTACAATAAACCCAATGTTTACACCAGTAAAGAACGGTAACGATGCACCTTTATTTTCATTTATCTATGGTAATGCAGAGAGGATAAACTATAGAAAAGGTGTCCTTAAAGGACAAAATAAAACTTTATCAACAACTAACGCTGGAATACTGAGCAACCCAGCAGCTACTGACTGGAAAAATGTGATTCCATCTGGTCAGGCGGCTTGGAAAACAAATGACTTTACTGCATTTGAAAAAGTTTTAGGCATCGGTACTGGTGATTTATCAAAAACAAATATTTCACAAGGATTTATAGAGCATGTTGATATGGGACAGTTATTAAATAAAAAAGACTTCCCAAGTCTTAAATTAACAACATTTGAAAACACACCATTTGAAACTTTACAAGGTGTTGGCTATATAAAAACAGAAGAATTGACTGATAACGGTATGGTTGATAGATATGCTGTAGTTGTTTCAGGAACATCTAAACTTGGTGATACAGCAAGTAAATATACTCAGCAAGGTGGAATACAATTACAAGCAGGAGATGAGGTTATAGAGCAATCTACAGGTTATGTTGCTCCAACACAAACTGTTGCTTTATTAAATGCTCTACGTAAATATCCAGAATTCAATAAACATGTTGAGAAATTCTTTAATACCAAGGGGTCAATAAACACAAGTGCGTTACCACCAGGTCTTGATAGCAGATATCACGCCTCATATATCATTAGTATCGGAATAGATAACCTTAAATAATTATGTCTAATAATATAATTCCAGAAAACACCTCGCAAAATACAAATGGGTTGCAAAATGCTTACGACCCAAATAACGATAGTGTTGTTATTACACCTATAATTGATATTAATAAGCTTAATTCATGGAATACTGACTTTTTAAACAAAAATGTACCCAATCAAAACTATAGAAATGAGCTTCTTAATAGTGGTCTGATGGATAAAATTGTAAACAATGGTAATTTTACTCTTTTTAAAAATCATGTAGATAACATAAATTTTTTTGCTGGAAATCCCATAACACCAACAGAAGAACTAGAAGACTTATTCAATAGTTTTCGTGATACAAAAAAAGAGGAGTATAAGAAAAATGAATTGAAAGCCAATTATATTCTTAATAACAAAAAAGAATATAAACCAGAGGGAACTATATTTACAGATACAGATACAAAAGCTGATTTGTTGCCTAGGAATGAAGTAAGAAAAGATAACATACCTGATTTAGAATTGTTTCCTTTGAAGACATCTGGTGGCGCGATTACATTTAAACCTATTTATTCAGAAAAACCAAAAGATACTGGAATTGCTTATTCATTTGATGACAATATTATAAAAATGCATAACGATTCAACTGTGTGGCAAAACCAGTACAATGTAAATAATACAAAATCAAATGCACAATATGACTCTGACTTTGATTATAGTGCGTATCAAAACACAGAAGTTTTAAATGGTTTGTTAGATTCTTTGGGGCCGTCTTTTTTATTTCAAGACCCATCTGATGCTGCTGAACTATTCAACAAAACATTATCATCATACGGTTTTGAAGCTGAACCATATTCAAACCCAGAAACATCTGGTGCTTTTGATATTTATGGTGAAAATGAAAGGTTGTTGAGAATTGTAAATCCAGCAGGACAAGAACAAATAGTAAGACTTTACAAACCAATTACAGAAACTTTTATACAGCAATTTGGCACCCCTTTACAAGATGAAGTAGGTGGATTTGGAAGTGTTGTAAGGCCAGAGTTTGCTACACAAAAATTTGCAGATTTTAAAACTTTGTTGCTTACAAATGCAAATAATACAAGTATAACAGGCTCAATAGCAAATATTATTTCACAAAGTGAAGCGCCAGCACTTGACCTCAAAGTTCAGTTTAATAAAATTTCTGACCTTGGGTTTTTTAATATGAATGACATAATTGATATGGGCGACTATTTAGATTTAGATATTGTTGAAACTGATTTATTTGATTTGAATACAACTCCTGGAATGCCTGAAGTTTTTAGTGTAACAGGTAATCAAAATGCTTTAAATAGGATATCAGTTAAAATTAATGAACTTGATGAGGATAATTTTGTTTCTCAAAAAATTGAGTTACCTGATGGCATTATGCTTTCAGATAAAACTTTGAATATTGGTAAAATTTTAAGCTCATCAGTAGGGGCTTCGATGGAAGATGGAGTTATATCTACTATTGACCAAGACCCAGTATTATTTTCAACAGAAGATATAGGCGCTTTTGATGTTCTAATTGATAAAGATGGCAATGAAATGGTTGTTAGAGATTTATTGCGAAATAGAGTTGATGATATGATTGTGAAAATGCGAAACAACATACTGAATTCATCAAAAAAAATCAGCAGAGCTTTAATGATAAACGACAACTACAAAAAATTTTCATTATTAGACAATCCAGAAGGTAATAAAAACTTCTACTATTTAAGTGAAATTGTCGGTATGGATGTTTATAATCATATGCCAAGTGAAGCTTTTAAAATAGATGGCAGGGTAGTAGCTTTTACTGATATATATAATTTAGTTACTGACCCATCTAATGTACAAGCTATTAGGAAAGGAGAAATAAAAGTAGAAATAGGAGAGCCTGAAAATTACGGTTTGATGGAACCTGTTGTAAAAGAGGCTAAAAGGTTAATGGATAGAAATGATGCGGATGAAGTTTATAATAATGAATTTTATAG
>NZMJ01000014.1 GCA_002692855.1 Maricaulis sp.
TAATTCTACAGTGCCATCATCTAGTGTAATTACATTAGGTGGCGATAACCAAGTAAATGGAAATAATAATCAATACATATGTTTTGCTTGGGCAGAGGTGCAAGGTTTTTCTAAGTTTGGAACTTACTCAGGAAATGGTGATTCTAATGGACCTATGGTCTATACAGGATTTAAACCATCGATGGTAATAAGCAAAGTAGTAAACTCAGATGCTACAGGAAACTGGCGTATTAATAACCAAGCTAGTGATGGCGGTGTAAATGTCATTAATATTTCTAACAACTTAAACGAAAACATTGCAGACTTTGATCAAAACAGTTTTGATTTTTTATCTAATGGTTTTAAGGTAAGAGATAGTGCTGGAGGTAATACTAATAATAAAACATTCTGTTATTGGGCATGGGGAACAAGACCTTGTGTATCTGCAAGCGGAACACCAGAAACAACATTTTAAGCTATGGGAATATTTGATAATATAAAAAACGTCTTCTCTACTAAAAAAGTAGTTAAAGAAATTAAGCAAAGTCCAATAACTATGTTTAGTAATATAAACTATGCACAAGGACAAAAGTATAACTATGATGAGTTAGTAAAAGAAGGATATGAAAATAATGCTATTGCTTTTAGATGTATAAATGAAATATCACAAGGTGCTGCTGGAGTAAAATTAAAATTATTTAGAGGTAAGTTGACTGTTGATGACCATCCTATATTAGACTTACTTGAAAGACCATCTCCGACCAAAGGTTATGTTGAGCTTTTTGAATCTTTATATTCTTTCTTATTACTTTCTGGTAATAGTTATTTGATTGGCTCTGGTGGTGAAGGACCACCAAAGGAATTATATTGTTTAAGACCTGACAGAGTTAAAATAGTTCCAGGACAAATGAGCTTACCATTAAGTTATGATTATACAATAAATGGTAAAGTAGTTTCTCAATATGAGGTAGACCAAACGACAGGTGAATCTGCAGTAAAACATTTTAAATTATTTCATCCTAAACATGACCATTTAGGATTATCACCATTAGTTTCAGCTGCAACTAATATTGATAGTCATAATTTAACTAATATTCACAATGTATCATTATTACAAAATGGAGCTAGACCTAGTGGTGCTGTTATATTTAAACCTAAAGATGAAACTGGATCTAGTGTTCAGCTATCAGATTCACAAAGAGCACAAATTATAAAAGATATGGAAAGTCGTTTTGCTGGTACAGGTAATGCTGGAAGACCTATGTTGTTAGAGGGTGATTTTAGTTTTCAACAAATGGGTATGTCACCTAAAGATATGGATTTTTCAGTATTGAAAAAGATGTCAGCAATAGATATAGCATTATGTTTTGGTGTTCCTGCACAGTTAGTAGGTATTCCTGATGCACAAACTTATAACAATATGCCAGAAGCAAGACTTGCACTTTATGAAGAAACAATTATACCTATATTAAGAAGAATACAATCTGATTTGAATGAGTGGCTAACTCCTAAATTTGGTGATGGCTTACGATTAGAGTATGATATTGATAGCATACCAGCTATGGCTGAGAGTCGTAAAAGAGTATTTGAATCAGTAGTAAGTGGAGTAAATGCAGGTATTTTAACTAGAAATGAAGCTAGAGAGAAACTTGGTTTTGATCCAATAAAAGGAGGAGATGCTTTATTTATACCAGCAACTATGATGCCAATAGGACTTATGGGTGAGAGTGTAGATGAAGATGAAGACGAGAAAAATTTAGAACTAACTGATGATTATCCAGTACAGGATGATATAGAGGAGAATGATATGCCAAAATTAAATAAAGCTATTGATTTAAAACCAACTGATTCAATGGCAAATGAAGCAAGAAAAGGATTAGAGTGGAGAAGAGAGTTTGGTCGTGGTGGCACTATGGTTGGAGTAGCAAGAGCAAGACAACTAGCAAACAGACAAAACTTATCTCCAAGCACAGTTAAAAGGATGTTTTCGTTTTTTAGTAGGCATGAAGTTGATAAAAGGGCACAAGGTTTTCGTCCAGGAGAAAAAGGATATCCAAGCAATGGTAGGATAGCTTGGGCACTATGGGGTGGCGATCCAGGATTTAGTTGGGCTCGTAGAAAAGTAAACCAAATAAAAAAGGATATAGAGGAAGATTTAGAAGAAAAGCAAATAACAGCTGCAGTAAAAGAAGGACTTAAAAATAAAGTAAAAGACCATAATGAAAAGCATGGCGATAAAAAAGGCAAAAGGGTAACATTAAGAATGTTATCAGCTGTATTTAGAAGAGGTATTGGTGCATATAGAACTAACCCACAATCTGTAAGACCTAATGTAAGAAGTGAGGAACAATGGGCATATGCTAGAGTTAATGCGTTTTTATTTGCTGTAAGAACAGGAAGATATCGCTCAGGACAGTTCGATAAAGATTTACTTCCTTCTGGTCATCCATTAAAAAGTTAGTATGGAAGAAAATATATTAGTAACAACAGTTCTAACAGTAGAAGCTGATAAGAAAGGAACTTACAGAGTAGTTCTTACTGTTGGTGATTTTCCAACTAGGAAAACTGCAGGGATTTATGCTTCTGAATTACTAGGTGCTAAAGATGCAATAATGCAAGATAATCAAGATATGGTTATAGATAAAAGGAAACTAAACTAATGGCTGGTTTAAAAATTATAACACAAAGCAATATTTTACCTGTAACTGTTACAGAGTTAAAACAAACATTGAGGATAGACCCAGATAATTTTGACCAAGATGCTGAACTATCTATGATGTTAAAGTCATCAATTAAAACTTTAGAAGAGTACACTGGCAGATCCTTTATAACTAAAACTTATGATTTAGCTTTAGACACAATACCTTACTATCAAGGAGACAGATTGATAGAAGGATTTAGCACAGGTGCTTTTATGGACAATACAGCTAATGAGATAGTTTTCCCTAAATCTCCATTAGTTTCTGTTGCTAGTTTTAAATATTATAATGACTCTGATGTAGAATCTACTTTTGCATCAAGTAATTATTATGTTGATAATCATTCAGAGCCACCAAGATTAGTTTTAAGAAGGAGTCAAACTTTTCCTGATGTAGCTAGTTTAAGAGTTGCTAATGCTTTTATAATAAGATTCGATGCTGGTTATGGTGCAGCTGCAAAAGACGTTCCTGAAACTATAAAACAAGCTATAAATTTATACACATCACATTTGTATGAAAACAGAGAGTTGTTTATTCAACAAAAGCAATTACCTGTTCCTATGACATTGGGAACTTTATTACAACCATATAGAGTTATTAGGTTTGGGAGTAAACTTGGATAATGAAAGAGAAACCAAAAGTTGGAGACCTAAGACATCTTATCGACATACAAAACTCTACTAACACGAGCGATGGTGCTGGTGGCTTTACTCAAAGCTACAGTACAATAGCTAGTGTTTATGCATCAATAACTCCAAAAAGAGGAAATGAAAGATATAGTGAGGGAGCTGCAGGTATGCAGATTGAAAATCCTGTAACACATGATATATTTATACGATATAGAGACGACATAACCATAGACAATACAAGTAAAATAGTATTTGGTGAAAGAAATTTTAACATAAGGTCAATACTTAATTTAGAAGAAAAAGATAGATTTTACAAAATAGAAGTAGAGGAAAATGTAGCTATATGACGCAAATAAAAGCAACTGTTGTTGGATCTGTTAATGTAGATGCTAACATAAGTAAATTTACACAAGAAAGTAAGATACTTTTAAAGCAAGCTGTTTTTAAAGGTGTAGCAGACGTTGAAAGAGAAGCAAAGATATCAATACAAAGAGGTGGTAAGTCTGGTTTTGTTTATCAAAGATATAATCCAAGAAGAACACATCAGTCATCAGCTCCTGGAGAAGCACCAGCATCAGATACTGGTTTTTTAGTAAACAGTATAAAAAGGAAGATGGATGGTGATGGCTTTGGTGGTGAGATAGCAAGTCGTGCATTTTATAGTAAGTTTTTAGAGTTTGGCACAGTTAAAATGTTACCAAGACCTTTTATGTTTCCAGCTCTTGAGAAAAATAGAAAAAAGATTACACAGAGATTAAAACAAGTTATAAAATCAGCAACAATGAAACCAAGGAAGTAAATGACAGACCATAGCTTTGAATTACAGAAAACTATTTTTAGTAAATTAAATACAGACACAACTATAAAAAATACACTAAGTGCAACTGTTCATGACCATGTTCCACAAGGAACTGCTTTCCCTTATATTGTTATTGGTGAGGAAACAATGACAGATGATGAGTCAACTAAAGATATAGATTTTAATAATTTTACATTAACAATACATGTATTTTCAAGAAACAGAGGCAGAAAAGAAGCAAAAAATATCATGGCTAGGATTTATGAATTGTTGCACAGACAGTCTCTAAGTGTAACTGGAGCAACACATGTAAATACAAGGTTTGAGTTTAGTGATATTGTTAGAGAAGAAGATGGACTAACATATCATGGAGTTCAAAGATTTAGAACTATACTTCATGACTAAATTGTAATATATTTAGCTAAGAACTAAATTAACTGTGAACAGTTAAAGAATTAAATTTAATTTAGGCATAAATTATCTATAAGGAGGATATAAAATGGCTGCACAAAAAGGAAGTGCGTTGCTACTTAAAGCAACACTTAGTGGAAGTTTAACCACAATAGCTGGTTTGCGTTCCACTTCAATGTCAATCAATGGTGAAATGGTTGATGTTACTACTAAAGACTCTAATCCATTAGTTGCTGGAGGTGCTGATAAAGCAAGAGAAATACTTGAAGGTGGAGGTATAAGAAGTATGTCTATATCTGCATCTGGTGTATTTACTGATTCTGCTCTTGAAAACGATATAAGGATTAGTGCACAAAAAGGTCAAATACGTGAATATAAATTAGTATTTGGTGATGGTGATGACATTACTGGTAATTTTTTAATTACAAGTTATGAAAGAGCTGGTGAGTTTAATGGCGAAGAGACTTATTCAATGACACTTGAGTCTTCTGGTCAAGTTACTCATACATCAGCATAATAACTTAAAAGAGAGGAGGTTATTATGCCTTGGACCAATATGGATATTTCTATTAATGGTGAAAAGATTAATGCTATGGCTAAAGTTATTTGGGAAAAAGGCACTGGCACAATCGAATTACCATTTGATGAATCCAAAAAACTTGATGATAAAATTACAATAGATGGTAAAGATTTTACTGTAAGGAATATTGTATCTCGTCATAATGAGATAACATTATTAGATATAATTCAAGTAGAAGAGAAATCTAAAAAGAAAACAAAAGACAAAACATTAGTGGAGATAATTAGTGAATAAGAATATTGAAGGAACTATGAGAATACATTTTGCTGGTAAGGAAAGAGATTTTAAATNAACATTTAGGAACTTAGCTAGTATAGAAGAAAGATTACAAAAACCAGTTATGCAAATAGTTAATGGATTTACAGCTGGTAATATAGGAGTAAGCAATGTTTCAGTTATATTACATGAAGCATTGCTTGGTGCTGGTGGAAAATATACTTACGAAGCAGTTGGTGATATGGTTTTGAAACATGGATTTAGTAATTGTTTAAGTATAGTTTCTGACATACTTTTAAAATCTATGGGATTAGACCAAGAGAATGAACAAAAACTCCCTTTGGAGTCAAACGAGAACGAAACAGAGNAAGNTTAGAATTTTTACCAATAGATAGGTGGTATGGTATAGCAATTGGTATTATGCATGTAGCACCTAGTGAATTTTGGAATATGACTTATCAGCAGTTTGAAACTGCTATAAGTTGTCATAACGAGTTTCACAGTGGTAATAAAAATAATAAACCTTTATCGAGGAATGAAATGGAAGATTTAATGACTAGGTTTCCTGATTAACTATGGCTACAGTCGGTGAATTAATAGTAAAGATTAGAGCTGATGTAAAAGAGCTAGAGTCTAAAATGGATCGTGCTAAAAATAAAGTTAAGTCAGCACAGACTAACTTTAGAAAGCAGATGGGTTCAACAAACAAAGTATCTAGTGAATTTCAAAAAAGGATGAGTAATGCTGCCACAGCAACAGCTGCATTACAAGGTCCATTAGGTCCAGTTGCTGGTCGTATGCGTTCATTTGGTGCATTAATGGGAAGTGCAGGGTTTGCTGCTGGTGCATTAATTTTAGCAGTAACAGGTTTAGTTGCAGCATTTAAAGCACTTCAAGCAGCTGCGAGTCGTGCTGAACAAGCACAGAAAAAGTTTGAAGCATTAGTTCAAGCAACAGGTATGGCTGCTGGCTTAACAGTTAGTCAACTAGAACTAATGGCAAGAGAGTTTGCAAAGAATACTTTATTTAGTGTTCAACAGATGAGAGATGCACAAGGAGTTTTATTAACATTTAAAGCAGTTGCAGGAGATGCTTTTGGTAGGACTATTTCACTTGCTACAGACATCGCAATGGTTATGGGAACAGACGTAAAGTCTGCTGCTCTCCAATTAGGTAAAGCATTAGAGAATCCAAGGATCGGATTAAGTATGCTTAGAAGGTCTGGTATATCATTTACTGAGGAACAAAAGAAAGTAATATTTGCATTAGCTGATACTGGTAAAGAAGCAGAAGCTATGTCTTTAATATTAGAAACTATTGAAGGTCAGCTAGGTGGTGTTGCTTCCAAAGCAGCAGGAGAAGGTCCAACAGTTACACTTGCAGGTGCATTTGATGAATTAGGTCGTAAGTTTACATTATTTCAAGAGGAACTATTAGGAGGAACAACGTTATTAAGGATGTTTACTAATGCTATTCTAGAATTAGCTGATGCTATTCCTGCACTAGATGTTACTGGTATGACAACTAATGAGTTAAAACTAATGCGAGAAGAATTAATGCAACAAATTGAGCAATTAAAAATAGCACAAGCATTAGCAGAGGGTCAAGAGTATAAGCCATCTATTTCAGAATTAATTACAGGTATCCCTAAATTCTCAACTGATCCTGCATTACAAGACTTTGCAGGACAAATAATAGACTTGAATAGACAGATAATGAGAATAGAAGCAGAATTAAATAAAAGGATTCAAGAGAGTGCTGCAACTGATTTAACAGGTCCAGCAGAAACTATGTCTAAAGAGTTTAGAGACCAAAGAGATCGTATTAACAAACAAATACTTGAGTTTGATAAATTAAAAGGAGCACTAGGTAAAACAGGAGCAGCACTAGAGCTTTATAATGAAAAACAAAGATTCTTAAATAAATTAACTTTTGAAGGAAAAACTTTAAAAACTGAGGAGATGGAACAGCTTGACGAACTGTTTGATAAATATTTAAAACATGCAGAAGCATTAGAAAGAGCACAAAAAGCATATGCTGCATTTGAAGGTGCTATTGATAAAGCATTTAGCACAGTAGAAAACTCGATTATAAAATTAATNCAAGGAACTGANAGNTTGGGTAATGTTTTAAAAGCTATGTTGCGGTCTTTTATAGCAGACTTAACTGTTAGTATTATAAAAATGTTAATATTAGACAGGATTAAAAAATCTATTATGGGTTCAGGTTTTGGTGGTAATATTATGTCAGCATTAACAACTGTTATAGCAGGAAGAAACACAGGTGGTTCAGTTGGTAGTAAAACTCCATATGTTGTTGGTGAACAAGGACCAGAGTTATTTATACCTAATACATCAGGAAGAATACAACCANTAAATAAAGCTGGAGANAATATGGGATCTCCACAAACACCAGTTGTTGTTGAGCAACATATAAACTTTGCTACAGGTGTTCAATCTACTGTTCGTGCTGAGGTAGCAAACCTTTTACCACAAATACAAAATTCAACTATTGCTGCTGTACAAGAAGCAAGGCTGCGTGGTGGTAAATTTGCAGAGAGTTTTGGAGGATAATTATGGCAACTTTTACACCATCATACCCATTAACATTTCCAACAACAGTTGGCTTTACTAAATCTGTTTTAAAATTAGTTCGTAATGTTGCTATCACAACAAGTGTATTTAATTTTAGCCAACAAACACATCAGTTTCAAGGAGAAGCATGGTCTTTTGAGGGTACACTAGCACCTATGAAAAGGGATAATGCTAGAGAATATCAAGCATTCTTTACACAATTAAGAGGTAGAAGAGGTACATTTACTATGAAAGATCCTGATAATACAGCATTATTAGGTAACGCATCAGGAACTATAAGAGTAAATGGAGCATCACAAACAGGTAATCAAGTTGCTTTAGATGGTTTTGGTAATAATGTTACAAATGTTTTTAAGTCAGGAGATTATATAGGTATAAATTCATACATGTACTTTGTAACAGAAGATGTATCAAGTAATGGTAGTGGCGAAGCAAATGTAAAAATAGAGCCAGCATTAAGAAGTGGTATTGAAGCTATAAATGACAACACACAAATATCTTATGGTAGTTCTGCACAAACATTATGGAGAATGGATGCTAATGATTTTGGTTGGGATACTGATAGAGTTTCTTTGTATGGTTTTTCATTTAGCTGTACAGAGGTCTTATAATGGCAAGAGATTTACACGCAAACTTTGTAACTCAACTACAAACATCTAACTTAAAACCATTTTTTGCAGTAAAAATGGAGTTTGCTACTGTAACATTAAGACTTTGGACAGGTTATGGAGACATTAGTGTAAGCTCAGAAACATACAAAGGTCTTGGTGATTTAATGCAAATAGGCAATGTTGAAGAGTCACAAGAAACTAAAGCAGTTAGTCAAGACTTTGTTTTCTCTGGTATACCAACAAATAAATTATTTATAGCACTACAAGATAATTATAGTGGTAAAGATGTAACTCTTTTTATGGGTTTACTTGATGAAAGTAATGCTATTGTAAATAATGTTTATACTTTATTCAAAGGATTTATAGATACTATAACAATTAGTGAGTCAGGTGAAACTGCAACTATAAGAGTAAGAGCAGAAAATAGATTAGTACAACTAGAAAGGAGTATAGAAAGAAGATACACATCACAACAGCAAAAGTTTGACTTTGCAGGTGATTTAGGGTTAGATTTAATTGAAGAACTAATAGATAAGGACATACAATGGAAGAATCCATAATAAGACATATTGAAGAAAAAGACATAAGAGAACTAATAATACTAGGCAAACAACTACATGAACATGGTGAATATGGTTGGTTACCATACAGTACAGAAAAAGTTAATCAACTTTTTCGTAAATGTTTAAAATTTGACATGCTTACATGTATAGTTGCTGAGAAAAACAGCAAAGTTATAGGTTTTATGATAGTTGCTATACAAGATTACTTCTTTAATTACAAAAAGATGTGCTCTGATTTAGGGTTGTTTATTTCTGAAGAACATAGAAAAGATATAAAAACACCTATCAAAATACTAAAGTTTGCTGAAAGCTGGGCAAAAGAAAGAGATGTTCAAGAAATGTTTTTTGGGAATACAGTTAATGTAAAAAATAGTAAAGTAAAAGCATTTTATGAAAGATTAGGTTTTGACACAGTTGGTAATATTTTTAAAAAAAGGGTAAATTAAAATGTGTGGTGGTTTTATAGGTGATTTAATAGATGCTGCAACAGATAATTTTGTAGAAATAATTGTAGTTGCTGCTGTTGCTGCTATATTTGCACCTGCTGGTGCTGCATTATCATCTGCATTACTTGCTGGTGGTTCTGTTTTAGTATCTGCTGCCTTAGCACCATCCTTAGATATACCTGATTTAAGTGATGCAACACAGGTTACACAAGGTCGTAACGTCTCTATAAGACAAACAGTAGCACCTCAAAGAGTAGTTTATGGTAAAGTAAGAGCTGGTGGTATATTTGCACACTCAAATACAACAGGAAGCAATGAATATTTACACACTTTTGTAATTTTTGCGTGTCATGAGATAGATAGTTTTACAGATATAATTTTATCTGATAATCAGTTAGCAGTAGGAAGTACATTAACAAATGTATTTAGTAATGACTCTGATGGTCAACCCAGATATGGAGTTTCAAGTGGTAATACTTACTACAGCTCTGAAGATAGTGAAAGTTCTATAAGGATAAGTCTTAGAACAGGAGCATCAAACCAAACAGCAAACCCAACAGCTGTATCTGATTTAAGTGAATGGACTAGCAATCATCGTTTAAGAGGTTTAGCTTATGCATATATGCGTTTTAGATTTGATGCAGATATATATTCAAGTGGTGTTCCATCAATAAGTGCTATAATGAAAGGAAAACCTGTGTTTAGTGTAGTACAAAATGGTACAGGATGGACACAAAACGCAAAAGAAAAAGGTAGAAATCCAGCACTTTGTATAAGAGATTTTTTAACTGACACTAAATATGGTTTAGGAATAGCAACAGCTGAAATAAATGACTCTACAACAACAGCTGGTGGTTTTGGGTATGCAGAAACTAGGTGTGAAGATACTATAAATGGTAAAGCTAGATATTTATGTGATGGTGTATTTGATACAGCTTTATCTCCAAAGGGAATATTAGATAATTTATTGAGTAGTTGCTCTGGTAAATTAATTTATCAAAATGGTAAATTTAATCTTTATGTAGGATTCTACACTGCTCCAACTATAACTCTTACTGAAGACGATATAATTGGTGAAACTATAATACAAACTAAATTAGGTAGAAAAGATATTTTTAACACTGTAAAAGCAACATACTATAACAAAGATGAAAAGTTTGTAAGTACAGAAATTACACCGATAGCATCTACAAAATTTAAAAACGAAGATGATGGGGAAGAAATAGTCGCTAATTTATCTTTTACTATGGTGTCAGACACAAATAAGGTAAATGAGTTAGCAGCAATAGAATTATTAAAAGCAAGACAACAGATAACTGTGTCTTTAACAACATCATTATCAAAAGGTTTTCAATTACAAGCTGGTGATTTTGTAAATTTAACATTAGACAGGATGGGTTTTAGTAGTAAAGTTTTTGAGATTATAGAATGGTCTTTTACTACTCCTAACTCTTCTGAATCTCCTTTGGCTTGTAACTTAGTTTTAAGAGAAACTGATACAACAGTTTATAATAATAGTGTTTTAAGTAATATTAGTACATCAATAGAAGCAACAGATCCTGCTGCTGATACTTCATTAACATCTTCAGTTGTTGCACCAACTAATTTAACACTTTCTAGTCCTGCTGCTGGACAAATTAAAGCTGTTTGGGAGTGTACAGACGACCCATCACAGTTCGTTATAGAGTATAAATTACAGTCTGCTGGCTCATATACACAAGATACATTCATGAAAGGAAGTTTTAGACAGTTTACTATGAAGCATATATCGGCAGGTGCTTATGATGTGCGTGTTTTTGCTCGTAATTCAGCAGGAACAGAGTCAACTAAAATTAGTGGTCAAGTTACAGTAAGTTAATGTTTTAAAATGATTAGATTTAAGCTATAAAACAGTATGGTCAAGAAAACAACATCACAACTTAACAGGGAGTCTATCATCGAGTTACAAGGAGAAATGAAGTTAATTCATAATAAAATTGATACAATAGAAAATAATCATTTAAAACATATACAAGACCAAGTTAATCGCATAAGTTGGGTTATATACACTATCGCAATACTAATTTTAGGTCAAGTATTTATGGCATTAAGACATTTGTTTTTAGGAGGTTAAATGGAAGCATATAAAGAGCTTACAGAAAGAATAAAAGAGCATGAAGGATATAAAAATACAGTCTACAAAGACACATTAGGTAAATCCACAGTAGGATATGGACATTTATGTGTAGAAGACTTTTGGGAAGAGGGCAAAGAGTACGAACAAAAGTTTTTATTAACAATATTAGAGCACGATATACAAACAGCTGTAAAAGGAACACAGGAGTTAATGGAAACCTTTGGTTGTAAAGATATAGACAAAAGAGCAGAGGAAATATTAATTGAAATGGTGTTCCAATTAGGAAAAACAGGAGTATCAAAATTTAAAAATATGTGGAAATGTTTATCAGAGCTAAATTATGTTGGTGCGAGCTATGAAATGTTAGATAGTTTATGGGCAAAACAGACACCTAACAGAGCTAAAAAGCTATCTGGCTTAATGAGTGTAATATAATGGTTTTAGGCAAGATACTTAGTGGTGGAACTATAAAAGCTGTTGGTAATGTCATTGATGAGTTACATACAAGTGAAGAAGAGAAGCAACAATTAAAGTTAAGATTTGCTGAAGTAGAAGCAAAGCTAAAAGAAAAGCAAATGTCTATAAATTTAGCAGATGCACAAAGCACTGCAGGTGGTATATCTGGTGCTATACAAAGGATATGGCGTCCATTGATTGGATTTAGCTGTGCATTAGCTATATTTTGGGAATATGTTTTAAAACAGTTTTTGACTTTTGCATTAGCTTCATTTAAAATAGAAACCTTACCATTACCAGACATGGATATGGGAACTTTAATGCCTTTAGTTATGGCATTACTAGGGATGGGTGCTTTAAGGACATATGAGAAGCAAAAAGGACTAAATGTAGACAAAGATAANAAATAGAATATAAAGAATGATAAAAATATGGTTTTTAATGGCATTAGTGTCATATGTTGATTATCCTCAAATATCTTACAAAGGTTTTGGTGGTTATCTTACTGAAAAAGACTGTGAAGAGAAAAGAGTCGTAGCAGAAAATGATATAGCAGATATAGAATACAAATTAGGAAGAACAGCTTACGTTCAAAGCTATTGTATGGAAGTCTATACATTTCCTAGTTCTTTAGATCGTTTTAAAGAAAGTCAAAACGAAACTAATTATATAGGAAATGAAAACATTAAACATTATAGTATTTACAATCTGCCTTATGCTAGCGACAAGCTCGTTAGCGAACGACACTAACACTCAAACCAATACATCTGGCAGTAACACCAATATAACAGGTGGTTATACTACAACAAATAACAATACATACCAATCAGGATCCAGCAATGATACAACTAGCACAACTACAAACAACACAACNAATACNACAAGCAACAAATCGACTGTTCCCCCACCATCAGCCAACTCACCATCATATTCCTCTATGTCTCAAGATGTGTGTAGCATGGGTGTGTCTGGTTCCATTAGCACTAGTGTCGTTGGGATATCTGGTGGCAAACATTTTGTAGATTTAAACTGTGAAAGAATAAAATTAGCTAAAGTATTGCAAGATTTTGGTATGAAAGTGGCAAGTGTGGCAATATTATGTCAAGATCCTAGAGTGTTTCAAGCTATGGAAAGTGCAGGAACACCATGTCCTTTTGAAGGAAAAATAGGTAAAGAAGCAGCACAAATGTGGGATACTTACCCTACACTAAGACCAGATTATGAAATTTATATAGCTAATAAACAAGTAAAAGATGAAATAGATGCTAAGATTGAAGAAGAAGAGGAGAAAAAACGCATAGAAACAAAAATACAAAAAGAAAAAGAGAACATAACTAAAAGAGATAAAGATGATGAGAGTTCTGATAATGTCGTTGATGATAGTCCTATCATCAATGTCCACGAGTAACAGCGAAACAATAACTACAGGTAATTTACTTCCTAATTCTGGGGATGGTGTAGATTGGAACTCTAGTAGCACAGACCAAATAAATCCAGGTGGTAGTGGTTATGTATCTAATGGTGCTAATTTAAATGGTTTTGATATTACTTGTCCTACTGGGCAAGCTAACTGTGGTTATAAATATTCTGTAGGTGGTGACTTTGAAGTTACTGGAACAGCCACAGTAACTGCTGATGATATAAAATTATATAGTAATACTATAACTCAACCAATGTTAGACAATGGTATAACATTAAATAGTTATGTAGATGTAGCTAATTGTGAAAGTAATCAAGGTAATTGTGAGTCAAAAGGTGGTGCTGATGATTCTCATACAACTACAATGATTTTAAAAGACAATGGTGGTAATGTTTTATCAAGTGTAACTCAAACTAGGACTGACATTACTGGTTTTCAAGGTAATTGTAATGGTTATCCAGGAAGTAGTTCTGGAACTATTACTAATGCTTGTGGTCAATATAATGATAGGATAATTTATTTAGGTGTCGGTGCTAATAATGTTGATTGGTCATGGACTGGCACAGATAACAATTACACTAATCAANTTAGACAAGGTCCAAATTTATTAGGTGCATCTATGACTATGACCTATAATAATGATGAGTTTATACCAATTAGTGATGATACACAAGATGCTATTGACGATATTCAAGACAGCATACCAGACGATTTTAATACTGTGCCAGACTTTACTGAGGATTTTACTTGGGAAGAAGATTTTTATTTTGAAGAAGAGTTTGATACAGCTTGGAATGATTATGCTATTGAGTTTAANGATGATATGTATTTTGTTATGGAAGAAGACATTATGATGGAAGATATAGGTATGCCAGAAGAGTTTACAGACTCTGTTGTTATGGCTATGCCAGAAGAGTTTACAGACTTTGAAGAATTTGAAGATGTATTTACGTCTGAAGAAGAATTTGAAACTGTAATGGAACTAGAGGAGGAGTTCAGTGAATTTATTGATGAGAACTTTGAGGAGATATCAGAAATGACAGAAGAAGAGTTTGAGGAGTTCGTTGAAGAAGAGTTTGGTGATGCTATTGAATTAGTATCAGAAGAATCAGAGCCTGAAGAGGTTATTGAAGAAGAGCCTGAAGAACTTGAAGTGGCAAGTAAAGAAGAACAACCTACTAAGGAGGTTAATAATGAAAGCGATGATAATAAAGATGTTGATGCATCTGATGAAAGTATGGAAGAAGAGTCAAAGGACGAAGAAAGCATTCAAGAGGTTGCGAAAGATGAGGATGAAACAAGCAACTCAGATAGCAATGTTGAAGAAGCAAAAGTCGAAGCCAAAACAGATACTAAGGAAAGTAAAGTACAGAAGGCAGACATTAAGAAGTCCAAGATACTCAACCTAGACAATATAAAGGTAAAAGATATCAATATAAAAGTAGAAAAAATTACATTATTCTCTAATCAAGAAACACTACAAGTATACGAACAAGTTTCCTTTTATCAACCTGAAATTATATATAATCAGGTTGATAACTCTTTTTTTGAACAAATAAGTTTAGAATCATACAATAAAGATATATATAGTAATGTGGATTTAGCTGTCTATACACAGTCAGATCCAGTAGCAATACATAAAGAAAAACTTAAAAAAATTTCTTTAGAACAGAATAGAATAAAGATAGAATTACAGCAATTAAAGGAGAGTAAGTTATGAAAGTCATTGAGAAATTATCTACCTACGCATCTCTTGTTGGGGTTATCGGAGCTATCGGAGGAGGATTTTATGCATGGGGAGAGTTTAACACTCGTTTGGGAGTTTTAGAAAATAAAGAGTATGTTGTCAATGAAACAGTAGATTTAACAGATACTAATAATGATATAACAGACATAAAAGTAAAAGTACAAGAGTTAGAAACACAAATTATAAGTATGGATAATGATGTATTAGATGTTTTAAGGAATGACATAGCAGGAAACTCTAATGATATAAAAGCTATGACAGGCGAGATTATAAAAGATATTAAGGTTTTACAATCTGTTGTTGCAGACAGAGCTAGTGAAGAAGATATCGAAAACCTAGATAAAAAATTAAGGAAACCTTTAGATGAGCTTTTACAAAAAGTTGAAGAACTATCTACTAAGGTTGCGATAGTTGAAAAGGAAAATGAGTTGCAAGATACTCAAATAGAAGAAATAAAATTAGAAGCTAATAATCCATTAAGTGGCTAAAAGAAAAACTATAACTGTTGCCCACGAAAAAACTAGGAAAGGAACTAGCATAGGTCGTAATCCTATAATGAGTTCTATGAACAAACACAAGAGAAGAACTTTTAAGAAGTATCGTGGGCAAGGTAGATAATTACAATCTATAGAACATTGATGTTTGTGGCTGAACTAAATGTAAGTTATTTATTGCCCTAGTTAAAGCAACATAAAATACTCTGTGTTCATCGTCTGGTGTTAGCTGTAAACCATTGTAAGATTGTCTAGATATATCTGACATAACAATTACATTATCTGCTTCTGCACCTTTACTACCATGTATTGTATCAATCCTAATTCTAGGATCTTTTCTAGGATCTTCACCTCTCCTTAAACAAGAAACTAAATATTGACGATCTCTTAATGATACAGATGTAAAAGAATCATGCCATATTTTACTAATATCTAAGTCTAACTCTTTTGCTGTAAAATCCTTGGTTGTATCTACTTTCTTTTTTATTTTTAACTTTTTAAAAATTAAATTAGCTTCAACACCAGATACTGTTTCACCTTTCCTTAATCTTTCATAATATTGTATTGCTTTTACCAAGTTTTTATCAAAACTTAACTTGCCTTTAGTTATGTATAAAAATCCTTGCTCTCTTACCATCATCTCATAGTGTTGTAATAAATAATAATTTCTTGCTAATAGTAACCATGTTCCTTTTGATAAGTCTATGCCTTCAACACGATTATGCCAAAACACTTTACCACTTCTGTCTGATGGCTCATATTCTTTGTTCCTTCTTTTNTTTATCCTGTTAAGTATTACACTGCTTTGTTTNAATACTTCAATTGGTTGTCTGTAAGACTTTTTTAAGACTTCAACATCACCTTTTAAATTTATAAAAGTATCAACATCAGCACCAGACCATTTATAAATGGCTTGGTCATCATCACCACCAATATATATTTTATTACAATCTTTAAATGCCACTGTGGTTAGTTTCCACTGTAATGGTGTTAAGTCTTGTGCTTCGTCTATGATTGCTACATCTACATCTATGGTTGTTTCTGATTGTATAAACTTTTCTAACATATCTGTAAAATCTATTAACTGAACATCTTGTTTGTATTGCTTTANTGTATCNCTAAATCTTTTTAATTTAAACCAATCTATTGAACCACCATGATTGTTCCATGCTTGTTTTATATCTTGTAATGTGTTCCTTGAATATTCAATAATAGCTAAACATTTATTTCCCTCTGGTCCATGTGCTGGTGCTTCTAAATCTACAAACCCACTAAAGGACATACCTAACATACTAGCTATCTTTTTGTAATGTTCATTATCCATAACTTCAGTTCTACTCATACCAAGTCGTCTAAATGCCATTGAATGTAAAGTCCTAAACCAAGGAGTTTGTTTCTCTGTTAAGTCCATCCTTTTTCTAGCACCATATGCAGCTTGTCTAGTGAAACTAACATATGCTATCTTTTCTGGTTTTATTCCTGAGCTCATCTCACTCTCTACTATTGATATTAGCTTGGTGGTCTTTCCAGTTCCAGGACCACCAAGTATTATTTTAGGTTTAACATTAAACATTTTTAACAAAGTTCATATTAGGACAAAACTCATACCAAGGTCTATTATATCTTTTTAACAATATGTTTTCTAACCTATGGTAATACTTTCTGTCTCTTAGTTCTTTGATAGTGCTAGGATCTCTCATAATAAGTTTGCTTTCTCTCATATCAGTATATTTTGAGATAATCCTAGCTTCTAAAGACAATCCTGCTTTACTCATGATTGACCTTTGCTGCTGCTCTCATTTGCCAAAACTCTTTGTTTCTGATTACAGCTTTTCGATCACGATCTTTGATTGCATCTTTCTGTTGCTTTGTTAAGTTTCTTAAACTCACCATTGGCTTATAATCTTGACCAATATATTTAACATAAGGATTTACATACTTTGCTCTTAACTTTCTGTAAACCTCTTGCCAACCTTTGTAGTGATGACCATACAAATCAAGTTTATCTCTAACTCTAGGATATAAATGCATTGGTGCTGAATTCATCCACTGACATATAGTATGAGCAAACTCATGAGCAACTAAGCCAAGAACATGATACTCTGGATCACTAGACCAAAATTTACCTATCACAGCATCGTTCTTTATTGAAGCATANNNTNAAAAGTGAACTAAATCTTTTTTGTAAGTATCAACATTAGTGAAATAATCAAAACCACGATGATATGTTTTAAAGTTTATACCCCATCTAAATTTTTTAGGAGGTAACTTAGCACCATTAAATCTATATGCCATCATACCAAGATTTATTTCTTTTTTGTAATTAACCATTGGTCCAGCAGAACTTGTTGTGCCATATTGAGAAAATAAAAAACCAGTTCTCTTTTTAAAACTTCTTAATCTAGATTCAGTTCTCTTTAGAGGATTGGTTTGATTTATAATCCACTCATTCTCAGGTGCTACTGCTTCTAAAGACATAACAGTAAGTCCTGATAATGCAACTTGTATTAAATAGTCCATACCATCATCAATGGTAAGACCTTTTAATCTTTTTTTAATTTGATAATCCATTTTGCTTCTCCTGTAAATAAATTATTAATCCATTGTAAACTATTTTAACATAAAAGTAAACCCCTAAAATTTATCAGGAAAATCCTCGACTTTTGGGACACCAAAATCTTCTTTCTGTTCTGGGAATGATGGAACTGACCAACATTGTATGTTTTTACCCTTTTCAAAGAACTGATGATGTTCTGCACCTATTGTGCGTAAAGCATTCCAAAGTTTACGACCATCAAAGCCAATAAATCTATTTTGTTGTAAAAACTTTTGAAAGTCTGCTGACCTAAAATAAGTTCTTTTAGTTTTATCATCTGTCCAAGGTTTACCTAAAATCATTTCATCTCTGCTTTGTGCTTTAGCATACCCAGTGCAAAAGTCCTCTAAGAAATTTATTAACTGACCTTTACTACCAGCATCAGCTGGTGCGTCTTGCTCCTCAGCATTTTCACATTTTTCTTTCATCAGTGCTGTCCACTTAGGTGGTTTAATTAAGTTTGTCATTATGGTAAGTTCTTCAAGAACTACCTTTTGAAACTTTCTTTGAAGTAATAATGTCTCTGTATCCATCTCAATACGAGCACCATTTATATCTACAATCCAAGTTGGTGGATCTGTCTTTACTTTTATTACACCTACAATCTCAACACCAACATCATCACTGCCACCACCTACACCATACTTACGACCTAAACATATTTGNCTATTNCAAACATCACATATGGGTTGGTCATTACANCTATANCTATAATTTTTCTTCATTACTGCTTTTACTATGCCAGCAACTTCTTTATGTCCTAATGGTGGAGTCATAAAATTATTATTCATTTCATCAATGTGATTTGCTAACTCATCCTCACCATATCTTTTNCTAGCATATATGCCTAAGTTAAAAAGTCCTTGATTCCTAGTTCCTTCAGGGAAACCAATCTTTGATAGACTTTGTAAACAAGGTGGACCATCAATTAGCAAAGGATCTTTTTCTAACTCAACATCCAATAAATCTTCTTCTGATAGTGCACTTTGTTCTGCTAGTGCTAAAAAATCCTCAGCTGATAATTTTTTACCATCTTTTATAGCATGCCTAGTTGGATTATCCATATCAAAGTATGGCATATTTAACCAATTACCAAAGTCTTTTTCACTAGCTAGTCTTACTTGTTTTGGGAATATTTCAACACCACTATATCCTAATGCTACTGCTGATTCCATTAACTTGTTTCTTACTATCTTAGCATCAGTAAAATCTTTTAAAAATAAATATAAATGAGCACCACCAGATTTAGTTTTACATATGACTAATGGTAGTTTTACTTTATTTAACTCTTGTTCTAATTTTTTAAAATCTAAATCATAAACATCAACATCAATAGCACCCCATTTACATTTACCATAATCTGTTAAAGGAAATATTCCTAAACCATACTTGCCTTGTAAATGTTGTAACCATAATTCAGGATTTGGTGCTTGTTGTTTTGTTAAAGCATTGCCTTGCTTTTTACCTTTTTCTGTAATCTTGCCTGATAAATTATATGACCCATGAGCTCTATCTAAACCAGAGAAAAGTTTAAAAAACCTGTTTTCTATAGATTCTGCCATAAATTTTCTTTGTATAAATGGCCATAGGCGAACGAATCAACCCATGGCCATAGTTTAGTACCCCCTTAAAATTGACTGTTACTTTGTGAATCATCAGGAGAGTTAGGATCTCCAGATATCTTTGCATCGCCAGCCATAGCCATATCACGAAACTCTTGAGCTGCTTTGAACAAACTCATGTCTGATATTACTGTTGGCTCACCCTCAATAAAAAGTCCATACCAAGATCCTCTATCATTTGACTCTTGTTTAGTAGTCAAGTTCCAGATATGAGAGAACATAGGTGCTTTAAATCTAGTGCCATCTTTTCTAGCCATAGTTAAATTTTGCATCCTAGTCATCCATGCTCTTGATTTTTTTATTTGTGAAGACTTCATTGTAAATATAACTGGCTCTGGTGAACCATCAGTTACATTCAATACAAAATGATATCTTGTATCTTTCAATAAGTTTCCTTCATCAGTTAGTAACTCTAAAGGATTCTTAGGATCTGGATTAGCATTCTGCACTACATCAGAATCAGGAGAATGCAAACCTCTTAATCCTCCACCTTTTTCCCTTGGAACCCACTCAACAAACTTCCTAGAATAATGACATGGTATAACAAGTATACCTTTTTTACCATCATAAATTTTAGTTGTTGTTAAGTTTGCAAACATACCAGCTTTGCCACCTTCAATATAAGATGCGTGTCCTGGATCTGTTTGGTCAGACATCTTTTGCAATATTTGCATAAAAGGTATTGCAAAAGAATCAGCAGTTGCTTCTTCAAATCCTGCTCCTGCCATTTTTTCGATATCTTCCATCGATACTGGTAAACCAGCTTTTTCAGTTTTTGCTATGTTATTAGCCATACTTACTCCTTTGTTGTTAGTTTCATCTGCCATGTTTTACGACCGACAGACTCAAGTCGTTTCACTGCAACATACAGTAGAAACTCTATCATGTAACTTCTTTTAATGATGCTTGAATAACTCTGCTAACTCCTAACTCATCAAGAGGAACATCTTTACCTTTTTCAATATCATCTTTTACTAATGCTTTGAAAGATCCAGTATGTATATTCTCTTCACGAGTTACATCAAGTCCTGCGTTTTCAATATAAGCACAAACATCAGCAGCAACATTATCTTTGCCTTTACCTACTTGTGCAACTATTTCATTCTTGATAAGTCCTGTGTGATTGTTATCCCTTAACCATTTTATTACAAAAGGTTTTCTTTCTCTTGTAACTGAAGCATAAAACTTTTCTGACTTTGATAATTTAAAAACTTTACCATCAACTTCAATCTCAGTGCTAACCATATCAATCTCATTCATTAGCTCTGGTAAATCTTCAAATTGTATTTTATTTAACTTTTTAGTTTCTTCTTTCAAAGCAGATGTTAAATCTTCTACTATCTTACTTTGCTCAACTAATTTTTTACTTAAAGTTATAACACCAGAGAGTTCGGTGTTATCTGTTTTTTGTGATGCCTTTTCAATACTTTCGAAAAGATCTAATTGTTTTTCTGACATATTGTATTCTCCATTTTTCTGTTGGTTCTCTATATACTAAAAGATTATACATTAAAAGCAACGGATATATAATCTTTTATTTTACTATCCCAGTATAACATTTTTAATTTACCATCGTTATTCTGAGAAGCAATAATCGCAGACAAGACCATAGCTGTTGGGTTACCAATTGCAAGCATATAATCATCATCTGAGAAATCTTTTAAACTTTCTTTAAGGTTTTGTGACATTGGCTCTATGTCTATTGGTAGTGAGCCATGTGGCAATAAAACTTTTAAATCACCAAATTTTTTAGCAGGTGACAAATCAAAGGCAGTTACCCATTGACCAGATTTTGCGTCTCTTTTTCTAGGCTCTTGTGGTATATAAACTACAGCCATTCTTTATAATTATCTCCTGTTATAATATTTGCTAATTCTTGCTTTTCTAGTAATACCTTAATTATCTTATTATCTAAAGTGTTTTCTGCTACTAAATCATAATAAAGCACATTATTTTTCTGACCTATCCTATGAGCTCTGTCCTCTGATTGTTGTCTATCTCCTAATTTAAAGCTATTGCTGTAATAAATTACAGTGCTAGCAACAAATAAATTAAGTCCTTCAGCAGCAGTTGCAGGGTTTGCAACAAATACTCTTACCATTTTATCTTGAAACTTTTT